>NZ_NOKT01000041.1 GCF_002237655.1 Streptomyces sp. XY006
AAGGAAGACGGCACGGGCAACATCTCCTACGCCCCGGCCAACCACGACTTCATGGTGCGCACCCGGCAGGCGAAGATCGACGGCATCGACGTCCCGGACCTGACGGTGGACGACCCGGACGGCGCCCGGACCCTGGTCCTCGGCTGGGGCTCCACCTACGGACCCATCACCGCCGCCGTACGCCGGATCCGCAAGGAGGGCGACCGGATCGCCCAGGCGCATCTCCGACACCTCAACCCCTTCCCACACAACCTCGGTGAGGTTCTCGCCCGATACGAGCGGGTCGTCGTACCCGAGATGAACATGGGGCAGCTGGCGGCACTTCTGCGCGCCAAGTACCTGGTCGACGTGGTGTCCTGCACGCAGATCAACGGCATGCCCTTCAAGGCAGAGCAACTGGCCCGTGCGCTGAAGGAGGCATCCCGTGGCAACTGACCTCAGACTCACCGCCAAGGACTTCAAGTCCGATCAGGAAGTGCGCTGGTGCCCGGGCTGCGGCGACTACGCCATCCTCGCCGCGGTGCAGGGCTTCATGCCGGAGCTGGGACTGGCGAAGGAGAACATCGTCTTCGTCTCCGGCATCGGCTGCTCCTCGCGCTTCCCCTACTACATGAACACCTACGGGATGCACTCCATCCACGGCCGTGCCCCGGCCATCGCCACGGGCCTGGCGAGCTCGCGCCGGGACCTGTCGGTGTGGGTCGTCACCGGCGACGGCGACGCGCTGTCCATCGGCGGCAACCACCTGATCCACGCGCTGCGCCGCAACGTCAACCTCAAGATCCTGCTGTTCAACAACCGCATCTACGGCCTGACCAAGGGCCAGTACTCCCCGACCTCCGAGGTCGGGAAGATCACCAAGTCGACGCCGATGGGCTCGCTGGACGCGCCGTTCAACCCCGTCTCGCTGGCGATCGGCGCGGAGGCGTCGTTCGTGGCGCGGACGGTGGACTCCGACCGCAAGCACCTGACCGAGGTGCTGCGCCAGGCCTCCGCCCACCAGGGCACCGCGCTGATCGAGATCTACCAGAACTGCAACATCTTCAACGACGGCGCCTTCGACGCCCTGAAGGACAAGCAGCAGGCCGAGGAAGCCGTGATCCGCCTGGAACACGGCAAGCCGATCCGCTTCGGCACCGACCAGGCCAAGGGTGTCGTACGGGACGAGCTGACCGGGGACCTGAAGGTGGTCGCGGTGACGCCGGAGAACGAGGGGCGGATCCTCGTCCACGACGCGCACTCCCCGTCGCCGACCACGGCGTTCGCACTGTCCCGGCTCGCCGACCCGGACACCCTGCACCACACCCCGATCGGCGTCTTCCGCTCGGTCGACCGGCCCGTCTACGACACGCAGATGGCCGACCAGCTGGACCAGGCGATCGAACAGCACGGCAAGGGCGATCTGTCCGCGCTGCTGGCGGGCGGCGACACCTGGACCGTCGTCGGCTGATTGCGGAGAAGAAAGCGAAAGGGCCCCGGCCGCGCACCGCGCCCAGCGGGTGCACTGCACCCGCACTTGCGCCTGCGGCCGGGGCGGCCTGTCGTCGCCCTCTCAGGGAGCCGCTACCGATCGGACCGCAACGCGTCGAATCGCACGAAACCCGTGAAGCGGCCCGCGAAAGAGGGCGAGACCTGGTCGTCGAGCGAATTCCGAACGCCCGCCATCACGTCGGAATCGGGTTGTCCGAACACCTCGAAGCGTTCCACCCGGCAGTGCTTCATCACTGCCCGGATGTACGGCTCGGACATCTTCCAGTGCGCGCGGACGGAATCCGAGTCCCGGTACATCTGGAAGCTGTGCGCGAGCAGCTTCTGCTCGTCGATGAACACCTCCACCATGACCTGGGGACCGTGCTCCTCCACGAACCGTACGGCCCGTTCGGTGGCCTCCCGGTAGGCGTCGAGATGCCCTTCGGTGATGCGCATGGTGTTGCGGAAGAGGAGAATTCCGCTGTCCGGTGCGTCCACGTTGTCCACGCCTTCAGCCTCCACGGCGATCGCTTTTCGGGTCACGACATTCACACGTTCCCCGAGCGGTGCCCGTGGACTCCCTCAGTGCCCCGTCCGGCGGCGGACATCACCCGACGGCCGAGCGGGCGGCGGATCCCGGCTCAGTAGCCGTAAATCATCTTGTAGGCGACCTCGGGCAGGAACTGTCCGGCCGTGGAGCCCTGGCCCACACCGCAGTTGCCGTCCGACTCACCGGGCACCTTGACCCACAGGAGCATCTCGGCGCCTCCGCCGAGCCGGGTGGGCGTGCCGATGCGACGGCCCGCCGGGTTGCACCACTGGCCGTCGGTGCCGTTGCCGTTGCGGCTGGTGTCGACGACGAACGGCTTGGTGTAGCCGTAGCGGGAGCTCAGTTCGCGGTTGACGGCGTTGCCGTACGTGGTGTTCTCGGCGGTGGGGATGTAGTTCGAGATGTTGAGCGAGAAGCCGTGCGCCTGCCGGAGTCCGGCCTCGTGCAGGCGCCGGGCCATGGTGGCCGCGTTGGCCCAGCGCGGGTTGCCGGCGTCCATGTACACCCAGGTGTTGGGGGCCTGGCGGCTGAACTGGGCGAGGGCACCGCTGAGCATGCCCTCGCGTTCGTCGATCTGCGCCTGGGTCATGCAGCCGTAGTCCCCGAGGGAGTCCGGTTCGAGGATGACCAGGGCCGGGCGGTTGCCGATCCCGCCGGCGAACTGGGCGATCCAGTCGGCGTAGGCGGACGGTGAGGCGGCCCCGCCCGAGGAGTGCCCGCCGCAGTAGTCGCGGTGGTAGATGTTGTAGGCGACCAGGATCGGCAGCTTGTCGACGCCGTCCGCCGCCCCCGCGTAGGCCCCCGTGGCGGTGCCGATGGTGCCGCTCCAGGAGCCGAACCAGCGGGCCGTCGGGGTGTTGGCGATGGAGGCGCCGATCGCGGCGGCGCGGCCGTCACCGGGGTTGGCCGCCACCCACCTCTTCGCGCTGGAGTCGGGGTCCACGTAGAACCCGTTGGTCAGAGTGGTGGGGTCGGCCGCGTGTGCGGAGGGCGCGGCGGCGAGGGCCAGCGGCACGGCGGAGACGGCTGCGGCCAAGGCGAGGAGTGTGCGGCGCAAGACGGAACCTCGATTCCTGGTGGGGGGTCGGGGGCGAAGAGCGGTGGTGCGCTCCACGCGTCGCTCAGGGCGTGGACAGGTCGAACCGCGTGACGCGGACCGCGCCGCCGAGCGCCTGGGTGGCGTGGTTGAAGAGGGCGAATCGGTAGCCCATGAAGAAGCGCCAGTCGTTGCCCAGGGAGAAGACCGGGCCGAGGCGGGTGAAGGTCGTGCCGTCGGTGCTGTAGGAGAAGGTGCCGGGGCGGGCCGAGCCGGGGCGGATGTCCGCGGTGGCGCGCAGCCAGATCCGGTTGCCGCCGGGCAAGGCCGCGCTCGCGCGTTCCGTGCCGGTGCCCGTGGTGTTCCAGTTGCCGTCCATGGTCAGCCCGTCCACCATCACCACGCGCGTCGTGCCGCCGTCACGTTTCAGCCCGATCCACGCGGAGGAGTCGCGCAGCAGCGCGAGTCCGGCGCGGTCGCCGTCCCGCATGCCGGAGTGGTCGAGTTGCACCGTGGCGGTGGACGTCGGGCCCTGGATGCGGTGCGTGAGGGTGTTGCGGGCCCCGTAGAGGTCGCGGGTGACGGTGGCGGTCCGCAGCGTCAGGCCGTTGCCGGCCGACCACTTGGTGTTGTCCGGGTTGTGGTTCCACTCCCACCTCGGATCGAGCGCGGTGCGGTCGAACGTGTCGACGCCGGTCAGGGGAGCGACCTGACGGGGAGGGGCGGGTACGGCCGGGCTCGGGTACGACGTGCCCCAGGCGCCGTCAACCAGCTGGACGACGGGCCAGCCGTCCGAGGTCCAGGAGACCGGCGCCAGGGCGGGCATCCGGCCGCCGGGGTAGGCGTCGACGAAGGCCAGGTAGTACCAGGCGCCGCTCTGCGTCCGCACCAGCCCGCCCTGGTGCGGGACACCGCCGCCGGGGATCGGTCCGCGCAGGTCGAGCAGGACCTGCCGCAATGTGTACGGACCGAAGGGGCCGCTGGTCGACTTGAGGATGTACTGACCGTTGGCGGGGCGGGTGAGGAAGATGTAGTACTGCCCGTTGATCTTGTAGAAGCGGGCACCCTCCAGCGTGCCGATACTCGACGGGGTCGAGAACACCTGCTGCGACCTGACCTGGCTGCGGCCGTCGGGCGAGAGCTGGGCCACGTGGATGGTGGTGTTGCCGTAGGCCACGTACAGGGTGTCGTCGGTGTCGACGAGCAGTCCGGCGTCGTAGTAGGGCGTACTGATGGTCGTGAGCCGGCTCCACGGGCCCTCGGCGGCGGTGGCCGTGTAGACGTACGTGCGGGCGAAGTCGATCTGGCCGAGCCAGTAGAAGGTGCGGTTGCTCGGGCGGTAGGCGAGCGTCGACGCCCAGATGCCGCGGACGTAGCCGCGCCCGCCGTTCAGGTCGTACTTGGTTCCGAAGTCCAGGACGGGCACCGAGTGTCCCGCGATCTCCCAGTTGACGAGGTCGTACGACCGCAGCACGGGTGCGCCCGGCGAGTAGTGCATGGTCGAGGCGGAGGCGTAGAACGTGTCGCCGACGCGGATGACGTCGAGGTCCGCGAAGTCCTGCCAGATCACGGGGTTGGTGTAGGAGGCGGCGGCCGCCGGATCGGGGGCCTGTGGGGCTGCCGGGCCAGCGGCGGAGGCCCCGGGGGTTGCAGCGATCGGGAGCAGGGCTCCGGTGACCAGGCCGGTGGCGGCGGTCAGTGCGTGCCGGCGACTCACAGGATGACGAGGGCATGACATGTCTGTCTCCTCGGGCTGGGGTGCCGCAGTCAGGGATGTGATGAAGCGGGATGGTTCGATATATGGAACGCCGATCGGCTAGTCGAGCACCCTGGATGATAGGAGGCTGATCGGCGGCGTCAAGAGTCCTCGCAATATTCGGCATGAACATCGAAATGTTTCGCTGCGCAGGACCTTGGCGCCTGCGCAGGACCTTGGCGCTATGGAGGGCACCGTCATGGCCTCGGCACCCGAACGGGGGGCGCAGGCACGACCGCCTGCGCCCCCGCCATGGCCCTGCACTTCGTGGACCTGCCAAGTCGGCCCTGCACAAGGACGGGCTACGGGTTGCGTGTCACGGGAGCGTGGTCCACTTCTGGTTGTTCTGGCCGTTGCAGGTCCACAGGATGACCGGGGTCCCGTTGGCAGAGCCGGCCTCCTTGGCGTCGAGGCACAGCCCGGCGTGGACGTTGCGGACCGACCCGTCGGAGCCGACCGTCCACTTCTGGTTGTCCTGGCCGTTGCAGGGCCAGACGACGACCGGCGTGCCGTTGGTGGTGCCCCGGCCGGAGGCGTCCAGGCACTTGTCGCCGTAGACGCGGATCTCGCCGCCGGCCCAGCTGGTCCAGAGCTGGTTGGCGGCGGTGTGGCAGCCCCACAGCAGCGTCTTCGACCCGGCGGCGGTGGCGGCGCCGTCCACGTCCAGGCAGCGGCCGGACCCGCCACCGCGCAGGCGCCCGGTGGTGGAGGCCAACGGGCTGCCGCCGGTCATCTTGTACACGGCGACACCGTGTGCCGGGACGCTCGCGGAGATCTGCCCGGAGGTGCTCGACGTGCCGCCGGTCCACAGATCGGTGAGGGTGAACGACCCTCCGGTCAGGCCGACCTGGGCAGCCGAGGCCGTGATGGTCGCGGTGCTGCTCCCTCGGTTGAACAGGCCCACGGCGACCGAGCCGTCGGACAGACGCTTGGCGAACACCTCGGTGTCGCCGTCGTCGCGCACCCGGCGACCGCCCGCGCCCAGCGAGTCCTGGTTCACCGCCAGCAGGCGCGGGTTGCGCAGGATCGCGCTAACGTCACCGGACATGGTGCGGATGTCGTTGCCCGCGATGAGAGGGGCGCCCATCAGCGCCCACAGCGCGAAGTGGGAACGGGACTCGGTCAGTGACAGACCGGGGCGGCCGACGACGAGCATGTCCGGGTCGTTCCAGTGCCCCGGCCCCGACTGGGCCGCCAGTGGCGCGGTGATGTCCACAACGTTGCCGACGCCCATGGGGTAGCTGTTGGTGTTGCCGTTCTGCCAGATGTCGAGCAGGTCCTCGGTCGTGCGCCACAGGTCGGCGACCTGTCCCCAGTCGTAGGTGGCGCCGGTGGGGGAGTGGAAGCTGTTGGGGTTGATGCTGTAGACGATCGGACGGCCGGTGGCACGCAGGGCGTCACGCATGGTCGTGAACTGCGCGACCTGCTCGCTGAGGGTGCCGCTGCCGGAGCACCAGTCGTACTTGAGGTAGTCCACACCCCAGGAGGCGAACGTGGCGGCGTCCTGGACCTCATGACCCTTGCTGCCGGTCGAGCCCGGGTAGGTGCCCACACCCTGGGCGCACGTCTTCTCGTTGGGCGCCTGGTAGATGCCGAACTTCAGGCCCTTGCTGTGGATGTAGTCCCCGAGTGCCTTCATGCCGCTGGGGAACTTGGTCGGATTGGAGCGCAGGTTGCCCGCCGCGTCGCGCCGGGGATCGAACCAGCAGTCGTCGACGACGACGTACTGGTAGCCCGCGGCCTTCATGCCGGAGGACACCATCGCGTCGGCTGCCTGGCGCACCTGCGCCTCGGTGATCCCGCATCCGAAGCTGTTCCAGCTGTTCCAGCCGAGCGGCGGGGTGAGCGCGGGGCTGCCCGGCGCGGCCTGGGCGGTCGTGCCGGCGGAAGCCGTGACGCAGGCGCTCAGCGTCAGTGCGGTGGCCGTCAGGAGCCGCAGCAGTCGTCTGTGCAGGGGAACCATGGGGGGTTTCCTTCCTGGCCCGCTCAGCGGTAGCCGCCTTGCGGGCCTGATCGGCGGGTCAGGAGTGTGTGATCACGTACGCGCGGGTCAGCGGACGCGCCAGCGGTTGTCGGCGGTGCCGTCGTCCGAGTCCTGCACCGCGAACGCGCCGACCGCGGTGGAGTTGTTCGCGATGGCGAGCACCTTGCCGCTGTGCACGTTGCGGATCTTGTAGGTCCCGTCTCCCTGGTCGAGCAGCGTCCAGCGGTGGTCGGCGGTGCCGTTGTCCGCCCACTGCAGGACGGCCGCGTCGTCCGCCGTGGACATGTCCTGCACCCCGAGCACCTTGCCGCTGTGGGCGTTGCGGAAGCGGAACCCGTTCCCGTCGGGGATCATGTGCCAGTCGTGGTCGGCGGTGCCCGAGTCGTTCCACTGCAGAGCGCGGCCGCCGTCAGCCGTGGACATGTTCTGGATGCCCAGCACGAGACCGCTGCCCACGTTGACGAGACGGACGGTGCCGGAGGTACCGCTGGTGTTCCAGTAGACGGTGTAGTTGTGGCCGTGCGCGTCGTGGAACGGGCGCAGGGCGACGGTGGATCCGTCGGCGGTGGCGGTGAAGGCGAGCGACGTGTCGCCGGTCCGTCTGATCGAGGACGTGTCCAGCCTCGGCAGGGAGTTGAGCGCGGAATCACCGTAGTCGCCGGACAGGACCACCGGGCCGTAGGTGATCGCGGCGACGTTCGCGTCGTCGTTGGCCGCTCGCATGACGACCCGCATGGGCAGACGGACGGTGACCGTGTCGCCGGAGGTCCAGGAGCGAGTCAGACTGGTGTAACTGCCGGGCGCGGTGGGGATGTTCTGGGCCGTGCCGTTGACGCTGACGGTGGCCCCGGAGGTCCAGCTCGGGATGCGTATGCGCATTGTCCACGTTCCGCCGACGTTCCCGGTGACCCGCAGGGTCGTGGTGTCGCTCACGGGAAAGTTCGTCGTCTGGGTGACGGTGATGCCGCGCTCCGACCAGTTGAGCACCGAGGGCACGAACATGTTCACGATCAGCGTGGTGTCACTACGGTAGTAGAGGGAGTCCATCAACCGGGTGTGCATCTCCAGGCCTGTGCCCTGGCAGCACCAGAACGTGCCGTAGTCGGTGCTCCAGGTGCCGCCGCCCCACGCCGGGCCCACACCGCGTCGACCCCCGGGATTGAGCGGCGTGAAGTAGGTGACGTGGCCGTGGTCGTCTGCCGGGTTCTGCTGGCCGATCATCTGGTTCAGCCACGCCTGCTCGTAGTAGTCGAACAGGGCGGCCCGATTCGGGTCCAGCGCGAACAGCTCCCGGGTGAGGGTGAGCATGTTGAAGGTGTTGCAGCTTTCGCACGTGTCCTTGTTCAGGTAGCCGGCGATGGCGTTCGGGGCGCGGAAGTGCTCCGCCTGGCTGTTGCCGCCGATGGCATAAGTGTGGTTGTCGACGCAGATGTTCCAGGCATGGGTGGCGATGTCCCGGTACCGAGTGGTGCCGGTGGCCTTGAACTCCCGCGCGGCCCCGACCCACTTGGGAACCTGCGTGTTGGCGTGCAGTCCGCTGAGCTGATCCCGGTTGGCCGCCAGAGGGTCGAACACCGCGGCGTGATCGAACCGTTGGGCGACGGTGAGCCACCGCGCGTCGCCCGTCTGCTGGTAGAGGTCGGTCAGCACGGTGTTCATGCCGCCGAACTCCGTCTGCAGCATGGCCTGCATCTGCTGGCCGCTGAGCCGGCCGGTGCGCCGGTCGACCCACCCGGCCAGGGAGAGCAGGACGTCACGGGCTTGTGTGCTGCCGATGTGGCGCCAGACGTCCAACAGGCCGGCCAGGGTCTTGTGGATGGTGTAGTACGGCACATTGCCGTTGCTCAGGGTCCGCTGCTCGAGAGCGGTGAAGTCGGACTCGGGGTAGCCCGAGAGATACCCGGCGCCGAACCCGGCGGCACTGTTGTTGGCCTGGCATTTGGCTAACTCCGCAACCATATGGGTTGCCTTGTCCCGGCAGACGGTGTCCCCGGTGACCGCGTAGAGCTGTGCCCACGCCGTGAGGAAGTGCCCTTGGACGTGGGTCCGGAAGGGGAAGTCCGGCGCGTCCCAACCGCCGTTGGCGGCCGCACCGTTGGTGGACAACCGGTGGTTGGCGCGGAAGTTGCGGAGCAGTCGGTCGACATCGACGAACCGCAGGTAGTTCCGCGTACGGTCCTGGTTGTCCAGCCACCGGCTCGCGGTGAGCCGGACCTGGCCGAGCATGAAGGGATGCGCGGACACCCCGATGTCGGCCCTCGCGGGCGGGACGGCCGCGTGGGCGGCGGAACCGCCGATGAGGGATCCGGTGGCGGAAGCGGCGGCGGTGGCCCCGGCTATGTGCAGGAGGTGCCGTCTGCTGATGGGTAAGGACATCGTGCACCTTTCATGACGAGAGCTCGTCGAAGCCGCCCCAGGGGAAAGGGAGGGCAGTGGTGGCTCACTGGGTGTGGAGCGGGGCGCCGGCTCGGTCGGTCGCCGTGCTGTAGTCGTAGTGACGGATGCGGCGGCCCGGGAGGTTGTACGACTCGCAGGAGACGCCGGCGGAGTCCGCGAGTCCGTGCGAGAGCGCAGGTCTCACGGAAGACTCCCTCTGCTTTCGGTATTTCGAACGGCGTCCGTAAACTCGGCCAGAACATAGATCCTGCACCTGCCCGGGTCAACGCTTCAGTCACAAAAGGCGGCCTGAGGTCCCGAAAGTGGCGGAGACGGAGCCGGCGCTGCAGGAGTCCGGTGTGGCGCTCTGCGGGGCCGACCGACCGGAACGGTCGTGCAGGCCGGCCTCGCCCCTCTGCTTGCCGGCGGCGCAGCCATGTGCAGGCCGAGGGCCGTGAGGTGCCCGTCTCGGCCGCTGGGTAAGTCCTCAACACCGGTTACTCCGGTGCCTGGCAACGGGCGCACCGGCCGGAGTGCAGTGGAGCGGGTGCCGATTTAGGCTGGAACCATCCCTATCTCTTCTACCGCATGTTCGTGACAAAAGGATGAGCTGATCTCGCCATCCGCAGCCGGTTGTAGACTCCCCGCCAGTTGCCGTGCTTCTCCGGGAGGTGCATCCACTGCGTCCCGGTCTGGAACTTGTAGGCGATCGCGTCGATCACCTCACGGTGATCCCGCCACCGCCCACCCCGCTTCGGCGTCCGGTCCGGAAGTAACGGCTCGATCCGCGCCCACTGCACGTCAGTCAACGGCACAACCAGACCAACGGTCAGATGATCTGAACGAAACGGTCTGGTGAGAACCAGCCCTCGGCGAGGAGGCCCTTCCCGCCTCACTCGGGCTTCATCACCTGGGCCAGGCCCTCGGGAGTGTCCTTCACCTCCGGCGGCGGCCCCGGATTGCCCCGGTAAGTCACACCATCGATGGTGACCTTGCCCGTCGCTTCGGCCAACGGGCGATGTTCGGTCAGGCCATCGGCCGGCCCGCCCACGAAGGTCACCAGGACAGTGATCGAGTTCGGGTCCATCAAAGCCGTCGCCTCCACATGCTCTACTCCACTCGGGGCTGTCGCACCGTCACCGGAACCACTGCATCCCACGAGCGCAACCAGCAGGCTGGCACAGCCCACCATTCTTCGGATCTGCATTCACGCATCCTGCCAGGGCCAGGTCGGACGGCCTACAGCAGAGACGATCTTGTCACCGCGATCATCGCCGCCCAGCTCCGCGATGTGGTCGAATGGCTCGTCGCTGCGGGCCAGTGGGCGCCGCGTCAGGCGGGTGGGGGAGAGCTCATCGTCTTCGGCCCGGCCTACGGTGCGGGGCAGTTACGCAGGGCGGTGAGGCCTGGTGTCTTGGGCGCTGTCGATCCCCTCTACGCCGTATCGGGCGAGCATGGTCAGCACTGCTTGGTCGACCGCGTTGGCGAGGGCCGTGTCGTCGGGCTCCCAGTGTGCGAGCAGCATCCGCGGCCAGAACACGTAGTTGGAGATCATCCCCAGGAACTGGGTCGCAGCCATCTCCGCATCGTCGAGCCGGGCTGAACCGGCGGCGTTCTCCGCTGCCAGGTAGCGGCGGACCGATTCGAAGTAGGGCATCTTGCCGAGCTTGAACTGGGTCTCGCCGAGCTCGGGAAAGCGCGGGACCTCGGCGATGACGATGCGGAACAGGGCGGCCATGCCGGGCTGGGTGAGCAGGGCCACGTATCGGCGTCCGATGGTCTCGAGCCCGGCGCGGAGGTTCCCGGGTTCGGGGAGGGGTGCCTCCCCGTCGTCGACTTTCCAGTATTCGGTGACGATCGCCTCGAACAGGGCCGCCTTGGTGGCGAACTGCTTGAACAGAGTCGCCCGCGACACTCCGGCCGCCTCTGCGATGCGGGCCAGCGAGGTGCCGTCGTAGCCGGAGTCGAGGAACAGCTTCGTCGCTGCCTCGATGATCGACGTCCGCTTCTGCGCTGCCACGCGCCGGTGATATTCCGAAGGCTGTGCCGTCATGCCCTCCAGTATGCCTCTCACTGCGAGGTGAGTCACTTGACTCACCTCCACTCGCGCTCCTACCGTGAGAGGGGAGGTGAGTCACTCGACTCACCACTATGCAAGCCTGGAGGGAAGCACCATGCAGCGCTTTGAGGGTCAGACCGTCGTCGTCACCGGCGGCAGCGGGGGTATGGGCAGCAGTCATGTGCGGGGCTACCACGCCGAGGGGGCGAACGTCGTCATCGCCGGCCGCGACGACGACGCCGGCCGCGACCTCGCTGCTCAGCTCGGCCAGCGGGCTCTGCCCGTTCACCTGGATGTCACCAGCGAGGACGACTGGGCCGCACTGGTGCGAGAAGTCGAAGACGAGTTCGGGCCGATCACCGTCCTGGTGAACAACGCGGGCATCCAGAACCCGGCGGCCCCTATCGAGCACACCCAACTCCGCACCTGGGAGCACACCTTCAGCGTCAACGTCACCGGCCAGTTCCTCGGCATCAGGGCCGTGGCTCCGTCAATGCGCAGAGGCGGTGGCGGAACCATCGTCAACATCGCCTCGACCATGGCTCACATCGGTACGGCCTTCTACGCCCCCTACACCGCCAGCAAGTGGGCCGTGCGCGGGCTGACCAAGACGGCTGCGCTGGAACTGGGGCGGGACAACATCCGGGTCAACTCCATCCACCCCGGGGTCGTCTCCACACCGCTGATCAACGAACCCACCGTCGCAGGCCAGCCGGCCATCGCCGATTTCTACTCGCCCGATCCCTTCGCCATCCCTCGCCTCGCCGAACCCTCTGACGTCACCCGCCTGTTGCTTTTCATCACCTCCCAGGACGCGTCTTTCGCCACGGGCTCGGAATTCGTCCTGGACGGGGGCCTGCTGCTCGGCCCTGCGCTCCAACCCGAATCCGACATCGCAGCTTGAACCGGCCTTGCAGTACGGAGCGTGCAGCCGCGGACGCCCCTCGGGACCAGGAGGGAAGCGCGTTGATGACACCTGCCCAGGGCGCCGAGGGCCGGTGCGCTCACCACCAGGACGGCCGGGATGCCGGTCTGCAGGACCAGCTCGTCGTCGGTGCCGAAGGTGTGGACCGCCCAGTCCTTCACCGGGGCCGGTGCGCGGTCGATGGCGGCACCCCGACCTCCACGACCGGACCGCCTTGCGACCGCACACCGGCCGCCACCAGTTCCGCCACGGTGAGTGCGGCGAATCCGGCCAGCAGGAACGCTCAGCGCACCGAGCGAAACCGCAGCCGGGCGGCCGGAGTTCGCGGCCTCGTCTCTTCTCCGCTCACGTGGGTCATCAACTGCCGGTCGGCGACCGGATTGGCCCGGAAATCAATTTGCCGGACTTTCTTCCCGGACCAACCCGTGGTGCTCGCGGCTACCGATGTTCCGTCTTTCCGGTCAGACCCGACCCGCCCAGCCGTGGCCGCTCACATTGGCGCACGTGTTGCCGAAGGCGGGGTTGAGCAGACCGACGACATTGACCGTGTTACCGCAGGCGTTCACCGGAATGTGGACCGGCGCCTGGACGACGTTGCCGGAGGCCACGCCGGGGGAGCCGGCGGCCACACCCTGGGCGCCGCTGTCCGCGGAGGCGGCCCCGGCCCAGCCCAGCACCATCGCGCCGGCAGCGGCGACGAGGCCGGCGTTCCGGATCGCACAGATCTTCACGGTTGTTCTCCTTGTTTCGCGTACCCGGGCGAAGCGAAAGTCCACCCGGCCGCCGCGATCTGCGGCGGTCACGCGTAATTCGCTCCTCGGAGAAGGGCGGATTGCCGCGGGCGAGCCATCCACTCGAAGGGGGCAATGCGATTCGGTCGCCCTGTCGAAAAGTGGGGGGGTGTACGAGGAAAGGCCGGGGCCCGGCGAGAACGAGCCGGGCGCGCGGAAGAACTGTCCCTTCAGGCACCCGCGTTCACGTCGATGGATCCGGATGCCCGGGGTACGGTCTGGCGGTGCGGTCGCTGTCCATCAGCCCTGCCGGACGCATCCTGTCCTCTTGGTGGTACCAGAGCTGGTAGACCCTCGGGCGGCGCGGCCATGCCGGCCGCCACCGGGACGGCCTTGTCGTGGGCACGGGACGACCAGCGTGGCGCTCGCTTGGCCCTGGCCGCGGCCGCCTCCACGAGCACCTTCTGGGCGACCTCCTCGGACTGCGCCACATCACGCAGCACCGCTCGGCTCGGGCCACGCCCGTTGCGGAGGCCGCAACGGCGTCGTACAGCAGGCCGAACGCGGTCTTCCCTGCGACGTGTCGCATGGCAGAGGCAACCACGACAGCGTTGCCGGTACGAATGGTCGTCATGGAAGCGCTGTTGTAACGCTGGAGCGGTCTCAAGATGGATAGCCTTATACCCCTTTTGGGGCTCTATGTGTGGTGATGGAAGCGCTGCCGATCCATTGAGTTCCAAGGTAACGCGCGATACATCTAGGCATTCGAGCGCCGCGTCTGTAACTTACAGCGGCATCGGCCGACGACGACATGAAGACGTCCGGTCCGCCTCGCGCCCAGAAAGGCCCTGCCCCATGAACAGATCCCTGTCTGCCTCCGCGGCCGTCATCCTCCTGGCGGCGTCCTCGCTCGCGCTGACAGCCTGCGGAGACCAAGGCACCGAGGACACCGCGCCGGCCGGCAAGGTGACGGTGGCGGGCGTGGAGGTGAAGAAAGACCAGGCCCTGCACGACGCGCTTCCGGACCGGATCAAGAAGTCCGGCACCGTCAAGGTGGCCACCGACGTCCCCTACGCGCCGTTCGTGATGTACGTGAAGGAAGGGAGCACCGAGTTCACCGGTCTGGACTACGACCTCGGTCAGGCCATCGGAGCCAAGCTCGGCGTCCGCTTCGCCTTCAGCGCGCAGAAGTTCGACGGCATCGTGCCGGCCATCCAGGCGGGCAAGTACGACGCGGCCATGTCCGCCATCACGGACAACAAGGAGCGCCAGCAGGTCGTCGACTTCGTCGACTACTCGCAGTCCGGCTCCGGCATCCTCGTCGCGGACGGCAACCCCGGCAAGATCGGCAACCTGGACGACCTCTGCGGGAAGAAGGTCGCCGTCCAGGCGGCCACCAACCAGCTCGACCTGCTCAAGTCGCAACAGGGCAAGTGTGCCAAGGGGAAGATCGACATCAAGACCTTCCCCAAGGACTCCGACGCCCAGCTCGCCCTGCGGTCCGGCCAGGTCGTCGCACAGGTACTGACCAAGCCCGCCGCGGGCTGGGTCGCCAAGACCGCCGACAAGGGAGCCGCCTTCGACCTCGTCGACGACCCGGCCGCCCCGGGCGGCTACAACGCCTCGCCCAACGGCATAGCCGTCAGCAAGAAGCTGCCCGCCCTCACCACCGCCGTGCAGAAGGCGCTCCAGCAGCTCATCGACGACGGCACCGCCGAGAAGATCTTCGACAAGTACGGCGTGGCCTCCATCGCGGTGAAGGAAGCCACCAGGAACGCGGCGGTCGACTGACATGACCGACGTGACCGCACCGCTCAAGACCACGCGATCCGGCCCGGCCCCCCAGGAACTCAAGGTCGTCCCCGTACGGCACTGGGGGCGCTGGATCGCCATCGTCGTGGCGCTGACCGCCCTCGTCGGCCTGGCCGGGTCGCTCGCCAAGAACGACAACCTGCACTGGGACGTCGTCGGGAACTACCTCTTCGCCGGGCTGATCTTCGACGGGCTCGCCACCACCCTGTGGCTGACCGCGGCGGCCATGGCGCTCGGCCTGACGCTGGGCACCGTGATCGCCGTCATGCGGCTGTCCACCAGCCCCGTCCTGTACGGCCTGGCCACCCTCTTCGTCTGGGTCTTCCGCGGCACCCCCCTGCTCGTGCAGATCATCTTCTGGGGCTACGCCGCCGCCCTCTACCAGTACCTCAAGATCGGCATCCCCTTCACCGACATCACCTTCTTCCAGGTGGAGACCAACTCCCTGCTCACCCCGCCGGTGGCCGCCCTGCTCGCGCTGGGCCTGAACGAGGCCGCGTACGCCTCCGAGATCGTGCGCGCCGGCATCCAGTCCGTCGACCGCGGCCAGACCGAGGCCGCCCACAGCCTCGGCATGGGCCCGGCACTGACCATGCGCCGGATCGTCCTGCCGCAGGCGATGCGGGTGATCATCCCGCCGATGGGCAACGAGACCATCAACATGCTCAAGATGACCGCGCTCGTGTCGGTCATCTCCGCCCACGACCTGATGTCGAACATCCAGGACGTCTACGCCCAGAACTACCAGGTCATCCCCATGCTCGTCGTGGCCAGCATCTGGTACCTCGCCCTGGTCACGCTGCTCGGCATCCCCCAGGCCTGGCTGGAGCGACGCTACGGCCGGGGCAGCTCCACGCAGGGGCAGGCCTCGCCCCTGCGCCGGATGCTGGGCTTCGCGACCGGCGGATCCACCCTCCGCCCCGGTAGGAAGGGCGCCGCGTGATGAACGTGCCCATGGTGCGCGCCGAGGGCGTGCGCAAGCAGTTCGGCAGGCTCGAGGTCCTCAAGGGCATCGACCTCACCGTCGAGCAGGGTCAGGTGTGCTGTCTGCTCGGCCCCTCCGGGTCCGGCAAGTCCACCTTCCTGCGCTGCATCAACCACCTGGAGAAGGTCGACGGCGGAAAGCTGACGGTGGGCGGTGAACTGGTCGGCTACCGCCGGCACGGCGACACCCTGCACGAGCTGCGCGAGAAGGAAGTGGCCGAACGCCGCCGGGACATCGGCATGGTCTTCCAGCGGTTCAACCTCTTCCCGCACATGACCGCCCTCGACAACGTCACGGAAGCGCCCGTGCGCGTCCGCGGCGTCAGCAGGACGCAGGCCCGCGAAGAGGCGCACGAGCTGCTGCGGCGCGTCGGTCTGGCGGACCGGGCCGGGCACTTCCCCGCCCAGCTGTCCGGCGGCCAGCAGCAACGGGTCGCCATCGCCCGGGCGCTCGCGATGAAGCCGAAGCTCATGCTGTTCGACGAGCCGACCTCGGCCCTCGACCCGGAACTCGTGGGAGACGTGCTCGACGTGATGCGCGCCCTCGCGGCCGACGGGATGACGATGGTGGTGGTCACCCACGAGATCGGCTTCGCCCGCGAAGTCGGGGACACGGCCGTCTTCATGGACGAAGGCGTCGTGGTCGAGGCCGGCGATCCCCGCCGGGTCCTCACCGAGCCGGAGCAGGAACGCACCCGTGCCTTCCTGTCCAAGGTCCTGTGAGCGCCCACGCGCGGCAGCGCACGCTTCAGCAGGACGTGCTCGCCCTCGCCGAGGACCGCCTCCAGGACTATCTGAGCGATCTGGCCGCACTCGTGTCGATCGACTCCGGCTCGCACAACGCCGACGGGGTGAACCGGGTGGCCGACTCGGTGCAGCGGCGGCTGAGGTCGCTCGGCTTCACCGTGCAGCGCACACCACCCCCTCCCGGGCAGGGCACCCGCACCGGTGACGTACTGGTCGGCCGCAAGCGCGGGACGCGACCCGTGCACGACGGCGGACGGCGTGTGCTCCTGGCCGGGCACATGGACACCGTCTTCGACGACGGCACAGCCGCCGCCCGCCCGTTCACCCTGGCCGGCCGGATGGCCCACGGCCCGGGCGTCAGCGACGACAAGGGCGGCCTCCTCGCCGGACTGACCGCCCTGGAGATCCTGGCGTCGCAAGGAGTCACGGACTACGCCGAACTGGTCTTCCTCGCCACCCCGGACGAGGAGATCGGCGCGCCCTTCAGCCGCTCCGTCACCGAGGACGTCGCCCGGGGCGTCGACTGCGCGCTGGCCCTGGAGTGCGCCCGGGAGAACGGCGACCTGGTCGTGACCCGCAAGGGCGTGGCCGACTACCTCGTCACGGTCACCGGCAAGGCGGCGCACGCGGGCATCGAACCCGAACGGGGAGCCAACGCCGCACTGACGGCGGCGCGGCTCACCGTCGCCCTCCAGGCCATGAACCGGCCCGAGCGGGGCGTCACCGTCAACGTCGGCGTCATCCGCGCCGGCCGGCTGCCCAACATCGTCTGCGACGAGGCCGAACTGCAGGTCGAGGTGCGCGCGGCCACCACCCGCGACCTCGCGGCCGTACGGGCGGCCATGGAGGAGGCGGCCGTCGACTGCCGCGTCCCCGGCACCGACGTCACGATCGAGCAGCGCGACCTGTGCCCGCCGATGGAGGACACCCCCGCCACGCGGGCGCTCTACGCCGAAGCGGCGACGGCGGCGGAGGCCCTCGGCATCACCGTCGGCGCGGCCGCCACCGGAGGCGTCGGAGACGCCAACCTCATCGCCGGCACGGGCACTCCCACCCTCGACGGCCTCGGACCGGTCGGCGGCGCCGACCACAGCCCCGGGGAATGGCTGGACACCACTACGGTCGCGCCCCGCATCGCCCTGCTCGCCTCGCTCATCACGGTCCTCGGCACCCGTTGAGCCGTGCGACGCGCGAGTTCCGGCACCCGCCGAACCCTGCGCCGCGCGAGACCCGGCATCCGCCGAGCAGGGCCCCGCCCGGCACCACATCCCCTGAGAGACACCCCCTTGGAGGCTTCGTGTCCAGACCCCTGCCCGCACGCCGTCGCGCCCTCGGCGCCACCGGCGCCGCCTGCGTCGTACTTCTGGCCGCCGTGCCCGCCACCGCCACCGCCGCCGCGCCCGCGGCGCGGCCCGGCTCGCTCGTGCTGGTCGGCGGTGCGCTGAAGGCCGACAACGACGAGGTGTACGGCGAGATCATCCGCCGCGCCGGCGGAGAGCGGGCCCGTATCGGCGTCCTGACGGCCGCCTCCGTCCCGGCCGGCCAGGACCCGGACGCCGACGACCCCGACCGGTGCAGCAACTCCGAGTGCAACGGCGCCTACTACGCCGACCTGTTCGAGCGCCACGGTGCCGCGGCCGCCGAGTGGATCCCCATCGACCTGGACCACATCGCGAACGCCGACGACGACGAGGTCGTCGCGCAGATCGAGTCCATGACGGGCTTCTTCTTCGGCGGCGGCGACCAGTACCGCTACGTCACCACGCTGCTGCGCGGCGACGCGCACACCGACTCCCGCGCCCTGGCGGCCATCCGCCGCCGGCTCGCGCAGGGGGCCGTCGTCGCGGGCACCTCGGCAGGGGCGCAGATCGCCGCCGGCCGGGACATGGTCACCGGCGGCGAGTCCTACCAGGGGCTGCGTGACGGCAGCGCCCCTGGCTACTTCGAGGACCCCACGCGCCTCGGCTACCTCCCCGAGGGCGGCTTCGGATTCCTGCGCTCGGGCCTGATCGACACCCACACCGGCTCCTACGGCCGCGAGGGCCGGGTTCTGCGCCTGGCCGCCGACACCGGGCACGACCGCGTCTACGCCCTGGAGGAGAACACCGCGCTGATCGTGGACCGCCCGGGCACTGCCAGGGAGACCATGACGGTCGCCGGCACCCAGGGCGTCGCCGTGTTCGACCTGCGCGCGGCGAGGGCGCGCACGTCAGCCGACGGCTGGTCCCTCTCCCGGGCCCGCTACAGCTACCTGACCGACGGCGACCGGTACCACGCCGCCCTCTGGCAGCCCACGCCCGGCCCGGGCAAGCGCCGGTACACACCGACCGGTACCGACCCCGCCCCCGTCAACGGCGACGTCTTCCATTCGCTGGACAACCCCGACGGGGTGGCGTACTCCTTCCGCTCCACGGCCCGGGCACTGGCGGGCACCCGCGCCCGGAACACCGCCACGGCGACTACCTTTGAGCAGGATCCGCAGTTCGCAGCCGTCCTCACCAAGGGGTCGTGCTTCGCGGCCTGGAGCACGGACGGCTCCACGCCGCAGACCCTGCTGAACCTGTCGGTCTCCGTCCGGCCGCAGTGAGCACCACCGCGGCCGGTGTGCCGGACATCCGCCCGGCACACCGGCCGCTCCCTCCGAGGAAGGAAGACATCCGTGACCCACGGCACGCTCGCCGACGAGATCCGCCTGAACCTGGGCGAACTCAGCCCCGCCGAACGCAAGGTGGCCCGGGTCATCCTGGCGGGCTACCCCGCGGTCGGGTTCGAGACCGTCGCGAGCATCGCCGAGCGGGCGGGCGTCAGCGGCCCGACCGTCCTGCGCTTCGCCGGCCGGCTGGGCTTCGGCGGGTTCCCGGAGTTCCAGGCCGCCCTGCGCTCCGAGGTGCAGGAGCGCGAGGCGTCCCCGCTGTCCCTGTACGAGGCCGCGGGAGCGCCCCCGGGCGACTCCGCCGAGGGCACTCTGCTCGCCCGCAGCGGGGCCACGTTCAGCACGTCCGTCGCCCAGACCCTGGCCGAGCTGCCGGCGCACGACCTGGAGACGACCGTCGCCCTGCTCTGCGACCCCAAGCGGCGGATCCTGCTGTGCGGCGGCCGGTTCACCCACCTGCTGGCCCAGTACCTGGGACTGCACCTGATGCAGATGCGCGACGCGGTGCAGATCCTTCCGGACCGGGACGTGGAACGCACGGCGGTCCTGTCCGGCCTGAACCGGCGGGACGTCCTGGTGGTCTTCGACTACCGCCGTTACGAGCCGGACAACCTCACCCTCGCCCAGCTCGCCGCCGAACGCGGGGGCAAGGTGGTCGTGTTCACCGACACCTGGCTCTCTCCCGTCAGTGCCCACGCCGAGGTGGTGCTGCCCAGCCGCGTCGCCTCCACCTCGCCCTACGACAGCCTCGTGCCGACGCTCGCCGTCATCGAGACGGTCGTGGCCCACGTGATCGCGGCCCTGGGCTCGGCCGCGCGCGACCACCTGCAGCAGACGGAGGCCACCGCCCGGCGCGCGGGACTCGTCTGAGGGTCACCCCGACACGGCCCGTGCCAGCCCGGGCGTCCTCGCGGAGGGATGGACGTTCGCCCGGGACAGATCGCCGGCGTAGTGCCGGTGCAGGCGGGGATCCATGATGCGCCGCCAGAGCGGCGGGCACCACGCCACGACGATCATCGTCGCGTAGCCGGACGGCAGTTGGGGCGCCTCCTCGAAGTGCCTGAGCGTCTGGTACCGCCGCAGGGGGTTGGCGTGGTGGTCGGAGTGGCGCTGCAACTGGAAGAGGAACAGGTTGCTCACCGTGTTGTTGCTGTTCCAGCTGTGGCGCGGCGAGACCCGCTCGTAGCGGCCGTCCGGCCGGCGCTGCCGCAACAGCCCGTAATGCTCCAGGTAGTTGACCGTCTCCAGCAGACAGAAGCCCAGGACGGCCTGGAGGAGCAGGTACGGCAGGACGATCACGCCGAAGGATGCGGCCAGCGCGGTGAACAGCATCACGGTCAGCGCCCAGGAGGTGAGGACGTCGTTGTGGTGGCTCCAGACCCGCCGGTCGCGGCGCCGCAGCCGGCGGCTCTCCAGCCTCCACGCCGAACGCAGACTGCCCACCACCGCCCGGGGCAGGAAGCGCCAGAAGCTCTCGCCCATCCTCGAACTCGCCGGGTCCTCCGGTGTGGCGACGCGGATGTGATGGCCGTGGTTGTGTTCCACGTAGAAGTGGCCGTAGCCGCTCTGCGCCAGCGCCATGCGGCTCAGGCGCCGCTCCAAGCGCTCCCTCTTGTGGCCCAGTTCGTGCGCGGTGTTGATCGCCACCCCGGCCACGACGCCGGTCGTCGCGGCCAGCCCGAGGGACTCCGCGACCGACAGCTCACCGCCGGCCCACCGCTCGCAGGCCCAGACGAGGGCGCCGAACTGCAGCGGCAGGTAGAGATACGTGCACCAGCGGTAGTACCGGTCCGCCTCCAGCGCCTTCATGACCTCCTCGGGCGGATTGACGCTGTCCTTGCCCGTGACGTGGTCGATCAGCGGCAGCAGGACGAAGGCGAAGACGGGCCCCCACCACCACAGCGCTCCGAGTCCGGTCAGGGCGACGAGACCGCCCGCCTGGAACGGCAGCGTCGGCACGGCCAGCGCGAGCAGCCACAGATACCGCTTCGGATCACGCCACCGCCGGATCTCTTGTCCCCGATGATGCGGCACGACACCTCCTGGTGAGCTCAGTGCGCTCCCGCCGTACCTCCGGGGCCGGCGGAAGCACACCTTGAGGGGAGCCCCGAGCGTGCCAAGAGGGCACACCGCTGACAAGGTGGTTCACACTGTCAACGTTCTGAATCACCGTCAGATGAGGCCGCCCGTTGTTCCTTCCGCCCCTCCTGCCAGACTTGAGCCATGGCGGTACACAGACACACCACGACGTCCGGCGACGTCGAAACGGTCGCACCCGATCCGCCGCGGGTCGCCTGGCGCAAGCAGATGAGGCAACGGGTGCTGGCGGCCGCACGCGACCTGACCTGCGACTCCGGCTGGGACCAGGTGAGCCTGTCGGCCGTGGCCGCGGCGGCCGAGGTGTCCCGTCCCTCGGTCTACAAGGAGTTCGGCAACAGGGCCGGTCTCGGCCGCGCCCTGGTCGACCGGGAGACCCAGGTGTTCCTGGGCGACGTGGCGGAGGTCCTCCACCCGGGGCTGCCGGACACCGGCGCCGCTCTGCAGAGGGCGGTCCACTTCGTCCTCACCGAGGCGCACCGCAACCCCCTCGTGCGGGCCGTCGTCCTGGCCGCGCGCGAGGGCTCCGACAGCCTGCTGCCGTACCTCACCGCCCGCGCCGATCCCGTTTTCGACGCGGCGCAGCACCTGCTGCGCGCCTGGCTCACGGAACGCTTCCCCGAACAGGACGGGCTTCTTGTCGAGGTGGCGGCGGACGTCGCGGTGCGCATGACCCTCAGCCACCTCGTCCTCCCGGGCGCCGACGCCCCAACCACCGCGGAGCGCATCTCCCTTGCCGTACTGAAGGTGCTGCGCTAGGCGAGACAGGCGCGTACCGGGGCCACGTCGGGACGCCCCTGGGCCTTGCTCGCCGCTCAGGATCTCGACGTCACCACGCTGGTGCGTGCGCTGGGCGCATGGCTCGGCCAACCGGTCTGAGCACCGCTTTAACAGTCGCCTCAGGTTCGCTCGCTAGGAAGTCGGCATCCAGACAAGCGATGCAACCCGTATGTAGGAGGCTAGTGATGGCAGTCAACGCAGCGCCGTCCGGGCAAGCGCCGGCCGGCCGGTTGGCAGGCCGGTGGGTGCCCTGGCTGGTGATTGGCCTATGGCTGGTGCTGGCGGCGGGCATGGTGCCGCTGAGCGGAAAGCTGAGCTCGGTCACCACCGACAGCGCCGTGGACACCCTGCCGGCCAGTGCCGAGTCCACCAAGGTGGCGGTGCTGGACGACAGTCTTCCCGGAGGTGACAACAACACGTTCGTCTTCGTGTACCACCGCGCCGACGGCATGACCGACGCCGACCGTGCGACGGTCGAGCGCCACTACAACACCCTTGCCAAGCAGTATCCGCCGAAGGCGACGACGGCGGCCGGCAAGGACGACGAGGGCGACGAGAGCGATGAGAGCGACGGGGGCTCACCGATGAGACCCTCCAACGACGGCAAGGCGATGATGTTCACCCTCGATGTGAGCACGGCCTACGGCGCACCGGAGGCCATCGTCGGCCCGTTGCGTGACGCCGCGAAGGACCGGCCCTCCGGCCTGGAACTCGACGTGACCGGCCCGGGCGCGATCGACGGCGACATGGACGCCGTCTTCGACGGCATCGACGAGCAGGTCCTCCTCACCACCATCGTCGTCGTCACGCTCCTGCTCATCCTCACCTACCGCAGCCCGGTGTTGTGGCTCATCCCGCTCGTGGCCGTGGGCGCGGCCGCACTGACCTCGATGGGGACCGTCTACCTGCTCGTCAAGGGCTTCGGCATCGTGGTCAACGACCAGAACTCGGCGCTGCTGACGATCCTGGTGTTCGGCGTCGGCACGGACTACGCGCTGTTGCTCATCGCTCGATACCGGGAGGCACTGCACCACCATGAGAACGTCCGGGTCGCGATGGTCCACGCGCTGCGCGGCGCGGCGCCGGCCATCGTCGCGTCGGCCGCCACCGTGGTCGCCGGCCTGCTCTGCCTGCTCGTCGCGGACCTGAACAGCACCAGCGGGCTGGGCCCGATCGGCGCGGCCGGCATCCTGTGCGCGCTGGTGGCCATGCTGACGCTGTTCCCGGCGGTGCTCGTGGTGCTCGGCAGGCGGATCTTCTGGCCGGCCATCCCGCGGTTCAGCACGGCCGTGGAGGAGAAGCCGGGGCTGTGGGGACGGCTCGGCACCGCCATCAGCCGCCGCCGGTGGGTGGCGGCGCTCGGCTCGCTCGGAGTCCTCGGCGTGCTCGCCCTCGGGCTGGCGGGCAACACCGGCGCTCTGCGGGAGCAGGACCAGTTCCTGTCCGCGCCGGAGTCGGTTACCGGCTTCATCGTTCTCCGCCAGCACTTCCCGGAGCTCGGCGGCCAGCCGATGACGGTCTTCACGCGGCCGGCGCACCAGGAGCGGGTGCTCGACGTCGTCAAGGACACTCGCGGTGTGGCCCTGGCCGTCCCGGAGCAGACCAGCGGTGGCTGGGCCAACATCTCGGTGTTCCCGAAGGACGCGCCGGACACCGTCGCGGAGTACGACACGATCAAGCGGGTGCGCACCGCCGTGCACGCGGTGAGCGGGGCCGAGGCGATCGTCGGCGGGCCGAGTGCGGAGAACCTCGACACCGAGGTGACCACCAGGCGCGACGAGAAGCTGGTGATCCCGCTGGTGCTCGCCGTCGTCCTGATCGTCCTGGGGCTGCTGCTGCGCGCGATCCTGGCCCCGCTGGTCCTGATGGCCACGGTGATCGTCTCGTTCGCCGCAGCCTTCGGCGGCAGCGTGTTCGTCTTCGACACGATCCTCGGGTTCAAGGGTGTCGACTATTCGGTGCCGCTGCTGGCCTTCCTGTTCCTGGTGGCGCTCGGCGTCGACTACAACATCTTCCTGGCCAGTCGGGCCCGGGAGGAGACCGTGCGTCTCGGCACCAGAGAGGGCATGCTCAAAGCCCTCTCGGCCACCGGTGGCGTCATCACCTCGGCAGGCCTGGTCCTGGCGGCCACGTTCGCGGTCCTCGTCACCCTTCCGCTGGTGATGCTGGTCGAGGTCGGGTTCCTGGTGGCCTTCGGCGTGCTGCTCGATGCCCTGCTGGTGCGGTCGGTCCTGGTGCCCGCCCTCACCTTGCTGATCGGCCGGCGGATGTGGTGGCCGAGCCGGCTGTCCCGGCCGACGGCGGAGCTGCCGGACGACGGACAGCCGCACGCCGACGACGAGGAGCCCGCGCTGCAACGCTGAGCGCGGCGGCACGAACGAGATCCGGGACGGGCCCCAGGCCCGCCCCGGATTTTTTCAACGGCCCGACGGCCACCGCCCCTTGGCCCTCTGCCGTTTGGCCCTCTGCCGTTTGGTGCTGTGCCTTGCGGCCGGGGCGGGTCAGCGCACCTCGGTGTCATCCCCGGCGGTGAGTTGCGCGACCGGGGCGGGCGGGGCCGCGGCCGGAAGGTCGACCCGAAGCAGCGCGCCACCGCGTGCGGAGCGGGCGACGGTGGCCCGGCCGCCGTGGGCGTCGACGACCCGCTGCACGATCGACAGTCCCAGACCGGATCCGGGCAACGCCCGGGCGCTGTCGGCACGGTAGAACCGGTCGAACACCCGCGGTACGTCGGCGGCGTCGATGCCCGGCCCGGCGTCGTCGACCTCGAGCACCGCCGACGCGCCCTCGGCACGGAGCCGGACCTGGACCGGCTGGTCCGCGGGGGACCACTTGCCGGCGTTGTCGATGAGGTTGAGCACCGCCCGTTCGAGCGCAGCGGGACGCCCGCTCACCCATACAGAGGTCACGTCGAGCGCCACCTCGATGTCGGGCATGCGGGAACCCGCCCGGGTCGCGGCGGCCGCCACCACGTCGGCGAGGTCGAGTACCTCGGTGCTCTCGTCGCTGACGTCACCGCGCGCCAGGTCGGTCAGTTCGGCGACAAGGGTGCTCAACTCGGCCACCTGGGCGCCGAGATCGTTGAGCAGCCGGGTCCGGCTCTCCGCCGGCAGTGCGCTGTCCAGGGTGCCGCGCCGATCGAGCCGCATCAGCAGTTCGACGTTGAGGCGCAGGCTGGTGAGCGGGGTCTTGAGCTCGTGGGCGGCGTCCTCGGCGAGCAGCCGCTGGGCCCGCCGGGAGTCCCGGAGCGCGGCGAGCATGTCGTTGATCGACCGGATCAGCCGCCGGATCTCCCCACCGCCCTCATCCGGGATGTCGGCGTCGAGATCCCGGGTGTTCGCGACACGTACCGCGGCGGCGGTCAGCCGGTCGATCGGTGCCAGACCGGTCCGCGCCACCGTCCGCCCGACAAGGGCGCCGCCGACCACGCAGAGCAGCCCGATCAGCAGCATGCCGAACCCGAACCGGTTGATCGGGCTGTCGTCGACTGCGCGGGCCACCTGGACTGCGCCGTCGCCCGCCCGCAGCGTGTAGAGGACGTAGCCGTCCTCGTCGCTGTCGTCCGACTCCATCAGGTCGTCCGACGCGCCCTGCGCCACGCGCCCGGCCTGCTCGCTGAGCGGGGGCAGCGCGGGCTGGCCGGCCGGTGTCCGGATCGAGCCGTCGGGCAGGATGACCCGCACCAGCCGACCGGATCCGGGATACGGCGGCAGCTGGACCTGGGCCAGACCGGCGCGCTCCGCGCTCGCCGCCAGGACGCGGGAGTCGGCGCGCAGCTGGTTCTCGGAGGTCCTCTGCAGCTCCCAGCCCATGAGCTGGCTGGCCACCTGGAAGGCCACGAACACGCTGACCGCGATGGCCGTCGCCGCGATCACCGTCAGCCTGGCCCGAAGGGACCGCCGGCGCCACCATCGGGTCACCGGGCGCGGTCCCCGTCCCGCGGACCTGCTCACGGAGGAGTCTCCCGCAACGTGTATCCCAGGCCGCGCAGCGTGTAGATCAAGCGCGGCTCACCCTCGGCCTCCATCTTGCGGCGCAGGTAACTCACGTACACCTGGAGGTTGTTGGCGGTGGAACTCATGCCGAAGCCCCAGATCGCCTCGAACAGCGCGTCGCGGGTCAAGACCCGGGTCGCGTTGCTCATGAGGACCTGCAGGAGGGAGAACTCGGTCCGGGTCAGGTGCAGCGGGCGCCCGCCCCGCCACGCCTCGAACCTGTCCGGATCGAGCCGGACGTCGGCGAACGACAGGATCTGCGACTCCTCGTCGGCGGGCGTACGCCGCCGCAGCAGCGCCCGCACCCGGGCCAGCAACTCCTCGGTGGCGAACGGCTTGGGCAGGTAGTCGTCGGCGCCCGCGTCCAGCCCCGCCACCCGGTCGGAGACCTGGTCGCGGGCGGTCAGCATCAGCACCGGCAGATCCCGACCCGCGGCCCGCAACCGGCGGCAGGTCTCCAACCCGCCGAGGCGGGGCATCATCACGTCGAGGAGCAGCAGGTCCGGCGCCTCGCCACCGACCCTGTCGAGCACGGCGAAACCGTTGGCGACGGTGCTGGTGTCGTACCCCTCGACCTGGAGCACCCGCTCCAGCGACTCACGGATGGCCGCCTCGTCATCCGCGATCATGATCCGCACGCCGGCCCGCCCCCCTCAAGTCCATGCTTGTGCCGCCCATTCTCCCCGACCAACCTGAGACCAGGCTTAGAGGGCCGCTGAGCACCGCGCTCTTCCGGATACCTGAGCGCAGAACCCACCCGGCTTCATATGTCGCGTCGGCCCGTCTAGGGAGCGTGGAGCAGGAGGAGGGCGATGTCGTCGGTGTGGGGGTGTGGCGGGAGCGCGTGGTGAAGGATGCTGTCGGCCAGCTCGTCCAGTGGCTGGTCGGTGTGGGTGGTGAGGTGGTGTGCGAGGGCGGCGATGGAGTGGGTGATGTCGGTTTCGGGGGTTTCCACGAGGCCGTCGGTGTAGAGGGCGAGGAGTGACCCGGGTGGTAGGGGAGCGCGTGTGACCGGGTAGTGGGCCTCACTCCCGATGTCGATGCCGAGGAGGGGGCCGGGGTCGACCTCAAGTGCGCGGGTGTCTGGTCGTGGGGTGAGGGTGCGCAGGAGTGGGGGAGGGTGCCCGGCGCTGGCCAGGTGGAGGCGCCGCTCGGAGAGGTCGATGTGGATGTAGAGGCATGAGACGAACAGTTCGGTCTCCAGGTCCAGCAGGACTCGGTTGGTGCGCGCCAGGACTTCGCCGGGTTGTGCGCCGGCCGTGGCGTGTACGGCGGTGCGGACCTGGCCCATGAGGGCGGCCGCCGTGATGCTGTGACCCTGTACGTCGCCGATGACGGCGGCTGCGGTGTTGTCGCTCAGGCGGATGAGGTCGTAGAAGTCGCCGCCGACGTCCAGGCCGTGGGTGGCCGGCCGGTAGCGGGCGGCGACAGCCAGCCGAGGCATGGTGGGCAGGGCCACCGGAAGGAGAGTCTGCTGCAGGCCGCGGGCGAGGTGGTGCTTGGCGTCGTACAGGCGCGCCCGGTCCATGGCTTGGGCGATGAGCCCGCTCAGTGACACCAGAACGGCACGATCGCTCGCGCTGAACGAGTGCGGCTCGTCGTAGGACAGGACGCAGCAGCCCACGCGACGGTCGGAGACCACCAGGGGCAGGAAGGCCCAGGCCCGTTTGCCGCTCAGCGCGGGCGCCTGAGGGTAGGCGTGGGCCATCTCGTCGGGGTCGGCGAAAAAGGCCGGCACACCGCTGCGCAGGATGTGGCCGGCGGGAGTGACACCGGTGTCCAGCGACAGACCGTCCAGGCGGGCGACGGCGCGCGGGTCGTACCCTCGATGGCCGGTGATCTTCAGACGGCCCGCGTCGGCGACGGACAGGACCAGGCCCTGGGCGCCGAACGCGGGCACGATCTGGTCCGCCACCACGCGGACGACATCGGCGACGGTGACGGTCTGGCTCAGGGCCGCCGCCAGGTGGATCAGCTGGTGGATCCGCCCGGTGCCGGCACCCTCGGCGGTGCTCGGGGGAGCGGTGATGGTGGGCGGCGGCGCGCTCGCCGGGTGACGGCTCTGGTGCGGGTAGATCAGCGCGCTGATTCCGGTGTCGCTGGGGTAGAGCTGGAAGTCCAGCCACACATCCGGCGGCCGCAGCGCCGTGTAGGCGACGGGCTCACGCGTGAAGACGGCCGTGCGGTAGTGCTCCTCGTGAGCGGGATGGTCCAGCCAGGGCACGGACTGCCACGGCAGGGTGCCCAGGAGGCGCTCGGCGCTACGGCCGAGCAGCTGCGCGGCGGCCGCGTTGAGATGAGTGACGCGCCCTTCCAGGTCGAGGCTGAGGGCGCCGAGTGGCAGCCGCTGCAGCAGGTCCGCGGCAGCCAACCCGGTCTGTGCCGCATCCGACACCGGCCGGTGCAGAGCCACAGCACGCGGCTGCTCCGGAGGGCTCCATACCGCGGGCCCCTCGTCCAGCACCTGGGCGATGCGCTGCGCACTGGAGAGGATGTGTCCGCGCTCGCGAACGGTCAGGGACGGCGGGTGACTCGCCGACCACAGCAACGCCAGCGCCCCCCACCGGCGCACACCGTGCAGCGGGGCGAAGGCCATGGCGAACCGGTACGGCAGACCAGCCGCCGCGTTCGGATACAGGCGGGCCAAGTCCTCCTGCCGTCCTACCCACACCAGACGGTCCTCCCGCACCGCTTCCGACAGCGGGCCCGCGGCCGAGACCGCTACCCGCCACCAGGGCGTCACAGCCCTCGCCGGCATCCCGCACACCGCCGCCAGCCTCAGAACCGGCTCGGTGGCTGACAGCAGGTACACGCCCGCGGCCGAAGCCCCCGCACGGCGCACGACAGCGCTGAGCGCCTCATCCAGAGACGCCTCGCCTCTGAGTCCACTGTCACCATTCTCCACATATCTGACAATATGCCTCTCACGCTCCGCGCAGGTCGCACGGCGGTGGACCAAGCCAGTGCGGCAGCCGTCCGACAACGCGGCCGGGCGCCGATGGACTGCGGCAGGCCTGCTCGCTGCCACCGGCGCAATGGGAGCAGGCGGCTGCGTCGGCGGCCCTGGGCCCGGTGCGCGCGTTCGCTCCGGTGAGCGCAGGAGCGGGCCATGGGATGGCGGTCGTGCAGGTCGTGGCGGTTGGAAGCCTGGCCGCCGACCGCAAAGAACGCGCCCGCATCCACAGCGAGAAGGCATCCGCAAGGGCGATCGCCCCTCGCCACGACGGCCTGAACGCAACCCGGCGAGACTATGCGGTCAAGCGCACTGGCGCGTCTCCTCGCGGCTCCTGGCCAAGGCCGGCGGCGCCCGTCACCGGTGCGGTCCGCGGCGGGCGGCGGTCAGAGGTGACGGTTCCCAGAGCAGGCGCGTGCCGGTAGCGCGGGCGATGGCGCGCAGGTGCCATATGGACGGCCCTGTGGCGAGGGTCGGCCGCCAGCGGCCCCAGGACCGCCAATCGGCCGAGCGCCAACCGCAGCCGCACCAACATCGTGTGTGTGAACAGGACGCGAAGCAGGGCGACGTTCATCATGAACCGCTCCACCTGCCCTCGGCAGCGGCCAGATCCTCGTGCTCCAGGTACCCGGCGACGATGCTGGCGTTGTGCGCGCGGTACCAGTACCCGGGCCCGGGTCTGCGGAGGAAGTCCACCCAGCACTCGGCGCTGCGGGCACTGGCGGTGCCGGTGGTGCGCGCGGACAACAGGAGGGCCTCGGTTTTGTCCCGGAGCAGCCGTTCGTTGACAGCGCGCCACCAGGGACTTCCCGGGGACCCGGCAGGGTCGTCCTGCGCGCACAACACGGGGTAACCGTTTTGTGGCCCGGCGTCACGGCTGCATAAAGTCCGCGACCCTGCAGGTTTTGCCGTGCCGGCCTGATCTCTCCCACGAGGTGGCGCAGTCGCTGGCCGATCCGATTCGCTTCCGACGCGGGAAGCCGGCGATCGTCTGGAGCGGTGGGTGGCGGGGAGTTCGGTTGCCCGCCGGTAGCGCACCGGGCTGGTTTTGCCCCGGCGCACGCTCGACTGCAGCGTCGCCTTCAAGTGCACGAGGGGCAGTAAATGGATCTGGGCGCACGTCGAGTCGGTCAAGCACGTGCGGCAGCGCGTCCGCGATCCACTCGTCGTCCGCCGGTAGCGAGGTGGCGCCAGTGAACAACCGCGCAGGCGGTCAGCGTGAGCGCGACGGCCAGAGTATGGCGTACGCGGCGCGGATCACGCGGATCCGGAGTTAACCGCTCCAGTAGGCCAGGCTCCTCCCGGGGCCCGACGTCGGACTGCTCGCGAAGCCGGCCAAGGGGCGGAATCAGAAATGATGCGTCGGCAGGCACGGTGTTCCAGGCAGGTCACGGACGTGGAGTACTCCATGATCACGAGTACCTTTCCTGCGTCGCCCGCTCGCTCACTGCAACGCCGCGGCCTCGCCCGCAACCCAGGTCTGCCAGACACGACGAGTGTTCGGCAGGTCGGGGCGATCAAGGAGCCAGAGCACGTACCCGGCGTGGCACCGGGCCCACGGACTATCCGACTCCGCCGCCCGACCGAGCCTGCCCCGTAGATCAGCGCTGTCGACGGCCCGGGCAACCCGCACGTATTCGCGATCCTTGCAGCGATACGCCCGGTGAACGACGAGCTCGACCAGGTCGGTCACCTTCGCCTTGATCGCTTCGTCCTGGCGAGCACGGGCCACCTTCCGGATCAGGCTCTGCTTCGTACCCCACGCCTTCGCGTGCTGCGTCCACTCCAGCGGGTACCTCGCCTCCCATTCCAGGAAGAGCAACGCATAAGGCAGCCCTGGCCACGCCGCCGTATTCCCGTCCACAGGGCCACCCCACACCCCATCAGGCAGCGAATGCCTCTGGGCCTGCTGATGCATCCGGCGCGCATGCAGAAACGCCGGCTCCCGGTACTGCTCGTCCGCTCCCAGGGGCCGCGTCAGCAGCCACATCTCGTTGTACCGGGCCAGCGCCTCCGCGACCTTCCTCCGGGCCTCCACCAGATGGACGAGCGCTGCGCCTCTCGCAACCGGATCCTCCGCTATAAGCCCGAAAGCCCAACCCAGTCGCTCAGCCCATGCCCAAGCGTCGTCCGCATCCGTACTACCCGCTCCTTCAACCACGCACGGGATCATCTCCCAGCGTGGTCGGCTTGCTCCACCCGACGGTCAGGGGGAGACACAAGAGCTCCGGGACACGGCGTGCGGTTCAGGCGGCGCCAGGGGCGCCCTGGTGGGTGTTGAGCGCCTCGGCGGTGCTCGGGTAATGGGGCAGGAGGCTGTCCACTCCGGTGAGGGTGAGCATGCGCATCAGCCGGTCGGGGACGGCGGCCAGGGACAGGGTGCCGCCCGCTTCCTGGGCGCCGTGCCAGATGCCGATCAGTGCGCTGAGGCCGGCGGAGTCACAGAAGCCCACACCCGACAGGTCCAGGATCAAGTGGTGATGGCCCTGGTCGATCAACTCCAGCGCGCGGGCACGCAAGCCGGGTGCGGTATGCAGGTCGATCTCGCCGGTGACGGTGGCGATCGCTGCGGGACCGGGGGTGGCGGTCAGGGCCAGCTCGATGTCGTCGGTCATGGCCGTCAGTGCTCCTCGCCGGCAGGCGCGGCGGTGGTGTGGGCGGTGGATCCGGCCCCCGTCGCGGCGGCGGCCTGGTCGGGAGCGGGAACGGACAGAGCCAGCAGGGCGACGTCGTCTCTCGCGCCCTGGGGCAGGGCGTCCAGCAAACCGACGGTGTCCTCGATCAACTGCGCCGCCCCGCACGAGGCGGGACGAGCGGTGAGGAAGGCCGTCAGGCCCTCGTCTCCGAGCATGGTGTCGGCGCTGGTGTGTGCCTCGGTCAGACCGTCGGTGTAGAGGAGAAGGGCCTGGCCGGGGGCGAGGTGAAGGGTGGTGGAGGCGAAGCGGGCGTGGGGGAAGGCCCCGATGAGCATGCCGCCCTTGGGGTGGACCGCCTCCACCCGCGTGTGCGCGGGCCCGGCTACGGGCGCTGCGGGGCTGAGGTGGTAGGCCGGGGGGTGCCCACCGGTGGCCAGCTCCACGGTGAAGCCCCCGGCCGCATCAGGGGCGAAGGTGGCGAAGAATGCGGTGCAGTAGCGGGCGCCCGCCCACACATCGGCCAGCAAAGCGCTGTTCAGGGCCTCAAGTACCGCGACCGGATCGTCCGTGTGGTGGGCGGAGGCCCGCAGGGTGTAGCGGGCCAGGGAGGTGATGGTGGCCGCCTCGGCGCCCTTGCCGCACACGTCCCCCAGGAACAATCCCCACTTCCCGGAGGGCAGGGGAAAGACGTCGTAGAAGTCGCCGCCCACATCGTGCACGGACGCGGCGTGGTAATGACAGGCCAGCTCCAGACCGGGCACCGTCGGCAGCGCCGGCGGCAACAGAGTGCGCTGCAAGGTGGAGGCGAAGGAGGCGATTGCCGCCTTGTCCCTCTCCGCCTGCTCCCGGGCCGCCCGCTCAGCCTCGGCGACCCGCTGCTCCTGGCGCACCGTGCGCAGCGCGGACAGACGCAGCTCCATCTCGTCCATCACGATCGCCGCCAGATCGGTCAGGGTGGCGGTCTGTTCGGAGGTGATGGAGCGGGGCTTGGTGTCCAGGACGTTGACGGTACCCAGCTTGTGCCCGTCCGCGGTGATGATCGGCGCGGCGGCGTAGAACCGAACCCCCAGCGCACCGGTGACCAGCGGGTTCCCGCAGGCGACGTCGTCAAGCAGGGTGTCGGGTATCACCAGGGCGTCGTCGCGCAGCACCGCCGAGCCGCACAGGCCCGGGTCGCGGCCGATCTCGCTGACCCCGTCCAGGCCGTGCGCGGCCTTGAACCAGATCCGGTCCTCGTCCACGATCGTCACCGTCGCCACGGGGACGTCGAACAAGCGGGCTGCCAGCGCAGCCACCCGGTCGAACGCCCCGTCGGGCGGGGTGTCGAGGATGTCGTAACGGCGCACCGCTTCCATCCGGCCGGCCTCGACGACCTCGTCGGGCACCAGATGCAGGCGCTTGCCAGGAACGCCGTCCTCGGATGCCGAAGCCTGCTCGGGCATCGGCTTTCCACCTTCCTGACCTTCCGCAGCCACCGGGCGCGACGCGGACCAGCGGAAAGCCTAAGCGCAACGAATGTGCGAAGGCCATCCGGGTGGCATCTCGAAGGATCGAAGGATCCCTACCGCTGCCGACGCGCACTGCTGCCCGGTGTAACCCGGCGACGCCCCCGGGCGGCACAGCGCTCCCCGTCATCGCCCCACATGCGGGTACCCCGGCCATCACTTGTCGACCGGCCGCCAGCCCGGACGAGACAGGGAAGGAACAGCCGCAGCCATGCGCCGATGCCCTGCCCGCCTCCACGCGGGACAAACAGGGCGAACTGACGACCTGGTCACGCACTCACGACCGCTGTAACCCCGGATCGAGCCAAGCGGGACGACGTCCGGCGCGGGCCCCGCGCCTCCGGCGGGCAGGTTGGTTTCCGTGCCAGTTCCACCGGCTCGGCCGCCCGGCGGCTCACCCGCGACCGCCGCGGGTGGCGGAGAGCTCGGCGATGACTGCCAGGAGCTGGCCCGCGCAGACGTGGGGGACTGGCTTCAGAGGTTGAGGCCGCCGGATACTTCGATGTTCTGTGCGGTGACCCAGCGGCTGTCGTCGGAGGCCAGTGTGGCGATCACCGCGCCGATGTCGTGGGGCTCGCCGACGCGGCCGAGCGCGGTCTTCGCCGCGAGGGCCGGGACGACCTCGGGGAAGCGGGTGAAGGCGTCGTCGGCGATCCGGGTGCGGGTCGATCCCGGGGAGACGGCGTTGACGCGGATTTGCCGCGTGCTGAACTCCTTGGCCATGTACCGGGTCAGGACGTCCAGACCGCCCTTCATCGACGCGTAGACCGAGTAGCCGGGCTCCAGGCCGGCCGTCGCCGTCGCCGAACTGCTGCTCGTGTTGACGATGGCACCGCCGTCCGCCATCAGCGGCAGTAGCCGCTGGGTGAGGAAGTATGGTCCCTTCAGCAGGACCCGCATGAGCCTGTCGAACGTCTCCTCGGTGGTGTCCTCGATCAACGACGTCTGCGCGAACCCGGCGTTGTTGACCAGGTAGTCGAACGTGTCGCGGTGCCAGGTGTCGCGCAGCACCGCGGCGACCGTGTCGCGGAAGGCCGCGAAGGTGCCGGTCTCGCCCACGTCCAGCGGCAGCGCGACGGCGGTGCCGCCCTCCTTGTCGATGGCGGCGGTCGTCTCCAGGGCTCCTTGCTGGTTCTTGCCGTAGGTCAGGATGACTCCGGTTCCACGCCGGGCTATCTCGATCGCGGCGCCCTGTCCGATGCCGGAACTGGCGCCCGTGACGATGGCGATCTTCATGGTGTGGTCCTCCTGGGTGCGGTCGGGTGTGCGTGAGGCGGTCAGCGGCGTCATGCGGAGGGGGCCGGGGACAGAACTCGGGCCAGCCAGTCGGCGCGGGTTTGGCGGGCCGTGCCCGACATGCGGGCCTGCGGGTACAGCGCGTCGAAGCCGTGGAAGCCGCCCGCCCAGACATGGAGTTCGGCCTGGCCGCCGGCCGCCCAGATGCGGGTGGCGTAGTCGGTGTCCTCGTCGCGGAAGACCTCTGCGGAGCCGGTGTCGACGTAGGTGGTCGGCAGGCCCGAGAGGTCCTCGGCCAACGCCGGCGAGATGTACTCGGACACCTCGGTGTCGCTCAGGTCGCCGAGGACGCAGCGCCATGCGAACTCGTTCATCTCGCGGGTCCAGATGCCCGGCACGCCGGAGTACTGGCGGCTGGAGACACTGGTGCTGCGGTGATCGAGCATGGGGCAGATCAGCAGCTGCGCGGCGATCGCCGGGGTGCCCAGGTCGCGGGCCAGCAGGGTGACGCCGGCGGCGAGGCCGCCGCCCGCGCTGGCGCCCGCTACGACGACCCGGGCGGGGTCGACACCCAGTTCGGCGGAGTGTTCGGCGATCCAGAGCAGTCCCTGGTAGCAGTCGTCGACCAGGGTGGTGCCGGTCACCTCGGGCGCGAGCCGGTAGTCCACGGAGACGACGACCGCGCCGAGCCGGTCGAGCCACTCGAGCGGGATGTCGAGTTGCGAGAAGCGGTCGCCCATGATCATCCCGCCGCCGTGTATCCAGTAGACGCAGGGTGCGGCAGTGGCGCGATCAGTGAGGGCGGGGCTGAGGACCGACAGGGGGATCGGGGCGCCATCCTTGGCTCGCACGGTGACCTCCCGCCGGTGAACCTGCCGGTGGGCGAGGAGCGATTCGACCGGCGTCGAAGGGGATTGGCGCAGCTGCGCGAGGACGTCCGGGCTGAGCCGGGACATCAGCGGCATGTCGGCGACCAGTTCACGCAGCTCGGGGTCCAGTGCGGGTCGTGTCATGGTCATGTCGTTGCCTTCGGTGGAGTGGTGCACGCGGAGCGGTGCAGCGAGGTCGGGCGGGACAGGCGGCCGCATCGCCGGGAGCCGAGGCGGCGGCCCGGGGGTGCGAGGGGGCCTCAGAAGTCGGTCTTGCCGAGGACCGGCACGTAGTCGGTGTATGCGGACTCCCCGGCCAACAGTCCCTCGAGCCGCGCCGCGATGGCCTGGGCGGCCTCACCGGCGAAGACCCGGTGGTGGTCCTCCTCGCTGGTCCAGCCCTCGGTGACGTGGACGACGTCGGGGTCGGACGCGGAACGGGAGATCAGGTAGACGACGCAGTGTTCGCTGGTGCCGGGACCGCCGTCGTTCAGCGCGGTCGACAGCAGGTCGACCAGACGGTCACCCATTCCGGGCCTGGCGGTCACGGTGGCCTGGAAACCATAGTTGACGATCATGGATGCCCTCTTCGTCGGTGATGGAGTGAGGTGATTCCATTCAACCGATCTGACCTGCGAAAACGTTAGAAGGATGCTCTCCCGTACTTGCACAATCCTCGCGATCACGGGAGCCGGGGCGAGGAGGGTGCTGCAATGGACGCATGTACCTCGACGAGCTCCGCACCCTGTTGGCCCGGCATGCCCGGCCCGACGGGACGACCGCCATCGACGGTGTCCTCATCTCGCAGGTCGACCGGTCGGACCCGCCGGCGCCCTCCATGTCCGGCACGGTGCTTGCGGTCATCGCCCAGGGTGCTAAACGGCTCGCGCTGGGCGACCGGGTCTTCGAGTACGGCCCCGGGCAGTACCTGGTCGCATCCGTCGACCTGCCGGTCAGCGGGCAGTTCACCCGGGCCGATCCTGAACAGCCGGCCCTCGGCTTCGGCCTCGTGCTGCAGCCGTCTGCCGTCGCCGAACTGCTACTGCAGGCCGGGCCGGGAGATGTCCCCGGCGCCGGTGAAGGCGTCCCGTCGGGGATCGCCGTCAGCGACGCTCCCGACGAGCTGCTCGACGCGGTGGTCCGGCTGGTGCGCCTGCTCGACGAGCCCCGCGACCTGGCCGTGCTGGCGCCGCTGATCAAACGCGAGATCCTGTGGCGTCTGATCACCAGTGAACAGGGCGCGGCCGTCTGCCAGTTCGGCCTGGCGGACAGCGGCCTGAGCCACATCTCCCGGGCCGTGGGCTGGATCCGCGAACACTACGCGCAGTCTTTCCGGGTGGAGGACGTCGCGCGCCTCTCCGGCATGAGCGTCTCCGCCTTCTACCGCAACTTCCAGGCGGTGACGGCGATGAGCCCCATCCAGTTCCAGAAGCAGATCCGGCTTCAGGAGGCCCGGCTGTTGCTCGCCACCCACCCCGGCGACGTCACCGGAGTTGGCCGACGGGTCGGCTATGACAACCCGTCGCAGTTCAGCCGTGAATACCGCCGCCAGTTCGGTGCACCCCCGAGTCGGGACGCAGCCCGCCTGCGGAACACCGCACGCACGCCCGCGGGGGTGTTGGAGTAGCGGGTGGCAGGTACCTCTCCGGTTGTTCCACAGCAAGGGTGTCGGCCAGTGATGTTGCCCTCCCCAAGACGCATGTCTCGAGCACGGCAACGATGCGCGATGCTAAACGCCTGTGTGACGATGTGAGGGCTCTCGCTGCCGACAGCACCCTTTACCGGCGGCGCGCGACCGACTCACTCGCCGACTGGGGCGAAGGCATGACGATCCTCCAGCGCTACAGCCACACGCCGACTGACATCCGCGCGCATGAGGAGGGCTTCGCCGACGACCGCCTCTCCGGAACCACCTTCAAGTCGCGGCCGAGACTCCTGCTTTGTCGCGGACCCGGCCATGGCCGGTCCGGGTGTTCCCGCCGTCCGTCGCGTCACACCGCTCGGGCCGAGCCAAACCGGCGCCGAGCCTCCTCGATGTGGTCCATGGATGTAAGCGTCCAGGCGCACATACCGTTGCCTGTGGTGCGCAGTGCGTGGCCGGCTTCGGTGAGACGGTATTCGACACGTGGCGGCACCACCGAATGCACGGTCCTGTCGACCAGCCCGTCCCGTTCGAGGTGGCGCAGCGCCTGGGACAGACAGCATCCTGTGACTGATTCCTCCGACCTGCGTTTGCAACTCGGCGAACCGCAGAGTGCGGTCAGCCAGGACGTTGATGAGCAACAGCGCCCATTTGTCGGCCACATTCGCGAAGATCCCGCGGGCCAGCGAGTCGGCTCGGGTGAGATCCGTGTTGGCTGGATCCCGGGCGGGCTGCTTGGGTACCGCGAGGTGCCCCTCTTACGGAAAGGTGCGTTCTTCCAGTTCGGAGCACACTCTCCTACGGTTAATCCGTATTTGCCGGAGAGAAGCGGCCTGAACGGACCCCTGGAGCAACGATGATCCTGAAGACGTACGCCCGCCTTTGGGCCGACGACCTGAGCACCACGCTTCCCCTGCTGGAGCGCCTGACGGGAACGCGTCCGGACCTGCACTTTGCCTTCGACGAGATCGAGCTCGCCGCCATCGGTGACTTCCTGGTCATCGCCGGACCCGCCGAGGAACGCGCTCGGTACGCCCACGCCACGGCCACAGTGATTGTCTCCGACCTGGACCAGGCGCGCGCGGCGCTGGAAGAGGCAGGCGCCGAGATCACGACGGAGGAGGCAACCAGCGCGACCGGCCGCTTCCTCTACGCCCGTCACCGGGGCGGAGTGGAAGCCGAGTACGTCGAATGGAAGCCGGAGGTGCGGCGTCAGGTACTCGGCGCATAGGTGTCGGCCAGTGCGCGCACGACCACGTGGGCGCCGACGGCCTCCGGCCGGGGATGGCCCAGCACGGTGGCGAGGCTACGGGGATTCCGGCCCGCGCGGACTCGATCACTCGGCCAGTTCGGGGAAGGTACGGGTGTTGACGGGCTCGACGAAGACCTCCAGGGTGCCGCCGCGGGTCAGACCCACGCCGAAGGCGTCGTCGTCGCTGATGCCGTACATCGCCCGCTGGGGCCTGCCGTTCAGGATCGACGAGCCGACGGGTCGCGGGGCCGAGCCGAAGGTCCTCACGACGGTGGCCGGCCCCGAGGTCTCACCGCTCGACCACGCCTCGTACAGGGCGTCCCAGACGTCGTTGTGGCCGGTCACAGCAGTTTGTCCTGGGTGATGGGCAGGTCGCGCACGCGCTTGCCGGTGGCATGGAAGACCGCGTTGGCGATGGCCGCGGTGACGCCGGTCATCGGTGTTTCGCCGAAGCCGCGGGCCCCGAGGGCGTCGCTGGCCGGATCGGGTCTGTCGATGAACTGCACCTGGATGTCGGGGACGTCCGCGTTGACGGGCATCAGGTAGCCCGACAGGTTCGGATTGACGATCCTGGCCGTCGCGGGGTCGACGAGGGTGTGCTCGAAGAGGGTGAAGCCGATGCCCCAGATCACGCCGCCGAGGACCTGGCTGCGGGCGGTCTTGCGGTTGAGCACGGTGCCCGGGTCGTAGCAGCCGACCACGCGGGTCACCCGGACGCGGCCGAGCAGTGGGTCGACGCGGACTTCGACGAAGACGGCGCCGACCGAGTAGCCGAGCGGTGTGGGGGTGGGTTCCACCGTGAAGTCGAGGGGCTTGCCGCCGTGGCCGACGACCGAGCGGTAGCTCACTCGGGAGCGCCGGTTGGCCGTGTCGTACAGGTGGCCGTCCGCGGTGTCCACGCGGTCGGCAGGAACGCCGCGCAGGGGGGAGCCGGGTTGGGCGACAGCCAAGTCGATGACGGCCCTGCGTGCGGCGGTGCACACGCGTTTGACGGCGCTGCCGACGCCGGGTGCGGTGGTGGAGGCGCCGGAGGTGTAGCTCTGGGGGAAGGCGCTGTCCCCGAGGTCGAACGTGATGGCGGAGAGGGGCATCCCGAGGACCTCACCGGCGATCTGCGTCATGATCGTGTATGTGCCGGTGCCGATGTCCTGGGTGCCGACCTGGACGAGCACCTTGCCGTCGGTACCGATGGTGATACGGGCGCCGGAACCGGGTCGGCCGCCGGCGGTGTGGGCGGACGTGGCCATGCCCCAGCCGACGAGTTCATCGCCGTCGCGCATGGAGCCGGGGCGCGGGTCGCGCCGGGACCAGCCGAACATCGACGCGGCGCGGTCGTAGCATTCGCGCAGGTGGTTGCTGCCCCATTCCTGGCCGTTGTCCATGTTCCGGCTGCTCCAGTTGCGTTTTCGCAGCTCGACCGGGTCCATGGCCAGGGCGTGGGCGAGTTCGTCGAGCGCCGCTTCCTGGGCGTGGCTGGTGCACGCTTCCGGGGAGCGCATGAAGCTCTGGGTAGGCAGGTCCAAGCGCACGGCACGCTGTTCGTTGGACAGGTTGGGGATGTCGTACAGCATGCGGATCGGCTCGCTGCTGTTGAACAGCACGACGTCGTCGCGGGTGATCTGCTGGGTGATGACGTGGTCCAGCGCGGTGATCCGGCCGTCCCGGTGGGCGCCGAGCTCGATCGTCTGATGGGTCTGCGCGCGGTGGCCGCTGGAGGTGTACATGTGCGCACGGGACAGCACAAGCTTGACGGGGCGGCCCAACGCACGGGCAGCGGCGCAGGTCAGCACGGTGTGCGGCCAGACCGGCCCCTTGGAGCCGAAACCGCCGCCGAGGTGGCGGCAGACGACGCGGACGTCGCCGAGCGGGACCTGCAGGGCCTCGCTGACGACGTGCTGGGTGTTGCCCAGACCCTGCGTGGTCTCGTACACCGTCACCTTCGAGCCCTCCCACACGGCCGTGGTGGCGTGGGGCTCGATTGGGTTGTGGTGGTGCATGGGGATGGTGTACTCGGCCTTGATCCGGACGTCCGCCTGGGCCATGCCGGCCGCCACGTCACCCCGCTTGTACGTGTTGGGGCCGTCCGGTCCGTCGGGCGGCAGGAACGCTTCCCCCATATCCAACTCGCCCTGGGGTTCGCCCGTTTCTTCGTAGTCGACTTCGATCAGCTCCGCCGCTCGCTGCGCCTGCTCCAGGGTCTGGGCGACGACGAAGGCGATGGGCTGGCCCGCGTGGTGGACGTCCGGGCTCTGTATGGGAATGTACGGCTTGAAGAAAGGCCGGTAGGTGGGTTGCTTCAGACGAGGCATGGTCTCGTGCGTATAGACGGCGACGACGCCGCGTACGGCTTCGGCGGCCTGCGTGTCGATCCGGGTGATCCGGCCGCGGGAGACGGTGCTCATCGCCATGAATGCATGGGCCAGGCGGGGAAGTTGTATATCGCTGGTGTACTCGGCCCCACCTGTCACCTTCAGTCGGGCCTCGACCCGGGACAGGGGGCGACCGACGACGTCGGTGCTCATCGGGAACCTCCGGTGTAACGGCCGAGCACGTCCTGGAGCGCGCGCTGTGCCAGCTCGATCTTGAACTCGTTGTCCTCGCGCGGCTGGGCGTCCTGCACCAGGAGGCGTCCGGCCGCCGCGATGTTCCGCTCCGTCAGAGGCCGGCCCTCCAGCGCGGTTTCGACCTCGGGCGATCGCCAGGGTCGGGTGGCGATGCCGCCGAAGGCGAGGCGGGCCTCTTCGACGGTTCGGCCGCTCATGCGCAGCACGACGGCGACGGAGACGACTGCGAACTCGAAGGTGGCGCGGTCCCGCAGCTTCAGATAACGCTGACGGGCGCCCGGTGCCGGCAGTGGAACCTCGACCGCGGTGATGAGCTCGCCGTGCCGCAAGGCGTTCTCGAGATGCGGGGTGTGGCCGGGTTCCCGGTGGAACTCGGCCATGGCAATGGTCCGGGCGCCGCGCGGGCCGAGTGTGTGGACCGTGGCGTCGAGGGCGCGTAGGGCGACCGCGAGGTCCGAGGGGTGGACGGCGATGCAGTGGTCGCTGCCGCCGAGAACGGCGTGCCAGCGGCTGCGGCCCTCCAGCGCGGCACAGCCGGTTCCCGGCTCGCGCTTGTTGCAGGCGAAGCCCTCGCCCCGGAAGTACCAGCAGCGGGTGCGCTGGAGCAGGTTGCCGCCGATCGAGGCCATGTGGCGGACCTGTGGGGAAGCGCCGGCGAGCAGCGCCTGGGACAGCACGGGCAGCCGCCTGCGCACCACTGGGTGCAGGGCCACGTCGGCCATCCTGGCCAAGGCGCCGATGCGGAGCCTGCCCTCGGACTCCTCGATGCCGGTGAGCGGCAGGTGGTTGATGTCGACCACCAGGTCGTGGTCCTCGGCGCCGTCCTTCATCAGGTTCAGCAGGTCCGTGCCGCCGGCGACGAAGGCCGCGTCGGCGCTGCGGGCGACTTGTTGCACGGCTTCCGTGGCCCGGCTTGCGCGGGCGTAGGCGAAGTCCCTCATCGCCGCATCACCTTCGCCGCGTCGGCCACAGCGTCGACGATGTTCGGGTAGCAGCTGCATCGACAAAGGTTGCCGCTCATCCACTCCCGGATCTCGTCCTCGGAGCCGGTGTGGCCCTCCTCGATGCAGGCCACCGCCGACATGATCTGTCCTGGTGTGCAGATGCCGCACTGCAAGGCGTCCCGGCGGACGAACGCCTCCTGAACGGGGTGCAGTTCCTCGTTCCGGGCGAGTCCTTCGATGGTGGTGATGGAGCGGCCCTCCTGCATCACTGCCAGAGTCAGGCACGACTTGACGCGCCGCCCGTCGACGAGCACCGTACAGGCGCCGCACTCGCCCCGGTCGCAGCCCTTCTTGGTGCCGGTGAGCCCGGCCTGCTCGCGCAGCGCGTCGAGCAGGGTGACGCGGGCCTCGACGCCCGGAAGGCGATGCCGGGTCCCGTTGACCGACAACGTGAGGTCGGCGACCGCCCGGGGCTGTGCTGCCTGCGGAGCGTCCGGCGCCGCGGCGGCCTGTTCCGTTCCCGCGAAGGGGACCATCACGGCGGCCGCTGCGACACCCCCCGACTTCAGTACGTCGCGCCTCCTGTGCTGTGCCATGGGTGAACTCCTCGTCTACCCCGATACGGCGAGATGGGAATGAGCCTGACGTCGCCGTTGCCATTCGTCCAACGCAAAGCGTGAATGTCTGTTATGCATGGGATGCATGACGACGTCAGGGGTCGGGGCTCAGACGTTCATGTATGACCTGCATGAAGTCGGCCATAGGGTATGTCCATGTCGCATCTGCGGAACGCGGACCTGAATCTGCTCGAAGCGCTGGCAGTTCTGCTCGAAGAGAGACATGTGACACGCGCCGCCGACCGTTTCCATCTGAGCCAGTCGGCGATGAGCCGGGTCCTGCAACGGCTCAGGGAGACGTTCGGCGACGAACTCCTGGTGCGCACGCAGCGCGGATACGAGCCGACCCCGCGCGGGCAGCAGATCCAGTCGGAGCTCGCCGACCTCCTTCCCCGCCTGGAGACGCTGCTGCGCGGCGATGCCTTCGACCCCGCGACGGCCAGCGGTCATTTCCGCATCCACTGCACCGACTACGCCACATCCTTGCTCGGTCCGACGCTCTTCCGCCGCTTCTTCCGTGAGGCGCCCGGCATCGCCTTGGACGTGGCACCCCTGGGGGACGAGTCCTTCGTCGATGTCGAGCAGGGCCGCGCGGATCTGGTCGTCTCCGGCGTCGTGGCGCCTCGTTCCTTGCGCTGGGCGACGTTGTTCGAGGAGGACTTCGTCTGCCTGCTGTCCCACGACCATCCCGTCACCGCCGAGCGGCTGACCCTGGACGACTTCACCGCGTACCCGCACGTCATCGTCACCATCCTTGCCGGCGGCCAGACCATGGTCGAACGCCGCCTGGACGAGCACGGGCTACGCCGCGCCACGGGCCTGCGCGTACCGTACTTCTCCGCGGCGGCGGCGGCCGTGCCCGGCACCGAACTCATCGCCACCCTCCCGCGGCGCGCGGCCTTGGCGTACGGCGACGACGCCGCCTACCGCGTCGCTGCGGCCCCCGAGGAGCTCCCGTCCTTCCCCTACGGCATCGCCTGGCACCCCCGCGTCGACAGCGACCCCGCGCACCGGTGGCTGCGGCAGGTCGTGCGGGAGACCACCACACAGGTGACCGGGCACCGGGCAGACTGACGCATGCTCGCCCTCGGGCCGGCCTCGGGCAGTGCGGCGCGGCAGTCATCGATGTCGCCGTAGGCGCAGTCGCCGGTGACCGCCCGGAAGGGGAGGCCGTCCTCGACGGCGCCCACGGCCAGGTATGCGGCGCTCTTGAGGTCAGGACACCGTTCTGGCGGGCTACACCACCGCGTGGGACCACGGCCTGCGAGTTGGGGCCGACGCCAAGGGCATCGTCGGTCACTGCGGAGTGGTCCCGCTGCGTCGTCTGGCGGAACGAAGCGGGCCCGTAGCATGTTCGAGGCCGAGCAACTCCCCCTGCAGCAGCATCGCGTGTTCGGTCCGTCGGCCTCGGACTCCACAATCCGACGGCTGCACACCGGCGTCGACGACCACGTGCTCGCCGCCGTGGCGGAGATCCTCATCCGTCTTGACGGGCAGGCGAGGTGGGCCGAACGCCCCGGGCCGGCCCGCCGCCGTCCACACCTGCTCGGCGCCGGCCACGTCGGCGACGTGGTCGTCCTCCACCCGCGTCAGGCGCCGGACGAGCCAGGCGTGGTGCCGGCGCGTCGACGGCGGTGATACCGGGACGTCAGGCGGGGAAGCGGGCACCGATCAGCCGCTCGGACGCCTCCCAGATCTTGCAGGCCTCGTCCATGTCGCGCAGCGGGGGCCACGGCATCTGCTCGGCGGGAGCGCCGCCGACATCGGCTCGGTCGGGACCGTAGAACTGGCCGCCCCGCGCGTCGGGGCTGGTGGCGGCCAGTAGTGCGGGGAGGGCGGCGGTGGCGGGGGTGCCGAGGACGCGGAGGCGGGAGAGCACGCGGATCATCCGGACGGCGCCGGTGTCCTTCTGCCGTCCCATGCCGGGCTGGGCGGAGAGGAGGTTGGTGGGGGAGACGCCGGGGTGGGAGAGGTTGCTGGTGATGCCCCAGCCGGCCGCGGCGCTGCGGACGTCGAGTTCGCGGGAGAACAGGCCGACGGCGATCTTGGACTGTCGGTAGGCCTTCGCGACGTCGTAGTCGCGCTCCCAGTTGAGATCGTCCCAGTTGATCGCGCCGCTGCGGGCGGCGATGCTGGTCTGGTGGGTGACTCGGGCCCTGCCCTCGATGAGCAGGGGCAGCAGGCCCTGGGTCAGGGCGAAGTGGCCGAGGTGGTTGGTTCCGAACTGCAACTCGAACCCGTCCTGGGTGGTCAGGCGGCTCGGGGGTTGCATCACGCCGGCGTTGTTGATGAGCAGGTTGACCGGGCGGCCCTCGCCCACGAGCTGCTTGGTCAGGGCGGTCACGGAGTCGAGCGAGGCCAGGTCCAGGGCCCGGGTGGTGACTCTCGCTCCCGGGACGAGGTCACGGATGCGGTCGGCGGCCTGCTCGCCCTTGGCGGGGTTGCGGACCGGCATGATCACCTCCGCGCCCGCTTGGGCGAGGCGGGAGGCGATGATGAACCCGATCCCGTCGCTCGCCCCGGTGACGAGGGCGAGCTTCCCGGACAGGTCGGGGATGGTGATGTCGATGTTCCGAGCCATCAGTGGTCTCTTTCGTTCGGCGACGCGTCAGCCGCGGTCGGCGTGTGTCCATGCTGGGCAGTCGTCTGCCACGCATCCAGGACTCACCGGTCCACGGCTCGCCGATCCGCCCCTCCGCGCGGTCGGGGAGGGGCGGATCGACGAGCCGGCTGGGCGGGCGCGTGGGCGGTAGGAACACGCCAGTACCGAGGGGGCAAAGGCAAGGAACCCATGCTGATCGATCCGAGCGGCCTCGCGTAGTTCCTCCGGCGCCGCCGGGAGTCGCTGCAACCGAAGGACGTCGATCTTCCGCGTGGGCAGCGCCGCAGGACCGGCGGCTCGACCACCTGTCCATGCCGGCCGGGCACAACCCGCCCCAGCGTGGTGGAGCCGGTGAGGGGCCTGCTGCATATCCTCGGTCGCCTGCAGACATGCCCACGGAGATCATCACCGAACTCGGCGAGAGCCTGCGCCAGACCCCGCTGGGCGTCGCGCTCACCAGCTATGCCGGCCCGGACCGCCCGATGCCGGGACAGCGTCGGAGACCAACGACTTCCTCGGTGACGCCTGGCAGACGCTGATCGAACGCCTCGTGCACTGATGGCCCGCGGCGCCGGGCAGAGGCCTCACGCCCCTGATTGCCTGCTGCGTTGTTCCGTCCGCCGTGCCGCACCGACACTGCCGAACACATGCGGCAGGTCTCCCAAGAGGTCACACAGGTTCGCTCCCCGACAACTGACCTGGACCGGTGGCACACAGACGCGGCGGCAATGCCGACTCCGCCCCGCGCGGGAAGGACCGTCGACCGTGCCCTGACGCGGCGACGCGCGTCCTATGGGGGGATCGACAAGCCGTGGATACGCGAATGCACGCGCGATAGAAGTGAAACAGCACGGGGAAACGAGGCAGAACTCTCAGAAGGGGAGCGCCGTGATCGATCGCGCAGGGCTGGCGGGCTTTCTCCGCAACCGTCGTGAGGCGCTGCAGCCGGAGGACGTCGGCATGCCTCGGGGACGGCGCCGCAGAACTACCGGACTACGGCGGGAGGAGGTGGCGACGCTGTGCAACATGTCGGCCGACTACTACTCCCGTCTGGAGCGCGAGCGCGGTCCGCAACCGTCACCGCAGATGCTCGCCTCCATCGCCCAGGGACTCCATCTGTCCATCGACGAGCGTGACCATCTGTTCCGGCTGGCCGGGCACAACCCGCCGCCGCGTGACAGCTCCAGTGAGCACATCAGCCCGGGGCTGCTGCGTGTTCTGGACCGGCTGCACGACACGCCTGCGGAGATCGTCACCGAGCTCGGCGAGACCTTGCGGCAGACACCGATGGGCATCGCCCTCACCGGCGACACGACGCAGTACACGGGTCCTGCTCGCAGCAGTGGCTACCGGTGGTTCACCGACCCCAGTGCCCGGGACCTGTACGCTCCGGAGCAGCACGCGTTCATGACCCGGATGTACGCCGCAGGCCTGCGCGCGATCGTCACCCTCCGGGGTCCCGACTCCCGAGCCGCGTACCTGGCGGATCTGCTCCTGGACTCCAGCGAGGAGTTCCGGCGGGTGTGGGACGACCATGAGATCGGGATCCGTCCGCGCGAGGTCAAGCACTTCGTTCACCCCGAGGTCGGCGCCCTGGAGCTGAACTGCCAGCGCCTGATCGATCCGGACCAGGCCCATTCCCTGATGGTCTACACGGCCGTCCCGGGCACGGAGAGCTACGAGAAGCTGCAGGTCCTGTCCGTGATCGGCACACAGACGCTGCACTGAACCGGCGAACCGAGGACCGACTCCGCCGGGATGCCGTCCTGACGACGCTTGAGGTCGGCATCGACCTTCGTAGGAGTCGGTCGTCATGCGCTGTCCTCCGTGGTTACCGGCCCGGGGTGGACAGGCCGGACCATTTCTCCTCCTCCAGTTCGACCTCAGCCTGGGATCGGCAGAGCCTGGATGATCCCGCTCCCGGCGGCCAGCCTTGGAGCAGCGCTCGCCCCGGAGACCACACGGACGGTCGCGGCGCCGGCCTTCCCCTGCCCGAACTTGCCATCAGCCAGGAGGCATTGATGAACGAACAGAACGAGGTGGGAGGCGCCGGTCCGGGTGTGTCCCGGCGCGGCTTCGTAGGGGGGAGCCTGGCCGCCGTCACCGTGGTGCCGCTGCTGACCGGACAGGCCGAGACGGCAGAAGCCGCCCCGGCAGCCACCGTCGACGGCGTGACGCCGGTGACGGTACGGACCGCCGTCAACGGCGATCCGGTCACCCTGCGGGTGGACCCGCGGGCCACGCTGCTGGACACACTCCGCGAGCGGCTCGACCTCAAGGGCACCAAGAAGGGCTGCGACCGGGGACAGTGCGGCGCCTGCACCGTGCACATCGACGGCCGGCGCGTGCTGTCGTGCCTCACGCTGGCCGTCACGACGAGCGGCCACCAGGTCACCACGATCGAGGGGCTGGCCGACGGCGACCGGCTGCATCCCATGCAGCAGGCCTTCGTCGACCACGACGGTCTGCAGTGCGGCTTCTGCACCCCGGGGCAGATCATGTCCGCGGTCGCCATGGTCGACGACGAAGGCCCCGCCCGCTCCGACGACGAGATACGTGAGCGCATGTCGGGCAACATCTGCCGGTGCAGCGCCTACCCCCGTATCGTCGACGCCATCCGGGACGCGCAGCGGGTGATGCGCTGATGCGGCCCTACACCTACGCCCAGCCGCGGACGGTCCGTGAGGCTGTGCGGGACGCCAAGCCCGGCACCGCGTTCCTGGCCGGCGGCACCACCCTGGTGGACCTCATGAAGCTCGAGGTGATGTCACCCGGCCGTGTCGTGGACATCAACCGGCTGCCACTGGACGGCATCACCCTGGACCACGAGGGTCTGCACATCGGCGCGCTGGAACGGATGAGCGACGTGGCCGCCGCGCCTGCCGTGCGCCGGCACTACCCGATGGTCGCGCAGGCGCTGGAGCTGAGTGCCTCGGCCCAGCTGCGCAATATGGCGAGCATCGGCGGCAACCTGCTGCAGCGCACGCGGTGCAGCTACTTCCGCGACGTCACAACCCCGTGCAACAAGCGTGAGCCGGGCACCGGCTGCTCAGCCCTGGAAGGGATCAACCGCGGCCACGCCGTGCTGGGCACCAGCGACGCGTGCATCGCCACCCATCCCAGCGACCTCGCCGTCCCGCTGGTGGCGTTGAGCACGACCGTCCACCTGGCCTCGGCGCGCGGCACGCGCACCGTACCCCTGGAGACGTTCTACACCCTGCCCGGTGACACCCCCGATGTCGAGAACGTGCTGCGGCCGAACGAGCTCGTCACTGGGATCACCGTGCCGCGCTCGCCCTGGGCGGCGCACTCGCTGTACCTGAAGATCCGCGACCGGCAGTCGTACGAGTTCGCGCTCACCTCGGCCGCCGTCGCGCTCCAACTGCGCGGGCGCACCATCGTGAACGCCCGGATCGCCGCGGGCGGAGTGGGAACCAGGCCGTGGAGGCTGACGGCCGTCGAACGCGCCCTGACAGGCCGGCCCGCGACCTCCGCGACGTTCGAGGCGGCTGTCGCCGGTGCCGCGGACGGTGCCCGCCCACGGGAGCACAACCGTTTCAAGCCCGCGCTGCTGCGCCGCACCCTGGTACGGGCGCTGACCGAACTGCAGGAGAACCGGTGAGCGGCAGGCGCGGCGGCCCCGCCCGGCCTGACTCCGTCGGGGCAAACGGTCCCGGATCTGGCGGCGCATATGCTTGAGATCGCGCCTGACCTGGTCGAACGTGTCCGCCGTGGGGTCCCGTTCGTGGCTGCCACCGTCACGAGCGTTGCCGGCAGCGCTCCGCGGCAGCCCGGCTCGTCCCTGGTGGTGGACGCGGACGGCGCTGTGCTGGGCAATGTGTCGGGCGGGTGCGTCGACGCCGCGGTCCACGACGCGTGCCGGGAGATGCTGGCCGGGGACCACCACCCCAGGTCCCTGCGGTTCGGGTACAGCGACGCCGACGCGTTCGACGTAGGTCTGACCTGCGGCGGCACCATCGAGCTTTTCCTGCGCCACCACGACCCGACCACCGAGCCATGGCTCGAACCGGCTCTGGCCGATGCCGCGGGCGGCCGGGCGGTGGCCGTGGCCACGATCGTCCGCGGCCCGGAGACCCACCTCGGGCGTGCGATCGTCGTGCGGCCCGGGAGATCCGTCGCGGGCACGCTCGGGGACGAACTGCTCGACCAGGTCGCCGAGGCACGGACCACCGGTGCCCTGCACGCCGGGCTGACCGGCACGCTCGGGCTCGGGGTGGCCGACAGCTACTGCCGGGAGCCGATGACCTTGCTGGTGGAGAGCAACTCCCCACCGCCCCGGATGCTGGTCTTCGGCGCCATCGACCACGCAGCCGCCCTGGCCCGGCTCGGCTCCTTCCTCGGCTACCGGGTGACCGTCTGCGACGCCAGGGCCACGTTCGCCACCCCGGAACGGTTCCCGGACGCGGAGGTCGTCGTCGAGTGGCCGCACCGCTACCTCGGGTCCCAGGCCGAGGCCGGCCTGCTGGACCAGCGCACCGTCGTGTGCGTGCTCACCCACGACCCCAAGTTCGACCTGCCTCTCCTGACCGCCGCGCTACGCATGCCGATTGCGTACGTGGGTGCCATGGGGTCCCGCCGCACCCACGAGGAACGCCTGACCCGGCTCCGTGACGCCGGTCTCACCAGTGGCGAGCTCGATCGCCTGCACTCGCCCATCGGCCTCGACCTCGGAGCACGCACCCCGCAGGAGACAGCACTGTCGATCGCGGCGGAGATCGTCGCCCACCGGCACGGCGGCTCCGGAGCACCCCTGAGCACCGGGGTCCCCATCCACCACAGTGCTCCGTCGACCGGCGCACTCGCATTCAGCAGCTGAAGGATTCACGATGTCCCGTTCCCCAGTCGGACGCGAGACCGAGCGCGTCGACGGCAGGCTGAAAGCCACCGGCGCGGCCGAGTACTCCGGCGACTACCGCGCCCCCGACCTCGCACACGCCCATCTCGTCACCAGCACCATCGCGCGAGGCACCCTCACCGGCATCGACACGGCGGCCGCGCTGGCCTCACCGGGTGTCCTGCGCGTGTACGCCGCGCCAGACCCCCGCCTGGGCCTGTACCCCATCACCGGCCCGCTCGCCGGCTTCGTCGAGAACTACGTCCCGCTGCGCGACGCGGAGGTCCACTTCCACGGCCAGGCCATCGCGATGGTCGTCGCCGAGACCCCCGAGCAGGCACGCGACGCCGCCGCGAGGGTCACCGCGACCTACGACACCCGGCCACCGCGCACCTCGCTCGCGGACGAGCCCCACGTTCCGGCCGGCCCCACCATCAGCGGGTCACCGAGCAGCCTCAACATCCTGGCACCCGGCGTCGCCTCCATCGACGCCGCGCTCGCCGCCAGCGACGTCGTCGTGGAGGCCGAGTTCCACCAGCAGATGCAACACCACGCGGCGATGGAGCCCCACGCCGTCCTCGCCGTCTGGAAGGGTGACCAGGTCACCCTCTATGCCGGCGCGCAGGTTCCCTCGGCGTACGCCCTCGGGACGGCCCAGCGGATCGGCGTCCCGCCCCAGAACGTCCGGCTGATCACGAAGTACGTGGGCGGCGCCTTCGGCGCCCGCGTCATCCTGTGGAGCGACACCCCGCTCGCCGCCGCCGCGGCCCGGGAGATCGGCCGCCCGGTCCGGCTCGTCCTCACCCGCGAGCAGATGTTCACCCTCACCGGCCACCGGCCCCAGCTCACACAGACCGTCCGGCTGGGCGCCTCCCGCGACGGCGTCCTCAACGCCATCAGCCACCGAAGCGTCTCCGAGCGCCCGACCACCGTCACCTTCCCCATGACACCGGCGCACGCCACCACGGACGCGCTCTACCGCACGTCGAACCTGCACGTCGACGCACAGCTGGCCACCCTCGACATTCCCGGGAGCCGGGCGATGCGCGGCCCCAACGAGGCACCCGGGTCCTTCGCCCTGGAGACGGCGATGGACGAGCTGGCCGTGGCCACCGGCGTCGACCCGGTGGAGCTGCGGCTGCGCAACTACGCCACCAAGAGCCCTTCCACAGGCTTGCCGTGGTCGAGCAAGCACCTCGAGGAGTGCTACCGCCTCGGCGCGCGGCGATTCGGCTGGTCGGCCCGCAGCGCCAAGCCCCGCTCCCGCGTCGAGGGGCAGTGGCTGTACGGCACCGGCATGGCCACCGCCATCTACCCGGCGCACCGCCGGGCCGCGAGCGTGCGCATCCGGTTGCTCGACGACGACACCGCCGTGGTCTCGACCGGGATCTCGGACTTCGGCACCGGCGCCGCGACCATGGTGGGGATCTCCGGCGCGGACGCCCTCGAGATCCCGCTGACGCGAGTGACGCCCGAGATCGGCGACACCCTGCTGCCACAGGGCGCGCCCGCCGCCGGATCCAGCGCCACGCACGCCACCGTGCCGTTGATCGTGAACGCCGCCCGCGACGCGATCAAAGAGCTCAAGCGGCTCGCCGTCACCGACGACAGGTCGCCGTGGCATGGAGCGAACGCCGACGACCTGCGCTACGAGCGCGGCGTCCTGCACGGTCAAGGGCGGTCGATGACCTTCGGCAGCCTGCTGGCCGCCGTCGACTCACCAGACATCACGGCCCTCGCCGAGTCAGCCGGCGAACCCGACCCGCGATATGTCCACCACAGCTTCGGCGCCCACTTCTGCGAGGTGCGGGTCAACCGGTTCACCGGCGAAACCCGCGTCACCCGGTTCACCACGGTCGCGGACGTCGGCCGCGTCATCAACTCCCGGGCCGCCCGCAGCCAGCTCGTCGGCGGCGTCATCTTCGGTATCGGGCACGCCCTGCTGGAGGAGAACCCGCTGGAGCTCGACACCGGGCGCCTCGCGTCCAGCACACTCGCCGACTACCTCGTGCCCGTGAACGCCGACGTCCCCGACATCGACGTGCACCTGCTCGGCCGGCCCGACCCCATCCTCACCGGGCCGCTCGGCGACGGCAGTGAGGAGGCCGGGACCAGGAGCCTCGGCGCCCGAGGCCTCGGGGAGATCGGCACGGTGGGCTCGGCCGCCGCGATCGGCAACGCCGTCTACAACGCCACCGGAATCCGGGTGCGCGACGTGCCGATCACCCTCGACAAGCTGATCGAGCACCTGTGATCTGGACGGCTTTGACGATTCGGGGTGTTCGGGTCGGATCTGGGGCGACCCGGCACCGAAGTACATCGGTGTGGGAAAGCCGGCTTCACCACCGCTGCCCGGGCCCGATGACCGTGAGTCCGACCTGCTCGGCGAGCCAGTGCGCGTACGGCTCTCGTATCTCGCGGCCGTCGACGCAGTCGCTGCGGACGTGGAGGAGGACGGTGTGATCGTCGGCGTGCTCGTCGAGTTCACGGGTGGGAGTGTTGACGAGGAGCGTCACCTCGGCGTGCTGGGACTCGCCGTTGAAGCCCACCTGGGGTGCGTCCGGCCAGCGCAACGTCTCCCAGTTGATCCAGCCTCTGTTCGGACCGATGGCCGCTGTGAAAGCGTCTTCAATGCTGCCGACCGGCAGGTAGTCCAGTTCGACCTGCACCGGCAGCCGCCCGTCGTACGCAGCCGGGTCGACCGGCAGCCCCGGCCCTTTGCTGCCGAGGACGAGCGCGGGCTGATCCTCCCACGGCACCCCGTCCTCCTCTCGTCCCCGGAACCACCCCTCGGGCAGTTCCTTCGCCACTCGCTGCACCTCGGCGACGGAGTGGAGCTGTGCGTACACGCAGACGTCGGAGTCTTCCCGCTGGCCGAACTCCATGAGGCGACGTGCGGTGCTCAGGGCGAGTGCGAGGTCGGGCGTACGGAAGACCGGATAGGCGATGTCGTCGGACATGCGACGACTGTGCCATGGCTGTTCACCGCAGGTCATCGTGAATACGACACGATCGTGAGAGCACGTCCGGGAACGAGGCGAACGCTCCCGCAAGGTCCGACTGGCGCGGCCCGACCGGCACACGTAGGGGCAACTTGCGTGAGGCGCTGTCCGGCCCGTAGTCGGTCAGGTCATCGCGCCAAGAACGTCCGTCCCCCGAGCGGATGCGCGAACAGGGTGTCCGGCGTTGCCTCGGTCCGGTCCCTGGCACAGGCACCGGGCTCCATCCGTAAGCGTGGCGCCGGGCGCACTGGGTCCCCAGCCCGTCTCCGAGACCGCATTGTGATGCGCGGGTGCACAACCCCGTGCGGATGCCGGCCGTCTGTAGGGCGCTGGAGGGATATGCCTTCGGCCGCATTGTGGTACGGAAGTCAGGGGATCAGGTGGGGAAGCGGTTCTGGAGAGTCGTCATGGCCGGTGGCGCGGCGGCGGTGTTCACGGCCGTGGCCGCGGCGCCGGCCGGGGCGGCCGAGGGTGGTGTCTCGTTCACCCGTGTCCAGGTGAACGACGGCAAGCCGATCGTGATCGGTGTGTCGAACGAGGTCGCGGTGCCCGCCTCCTTCCGGATGGCGACGACTCGGGCGTGGGAGTACCCAGCGGTGTACCTGTACCGCAGCGGTGGGGACGAACTGTGGCACGCCATCGAGACGAGCGACTGCATCAAGGTGAGCTCGGGCGTCTGCGACTTCAACGAGACGATGTACTTCGACCCGAGTGAGTGGGACATGCGCAACAGTGAGGCCGGGGCCTGGAAGGTCGCGGCCCGGGTGTTCTTCAAGGGCGACGGCGGTGACACCGACGACGAAGGGCTGACGGTCCACGTCAAGCGCAACTCCCGCCTGACCGTCAACGCCTCGCCCGAACCGGTGGCCAAGGACAAGACCATCACCGTGACCGGAAAGGTCACACGGGCCAACTGGGAGACCAGGAAGTACGCCTCCTACGGAGGCCGCCTGGTGAGCCTGCAGTTCAAGCCCTCCGGCGCCGCCTCCTACACCACGGTGAAGAAGGTGTACGCCAGCAGCTCGGGTGGTCTCAGCACCACCGTGAAGGCATCCAAGACGGGTACGTGGCGCTGGGCGTACTTCGGTAACACCACCACCGGACCGTCGACGTCGCCAGGGGACAACGTCGTCGTGAACTGATGTCCGCGTGCACATCCACCGGATGACGGTCACAGCCGTGACCAGTCCCTGGACCTCGCCGTCTCCCTCGCCAGAAGGCAGGCGGCGAGGTCGCCGACCCGGGTACTCGCGCAGACAGCTGGCATCGGTGTCCATATCGGACGAGGCGCCGCCATGACCAGAGGCGGGCCCCGCCTCGCGGGCTTTCGCCGCTGGTCGGCCGACGGCACCGCGGACCGGCTGCCGGCCCACGCCCAACAGCACTACGACGCCGTCGGTGCCGCCACTAGACCGTGCACGCGCCGACTCCACGACCGTGGGGGCTCACCAACACGCGGCGGGGGCCCGAAAAGAGGGCGCTGGCCGGGCGAGGCGATCGGCCGGTCCCGCGGCGTGCCGGCTGACCACGAAGACCGACGTTGCCTGCGACGGACAGGGCCGACCGTTCGCTTTCACGATCACCGCCGGCAACGTCAACGACTGCACCCAGTTTGAGCAGCTCGTTCCCCACCTCGCCCCCATGGCATACCGATCACAGGAGAGGGCGTGCCTCGGCGCGCAGTTTTTTGCTCGCCGTCGGCGACGACCACCACGTCGCTTCAGGACTGGTCCGTCTCGGCCACGACCGCTACCCCGCCGGCGCCGCCCGGCACGTTGATCAGATACTCGCCGCAGCCGCGGACCTCGATGCCGTCGACGCCGGACTCGCCCCCCACGCAACACGCTCGGCCGGGCGACCCCGGCCGAGCGTCTGCATGACCTGCTCGCGGCCTGATCAGCCCGACCACGTGGTGCTACGACCCTCACAAGTCCCCGGCGCTGGAGGGCCCTTCCATCTTCTGCCGTCAGACCGTCGTGGCCGTGCGCGCCTTGATGGTGAGGGCCGCCAAGGCCATCATCAGTGCGCCGAAGACGGCGGCGCAGGCGTACATCGTGAAGCCGATGTCGGCGTTGCCGGCCGCGATCAGCGCCCCGCCGATCCACGGGCCGAAGATGGCGCCGAAGCGGCCCATGCCGGCGACCCAGCCGAGGGCGGTCGGGCGGTCCTCGTCGTTGTGGTGGGTGCCGACCGTCGCGTAGACCATGGTCTGACCGGAGAAGAGCAGCAGTCCGGCGAAGAAGACCACCGCGTACAGGACGCCCACCGACATCTTGACGCCCATGAGGTAGACGAAGAGAGCGGTCAGGGCGAACCAGGCGATGACGACCTTGCGCGGGCCGATGCGGTCGGCGGTGCGGCCGGCGACGAGCATGCCGCAGATGCCGCCGACGTTCAGGAACGTGGAGAAGAGGAGCGAGTCGCCGGTGTCGTAGCCGAGATCGACCATGATCTTCGGCAGCCACTGGCCGACTCCGTAGACCAGGAACAGACCCGCGAAGGAGGTCAGCCAGAAGCACAGGGTGGTGGACCACTGGCGGTTGCGGAAGAGGTTCTTCAGCCCGTCCAGCTTGTCCCCGCGGCTCGCCTTCGGCTCGGCAAGTTCGGTGCCGTAGGCGGCAGCGAGTCGTTCGGCGTCGGCGCGGCGGCCGCGGGTGAGCAGGTTGGTGGGGGACTCGGGCAGCAGCCTGAAGGCGACCGGGAGCAGGATCAGGGCGGGGACCGAGGAGGCGATGAAGGCCGTTCGCCAGCCGTGGTCGTCGACCAGCCAGAGGGCTATCAGCGGGGCCAGGGCGCCGCCGGTCTGGTGGGCGGTCATGATGACGCCGGTGGCGAGGGCGCGGCGGCCGCGCGAGGTGAACTCCATGCCGTACGAGATCGCGATCGGCAGCAGCGCGCCCAGGCCGAAGCCGCACACGAAGCGGAAGAGGCCGAACTGGCCCGAGGACTGGGACCAGCCGGTGCCCAGCGTGGCGAGGGTGAAGACCATGACGCTGACGAGGACGGTGACGCGGCGGCCGATCCAGTTCGAGGCCGTGCCGGCCACGATCGTGCCGAGCAGCATGCCGAAGTTGGTGTAACTGCCGATCGTGCCCGCGACATCGGGGGTGAGGCCGAGGCTGTGGCCGCCGAGCATCTTCGGGAGCACGGAGCCGTAGATGAACGTGTCGATGCCGTCGAGGAGGACGAGTGCCCAGCACAGGGCGATGACGGCGGAGCGGCTACGGCGGGTCGCGGTACCGGTCGCCTGGGCGAGCGGGGAGGTGGCGGAGGAGGACATCGTTGTTTCCTCTCGTGCGGGACGTCAGGACGAGGCCCTGGTCCCTGTCTGCAAGGTCAGTGGGGCCGATGCGGCTCGCGCGGCCGGTGGGGAGGACGGGACGGAGCGCGCCCCCGAGCCGGACTCCGCGCGGGGAGCCACGAGCTCGCTGTGGCGTAGACGATAAGAAGCCACGACAAGGACGTCAACGCTTTTGTTGACAATCTAGGCAACGATTCGACCCCAGGGGCGGCGTGGGTGGCCGCCCGGGCCTGTAGCGAGAGATCACATCAGGGCCGCACGGGCGGCGTGCCGTGCGTGTGGAAGGACTCGATGGTCTTCAGGCCCCATGCTTGGCCCTTCTTGCGCTCCTCCTCGGTCCAGGTGATGAGCGGCCAGTCGGGGGCGAGGACGAGGCGGGTGAGCGGGTTGCACAGTTCGATGCGGTTGCCGCCGGGTTCGTAGACGTAGAGGAAGAACGTCTGCTGAATGGCGTGCTTGTGCGGGCCGGTCTCGATGAAGACGCCGGTGTCGATGGCGAGGTCGGCGGCGCGCAGGATGTCCTCGCGGGTGTCGGTCGCGAAGGCGATGTGGTGCAGGCGGCCCGTACTGCCGGTCCAGTCGGACGTGTAGACGACGTCGTACGACTTGTCGGTGTACGTCAGCCAGCGTGCCGCGATCTTTCCGGAGTCGAGCCGGATCTGCTCGGTGGGGCGGGCGCCGAGGATCTGCTCCTGCCATTGGGCGTTGGCGAGGACGTCGGCGGCGAGGAAGTTGACGTGGTCCAGGCGGCGGACGCCGACGCCGCGGTTGGGTTTCGTCTGTGGCTGGTTCTTGAGCGAGGGCCTGAGGGCCTGGGGGGCCTGGTAGTGCTCGCTCTCCCAGTACAGGGCGTGCTCGTGGCCGTCCGGGTCGGTGGTGAGGTAGAGCCGGCCGAGACCGGGCTCGTCCTCGGCCCACCTTCCCGTGCCGCCCGCCGCCTCGATGGCCCGGATGCGACGCCCAAGCGCCTCCTCGCTGGAGGTGCGCAGGGCGAGCCGGCCGAGGCCGGGCTGGTCGCGGGCGGTGAGGACCAGGCTGTGGTGCTCGTAGTCGTCGAAGGTGCGCAGGTAGACGCTGTCGCCGTCCTGCCCGTTGACGGTCAGGCCCAGGAAGTCCGTGAAGAAGGCGACGGAGGCGTCCAGGTTCGGGGTGAACAGCTGGGCGTGGCCGATGTGGGCGATGTCGCCGAGAGGCGGGGTCATCAGTGACCTCCTGTGCGTGGTACGGGGAAGACGATGCCGTCGAAGATCTTGCGGGCGGTGCGGACGACGGCGGTGCGACGTGCTCTCAAGCCGCCCTCGGGGGTGCGATCGATGCTGCTCTCGATGTCTGTGAATCCGCTGGGATGCTCGATGCGGAGCCGGTCACCCTCGTCGGGGAGGGCCGCGATGCCGTGTGCGACGCTTCCCTCGATCCGCAGCCCGGCCGCCACGCTCGCGGCGCCCAGGACGCCGATGGAGGTGTGGACGCGGTCCGGGATGAAGGTGCGGGTGGTGACGGCGCCGCCATGGCGGGGCGCAGAGACCAGGGTGAGCTTGGGAACGGTGGTGCCGTCGACGTCGCCGAGTCCCATCAGATGCCCGGCTGCCAGCCGTATGTCGTGGAGCCGGGCGGTCAGTTCCCGGTTGCTCTCCAGGTCCTTCGGGTCCTCCTGACCGGTGATCTTGAGGGCCTCGGCCGGGATCAGGACGGTCGGCATGCCGTTGTCGACGCACGTGACCTCGATGCCGCCGACCGTGTCGCGCACGTTCCCCGTGGGCAGCAACTCGTCTCGGCCCGGCGGGAACTCGATGACGACGGCGGCGGCTCTCCCGGGGACCCCGGAGATCTCCGTGTCGCCGCTGTAGTCGACGCGGCCGCCCGGGGTCGGGAATGTCGCCGTGGCGAAGTCACCGGAGTTCACCATCCGGACGCGCACGGACGTCTCGTCGGTCCCCGCTGGTACGAGTCCGCGCTCGACGGCGAACGGGCCGACCCCGGCGAGCAGGTTGCCGCAGTTCTGGCGGTCCGATACCTCTGCTCTGTCCACGGCGACCTGGAGGAAGAGGTAGTCGACGTCGGCCTCCGAGTCGGCCGAGGGGGACACCACGGCGACCTTGCTGGTGAGCGGGTGGGCGCCACCGAGGCCGTCGATCTGGCGCGGGTCGGGGCTGCCCATGACCCGCAGCAGCAGCTCGTCGCGGACGCTCTCTTCGGTGGGCAGGTCGTCGGCCAGGAAGTAGGCGCCCTTGGAGGTGCCGCCGCGCATCAGCATGCAGCGGACCTCCGCGGGGCTGGTCACGACGCGGTCTCCTCGTAGGATCTCCGCGGGGCCGGTCACGACTCGGTCTCCTCGTACGAGCGGTAGGTGACCCCGAGCCGTGTGAGGGTCTCTCTCAACCCGTAGCGATCCAGGCCCAGTTGCCCCTCCCCGAAGGCGGCGCGGGCCCCGGCCTCCTTCTGCTCGCGGGCCTCGGACGCCTCGGCGGTCTCGTGGGCGCGCTCGCGGGGGACGACCACCACACCGTCGTCGTCGGCGACGACCACGTCACCGGGGCGGATCACCTGGCCGCCGATCACGATCGGTACGTTCACGCTGCCGCCGGTCGCCTTGACCGTGCCCTGCGGGCTGACGGCGGCGGACCAGGCGGGGAAGCCCATCGCGCGCAGTTCGGCGGTGTCGCGGATACCGGTGTTCAGGACGACGCCACGCACGCCGCGATGCGCGAGGGCCGTAGCGAACAGCTCGCCGAACAGACCGTCCTCGCAAGGCGAGGTGGTGGTGACGACGAGCAAGTCGCCCTCGCCGCACTGCTCGACCGCGGCGTGGATCATGAGGTTGTCGCCAGGCCAGCACAGCACCGTGACAGCGGTGCCCGCGACGTGGACGCCTTGCTGGATCGGGCGCAGATGCGTGCCGAGGAAGCCGGTGCGGCCCATGGCCTCGCCGACGGTGGCCGTTCCGTAGCCGGCGAGCGCCTCGACGGCCTCTGCCTCGGCCTTGGGCGGGTTGGTGACAATGACGCCGGGCATCAGGCGAGTTCCTTCGCGATCTGCGGGTAGGGCCGCATGTAGGCCTCGGCCATGGTCTTGTGGGCCAGCCCCAGGTTGGGGCCGGCGTTGCGCTTGAGCTGCACCCCTCGGCGTACGGCGAGGTCGGTGTAGTAGTCCCACAGGTGCTGTTGGGCGCCGAGGCACTCCATGGCCTTGCGCTTGATGTCCCAGACCTCGGTGATGTCGAGGAGGACCTCGGGCTTGAAGCCGCTCATCTCGGGTTGGTGCGGTTCGAAGTAGAAGACGGGCGGGGCGCCGATGATCTCGCCCTCGCCGGGGTAGCCGATGGCCTGGGCGAGGACGCGGGCCTCCAAAGCCATGCGGTTGGCGGCCGGGTGGTCGCCGTTGTACGGGTCTTCGACCGGGTGCGTGAGCACGACGTCCGGTTGCGTCTGCCGGTAGACGGCGACGAGCTGGTCGGTCAGCTCGGCCGTGGCGACGAGCGGGTAGTCACCGGCGTCGAAGAAGCGGACCTCGGCGCCGAGCGTCGCGGCGGCGCGCTCGGCCTCCTCGCGGCGGATCGCCTTGATCTCGTCGAGCTTCTTCCCCTCCCGCCACGCCTTGGCCGACTCGCCGCGCTCACCGAAGGTCAGGCACGCGATGGTGACCTTCTCACCGCGGGAGGCGGCCAGTGCGATGGCTCCACCCGCCCGCCACACGAAGTCTCCGGCGTGCGCGCTGACGACGAGGGTCGATCGGGGCGGAGCGGCGGCGGGTGCGTCGTTGCCGTGGGTCATGCTGTATCTCCTCGGTGACAGGTGCCGCGCCCGTCCCAGGAGCGCGTTTCAGTCGGCGCGCAGGGCGTCGATCACGCTGCTGAGGTGGGCGCGAACGGCCGTCTCGGCCGCTTGCGGATCCCTGGCCCTGATCGCTTCGATCAGAGCCAGGTGCTCACTCAAGGACTGCTGGGGCCGTCCCGGCCGCAGCGCCAGCTGGAAGCGGTGGCGCACCAGCTGGGCGTTGAGCCGCTCCAGGAGACCGACGGCCGTGTGCTGGCCGGAGATGTCCCGGATCAGGGCGTGGAGGTCGTGGTTGAGCTCGGAGTAGGTGACCGGATCGCCGTCGGCGACCGCCTTGGACATGGCTTTGCCCAGGCCGGCCAGCTCGTCGAGCTGCGCGTCGGTGGCCTCGGTCGCCGCCTTGGCCGCGCACAGCCCTTCGAGGGCCATCCGGCACTCCGTGATCTCTACGGCCTCCTCGACCGTCACCACCCGCACCCGCGAACCGCGGTTGCGGATCCGCTCCACCAGCCCCTCGGAGGTCAGATCGAGCAGAGCGGCGCGCATGCTGGCACGCGTGACGCCGTAGCTCTCGGCGAGCTCGTTCTCCACCAGCCGCTGTGCCGGTGCCATCTCGCCCTGCAGGATCGCCTTCCTGAGGCGCTCCAGTGCGTACTGCTTGGCCTGCTCTCCGGAGCCTGGACGGGCTTCCTTCGGCATCTGCCCTCCCTGAGTGAGTGCCTGTCGACGCTAAATCTAGGCGAACAGAATTGTCAACGATTCTGTTTTCACTTGGAGCGATGCGAGTCACGGCGGAACCCCCCGGACGCCGGGCGGCGGCCCCGCATCCGGCGCTGCGCCTGAAGCGGATTCACGGCCGACCACCAGCGCGGTTTCTTCGGCGCAGAGTGCCGGACTCGCGACTGCCTGGCGGCTGCCCGCCCACGAGGCCGGCTACGAGCAGGCCCCCCGCCCGGCAGCCAGGACTGGAACCTGGTCCGGTTGCCGCGCCGCAACGGCGCCTGCGACACGCCGGAGGCAGGACGCTGCGTCGACTCGACTCGGCAGTGGCCTTTCAGGTCCGCTCGGCGCCAACACTTGTCGACCATAGTGCTAGCCATATTGTTAACAATCTTGTAGCGTCGCGTCACGCCTCGACCCGAGGCATCCGCGAAGCACTCGGTGCTCGATGAAGGGGAGAGACCCATGCAGAGGTTGACCGCGCCCCGCGGACGAGACGCACTCGCCCACCGGGCGAGCGTGCGGGCGGCACGCGCCGTTACCCGCACACGCCTCCTGAGAGGTGTGGCTCTCGCGGGTTCCCTCGTCCTCACGTCCGCCGCCGTACCGGCCACCGTCGCGGCGGCCGCCCTCGCGCAGAGCCGAGGCCACGCCGCGGACCCCCAGGACGCGGCGCTCGCCTTCGACCCCTTCCGCTACACGACGATCGCCGTCACCGTCGACGGCCGTCCCGTGAACGTGCGCTGGTACAAGGAGATCTGCTACGTCGCGAACCCGGTGGCCGCGGCGGCGCAGCAGCCCGGCGGTCCTGGCGGGGGCAGCACCACCGTCCCCAACACCGCCTGCGGCTACCAGAGCATGAACGTGTTCGTCCCCGAGAGCGCTTTCGGCGACCAGCGGGCGCCCGTTTACTTCGCGGTGAACAACAGCGGCTGGATGGCGAGTCACCTACGGGCGAGCGTGACCGCCGGCGCCTCCTACAGCAGTGCGACGAGCAACGTCGGCGCCGCCTTGAAAGCGGGTTACGTCTTCGTCGACGTGGCCAGCCGCAGCCGCGGACTGGTCGCTGCCGACGGCTCGTTCCCCGGCAAGGCGCCCGCGGCCGTCGCCGACGCCAAGGCCGCCGTACGCTACCTGCGTCTGAACGACGCTGCGATGCCCGGCAGTGCGGAGCGGATCGTCGTCAACGGCACCAGCGGCGGCGGCGCGCTGGCGTCGATCCTGGGCGCTTCCGGCAACAGCGGTGAGTACACCCCGTATCTCGCCGCGGTCGGCGCCGCCGGCATCGACGCCAAGGGGCGCAGCACCTTGCGCGACGACGTCTTCGCGGTCAACGCCTACTGCCCGATCACCGACCTCGGCAACGCCGACATCGCCTACGAATGGCTCTACAACGTCCTCAACACCCGCGACACCACAGGGCAGAACCCCTCTGCCGAGGCAGCCGCAGACATGGCGGCCCGGTTCGCGGCCTATGAGAAGAGCCTCGGGCTGCGCAATCCCGACGGCTCCCGGCTCACCGCCGCGACCATGCTCGACACCATAGAGAAGGAGGTCGCCCGCTCCGCCGAGACCTACCTGAAGGCGGATCCCGCCCACACCATCCCGCCGCTGGGCGGCACCTTTCAGATCACGGCAGGGGGCACCACCAAGTCGTACGTCAACGACTGGATCGACGTCGACACCGCCACCCGCACAGTGCGCTCGATCGACATGGCGAGGTACCTCGCCTTCGTCGCCACCCAGGCCGCCCTGAAGACGACCCCCGCCTTCGACGCCGTGGGCGTCGACGGGAACACCACCAGCCGTACTGAGACCAACCTCTTCGGCCCGCCGACCGCGACGTACCTCAACTACACCGAGTACAGCTGGAACCACAACGACGTGTCCGGCGACGGCAGCGGCCTGGACGACACCGGGCTGACCTGGAAGCAGTACACCGCCCGGATCAGCACCCGCGTCGACGACCAGGTCCACCTCATCAACCCGATGGACTTCATCGGCACCGGTGCCGACACCGCGCCGAACTGGTACGTCCGCCACGGCACCCGCGACCGGGACACGGCCTTCACCGTCTCGGTCAACCTCGACCGCGCGCTTGCCGCGGACAGGGAGGTCGAGGACCTGGACTACCAACTCGCCTGGAACCAGCCACACGCCGGAAACTACGACGTGCCCGAGGCCATGGCCTGGATCGCCAAGGTCGTCCGCAAGGCCGGCGACCCGCTCGCGTAGGTGACAGGACAGCCACCGGCCGCCCGTCCCGGGGACAGGGCGGCCGGAACGAACGAGCACGCCGACTGCCTCGTCATCGACCCGCACGAGTGACTCAGCGCCCCGCTCGACTGCGCTGCTATGACGCGGAACCGATCCGCAACGCTGGATCCTCCGTCGTGCTGTTCCGGCACAGTGCCTGGCTCGGAGGGGGGCGCCGAAGCAGTCAGCTCGCGGAGACCATCGCCTCCTGATTTGACGAGCAGGATCATGGCGAGCGCGCCGATGGCGTGGTGCGCGCCGTGCTCCAGGTGGACGTAGTCGTCCAGGGTGCCCTGGCGGACCAGGCAGACCCTGAGCGACCGCACGTACATGGCGCCGATGCCCAGGCCGAGGGCCATCAGGACGGAGGCCGACCAGGTCGAGGTCCTCCTCCTCAGCCGCCACCTGCCCCACGAACACCTCGTCACCGGCCCCGCCGCAGCCCTGAAGACCGGTGCCCTCACCGCCGATGCCCTCGCTCTCGAAGCCCCCAAGTCAGCCGACGCCGAGATCGGCCGGGCTGACGGGGCAGCGGCAGCACCCCCGCGTCGCCGGAAAGAACCGCTCGACGCCTAAGCGTACAGCGCCGTTTTCGTTCGGGTCCTCCCCGCGACGCGTGGGTGCTCAGTGGAAGGCGCAGTATCGGTAAAAGGCGGAACGCCCCCGCGACGACAGGGAGGGCACGCCCCGATCAGGTCGCCCGATACGACTCCTACGGAACACTCCCGCTTCGGCGGGAAGGACTTTCGGACGCGCTCCGACTGCCCTCATCCTCCTGCCGACTTCGGCGTGTTCCGGCCAGCAGCGCCGCGTTCCAGCCCGTGTGCGAGTGGCAAAACCTGTTTTCTTGACTTCACCGCGGTCGGGCCACGTGTGAAGGTGGTGGCCATGCCGCAGCTTGGTCACCACCTCCGATCCTTGAGATTCGCGCTCGGGCTTGCCCCGACGCGTTTCGCTGCATGCCGGGAGACAGGTGACCCGGCTGTGGAGCACGCCCTGGCAGATGAGACGACGCACTGTGGCATCCCCCGGCGCCAAGTGACGGTCTATCGGCATCTGTTCGTAGCGAAGAGGTCGGGAACGTGCTCGGGCTGCAGGGTGAAGGCAGTCGACGCCGCATCGAGGCCCTGAATCAGGCATCAACTGATCAACCGATCAAGGAGATGCCCCAGGGGGTTGCTTCGGTCCCGCCCCGCATGATCAGCTCTCCCCTTCTGTCATGAACAGGCGGCTTCTGGGGAGAGGCCTCAGGGGAGGGAAGGGCGCCATGACGAGCGCTGCGGAGCAGATCACCCAGGCGTGCCCCGAGTGTGGGGCCGGGATCGAGGGGGACCGGCGGTTCACGCTGTGGTGCGCCTCCTGCGAGTGGAACATCGACCCGGCGGAGCCGGAGCCCGAGCGGGGCCGGGTCGACCGGGCGCGGCGCGCTCTGGCTCGCGGCTATGGCGAGAAGCTGCTGGGTGAGGTGGCGCAGGGCGATGCCCTGGCCGCTCGCCGGGACACCTCGGCGGTCCTCGCCTACGCGCTCGCCCTCGCCGTGCACGCCGTCACCGCGGTCCTGTAGCTGGCGGGCGTGTGGTGTCTCGTCCGTGGCTGGGGTGGCGTCGGCATGGTGGCGGGGGCGATCCTGCTGGTGATGGCGGTGGCGCTGCGGCCCCGGTTCGCGCGGCTGCCGGACGACCGGCCGGTGCTGCGTCGCGCCGATGCGCCGGAGCTGTTCGCACTCGTCGACGATGTGGCCCGCTCGGTCGGCACCCGCACGGTGGACGCGGTCGTCGTCGGCGACGAGGTCAACGCCAGTGTCAGCATCTACGGCCTGCGGGGCCGCAGACGGCTGACGATTGGGCTGCCACTGTGGGAGATCCTCACCCCGCAAGAGCGTGTAGCCCTGCTGGGTCACGAACTCGGCCACTACGGCAACGGCGACACCCGGCACGGACTGGTCGTCGGAACCGCCCTGCAGTCGCTGGGCCAGTGGCACTACTCCTTCGCCCCGATCCCCAACCCCGCGGGCATGCAGATCCTCGTCAACCTCCTGTACGTGCTGCCCCGCCTGTTCGTGCGCGGGGTGCTGATGCTGCTCGACCAGCTCACCCTGCGCGCCGCCCAGCGGGCCGAGTACCTGGCCGACCGGGAGGCAGCCCGGGCCGGTTCCACCGAGGCCGCCGCAGGACTGATGGACCGGCTGCTGATCGCGGACTCGGCCGTCACGGCGCTGCAACGCGAGGCCAATCAGGCGTCCCTGCGCGGGCACGGCGCCGCCCTGCGGGCCGAGCGCCCGGAGCATCTGTGGGACCGGCTCGCCGCCCACATGGAGTCCGTGCCCGGCCACGAATACGAGCGGCTGCGGCGCGTCGGTGCCCGGCGCGGCCACAGCGTCGACTCCACCCACCCGCCCACCCACCTGCGCCGCACCTGCCTGCTCACCGGCCCACCCCTGCCCGCTGCCGTGCCGACCGACGCCGCCCGCGAGCGCCGCGTCGCCGCCGAACTGGCAGCGGCCCGCACCGCAGTGGCGCGCCGCATCATGCGAGACGGGTACCAGGGTTAGGCCGTGCCTGCAAGGTACCGTCTGCCGTCCGACGTCCGGCACGCCCCCCAGCTCCTCGAGCAGGGGGCCCGGGCCCCCACTCACCGCATCAGACGCCGCTCGGCCCGCCTTCCGGGCGGACGACGCGACTAGGCGGACACGACCTGCTATGGCAACGATGCTTGCCGTGATTGATGGCTACGCCTTGTCTGATAAATGATCACCTGTGGGCTCAGAATGCCGGATGCTTGTTGATGGGGGTGGTCACCGTGAGTGGGGCATCACGCCGCCCCCCTTGGCGGGCCGTGACGGCGAGGAGGGTCAGCGGTGTTGGAGACCTACCTGTCCTGGTACCGCGAGGGCCGGATGGACGAATCCGAGTTCCGCTCCGTCACCCACCACTTGGCCCAGTCCGGGCTGACGGTCGAGCACCCGAAGCTGGGCTGCGGGATGCTTCTGGACGTCGCGGGGGAGCAGGTGAGGCTGCCTGTCGGGCGCATCCTGGAGCTTGTTGGCCTGTCGGTCGGGCCGCTCTGCCTGCAGTTGTGGTTGTCAGCGGACACGGACGTGGTCTGCCATGTCCGGTACGTGGCGCCGGACACCCAGGTCCTCACCTTCGTGCTCGGCGGGCTGACGGACAACGAGCGTGAGCAGGCCACCGATGCGGTTCAGCGGCTGATCCAGCGGGAGCTGAACAGGACTGTCGCGCTGCTCGTCGATCTGGGCGGCGAAACAGCGGACGAGGACGATGACGCGCTGGTCCTGTATGGCCGATTGCCGATTCTCGGGTCATGGACCAGGCGCTGGCCGACATGGGATACAAGGGCAGTTAGTGGCAACTGACGACACGGACAACCTGGTGGTCACGGGGCAGGGCAACCGTCTCGTGACCACCGGCTGCCTGACCATACTGATCGCACTGATCACCGTTCTCGGCCTTCCAGTCTCCTGGCTGTGGTACCGGCACTGGCACGACGAGAAAGTCAACAGTGAGCGCAGGGACAAAACGTTCGCATCAACCCTGAAGCAGGCCCGTGACGCAGCGAACGACACGACCCGCGCCCTCAACGCGAGCAACGCCAGGGGCACCGACGTCCTCATGAATGTGATCTGGCGGCACACCAAGGCCCCCGTGATCACCTACGATCCTACGCGCCGCGCATTCACCGCCACGGCCGCGAAATCAGCCTTCTATAACGAAGAGGGCCTGCTCCCCGGTGGCGGGCCCGTGCGGGTGATGCGGTGTTTCGTCTTCACCTACGCCCACCGCCCCAGCCAAATGTGGTCGTCGCGGCTGTCCGAGCGAGAGAACGAAGTGTGTCGGCCGGGCACGGGGTCGGCGGCCTGGCAGGCTTGGCGCGGACGCGCATCTCCGGCATGTATGCCAAGGACCTGACGAAAGCCGGAGTGCGAAAGGCCCTGGACCCCACGGGACGGCTGCGGCCCTACGACGTCAAGAGCGTAGTGCGCAAGGCGGACACAGTAGCCGTATCAATCCTCCTCTCCAGCTCGGACACCGTGGTCGATCAGTGCTACCGCTTCACTCGGCCCATCGTCGGCGTCAACGGTCAAACGCCCGTCGCAGCGGCTCCGGTGTCTTCGTGCTGACTCCGCGGCTCGCAACGACGACGCGGGACCTGGCCCGGGCAAAGCCGCCGAGCGCGGTCCTGCAACTCTGGACCAGCCAGGCCACCGCAGGCGCAGAGGAGTAGGGCGAACAGTCGAAGGGGCGAGGCTGCTGGGTAGAACACCGCCGTCATCCCCCGGCCGCCCCGGGGCACGACGGTCAAGCCGCTGTCCCGCGGTGGAGGGCAGTCAGCCGTGGAAGTTGATGTTGCCGTTGCGGTCGGGGTCGTTGTTGTGGTGGGTGTAGGTGTGGACGTCTGCGCGGCTGCCTGAGGGCTTGTGCAGGTAGA
>NZ_NOKT01000042.1 GCF_002237655.1 Streptomyces sp. XY006
GACGACCCCCGGACCCCCGGCAGCGGCCGGACCACTCGCGTCAGCCGCCGTTGAACGCATCCTTCAACCGCGAGAACAGCCCCTGCTGCCCCGGCTGACCGTGCCTGCCCGGGGGACGACCCCCGGACCCCCGGCAGCGGCCGGACCACTCGCGTCAGCGGCCGTTGAAGGCGTCCTTCAGCCGCGAGAACAGCCCCTGCTGTCCCGGCTGGAACTGGCCCTGGGGGCGCTCCTCGCCGCGCAGCTTGGACAGTTCGCGCAGGAGGCGCTCCTGCTCCGGGTCGAGCTTGGTCGGCGTCTGGACCTCGACGTGAACGATCAGGTCGCCGCGTCCGCCGCCGCGCAGATGCGTGACGCCCCGGCCGTGCAGCGGGATCGACTGGCCGGACTGGGTGCCCGGGCGGATGTCGACCTCCTCCATGCCGTCGAGCGTCTCCAGCGGCACCTTCGTGCCGAGGGCCGCCGCCGTCATCGGGATCGTCACCGTGCAGTGCAGGTCGTCGCCGCGCCGCTGGAACGTGGAGTGCGGCAGCTCGTGGATCTCGACGTAGAGGTCACCGGCGGGACCGCCGCCGGGGCCGACCTCGCCCTCGCCGGCGAGCTGGATGCGTGTGCCGTTGTCCACACCGGCCGGGATCTTGACCGTGAGCGTGCGCCGGGAGCGCACCCGGCCGTCGCCCGCGCACTCGGGGCACGGCGTCGGGACGACCGTGCCGAAGCCCTGGCACTGCGGGCACGGGCGGGAGGTCATGACCTGGCCCAGGAAGGACCGGGTCACCTGCGACACCTCACCGCGGCCGCGGCACATGTCGCACGTCTGCGCGCTGGTGCCCGGCGCGGCGCCCTCGCCGTTGCAGGTGTTGCAGACGACGGCCGTGTCGACCTGGATGTCCTTCGTGGTGCCGAAGGCCGCCTCGTCGAGCTCCACCTCGATGCGGATCATGGCGTCCTGGCCGCGGCGGGTGCGCGAGCGCGGTCCGCGCTGCGACGCCGTGCCGAAGAACGCGTCCATGATGTCGGAGAAGTTGCCGAAGCCGCCGGCTCCGAAGCCGCCCGCGCCGCCGCCGGCCTGCGAGAGCGGGTCGCCGCCGAGGTCGTAGACCTGCTTCTTCTGCGGGTCCGACAGCACCTCGTAGGCGGCGTTGATCTCCTTGAACCGCTCCTGGGTCTTCGGATCGGGGTTGACGTCCGGGTGCAGCTCGCGCGCGAGCCGCCGGAAGGCCTTCTTGATCTCTTCCTGCGACGCGTCGCGGCGCACGCCGAGTACGGCGTAGTAGTCCGTGGCCACTACGACTCCGCCAGGATCTGTCCGACGTACCGTGCCACTGCGCGTACCGCTCCCATCGTTCCCGGGTAGTCCATGCGGGTCGGTCCGACCACGCCGAGCTTGGCGACTGCCTCGCCGCCCGAACCGTAGCCGACCGACACGACGGACGTGGAGTTGAGTCCTTCGTGGGCGTTCTCGTGACCGATACGGACGGTCACGCCCGGATCCTTCGCCTCGCCGAGCAGCTTGAGGAGCACGACCTGCTCCTCGAGCGCCTCCAGCACCGGCCGGATCGTGAGGGGGAAGTCATGACCGAAGCGGGTCAGATTGGCGGTGCCGCCGATCATCAGCCGCTCCTCGTTCTCCTCGACGAGCGTCTCCAGGAGTGTGGAGAGCACCGTGGAGACCGTACCCCGGTCCTCGTGCTCGAAAGCCTCCGGGAGATCCTCCACCAGACTCGGCACATCCGCGAAACGGCGGTTCGCCACCCGGCTGTTGAGGCGCGCGCGCAGATCCGCGAGCGAGGCCTCGCCGAAGGGCGCCGGGCAGTCCACCACCCGCTGCTCGACCCGCCCCGTGTCCGTGATCAGCACGAGCATCACCCGCGCGGGCGCCAGGGAGAGCAGCTCCACGTGCCGCACGGTGGACCGGGTCAGCGACGGGTACTGCACGACGGCGACCTGGCGGGTGAGCTGCGCGAGCAGCCGTACCGTGCGCGCGACGACGTCGTCGAGGTCGACGGCGCCCTCCAGGAAGTTCTGGATCGCGCGCCGCTCGGGGGCGGTCATGGGCTTGACGCCGGCGAGCTTGTCCACGAACAGGCGGTAGCCCTTGTCGGTGGGGATGCGCCCGGCGCTGGTGTGCGGCTGGGCGATGTATCCCTCGTCCTCCAGTGCCGCCATGTCGTTGCGGACGGTCGCCGGGGAGACGCCGAGGTTGTGCCGCTCGGTGAGGGCCTTGGAGCCGACCGGCTCCTCGGTGCCGACGTAGTCCTGGACGATGGCGCGCAGCACCTGAAGCCTGCGTTCACTGAGCACCGCGCACACCTCCAGAAGTCGTCCGCCGTCGCCTGCCACTCGCGGCCTGGCACTCTGCGCGTGCGAGTGCCAATGTTCCCCGGCCCAGTGTACGGCGGTGGGGTACGCCTCCGGCAAGGCTGGTGGTGCGGCGTCGTGCCCCGGGCGGGGCGCACCGCTAGCGTCGCGGTATGACGGTGACTTGGGAAGAGCTCGGCTGGGAGCGCCTGGCCGCCGGGGTGGGCCGGTGCCGGCTGCCGGTGTGGGACTGCACGGCGGGGCTGGTCGCCGGGGAGGGCGCGGTCCTCGTGATCGACGCCGGGTCGAGCCCGGCCGAGGGCGCGCGGGTGCGCGCGCAGGCGCGGTCGCTCACCGGTCACCGTGTGACACATCTCGCGCTGACCCACCCCCACTTCGACCATGTCTTCGGGGCGGCCGCGTTCGAGGACGCGGAGGCGTTCGGGGCGGTCGGCGTGGACGCGGTGCTGACCCGCGCGCGGGACCGCGAGGAGCTGCGGGCGGACGCGGTGCGCAACGGCCTGGCGGAGTCCGTCGCGCGCGAGTCGGCGGACCGGCTGGTCGCGCCCCGCCATCTGGTCTCCGGCGAGTGGACCCTCGACCTGGGCGGCGGCTGCCAGGTGCTGCTGGCGAACGTCGGCCCGGGGCACACCGCGCACGACCTGGCGGTGCTGGTGCCGGGCGATCCGGAGGTGGTGTTCTGCGGCGACCTGGTCGAGGAGTCGGGCGAGCCCCAGGCCGGCCCGGACGCGGTGGGGTCGCGGTGGCCGGCCGCGCTGGACCGGCTGCTCGCGCTGGGCGGCGAGGACGCGCTGTACGTGCCCGGTCACGGAGCGGTGGTGGACGCGGCGTTCGTCCGGGCCCAGCGGGACGCCCTGGCGGCGCGTTTCGGCGTGTCTGCGTGATCGCCCCGCGGCTTCTCCTATCGTCATCCGAATGCGCCAGTACTCTCCGGACCTGACCCCGCCGTGGAAGAAGCCCCAGCCGGTCCCCGAGGTCCCGGCGGAACCGGGCCTGGTGGTCGAGGAGCCCGGCACCGGCTTCTGCGGGGCGGTCGTCCGCTGCGAGGCCGGCACGGTGACGCTGGAGGACCGCTTCGGCAAGCACCGCGTGTTCCCGATGGAGCCGCGCGGCTTCCTCCTGGAGGGCAGGGCGGTGACGCTGGTCCGCCCCTCGCCGGGCGCCCCGGCCCGGCCCACGCGCACGGCCTCCGGTTCGGTGGCGGTCCCCGGCGCACGCGCGCGCGTGGCCCGGGCCGGCCGCATCTACGTCGAGGGCCGGCACGACGCCGAGCTGGTCGAGAAGGTGTGGGGCGACGACCTGCGCATCGAGGGCGTGGTGGTGGAGTACCTGGAGGGCGTGGACGACCTCCCGTCGATCGTCGACACCTTCGCCCCCGGCCCGGACGCGCGCCTGGGCGTCCTGGTCGACCACCTCGTGCCGGGCTCGAAGGAGTGGCACATCGCCCAGTCGGTGACGAGCGAGCACGCGCTGGTGGTCGGCCACCCGTACATCGACATCTGGGAGGCGGTGAAGCCGTCGTCCCTGGGCATCGAGGCCTGGCCCCGGATCCCGCGGGGCCAGGACTGGAAGACGGGCGTGTGCCGCGCCCTGGGCTGGCCGCAGCACACGGGCGCGGCCTGGCAGCGGATCCTGTCCGGGGTCCACTCGTACAAGGACCTGGAACCGGAGCTCCTGGGCCGGGTGGAGGAACTGATCGACTTCGTGACGGCGCCCTAGCCGACGCCGGGCGCTCGCTCAGTCCACGAGGTCGCGCACCACGCCGTCCGCCAGCAGCCGCCCGCGCAGGGTCAGCACGGCCCGCCCCCGCGCATACGGTTCCTCCTGGAGCAGCCCGTCGGACAGGGCCCTGCGCGACGCCGCGAGCCCGTCCTCCCGCAGCAACGCCAGCGGCACCCCGTCCCGCAGCCGCAGCTCCAGCAGGATCCGCTCGACGCGGCGGTCCTCCTCCGAGAGCACCTCACGCCCGGCCCCGGGCGACCGGCCGGCCGCCAGTGCCGCCGCGTACGCGCCCGGGTGCTTCACGTTCCACCACCGCACCCCGCCCACGTGGCTGTGCGCCCCCGGCCCGGCGCCCCACCAGTCGGCGCCCCGCCAGTACAGCTCGTTGTGCAGGCACCGCCCCGCCGCGGAGGTCGCCCAGTTCGACACCTCGTACCACTCGAACCCGGCGTCCGAGAGCACCTCGTCCGCGATCAGATACCGGTCGGCGTGGACGTCGTCGTCGGTCATCGGCACCTCGCCCCGGCGGATCCGCCGGGCCAGCTGGGTGCCCTCCTCGACGATCAGGGCGTAGGCGCTGACATGGTCGGGCCCGGCCCCCAGCACCGCGTCCAGCGAGGCCCGCCAGTCGTCGTCCGACTCCCCCGGCGTGCCGTAGATCAGGTCGAGGTTGACGTGCTCGAACCCGGCCGCCCGGGCCTCCGCGACGCACGCCTCCGGCCGTCCGGGCGTGTGCGTGCGGTCCAGCACCTTCAGCACGTGCTGCCGCGCGCTCTGCATCCCGAAGGAGATCCGGTTGAAGCCCCCCTCGCGCAGGGCGGCCAGATACGCCGGGTCGACCGACTCCGGGTTCGCCTCCGTCGTGACCTCGGCGTCCGCCGCGAGCCCGAACTCGTCCCGGACGGCGCTCAGCATCCGTACGAGGTCGCCGGCGTCCAGCAGGGTCGGCGTGCCGCCGCCCACGAACACCGTGCGGACGGGACGCGGGTCGTCCCCGAGGACCTTGCGGGCCAGGCGGATCTCGTCGACGAGCGTCCCGGCGTAGTTGTCGCGGGAGGCGAGCACACCGCCGGTGCCCCGCAGCTCGGTGGCCGTGTAGGTGTTGAAGTCGCAGTAGCCGCAGCGGGTGGCGCAGTACGGGACGTGCAGGTAGAACCCGAGCGGGCGGTCGGCGGCCCCGGCGAGGGCGGACGCGGGCAGCGCGCCGTCCTCGGGGACGGGCTCGCCGTCGGGGAGTGCGGAAGGCATGCCTTCCATTGTCCAGCACCCGCGCGGTGTCCCGTCCGGAGCGGGCCTCACTCCGCCTGGAGCACGAGCAGCGCCAGATCGTCCGCCGGGGGCCGCGCCCCGAACTCGTGCACGAGCCGCTTGATCCGCTCGGCTATGAGCTCCGCGTCCAGGCCCGCGCATCCGGCCAGCGCCGCCGCGAGCCCGTCCCCGTCGTCGAACTGGCGGGAGCCGGAGCGGCGCTCGGTGACGCCGTCGGTGACGCACAGCAGGGTGTCGCCGGAGCGCAGCTCGAAGGTCTCGCTGGTGTACGTGGCGTCCTCCAGGACGCCCAGCAGGGTCTGCGGCTGCGCGCACGGGTGGACCTCGCCGCCCGCCCCGAGCCGCAGCGGCAGCGGGTGCCCGGCGGAGGCGACGGTGCAGCGGACCCCGCCGTCGAAGGGGACCAGCTCGCCGTAGAGCAGGGACAGGAAGCGCGTCTGGGGGCCGTCGCCGGGCGGAGTGGGCCGCGCGCCCGCCGCCACCAGGGCCCGGGCCGCGGCGTCCGCGGCCTCCGTGGCGTCGTCCAGCAGGAGCTGGTTGAGGCGGTCGAGGACGTCGGCGACCCGGTAGCCCTCGCGGGCGAGCAGCCGCAGCCAGGGCCGGGCCAGGCCGATGACGACGGCGGCCTCGGGCCCCTTGCCCTGGACGTCGCCGACGGCGAAGCACCAGCGGCCGTCGCCGGCCGGGAACAGGTCGTAGAAGTCGCCGCTGGGCCCGCCCTTGTCGCAGGGCTCGTAGACGAGGGCGCTGCGCACGCCGGGGATCTCGGCGACGGCTCCGGGCAGCAGGCCGCGCTGCAGGACGGCGCTGATGGTGGCCTGGCGGGCGTACTGCCGGGCGGCGCCGATGGCCAGGGCCACCCGGCGGCCGAGGTCCTCGACGAGGCCGGTGATCTCGTCGGGGAAGCGGGCGGTGCCGGACCGCCCGATGACCAGGGTGCCGAGCGGGCGTCCCCCGGCGACCAGCCGGTACGCCAGGGCCGAGCCGGACTCCCCGGGGGTGTCGCCGAGCGCCTCGCCGGGCCAGGGGCACGCGACGGGCCCGGTGCCCGCGGGGTCGGACGGGGGCGGCGGCTCCTTCTCCAGGGTCCGGCGCAGCTCCTCGATGCGGTTCTCGCTGCCGTGCCAGACCCGCGCCAGCCGGGGGCCGCCCGCGCCGCCGTTCCAGCCGCCGCCGGTGGCCTCGTCCTCCAGCCAGACGGCGCACCAGTCGGCCAGCCGCGGCACGATCAGCTGTCCGGCGAGGGCGGCGACCAGGTCCTCGTCGAGCTGCCCGGCGAGCAGGTCGGAGGCCTCCGCGAGGAAGGACAGGGCCCCGCGGCCCAGCCAGGAGCCGTCGGGCCCGTCGCGCCCGTCGGGGTTCTCGTACCGGTCACGCCAGTCCCGCAGGTCGCTCCAGTCACGCAGGGCGGGCGCGTCACGCAGGGCGGGCGCGTCACGCAGGGCGGGCGCGTCACGCCGGTCGGGCGCGTCACGCCGGTCGGGGGCGTCACGCCGGTCGGGTGCGTCACGCAGGGCGGGTGCGTCACGCCGGTCGGGGGCGTCACGCCGGTCGGGGGCGACGCGTTGGTCCGGGAAGTCACGCTCGTCGGGGAAGTCCCGCCCGCCGGGGAAGTCCCGTCCGTCGGGGTGGTCGGGCCGGTCCGGGAAGTCACCCCGGTCCGGGACGTCACGCCGGTCGGGGAAGTCGCGGGGCAGGGGCGAGTCCCGTACGGGCTTGCCGTCCGGGGCCCGGTCCCGGCCCTCGGTGCCGTGCCCGTCGCCGTCGCCGTCGCCGGGGGGCGGCTCCGGCGCCAGGATCTCGGCCACCCGTAAATCGCGCGCCAGCGCGCGCTCCCCGGCGTACGACCCGATCTGCTCCCCGGCCGGGCACCCGGCGGCGGGCAGCCGCGCCCACACGGTCTTCCGGCCCGTGCGGTACGTGATCCCCCAGGCCTCGGAGAGCGCGCCGACGAGCCGCAGGCCGCGCCCGTACTCGGGGGTGTCGTGGGGCGTCTCCGCCTCGTGGCCGCGCGGGGCGCGGGACGGGTGGTGGTCGGAGACCTCGACGACGAGGGCCGCCGTCCGCGGGGCGTCGCCCTCCAGCCGGCACTCCATCTCGAGATCGGTGCCCGCGTGCACGACGGCGTTGGTGACGAGTTCGCTGACGACGAGCGTGGCGTCGTCGCGGAGGCGGTCGGTCAGGTGCTCGGCGCCGGGCAGGCCGAGCCCGGCCCACTCGGCGAGCGCCTCGCGCACCAGGGCGCGGGCGGCTCCCGGCGCGACCGAGCTGCCGGGCAGTGTCGCGTACGCCCGCGCGCGCTCCGGCGCGGCCGGTGCGGGTTCCTCGAAAACGGGCCCCTCCTGAACGGGCACGGACGTCTCCCCAGCGTGTGCAGGCGCATCTGAGGCACGGGCAGCGGTCTCCCGTTGCATCGGAATGGCCCCCATGGACGGCTCCCCGGGCAGTTCGTACGAATACGCCACAGTCGATGCCGACAGAGTGACAGACTGGCCACGCCCATAAGCGCCGAGTTACCGAAGTGGGCCGCCATGAGTGAGAACCGTGCTACTCCTGTGGTCGAAGACCGGTACGAAGACGGTCAGATTCGTGCATCCGATCTGCGTCCTCTGCTCGCGGCCATGACCGCCGCCCGCGACGGCGACTTCACCAAGGTGCCCGAATCCGGCCACGGCATGGTGGCCGAACTCACCGCGGTCTTCAACCAGATCATGGACCGCAGCGTCCACTTCACCGGTGAGGTGCGGCGCGTCAGACGCGAACTGGTGCGCCACGGCCGCCTCGACGAACGGCTGTCGGCCAGTCCGGGGCAGGGCCTGTGGACGTCCCGGGTCGACGACGTGAACCAGCTGCTCGACGCCCTGGTCGCCCCGGCGGCGAACGCCACGCGCGTGCTGGACGCGGTGGCCGGCGGGGATCTGACCCAGCGGGTCGATCTGCACGACGGGACCCGGGAGTTACGCGGCGACCTGCGCCGCCTCGGCCGGGCCGTGAACAAGATGGTGGACCAGCTGTCCCTGTTCACCGGCGAGGTGACCCGGGTCGCCCGCGAGGTCGGCACCGAGGGCCGGCTCGGGGGCCGCGCCAAGGTGCAGGGCCTGTCGGGCAGTTGGCGGGACGTGACCGAGGCCGTCAACACGATGGCGTCCCGGCTGACGGCCCAGGTGCGGGACATCGCGGCCGTGACGACGGCGGTGGCGCGCGGCGACCTGACCCGTACGGTCACGGTCGAGGCCACCGGCGAGCTGCTGGAGCTGAAGCTGACCGTCAACACGATGGTCGACCAGCTCTCCGCCTTCGCCGACGAGGTCACCCGCGTGGCCCGCGAGGTCGGCACGGAGGGCCAGTTGGGCGGCCGGGCCCAGGTCCGGGGCGTCTCCGGGGTCTGGAAGGACCTGACCGACAACGTCAACTTCATGGCGTCGAACCTGACCTCCCAGGTCCGCAACATCGCCCAGGTCACCACGGCCGTCGCCAACGGCGACCTGTCGCAGAAGATCACGGTCGACGCGCAGGGCGAGATCCTGGAGCTCAAATCCACGATCAACACGATGGTCGACCAGCTCTCCGCGTTCGCCGACGAGGTGACCCGGGTCGCCCGCGAGGTCGGCACCGAGGGCAATCTGGGCGGCCGGGCCCAGGTCCGGGGCGTCTCCGGCGTCTGGAAGGACCTCACCGACAACGTCAACTTCATGGCGGACAACCTCACCTCGCAGGTCCGCAACATCGCGCTCGTGTCCACCGCCGTCGCCCAGGGCGATCTCGGCAAGAAGATCACGGTGGAGGCCAAGGGCGAGATCCTGGAGCTGAAGTCGACGATCAACACGATGGTCGACCAGCTCTCCGCGTTCGCCGACGAAGTGACCCGCGTGGCCCGCGAGGTCGGCACGGAAGGCAACCTCGGCGGACAGGCCCAGGTCCGGGGCGTCTCCGGCGTCTGGAAGGACCTCACCGACAACGTCAACTTCATGGCGCTGAACCTGACCTCCCAGGTCCGCAACATCGCCCAGGTCACCACGGCCGTCGCCAACGGCGACCTGTCGAAGAAGATCACGGTCGACGCGCGCGGCGAGATCCTCGAACTCAAGGACACCGTCAACACGATGGTGGAGCAGCTGCGCGCCTTCGCCGACGAGGTGACGCGGGTCGCCCGCGAGGTCGGCACCGACGGCCGGCTCGGCGGCCGGGCCCAGGTGCTGGGCGTCTCGGGCGTCTGGCGGGACCTGACGGACAACGTCAACTACATGGCCGACAACCTCACCTCGCAGGTGCGCAACATCGCCCAGGTCGCCACAGCCGTCGCCCAGGGCGATCTGTCCCGGAAGATCGACGTGGACGCGCGCGGCGAGATCCTGGAGCTGAAGACCACCATCAACACCATGGTCGACACGCTCTCCTCCTTCTCCTCGGAGGTCACGCGCGTGGCCCGCGAGGTCGGCTCCGAGGGCCGGCTCGGCGGCCAGGCCCGCGTCGAGGGCGTCTACGGCACCTGGAAGCGCCTGACGACCAACGTCAACGAGCTCGCCTCCAACCTCACCACCCAGGTCCGTGCGATCGCCGAGGTCGCCTCGGCCGTGGCGCAGGGCGACATGTCCCGCTCGATCACGGTGGAGACGCAGGGCGAGGTCGCCGAGCTGAAGGACAACATCAACCTCATGGTGGCCAATCTGCGCGAGACCACCCGGGCGAAGGACTGGCTGGAGTCGAACCTGGCCCGCCTCGCCGCCCTGATGCAGGGCCACCGCGACCTGATGGAGGTCGCCGACCTCATACTCCGGGAACTGACCCCGCTGGTGAACGCCCAGTACGGCGCGTTCTACCTGGCCGACCCGGAGGAGGCCGGGGCGACGGTCCCGACCAAGGGGCTCGCCTTCATCGCCGGTTACGGCGCCGCCCAGGACGCGACCGTGGAGACCGGCGGTCTGCCCGTGCACGGGCTGGTCGCGCAGGCGGCCCGGGAGAAGAAGCGGATCCTGGTGGAGGGCGCCCCGCCCGACTACATCAAGATCAACAGCGGTCTCGGCGAGGCGGCGCCGACGACCATCGTCATCATCCCGATCCTCTTCGAGGACAAACTCCTCGGCGTCATCGAGCTCGCCTCCTTCTCCCGCTTCTCCGATGTGCACCTGGCCTTCTTCGACCAGTTCGTCAACACCATCGGCGTCGCCATCAACACGATCATCGCCAACTCCCGCACGGAGTCCCTGCTGGGCGAGTCCCAGCGCCTGGCCATGCAGCTCCAGGAGCGCTCGGACGAACTGCAGAAGCAGCAGGGCGAGTTGCAGCGCTCCAACGCCGAACTGGAGGAGAAGGCCGCTCTGCTGGCCACGTCCTCCCAGTACAAGTCGGAGTTCCTGGCGAACATGTCGCACGAGCTGCGCACCCCGCTGAACTCCCTGCTGATCCTCGCCCGGCTGCTCTCGGACAACCCGGACGGCCGGCTCTCCGACCAGGAGGTGCAGTTCGCGACGACGATCCACCGCTCGGGCTCGGACCTGCTCCAGCTGATCAACGACATCCTGGACCTGTCGAAGATCGAGGCCGGCCGGATGGACGTACGCCCCAAACGGCTCCCCCTGATCAAGCTGCTCGACTACGTCCACGCCACCTTCCGCCCGCTCACCCTCGACCGGGGCCTGGCCTTCGAGGTGGCGGTCGGCGAGGACGTCCCGCGCGAGATGTACTCGGACGAGCAGCGCCTGCAGCAGATCCTGCGCAATCTGCTCTCCAACGCGATCAAGTTCACCGCGACGGGCAAGGTGGAGCTGCGGGTGCGCCGGGTGCAGGACGCCGAGCGCCGACGGGGGGCCGCCCGCACGGGCGACGGCGAGGTCCGCGACACCGACGACGTCATCGCGTTCGCCGTGTCCGACACGGGCATCGGCATCGCGCCGGAGAAACTCCCGGTGATATTCGAGGCGTTCCAGCAGGCCGACGGCACCACCAACCGCAAGTACGGCGGCACCGGGCTCGGCCTGTCCATCAGCCGGGAGATCGCGGGCCTGCTCGGCGGCCGGATCGTCGCCGAGAGCGAACCCGGCAAGGGCTCGACGTTCACCCTGTACGTCCCGGTCGTCAGCCCCGGCCACACGGTGCCCGCGCCGGTCCCGGAGGAAAACGCCGCGCTGCCCCTGCCGCTCCAGCCGTCCGCCGGCCCGTTCCCGGGCTCCTCCGACGCGGACGACGCCTGGCCCGCCCCCACCAAGCTGGAGGCGTGGACGTCCGGCAGGCCTGGCCGGATCCTGTCCGGCCGGCAGGTGCTGATCGTGGACGACGACATCCGCAACGTCTTCGCCCTGACGCACGTCCTGGGCCGGGTCGGCATGAGCGTGCTCTACGCGGAGAACGGCCGCGAGGGCATCGAGACGCTGGAGCGCAGCGCCGACGTCGAACTGGTCCTGATGGACATCATGATGCCGGAGATGGACGGCTACGAGACCATCTCCGCCATCCGCCGCACACCCCGCTGGGCGGACCTGCCGATCGTGGCGCTGACGGCCAAGGCGATGCCCGGCGACCGGGAGAAGTCCATCGCCCGCGGCGCCAACGACTACGTGCCCAAGCCGGTGGACATCGACCGGCTGCTGATGGTGGTGTGCGGACTGCTGGACCCGGACGGCACGGAAGAAGAGGCATGAGCAGCGCGGACACCCACGACGAACGCGCCGGGATCCTCCTGGTCGACGACATGGAGGACAACCTGACCGCCCTGGAGGCCGTCCTCGCCTCCCTCAACGAGCCACTGGTGCGGGCCCGTTCCGGAGAGGAGGCCATGAAGGCCCTCCTGCGCCGGCCGATCGCGCTGATCCTGCTGGACATCCGCATGCCCGGCATGGACGGCTTCGAGACGGCCGCCCACATCAAACGCCTGACCCAGACCCGGGACGTCCCGATCATCTTCCTGACCGGGGCGGACGACGACTCGGGCTACGCCTTCCGCGGCTACGCCACCGGCGCCGCCGACTACGTGACCAAGCCCTTCGACCCGTGGGTCCTCAGGGCGAAGGTCAGCGTCTTCCTGGACCTCTACCGCAAGGGCAGGGAGGTGGAACGCCTGCGCGCGGAGATCGAGGACCTCAAACGCCGGGTGGAGCAGGTTCCTTAGAAGCGCGGGGCTGTGCCGATGTGCGGCTGCGCCGCGTGGGCGCGGACGGCGGCCACGACGTACCCGCGGCCGCCCCACAGCCCTCGCCACCCCCTACGCCTCGCGCGAGCCCTCGTACATCTCCTCGATCAGGTGCTTGTACTCCCGCTCCACGACGGGCCGCTTCAGCTTCAGGCTCGGCGTGATCTCGCCGTGCTCCACGTCGAGGTCCCGCGGCAGCAGGCGGAACTTCTTGATGGTCTGCCAGCGCTGCAGCCCCTCGTTGAGCTGCTTCACGTACCCGTCGACCATCTCGACGGTCTGCGGCGCCGCCACGATCTCCGCGTACGGCTTGCCTTCGAGGCCGTTCTCCTTGGCCCACTCGGTGATGGCGATCTCGTCGAGGGCGATGAGGGCCGTGCAGAAGTTCCGGTCGGCTCCGTGCACGAGGATGTTCGACACGTAGGGGCACACCGCCTTGAACTGCCCCTCGACCTCCGCCGGCGCGATGTACTTGCCGCCGGACGTCTTGATGAGGTCCTTCTTGCGGTCGGTGATCCGCAGGTAGCCGTCGGGTGACAGCTCCCCGATGTCGCCGGTGTGGAACCAGCCGTCCGGCTCCAGCACCTCCGCGGTCTTCTCGGGCAGCTTGTGGTAGCCCTCCATGATGCCGGGGCCGCGCAGCAGGATCTCCCCGTCGTCGGCGATCCGCACCTCGGTGCCGGGCAGCGGCTTGCCGACCGTGCCGGTGCGGTAGGCCTCGCCCGGGTTCACGAAGGACGCCGCCGAGGACTCGGTGAGGCCGTAGCCCTCCAGGATGTGGATGCCGGCGCCGGCGAAGAAGTAGCCGATCTCGGGTGCGAGGGCGGCCGAGCCGGAGACGCAGGCCCGCAGGTTGCCACCGAAGGCCTCGCGGATCTTGGCGTACACCAGCGTGTCGGCGACCTTGTGCTTGGCGTTCAGCCCGAACGGCACGGTCGCGGTCCCGGTGCGCCGGAAGTTGTCCTGGGAGACCTTGGCGTACTCGCGGGCGACCTCGGCGGCCCACTGGAAGATCTTGTACTTGGCCCCGCCGCCCGCCCGGGCCTTCGCGGCGACGCCGTTGTAGACCTTCTCGAAGATGCGCGGCACGGCCGCCATGTACGTCGGCTGCACCACCGGCAGATTCTCGATGATCTTGTCGACGCGGCCGTCGACGGCGGTGACGTGCCCGACCTCGATCTGGCCGGAGGTGAGCACCTTGCCGAAGACGTGCGCGAGCGGCAGCCACAGGTACTGCACGTCGTCGCCGCTGACCAGGCCGGTCGCGGCGATCGCCTTCGCCATGTACGACCAGTTGTCGTGCGGCAGGCGCACGCCCTTGGGGCGGCCGGTGGTGCCGGAGGTGTAGATGAGGGTGGCCAGCTGGTCCTTGGAGATGGCGCCGACCCGCTCCCTGATCAGGTCGGGGTCCTTCTCCAGCCGGGCCGCGCCGCGCTTCTCCAGCTCGTCGAGGGTGAGGATCCAGTCGGCGGTCTCGGCGCCGGCCGCGTCGATCACCACGACATGGGTCAGCTCGGGCAGCTCGGCGCGCTTCTCCTTGGCCTTGGCCAGCTGCTCGGCGTTCTCCGCGATGAGCACCCGGCTCTCGGAGTCCGACAGGATGTACGCCGACTCGTCGGCGTTGGTCTGCGGATACACCGTGGTCGTGGCGGCACCGGCGCACATGATGCCGAGGTCGGCCAGGATCCACTCGACCCGCGTGCTGGAGGCGAGGGCGACCCGCTGCTCGGGCTGCACGCCGAGCTCGATCAGGCCGGCCGCGATGGCGAAGACCCGCTCGGCGGCCTGCGCCCAGCTCAGCGACTTCCACTCGTCCGGCCCCTGTCCGGACGGTGACGGGACCGGATACCGGTAGGCCTCCGCGTCCGGCGTGGCCGTCACGCGGTCCAGGAAGAGGCCCGCCACGGACGGCGGACGGTTCTCGATCAAAGTCTGTGTGTCGCTCACGACATCCTCCGGGGCCCGCGACAGTGCGGCTGGCTCAGGTGCGGCTGGTGGGCACTCACGAGGCGTCACGAGGCGCAACGCACACCCCGTTGTTTAACTCGCGAGTAACTATCGAGCAGGGATCAGAGTAAAGGCCGACCGGCCCCCGCGTAAGGGGCCGCGGCCTGTCACTTCGTACAGAGAGCTACCCCGTGGACGCGCAGGGCCCGCCGCACTTTCGCACGGCGGGCCCCTGTTCTACCCGGTTTGGGGTGTAACCCACGGTAATCCGTGATTACTTCTTGCCCTTGCCCGATCCCGCGCTGTCATCGCTCGACAGGACCGCGATGAAGGCCTCCTGAGGAACTTCCACGGAACCCACCATCTTCATCCGCTTCTTGCCCTCCTTCTGCTTCTCCAGCAGCTTCCGCTTGCGGGAGATGTCACCGCCGTAGCACTTGGCGAGGACGTCCTTGCGGATGGCGCGGATGGTCTCGCGGGCGATGACCCGGGAGCCGATGGCGGCCTGGACCGGCACCTCGAAGGCCTGCCGCGGGATGAGCTCCTTGAGCTTGGCGACGAGCCGCACGCCGTACGCGTACGCCTGGTCCTTGTGGGTGATCGCCGAGAACGCGTCCACCTTGTCGCCGTGCAGCAGGATGTCGACCTTGACCAGGCTGGAGGTCTGCTCGCCGGTGGGCTCGTAGTCGAGCGAGGCGTAGCCGCGGGTCTTGGACTTCAGCTGGTCGAAGAAGTCGAAGACGATCTCGGCGAGGGGCAGGGTGTAGCGGATCTCGACCCGGTCCTCGGACAGGTAGTCCATGCCGAGCAGCGTGCCGCGCCGGGTCTGGCACAGCTCCATGATCGAGCCGATGAACTCGCTCGGCGCCAGGATCGTGGCCCGGACGACCGGCTCGTAGACCTCCGAGATCTTGCCCTCGGGGAACTCGCTCGGGTTGGTGACCGTGTGCTCGCTGCCGTCCTCCATGACGACGCGGTACACCACGTTCGGGGCGGTCGCGATCAGGTCGAGCCCGAACTCGCGCTCCAGCCGCTCACGGATCACGTCCAGGTGCAGCAGCCCGAGGAAGCCGACGCGGAAGCCGAAGCCGAGCGCGGCCGAGGTCTCCGGCTCGTACACCAGCGCGGCGTCGTTGAGCTGCAGCTTGTCCAGGGCCTCGCGCAGCTCCGGGTAGTCCGAGCCGTCCAGCGGGTACAGGCCCGAGAAGACCATGGGCTTGGGGTCCTTGTAGCCGCCGAGGGCCTCGGTGGCGCCCTTGGACTGGCTGGTGACGGTGTCACCGACCTTGGACTGGCGGACGTCCTTCACCCCGGTGATCAGGTACCCCACCTCGCCGACGCCCAGTCCGTCGGCGGGCAGCATCTCCGGCGAGTTGGTGCCGATCTCCAGCAGCTCGTGAGTGGCGCCCGTCGACATCATCTTGATGCGCTCGCGCTTGTTGAGCTGCCCGTCGATGACACGGACGTACGTCACGACACCGCGGTAGGAGTCGTAGACGGAATCGAAGATCATCGCGCGCGCCGGGGCGTCCTTGACACCGACCGGGGGCGGAACCTGCTCCACGACCTTGTCCAGCAGCGCCTCGACCCCGAGCCCGGTCTTGGCGGAGACCTTGAGCACGTCGCCGGGGTCGCACCCGATGAGGTGGGCGAGCTCCTCGGCGAACTTCTCGGGCTGCGCGGCCGGCAGGTCGATCTTGTTCAGCACCGGGATGATCGTGAGGTCGTTCTCCATCGCCAGGTACAGGTTGGCGAGGGTCTGGGCCTCGATGCCCTGGGCGGCGTCGACCAGGAGGATGGTGCCCTCGCAGGCGGCGAGCGACCGCGAGACCTCGTAGGTGAAGTCGACGTGCCCCGGGGTGTCGATCATGTTCAGGATGTGCGTGTTGTCCTTGTCGTGGGTGGGAGCCCACGGCAGACGCACCGCCTGAGACTTGATCGTGATGCCACGCTCACGCTCGATGTCCATGCGGTCGAGGTACTGGGCGCGCATCTGCCGCTGCTCGACCACTCCGGTCAGCTGGAGCATCCGGTCGGCGAGCGTGGACTTGCCGTGGTCGATGTGCGCGATGATGCAGAAATTGCGGATCAGAGCCGGGTCGGTACGGCTCGGCTCGGGCACGTGGCTGGGGATCGCGGGCACGCAGGGTCCTGATTCTTGAGGCGTCCGCAGTGTCTGCGGTCTCGGGTCGGATCGATACGTAGCCTCCATCGTCCCACGGGTGGGGACCATGGACGGGTTTGGGCCGGGAAAGCACCCACTGGTAGCCTGGGTGGCTGTGTCTCATGCCCTCTCGCACGAGGCACGACCTCAAGAAATCACCCGGTGCGGATCCGTGCGGCCTCGTGCGGCCCCGTGCCAGAACCTGAAAAGGCTCATTCGTGGCGAACATCAAGTCCCAGATCAAGCGGATCAAGACCAACGAGAAGGCGCGGCTGCGCAACAAGGCCGTCAAGTCCTCCCTCAAGACCGCGATCCGCAAGGCCCGTGAGGCCGCTGCCGCGGGTGACGTCGAGAAGGCCACCGAGTACCAGCGCGCTGCGGCGCGCCAGCTCGACAAGGCCGTCTCGAAGGGCGTCATCCACAAGAACCAGGCTGCCAACAAGAAGTCGGCGCTGGCTCAGAAGGTCGCCGCGCTCAAGGGCTGACGATTGATGTGACGCCGGAGGGAATCGAGCGGGCCCTCTCTCATCCGCTCCCGTCCGGCACCCTTCGGATCCGCGCGCGGCCTGCGTTCGCCACGCGGGCGCGGATCCACCCGATGTGAACCGTAGGCCGGGTCTCCTCCTGTTCCCCATGGGAGGACGCCCGGCCTTCGGCGTGGTCAGGACCAGAACGCGTTGTTCTCGTCGATGTCCTCGACGCACTCGTCGAGGTCGGTGACCTTGTCGCCGACGATCCGGAAGACGATGCAGCCGGTGTCGTCGAGCTTCCTGCCGTTGCGCTCGGCCGTGAAGCGGGTCATGCCGACCGCGTGACCGCGGCCGTCGACGGCGATGCCGATCAGTTCCGCGTGCATCGTCCCGTTGGTCTCGGCGCCGAGCCGTTCGTACATCTCGATGATCGCGTCGACCCCCTTGAAGTCGCCCGACAAGGGGTGGTCTCCGGGCACGTGGTGGGTGGCGTCCCCCGCCATCAAGCCGCGCAGGGTGTCCATGTCCCCGCGTGAGAAGGCCTCGAATCCCTTGCGGACCAGCGCCGCGTGCGGGTGTTCAGCCATGTCCCTCGCCACCTCTCCGTCGCTTGGCGATGTACGGCTGACACTCCCGATTCTCCCTCCGGGCCGCCGCCACGGCACGTTCCGGGGCACAGTGGAGAGATGGACACCGACGACACGGCCGTGCTGGCCGGGGCCCGTGTGGCGACCCGGCTCCCGGCGCAGGACCTGGACCGGGCGCGGCGCTTCTACGCCGACAAGCTCGGCCTGGAACCGGTCGACGAACGGCCCGGCGGGCTGCTGTACCGGTGCGGCGGCGGGGAGTTCGCGCTGTTCCGGTCGGCGGGGGCCTCGCCCGGCACCTTCACCCAGATGGCGTTGGAGGTCGACGACATCGACGGCGCCGTGGCGGAGCTGAAGCGGCGCGGGGTCGTCTTCGAGGAGGTCGACCTGCCCGGCTTCCGCACCCGGGACGGGATCGCCGAGGTCGAGGGGCACTACCCGAGCAAGGGGGCACGGGGCGAACGCGGCGCCTGGTTCCGCGACAGCGAGGGAAACCTGCTGGGGATCGGCCAGCCGCTGTACTGAGTCTTCCCGGGACAGGCCCTCCCGGCACGGGTCCTCCCGGCACGGGCCCTCCCAGTACCGGCCTTCGCTGTACCGGCCTTCCCTGTACTGAGTCCGCGAGGAAGCCGGCCGACGGGCCAGGCCGTGGCCGACCGGCCGGGATCGTCAGCCCCGGCCCCGGGAGCGGGCCGCGCGGGCGATCGTGACCACCGCCTTCTCCAGGGCGTACTCGGGGTCGTCGCCCCCGCCCTTCACGCCCGCGTCCGCCTCGGCCACCGCCCGCAGCGCCACCGACACACCGTCCGGCGTCCATCCGCGCATCTGCTGCCGCACCCGGTCGATCTTCCACGGCGGCATCCCGAGCTCCCGGGCCAGATCGGCCGGCCTGCCCCCGCGCGCCGACGACAGCTTGCCGATCGCCCGGACGCCCTGCGCGAGCGCGCTCGTGATCATCACCGGCGCCACCCCGGTCGCCAGCGACCAGCGCAGCGCCTCCAGGGCCTCCGCCGCCCTGCCCTCGACCGCGCGGTCGGCGACCGTGAAGCTCGACGCCTCGGCCCGGCCTGTGTAGTACCGCCCGACGACCGCCTCGTCGATCGTCCCCTCGACGTCCGCGACCAGCTGCGAGACCGCCGAGGCCAGCTCCCGCAGATCGCTGCCGATGGCGTCGACGAGCGCCTGGCAGGCCTCCGGCGTGGCGGACCTGCCCACCACGCGGAACTCCTGCCGCACGAACGCCAGCCGGTCCGCCGGCTTCGTCATCTTCGGGCAGGCCACCTCGCGCGCCCCCGCCTTGCGCGCTGCGTCGAGCAGGCCCTTGCCCTTGGCCCCGCCCGCGTGCAGCAGCACGAGCGTGATCTCCTCGGCGGGCGCCCCGAGGTACGCCTTCACGTCCTTGATCGTGTCGGCCGACAGGTCCTGCGCGTTGCGCACGACCACGACCTTGCGCTCCGCGAAGAGCGACGGGCTCGTCAGCTCGGCGAGCGTGCCGGGCTGCAACTGGTCCGGGGTGAGGTCCCGTACGTCCGTGTCGGCGTCGGAGGCCTTGGCGGCGGCCACCACCTCCTGCACGGCACGGTCGAGCAGCAGCTCCTCCTGGCCCACGGCGAGCGTCACCGGGGCGAGGGGGTCGTCATTCGCAGTCTTCCTGGCCATCGCGCCAAGCATCCCACGCACCACTGACACGGAGCCCCGGGGCTCGTCATCCGCCTGGAGCTACGGCTAGTCCCGGCAGGGATCAGGGCTCGTCCGCCGAGGGCGACGGCTCATCCCGGCAGGGGTTACGGCTCATCCCGGCAGGGATTGCGGATCCGCCCGGCCCAGGGTTACGGCTCGCCCGGGCAACGGCTACGGCTCCTCCCGCCAGCCCTCCCACTCGCCGGCGAAGCGGTCCAGCTCGCCGGCGTCCAGCCGTTCCTCCTCGTCCCGGAGGACGACCAGCCACTGCGCGTCCTCCGCGTCGTCCTCACCGGCCAGCGCGTCCCGCACCAGCTGTGGCTCCTCGACGATCCCGAACCGCTCCCGCAGCGCCTCGACCACCTCTTCCGCGGCATCACGGTCGGGCAGCACCAGCACATGTCGCACATCACTCACGCGGGACATTGTTCCCGGTGCGGCCCGGACACCGCCCGGCAGGCCTGCCCCCGGCCGGCCCGGCAGCGCCCCACGCCCTCTAGAGCCCGTCCGAACCCGGGGGCCGTACCGCCGGCACCCTGTCCAGCTCGATCCCGAACCGCTCGCGGTACGCGCCGAGCACCTCCTGGTCCGTCGCCAGCTCCCTCTCCTCCCGCGTCCCGTCGGCCGCCGTCGTCGTGAAGCGGCGTCCGCTGAGCGTGATCCTCCCTCCGTCCCGCGTGATCCGCGAGCAGACCAGCGACCGCGTGAAGTGCGAGGCCGGCGACGTACCGTGCCACCACGCCCCGGCCACGAAGTCACCCAGCGCCCGCGGCCGTACCTCCAGCCGGTACTGCGCCGTGCCGCCCCGGAACACGTCCAGGTCCGCCGCCTCCACCGTGCCGTGCCCGCCGCGCACCCCGGCCGCGTCCGGCCCCGCCTCGACGATCCGGAACGTGCCCGCCGGGTCCTCCTGCTCCCCCCGCTCCCCGAAGGCCAGCGGCAGGTGGCTGTGCGCCCCGAACCCGACGTCGGCCAGCCAGTCACCGCCGTCCACCGTCCGCACCCGCAGGGCGAGATGGTCGTACGGGATCCCGAGCCGCTCCCCGTCGCCGTACACCCTCCCGGCGAGCAGCGTCACGTCGTATCCCAGCGCGGCCAGCAACGCCCCGAACGAGCCGTTGAGTTCGTAACAGAACCCGCCCCGCCGCGCCCCCACCACCTTGTCCAGCAGCCGCTTCTCCTCCAGCACGATCTCCTCGCCGAGATGGATCGAGAGGTTCTCGAACGGCACCGTCTGCAGATGGCGCAGATGCAGCTCGCGCAGCGCGTCGACGGTCGGCCACGCCGGGTGCTCGACTCCCAGACGACGGAGGTAGGCATCAACCTGTGCTGAATTCATGGCCTCAGTCTCGCGCCACCCTCAGTCCGCCGCCCTCTCCCATCACGGCCAGCGCGCCGCCCCGGTCCGTCCGCAGCACCGCCGCGCCTCCGGCACGCAGCGCCGCGAGCGTGCCCGGCGCCGGATGCCCGTACGGGTTGTCCTCACCGCAGCTGATGAGGGCCAGCCGCGGAGCCGCCCGGTGTATGAGCCCCGGGTCCTGGTAGGCCGAGCCGTGGTGCGCGACCTTCAGCACGTCCACGTCCCGCAGCGCCTCGGCGTCCGGCGATCTCGCCAGCGCCCGCTGGGCCGGGGGTTCGAGGTCCCCGAGGAGCAGCAGGCGCAGTCCGCCCGAGCGGACCAGCAGGGCGACACTGGCGTCGTTCGGGCCCTCCGGCACCGGGTGCGTCGGCAGCACCCCGGGGGGAGCGCCGGGTGGCGGGATCGGCGGCGGCCACACCACCTGCCAGGACAGCTCCCCCGCCCGCCGCTCCTCACCGGCCGCCGCCCGGGTCACGGGAACCCGCCGGGCCGCCGCCAGCCGCCGCACGAACGCGGCCTGGTCGGGGGGCTCTTCCAGGCCCGTCGTCTCGATCGCGCCCACCGCCCGTCCGCGCAGCACACCCGGCAGGCCGGCGACGTGGTCGGCGTGGAAGTGGGTGAGGACGACCAGCGGGATCCTGGTGATGCCGAGTGAGCGCAGGCAGTGGTCGACGCGCTGCGGATCGGGGCCCGCGTCGACCACCACCCCGGCGCCCTCGCCCGCCGCGAGCACCAGGGCGTCCCCCTGCCCCACGTCACACATCACCAGCCGCCAGCCCGGCGGGGGCCAGCCCGTGATCGTCCGGGTCAGCGGCGGCGGCTGCACCACGGCCAGCAGGAGCAGCACCCCGCAGGCCCCGCACCACCAGGGATGCCGAAGCAGCCGCCGGCCCAGAAGCACCACGAGCAGCGTCACGGCGCCGAGCAGTGCCGCGCCCGTCCAGCTGCCGGGCCAGTCCACGCCCGCGCCGGGCAGCGCCGCCCCGGTCCGGGCGACCCCCGCGATCCACTCCGCCGGCCACTGGGCGCACCACGCCAGGGCCTCGGCCACGGGCATCGCCGACGGGGCCGTGGCCAGCGCGGCGAAGCCCAGCACCGTCGCCGGCGCGACCGCGGCCTCCACGAGCAGGTTGCACGGCACCGCCACCAGGCTCACCCGCGCCGACAGCACGGCGACGACGGGCGCACACAGCGCCTGCGCGGCGGCAGCGGCACCCAGCGCCTCGGCGAGCCGGGGCGGCACCCCACGCCGTCGCAGCCCGGCGCTCCATCGCGGCGCGAGCGTCAGCAGGGCGCCGGTGGCCACGACGGAGAGCAGGAAACCGTAACTGCGCGCCAGCCGCGGGTCGTAGAGCACCAGCAGCAGGACCGCCGTCGCCAGCGCCGGGATCATCGACCTGCGGCGGCCGGTCGCGAGAGCCAGCAGCGCGACGGCCCCGCAGGCCGCGGCCCGCACCACGCTCGGATCCGGCCGGCACACCACGACGAACCCGAGCGAGAGCGCGCCCCCGAGCACCGCGGTGCCGCGCAGCGAGATGCCGAGGCGGGGCGCGAGGCCGCGCCGCTCGGCCTGCTGGGCCAGACCGGGCGGACCGAGCAGCAGGGCGAGCAGGATCGTGAAGTTCGCCCCGGACACGGCCAGCGTGTGGGTGAGGTCGGTCTCCTTGAAGGCCTCCTCCAGCTCCGGTGTGATCCGCGAGGTGTCCCCGACGACCAGCCCCGGCAACAACGCCCGGGCGTCCGCCGGCAGCCCGTCGGTCGCCTCCCGCAGCCCGGCGCGCAGCCGCCCGGCGAGCCGCTGCGCCCCGGAGGGCTCGCCCACCACCTCCGGTCCGGCCTCGCCCCGCACCCGCAGCACGGCCGCCACCCGGTCACCGCCCGCCATCGCCGGTGCCGCCCGCGCGTTCACGCGCAGCCGTGTCGAGGGCAGCAGCCCGAGCCATGCCGACGGCACCGACCCACCGGCGACCGTCCGCCCGGCCCGATCACCCCGCCCGGCCGGTCCCACGTCGACGATCAACAACACCGGCGTCCGCGTCACCGTCGCCGTCCCCGTTGCCGTCGCCGTCGCCGTCGCCGTCGAGGCGGCTCCCGCGCGGTGGACGCGCCGCACCTCGGCGTCGATCAGCACGGCGGCCGGAGCCAGACGATCGCCCTGAACGCGGGGACGGGTGAGCCGGGGGTCGGAGGTGAGCTCGACCTCGGCGGTCACCGTCGCGTACTCCCTGGCCAGCCCGGGCACAGGGCCCCGCCGCAGATCAGCCGCGTGCAGCCCGGCCGAGGCGGCGGCCGCCGCGACGCACAGCAGGACGGCGGCGGCCGACACCCGTGGCCATGACGCCGAGCCGCGCCGCCGAGTCAGAGCCAGGAGGGCGACGGCGAGGAGGCAGGCGATCACGATGCCCACGGCCCAGCCCGCCGACACCCCCGGTACCAGTGCCGCCGTGCCCCAGGCCGCGAGGGCCGGTGGGACGAGCCGCAGATCGGTGGGCCCCTCCTGCCGCGGCCGGGCGAGACCGAGCCGCGTGCCGGAAGCAACGTGCACGGCCGACCGTTCGCTCATGGCCGTACCAGGTTCCGCAGGTCGGCGAAGCGGCGGTCGCCGATGCCGTTCACCTCGCGCAGCTCGTCCACGGAACGGAATCCGCCGTGCTGCGTGCGGTAGTCGACGATGTGCTGCGCCAGCACGGGACCGACACCGGGCAGCGTGTCGAGCTGGTCGAGGGTGGCCGTGTTGAGTGAGACCGGAGCCCCTGCCATTGCCCCACCCGACGCCCCTCCCACCCCTCCCACGGAGCCCGTCGACCTCGCACTCCCCGCTCCTGCCCCTGCTCCCGCACCCGCTCCCACCCCCGCGAAGGGAGCCGCACCGCCGACGATCACCTGCTCCCCGTCCACGAGGAACCGCGCGCGGTTGAGGCCGTCGGTGTCCGTGCCGGGCTCCACCCCACCCGCCGCCTTCAGCGCGTCCGCCACCCGCGAGCCGGCAGGCAGTCGATGGATCCCGGGATCACGGACCTTGCCGCTGACGTCCACGACGATCTCGGCGCCTCCGGAAGCTCCAGCCGCCCCCGCCGCCCCAGCCGTCCCGACCGCCCCCGCCGCTCCGGCCGCACCCGCCGCACCGCCGGCCTTCGCCGACCCGGCCACCGCCGCTCCCGGCCCCGCCTCGGCCCGACCGCCCTGCCCCGGCTCCTCCCCGTACTGTGCCGCCGCACGCACCACCTCGGGCGGCCGCACGGACTGGGTCCGGCCCGCCCAGAAGTGCTGCACGGCGAAGGCCGCGGCCACGACGAGCACCACCGTCAGGGCGACCACACTCCGCCGCTCCAGCCCGCACCTCGTCTGCAACCACAGCGGCATACGCTCCCGAAGGGCGAGCCCGGCCCGCTCCCGCCAGTCCCCCTGCCCAGGCAGCCCCTGTCCAGACGAGCCCTCCCCAGGCGCAACCTGCCCGTGCAGCCCCTCCCCCAGCAGGTCCTCCCCAGGCAGCCCCCGCCCACGCGGATCCTCCCCAGCCCGCGCCTCCCCAGGCGGCCCCTGCCCCGACTCCCGCCGCTCCCCGGCCCGTTCGCCTTCCCATTCCCCCGCCGGTGCCCCCATATCGGCCCGCCTCAGCGGCTCGGCGTGTTCCCCGAACAACGCCTCTGCCCGACGGCGGAGCTCCTCCGCGGACGGGTGACGGTGCCGGGCGGTCCGGCCACGTGCCACAGACCGGGGCCGGCGGTGACGGACGCGCCCGTCGGACGCGGGGCCACGGCCCGGTCCACTGGTCGCGGTCGCTGTGCGTGAACGTGATCGAAGTGCCATGCGCCGAGGATCGGACATCCCGGCCCACCCGCGATGATCATGGCCAATTCCCGGGGACAACCGCCCGCTTGTGGACAACCCCGCCACTCACACGAGTGAGACGAGCCCCACCCCACCCCAGCCCACCACAGACCCCAGCCCACCACAGACCCCAGCCCACCTCAGACCCCGGCCCACCCCACCGCAAACGTTCACCGAGGCGAAACCACAACCCCCAGCAACCCCGGCCCCGTGTGCGCCCCGATCACCGCCCCGACCTCACTGACATGCAGATCGGCCAGCCCGGACAACCGCCCCCGCAGCCGGTCGGCGAGGGCCGACGCCCGGTCCGGGGCGGCGAGATGGTGGACGGCGACATCGACCTGCGCACCGCCGGCCCGGTCGGCGGCGATCTCCTCCAGCCGGGCGATCGCCTTCGACGCGGTCCGCACCTTCTCCAGCGGTTCGATGCGGCCGTCGGCCAGCTGCAGCAGCGGCTTCACCGCGAGCGCGGAGCCCAACAGGGCCTGGGCGGCGCCGATCCGGCCGCCGCGGCGCAGATAGTCGAGGGTGTCCACGTAGAAGTAGGCGGATGTGCCCGCGGCCCGCTTCTCCGCCGCGGTGACGGCCTCGTCCACCGTGCCGCCCGCCTCGGCGGTCTCCGCCGCGGCAAGCGCGCAGAAACCGAGAGCCATCGCGATCATGCCCGTGTCCACGACCCGCACCGGCACGGGCGCCTGCCGGGCGGCGACCACGGCCGCGTCGTACGTGCCGGAGAGCTCGGCGGAGAGATGGAGGGAGACGATGCCGGTGGCGCCGGACTCGGCCACCCTGCGATAGGTCTCCTCGAAGACCGCGGGGGCGGGCCGCGAGGTCGTCACCGGCCGGCGCTTCTGCAAAGCCTGGGCGAGGGCGCGCGTGGAGATCTCCGTGCCCTCCTGAAGCGCCCGGTCGCCGAGCACCACCGTCAGCGGGACCGCCGAGATGCCATGGCGCTCCATCGTCCGGGCCGGCAGGTAGGCCGTTGAATCGGTGACGATCGCGACATGGCGGGACATGAGCTGGAGGTTACCTGCCGTAGTGCCCGTGTGGCAGCCCGGGCCCCGCGCCCTGCCGCACGCGTGGCCGGATCAAGTGGTGCTCTCGGGGCGGGGCTTCTTCTGCCAGGGGTAGGTGGGACGGGCTGCCGGCGGGGTGATGGCCGGCCGCTCCGGCTCCTGCGCCGGGCTCGACCGCGGGGTCTCCGGCCAGGTCTGCCCGGCCGTGGTGGCGTCCGCGGCGGGTGCCTCGGGCCACGGCTTCGAGGCGGGCGCCGAGGCGGACGGGGAGTCCGAGGTCGTCCAGTGCCGCAGGGCGCCGGCCTCCACGTCGATCTGCGCGCTCAGCGTGTCCAGGTCGTCGTCGGCGAAACGGCGGGCGCGGTCGCGGGCGGCCCAGCGCAGCGCGTCGGCGGACTGGATGATGCGCTCGGTGCGCTCGCGCAGGTCGGGCAGCCGCTCGGTGAGAGCACCGCGGTTCGGCTCGGACTCCAGGCGCTTCAGCTCGTCGTCCAGCTCGTGGCCGTGCGCGCTGAGCCGCTCGAAGAGGCCCACGGACTCCTTCATGGAGGCGTCCTCGGCGGCGGCCGCCTGCAGCGCGTCCTGCGTGGCGCGCATCGAGGTGCGCAGCCTCAGCCGCAGCTGGGCGAGTTCACCCGCGGCGCCGGGCTGGGCGAAGGACTTGGCCCGCAGGGTGTGGTCCTCGACCGTGCGCCGCGCCTGGGTGATGCCGCGGTCCACACCGCGCTTGGCCGCGCCGACCACCTTGACGGTCGCGTAGGCGCCGAGCACCACGAAGAGCACGACGAGCAGAGCGAATACTGCGATCACTGCTTCCACCGGCTCCTCCTCAGGGCGTCCGAACCCACCTCGTGTCGCTCTCCACGGTAAACGCAACAGGCAGGCCCGGAGTTCCAGAAAAACCCCGAACCTGCCCGTAGGGGACCACCCCGAGAGTGGTCCCCCGGTGCCTCGCGGCTACGCCGGGACGATGTTCACCAGCTTCGGCGCCCGCACGATCACCTTGCGGATCCCGGCCCCGCCCAGCGCGGCGACGACCTTCTCGTCGGCCAGGGCGACCTTCTCCAGCTCGTCCTCGGAGATCGACGGCGAGACCTCCAGCCGCGCCTTGACCTTGCCCTTGATCTGCACGACGCAGGTCACGGTCTCGTCGACCACGTACGCCGGGTCGGCGACCGGGAAGTCCTGGTGGACGACCGAGTCGGTGTGCCCCAGCTTGTGCCACAGCTCCTCGGCGATGTGCGGGGCCAGCGGCGCGACCATCAGCACCAGCGGCTCGGCCACGGAGCGCGGCACGGGCCCGCCCACCTTGGTCAGGTGGTTGTTCAGCTCGGTGACCTTGGCGATGGCGGTGTTGAACCGCATGCCCTCCAGGTCCCCGCGCACCCCGTCGATCGCCTTGTGCAGGGCGCGCAGCGTGTCCTCGTCGGGCTCGGCGTCGACGACGGTGACCTCGCCGGTCGCCTCGTCGACGATGTTGCGCCACAGCCGCTGCAGCAGCCGGAACTGGCCCACCACCGCGCGCGTGTCCCACGGCCGGGAGACGTCCAGCGGGCCCATGGCCATCTCGTACAGACGCAGCGTGTCGGCGCCGTACTCGGCGCAGATCTCGTCCGGAGTGACCGCGTTCTTCAGGGACTTGCCCATCTTGCCCAGCAGCCGGGAGACCTTCTCGCCCTGGTACCAGTACGCGCCGTCGCGCTCCTCGACCTCGGCGGCCGGCACGGCGATGCCGCGGCTGTCGCGGTAGACGTAGGCCTGGATCATGCCCTGGTTGAACAGCTTGTGGAACGGCTCCGCGGAGGAGACGTGCCCCAGGTCGTACAGCACCTTGGACCAGAAGCGGGCGTACAGCAGGTGCAGCACGGCGTGCTCGGCGCCGCCGACGTACAGGTCGACACCGCCGTGCGGCATGCCCTCGCGCGGGCCCATCCAGTACTGCTCGATCTCGGGGTCGACCAGCTTCTCGCTGTTGTGCGGGTCCAGGTAGCGCAGCTCGTACCAGCAGGAACCGGCCCAGTTGGGCATGGTGTTGGTCTCGCGGCGGTACTTCTTCGGCCCGTCGCCCAGGTCCAGCGTGACGTTGACCCAGTCCTCGTTGCGGGACAGCGGCGTCTCGGGCTGGGTGTCGGCGTCGTCCGGGTCGAAGGTGCGGGGGCTGTAGTCCTCGACCTCGGGCAGCTCCAGCGGCAGCATCGACTCGGGCAGCGCGTGGGCGATGCCGTCCTCGTCGTAGACGATCGGGAAGGGCTCGCCCCAGTAGCGCTGGCGGCTGAACAGCCAGTCGCGCAGCCGGAAGTTGACGGTGCCCTCGCCGACGCCCTCGGCCTCCAGCCACTCGGTGATGCGGGCCTTGGCCTCGACGACGCCCAGGCCGTCCAGGGACACGCCGGTGCCGGTGGAGTTCACGATCTTCGCGTCGTAGGAGGCGAAGGCGTCGTCCCACTCGGACGGGTCGGTGCCGCGGCCGTCGGTCGGCTCGACCACGCAGCGGATCGGCAGCTCGAAGGCGCGGGCGAAGGCGAAGTCGCGCGTGTCGTGGGCCGGGACGGCCATGATCGCGCCGGTGCCGTAGCCCATCAGCACGTAGTCGGCGATGAAGACCGGGACCTGCTCGCCGTTGACCGGGTTGGTCGCGTAGGCGCCGACGAAGACGCCGGTCTTGTCCTTGGCCTCGGCCTGGCGCTCGACGTCGGACTTGGACGCGGCCTGCGCGCGGTACGCGGCGACGGCCTCGGCCGGGGTCGCGTAGCCGCCGGTCCACACCTCGTGGGTGCCCTCGGGCCAGGCGGCCGGGGTGAACTTCTCGACCAGCGGGTGCTCGGGCGCCAGCACCATGTAGGTGGCGCCGAACAGGGTGTCCGGCCGGGTGGTGAAGACGGTGATGCGCTCGCCGTCGATGGGGAAGTCGACGCGGGCGCCCTCGGAGCGGCCGATCCAGTTGCGCTGCTGCAGCTTGATGGCCTCGGGCCAGTCCAGCGCGTCCAGGTCCTCCAGCAGCCGGTCGGCGTAGGCGGTGATGCGCATGTTCCACTGGCGCAGCTTGGCCTTGAAGACCGGGAAGTTGCCGCGCTCGGAGCGGCCGTCGGCGGTGACCTCCTCGTTGGCCAGCACGGTGCCCAGTCCGGGACACCAGTTGACCGGCGCGTCGGAGGCGTAGGCCAGCCGGAACTCGCCCAGGACGTCGGCCTTCTCGGCGGCGCTCAGCTCGCTCCACGCGCGCGTGTGGCCGGGGACGGGCCGCTCACCGGACTCGAACTGCGCGACCAGCTCGTCGATCGGGCGGGCCCGCCGGGCGTCGTGGTCGTACCAGGAGTTGAAGATCTGCAGGAAGATCCACTGGGTCCACTTGTAGTACTCAGGGTCGATCGTGGCGAACGACCGGCGCTTGTCGTGGCCCAGGCCCAGCCGGCGCAGCTGGGCCTTCATGTTCTCCATGTTGGCTTCGGTGGACACGCGCGGGTGGGTGCCGGTCTGCACCGCGTACTGCTCGGCGGGCAGGCCGAAGGCGTCGAAGCCCAGGGTGTGCAGGACGTTGTGGCCGGTCATCCGCTGGAAGCGGGCGAAGACGTCCGTGGCGATGTAGCCCAGGGGGTGGCCGACGTGCAGGCCCGCGCCCGAGGGGTACGGGAACATGTCCATGATGAACTTCTTGGGCCGGGCGACGGTCTCCGGGTCGCCCGCCAGGTCACCCTTGGGGTTGGGCGCGGCGTAGGTGCCGTCCGCGTCCCAGAAGTCCTGCCAGCGTGCTTCGATCTCGGCAGCCGTCGCGGCCGTGTAGCGGTGCGGCGCTGCCACCTCGGAGGTGGCAGCGGGGTTCGTCTCGCTCATGATCCTCAAAGCTCCATCGATCGTCTCTGCCTGCGGCTGTGTCGTCGAGAAACGAAAAATCCCCTCGCACAGGAGGGGACGCCGCGCCGATTCCGGCCACTCGACTCGTCCGGTGGCCGGGACTGATCAGCGCGGCCCGCTAAGCAGAAGGCGTACGGCACGCATGGCGTTAGGGTACCGCAGGCCCCCAGCGCGCCGCGACGCGCTTCGGACGGGCCCTCGACGCTCGATCCCACACTCGAAAAGCTGAACCAAGGTCAAGGGTTACTTCGCGTAACAGTAGCTAAGGGACATCGCAACAAGCGCATTGTCCTTTGATAACAACGCAATAACTCAAACCTCGTACCCATCGGTATGGCTCCGCTTAGAGTGCGGCAGCGGGACCGCTTTCCCGAACCGCTCGGAGTTGCCCCCATGAACCCTCATCGCAGTACCCCCTCACTCCCCCCGGTCGCCGGGATGTGGGGTGGCAGGTCGTGAACCCCAACGACTCCACGGCAGACGACTCCTTCGCCGAGTTCCTCAACTTCGGCGCGGGCGTGCTGTCCCTCGTGTGCCTGACCTGCTCGGTGATCTGGGGTCTGGTCGCCCAGGACCGGATCCTGCTCGACGCGCGCCGGCGCATCCTGGCGCAGGCCGTGCACCGGACCACGGCCGTCGCCTCGATCGCCTTCCTCCTGGTGCACATCGGCGTGAAGCTGGCGCTGTCCCACACGTCGTGGATCGCCGCGGTGATCCCCTTCGGGCTGTTCCTCACCGACGAGGAGATCGTCGCGGGCAGGTCGTTCCTGATCGGCCTGGGCACCCTGGCAGGCATGCTCATGATCTTCGTGGGCGTCACCGGCGTGCTGCGCAACCGCTTCGCCTCCCCCGCGCCGGTCGCCGCCCGCTGGCGCGCCATGCACATGCTGGCCTACCCGGCCTGGTGCGCCGCCCTCGTGCACGGCCTCTACGCGGGTCGCGCGGCCAAGCCGATCTTCGTCATCCTGTACTGCCTCTCCCTGCTCGGCGTGGCCGCGGCCCTCGCCCTGCGCGCCGCTCCGCGCCCGGTCAAGCGCAAGGTCGCCGACAAGGTCGCCGCGTTCATCGGCCCCGGCGAGGGCCAGAGCCGCCGTGACCTGGAGGAGAGCCGGGCCCGGGCCGGCTCCGCGCTGCCCGGCTACGAGGGCCGCAAGGGCCGCGCGGGAGCGGCGGCGACCGCGTCCGCCCCGCGGTACGAGCCGGCCGAGCGCCCCTCGCCCCAGGAGTCCGCGAACGGCTTCGCCGCGGCCTACCGGGCCGTCTCGGGCCCGCCGCGCGACCAGGCCTACGCGCCGGGGCCGACCACCAGCATGGAACTGCCGCTGGACCTGCAGCCGACCGAGACCATCCCCACCGTGGACGGCCCCTCCAGCACCTCCGGCAGCTGGCCGATCCCGTCCCCGCCCCCGGTCGGCGAGGCCCCGCCGTCGGCCTACGACCCGCTCCAGGACACGGGCTTCAACATCCCGCCCTACGACCCCCTGCGGGACACGGGACAAAGCATCCCGGCCTATGGCAATCCAGGCGCCTCCGGGTACGGATCGAGTGATGTGTACGACACGGGTGAGACGAATGCCGTCCAGGACACGTACTACCCGAACGACACGTACAACAGCGGTCCCGCCACTGAAACACTGCCCGGTGCGTCCTACGACTTCGACGCACCGGGATCGGGCGAACCTTGGAACACGCCTTCCGGAGGCTTTAAGTGAACGAGGCCCTGCCCGACGTACCCGAAGTCCGCGTGGTCGGTCTTCCCCAGCTCACGTCGGGCTTCGACCTTGTCGATCGGCTCGATCTGCCCATGCACCTCAAGGTGCACGGGCCGCTCGAGCCGATGGGCGGCGAGCAGCTCGCGCAACTCGCCGAACGCATCAACCTCAAGGGCCGCGGCGGCGCGGGCTTCCCCTTCCACAAGAAGCTGCGCTCGGTCGCCGAGGCGGCGATCAAGCGCGGCGTCCGGCCGGTCGTCGTCGTCAACGGCAGTGAGGACGAACCGGCCTGCCGCAAGGACACGGTGCTGATCAACCGCGCCCCGCATCTCATCCTGGACGGCGCGCTGCTGTGCGCCGAGGCCCTGGGTGCCCGCACGCTCGTGGTGGGGGTCACCCGGGAGTCGACCCAGCGCTCCATGGAGGCCGCGCTCGCCGAGCGCGGCCTCAGCAACGGCCGCCGGTCGGCCCTGCGCGCCCGCGTGCAGCGCAACCCGGTCCGGATGGTCACCGGCGCGGCCGCGTCGCTGATCCGCTCGATCGACGGCGGCCCGGCCGTGCCGCCCGGCCGCAAGGTCAGCGCCTCGCAGAACGGCGTCGGCGGCGCGCCCACCCTGCTGTCCAACGCCGAGACCTTCGCCCAGCTGGCCATCGCCGCCCGCATCGGCCCGGAGCGCTACGGCAACACCGGCCTGTACGACGAGCCGGGCACGGTCATGCTCACGGTCTCCGGTGCGGTCGCCCGCCCCATGGTGATCGAGGTCCCCACGGGCGTGCCGCTGCGCTACGTCCTGCAGCTGGCCGGCGCCCCGCCGGTGCCGCAGGGCGTGCTCACCGGCGGCTACCACGGCAAGTGGATCGACGCCGCGACGGTGAACGAGGCGATCGTCTCCCGCAACTCCCTGGACGCGGTGGGCGGTTCCCTCGGCGCCGGGGCCATCCTGCCGATCAGTCAGGACACCTGCCCGCTGGGCGAGTCGCTGCGGGTCGCCCAGTGGCTGGCCGAGGAGAGCGCGGGCCAGTGCGGCCCCTGCTACCTCGGCCTGCCGGCCGCCGCGCGCGGCATGGAGGACATCCTCAACGGCGGCGGACCGGCCGCCCTGGAGGCGCTCAAGCAGGTCGCCAAGAACGTGAAGCGGCGCGGCGCCTGCTCCCACCCGGACGGCTCCGCGATGTTCCTGGAGTCGACCATCAAGGCGTTCACGGACGACCTGGCCGCCCATGTCCTCGGCAACGGCTGCGGACGGCGCGTGGAGGGCGTTCTGCCGCTCTTCGAGGGAGGCAGGGCCCCGACGGGCATCCCGGGCGGCGGCGAGTCCGAGGAGGACGGCCCGAGCCGTCAGAAGATCTACGTCGACTGGACGCTCTGCCGGGGCCACGGCCTGTGCGCGGACATCCTCCCCGAGGTGTTCCAGCTGGGCGCCGACGGCTTCCCGACCGTGGCCCAGGCGCAGGTGCCGCGGTACGCCGAGGCCAAGGCTCTACGCGCGGTGCGTCGCTGCCCGGCGCTGGCCCTGCGCATCGAGGAGGACACCCGCGGGCAAGGCGCGCCGTCGCGCAACCTCCCGGTGCTCTCCCAGGGCCGCGGCCGCCGCGCCCTCGGCCGCTAGGCGCACACACGGCGTACGGCGGGCTTCCCTGCGGGGAGGCCCGCCGTACGCGTACCCGCGCCGGACGAGACGGGTACGACAAGAAGGCGGGCCATCCGGATCGGATGGCCCGCCTTCTCATCTGCTGTGGAGCTAAGGAGAATTGAACTCCTGACCTCCTGCATGCCATGCAGGCGCTCTACCAACTGAGCTATAGCCCCTTGCGGTGTTGCCTTCGGGTTTTTCCCGGCGGCGACGCCAACTTTACTGGTCCTGCGGGCCCAACACCAAATCGGTTTCCTGGTGCCCGATATGACCGATTTGCCCCTCCTTCTCGTCTCAGGCCGTCACGAACGAGTAGAACCGCTTGAGCGTGCAGTGCTCCTCCAGAAGCCGGCCGTAGATCGGCTCGCCCTCCAGCTCGCGGTACGTCTCGATCGGGTCGCCTTTTATGATCAGCGCCCGCGCGCACTCCTCGCACCAGTACTGGTAGTCGGGATTGATCGGCTCCATGTCGCGGACGATCGGAGTCCCGCTGCCGCACCAGTCGCACTTCCGCCTGTGTGCACCCATCGATCAGCTCCAGCTGTGGCCGCAGGCCGTGCACACGTAGGAGATCCCGCCGTTGTCGCCGAGCATCTGGGCCACGTGCGCGGATCCGCAGGAAGGGCAGCTGAGGCGGGTGGACAGGTCCCGTGTCAACGCTGCTCCGAGGAGGTGGTCGACCTCCTCGAGGATGCTCGCAGGCATCGGTGCTCCTCCCGTCGGGCCGCGCCCCCTTCCGGCCGTTTGATTCTGCCACGGCCGGGCCAATACGGTCAGCGACGCCTCAGTACCAGTCCGGACACGGCAGTCGTCGCGACCGTAGAGGTATACGCCTCGACGGGGCCGAGTGACTCAACAGCGGGCACGAAAAATCCCGCCCCCTGGACGGGAACGGGATCTTGACGTGGAGCTAAGGAGAATTGAACTCCTGACCTCCTGCATGCCATGCAGGCGCTCTACCAACTGAGCTATAGCCCCTCTTGTTCCTTCCCGGCGGGCCGGGCGAACAAGAAGAACTTTAGCCTGCGACCTGCCGGAAAGTGAAATCCGGGGTCAGTCGTCGTCGCCCAGCACCGGTTCCGGCAGCGTGCCGGCGTTGTGCTCCAGCAGCCGCCAGCCGCGGGCGCCTTCGCCGAGCACGGACCAGCAGCAGTTGGAGAGTCCGCCGAGGCTCTCCCAGTTGTGCGGCTGCAGGCCGAGGAGCCGGCCGATGGTGGTGCGGATGGTGCCGCCGTGGCTGACCACGACGAGCGTGCCGTCCTCGGGGAGCTTGTCGGCGTGCCGGAGGACCACGGGGGCGGCGCGGTCGGCCACCTCGGTCTCCAGTTCGCCACCGCCGCGGCGCACGGGCTCGCCGCGCTTCCAGGCGGCGTACTCCTCGCCGTGCCGGGCGATGATCTCCTCGTGCGTCAGGCCCTGCCAGACGCCCGCGTAGGTCTCGCGCAGGGCCTCGTCGTGGGTGACCTCCAGGCCGGTGAGGGCGGCGAGCTCGGCGGCCGTGCGCGCGGCCCGCCGCAGGTCGGAGGCGACGATCGCGTCCGGCTTCAGGGACACGAGCAGCCGGGCGGCGCGGCGCGCCTGGGCGACACCGGTCTCGGTGAGCTCGACGTCCGTGGTGCCCTGGAAGCGGCGCTCCACGTTCCACGAGGTCTGGCCGTGCCGCCACAGGATGATGCGGCGGCCGCGGCCCGGCGTGGCGGCCTCGCCGGCGGCGCTCACCGCCAGTCTCCGTCCAGCTCCGCCGCCTCCTCGGCCGCCTGCAGCTTGGCGTGTTCCTCGGCCTTGCCGCGCGTGGCCTTGGCGTCCTCGGGCAGGTCGAGCTCGGGGCAGTCCTTCCACAGCCGCTCCAGGGCGTAGAAGACGCGCTCCTCGCTGTGCTGGACGTGGACGACGATGTCGACGTAGTCGAGCAGGATCCAGCGGGCGTCGCGGTCGCCCTCGCGGCGCACGGGCTTCGCGCCGAGCTCCTTCTGGAGGCGCTCCTCGATCTCGTCGACGATCGACTTGACCTGGCGGTCGTTGGGCGCGGAGGCCAGCAGGAAGGCGTCCGTGATGGACAGCACGTCGCTGACGTCGTAGGCGACGATGTCGTGCGCCAGCTTGTCGGCGGCCGCCTGGGCGGCGGTGGTGATGAGCTCCTGGGAGCGGTCGGTCACGGTCACTACAAGGCTTTCGGTCGGCGGTCGTTTGTCCTCAAGGGTCTCACGGACCGCCGTGCGCCCCCCACGCGATTACGGGGATCACGTGGGGGGCGGGCGCGCGCCGCCTAGCCGGCCGAGGGCTTGAAGTCCTGGCCGAGGACCACCGCGACGTCGGCGCTCGCCGAGATCCTGCCCCGGGCGACGGAGCTCTCGGGCAGTCCGAGCGTCTTGGCCACCTCGATGGCGTTCGTCTTGCCGGCGGCGTCGGCGTAGACGACCTTCGAGGTGGAGCCGGCCGCCGCCGTGCCGCCCTCCAGGAACGTGAAGCCGCCGTTGAGGAGCACCACGCGGGCCTTCTCGGTGTTGTCCTGGACGCCGGTGGCGTTCTGGACGGAGACGCTGACGGCGGCGTCCTTGTCGGGGCTCTTGGCGGTGCCGCCGAGGACGTTGCGGACGATGCCGGCGCCGGTCTGGGCGCTGAGCGTGCCGTCGCTCCGCACCGGCAGCAGGTCCGTGCGGTAGTCGCCGCCCTTGGCGAGGTCGGCGAGCCCGGCGAGGAAGGTGCCGAGGTCCTTGTCCGTCAGGGACGGGTCGAGGATCTGCGCCAGGGTCTGGACGGTGGTGGTCGCGGCCCCCGGGTCGGAGGACATCTTGCGCAGCACGCCCTGCATGACCTGCCCGAACCGCTCCAGCTGGGCGTTCTGGGCCTCGCCGGGGGCGCGGTAGGTGGCGTAGGCGACGGCCATCTTGCCGCTGAGCGTCTGGTCCCGGCCCTTGTTGACCAGGGGCGCCTCGCCCTTCTTCTTGGCCGCGGGGTCGGGGACGTCGGTGTTGGTGTCGACGTCGATGTTGCCGACGAGGTCGACGAGGTTCTGCAGGTAGGGGGTGTCCAGGCGCCAGGTGCCCTGGATGTCGGTGCCGAGGACCGTGTCGAGCGCGGCGCGGGTGCCGTCGGAGCCGTCGTCCTCGACCGACTTGGCGAGGGTCGTCGTGGTGCCGTCGTCGCTGGTCAGGGCGAGCGAGTTGGGCAGCAGGACGGTGGTGCCCCGCTTGGTCGTGGTGTTGTCGACGAGGAGGGCCGTGGCCGTGCCGTCGCCCTTGGTGTCGTGCAGGTGGACGACGATGACGTCCCGCTTCTGGGCGCCGGCCGCCGTCGCCGTGCCCGTCGCGGAGTCGTCGGAGGACAGGCCGGGCAGCTTCCCCGCGTACCAGAGGTAGCCGACGCCGCCGGCCGCGACGAGCGCCAGGACGACGGCCAGGGCGACGATCCGGCTGCGGGCGCGGCGCCGGGCCTCCTCGCGGCGCTCGGTGCGGTTCTCGGTGAACTTCAGCCAGTCGATGACGTCTTCGGAGTTGTCGTCCGGTTCCTCGACGAAGGCGAACTGCTCGGTGTGGTACTCCCGGTCGGCGTGCTCCGGGCCGGTGTCCGGCTCCCGGCCGGTGTCCTGCTCCCTGCCCGCGGGACCGGCCTGCTGCGGGATGTGCGCGGTCTGCCCAGCGGCACGCGCCTGCCCGTAGGGGTCCTGGTGGGCGCCCTGCGCCGGGCCGCCCTGGTGGGTCCCGGAGGCGTACGGGTCGTAGCCGTACGGCGCGGCGGACTGCTGCTGTCCCGCGCCGTAGTCGTACGCGGGCGGCTGCTGCTGCCCGCCCGTGGCGTAGGGGTCGTAGCCGTAGCCCTGCTGGTGCTGCTGGTGCTGCTGGGCGTACGGGTCGTAGGTCTGCTGCTGGGTCTGCTGGGGCCGGACCTGCCGGTAGACCGGCTGTCCGTACTCGTCGTAGCCGACGAGCTCGTACTGGTCGGCGCCGTAGCCCGCGGCCCCCGCGTCGTATCGGTCGTTCACCGGTGCCCCTCTCGGCTCACTCGCCGCGGTACAGCTCGCGCTTGTCGATATAGCGCACGACTCCGTCCGGCACCAGGTACCAGATGGGGTCGCCCTTGGCGACTCTCGCACGGCAGTCGGTCGAGGAGATGGCCAGGGCGGGAACCTCCACGAGAGAGACACCGCCCTCGGGCAGTCCCGCGTCGTCCAGGTGGTGGCCCGGCCGGGTGGCGCCGATGAAGTGCGCGAGGGAGAACAGCTCCTCGCTGTCGCGCCAGGTCAGGATCTGGGCGAGGGCGTCGGCGCCGGTGATGAAGAACAGGTCCGTGTCCGGGTTGAGCGCGCGCAGGTCGCGCAGGGTGTCCACGGTGTAGGTGGGGCCGCCGCGGTCGATGTCGATGCGGCTCACGGAGAACTGCGGGTTCTCGGCGGTCGCGATGACCGTCATCAGATAGCGGTCCTCGGCCGGGGAGACGCTGCGGTGGCTCTTCTGCCAGGGCTGGCCGGTCGGCACGAAGACCACCTCGTCGAGGTGGAACGCCGCGGCGACCTCGCTCGCGGCCACCAGGTGCCCGTGGTGGATCGGGTCGAAGGTGCCGCCCATGACGCCCAGGCGGCGCTTGCCCGGCTGCGCCGGGCTCTTGCCGGGGCCGTCGATCTGGCGGGTCGCCGTGGCGGCACGGCGGGGCGCCGAGTGTCGCTCGGTGCCGCTCGCCGTGTCCGGTGCCGGGTCGTGCGGCGTCTCGTTCGCCGGACCGGTAGGCATGTCCTGCTCTCCCATGCGTGCAGACCCTACCGGCCCTGCCTGAGGGCTCCGGCCGCCCCCGTGGTCCCCTGGGCACTCCGCGCGGGGTGCCCTGCCGGGCTCAGCGGTCGCGGTTGAAGCGGGTGGTGATCCACAGCAGGAGCAGCAGGATGAAGAGGGCGGCGCCACCGGTGAGGTAGGGGCTGAGGCTCTCGTGGTTTCCGCCGTGCTCCTCGCCCTCGGCGGCGAGGGTGACCAACTGGGCAGCGGTGCTGTGGAAGCTCATCTTCGGCAGGACCTATCGCGTGTGGGCGGGTTAAAGACGTCGGCTCATCGTAAGCGGGCGCCTCGGCCGCGATCACCCCGACTCCGCCTGTTGGTGCGCGTGAGTCCCGCGGCCCGCGACCGCCTGCCCGCGCCGGCCCGGTCCCGGGGGCCCGGCGGGGGAACCTTCGCGCCGCCTCAGTCGTCCTTCCGTCTGTAGCCGCGCAGCAGGAACCACGCGGTCACCGCACAGCCCACGATCATCACGAGCAGAACGATCCGGAGGATCCCCGGCCCCCCTTGCCGGTCGGCGGCGCTCGCGGCCTCGGCGAGCCAGGCGGCGGGGTGGTGCTCCATGACGGTGGTTCCTCTCGCTGTACTGCCCGACCACCGTAACTCCGCCTAGGCTGGGCTCAGCCTCGGGGAAGCAAAGGGCCGCACAAGGGGCCGCAAAGGTCATCCAGACGCACATGGGGGAAGACATGTCCGACGGCCACGACCAGGACGGGCACGAGCACGTGCCGAGCCGGCAGCGCAGGCGCTTCCCCGGGATCTCCTCGCGGACGTACGAGCACCCGGCCGACCGCTCCGCCCTGGTGGCGCTGCGCAAGCTGAGCGGTTTCGACACGGTGTTCAAGGCGCTCAGCGGCCTGCTCCCCGAGCGCAGTCTGCGGCTGCTGTTCCTGTCCGACTCGGTGCGGGTCTCCGACCAGCAGTTCTCGCACCTGAACGTGATGCTGCGCGACGCCTGCTACATCCTGGACCTGGAGAAGGTCCCGCCGATGTACGTGAACCAGGACCCGCAGCCCAACGCGATGTGCATCGGCCTGGACGAGCCGATCATCGTCGTGACGACGGGCCTGGTCGAGCTGCTCGACGAGGAGGAGATGCGGGCGGTCGTCGGCCACGAGGTGGGGCACGCGCTGTCCGGCCACTCGGTCTACCGGACCATCCTGCTGTTCCTGACCAGCCTCGCGGTCCGGGTGGCCTGGATCCCGCTGGGCAACCTCGCGATCATGGCGATCGTCACGGGGCTGCGGGAGTGGTTCCGCAAGTCGGAGCTGTCGGCGGACCGGGCGGGGCTGCTGGTCGGGCAGGATCTCCAGGCGTCCATGCGGGGCCTGATGAAGATCGCGGGCGGCAACCACCTGCACGAGATGAACGTGGACGCGTTCCTCGCCCAGGCCGAGGAGTACGAGGCCGGCGGCGATCTGCGCGACTCCGTGCTGAAGATCCTGAACGTGCTGCCGCGCACCCACCCGTTCACGACCGTCCGGGCGGCCGAGCTGAAGAAGTGGGCCGAGTCGCGGGACTACCAGCGCATCATGGACGGCCACTACCCGCGGCGCGACGAGGACAAGGACACCTCGGTCCGGGACTCCTGGCGCGAGTCGGCGAACCACTACAGCACGCACGTGAAGAGTTCGAAGGACCCGCTGATGAAGCTGGTCACGGACCTGGCCGGCGGCGCCGGCGACCTCGGCGACCGGGTGCGCCGGGGCTTCGGGGGCTTCACGGCCTCCTCCCCCAGGCCGCCCGGGGGTCCGCAGTCGCCGGGCTCGTCGGACACTCCGGGAGACGACGGAACACCGCGCGACGACCGCTGAGCCACCTCGCCCGCCCAGGGCCCGCCCAGGGTCCGCCAGGTCCGCCCAGGGCTCCCACGTGGCCCGCGAGGACGCGCCGGAGCCCTGCGGATCGGCGGTGCGGTATCCCGTGGGCCCGCCGGAGCCCTGCGGATCGCCGGTATCCCGTGGAAGCCGGCGCTCACACCTTCGGCAGTGCGCTCGTCGCCAGGGAGCCGCACAGGGCCGTGGCGCTGCCCGTCGCGTAGGGGTCTGTGCCGGCCGGGCCGCCCTCCTTGGCCGTCTGGCCGGCGAGCAGGGGCCGGAGGTGGTGCGTGGAGTCCTCGGCGCAGGACAGCGGGCCCGCCTGCACGTAGGAGACGACCAGCTGGGCCTGGTGCAGGCGCAGGTCGTCGCGGTCGAAGCGGAACTGCAGCTCGCGCCGGACGGTGAACAGGGACGCCTCGGCCTTGTCCCCGGCCCCGGCGGGCCGCAGCGCGTACACGAACGTGTGATCGGCCGTGACCTCCAGCGTCGACGCGTCCGTCTCGGCGGCCTGGAGCGTGCCCTGGACGCGCACCCGGCGGTCGGCCAGTTCGGCCCGGGAGGGGTCGAAGCGGACGAGCCAGCCGGTGGGCGCGTGGCGTCCGTCCGCGGTGGGGCGGGCGAAGCTCTGGTCGAACTGGTCCAGCTGGTCGGGGTCGAGCAGCACCCGCACGGCGCGGATCTCGCCGCCCGTGATCACCTCCGGGTCGAGGGCGGAGCGCACGACGTAGTCCTTGGCCGTGGACAGGGCGGTCACGACCTGGCTGTCCGAGAAGTGCGCGGTACGCCGCGAGGCGGGCAGGGGCACGCCCTCCGCGCCGGTCTTGAACTGCGCGGCGGGGCTGTGCGCGTACAGGTACGCCGTGTCGGCCGCGCCGGGCACCCCGCCCTCGGGGACGAGCGGGATGACGGTCATCCGCAGCGGCTCGACCGGCTCCCGGGCAGCGGGGGTCTGGTAGGGGTGCCGCACGCCCATGTAGATCGCGGTGCCGAAGGCGATGGCGATCAGCAGGACCAGGACCAGCGCCTGCCGGGACAGGCCGCGGCGCAGGGGCGGGCGGCGGCGCACGGCGGGCGCGTGGTCGACCATGCGCTCCTGCGCGGAGAACTCCTGAAGGCGGGCAGCACGGACGAACGACTCGTCGAAGACGACGGATCGGTACTCGTCCTCACCACCTCCGGGAGCGCCCTCGGGTGCCCCCTCAGGTGGGTCTCCAGGCCTGCCCATATCTTCAGGGTAGGTCGCCGCGAGCCCGGGTAAACGCCGGGCTGCTCCACAAGTTTTGACAGGTCCTCACCAGGAGGGGCGGCTTCCGGTCAGGGGGTGCGCGGAATCACCGAGACGGCCGGCTGGGAGTAGTCGGCGGAAGCGGAGGGGGCCACCCCGCCGCCCTGTTCCAGCCCGGTCGAGGCGGGCGGCGGCACGGGGCCCTCGCGGTTCGAGGACGCCCCGCGGTAGACCGCCGTGAAGGCGAGCGCGACCATGCCGATCCCCATCACGAGGGCGAGCAGCCAGGCGACCGGGCGGTGCCAGCGCACCTGTTTGGAGTACGGCCCCGTGTCGCCGTAGTGGTCCTCCAGCAGGTCGGGCTCGTCCAAATCGTCGAGGTCCGGGTCACGGCCGAGACCGGGGCCGTCCGGGCCGTACCCGTCGTCGTACCGCTCGCCTCTGAGGTGGGCGCGGCGGGCCGCCTCCGCCTCGGAGGCCTCGGCTCTCGCCTGCGCGGCGGCCAGGAGGCGCTCCACGGCGGTCGGCTCGTGCACCACGGCCGCGCGTACGAAGGCCTCGTCGAAGACCACGGAGGCGAACTCTTCGTCCGACACCCCGCGGTCGTGGTCGTCGTCGGGCTCGCGGCCGTCCGGAAACGGCGTGCCCCCCACGTCCTCCGGCACGGATCCAGAGTAGACCTGGGGGGTCAATTTGGGCAGACGGTATGGAAATTCATCCGCCGGTCGAGACGGCTTCCACAGCACCGCGCACGGCGCGCGACCGGGGCGGTGAGCCCCTGCCGCACGCGCCTGCGCCATCCCGCCGTTCGGGTGTCCCGGGCTCGCCGGCGTCCGGTCAGCGGCGGACGTGCCCGTCGCCGGTGACGATGTACTTCGTGCTGGTCAGCTCCGGCAGGCCCATGGGGCCGCGGGCGTGCAGCTTCTGCGTGGAGATGCCGATCTCCGCGCCGAAGCCGAACTGGCCGCCGTCGGTGAAGCGCGTGGAGGCGTTGACCGCGACGGTGGTGGAGTCGACCAGCTGGGTGAAGCGGCGGGCCGCCTGCTGGGAGGTCGTCACGATGGCCTCGGTGTGGCCGGACGTCCACAGCCGGATGTGCTCGACGGCCTTGTCCAGGGAGTCGACCACGGCGGCGGCGATGTCGTACGACAGGTACTCGGTCTCCCAGTCCTCGGCCGTCGCCTCGACGACGGTGGCCTTGGAGTCCTTGGCGTAGGCCTGCACGCGCTCGTCGGCGTGGACGGTGACCCCGGCCTCCGCGAGGGCGTCCAGGGCGCGCGGCAGGAACGCGGCGGCGATGTCCTGGTGGACCAGGAGGGTCTCGGCTGCGTTGCAGACGCCGACCCGCTGGGCCTTGGAGTTGATCAGGATCTCGACGGCCATGTCCAGGTCGGCCTGGGCGTCGACGTAGACGTGGCAGTTGCCGGTGCCGGTCTCGATGACCGGGACGACCGACTCCTGGACGACCGTGTTGATCAGGGAGGCGCCGCCGCGCGGGATGAGTACGTCGACCAGGCCCCGGGCGCGCATCAGCTCGCGGACGCTGTCGCGGCTCTCGCCGGGGACGAGCTGGACGGCGTCGGCGGGCAGCCCGGCCCCGCCCACGGCGTCGCGCAGGACGCGCACCAGAGCGGTGTTCGACCGGTACGCCGAGGAGGAGCCGCGCAGCAGGACGGCGTTGCCGGACTTCAGGCAGAGGGCGGCGGCGTCGACGGTGACGTTGGGCCGGCCCTCGTAGATGATGCCGACGACGCCGAGCGGCACGCGGACCTGGCGCAGGTCGATGCCGTTGGGCAGCGTGGAGCCGCGGACGACCTCGCCGACCGGGTCGGGCAGGGCGGCGACGTCGCGCACGTCGGAGGCGATGGCGCGGACCCGCTCGGGGGTGAGCGTGAGCCGGTCGATCATGCCGTCGCTGAGGCCGGCCTCGCGGGCCTTGGCGACGTCCTGGGCGTTGGCCTCGACGATCTCGCTCGTGCGGACCTCCAGCGCGTCCGCGATGGCGAGCAGCGCGTCGTCCTTGTCGGCCCGCGGCAGCGGCGCGAGGCTCGCGGCGGCGGCCTTGGCGCGGTAGGCGGCCTCGGTGACCGGGGACATGGAGTCGTACGGCGAGAGCGTGGTCATGAGGGAAGGGTAGTGCGCCGGGCGAGGGTGTTCCTCGCGCGTTCCACACCCCGAGACACCTCGCGAGACTCCCCCGGACCCGGGTCAGAACGGGTGAACCCCGACGGGCGAGGCCGGGGGCGGCCCGTACCCCTCGGCGATGCGCTGGTGGTAGGTCGCGCGGTCGATGACCTCCAGGCCGACGATCTCCCAGGGCGGCAGTCCGGCGGTCTGCCGGTGCTCGCCCCACAGCCGCAGGGCGACGGCGGCCGCGTCGTGCAGGTCGCGGGCCTCCTCCCAGTAGCGGATCTCCGCGTGGTCGACGGCGTAGCGGCTGGTCAGCAGGAAGGGGTGGTCGTGAGCGAGCTGCTCCAGGGCGCGTCTGACCTCGGGGAGCGGGGCCTCCTTGCCGGAGACGCTGAGGGTGACGTGCCACAGGCGCGGGAGGTCCGCGGGTTCCTCGCCCTCGAACCGGTCTCCGTCCGCCACACTGGCCAGGGCGCGCTCCTCACCGGCCGCGCGGGAGCCGGTACCACCACGGGACGCCGGCGTCCCAGGGCGCACTCGTCTCACGACGGCCTCCTTCGCTCAGTGGCGCTGTGTGTGGCGCTGCTGCGGAACAGTTCCCTGGGACAAAGTTGAGCAGGCCGCAAGGGCTCGTGTGGCGGTTTTGCGGAACGTCCACCACCGGGGGCGGATGTTTCGACACATTACGGGTGCAGAACCACCAGGTCGTCCCTGTGTACGACCTCCCGTTCGTACGCGGGTCCGAGATCGCGGGCAAGTTCCCGGGTGGAGCGGCCGATCAGCCGCGGGATCTCCCTGGCGTCGAAGTTGACCAGCCCGCGGGCCACCGCGTGCCCGGCGCTGTCCCGCAGCTCGACGGGGTCGCCGGCGGTGAAGTCGCCCTCGACGGCGGCGATGCCGGCCGGCAGCAGCGACTTGCGGCGCTCCACGACGGCCTGGACGGCTCCGTCGTCGAGGGTGAGGGCGCCCTGCGGGGTGGAGGCGTGCTGGAGCCACAGCAGCCGGTCGGCGGAGCGCCGGCCGGTGGGGTGGAAGAAGGTGCCGGTGTCCTGGCCGGTCAGGGCGTCGGCGGCGTGCACGGCGCTGGTGAGGACGACGGGGACGCCGGCGGCGGCCGCGATCCGGGCGGCCTCGACCTTGGTGACCATGCCGCCGGTGCCGACGCCGGCCTTGCCCGCGCTGCCGATCTCGACGTGGGCGAGGTCGGACGGGTCGCGCACCTCGCCGATGCGGGAGGTGCCGGGCTTGGCGGGGTCCCCGTCGTAGACGCCGTCCACGTCGGAGAGCAGGACCAGCAGGTCGGCGTGGACGAGGTGGGCGACCAGGGCGGCGAGACGGTCGTTGTCGCCGAAGCGGATCTCGTCCGTGGCGACGGTGTCGTTCTCGTTGACGATCGGGAAGGCGCCCATCGCGAGCAGCTTGTCGAGGGTGCGCGAGGCGTTGCGGTGGTGGGCGCGGCGGCTCATGTCGTCGGAGGTGAGCAGCACCTGGCCGACGCGGACGCCGTAGCGGGCGAAGGAGGCGGTGTAGCGGGCGACCAGCAGGCCCTGGCCGACGCTGGCGGCGGCCTGCTGGCGGGCCAGGTCCTTGGGGCGGCGGCGCAGGCCGAGCGGTGCGAGACCGGCGGCGATGGCGCCCGAGGAGACCAGGACGATCTCGCGCTCCCCGCCGCTGCGGATCTTGGCGAGCACGTCGACCAGCGCGTCCACGCGGTCCGCGTCCAGGCCGCCCGAGGCGGTGGTCAGCGAGGAGGACCCGACCTTGACGACGATCCTGCGGGCCTCGCCCACGGCCTGCCTTGCCCCTGCCACGTCGCCGTCCGTCCCCTCGCTGCGTTCCGGTCCCTCAACCGGAAATCTACGGGACGCGCGGGTACGCCGCCGAGCCGGTCCACGCTACGGACGGTGCGGGCGGGGTCACCCGGTGGACGCGGCGGTCGCGGCTTCTTTCTTCATGTGACCCGCCCCCACGACAGGAACGCGATATTCCGCTACCGTCCCACCGCGCGACGGGGCGCAGTCGCCCTCCTCGGCCCGAGGACACGCGCGTGTCGTCCGGTGGTCGCCGCGCGTTAACCCGTACGGCCGACCTGCGCCGAACCGACGCTCCTGGAGTGACCGCAGTGCCCGTACCTCTTCCCCGCCCGCCGGCCCTTCTGAAGGGGCTGGTCACCGTCGTCCTGGCCGCCGCGTTCGCCGCCCAGGCGGTCGCGGCGCTGCTGCCCCACGTCCCGCTGCTGCTCGTGGCGACCGCCGTGTCCCTGGCCGTCGAGGGCGTCCTGTACCGCTGGCAGCGCGGTGTGCTGGCGCTGTTCGCCAAGTCGCACGCGGACATCACCGTGCGCCACGTCCTGCGGGACCTGCTGCTGGTCGTGGCGCTGCTGCGGATCGGCGAGCAGGACCGGGAGACGGTGTACGCCCCGCTGGTGGGCGCGCTGCTCGCCTTCTACGCCCTGCACTGCGCGATCCAGGCGGGGTCCGTGCTGGTGCGCCGCACCCGCACGCTGCCGGTGGTGACCCGCAACATCGACGCCTCGGCGCTGCGGCTGTCCCCGGCCCCGGCCCTGCTGCTGCGCCGCCCCGGGCTGCGGCTGCTGGTGTTCGGCCTGCCGGCGACGGCCGGGCTGCTGGCCGGCGCGGCGGGCGACCGGCCGGTGCTCGCCGCCGCGGGCATCGCGCTGTCCCTGCTGCTCGCCCTGGCCGGGCTGGGCGCGCTGCTGCTGCGGCTGCTGCCGGGGCGCCGGCCGGCCGACGAGCAGCGGGTGCTGGAGTGGTTCGACGCGTGGCTGGCCTCCTACCGGCCCACGGTCGGCCTGTACTTCTCCGGCGGCGTCTCCTCGGCCTACCAGGCGAACATGTGGCTGGAGCCGCTCGCCGGGGTGGACGGCCGTCCGGTCATCGTGCTGCGCGAGCGGTTCATGGTGCAGAGGATCGCGGCAACGGACATCCCGATCGTGTGCCTGCCGAAGGTGTCCACGCTGATGCGCCTGGAGCACTCCACGCTCCAGGTCCTCATCCACCCCTCGAACTCCGGCAAGACCTCCCAGGTGCTGCGCATCCCCACGATCAAGCACACCTTCGTCAACCACGGCGAGAGCGACAAGCTGTCCTCGTGCAACCCGTACGCGAAGGCGTACGACGAGGTGTGGGTGGCCGGTCCCGCCGCCCGCGAGCGGTACGCGCTGGCCGAGGTCGGTGTCGAGGACAAGGACGTGGTGGAGACGGGCCGCCCGCAGCTGGACGGAGTGCTGCCCTACGCGGGTCCGCCGGCCGGGGCGTACACGACCGTGCTGTACGCGCCGACCTGGGAGGGCTGGGACGGCAACCCCGGCAACACCTCGGTGATCGCGGCCGGCGAGAACCTGGTGCGGGCGCTGCTCGCCGACCCGGGCGTGCGGGTGCTGTACAAGCCGCATCCGCTGACGGGGTCGGTGGACCCGCGCGCGGGCGCGGCCGACCTGCGCATCCGGGAGCTGATCCGGGCGGCGAACCGGGAGCGGGCGGTGGCGCGGCCCCCGGCCGGGGCGGAACTGGCGCGCCGCACCGCCGAGCTGGACCGGCTCACCACGGCCGACTTCCGGTCCGGGGCCGACACGGTGGAGCGCATGCTGGTGCAGTCGGCGCCCGAGCCGGGCCGCGCGCAGGCGGTGGCGCGGGCGACCGCCGCCTGGGAGGAGGCCTACTGGGCCTCGCTGCCGGAGGGCGAGCACCAGGTCATCACGGACGCCCGGCCCGCGCTGTACTCCTGCTTCAACGTCGCCGACCTGCTGATCAGTGACGTCTCCAGCGTGATCAGCGACTTCCTGGCCAGCGAGAAGCCGTACGCGGTGGCCAACACCAGCGGGCTGCCCGAGGACGCCTTCCGCGTGGCGTTCCCGACGGTGGCGGCGGCGACCGTGCTGACGCCGGACGCGGCCGGGGTGCCGGAGCTGCTGGAGTCGGTGCGGCACCCGGAGAAGGACGAACTGGCCGAGGCGCGGGCCGAGCTGAAGCTGCGGCTGCTCGGTCCGGCCGAGCCGTCGTCGCAGGAGCGCTTCAACCAGGCCGTGCGGGCGCTGTGCGCGAGGGCCCGGGACCACCGGGCGCGGGTGGCGGAGCGGCTGGCCGCCGAGCTGCCCGGCCAGCGCACGGAAACGGCGGTCCCGACCGCACCGCGCTGACCGACGGGACCACGCCTCGACAGCGCGCCAGGACTCCAGGACGACAGCGCGCCAGGACTGCGGAACGCCCCGCGGGGCCGGGGAGACCCGGCCCCGCTCCCGTTCAGGCCGCCGGCCGCACCTCACGGGACGTCAGCACGCGCCGCGCCTTGCGCACCGCTCGCCGTACGAACGTGTCGACGCCGCCCTCCCGGTAGCCCGGGAACGCCCGGGCCTCGCGGGGCCCGGCGAGGTAGACCGCGTCGGGGATGCCCGCGGCACGGTCGCGGAAGTGCGGGTAGGCCAGGTAGACCCGGCGGCCCTTCCTCTCCAGCAGGGCCGCCGCCTGCTTCTTGGCCTTGACGAACTGCACCACGTCCAGGAGCAGGTCCGCTCGCTGCTCGGCGACCAGATGCAGGCGCAGCCGCTCGTGGACCTTCAGGCGCTGGGCGACGCCCTCCGTCCAGTAGGCGTCCATCAAGGGCTTGGCCAGCTCCAGCTTGTGCCGCCGGATCTCCTCGCTGTCGGTGGCGAACTTCGGGCCGAACTGCGGCAGCAGCGTGACCAGGAAGGGCCGGACCATCAGCTGGTCGCGCCGGCCGCCCGCTGGGACGAGCTCGGCGATGAGGTGCATCAGGGCCCGCGCGGAGTCGAAGCGCAGCGTGTAACCGCCGCTCTTGGTCACGTGCTTGCCGTCGTCACGGCCGACCAGGTAGTAGCAGGTGTGGTCGGCGACCACCGAGACGCCGTTCGCCCGGAGGTAGGCCTCCATCGTGAACAGCGCGTCCTCGCCGGTGAACAGCGACTCGTCGAACCGCATGCCGTGCCGGTCCAGCAGCTCGCGGCGGAACAGCTTCTGCGCGCTCAGCGTGAACTTGATGTTGGAGGAGTAGACGTCCGTCCGCTCCACCGTCTTCCCCCACATGGACTTCGGAGCCGAGCGGTTGACGCCCTCGACCTTGCCGAGGACGACGTCGGTGCCGGCCCGGTCGGCCATGGCGACCATCCGCTCCAGCGCCTCGGGGCCCAGCCGGTCGTCGGCGTCGAGGAAGAAGACGTAGCGGCCGCTCGCCTTGCCCAGGCCGACGTTGCGCGGGCCGCTGGGGCCACCGGAGTTCTCCTGCCGGATCACCAGGACGTGCATGGGCGCCCGCGCGGCGAACTCCTCCAGGTACTCCCCCGTGCCGTCCGTCGATCCGTCGTCCACCGCGATGACCTCGATGCGTTCCGGACCGATGGTCTGTGCCTCGACGGACGAGAGGCACTCGATCAGATACGGCATCGCTTCGTACGCCCCGATGATCACGCTCACATCAGGCTGCGTCACGGTCACGTTTCCCCCTAGTCAATGGGATATTCCCCCCGTATCGCCTCATTCGCTACTTGGTAGACGGGTGATCGAGGCAAGCGGTTGCCTCGCACGCAGGTGTTAGTGGGACACGTCACATGGTGAACGGACAGGAAACGGGAGCACAAAGAAGTCCGGCCCCCGAGGACTTCCTCGGGGGCCGGACTCCTCAGCTGTGGGCGGCAGTTCAGCCCGTGCCGACTCCGTCCGTGTCACCGGCCGTGGACACCCGCTGCCCGGGCACGGCGTTCGCCAGCTCGGTTTCGGCCTCGGCCAGGGCGGCCGCGTCCCGTGACTGCTGGCCGACGTTGCGCGTCTCGGCCTTGAGCGCCAGGTTCGCGACGGCGGTGTTGAACTGCTCCAGGGAGGTCGGCTCGTCCGGGCCCAGCAGGTACTGCTTGAGCTCCTTGCGGTCCTCGGCCAGCGGATCGGCGGCCGGGTCGCGCACGGCGCTCAGCAGCTCGCCCAGCTCCTTCGCGCTGTTGGAGAGGATCACCGCGGCCCGCACGGCCGTGTTGTTCCGCTTGAACTCCTCGACGCCCACCTCGGCGGAGTCCGTCACCGCGTACGGCTTGCCGCTCGCGATGAAGTCGGAGACCACGCTGGAGATGTCGGAGACCATCGCGTCGGAGACGTTGAAGCAGTCGTACAGCCGCGGCTCGGCGCCGGTGATGACCCGGTGCTCCCAGTCGGGGAAGGAACGCCAGTAGGCGTCGTTCCACTCGGCGCGCAGCCGGGCGACCTCCTCGTGCCGGGCGACGTCGACCAGCCCCTCACGCGTGGCCTCGGCCTCGTCGCCGCGGTCGCCACCGGCGCCGGACAGCTGCGCCAGCCGGGCCTCGATCCGGTCCAGTTCGGCCTTGGCCTGCGCCTGGGCGGCGGTGTCGGCGACGAAGCGCGGGTCCATGGCGCGCTCCGCTGCGGCCTTGCGGACCAGGGCGGTGATGCGCTGGTGGGCGGCGCCGGCCTCCTTGCTGACCGTGCCGGTGAACGGGTGCGGCTTGTACAGGACGCGCACGGGCGGGTCGGCGGCGACCAGCTTGCGCACGATGTTCTCGCCGGCCAGCACGATCGAGGTGTTGCCCGGGTTGCCGTCCCAGCCCTCCCAGGTGGGCGCGTACAGCACGGTCGGGATGCGGCCCTCGGGCACGCCCTGCCAGGGCTGGATGGGGGCGAGCTGGGGACGCCCGACCTCGACGATGTCGTCGTCGCGGACGCCGACGTCGGCGATGGCGTAGCGGTCGCGGCCCGCGCGGCCGGCCGTCCACACCTCGTCGTAGACCTTGCTGAACGGGTTGACGCTGGCCAGCTTGTCGCTGTCGCCGTGGCCGATGAAGACGTGCTTCATGGTGGGCACGCGCAGCAGGTGGATGTTCTTGCCGACGTTGGCCGCGTACAGCGCGACACGCACCGTGGACAGGTCCAGGTTCATCAGGTGCACCCCTCCGGGCACGCAGATGACGGGGACCGTGGTGGGCGCCAGGTTGTTCAGGATGGCCCGCTCGCGCAGGATGATCAGCGGCTTGGAGTCCAGCTTCTCCATCGTGTCCAGCCACATGTTGACCTGGTACGCGGAGTCCTTCGAACCGGAGAAGTACAGCACCGTCTCCGGCTGGTACTCGCCCAGCCAGTCGTCGACGGCGGCCAGCACGCGCTCGGCGTTCGGCGGGATCTTCCGGCCGCGCACGTAGGGCACCAGCGTCAGGACGTACAGGGTGGCGAGGGCCACCGTGATGCCGATGCCGATGAAGCCGATCAGGGAGGACTTCAGCTGCGCGGCCAGGAGGATGCCGACGACCGCCGCGAGGTCGAGGTGGAGCATCTTCTCCGCGGAGCGGTGCAGCAGCCGGCGCGGCGGGGCGTCCGGGATGCGGATGCGCGACTTCAGGTCGACGTTGCGCGTGGCGACCGGCATGCGGCGGCGGTTGCGGATGAGCTGCACCAGCGCGCCGTGCGGGGCCTGCAGACCGTAGAAGGCGATGAAGCAGGCGATCGCGCCGTAGTAGATCAGGTTGTCCGCGAGGGACAGCCGGGCCAGCAGCAGGACCAGGAGCAACTGCCGGATCAGGAAGCGGATCGACAGGCCGGCCCGGACCTTGCCGAGGCGGTTGATCAGGTAGCTGCCCTTGCGGTGCAGATAGTGGTCCGCCAGGTACGTCACGGCGGCCGCTGCCGCGAAGGCGGGAACGCTCGGGACGAGCGCGGCCAGCATGAGGGCGGGGAAGCCCGCCACCATGAGGACCGCCGCGGCCAGCTCGGCCGCGCTGCCCACCCGGGCGACGCGAATAGCGGTGGATATCACGGAGAAACCTGCTCTTGAGAGGGGTGTGCCGGTCTTGGTTCTGAATGCGGCTGGTCTGTGAATATTCGCGGGACTGTATGGATTCAGGCCCCTGCGAACACTCCCGTTGACGGATCCCCGTTAACAGGAGGGCGCAGAGGCCTGAATTACCGAAGTCTAATTGCCGCCAATTATTACACGCCGTCCTGCCGGTCCAGCACCGAGGCCAGCGCCTGCTCGAAGCCGGACGCACGGGCCGCGCCGGCCGTCGGGTCCTGCTGGCGGACGTCGATGACGTGCCCGGTCAGCTCGGAGAGCAGCACGTCGAGCGACGTACGGGCGACCGCCTCGGAGGACAGCAGGGAACCCGCGGGCTCCTGGCCGAAAGCCTTGGTGCGCATGGGGGTGGCGGTGCGCTCGGGGTTGATGCAGTTGACGCGGACGCCGTCGCCGGCCCACTCGTCGGACAAGGCCTGGGTGAGGTTCACCATGGCGGCCTTGGTGGAGGAGTACAGGCTGTACTCGGCGCGGCCGCGGGTGTAGCTGCTGGATGTGTAGAGCAGCAGCTGGCCCTTGGTCTCCGACAGGTACTTGTACGACGAGCGGGCGATCTGCACCGGGGCCAGGTAGTTGACCTTCAGCGCCTCCTCGATGGTGGCGTTGTCGGTCTCGGCGAGCTTGCCTATGCGCAGCACGCCGGCGGTGTTCACCACGTAGTCGATCCGGCCGGTCTCGGCGTACGCCTTGGACAGCGCGTCGTCGACCTCCTCCGGGTTCTCCACGTGGGTGCCGGTGGTGGAGCGGCCGAGGGCGTAGACCGTGGCGCCGTAGGACTCGGCGAGCTCGGCGATGTCCTTGCCGATGCCGTAGGAGCCGCCGAAGACGACGACCGTCTTGCCGGTGAGCAGCTCGCGGTAGGCCTCCTCGGAGACCTGCTCGGGCGCGGCCGTGGAGGCGAGCTGGAAGAGCTTGTCGGCGATGAAGACGTCGACGGGCTGCGTGACCTTCATGTTGTACTCGTCGCCCGCGACGACGTGGATCGGCACGTCGGGCAGGTACTTGAGCACGACGGAGCAGTCGTCGGTGGCCTGGAAGTTGGGGTCGCCGGCGGCGACCTCGTAGGCCCGCTTGATCGTGGACAGCTTGAAGGCCTGCGGCGTCTGGCCGCGGCGCAGCCGGGAGCGGTCCGGGATCTCGGTGATGAACTCGCCGTCCCCGCCGTGCGTGCGCGTGACGATGATGGTGTCCGCGGACGGGATGGCCACGTCGACGGCCTGGTAGCGCTCCAGCGCGGTGACGCAGTCGTCGATGACGCGCTGCGACAGCAGGGGGCGCACGGCGTCGTGGAAGAGGACGTTGACGTCCTCGCCCTCGGCGAGACCCTCACCGAGGGCCGCGATGGCGCGCTCGGTGGTCTCGTTCCGCGTGGAACCGCCCTCGATGATCTTCGAGACCTTCTTGAACCCGGCCTTCGCGACGATCTTCTCGACGTCGGGCACGTAGCCCTGCGCCATCAGCACGATGATGTCGTCGATCGAGTCGGCGTTCTCGAAGGTGGTCAGCGTGTGCTCGATGACTGCCTTGCCGGCGATCTTCAGCAGCTGCTTGGGGATCGACAGACCCACCCGCTGACCGGTGCCACCGGCCAGGATCACTGCGGTGGTACGGGGCTTGGCTATGTGCTGGGACACAGGTGACCTACCTTGGGGCGACAGGGAACTTCGAAATGGTCCCACTCTTGGTTACCGCAGTGCAAGGTGAGCGCCCTCCGCCGCATATGTGCGCGCAACCTGTCATTCACCTGGTACTGCTGGTGATTGGTGAGACGGTTCCAGGGCCTCGTGAGGGTCCCTCTAATTGCTGTGAGTAACTCCACAAGGAGTTCTCGATCAAGATTCCGCAGCAATTCGGTCTCGGTGCGGGCAAGGTGGCGCCCGCGCGCTCGGCCGCGCCCGTACGACGGGAGCCCGGGACTCCGAAGAGTCCCGGGCTCCCGTGTGCCCCCGGCCGTACCGGTGTCGCGGTCAGACGACCTCCACGCCCGGCCGGCCCGCCTCGACCCGCAGCCGCGCCAGCGTGCTCGGCGTCGCCTGCGGCTGCCGCACGGTGTCGACCACCCGCACCTGCGCGTCGATGCCGGCCCGGCGGATGTCGAAGAGGTGGTAGCCGCGGTGCGCGTCGAGCAGCTTCCAGTGCGGGTTGTCCGGCCGCCGCGGGTCCCATTCCCTGCGGAAGGCCTCCTGGTCCTGGTCACCGTTGCTGGAGATGGAGGTGCCGACGAACTCGGCGCCGACGACCGCGGAGTCCGGGTCGGCGTAGTCCTCCTTGAGGTCGCTGATCATCGTCAGGTGCCGGTCGCCGGAGAGCACCACCGGGTTGCGGACCTGCCTGAACTCCTCCATGAACCGGTTGCGTTCCGCCTGGTAGCCGTCCCAGGCGTCGTAGAACCAGAGCTTGCCCTCGCCGACCTTGAGGTCCGTCTCGGCCATCATGATCTGCGAGGCGACGAGGTTCCAGCGGGCGGGCGAGTGCTGGAGGCCGTTCAGCAGCCACTGCTTCTGCCGCGCGCCCAGCATGGTCAGCGAGGGGTCCTGGGCGCCTTCCTGGCTGGTGGCCTGATCGCTGCGGTACTGCCGGGTGTCCAGGACGTTGAGCCGGGCCAGGCGGCCGAACTCCAGGCGGCGGTACATCCGGATGTGGGGGCCGTTCGGCACGGCGGTGGCACGGACCGGCATGTGCTCGTAGAACGCCTGGTAGGCCGCGGTCAGACGGGCCACGAACGCGTCGTGCGGCTGCTTGTCCGGATCCTGCGGGATCTCGCCCGCGAAGTCGTTGTCGACCTCGTGGTCGTCGAAGGTCACCACGAAGGGCGCGTTCGCGTGCATCGCCGCGAGGTCCGGGTCGGTGCGGTACTGGGCGTACCGGTTGCGGTACTGCACGAGGCTGAACGGCTCGCCGGTGCCCTCGTGCCGCCGCAGGGCCGTCGCCGAGGGCGTGGACTCGTAGATGTAGTCGCCGACGAACACCACGACGTCCGGATCCTGCTCCAGCATGTCCGCGTAGGGCGTGAAGTAGCCGTGCTGCCAGTTCTGGCAGGAGGCGAGGGCCATGCGCAGGGAGCCGCCGGCGCTGAAGGGGTGGGGCGCGGTGCGGGTGCGGCCGGTGGGCGAGAGCTGGCCGTCGGTGCGGAAGCGGTACCAGTGGACACGGTCCGCGCGCAGTCCGCGTACGTCCACGTGAACGCTGTGCCCGTACTCGGGCCGGGCCTGGGCGATGCCCTGGCGGACGACCTTTCTGAACCGGTGGTCCTCGGCGACCTGCCACTCCACGGGAACCACGCGCTCCGGCATGCCGCCGCCGTTCAGCGGGTCCGGGGCGAGCCTGGTCCACAGCACGACGCCGTCCGGGAGCGGGTCCCCGGAGGCGACGCCGAGGCTGAACACACCGTCGGGCAATGGCGTTTCGGCCGCGCGCGCGGCGGCCGGAAGCCACAGCTGGGCGGAGGCCGCGGCACCGAGCACCGCGGCGCCCGCGGTCAGAAAGCGGCGTCGGTCGGGGGACACTGCTCCGGTCATCGGCTGACTCCCTTACCTCGCTGGCCACATGGACACGGGGAAGCTTCACGCTCGCGGGCGGTCCGCCCGCTGAACGCCGGGGTTCACGTACATGACAACTAAGCAGACAAAAGAAGACCCGCCGCCAGCGCTGGAACAAGCCGTTGCCGGGGCGAGTCTGACGGTTGTTCAGTAGAACGGGTGAAGGGCCCTCAGTGAGACGGGTGACGGGTGGTCACCAGGGCGGGCGACCGGCAATGCCGGTGATCAGTAGGCGAAGCCGGTGATCAGTAGGCGAAGCCGGTGCCGAGCCGGGCCTCCGTGGCGGTCGTGCCGAGGAGCGTGTTGCCGAAGGCCGTGGTGCCGTTGGGGCTCACGACGGTCGTCGGGGCGGACGTGAAGGACCACACGAACCCCGCGTTGCCGTTCTCCCCGGGGGCGCCCGCCGACAGGTCGGCCAGGCCGTCCCGGTTCGCGTCCGCGAGGTGCACGGCCTTGCCGAAGGCGTCGCCCGTCTCGCCGGCGCCCGGCACATCGGCCGTGTTCTGCGTGACCACCTGGGCGCCGGTGCCGGTGAGCCCGCCCGCGCCGCCGCGCAGGACGACGACCGCGCCCGCGCCGGAGACCGTGCCCAGGTCCTCGCCGGGCAGGCCGGTCACCACGTCCGGGTGCCCGTCGCCGGTGACGTCGGCGACCTGCACGTCGGTGCCGAAACCGTCGCCCTTCTCGGCCGCGCCGGGCACGCCGGGGCTGTCCTGGTTGAGGTGCACGGCCCTGGTGCCGTCCGCGCCGTCCGCGCCGCCCGGTATGAAGGTGACCCGGCCGCCCCTGGCCGCGGGCGTGTCGAGGTCGCTGTCGTAGCCGTCGACGGCCCGGCCGACCACGATGTCGTCGAAGCCGTCCCGGTCGACGTCCCCGAGGTCGAGGTTCTCGCCGCCCTGGAGCCGGTGGCCGTCGGCGCCCTGCACGGTGGTGTAGGGCGCGAGCCCCTGCTCGCCGCCCAGCCAGTACACGATCCGCCGGGCGTCGTACTCGTCGCCGTCGTTCTCGGTGGCGGCGACGTCGCCGACGCCGTCGCCGTTGATGTCACCCGTGGCCAGGTCGAGGACGCGGCTGTCGAACTCGTCCGTGACGAGCTGCCCGCCGTGGGCGGTGGAGCCGTCCCGGGAGAACGGGCCGTTCAGCACCCGCAGGTTGAACTGGTTCTCGACGGTCACCAGATCCCCGGCGCCGTCGCCGTTCACGTCGCCGACGGCCAGCCGCCCCTGGGCCCCGAGGCCGTCGTAGGCCTTGCCGGTGGCCAGGACCGCGGCGCCGGCCAGCCCCTTCGGGCCGCCCCACAGCACCTCGACGAGCCCGGACTCCGCGCCGCCGTCGGCGGTGTCCTCGCCGCCCACGCCGACGACCAGGTCCGCGTATCCGTCGCGGTCGAGGTCGGCGGTGGTGAGCGCGCTGCCGAACGCGTCGGCCGTCTCGGGGCTGCCGGGCACACCGGCCGTGCTCTGGCTGACGACCTGACGCGTCGTGACGTCCAGCCCGTTCGCCGAGCCGTAGACGACGGCGACGTAGCCGGCGCCCTTCTTGCCGCCGACGGTCGCGCTCGGGGCGGCCACGACGAGGTCGGAGTAACCGTCACCGTTGAGATCGTCGTGGAGCGTCGCCGCGGTGGCCTGGCCGGCGGGCGCGGCGTGCGCGATCGTCGGGGCGGTGACGGCCGCGACGACGGCGACGGCCGCCACGGCCGTGCGGCCGAGCCTGCGCTTGCTCATGTACTGGGACACGGTGACTCCGGTGATCGACTGGGCAGTTGGCGTGCGGAAACACCAAGATCCGCTCCGCACCGCCCAGTACGACTCACCGCACGACGTGTTGGTTGCCCCGGAGTCCGTCGCGCGTTCGCCGCCCGTTCACTCAGAACGGCTCGAAGTCGTCGAACTCCTGCTGCGCCTCGTCCCGCTCGGCCTGCCGGTCCCTGCGGCGCTGTGCGGCCGGACGCGACTCCTCGAAGCGGTGGTCCTCGCCACGCCGGCCGAGCATCTCGGCACCGGCCGTCACGGACGGCTCCCAGTCGAAGACGACCGCGTTCTCCTCGGGGCCGATGGCGACGCCGTCGCCGCCCCGGGCGCCGGCCTTCATCAACGCCTCCTCGACACCGAGGCGGTTGAGCCGGTCCGCCAGGTAGCCGACCGCCTCGTCGTTGTTGAAGTCGGTCTGCCGCACCCACCGCTCGGGCTTCTCGCCGCGCACCCGGAAGACGTCGTCCTCGCGGGTCACGGTGAAGCCGGTGTCGTCCACGGCCTTGGGCCGGATGACGATCCGCGTGGCCTCTTCCTTCGGCTTCGCGGCCCGGGCCTGGGCCACGAGCTCGGCGAGCGCGAAGGACAGTTCCTTCAGCCCCAGGTGCGCCACGGCCGACACCTCGAAGACGCGGTAGCCACGCGCCTCCAGGTCGGGCCGCACCATCTCGGCCAGGTCCTTGCCGTCCGGCACGTCGATCTTGTTCAGCACGACCATGCGCGGCCGGTTGTCGAGCCCGCCGTACTGGCGCAGCTCCTCCTCGATGATGTCGAGGTCGGAGAGCGGGTCGCGGTCCGACTCCAGCGTGGCGGTGTCCAGGACGTGCACGAGCACACTGCACCGCTCCACGTGCCGCAGAAACTCCAGGCCCAGGCCCTTGCCCTGGCTGGCCCCGGGGATCAGCCCGGGCACGTCGGCGATCGTGTAGACCGTCGAACCGGCCGTGACGACGCCGAGGTTCGGCACGAGCGTGGTGAAGGGGTAGTCGGCGATCTTCGGCTTGGCGGCGCTCAGCACCGAGATCAGCGACGACTTGCCCGCGCTCGGGTAGCCGACGAGCGCCACGTCGGCGACCGTCTTCAGCTCCAGGACGATGTCCTGCACGTCCCCCGGCTCGCCGAGCAGCGCGAAGCCGGGCGCCTTGCGCCGGGCCGAGGCCAGGGCCGCGTTGCCGAGCCCGCCGCGACCGCCCTGCGCGGCGACGTACGAGGTGCCCTGCCCGACCAGGTCGGCGAGGACGTTGCCCGCCCCGTCCAGCACGACCGTGCCGTCCGGCACCGGCAGGACCAGGTCCTGGCCGTCCTTGCCCGAGCGGTTGCCGCCCTCGCCGGGCTTGCCGTTGGTGGCCTTGCGGTGCGGGGAGTGGTGGTAGTCGAGCAGCGTGGTCACGGACTGGTCGACGGTGAGGATCACGTCCCCGCCGCGACCGCCGTTGCCGCCGTCCGGGCCGCCGAGCGGCTTGAACTTCTCACGGTGGACGGAGGCACAGCCGTGGCCTCCGTTACCCGCGGCGACATGGAGCTCGACGCGGTCCACGAAGGTGGTCATGGTGGGTGCCTCCAGAAGTACGTGCGAGATTTACTTGTTCAACGAGATGTACTTGTTCAACAAGCGAAAGGCGGACCCGCCTTCCCGCAACGGGAAGTGAGGTCCGCCTCGCGAGAGTGTCCGATCAGGCGACCGGAACGATGTTCACGACCTTGCGGCCACGGTGGGTGCCGAACTGCACCGAACCGGCCTGGAGCGCGAACAGCGTGTCGTCGCCGCCACGGCCGACGCCCGCACCCGGGTGGAAGTGGGTGCCGCGCTGACGGACCAGGATCTCACCAGCGTTGACGACCTGACCGCCGAAGCGCTTCACGCCGAGCCGCTGGGCATTGGAGTCGCGACCGTTCCGAGTGGACGATGCGCCCTTCTTGTGTGCCATTTCTCCTCAGTCCCTTACTTCGCAGCCGTGGGGATCTCGGTGACCTTGATCGCCGTGTACTGCTGGCGGTGGCCCTGACGACGGCGGTAACCGGTCTTGTTCTTGTAGCGCAGAATGTCGATCTTCTGCCCCTTGTGGTGGTCCACGACCTCGGCCTGGACCTTGATGCCGGCCAGCACCCACGGGTCGCTGGTCACGGCGTCGCCGTCGACAACGAGCAGGGTCGAGAGCTCGACCGTGTCGCCAACCTTGGCAGTGGAAATCTTGTCAACCTCAACGATGTCGCCGACAGCAACCTTGTGCTGGCGACCACCGCTGCGCACGATGGCGTACACGCGGAACTCACTCTCTCGCTCGGGAAACGGCACCCCCGCAGGCCAGCCACCCGACACAGCGGGCGGCCTCTCCTGGGCGCCCGGCGCCCGGAGGATGAGGTTTACGGGGATGTGACGCGTCAGTCGACACGCCGACGGTCAAGGTTACGGGGCCGCGGCCGAGGGGGTCAAACCGAGCCGTGCCCCGGGCCTGTGCGTCCGGTCACTGCAGGACGCACAGGCTTCCCGCGGGTCAGTCCTCGTCGGTGGAGGCGGTGACGGAGGAGAGCGTCTGCTCCGCCGCCACGGTCTTCTTCGACGTGGCCTTCTTGGCGGCCGTCTTGGTGGTCTTCGCCGCCTTCTTGGCCGTCGTCTTCTTGGCCGTGGTGGTCTTCTTCGCCGCGGTCTTCTTGGTGGCGGCCTTCTTCGCGGTGGCCTTCTTGGCCGTCTTGCGGGCCGTCTTCTTGGCCGCGGGCTCCTCGGCCGTCACGGCCGCCTCACCCGTGTCACCCGCGTCGGCGGCCGGGACGGCGGCCTGCGCCGGCTCCTCCGCCGGGGCCGACAGGACGACCACGACGGCCGCCTCCTCGGACGCGGTGGGCGCCGTGGACTTGCGCACGGCACGGCGCCGCGGACGGGCCGGGGCCGCGCTCTCGGCGGACGCCCCGGCGACCGGCTCGGACTGCACGGCGACCGGCTCGGACTGTCCGGCCTGCTCGGCCGGAGCGGCCTCCGGGGCCTCGGACACCGCGGGCGCGGTCTCGGCCACCGTCACCACGGCGGCCTCGGCGCCCGCCGGCGAACCGGCCGGAGCGGACACCTTGCGGGTGGCCCGCCGCCGGGTGCGGCCCTTCGGCGCGGCCTCCTCGACCGGAGCGGCCGCAGCGGGCTGCTCGGTCTGCGCGGGCTGCTCGGTCCGCGCCGCCTCGACCACCGGGTCCTCCACGGCCGCCGGCTCGGCCTGCGCCTCGGCGGCCGGCTCCGGCTGCACGGGACGGACGGCCTCGTCCGCCGCGGTCACGTCCTGGGCCGTCGGGGCCCCGGCCTGCCCGGCCGCGTCGGCGACCGGCTCGACCGTGCCGCGCTCCGCCTTCACGGACTCGCCCCGCACGGTCTCGCCCCTCACGGACTCGCCGCGCGGCGCGCCCGCCGGGGCCGACGCCCGCCGGCTCGCCCGGCGCCGCGACCGTCCGCGGGTGGCCGCGGCCTCCGCCTCGGCGGCGCTGCTGTACAGCTCCTCGTCGGGCTCGAAGGCCGGCTCGGGCAGCGCGACCGGCTCGGCGACCTCGGCGACGACCTCGGCCTCGGTCTCCGCCTCCTGCTCGGCGGTCTCGACGGCCGCCTCGTGGACGTGCGGCTGGTCGGCAGCGCCGGCCCGGGCGCGCTTCTTGCGCTTGCCGCCGCCCCCGGTGGAGGTCGGCTGCTCCATGTGCACGATGACACCGCGGCCGTTGCAGTGGACGCAGGTCTCGGAGAAGGACTCCAGCAGGCCCTGGCCGACCCGCTTGCGGGTCATCTGCACCAGGCCCAGCGAGGTCACCTCGGCGACCTGGTGCTTCGTACGGTCCCGGCCCAGGCACTCCAGCAGGCGCCGCAGCACCAGGTCCCGGTTGGACTCCAGCACCATGTCGATGAAGTCGATGACGATGATGCCGCCGAGGTCGCGCAGCCGCAGCTGGCGGACGATCTCCTCGGCCGCCTCCAGGTTGTTCCGGGTGACGGTCTCCTCGAGGTTGCCGCCCTGGCCGGTGAACTTGCCGGTGTTGACGTCGACGACGACCATCGCCTCGGTCCGGTCGATCACCAGCGAGCCGCCGCTGGGCAGCCAGACCTTGCGGTCCAGGGCCTTGGCGAGCTGCTCGTCGATCCGGTACGTGGCGAAGACGTCGACCTCGGAGGTCCACTTCTGCAGCCGCTCGGCGAGGTCCGGGGCGACGTGCGAGACGTATCCGTGGATCGTCGACCAGGCCTCGTCGCCGCTGACGACGACCTTGGAGAAGTCCTCGTTGAAGATGTCGCGCACGACCCGGACGGTCATGTCCGGCTCGCCGTACAGCAGCGTCGGCGCGTTGCCGTTCTTGGCCTTCTTCTGGATGTCCTCCCACTGCTGCTGCAGCCGCTCGACGTCCCGGCGCAGCTCGTCCTCGCTCGCGCCCTCGGCGGCGGTGCGCACGATGACGCCCGCGTCCTCGGGGACGATCTTCTTGAGGATGGTCTTCAGCCGGGCCCGCTCGGTGTCGGGCAGCTTGCGGCTGATGCCGGTCATGGAGCCCTCGGGCACGTACACGAGGTAGCGGCCCGGCAGGGAGACCTGGCTGGTCAGACGCGCGCCCTTGTGCCCGATGGGGTCCTTGGTCACCTGGACGAGGACCGACTGCCCGGACTTCAGGGCCGTCTCGATGCGGCGCGGCCCGTTGGCCATGCCGAGCGCCTCGAAGTTGACCTCGCCCGCGTACAGCACGGCGTTGCGGCCCTTGCCGATGTCGATGAAGGCGGCCTCCATCGACGGCAGCACGTTCTGCACCTTGCCGAGGTAGACGTTGCCGACGTAGGAGGTCGACTGCTCCTTGTTGACGTAGTGCTCGACGAGCACGTTGTCCTCGAGGACGCCGATCTGGGTGCGGTCGCCGTGCTGGCGGACGACCATCACGCGCTCGACGGCCTCGCGGCGGGCCAGGAACTCGGCCTCGGTGATGATCGGGACGCGCCGGCGGCCCTGCTCGCGGCCTTCGCGGCGGCGCTGCTTCTTGGCCTCCAGACGGGTCGAGCCCTTGATGGACTGCACCTCGTCGGAGGGCTCGGTGCCCTTCTCGCGGGCGGGCCGGGGCTCGCGGACCTTGACGACCGTGCGCTCGGGGTCGTCGTCGGAGGGCTCGGCGTCGAGGCCGGAGTCACCGGCACGGCGACGGCGGCGACGGCGCCGGCGGCTGCTGCTGGAGCCGCCCCCGCCGGACGAGTCGTCCCGGTCGGCGGCCTCGTCGGCGTCCTCCCGGTCCTCCTCGGCCTGCTCGGCGGTGTCCTCGGCGTCCTGCGCGGCCTGGGCGGCGGCGATCTCGTCGGATTCGCCGTCGGCGTCGCCGTCGCTCTCGGCGGACTCGCCGCGACGGCGGCGGCGACCGCCCCGGCGGCGGCGCCGGCGCGAGCCCGGGCCCTCGGAGTCGTCCTGGTCGTCACCCTCGGCCTGGTCCTCGGCGGACTCCTCGGCCTCGTCCTCCGGCTCCTCGACAGCGGTCTCGGCGGCCTGGGCCTCGGGCTCCTCGCCGCCCCGGCGCCGGCGACGGCGGCGGGACGCGGAGGTCTGTTCGTCGCGGTCGGAGCGGTCGTCACGGCCGTCCTGTGCGTCGGGCGTGTCCTGCGCGAGGTCGTCCTCGGGCTCCTCGGCGGTGCCGGCCGCCTCGGCGGCGGCCGCGGCGGCGGCCCGCTCCGGGGTCTGGAACTGGGGCTCGGTGAAGACGGGCGGCTGGAAGAGCGCGACGGCCGGCCGGGCGGGGCGCGCCGGTCCCTCACCCTCGGCCGCGGTCGCACCGGCGGCGCGCTTGGCGGGCTGGGCGGGCTCGGCGAAACCGCCGGCGGCCCGGCGCACGACCCGGCGGC
>NZ_NOKT01000043.1 GCF_002237655.1 Streptomyces sp. XY006
GCCGGTCCGGGCCCGTTGCGCGGTCGTGAGCGGCGGGCCGGTCGGAGCCGGTCGCCCGGTCGGGGCCGGCGGAACGGCCGTGGCCGGTGGGCCGGTCGGAGCCGCCGGAACGGTCGGAGCCGGTCGCCCGGTCGGGGCCGGCGGAACGGCCGTGGCCGATGGGACGGTCCTGGCCCGCGGGCCGGTCGCCGTTGGTCGGCGCGGGCCGGCCGGGGGGCGTGGTGGGGTCCGTGGGGTGCACCTGTCGACGGCCGGGGAGCCCGCCGTCGCTTCGATGTTCACCCATGTCCGGTTCCGTCCCTGCTCGATCCACGCGTACCGCACGGTCCGCCCGGTGCCCATGACCCGGCCGACCGGCCCGGTTTCCCGGGCCCCATCCATACGTCTCGTCCGTCCACCCTGTTCAGGGCGGACGCCCCGGCCGCCGCGCCCGGCCCGCCGACGTCGTTCATGTCGACTCCCCCAGCGTCCGGCGCGCCTCATCCGTCACACCGTCGCCGCCCAGCTGGGCGGCGAGACGTTTCAGCCCCCGGTACGCGGCGGTGCGCACCGCCCCCGGCCGCTTGCCGAGGACACGGGCGGCGGCGGGGCCGTCGAGGCCCACCACCACCCGCAGCAGCACGGCCTCGGCCTGGTCCTGCGGCAGACCGCCGACCAGCCGCAGGGCATGCGCGGTGGACAGCGACTCCAGCGCCTGGTCGTGCGTGCTGTGCGGCCCGGGCAGGTCGAGCACGTCCTGTTCCAGCGTGGAGGCCCGGGGCCGTACGCGCTGGCGGCGCAGGTGGTCCAGCGCCCGGTGCCGGGCGATGGTCGCCGTCCAGCCCCGGAAGCCGGCCCCGTCGCCCTTGAACCGCCCGAGGTCCCGGGCGATCTCCAGCCAGGCGTCGGACGCCACGTCCTCCGCGTCCTCTCCGACCAGACCGCGCAGATAGCCGAGCAGGCCCGGCTGAACGATCCGGTAGGCGACCGCGAAGGCCGCCTCGTCACCGTCCTGGGCCCGCGCGACGGCCGCGCCCAGTTCCCCGTCGCGCGCCTGCCCGCGCCGGGGTTCCCCTCCCTGGCCCAAGAACCGTCCTCGTCCGTACCGAGCGCGGCGCGTCCGTGCCACGTCCTCCACGCTGATCAGCGCCGGGCCGCCGAGAAGTGTCACAGCGGGCCGGCCCGCACCCCGCCCCCACGCCCCGAGGGTGATGTCTGGCCATGGCTGTGCGCTGGGTGAGTGGCGCCTGTGTGACAGCAGGTGTCTTTGTGTCCAGGACCAGGGGTGGGGTAGTTGAGTCCTCGGAGCACGCGCGCGTACCAACCGCTCAGTCTGAGAAGACGGGTGTGGCTGACGGTCGGCGCCGTCGTCCTGAGCGGAGCAGGGGTGGTCACGTACGCGATCGCCGATCCGCCGAGCGAGTCCGCGGCCGGGTCGCAGGGCCGCGAGCCGTCCGTCCACACGGTGCGGCTCACGGACAAGGGGGCCGGGCGCAAGGGCCTGGCCAAGCGGGAGACGGACCGGTTCAGCGCGGTCCTGGTGACGTGGAACGACCCCGACGCCCGGGTCAGGGGCACCGCCGAGGTGCGCACCCGGGACCTGGAGAGCGGGCGCTGGTCCGGCTGGCGGAAGCTGGCGGCCGAGCCGAGCCAGGCCGACGGCGCGGAGGGCGAGCGTGCGGCCCTGCGCGGCGGCACCGAGTCGCTGTGGACCGGCGACGCGGACGGCATCGAGGTGCGGGTCGTGAACGCGGACGGCACGGAGGCCGGCGGCCAGCCCGCGGGCCTGGACGTGAAGCTGCTCGACCCGGGCACCGCCCCCGAGGCCGGCCCGCGGCCCGCGGCCTACGCCGCGGAGACCACCGCCCCGGCGACGACGACCGAGCCGACGGGCACACCGACCGACACGGCCACCCCGACCGGCACACCGGCCGAGACACCGCCCGAGACACCGGCCGACTCGGCCACGCCCACCGGCACCCCGGGCGACACCACGTCCCCGACCACATCGGCCTCCCCGTCCACGTCCGCCTCCCCCTCGGCGACGGCCTCCCCCACGCCCACCGTCCCCGAGCCGCGCCCGTCCACGGTCGTCAAGCCTCCCGTCATCACGCAGGCCGAGTGGGGCGCCTCCACGGACTACGACGGCACGCCGGCCTACGGCACCGAGATCAAGGCCGCCGTCGTGCACCACACCGGCATGGACAGCGACAACACCCTGTCCTGCGCCCAGTCCCGCGCCCGGATGCGCTCCATCCAGCAGGAGCACTTCGCGCGCGGCTACTACGACATCGGCTACAACTTCCTCGTCGACCGCTGCGGCCAGATCTTCGAGGGCCGCAGCGGCTGCATGGACCTGCCGGTGACCGGCGCCCACGACGTCGGCTTCAACACCGACACCGTCGGCATCTCCTACCTCGGCAACTACGAGAAGGCCAAGCCCAGCCGCGCCGCCCTGGACGCCGTCTCCCGGCTCGTGGCCTGGAAGTTCGGGATGTACGGCATCGACCCGACCGGCAAGGTGACGCTCACCTCGGGTGTCGCGGCCGGCCAGGACGGCAACAAGGTCGCCAAGGGCACCTCCGTCACCCTGCCCCGGGTCTTCGGGCACCGGGACACCAACGCCACCGCCTGCCCCGGCGCGAACCTCTACCCCCAGCTCTCCCGGATCGCGCAGGTCGCCAAGACCCCGGGCGTCTCGCACGCCCTGGCCACCTCCGACCGCGACCGGGACGGCGTCACGGACCTGGTCGCGGGCACGCCCAAGGCCCTGAGCGGCGGCGGCAGCGTCACCGTCGTGCCGGGCGGCGTCGACGGGCCCGTCACCGCCGCCAAGGTGACGCTCACCCAGAACAGCACCGGCGTGCCCGGCTCGCACGAGTCCGGTGACGGCTTCGGCACCGCCACCTCCTGGGGCGACGTCAACGGCGACGGCTACGCCGACCTGGCGATCGGCGCCCCGGGCGAGGACGACACCAGCGGCCACGCCGACCGCGGCGCGGTCACCGTGCTGTACGGCCCCGCGCTCACCACCGGCTTCTCCTACACCACGTCAGGGGTCACGTCGACGGGCGCCAGGCTCGGCTCCGCGGTCGCCGTGGGCGACTTCGACGCCGACGGCACGGCGGACGTCTTCGCGGCGGGCACCGGCAAGGGCGGCAACTGGAACGCCCGGCTGACCGGCGGCGCCACGCGGTACGGCACGCTCACCACGGCCACCGGCGCCGTCTCCTACCTCGACGCCGCGACCGGCGACTTCAACCGGGACGGCTACGCGGACGTCGCCCTCAACTACCGCGACACCGGCGGCATCGGCCGCGTGGTCCGCTTCGCGGGCTCGGCGACCGGTCTGACCAAGGCGGGCGTCATCTCCGTCAAGGGCGGCCGCTCCCTCGCGGCCGGCGACGTCAACGGCAACGGCTACGACGACATCGTCATCGGCCAGCCCGTCGCCGCCGAGTCGGGCGGGAAGTCCGGCGGCCAGATCACCATGGTCCCGGGCACGTCCACCGGCTTCACCACCACCGGCATGAGCGTCGTCCACCAGGACACGGCCTCCGTCCCGGGCGGCAACGAGTCCGGCGACGCCCTCGGCACGTCCGTCTCGGTCGGCGACTACGACGCCGACGGCTACGCCGACGTCCTGGCGGGCGCCCCGGGCGAGGACCTGACCCGCGACGGCACGAGCCGCGCCGACGCCGGCAACGCGATCCTCCTCAAGGGCGGCGCGTCCGGTCTGACCGGCTCCGGCTCGGCCGGCGTCTCGCAGGACACCTCCGGCGTCCCCGGCTCCACGGAGACCGGCGACCGCCTCGGCTCGTCGGTGACGCCGGCCGACCTGTCCGGCTACGGCAGGGCCGACCTCACCTTCGGCGCCGACGGTGAGGACGGGGGCGACGGCGTCCTGCTGCACCTGCCGAGCAACAGCACCGGCCTCGGGTACGCCGATTCCGTCGTCTTCGGCAGGACGGCGCTGGGCACGCCGGCGGACGCCCGGCTGGGGCAGAACCTGACGCCGTGACACCCCGCACACCCGCTTGAGGACCGGGGGCCCCGTGCACAGGGTGCGCGGGGCCCCCGGACGTCCTCCGTTCGCCGGATTTCTCCCGTCGGGCGAACGGACGGCCCGGCAGGGGGGAATGACGTTCAGGACATCCCGCCGCCCCGCAAGTGGACCGGAGACGAGCCCCCATGACACGCCTTCTGCTGCGCACCGCCGTCGCCACGGCCCTGGCCCTCGGCGCCCTCGGCCCGGCCCGCCCCGCCCTCGCCGTCTCCTCCGACGGCGTGCACACCGTGCGGGTGCCGGACGGCGACCCGCACGAGCGCTCCCTCGCCCCGCGCACCACCGAGCCGTTCAGCCTGCTCGGCATCACCTGGGACGACCCGGATGAGGCCATGGACGGCACGGCGTACGTGCGCACCCGCGCCCGGGACAGCGGAGCGTGGAGCGCGTGGCGCCCTCTGGAGACCGATGTGCGGATGCCCGAGACGGGCCCCGACCGCGCCCGGACCGGGGTGCGCGGCGGCACCCAGCCGCTGTGGACCGGGCCGTCGGACGGCGTCCAGGTGCGCGTCTCGGGCGAGCGGCTGCCCGCGGGGCTGCGTGTCGAACTGGTCGACCCCGACGGGGGCCCGGACGACGCGGTGCACGTGGTGGAGCCGGACGTGGCCGGACCCGGCGCGCCGGAGCCGGGCGTCGTCCCGCCGGCCGCCGGACCGCTCGCCCCGGACCGCCCCGCCGTCACGGCGCGTTCCGCCTGGGGCGCCGACGAGTCCCTGGTGAAGGACCCGCCCACCTACACCGGCGACACCAAGGCGATGTTCGTCCACCACACGGCGGGCACCAACGACTACGCCTGCTCCGAGTCGGCGTCGATCGTGCGCGGCGTGTTCCTGTACCACGTGAGGAGCAACGGCTGGAACGACATCGGCTACCACTTCCTCGTCGACAAGTGCGGCACCGTCTTCGAGGGCCGCGCGGGCGGCATCGACAAGCCCGTGCTCGGCGCGCACGCCTACGGCTTCAACACCGACACCAGCAGCGTCTCGGTGCTCGGCGACTACTCCGCCACGACCGCGAACGCCGCCGTCCGGGAGTCGGTCGCCAAGGTCGCGGCCTGGAAGCTCGGCCTGTACGGCATCGACCCGACCGGCACGGTGGTGCTGACCGCCGGGGCGAACAACGGCAAGTACAAGCTGGGCGAGAAGGTCACCATGCACCGCATCTCCGGCCACCGCGACGGCTACCCGACCGAGTGCCCCGGGCAGCACCTCTACGACGACCTGCCGCAGATCCGCACCCTCGCCGGGAACGCGGGCAAGCCCACCGAGCCCGCCCCGGAGGAGACGGACCCGTTCGCACCGGACTGGTTCGCGCCCGGCGCCTCCGGCCGCTGAGGCGGCAAGGATCACGGCCGCGGCGGCAGAGGCTACGGCCGGGGCGTGCCGCGGGTCGCGTCCCGGCACAGCAGCCGCAGCGAGCCGTGCCCGGCGTAGGCGCGGCGGGCCTCCTCGATCGGGTCCCACAGGCGCCCGTCGGGTGTGCGGACCCAGTGGTCGCCGCCGCTCGCCCACCACTCGGCACCGGCCTGACGCGCCATCACCTCGCCCGCGTACGCGCCGAAGCCGCGCAGCACCGACTCGACGGCGGCGTAGGGCGCTCCCTCGCGCCGTATCTCCTCGATCATCCGGTCGACGCTCCACAGACTCTGCGCCGAGTAGTCGAGGCGCAGCCGTGCTCCCTCGCGCATCGTCGCCACTGTGTCCGCCGCCCACCGCATGGGCTTGGTCGCCGCCGACGGCCTGGTCTCCGCTTGAGTCGTCACATCCCCAAGAGCGCTCAGGGGAAGCGTTTCGTCACCCGGATTCCGGTGGCTGCCCCGAAGCAGCGCAGGACCGCCCCACCGCGTCCGGGGGACAGTCACAGGACCCTTTCACGGAAGGGGGTTTGACGCCGCGGCTGTCAGCCCTGGTGCCGGTTCCGGCGCGACACCACCGCCCGCAGCACCCGCCGCCCCTCCGTCGACACCTCCAGCGCCCGGCGCAGTCCGTTCTGCCCGTGTCCGGCGAGGACCTCCAGGACGACGACCTGCCGGCGCAGCTCGGCGGCGACGAGCGGCGACATGCCCTCGGTGCGGCCCTCGCGGCGTACGGAGACCGAGGAGGCGTCGTCCTCGGAGGGGTCGAGGAGCCGGTGGATCTGCAGGGAGGCGACGGAGCAGGCGTCGGCCCAGACGCGCACCGCGGCGGCGGACCGCTCGGCGGGAGCGGCCTGGAGCATCCGGTGGGCGAGCGAGACCGCCTCGTCCTCCTCGCCTGCGGCGTCCAGCTTCGCCCGGGCCTGCTCCAGCCGTTCGCCCCACTCGGCGGCCTCCGCACCGTCGGTCAGACTCGCCCACAGCGGCCGCAGGGTCTCGTCGTCACCGCCCAGCAGGGGCACGCACCGATCCAAACAAGCCAGCCCGCTCGCGGCCAGCCCGCGTTCGTCGGCCTGTGCGATCAACTCCACCAGGCTCATCCACGCCTCCCTCCGCGGGCCTTCTACGGGGCCCTGCCAGGCCACTTCCAGCCTCACCCCTCACGGAACCCGCACTTCCCCTTACTGCGTGCGACGGCCCCGGAGTGTCACAGGGGCACCACGCCCAGCCTGTCGAGGAAGCGGAACAAGAGGTTTTCGGCCAGGGGATCGGGGTCTGACGTGAGTACGTCCAGCAGGGTCCCGGCGTTCACCTCGTGCCCGGCCTCGGCGGCCCAGCGCACCGCGCGCTCGGCGGCGTCGCCGGGTTCGAGGAAGTAGTCCTCCAGCGTGAGGCCCTCCTGCCCGGCACCCAGGTACCCGGCCATGGCGCCCCGGGCGAGGCAGGTCGTCCACGCCCCGCTCTCCGGAGCGGCCGCCTCCAGCACCACGCACTCGCTGTTCATGACGTACCCGAACAGCGCGGGCGCGCCGGTCTCGCCCGCGAGGTCGTTCATGTTCCCCACGTCGCCCTCGCCGCCCGGGTACTCCCAGACCTGCCATCCGTCCGGTGCCGAGGTGTGCCGCGTCATCGCGTCCGCCGCGCCCGCGAGCGCGTCCAGTTCGGCGAGCGGCCGCTCCCCCCGGCCGACGACGAAGTATCCCCAGTAGCCCATGTCCCGGTTCCCCCCGGCATATTCGATTCGACTCGCCTCAGAAGACCACCACAGCCGTACGGGCGTTCGCAGCCGTATGGGCCAATTCGAGCGGAGTCAGCCGAGCCTGTCCGCGAGCGCCCGGAACTCGGCCCAGGACAGTTCGGGCCTGTCCGGGTCCCACAGCTTCTGCACGGTCGCCCGCAACGGCATCCGGATGCCGGCCGCCACCTGGTCCTGCGTCTGGGAGTTCGCCAGGTCGCACCAGACCGCGAAGGAGCCGCCGGGGATCTGCCCGTCGTAGCGCTCCGGGACGGCCGCGGTGCCGCGCAGCACGCGGGGCGTCCACTGCTCGTAGATCCGCTGCCCCGTCGGATAGACGAAGGTCTGCGGCTCGCCGAGCACGTAGTACAGGAACTCGTCGTTGTAGTTGAGCACCTTGCGGCCCGCCTGCAGGTACTCCAGGGGCGGCCGGGCGCCGATCTCCTTGCCGGTCCAGTAGGCGACCTGGATGTCCTGGTCGGCCTGGACGGATCCGCCGCGGAAGAAGCCGTCGTTCCAGGCGCGCGGGACGCGCTGGTGCTTGCGGACGGTGGCGGCCCGGTCGTTCAGCCAGCCGGTGGTGAGGTCGGCGACCGTGGCGCCGGAGCCGTACTTCTCCTGCGCGGCCGCGGCCAGCTGCGGGAAGGACGCCTCCGGGTCGGAGCGGACCAGCGCCTGGTACTCGTCGGCCCCGAGGTGCCAGGGCTTGCCGGGGAAGAGCTCCGCGTACTCGTTCAGCAACTCGTCGACGATCTCGGCGCTCTCGGGCTTGGAGATGTCGATGGCGCCCTGCACCGCCGAGCCCTGCGCGGTGCGCAGCTGCAGGTCGGGGTGGGCGCGCAGGACCGCGCCCAGGTGCCCGGGCGAGTCGATCTCGGGCACGACGGTGATGTGCCGGCTCTCCGCCAGGTCGATGATCTTCCGCACCTGCGCCTTGGTCAGATGCGGCTGGGACACGATCTCCGGCTGCGTGTCGGACTCGATCCGGAATCCCTGGTCGTCGGAGAAGTGCAGCCCCAGCTCGTTGAACTTCAGATCGCCCAGCTCACGGACGCGGTCCTCGATCCAGCCGGCCGTGAAGTTCTTGCGCGCGATGTCCAGCATGAAACCGCGCCGCTCCTTGGCCGGCTCGTCGCGCACCACGCCCTCGGGAGCCGTGCCGCCGTCGTGGGTCTCCTGCTTGAGCGTGCGGGTGCCGTAGAAGACACCGGCCTCCGCGGGCCCGCTGATCTCCACGCGCCCGTCGCGCACGGTCATCACGTACGACTCGGGGTTCGCGTTCTTCCGGTCCTCCAGCGACAGCCGCAGGTCCCCGTCCCGGTCGTCGTCCTTCTCGCCGGCGTACGTCAGCCCCAGCTCTCCGGCGATCAGCCGCCCCTCGTCGGCCAGCGCCGGGTCGTTCACGACCACCCGGTCGCCGTCCCCGGGCTTCCAGCCCGGGCCGCGGGCGGGGGTGTGGTCGCGCACGGCCGGGATGGTGCGGGGCGCGGTGGACAGGGGGTACGAGCGGCTGGGGCCGGGGCTCGTCTCCTGCCCGGTCGGGGTGGGAGCCGCCGCGGCCCCGCCCCGGGACGATCTCGCCTCCGGTGCGGTGGGCCCGCCGTCGCCGCCCGAGGCCGCCCAGAGCCCCAGACTCACGCCGGCCGCCACCACGACCAGGGCTACCGCCATGGCCACGACCAGCACCTGCCGCTGTTTCACCTGCTTCGCCGAAGCCCGGCGCCTGTGCTGACTCACACGGCCAACCTAAGACCCGGCGCGCCCGGGCGCGCGTCCACCACGCGTTCCGAAACTCTCTCCCCCGGGTGAAATTCGGGCATCCGTCGGACACGCCACGGTCGTACTCGATAGCGTGACGTCACAACTCTCACAACATTGCCCTGCCGACACACGTGACGCCCACGAGGACCCACGCTGCCCGCGCACCGTCCCCCTGACCTCCCCGGTCGCCTGGCCATACCGGTGGAGCACTTCAACGCAGCCTCGGCGGAGGACCTGGAGCGCACCCTCCTCGCGTGTCTGCGCAGCCCCCGCTGGTCCCGCCGCGTCGCGGACCACCGCCCCTACCCCGACGTGGACTCCCTGCTGGCCGCCGCCGACGAGGCGGCCTACGACCTGACCTGGGACGACCTGACCGAGGCCCTGGCCGCCGAGCCCCTGCCCACGCTCCCGCCGGACACCTACTCCGCGGCCCACACGGCCCTGAACGCGGCCCACGCCGCCTACGAGGCCCGCTTCGGACACGTGTTCGTCATCTGCCTGGACGGTGTCTCCCCCTCGGAGACCCTGGACCGACTCCTCGAAGCCATCCGGTCACGATTGGCGAACGATCCCGAAGAGGAGCGCGTGGTCGCGGCGGACGAACTCCGGCGGCTCGCCAGGGAACGGCTGCTGCACGCCCTCAGGGGCGCCGGGAACTGCGCGATCAGCCACTGACCGCCCGCACCCGGCACCGCGCGGACGCCGCGCGGCTCCGCGTCGCACTAGCCCACCAGTACCCCTTTGCGTGCCAGTTTGATCACACCCCGGGACCCCGGCGCAGCCCGGCCGCAGTGCCTCGCTACGATGCTGGGGGCCGGTGGACCGTACCCGGCCGGGCCCGACCGACAAGGAAAGCCGGCGCGGCCCCAATCACCGCTCCCGGAGGAAACTTCCGTGCCGGCTGGAACGCTGTACCGCGGCCGGGAAGGAATGTGGTCCTGGGTGGCTCACCGAGTCACCGGCGTCCTCATTTTCTTCTTCCTGTTCGTCCACGTGCTGGACACCGCCCTCGTGCGGGTGTCCCCCGAGGCCTACGACAAGGTCGTGGCCACGTACAAGACGCCGATCGTCGCGCTGCTGGAGTACGGCCTCGTCGCCGCCATCCTCTTCCACGCGCTCAACGGCCTGCGTGTCATCGCCGTCGACTTCTGGATCAAGGGCGCCCGCTACCAGAAGCAGATGCTCTGGACGGTCGTCGCCCTGTGGGTCGTGCTGATGCTCGGGGCGATCTACCCCGTCCTCGGCCACGCCGCTCGTGAACTGTTCGGGAGCTGACGCCAATGTCCACGACTGAGAAGTCCGCCGCGGGCGTCGGCCCCGTCGAGGGTGGCGCCGTCTACACCGTCGACAACCCGGCCCCCTTCATCGAGGCCCCGCGCAAGCGGACCAAGAAGACCCCGAAGAGCACCCGGGGCAACTTCGAACTGGCCGCCTGGCTCTTCATGCGCCTGTCCGGCGTCGTGCTGGTCGTGCTGGTCCTCGGCCACCTGCTGATCCAGCTCGTGCTGGACGGCGGCGTCTCCAAGATCGGCTTCGCCTTCGTGGCGGGCCGCTGGGCGTCCCCGTTCTGGCAGGTCTGGGACCTGCTGATGCTGTGGCTGGCGATGCTGCACGGCGCCAACGGCCTGCGCACGGTCATCAACGACTACGCGGAGCGCGCGAACACCCGGCTGTGGCTCAAGGGCCTGCTCTACACGGCCACGGTGTTCACCATCCTGCTGGGCACGCTGGTGATCTTCACCTTCGACCCGAACATCCGCTAGGCACGGGGCTGCGAGAATCATGAAGATCCACAAGTACGACACCGTCATCGTCGGCGCCGGTGGCGCGGGCATGCGCGCGGCCATCGAGTCCACCAAGCGCAGCCGCACCGCCGTGCTGACCAAGCTGTACCCCACCCGCTCCCACACGGGCGCCGCGCAGGGCGGCATGGCCGCCGCGCTGGCCAACGTGGAGGAGGACAACTGGGAGTGGCACACCTTCGACACGGTCAAGGGCGGTGACTACCTGGTCGACCAGGACGCCGCCGAGATCCTCGCGAAGGAGGCCATCGACTCCGTCCTCGACCTGGAGAAGATGGGCCTGCCGTTCAACCGCACCCCGAACGGCACCATCGACCAGCGCCGCTTCGGCGGTCACAGCCGCAACCACGGCGAGGCCCCGGTCCGCCGCTCCTGCTACGCGGCCGACCGCACCGGCCACATGATCCTCCAGACGCTGTACCAGAACTGCGTCAAGGAGGGCGTGGAGTTCTACAACGAGTTCTACGTCCTGGACCAGCTGATCACCGAGGTCGACGGCGTCAAGAAGTCGGCCGGTGTGGTGGCGTACGAGCTGGCCACCGGCGAGATCCACGTCTTCCACGCCAAGGCCGTGATCTACGCCTCCGGCGGCTGCGGCAAGTTCTTCAAGGTGACGTCCAACGCGCACACGCTGACCGGTGACGGCCAGGCGGCCGTGTACCGGCGGGGCATCCCGCTGGAGGACATGGAGTTCTTCCAGTTCCACCCGACCGGCATCTGGCGCATGGGCATCCTGCTGACGGAGGGCGCCCGCGGTGAGGGCGGCATCCTCCGCAACAAGGACGGCGAGCGCTTCATGGAGAAGTACGCGCCGGTCATGAAGGACCTCGCGTCCCGTGACGTCGTGTCCCGCTCCATCTACACGGAGATCCGTGAGGGCCGCGGCTGCGGTCCCGAGGGCGACCACGTCTACCTCGACCTCACGCACCTGCCGCCGGAGCAGCTGGACGCCAAGCTCCCGGACATCACCGAGTTCGCCCGTACGTACCTCGGCATCGAGCCGTACACGGACCCGATCCCGATCCAGCCCACCGCGCACTACGCCATGGGCGGCATCCCGACCAACGTCGAGGGTGAGGTCCTGGCGGACAACACCACGGTCGTCCCGGGCCTGTACGCGGCCGGCGAGGTCGCCTGCGTGTCCGTGCACGGCGCCAACCGCCTGGGCACCAACTCGCTGCTGGACATCAACGTCTTCGGCAAGCGGGCCGGCATCGCGGCGGCGGAGTACTCGCAGAAGGCGGACTTCGTCGAGCTGCCGGAGAACCCGGCGGAGCTCGTGCTGGAGCAGGTGGAGCGGCTGCGCAACTCCACCGGCGCCGAGCGCGTGGCGGAGCTGCGGCGCGAGCTGCAGGAGACCATGGACGCCAACGTCATGGTGTTCCGCACCGAGCAGACCATCAAGACGGCGGTCGAGAAGATCGCGGAGCTGCGCGAGCGCTACAAGAACGTGGCGATCCAGGACAAGGGCAAGCGGTTCAACACGGACCTGCTGGAGGCCATCGAGCTGGGCAACCTGCTCGACCTCGCCGAGGTCATGGCCGTCTCCGCGCTGGCCCGCAAGGAGTCCCGCGGCGGTCACTACCGCGAGGACTACCCGAACCGCGACGACGTCAACTTCATGCGGCACACCATGGCGTACCGCGAGGTCGGCGCCGACGGCTCCGAAACCGTCCGTCTCGACTACAAGCCGGTCGTCCAGACCCGCTACCAGCCGATGGAGCGTAAGTACTGATGGCTACCCCTGTTCTGGACAAGGAAGACGCGGCCGGCAAGCCCGAGCCCGGTTTCGCCGACTCCCCCTACATCACGGTCACCTTCCGGGTCCGCCGCTTCAACCCGGAGGTCGCGGCGGACGCGACCTGGGAGGACTTCCAGGTCGAGATCGACCCGAAGGAGCGCGTCCTCGACGCCCTCCACAAGATCAAGTGGGACCTGGACGGCTCGCTGACGTTCCGCCGCTCCTGCGCGCACGGCATCTGCGGCTCGGACGCCATGCGGATCAACGGCAAGAACCGCCTGGCCTGCAAGACGCTGATCAAGGACATCAACCCCGAGAAGCCGATCACGGTCGAGCCCATCAAGGGCCTGACGGTGCTGAAGGACCTCGTGGTCGACATGGAGCCGTTCTTCCAGGCGTACCGGGACGTCATGCCCTTCCTCATCACGAAGGACACGAACGAGCCCACGCGTGAGCGGCTGCAGTCCGCCGAGGACCGCGAGCGCTTCGACGACACCACGAAGTGCATCCTGTGCGCGGCCTGCACCACGTCGTGCCCGGTCTTCTGGAACGACGGCCAGTACTTCGGCCCGGCCGCCATCGTCAACGCGCACCGCTTCATCTTCGACTCGCGTGACGAGGCGGGCGAGCAGCGCCTGGAGATCCTCAACGACAAGGACGGCGTGTGGCGCTGCCGCACGACCTTCAACTGCACGGACGCCTGCCCGCGCGGCATCGAGGTCACGAAGGCGATCGCCGAGGTGAAGAGGGCGCTGATCACGCGCCGCTACTGAGCCCGACCGCTTGACCGGGAAGGCCCCGTCACCGCTGGTGACGGGGCCTTTTGTCTACGCACTTCGCCCGCAGCCGGGAACACCGATCCTGGAACCGCAGCATCCGTTGAGCGGAACTGCACGGGCGTCCATGCCGCTAAACGGACGGCGTCAGTCTGGTAGGACGACCATGTGCGTCGGGGGCAGGCCAGGAATAGGAGGGAGGCGTCGGAACTCGCCAGTCACGAGCACGTCACGCACAGCGCGGTGTACCTTCTCCACCGCTTGACCGCGGTACTCACGGAACGTGGGAGTGGCCTGGAGCAGCAACCCTCCATTGGGCAAGATGGTCACGGAGTGGAATGCGCCCGAAGCCCGCAGTGCGTCAGCGCCACCCAATGTGCCAGAGATCTCGGCGGGGACGACCATGAGCCAGGAGTACCCGCGCAGCCGTGAGCGCCACTCAGGTGTGTTGGCCGTGGGATCACCTGCGTACCCTTTGAGGAAGCGTTCAAGCTCCGTCTCGCCGCACGCATGACGATAGGAGACGTGCCCGAAGACAACCTTGTACCGCTCACAAACCCACCGGACGGATCGCAACAGGCCGCCCTGAACCGATGTGGCCGTTCCTGGGGCAAGCAGATCTCGTTCGTCAACGTGGACAGTCAGCTTCACATACTCCGGGAGCTCCTCGTCGAACATGACCGAGACTGAGACGTCGGGGTTGCCGATGTCACCGTCCTGCGTGAACAACCCGCTCGTAACAGAGACCGACTCAGCCCGGTCGTCGACCACCTGCCGCAACCAAGGCAGCACGTCAGGGGTGTAGGGGTTGTAACGCACTTCCAACGTGTCCTGAGGGGCCGCAGAGACAACGCTCCAACGGTCGGACCCATCGCTCGGGCTCATGACGGGGAAGTGTGTGCTCCCCCTACTGGACACTCTGTGTCGGTCGGCCCTTACCAGAATGTCCGCCCGTGCGAGCTCCCGCACTCCTTCTGTCAGCCACTTCATCGCACATTGTGACAGCCCAGCCGAGTCCGCGTCGTACACGGTCAGCTCGCTCACCAACCCGTGAGAGACGTTGGCGTTAAGAGAGCGAATGATGTCCACTCGTTTACCTTACTCAAGACCGAAGGGACTCGTCACCATCTTCCCGAGCACATAGAGGCTGGTAGCACCGATGGCTGACCATGCAATGCTTCTCTGCTGTTCCGGAGTGGGCTGCCAGACCTGGACGCTCAGAGGCGCTCGCACGGTAGCCGGTTCGTGACCTCTCGGAGTTTTCTTCGACTGACTTCGAGTCCACCATCCCACGACTCCCTGATACCGCTCACCAGTACGCGGTGAATTAAACCGCGACCGTGTCGATTGAGCGACCAGTTGCTGCTTTGGGTTCAGGGGGTCCATGGTCGCAATCTGCTGGAGCTCGTGGCCACGCTGCACCGTTTTCCCGTACTTGCGCTGCTCCTTCTGCATTGCTCTGACATAGCGATCCAACTGGGCAGGAGCTGCCTTCTCAGCACTTATGGCGGATTTCACTTCCCAGATGAAGATGTAGTCGTCGAAGTACAGGACCACATCAGCGAAACCGTCCTTCGTCTTGCCAGTACCACCCTTTGGGATCTTCACGTTAGTACTGACTTGCACCGCCGGATTCTGCCAATACACGGCAGAGAGATACGCCGCAACGGACCGCACCGCCGCATTGTGACGAATGGTGTCAGCCACCATGTCCTCACTGTCCCGCCCTTGTCTTCCGGATGTCTTCGCCGAGGCGCCACCGGCAGAAGCGCCGACCTTTTTATGCGACTTACTCGTGGCATCCGGGTGCGGCTCGCTGTGGCCAGTCCCGTCGTCGATCCACAGCCCCGTGGGGTCGGAATGGGAGACCGGGCTGTTGTTGGCGTAGGCGTACCCGTTCATCTGGAGCGTGCGAACGGCACGCCAGCTGGACCCGACCTTCTGGATCTCGTCCGACCGCTTCGTTCCTGTGCGATGCGCGAGCAGCGGGTCGGCGGTGGTCGCGTCCTCGTTCTCACGCGGGCGGGACGCCGTCTCCTTCGACCAGGGGAAGTTCACGGTCCGGCTGAGGACCTCGCCACCCGAATCGACGTAGGTGATGGTTTCGGCGGTCAGGCCCGCGTACTGCGGCGCGTCGTCCGTCAGCAGCGTGTACTTGCCTTCGCTGTCCTTGACCTCGCCGCCGATGCCCAGGAAGTAGCGCGTCACCGATTGGGACTGGGACTGGGGTACACCCGGTTCGGAGCTGGTCTTGCTGCCCTTCTTGACCGTGACCTGCCGGTGCCCGCGCCAGTCGCTGTACGTCCGCAGAGCGGGGCGTGTGAACTCGTCGTCGCTCTTGGCCCACGCCGGGTCCGCGTACGAGTACATCGTGACGACAGGCTTGCTGTGCGAAGTGACCTTGTCGGTCTCGGTCACGGAGGCGACGACGTACTTGTTGAACCAGGACTTCGCGGGGGTGCGCTCGTCGCCGTCAGGTGACCAGCGCACCGGGTAGCACGTGCCGTTGTTCTCGCCCTTGTCCTCGGAGGGCTCGCTCGCACAGCCTCCGGTGTACTCGACCTCGATGTCGCCGCCGTATTCGGTGGAGACGGTGCCGATCCGAGGGCGGGTGAACCCCGGACGCTGGTCGCTCTTGCCCGTCAGCACGAGATTGGGCAGCTGACGGTCCTTGAGCCGGGTGCGCAGCGGAGACGACGCGCCGACCGTGTAGTGGGAGAAGCTGACGCCGTCCTGCGACTGAAGGGTGCCGGTGGTGTCGCCGGGGCCGAAGCCGGTGCGGGTGATCGAGTTGAGCCAGAGGCCCGGCGAGGTGTCGTACCAGTCCTCCGGGAAGGACTGGTGCAGGGTGTAGATGTCCACCTTGCCGAGGCCGGTCTGGCCCGGGCGAGCTGCCTTGGTGGTCACCGTGTCCAGGCGGAGCTGCGTCCAGAACGAAGGGAACGGCGGGCACAGCTTGGAAGTGGACTTGCAGTTGAGGTTGCCGGGGGTGTCCCACCAGGGACGGTAGGCTCCCGGGTCGTCCGTCTTGGCGAAGTTGGCCGCGTCGCACGCCGACACGGACTTCAGACACCTGCTTCACGCCGAAGGGGCGGCGGGGCCAATCTCACCTCGCTGGCTACCGCGGCCAACTCTGCCGGCGGGACAGACAACGAGTACGGTGCCTCGGGCTGGTCCAGCAGCGCCATGCCCCATCTGATGGGCACGCCGAGTGCCAACGGCGACACCGTTCCCGATCTGTGGGCTGTCCTGGCCGACGGATCCGTGCGCTTTCACTCGGGCAGCAAGACCGCTCTGAGCGGCCCGGGTGCCGAGGTCATCGCCCGAGCCGATTATTGGAAGACCCGTATCGCCATCGGGTGACGACGAAGCACCAGGATCGGGGTCCGTCTTCGAGAAGGCGGACCCCGACCCGCTACAGCTGGCTCAGGATCGTCGGGTCCGTGATCTTCGTGTCCGCCGCCAGCAGCATCGCCTTGCTGAGGATCACCGACAGCATGCGGTCGCCCTCGAAGGGCAGGTAACCCGTCCCCTGGGCCTTCGGGTCGGACTTCGGGACGATGCAGAGGTACTGGTCGTTCGGGGTTCTGAGGATGTTGCCCGAGCCGAGGTGGATCTTGTAGGTGTGGCGGTCGCCCTTGACGTGGAGGAAGCGGCCCTCCAGCGTGCAGCGGTCGGCTATCGCCAGGCGCGGGACGAGGCGTTCGAGCAGGAGCCTGCGGGTCTCGGCGCTCTGGTTCAGCTCACCGAAGCCGTACGACGTCCAGTACTCGCGGAACCGGCCGCCGGGGCCGCCGTCCTGCCAGGTCGGGTCGTTGCCGATGCTGGCGACGCCGACGAACAGGTCGACGTCGCGCAGGACTTCGGAGAGGACCAGGGGCGGGATGTCCTCCAGCGGGAGGGGCTCGACGCGCCGTTGGCCGGGTTCGAGCCACATGCTGTACCCGCCGCCGTAGGTGGAGGCCCAGTTCTCCGGGGCGTCGATCGGGTAGAAGCGGACCTGGTCGGTGCGCAGGCGCAGGTAGCTGCCGGAGTCGGTGGTGTCGACGCCGTACTCCTCGCCGTCGCCCTCGATCCAGTACTCGGCGCGCAGTCCCCACTGCGGCAGCGCGCGGGTGGCCGGAGGGGCCGAGTCGTCGACGCACAGGCGGAGTTTGTTGCGCCAGCCTCGGACGGCCGCCAGGGAGTGGAACTGGTGCTGGCGCAGGACGTGCGCCGCGAAACGGTTGGAGTAGGTGCCGGTGGCGCGCTCGGCGTCGGTGAGCAGGTAGACCTCGCGGTGGGCCTGCTTGAACGGCTGGGTGATGCCGTGCCGCTCCAGCCAGTCGCGCCAGGCGACGATCTCGGCCGGTGCGTGGCCGACCGGGTGCCAGAGCTCCACCCACGCGCCCTCCCGCACGGGCTCGTCGGACAGGGTCCGCAGCTCGCCGTCCGCGTAGCCGGCGGTCGTGCCGTCGATCGTCCACAGCAGGCGGCGGGCGAGCGTGCCGACGAGCGGGTGGTCGAGGTAGCGCTCGCGCCAGACGGCGTACGGCCAAATGCGGCGGGCGAGGAACTGGCGGTCCAGGCGCTCGCTCTGCGCCGAGAGCATCTTGTCGATGTCCTTGACCGCCGCCTTCAGCTCCTTCAGCTCCTCGGCGTGGTCCCGCTTCACCGCGGCCGGCACGCTCTTGACGGGCTTGCCCGCGGCGTTGCGCCAGGTGAGGACCGTACGGGTGCCCTCGATCTCCAGCAGTGCCGTCGCCTCGCCGAGACGGCGGGTGGCCCGGCCGGCCTCCGTCAGCCCGTAGGCCGGGACCGCCAGTTCCTCGATCTCCTCGCGGCTGAGGCCCAGCGCGGTGGCACGGGCCTCAAGGGCCGTGTCGAGGAGCTTGGCGGTGTTCTTGTACGTCACCCGCGTGGCCAGCCGGGCCAGTTCGGCCAGGGCCGCCTCGGAGTCGACGCGGGCGAGCGCGATCACGCCCGCGTTGGCGACCTTGGGGTTGCGGGGGCCGAGGCCCGCGACCTTCTTCAGTGAGGTCTCGACCAGGGCGCCGAGGGCCCGGGCCGTGCCGGGGTCCGGGGGCAGCAGGGACAGGAGCCAGGCCAGTCCGCGCAGGGCGGTGGCGTTGTAGGGGTCGTAGGCGCTGTTGACGTCGGGCTCCCACTCGCGGCGCTCCAGCGGGAGCGTGCGGGGGCGGCCGACCAGGGCGAGCCAGGGCAGGACCCGCTCGCGGACGGCCTCCGTGCCGAGGGTGTCCAGCAGGGCCCGCGCGCCCTTGTCCCACTTGGCTGTGGGCTTGGAGGCGGTGGCCGTCAGCGCGTGCCGCAGGAGGGCCTGCCAGTCGGCGGTGGTGGCCTCGCTCAGGGCCTGGTCGGCCCAGGCCTCGCCGACGTTGAGGACGGGGTCGGTGAGCTGCCGGGACAGGGTCATGAGGTCGTCCGCGCGGTAGGCGTCGAGGGCGGCGCGGCGGACCACGGCCACCACGGGAGCGGGGAGCGGGCGGCCCGCGGCCTGTTCGGCCCGGACCAGGACGTCGAAGCGGGCCGCGTACCAGAAGGTCTGGCGGCGGGCCAGCTCGTCCAGGGCGCGGTGGCGCTCGGCGGCCAGCGGGTCGTCGTCCAGGCCCTCGGAGACCAGGGCACACAGGGCGAGATGGCGGCAGCGGTCCTCCGTGTCGGCACCGGCCTGGGCGAACCGGTCGGCCAGGGCGTGCAGCAGCTCGCGGCGGCGCTCGGCCTGCAGCTCGCGCAGGCGGTCCAGCACCTGCTCCCAACTGCCGCCCCAGCCGCCGCGGCTGGAGTCGAGGACGCGCAGCGCCTCGTCGGCGACCCGGCCCATGTCGCCGTCGGCGATCCTGTCGCGCAGCCGGTCCATGTGCGACCGGGGTGTACGGAAGGCGCTCATCAGCCACCGACCAGGGGGACGAGCTTCAGGAAGGTGACCTCCGTGCCGAGCGGGAGGTCGATCTCCTCGTCCGCGTCGGTGAGCTGACGGTCACCGACCAGCACCAGGAAGCCGTTCCCCGCGAACGCCCGCAGGGCCAGGGCCGTCTGGGCCTCGGGGTCGATGCGGCGGGGCGTGCGCAGCGCGTACCCGTTCAGCACGCGCTCGGTGTCCTCGGGCTGCACGAGTCCCTGGAACACCTCCGGCGTCCGGGCGTTGAACTCGGCCACCTCCTGGAAGACCCGGCGGCGGATCAACTCCCGCACGCTCAGCCTCTCCTCGGCGATCTCCAGCCCCCAGGCCGCCCGCCGCTCCCCCGTTGTCGTCTCGTCGACGAACGTCACGATTGCCATGCCGACGACAGTACGAGCCACCACTGACAATCACCCCGCGCCTTGTGTTGAACATGTTCAAAAATAGGTCTACAGTCATCCCCGACAGCGTTTTGAACGTGTTCAAGAAGGGTGGGGGCAATGGACCGCACGGTCGTCGCCTACGTCATCTACCTGCTGGTCAGCATCGGCCTGACCATCTGGGTGGCCCGCACGCTCAGCCGGAACGGCAGGATCTTCCTCGCCGACGTGCTGCACGGCAACGAAAAGCTCGCCGAGGCCGTGAACCACCTTCTGGTGGTGGGCTTCTACCTCGTCAACCTCGGCTTCGTCGCGCTGTATCTGAGCGACGACGAGACCATCACCGACACCCGCGGGATCTTCGAGGCCCTGTCGACCAAGCTCGGTGTGGTGCTGCTGGTGCTCGGCGTGATGCACCTGGCCAACGTCTACGTGCTCAACCGGATCCGGCGCCGGGGCGCCATGGAGCGGGAGCAGGTCCCGCCGGTGCCGCCGCAGGGCTGGGCCGCCCCGCAGGCCCAGGCCTGAACGGAGCCCGGTCACATGAACGCCACCGCACCCGCCCCGGTCCGTCGGATCACCGTCCTCTACGACGCCGAGTGCTCCCTGTGCGCGTTCCTGCGCGACTGGCTCGTGCGGCAGCCCCAGCTGGTGCCGCTGGAGCCGGTCCCGGCCGGTTCCGCGGAGGCCCGCCGGCGCTTCCCCGGCCTCGACCACGGCGCCACCCTCGACGAGATCACCGTCGTCGGGGACGCCGGGCAGGTCTACCGCGGCCCGGCCGCCTGGATCGTCACCCTGTGGGCGCTGCGTGAGCACCGGCCGCTCGCCCACCGGCTGAGCACCCCAGCCGGCGCCCGGCTCGCCAAGGGCGCCGTGCTCGCCGCCGCCAAGTGGCGCGGGGCTCAGTGGCACCGGGGGCAGGGCGGCGCGGGACAGCAGGGCGCGGGGCAGTGGGGCGCGGGGCAGTGGGGCGGGCGGGTGTACCGGCGGGCGGACGGGTGGGCGTACGACCCCGACACCGGCTGGACCCACACCGCGCCGTCCTGCGGCGACGGCTCCTGCGCCCCACGGTGACCGCACCGGCCCTGGCATTAGGCTCTGTTCCCGTGCCCGAGAAGAACGACGGCCCCGACGACGGCGCCACCCCGAGCAAGTCCGAGCAGACCCGCGCCCTGATCCTGGAGACGGCCATGCGGCTGTTCCAGGAACGCGGCTACGACAAGACGACGATGCGGGCCATCGCCAAGGAGGCCGGGGTCTCCGTCGGGAACGCGTACTACTACTTCGAGGGCAAGGAGCACCTGATCCAGGGCTTCTACGACCGGATCGCCGCCGAGCACCAGCTGGCCGTCCGGGAGATCCTGGAGCGGGAGAGCGACCTGGAGGCCCGGCTGGCCGGGGTGCTGCGGGCCTGGCTGGACATCGCCACGCCGTACCACGAGTTCGCGGTGCAGTTCTTCAAGAACGCCGCCGACCCGGACAGTCCGCTCAGCCCCTTCTCGCCCGAGTCGGAGCACGCGCGCCTGGAGGCCATCAGCGTCCACCGGCAGGTGCTGGCCGGGACGAAGACGAAGGTGCCCGAGGAACTGCGGGACATCCTGCCCGAGTTGATGTGGCTGTCCCAGATGGGCCTCGTCCTGTACTGGATCTTCGACCGCACCGAAGGGCGGGAGCGCAGCTACCGGCTCGCGGAGCGGGGCGCCCGGCTCACCGCGCGCGGGGTCGCCCTGGCCCGCTTCCGGGTGCTGCGGCCGCTCGTGCGGGAGGTGCACGAGCTGTTCACGGACTTCCTGCCGGGCATGACCCGCGCGATCCCGGACCCGGCCAGGCGCACCACCGGGTCCTAGGACGGGTCCGGGTCCGGGTCCGGGAAGCTCTCACCGGCCCGGGTCACGCCTGCCGCGACGCCAGTTCGATCACCGTGATGTCGGACGGTGCCCCGACCCGGGTGGGCGGGCCCCAGGCGCCGGCGCCGCGCGAGACGTAGAGCTGGGTGTCGCCGTAGCGCTCCAGGCCCGCGAGGGTGGGGTTGGCGGCGGAGGCGAGGAGGTTGCCGGGCCAGAGCTGGCCGCCGTGGGTGTGGCCGGAGAGCTGGAGGTCGACGCCGTGGTCGACGGCGTCGTGGATCTGCACCGGCTGGTGGGCGAGGAGCACGCACGCGCGGGCCCGGTCCCGGTCGCCGAGCGCCCGCGCGAAGTCGGGGCCCTGGCCCTCCTCCTCACCGGCGACGTCGTTGACCCCGGCCAGGTCGAAGTACGGCAGTTCCCGGCGGGCGTTCTCCAGGGGGTTCAGGCCGAGCCGCCGGACCTCCTCGACCCACTGTTCGGCGCCGGAGAAGTACTCGTGGTTGCCGGTGACGAAGTACGAGCCGTGCCGGGCTCTCAGCTGCGCCAGCGGGGCCGCGGCGGGGCCCAGGTCCTTGACGCTGCCGTCGACCAGGTCGCCGACGACCGCGATCAGGTCGGGCTGGGTCGCGTTGATCGTGTCGACGACCCTCTGCGCGAAGCCGCGGCCCAGGACGGGGCCGAGGTGCACGTCGCTGACCACGGCGATCCGGTACCCGTGCGCCCCGCGCGGCAGCTTGGCCAGCGGCACGGTGACCCGCTTGACCTGCGGGCCGCGCAGCACGCCGTACGTCCCGTACCCGACGGTTCCGACAGCGGCGGCGGCGGCCGCTCCGCCGACGACCCGGGAGACGAAGAGACGGCGGGAGGGGCCGGAGGGGCCGCCGGCGTCGGCGGGCGGGCCGGACGCGGGGGCCGGTTCCGGGTCGGCCGCCACGGTGGAGGGCGCCCGCCCGGGCACGGTGACCTTCTGTGGCGGTGAGGCGGCGGGCGTCACCGCTGCGGCCTCGGGGCCCTGCTCCCCGGCTCGGTCCCGCCGCTCCAGGAAGCGGCGCAGCAACGGCCGGACGACCTCGCCCGCGAGGACCGCGAGCAGCAGGTATATCGACAGTGCCAGCCACAGGAAACCGGGCCAGGCGAGGACCTGCTGGAGCCAGAAGGGGGCGCCCGAGCGTTCGGCGACCAGGGCCGTGATCGCGAGGACCCAGCCGCCGGCGATCAGCACCGCGCCCGCGCGGCGGGCCGGGCCCGGTCCGCGGGTGGTGTCGCGGAACAGGCGGCGCCACACATACCAGTTGGCCGTCACGATGACGGCCAGGACCAGCAGGGCGACGAGTACGAAGACGATGGCCACGGTGTCGTGTCTCCCGATTGCCGTTATGACGTCCGGCGCAGTGCGCGCAGACCACGCAACCCGATGGCCCCGACGACCGTCCCCAATACGAAGGAAACGACGGCGAGCAGCAGGTGCACCCAGAAGTACGCCGTGGGCCGACCGTCGTCGAACGCCAGTCCGCTGCCGTCCTTGACAAGGTTCTTGACGAAAGTGATCCAGATGACCCAGCTCCACACCCCGAAGGCGAGCAGGAACCAGGACACGGGGCGGCTGAGCTTCACAAAATCAGACCTTTCATCGCAATGCCGAGCTCCCGGGGCCGGCCGGGGGTCCGGGGGTTGTCCCCCGGATGAGCACAGCATGCAACCAGTATCGCCAGCGCCTGTCCGGTTCCTTCCCCGGGGTGGGGCCGCAGGCGGGACTTCCCCGCGCACGGCATGTACGTTTCCGACCGTGCCCGCACCGAAGAAGACCGCCAGGCGATCCCTGCTGGTCACCTCCGCCGTCCTGTCGACCCTCGCCCTGGCCGCGCCCGCCGCCGTCGCGGCCCCCAAGCCCTCGGGCAGCCCCTCGGCGAGCCCGTCGGCGAGTCCCTCGGCCACGCCCCCGGCGTCGATGTCGACCGTCGGCGGCGCCCGGCTCGGGCTGCCGGGCACGCAGGTGAACCTGGCGAGCGGCGTGCCGGTGCTGCCGAAGGACGTCAGCGCCCGCTCCTGGATCGTGGCCGACGCCGAGACCGGTGACGTGCTGGCCGCGCACAACGCGCACTGGCGCCTCGCCCCGGCGAGCACGCTGAAGATGCTGTTCGCGGACACGCTGCTGCCGAAGTTCCCCAGGGACACCGAGCACAAGGTGGTTCCCTCGGACCTGGCGGGCATCGGCCCCGGCTCCAGCATGGTCGGGATAAAGGAGGAGGAGACGTACTCGGTCCACGACCTGTGGCTCGGCGTCTTCCTGCGCTCCGGCAACGACGCCGTGCACGTGCTGTCGGCGATGAACAAGGGCGTCGAGAACACCGTCAGGGAGATGAACGAGCACGCCGAGGAGCTGCAGGCCCTCGACACGCATGTCGTCAGCCCGGACGGCTACGACGCCGAGGGGCAGGTCTCCTCGGCCTACGACCTGACGCTGATCGCCCGCTCCGGGATGCAGAAGAAGGACTTCCGCGAGTACGCCTCGACGGTGACGGCGAAGTTCCCCGGTGAGACGAAGAAGAACAAGAAGGGCAAGAAGGTCCGCAAGTCCTTCGAGATCCAGAACACCAACCGGCTGCTGGCCGGCGACGCGGACGTGCCCGTCTACGAGGGCATCGCCGGCGTCAAGAACGGCAACACCACCAACGCCGGCGCCACCTTCACCGGGGTCGCCGAGCGGGGCGGCAAGGTGCTGCTGGTGACGGTGATGAAGCCGGAGAAGGACGGGCACAACGAGGTCTACAAGGAGACCGCCCGGCTGTTCGACTGGGGCTTCAAGGCCGCCGGGAAGGTGCGGCCGGTGGGCGAGCTGGTGCCGCCGAAGAGTGCCGCGCAGGCCGCCGCGCCGGACGCCAACCCCTCCGGCGAGGCGGGCGGCTCCGGGGACGGCGCGAAGGGCACGGCCGGGACGGGCTCCCAGCCGGTGGCCGGCGCCCCGGCGGCGGACGGCTCCAGCGGCATCGGCGTCGCGCTCGGCGTGACCGGGGGCGCGCTGGTGCTGCTCGCGGGTGGCGCGTTCCTGGTCAACCGCCGGTGGCCGCTGCCGGATCTGGTGCGCCGCCGGACGCGCCCGTGAAGCCGGGCACCTCGTCCTGCTTGCTCTGCGTCGCCGTCCAGGAGGCGCAGAACAGCACCAGCTTCGAGGTGAAGTTGATCCACAGCAGCAGCGCGACGGGCACGCCGAACGCGCCGTACATGCTCTTCGCGGCCACACCCTGGAGATAGCCGCTGAGCAGCAGTTTCAGCAGTTCGAAGCCGACCGCGCCGGTCAGGGCCGCCACGACCAGGCGGTGGCGCGTCGGCTCGACGCCGGGCAGCAGCGTCAGGACGTAGAGCAGCAGCAGGAAGTTGGCGAGGACGGCGATCAGGAACGCGACGACGCGCAGCAGGACCCCGCCCCAGCCGCCCTCGTCGATGCCGAGTTCCCGGATGATCCAGCCGATCATCGCGGAGGCGACGGCGGAGGCGGCGATGGTGACCAGCAGCGCGCCGCCCAGGCCGATCAGGACCCCCGCGTCCTTGCCGTAGCGCACGAGGGGGTTCTCCTCCTCCTCGGGCAGCTCCCACACCGCCCGCAGGCACTCGCGCATCGAGCCGGCCCAGCTGACGCCGGTGAAGAACAGCAGCGCGCCGGCGATGAGCCCGATGGTGCCGGCGTTCTCCACCAGGCCGGCGACGTCCAGCTGGTCGGAGATGCCCGGCACCTGCTCGGCGATCTTGTCCTGCAGCCGGTCCTGCTGCTCGGTGCTGAGCGTGGCGGCGGCGATGGTGGCCGACACCGTCAGCAGCGGGAACAGCGCGACGAAGCTGGTGAAGGTCATCGCGGCGGCCAGCCGCGTCCACTTCACGCGGTCCAGCCGCTCGTACGACCGCCACGCGTGGGTGATCATCAGCCGCTCCGCCCACGGCCCCACCACCGGGAGCTTTTTCAGCCAGTCCATGATCCGACTCTGCCCTCCGCCCGGAACACCCATGTGCGGGTACCCCAGAACCGCAGAACTGTGGCCAGGGCCATGCCGACGATCGCGCCGGAGACGGTGTCGGCGCGCTGGGAGGTGAGCCCGAGGCCGTAGTGGCTCACGGCGAGGCAGAGCAGCTGGACGGCGGCCCCGGCGAGGTTCACCGCGAAGAACACGGCGCAGGGGCGCAGGCCCCGGGGCCGCGCGGCCCGGTAGGGGCCGAGGGCGTTGCCCGCGTAGGCGACCGCGCAGGCGGCCAGGAAGGACAGGGCCTTGGCGGTGAGCGGACCGAGCCCGGCGGGGCCGCGCAGGCAGGTGAACAGGGCGAGGTCGACCGCGTAGGCGAGCAGACCGGCGGCGGCGAAGCCCAGCAGCTCCCGGCGCAGCGGGGGCGCGGGGCCGGACCAGGCGCGCGTGGTCACCAGTTGGCCACCGCCAGGCCGTACATCGCCACCCACGCCACGCCGATCAGGGCGAGCGCCCGGTCGCGCAGGACGACGTCCTCGGGTTCGCCGGCCGTGCCGCGGTCGGCGAAGACGGCGTAGCGCAGGATCGCCAGGATGAAGGCGACCATGGACAGCTGGCGCCAGGGCAGCACGCTGGTGTGCGGGACGCCGCCCTCCTCCATGGCCCACAGGCAGTAGCCGAGGACGGCGACCCCGGCCGCGAGCTGCCAGACGAAGCGGAGGTAGCCGGTGGTGTACTCGGTGAGCAACGCGCGGGTGGCGCCCGCCTTTCCGGCCATCTGCACGGCCTCCGAGTAGCGCTTGGCCGCCACCATGAACAGCGCGCCGAACCCGGTGGTGATCAGGAACCAGCGCGACAGCGGGATGCCGAGGGCGAGTCCGCCGACCATGGCCCGCATCAGGAACCCGGTGGTGACGACGGCGAGGTCGACGACCAGGACGTGCTTGAGGCTGATGCAGTAGGCCAGTTGCATCGCGAGGTACGCGGTCAGCAGGGAGGCGACGGCCGGGCCGCACAGCCAGGCCGCCGCGGTGGGCGCGAGGACGCCGAGGAGGCCGCCGGCGGCGTAGGCGACGGGGACCGGTACCTGTCCGGCGGCGACCGGGCGGTGCCGTTTGACGGGGTGGGCGCGGTCGGCGTCGGCGTCGCGGGCGTCGTTGACGAGGTAGACGGCGGCGGCGCAGGCCGTGAACAGGAGGAACACCAGGGCGAGTTGGATCAGGGCGTGGCGGGAGAAGAGTTCTCCGGCGGCGGCCGGGGCGGCGACCACGAGGACGTTCTTGACCCACTGCCTGGGGCGGGCGGTTCTGAGCAGTCCGGCCGGGACACCGCCCCTGCGGGGTGGCGCGGGCGGCTGCTCGGGGGCGCGCTGGCGGAGGATGGCCGTCTCAGTCACGGGGTGTGCCTCCCGTCATCCAGCGGGCGCCGAGCCGGGCCGTGAGGGCGCCGAGGGCCGCGCCGGCCGCGACGTCCGAGGGGTAGTGGACGCCGACGACCAGGCGGGAGACGCACACGGCGGCGGCGAGCGGCGGGACCGCGCGGACGCCGAGGGCGCCGAAGGCGACGGCGGCGGCCGCGGAGGAGGTGGCGTGCGAGCTGGGGAAGGAGTGCCGGCCGGCGGTGCGCACCAGCGGGTCGACGTGCGCGGGGCGCGGGCGGCGCACGACCCGTTTCACCCCCATGCTGACCAGGTGCGCCCCGGCGGTGAGGGCCGTGCCGCGCAGCCAGGCGCCGCGTCTGCCGCGGTCGACGGCGGCTCCGGCCAGGCCCGCCGCCAGCCACAGCGCCGCGTGTTCCCCCGCCCAGGACAGGGCGCGTGCGGCGCCGGCCACGCGCGGGTCGGTGCCGCAGGCCCTGAGCGCCGCAACGATCCGGTGATCCATGTCGTGCAGGTCGTCGAGGTCGTCCATGTGGACTCACTGTTCACGCCCGACTCGCCTGAACTCCGGCAATATTGAGCGACATCCCATTAATCACCCATTTCGGGGAGGGATGCCATGTTCTCGAACTCATCGCCCACACTAGGGCGATACGGTCACCGACATGTCTGCCGACACCGACTCCGACACCGACTCCGTCCCCGAGTACGCCCCGGACGTCATGGGCCTGGACCACACCACCGTCACCGGCTGGGGCCGCACCGCCCCCACCGCCGCCCGGCTGATCCGCCCACGGACGTACGAGGAGGCCGCGGCGGCCGTCCGCGGCTGCGGGGAACGCGGCGGGATCCCCCGGGGCCTGGGCCGGGCGTACGGGGACGCGGCGCAGAACGCGGGCGGGGCCGTGCTCGACATGACGGGCCTGGACCGGGTGCACGCGATCGACGCCGACGGCGGCACCGTGCTGTGCGACGCGGGCGTCTCCCTGCACCGCCTGATGGAAGTGCTGCTGCCCCTCGGCTGGTTCGTGCCAGTCACGCCCGGCACCCGCTACGTCACCGTCGGCGGGGCGATCGGCGCCGACATCCACGGCAAGAACCACCACGTCTCGGGCTCCTTCGCACGGCACGTGCTCGCCCTCGAACTGCTCACCGCCGACGGCGAGATCCACACGGTGATCCCGGGCACGCCGCTGTTCGACGCGACCGCCGGTGGCATGGGCCTGACCGGGGTGATCCTCACCGCCACGATCCGGCTCCAGCCCGTCGAGACCTCGCTGATGTCGGTCGACACCGAACGCGCGACCGACCTCGATGACCTCATGGCCCGGCTGGCGGCCACCGACCACCGCTACCGCTACTCCGTCGCCTGGATCGACCTGCTGGCCCGCGGCGCTGCCACCGGCCGCGCGGTCCTCACCCGCGGCGACCACGCGCCCCTGGACGCGCTCCCCGCCCGCATGCGCCGCGACGCGCTCTCCTTCCGCACCTCGCGCCTGCCGTCCGCCCCCGCCGTCCTGCCCGAGGGCCTGCTCAGCCGGACGACGGTGGGCCTGTTCAACGAGCTCTGGTACCGCAAGGCGCCCCGCGCCCGCACCGGCCAACTCCAGCGGATCTCGGCCTTCTTCCACCCCCTGGACGGCGTGCCCCACTGGAACCGCGTCTACGGCCGGGGCGGCTTCGTGCAGTACCAGTTCGTCGTCGGCTACGGCCGGGAGGACGCCCTGCGCCGCATCGTGCGCCGGATCTCCGAACGCCGCTGCCCGTCCTTCCTGGCCGTCCTCAAGCGCTTCGGGGAGTCCGACCCGGGCTGGCTGTCCTTCCCCGTGCCCGGCTGGACGCTGGCGCTGGACATCCCGGCGAGCCTGCCCGGCCTCGGCGCGTTCCTCGACGAACTCGACGAGGAGGTCGCCGCCGCGGGCGGCCGCGTCTACCTCGCCAAGGACTCCCGGCTGCGCCCGGAGCTGCTCCCGGCGATGTACCCGCGCCTGGACGACTTCCGGGCCCTGCGCGCCGAGCTGGACCCGCACGGGGTGTTCGTGTCCGACCTGGCCCGCCGCCTCCACCTCTGAGCGAACCCCTAGGAGCTGTCATGAAGGACGCCTTCGGCCTCCCCCAGTCCCTGCTCGTCCTCGGCGGCACGTCCGAGATCGCGCTGGCCACCGCCCGCCGGCTGATCGCCCGCCGCACCCGCACCGTCTGGCTGGCGGGCCGTCCCTCACCCGCGCTGGAGGAGGCCGCCGGGCAGCTGCGCGGGCTCGGCGCCGACGTGCACACCGTGGCCTTCGACGCGCTCGACCCCGCCTCCCACGAGGCCGTGCTCGGCAAGGTCTTCGCCGAGGGCGACATCGACCTGGTGCTGCTCGCCTTCGGCCTGCTCGGGGACCAGGCCCGCGACGAACGGGAGCCGGAGGCGGCGGTGCGGGTCGCGCAGACCAACTACACCGGCGCGGTCTCGGCCGGCCTGGTGTGCGCCCGCTCGCTCCAGTCGCAGGGGCACGGCTCGCTGGTCGTGATGTCGTCCGTGGCGGGCGAGCGGGCCCGCCGCGCCAACTTCATCTACGGCTCCAGCAAGGCCGGCCTGGACGCCTTCGCGCAGGGCCTGGGGGACGCACTGCACGGCACGGGCGTGCACGTCATGGTCGTGCGCCCCGGCTTCGTGCGGACGCGGATGACCGCGGGGCTGCCCGAGGCGCCCCTGGCGACCACGCCCGAGGCGGTCGCCACGGCGGTCGAGCTGGGGCTGCGCCGCCGCTCGGAGACGGTGTGGGTACCGGGCGCGCTGCGCGTGGTGATGGCGGCGCTGCGGCACCTGCCGCGCGGGGTGTTCCGCCGCCTGCCGATCTGACCCGCCAGGGGGGTCAGCGCGTGGGCACCGAGCCGTGATCCACGCGGCCGGACTGCGAGGGGACCACCGGGCCGCCGAAGGGGAACTCGCGGAGCTTGCGCCAGACGCCGTCGGCGCCCTGTTCGTAGAGGGCGAAGCCGGTGCAGGGCCACTCGGCCTCGTAGCCGGCGAGCTCCTCGAAGGCGCGGTCCATGGCGGCCTCGTCGATGCCGTGCGCCACGGTGACGTGCGGGTGGTACGGGAACTGCAGTTCGCGTGCGATGGGTCCGGCGGGGTCGCGGACCTGCTGCTGGAGCCTCGTGCAGGCCTCCGCTCCGGCGACGACCCGCACGAACACCACCGGCGACAGGGGCCGGAAGGTGCCGGTGCCGGACAGCCGCATGGGGAACGGCCGGCCGGCCGCGGCGACCTCGGTCAGATGCGCCTCGACGGCCGGCAGGGCGGCCTCGTCGACCTCCGTTGGCGGCAGCAGGGTGACGTGCGTGGGGATGCCGTGAGCCGCGGCGTCGCCGAAGCCCGCGCGCAGCTGCTGGAGCTCGCTGCCGTGAGGCTCCGGGACCGCGATCGACACACCGATCGTTACGGTCCCCACGTCGTCTCCTGTCGTTTCAGTTGGCGGGCCGCTGATACGACCACCCGGTTATCGACTGTAAGGCCACGACCGGGTTACGGGCAGGCGCAACCGGAGTGATGTACAGCGCTGTTCGGTGGTACGGCTGTGCGCGGGGCCGGCGTTCAGTGCTTGGCGGGCAGGAAGCCGACCTTGTCGTACGCCTGCGCGAGGGTCTCGGCGGCGACGGCGCGGGCCTTCTCGGCGCCCTTGGCCAGGACCGCGTCGAGCGTCTCGGGGTCGTCCAGGTACTGCTGGGTGCGCTCCCGGAACGGCGTGACGAACTCGACCATGATCTCGGCGAGGTCCGTCTTCAGCGCGCCGTACATCTTGCCGGTGTACTTCTCCTCCAGCTCGCCGATGGTCTCGCCGGTGAGGGTCGAGTAGATCGTGAGGAGGTTGCTGACGCCCGGCTTGTTCTCGGCGTCGTAGCGGATCACCGTGTCCGTGTCCGTGACGGCGCTCTTGACCTTCTTCGCCGTGGCCTTCGGCTCGTCCAGGAGGTTGATCAGGCCCTTCGGCGTGGACGCCGACTTGCTCATCTTGATCGACGGGTCCTGGAGGTCGTAGATCTTCGCCGTCTCCTTGAGGATGTACGGCTTCGGGACGGTGAAGGTGGGGCCGAAGCGGCCGTTGAAGCGCTCGGCGAGGTCGCGGGTGAGCTCGACGTGCTGGCGCTGGTCCTCGCCGACGGGGACCTCGTTCGCCTGGTAGAGCAGGATGTCCGCGACCTGGAGGATCGGGTACGTGAACAGGCCGACGGAGGCGCGGTCGGTGCCCTGCTTGGCGGCCTTGTCCTTGAACTGGGTCATGCGGGAGGCCTCGCCGAAGCCGGTGAGGCAGTTCATGACCCAGGCGAGCTGGGCGTGCTCCGGGACGTGGCTCTGCACGAAGAGCGTGCAGCGGTCCGGGTCGAGACCGGCCGCGAGGAGCTGGGCGGCGGCCAGGCGCGTGTTCGCGCGCAGGTCCTTCGGGTCCTGCGGGACCGTGATCGCGTGCAGGTCGACGACCATGTAGAACGCGTCGTGTGTCTCCTGCAGGGCCACCCACTGGCGGACGGCGCCGAGGTAGTTGCCGAGGTGGAACGAGCCGGCGGTGGGCTGGATGCCGGACAGCACGCGGGGACGATCGAAGGCCATGTCCCTCATTCTCTCAGAGAGCTCGGGAGGATCGGTTCGCGGGGAACTGCGGGCCGGTGGGACCCGTTCGCGCAGTTCCCCGCGCCCCTGGGGACGCTGCCCCTGACGGCGTTCGTCAGCCGAGGTCGATCTCCGGGTAGAGGGGGAAGCCCGCGACCAGGTCCGTGGCGCGCCGGGAGATCTCGTCCGCGACCTTCGCGTCGAGGACGTGGGCGGCCTTGGAGGGGGCGCCCGACTTGGTGGTGCCCGGCTCGGTGGTGGTGAGGACGCGGTCGATCAGGCCGGCGACCTCGTCCATCTCGGCGGTGCCCAGACCGCGGGTGGTCAGGGCGGGGGTGCCGATGCGGATGCCGGAGGTGTACCAGGCGCCGTTCGGGTCGGCGGGGATCGCGTTGCGGTTGGTGACGATGCCCGAGTCCAGCAGGGCGGCCTCGGCCTGGCGGCCGGTGAGGCCGTAGGAGGAGGCGACGTCGATCAGGTTCAGGTGGTTGTCCGTGCCGCCGGTGACCAGGGTCGCGCCGCGGCGCATCAGGCCCTCGGCCAGCGCCCGGGAGTTGTCGACGATGCGCTGGGCGTAGTCGCGGAAGGACTCCTGCCGGGCCTCGGCGAGGGCCACGGCCTTGGCGGCCATGACGTGCGGGAGCGGGCCGCCGAGGACCATCGGGCAGCCGCGGTCGACCTGGTCCTTCAGGGAGTCGTCGCACAGGACCATGCCGCCGCGCGGGCCGCGCAGCGACTTGTGCGTGGTCGTCGTCACGATCTGGGCGTGCGGGACCGGGTCGAAGTCGCCGGTGAGGACCTTGCCCGCGACCAGGCCGGCGAAGTGCGCCATGTCCACCATGAGCGTGGCGCCGACCTCGTCGGCGATCTCGCGCATGATCCGGAAGTTCACCAGACGGGGGTAGGCCGAGTAGCCCGCGACGATGATCAGCGGCTTGAACTCGCGGGCCGTGGCGCGCAGGGCCTCGTAGTCGAGCAGGCCGGTGGCCGGGTCGGTGCCGTAGGAGCGCTGGTCGAACATCTTGCCGGAGATGTTCGGGCGGAAGCCGTGGGTGAGGTGGCCGCCCGCGTCCAGGGACATGCCGAGCATGCGCTGGTTGCCGAACGCGCGGCGCAGCTCCGCCCAGTCCTCCTCGGAGAGCTCGTTGACCTGGCGGGCGCCGGCCTTCTCCAGGGCCGGAACCTCGACGCGCTGGGCCAGGACCGACCAGAAGGCGACGAGGTTGGCGTCGATGCCGGAGTGCGGCTGGACGTAGGCGTGGCGGGCGCCGAAGAGCTCCTTGGCGTGCTCGGCGGCGAGGGACTCGACGGTGTCGACGTTGCGACAGCCGGCGTAGAAGCGGCGGCCGATGGTGCCCTCGGCGTACTTGTCGCTGAACCAGTTGCCCATCGCCAGGAGCGTCGCCGGGGAGGCGTAGTTCTCGGAGGCGATCAGCTTGAGCATCTCGCGCTGGTCGGCGACCTCCTGGCCGATGGCGTCCGCCACGCGCGGCTCCACGGCGCGGATGACGTCGAGGGCGGCGCGGTAGGCGGTGGAAGCGGGGCTGAGCTCTGCGGACATGAGGACCTCCGGACGTTGCGTTCAGCGTTCACGGTACGGCCCAGGCGCACGGCTCTTGTCGTTCGGGCCGCTCCCCGATGGTTCGTCCATCCCAGCGCGCCAGTCACGGCCCGTGGCCAGCCTACCGGGTCGCCCCGCGCGGCCGGGCGCGGGTTTCGGCCCTCAGAGGATCACGTGGGGCAGGAATCTCGCGTACTCGTCCGTGATCAGGCCCGAGGACTCGCGGATGCCCAGGCCCGCCGACTCGTTCTCCACCACCCAGGCGCCCAGGACGACCCGGTTGCCGTCGAAGTCGGGCAGCGGGGCCAGTTGCTGGTAGCAGCAGGGTTCGTCGCGGGGGGTGGGGTCCGTGCCGGGCTCGTGGATCGTGACGCCCGCTCCCTCGCGGCCGAGCAGCGGCTTGGCGACCCAGCCCGTGGCGGTCAGGTCCCGGGGGCCGTCCAGGTACGCGGGCAGCAGGTTGGGGTGGTCCGGGTAGAGGTCCCAGAGGATCGCCAGCAGGGCCTTGTTGCTGAGGAGCATCTTCCAGGCCGGTTCGATCCACAGGGTGGAGCCCGTGCCGCCGCCGTTGTCGAGGGTGTCCAGGACGTGGCCGGCGAAGCGGTCGGTGGTGAGCCATTCCCAGGGGTAGAGCTTGAAGATGCTGCGGATGAAGCGGAGGCGGTTGTCGACGAAGCGGCCGGAGAGGCGGTCCCAGCCGATCTCCTCCATGGCGATCCAGTCGGTGGCCAGGCCGGCCTGCTCGGCGGTCTCCTTGAGGTAGGCGACCGTCATCATGTCCTCGCCGAGTTCGTCGGCCGAGGAGTACGCGAAGTACAGGGGGCTGCCGGGCGGGAGGAGGGCCGCCTGGTTCTTCCAGGCGTCGATGAGCCGCTCGTGCAGGGAGTTCCACTGGTCGGCGCCGGGGAAGCGCTCCTCCATCCAGAACCACTGCGGGGACGCGGCCTCCACCAGGGACGTGGGCGTGTCGGCGTTGTACTCCAGGAGCCTGGCCGGGCCCGTGCCGTCGTAGTGGAGGTCGAAGCGGCCGTAGAGGGAGGGCAGTTCGGCGCGGCGGTGCCAGGCGTCGGCGACCGCCCGGGCCACGCGGGGGTCGGTGATGCCCAGGTCGGCGAAGCGGTCCTCGGTGACGATGTGCTCGGCCGCCGCCAGGCACATGCGGTGGAGCTCCTCGACCACCTCCTCCAGGGCCTCGATCTCGGGCAGGCTGAAGACGTAGTAGGCGCTCTCGTCCCAGTAGGGGCGCAGGGAGCCGTCGGGGTAGCGGGTCAGGGGGTAGATCAGGCCCTGTTCCTCGACGGTCTGCTGCCAGCCGGGGCGGGGGGTGGTGGTACGGCGTTCCATGCGCGCGTGCCCGGTCAGCCGCCGCCGCTGCCGCCCGAGCAGCCGAAGCCGCCCCGGTCGACGGCCTCGCTGCGGCTGAAGGTGCCGTCGTCCGCGTAGCGGCCGCTGACGTCGGCGTCGTAGTACCAGTCGGCGTTCGTGGCCTTGCCGGGCTTCTTGCGGCTCTTGCCCGTGGAGGAACCGGACGAGCAGTTCTGGTCCGCGACGATCTTGTAGCCGTTGATGTAGTCGTAGCTGTCCCGGTCCACGCAGCGGCGGTCCGGGTCGGAGCCGCAGGCGGACAGGGCCGCCGCGAGGACGCCCATGCCGCCGAGGACCACTGTGCTGGAACGCAGCCGCCGCCGTGTCTCCGCCATACCGGTGCTTCTCCCCCGTCTGTTTCTGTCATGTACCGCTGGACGGTCAGCCTAGAGAGCGGTGTGCGCGGCCGCGCACGGCCCCCCTGCGTCCGCGTCTCCCCTAGGGTCGATATGTGATCTTTGGAATGGTGTGCGCCCTGGGTGCGGCGGTCTGCTTCGGTACGGCGACGGTGCTGCAGGCGATCGCCGCGCGGGCCGCCGCGGCGACCGGGCCGGGCGGGGACATGGCGCTGCTGTGGCGGGCGCTGCGGCAGTGGCGGTATCTGGCCGGACTCGCGCTGGACGGGCTCGGCTTCGTTCTCCAGGTCCTCGCGCTGCGGTCGGTGCCGATCTACGCCGTGGGGGCGGCACTGGCGGCGAGCCTCGCCGTCACGGCCGTCGTGGCCGCCCGGCTGCTCAAGGTGCGGCTGAGCCGTGTGGAGTGGGCCGCGGTGGGGGTGGTGTGCGCCGGGCTCGCGCTGCTGGGGCTGGCCTCCGGCGCCGAGGGCGACGAGTCCGGGCCCGGCTGGCTGGAGTGGGCGCTGCTCGGGGTGGCGGCCGGGGTGCTGCTGCTCGGGGCGGCGGCGGGGCGGCTTCCGGAGCGGGCGCGTGCGCTGGTGCTGGGTCTGGGCTCCGGGCTGGGGTTCGGGGTGGTGGAGGTGGCGGTCCGGCTGATCGACGGGCTGACGCCCGTCGCGCTGCTCACCGACCCGGCGGTGTACGCGCTGCTGCTCGGCGGCGGGGCCGGGTTCCTGCTGCTGACCTCGGCCCTGCAGCGCGGGTCCGTGACGACGGCCACCGCCGGGCTCGTCCTCGGGGAGACGGTCGCGCCCGCGCTGATCGGTGTGGTGTGGCTCGGGGACCGCACCCGGCCGGGGCTCGGCTGGCTGGCGATCGTCGGTTTCGCGGTGGCGGTGGCGGGGGCGCTGGCGCTGTCGCGGTTCGGGGAGGCACCGGTGGAGGAGCCGGCCGGGGTGGCCGGGCCGCGCTGAGCGGACGGACCGGCCGGCGGGGGAAGGACCCCGGTTCTCATCCGGGCAGCACCGCGCACAGTGCGTCCAGCGCTCCCGACCAGGCGTGGTCCGGTGGGGTCCCGTAGCCGACGACCAGGGCGTCGGCCGGCTCGGCGGCCGCGTCGGCGTGCCGGTAGCGGGCCAGTCCGTGGACGGCCAGGCCCCGCCAGTGGGCGGCCTGGACGACCGACTGCTCGGTGCCGGGCGGCAGGCGCAGCAGGACGTGCAGACCGGCCGCGATGCCGGTGACCCGGGCCTCGGGGGCCCGGGCGGCCACGGCGGCGACCAGGGCGTCCCGGCGGCGCCGGTAGCGCAGACGGGTGGCCCGCACGTGCCGGTCGTAGGCGCCGGAGGTGAGGAACTCGGCCAGGGTCAGCTGGTCGAGCACGCCGCAGGTGTCGACGCCGCCCTTGGCCGCGGCGGCCTCCTCGGCGAGGTCCGGCGGCAGCACCATCCAGGCCAGCCGCAGGCCGGGCGCGAGGGACTTGCTGGCGGTGCCCAGGTAGACCACCCGGTCGGGGTCGAGGCCCTGGAGCGCGCCGACGGGCTGCCGGTCGTAGCGGAACTCGCCGTCGTAGTCGTCCTCCAGCACCAGCCCGCCGGTGCGGCGCGCCCAGTCGACGACGGCGGCCCGGCGGTCGCGGTGCAGGGGCACGCCCATGGGGAACTGGTGGGCGGGGGTGAGCAGGACCGCGTCGGTGCCGGGCAGCGCGCCGGGGTCCGTGCCCCGCCGGTCGAAGGGCAGCGGGACGGTGCGCAGGCCGGAGCCGGACAGGACCCTCCAGTGCACGTCCAGGCCGTACGACTCCACCGCGACCGTCCGTGCGCCGCGTGCCCGCAGGGCCGTGCCGAGCAGTCTCAGGCCGTGCGCGAACCCGCCGCACACCACGATCCGTTCGGGGTCGGCGCGCACGCCCCGGGCCCGGGCCAGGTACCCGGCGAGCGCGGTGCGCAGCTCGGGCCGGCCGCGCGGGTCGCCGTAGTCCAGGGCGTGGTACGGGGCGGCGTCGAGGGCGCGGCGGGCGGCCTTGAGCCACTCGGCGCGCGGGAAGGACGCGAGGTCGGGGCTGCCGGGGCGCAGGTCGTAGGCGGGGCGGGTCCGTTCGCGCGGGTGGGGCGCCGACCCGGCCGGGGGGACGACGGTGCGCTGCGCGACCCGGGTGCCGGAGCCCTGCCGGGCCGTGAGCCAGCCCTCGGCGACCAGGTCGGCGTAGGCGTCGGCGACCGTGTTGCGGGCGATGCCCAGGTCGGCGGCGAGCGAGCGGGAGGAGGGCAGCCGGGTGCCCGGGGCGAGCCGGCCGGAGCGCACCGCCTCGCGCAGGGCGTCGGTCAGCCCCCTGCGCAGGCCCGGGCCGGCCGGTTCCAGGTGCAGGTCGACGCCCAGAGTGGCCCACTGTTCCGCCATGGAAATGGACCATACCCCTGGGCTGCTTCCTCCCTAGGGTCGAGGGCATGACGACGCACCTGAACGAGACGGCCGCCGCGCGCGCCGCCGAGCGGCCGGCCCGGCTGGACTGGGCCAAGCACGCGCCGGAGGTCTACAAGGCGATGGTCCGGCTGGAGATCGCCGCCCGGCAGGGCCTGGACCACACGCTGTACGAGCTGGTGAAGATCCGCGCCTCCCAGATCAACCACTGCGCCTTCTGCATCGACATGCACACCAAGGACGCCCTCGCGGCGGGCGAGAGCGTCGAGCGGATCGTCCAGCTGAGCGCCTGGGACGAGTCGCGGCACTTCTACACGGAGAAGGAGATCGCGGCGCTGGAGCTGACGGAGGCCGTGACGGTCCTGACGGACGGTTTCGTGCCGGACGAGGTGTACGAGCGGGCCGCCCGGCACTTCGAGGAGGCCGAGCTGGCGCAGCTGATCGCGGCGATCACGACGATCAACGCCTGGAACCGTTTCGGGGTGACCTGCCGGATGGTGCCGGGGCACTACCAGCCGGGCCAGTACAAGTGACGGTGCGGACGCGGGCGCTCGACCCGGCGGTGGCCCGGGCCCTGTCGGCCCTGAGCGCCGCGGCGAAGGAGGGGCTCGGCGACCCGGCCCTGGCCGAGCTCGTCGTGATCCGCGCCTCGCAGCTCAACCGGTGCGCGTTCTGTCTCGACATGCACCTCGCGCTCGCCCGGCGGTACGGGGTGAGCGAGCGTCAGCTGGACCTGCTGGCCGCCTGGGAGGAGGCCGGGGACGTCTTCGACGAGCGGGAGCGGGCGGCGCTGGCGCTGACCGAGGCGGTGACGGTCCTGACCGGCGGTTTCGTGCCGGACGAGGTGTACGAACGGGCCGCCCGGCACTTCGACGAGGCCCGGCTGGCCCATCTGGTCGGCCTGATCGTCGCCATCAACAACTGGAACCGGATGATGGTCGCCCGCCGGATTCCGCCGGGGGGTCACACACCATGAACAACGCCGATGTCTTCGACGCCCTGCACCACCACCGGCCGCCGGGCGACCCGCTGGTGCTGCCCGGCCCCTGGGACGCGGTCAGTGCCCGGGTGTCGCCTGCGGGCTGACCGATCCCGGGCGTCTTCACCAAGGACGGCCCCTCGCCCGCCGAACTCGGCAGGCGGGGGGCCACCCGGGTCACCTTCGGGCCGGGTCTCCAGCGGCGGGCCGCACGCGCGGTGCGGGAGATCGCCGCCGGGCTGCTGCGGTGAGGGTCAGGACAGCCACTGGCGCCACGTGGACTCGTGGCTGTCCACCCACTTCTTCGCCGCCTCCTCGGGGGACATCTTCTGCTCGGCGATCATCAGGGAGACCTCGTTCTGGTCCTCGGTCGTCCACGTGAACTTCTTCAGGAAGGCCGCCGCCTTGCCGCCCTTCTTCGCGAAGTCCGCGTTGAGGTACTTCTGCAGCGGGGTGTGCGGATAGGCGCAGGCGACCTTCTCCGGGTCGGCGTCGCAGCCCTCCTTGTACGGCGGCAGCTTCACCTCGGTCATCGGGACCTTCTCGAAGAGCCACTGCGGGGAGTACCAGTAGGTCAGGAAGGGCTTCTTCTCCTTGGCGAACTGCCTGATCTGGGTGATCTGCGCCGCCTCGGAGCCCGCGAACACCACCTGGTAGTCCAGCTTCAGGTTCTTCACCAGCGCCTTGTCGTTGGTGACGTAGGACGGCGAACCGTCCATCAGCTGGCCCTTGTCGCCGCTCTCCGGGGTGCGGAAGAGGTCGGCGTACTTGTTCAGGTTCTTCCAGTCCGTGATGTCGGGGTGCTGCTTGGCGAGGTACGTCGGGACGTACCAGCCGATGTGGCCGGTGACGCCGAGTTCGCCGCCCCGCGCGATCGTCTTCTTGTCCTTGACGTACCGCTGTTCCTGCTCGGGGTGGCCCCAGTCCTCCAGCAGGGCGTCGACGCGGCCCTGGCTCAGCGCGTCCCAGGCGGGCACCTCGTCGACCTGGACGGTGTCGACGCGGTAGCCCAGCTCGTGCTCCAGGAGGTACTGGGCGACGGCCACGTTGGACTGCGCGCCCACCCAGGACTGCACGGACAGGGTCACCGTCTTCGCGCCCTGCGCGTTGGCGAAGGGCGAGGCCTGCTTGGTCATGTCGGCGGCACCGCAGCCGGTGAGCAGCGCCAGAGAGCTCACCGCGGCGACCGCGGCAGTGGTACGGACGCGCATGTCAGGCTCCCTTCCTCGCGCGGCGTTCGGTGGGCTGGGTCACCCGGTCGAGCATCAGGCCGAGGCAGACGATCGCCGCGCCGGCCACCAGACCGGTCGCCAGGTCGCCCTGGGCGAGGCCGAAGACCACGTCGTAGCCGAGCGCGCCGCCGCCGACCAGACCGCCGATGACGACGACGGCGAGGACCAGGACGAGACCCTGGTTGACGGCGAGCAGCAGCGCCGGGCGGGCCAGCGGGAGCTGGACCTGCCGCAGCTGCTGCCAGCTGGTCGCGCCCAGCGAGCCGGACGCCTCCAGCGCGGCCGGGTCGACCTGGCGCAGTCCCTGGGTGGTGATGCGGACGACGGCCGGCAGCGCGTACACGATCGCGGCCGCGACGGCCGGGGCGCGGCCGACGCCGAACAGGGCGACGACCGGGATCAGGTACACGAACTGCGGCATCGTCTGGAAGACGTCGAGGACCGGGCGCAGGGCCCGCTCCAGCCGGTCGCTGCGGGCGGCGGCGATGCCGACGGCGAAACCGACGACGAGGGTGACGGCGACGGCCGCGAGCACCTGGGAGAGGGTGTCCAGGGACGGCTTCCACACGCCGAGGACACCGATCGCGGCCATGGCGAGGACGGCGGTCAGCGCGGTGCGCCAGGTGCCGATCACCCAGGCCAGGGCGGCGACGACCAGCAGCACCGCCCACCAGGGCAGCGCCTGGAGGCCGTCGCGCACCGGGTCGAGGACCCAGGTGGTGAAGTGGCCCGCCCAGTCGGCGGTGCCGCCGATGACGGGCACGCCCGAGTACAGGTGCGCGGTCATCCAGTCCACCGCGCGGTTGACGGGCTCGGCGATGCCGACGACCCAGGCGTCGGGCCAGTCGAGGCGGCCCGCGAGCCGCCCGGCGACCGCCACGGCGACGACACCGGCGAGGGCGTAGAGCCAGCCGCGCCCGCTGTGGGGCTCGGGTTCGGCGCCCAGCTTCTCCCCCGCCGCGCCGGTGACGCGGTCCAGGACGACGGCCAGCAGCACGATCGGGATGCCGGCGGCGAGCGCGGCACCGACGTCGACGGAGGCCAGGGCCTGGTAGACGCGGTCACCGAGACCGCCCGCGCCGATGACGGCCGCGATGACGGCCATGGAGAGCGCCATCATGATCGTCTGGTTGACGCCGAGGAGGAGCTCCCTGCGGGCCAGCGGGATGCGGGCCGTCAGCAGGCGCTGGCGGGCGGTGGACCCGAGGGACTCGACCGCTTCCAGCACCTCCTTGTCGGCGCCGCGCAGGCCCAGCGAGGTCAGCCGGGCCATCGGCGGGGCGGCGTAGACGACGGTGGCCAGCACGGCCGCGGGGACGCCGATGCCGAAGACGAGGACGACCGGCAGCAGGTAGGCGAAGGCGGGCAGCACCTGCATGGTGTCCAGGACCGGGCGCAGGGCGCGGTCCATCCGGTCGGACAGCCCGGCGGCGAGCCCGAGCAGCGCGCCCACCACGATCGACGCGAGGACCGCGACGACCATCAGGGCGAGGGTCTGCATGGTCGGCACCCACATGCCGAGCAGGCCGCAGGCGAGGAACGCCACGGCCGTGCCAAGGGCCAGCTTCACACCCGCGACGCGCCAGGCGACCAGCGCGCCCAGGGCGGTGACGCCCGCCCAGCCGACGGCCAGGAGGGTGAGGTAGACGGCCCGTACGGCGATGACGACGACGTTGCTGACGTGGCCGAAGAAGTACAGGAACAGGGGGTGGCTGTCGCGGTTGTCGATGATCCAGTCGCTGGTCCTGGCCAGCGGGCCGGACAGGTCGACGGTCAGCGCGGCCGGCCAGCTGCCGCTCGCCCAGCGGGCGTCGGCCAGCGGCACGAGCACCGCGGCGGCGACGGCCAGCAGCAGCAGCTTGCGCACGGTCGCGTTCTTCAGCAGCCCGGGCAGGCCCAGGCGGGGCGGGTTGGCGGTGAGGGTCGCCATCACACCGCCTCCTTGGGCTGGTCCGCGCCCGGCGGAGCGGGCTGCTCCGTGCCGGCGACGACCCCGAGGAGGGTGTCGGAGTCGACCATGCCCACGCACCGGCCCCGGTCCATGACCCGGGCCGGGGCGCCGGCGCGGGCGACCGCCTCGATCGCCTCGGAGACCGTGGCGTCGGGCCGGACCGCCGGGCCGCTGCCGTCCAGGCCCGCCGAGGGGCTGCGCATGGCCGTGCGGACCGTCATGACCTGCTCGCGCGGCACGTCCCGGACGAACTCGCGGACGTAGTCGTCGGCGGGCGCGCCCACGATCTCCTCGGGCGTGCCGAGCTGCACGACCCGGCCGTCGCGCATCAGGGCGATGCGGTCGCCGAGCCTGAGGGCCTCCTGGAGGTCGTGCGTGATGAAGACCATCGTGCGGCCCTCCTCGCGGTGCAGCCGGATCACCTCCTCCTGCATGTCGCGCCGGATCAGCGGGTCGAGCGCGCTGAACGGCTCGTCGAACAGCAGGACCTCGGGGTCGACGGCGAGGGCGCGGGCGAGCCCGACGCGCTGCCGCTGGCCGCCGGAGAGCTGGCCGGGGCGGCGGTGCTCCATGCCCTCCAGGCCGACCTTGGCGACGACCTCGGCGGCCCGCTCACGCCGCTCGGCCTTGCCCATGCCCTGGATCTCCAGGCCGTAGGCGACGTTGTCGAGGACCGTGCGGTGGGGCAGCAGGCCGAAGTGCTGGAAGACCATCGCCGCGCGGTGGCGGCGCAGTTCGCGCAGCCGGGAGCGGTCCATGGCGCGGACGTCCTCGCCGTCGATGGCGATGGTGCCGGCCGTGGGCTCGATCAGCCGGGTCAGACAGCGCACCAGCGTCGACTTGCCGGAGCCGGACAGGCCCATGACGACGAAGACCTCGCCCTTGCGCACGTCGAAGGTGACGTCCCGGACGGCGGCGGTGCAGCCGGTGCGCTCGCGCAGCTCGGCGGGGTCGAGGGCGGTGAGCTCGGGATCGCCCGGGACGCGTTCGGCCTTGGGGCCGAACACCTTCCACAGGCCCTGGACCGAGAAGACGGGGGCGGTGGTGTCCATGGTCTGCTCCGTCGGGGGTTCGAGGGTCGCGGTCACTTGGCACCACCACCGATCAGCTCGGCGGCCTTCTCCCCGACCATGAGCACGCCGATCATCGGGTTCACGGTGGTCATGGTGGGGAACACGGAGGCGTCAGCGACGCGGATGCCCTGCAGGCCGCGGATGCGCAGCTCGGGGTCGACGACGGCGAGCCGGTCGTCCCCGGCGCCCATCTTGCAGGTGCCGGCGGGGTGGTAGACGGTGTGCGCGACCTTGCGGGCGTACTCGCTCAGTTCCTCGTCACCGGTGACGTCCGGGCCGGGGCAGACCTCACGCTTGAGCCAGCCGGCCAGCGGCTCGGTCTTCGCGATCTCGCGGGCGATCCTGATGCCGTCGACGAGGGTCCGGCCGTCGTAGTCGTCCTCGTCGGTGAAGTAGCGGAAGTCCAGGGCGGGCTTGACCTCGGGATCGGCGCTGGTCAGGTAGAGCCGGCCGCGGCTCTTGGGCTTGGGGATGTTCGGGGTCATCGAGACGCCGAACTCCGGCCGCTGGTAGCCCAGTCGCTCCGGATTGTCCGTGAACGGGATCTGGTAGAAGTGGAACATCAGGTCGGGGTGCGCCAGTTCGGGGTCGCGGCGCACGAACAGGCCCGCGTCGGAGTCCATCGCGGAGTTCTCCGGGATGGGGCCGTTCGTCTCCCAGACGATGACGGACTCGGGGTGGTCGAGCAGGTTCTCGCCGACGCCCGGCAGGTCGTGCGTGACGGGGATGCCGAGCTTCTCCAGGTCGGCCTTCGGGCCGATGCCGGAGTGCATCAGCAGCCGGGGCGAGTCGACGGCGCCGGCGCACAGCAGGACCTCGCCCCGCGCCTTGACGAGGATCTCCTCGCCGTCCTTGGTGCGCACGTGCACGCCTTCGGCACGGTTGCCGTTCAGCTCCAGCCTGTACGCCCAGGTCTCCAGCAGGATCGTCAGGTTGGGCCGCTCGTCCATCACCGGGTGCAGGTACGCCACCGACGCCGAGGACCGCTTGTTGTTCTCGGGGTGGTAGGCCAGGTCGAAGAAGCCGACGCCCTCGGTGAACGGCTTCTTGTTGAAGCCCTCCACGCGCGGCACGCCGAGCGCCTCCTGGGCCGCGTCGACGAAGTCGCGGGCGATGGCGTTCCGGTCCTTCTCGTCGACCGGGACGATGTTGTTGAGCAGCCGGGCGTAGTACGCCTCCATCTGCACCGCGCCCCAGCCCTTGGCGCCGGCGTCCTCCCACTCGTCCCAGTCGGCGGGCAGCGGCTTGAAGGCGATCAGGGTGTTGTGCGAGGAGCAGCCGCCCAGGACCCGGGCCCGGCTGTGCCGGATGTGGGAGTTGCCGCGGGGCTGTTCGGTGGTGGGGTAGTCGTAGTCGAGCTCGCCGCCGAGCAGGCCCATCCAGCGGCGCAGGGTCAGCACGTCGTCGCGGTCCACGTCGCTGGGGCCGCCCTCGATGACGGCGACGGTGACATCCGGGTTCTCGGTGAGGCGGGAGGCGATGACGGAACCAGCGGTTCCGCCGCCTATCACGACATAGTCGTACTCATGAGGGGTGTGGGACATGGCGTGCTTGCTCCAGAGGGGGATGAAGGGGACGGGCTCGGAGGTGGGGGGAGGCCGGTCCGGGGCGAGGGGGGAGTCGCCCCGGACCGACCGGGTCGGCCCGGACGGGGGGATCCGAGCCGAGGGGGTGGCCGGGACCAGGGGTGATCCGGACCGAGGGGGGTGGCCCGGACCGGGGGTGTCCGGGCCTGGGGACCGGCCCGGACCCGGGGGTGGTCCGAGCCGGGGGGGCGGCCCGGACCGGGTGATCCGGGCCCGGGGATCCGGCCCGGTCGGGGGGTGATCCGGGCCGGGTGGTCAGCCCGTGAACCAGCGCACCGGCTTGGGTGCGAGGTTCTGGTAGACGTGCTTGGTCTCCCGGTACTCGGCGAGACCGGCCGGGCCGAGCTCGCGGCCCACTCCGCTCTTGCCGAAACCGCCCCACTCCGCCTGCGGCAGGTAGGGGTGGAAGTCGTTGATCCACACCGTGCCGTGGCGCAGCCGGCCGGCGACGCGGCGGGCGCGCCCCGGGTCGGCGGTCCAGACGCCGCCCGCGAGGCCGTACTCGGTGTCGTTGGCGAGGGCGACGGCCTCGTCCTCGGTGCGGAAGGTCTCGACCGTGAGGACCGGCCCGAAGACCTCCTCGCGCACGACGCGCATCTCGCGGTGGCAGTGGTCGAGGACGGTCGGCTCGTAGAAGTAGCCGTTCTCCGGCCGCTGCGGGGACGGCTCGGGGCGCTTGCCGCCGCAGCGCAGCACCGCGCCCTCCTGCAGGGCGGACTCGACGTACATCTCGACCTTGGCGCGCTGCTGTTCGGAGACGAGCGGGCCGCACTCGACACCGTCCTCGGTGCCACGGCCGAGGCGGATCTTCCCGGCCCGGCGGGCGAGTTCGGCGACGAAACGATCCCGCACCGACTCCTCGACGATGAGGCGGGCCCCGGCCGAGCAGACCTGGCCGCTGTGGATGAAGGCGGCGTTGAGGGCCTGGTCGACGGCGGTGTCGAAGCCCTCCTCGGTGGCGCAGGCGTCGGCGAAGACGACGTTGGGGTTCTTGCCGCCGAGTTCGAGGGCGACCTTCTTGACGGTGGGCGCGGCGGCCTGGGCCACCTTGGTGCCGCTGACCAGGCCGCCGGTGAAGGAGATCAGGTCGACGTCGGGGTGTTCGGACAGGCGCGCGCCGACCGTGTGGCCGGGCCCGGTGACGATGTTGGCGACCCCGGCGGGCAGACCGGCCTCGACGAGCAGGTCGATCAGCGCGACGGTCGTCATCGGCGTGATCTCGCTGGGCTTGACGACGAAGGTGTTCCCGGCGGCGAGGGCGGGGGCGATCTTCCAGCTGGCCTGCAGCAGCGGGTAGTTCCAGGGCGTGATCATCGCGCAGACGCCGACGGGCTCGTGCACGACGACGCTGTGGATGTCGGGCGAGCCCGCGTCCACGACCCGGCCCGGGGCCTCGGCGGCGACCAGGTCGGCGAAGTAGCGGAAGGCGTCGGCGACACAGTCGATGTCGACGCGGCCCTCCTCCACGGTCTTGCCCGCGTCCCGGGCCTCCAGGCGCCCGAGCTTCTCCCGGTCCCGCACGAGCAGGTCGGCCACGCGGCGCAGCAGCGCGGCCCGCTCGACGGCGGGCGTGTGCGGCCAGTCGCCCTCGTCGAAGGCCTGGCGGGCCGCCGCGACCGCGAGGTCGGTGTCCTTCTCGTCACCCTCCGCGACCAGGGCGAAGGGCACGGCGTCCGCGGGGTCGATGATCTCGCGCGTGGCCCCGGAAACGGCCGCGCGCCACTTTCCTCCCGCGTGGATGGTTTGACTCGCCTGCAGCTCGGTACTTTCCGCCATGATCGCTCTTCGCCTTCCGTTCCTGTTCAGCGTCTCTGTGTCACAGACGTGTCACTCAGAGACCGGGTTCGCCTGCCCGAGACCCCTGGATGCATGCGCCTGGGTGGCCGAAAGTGCGCTGCGTCACGGGAGATGCGGACAAAAAGGAACAAAAGGTATGTCGGAAACGCCCGCAGGCCCCGCACCGGTGATCCGGTGCGGGGCCTGCGGGATTCAGGCGCGAGCGGGTCGGGTCAGATGAGGCCCAGACCGCGGACCGCCTCGCGCTCCTCCTCGAGCTCCTTGACGGAGGCGTCGATGCGGGCGCGCGAGAACTCGTTGATGTCCAGGCCCTGGACGATCTCGTACGTGCCGTCCTTGCAGGTGACCGGGAAGGAGGAGATCAGGCCCTCCGGGACGCCGTAGGAGCCGTCCGACGGGATGCCCATGGAGACCCAGTCGCCCTCGGGGGTGCCGTTCACCCACGAGTAGACGTGGTCGATGGCGGCGTTGGCGGCGGAGGCGGCCGAGGAGGCGCCACGGGCCTCGATGATGGCGGCGCCCCGCTTGGCGACGGTCGGGATGAAGTCGTCGGCGAGCCACTTCTCGTCGTTGACGACCTCGGCGGCGTTCTTGCCGGCGACCGTGGCGTGGAAGATGTCCGGGTACTGCGTGGCGGAGTGGTTGCCCCAGATCGTCAGCTTCTTGATCTCCGAGACCGGGGTGCCGGTCTTCTTCGACAGCTGGGTCAGGGCGCGGTTGTGGTCCAGGCGGGTCATCGCCGTGAACCGCTCGGCGGGGACGTCCGGCGCGGCGGCCTGGGCGATCAGGGCGTTGGTGTTGGCCGGGTTGCCGACGACCAGGACCTTGATGTCGTCCGCGGCGTGGGCGTTGATGGCCTGGCCCTGCGGCTTGAAGATGCCGCCGTTGGCCTCCAGCAGGTCGCCGCGCTCCATGCCCTTGGTGCGCGGGCGGGCGCCGACGAGCAGACCGACGTTGGCGCCGTCGAAGGCGACGTTCGGGTCGTCGGTGATGTCGATGCCCTGAAGGAGCGGGAACGCGCAGTCGTCCAGCTCCATGGCCGTGCCCTCGGCCGCCTTGAGCGCCGGCGTGATCTCCAGGAGGCGCAGCTTCACCGGCACGTCCGCGCCGAGCAGCTGACCGGAGGCGATGCGGAAGAGCAGGGCGTAACCGATCTGGCCGGCCGCGCCGGTGACGGTGACGTTCACGGGAGTGCGGGTCATGGCGTTCTCCGTATGACAGCTGGCGGTAGGGGCGGGGTCCCTGCCCCGGACGTTTGATCGATCTCTTGGCGTCAAGAGATCCATCCAGCGGTCAGGCTATCGCGCATCCGGGATCCCGCACCGCCGGGTCGGTGTGGCCCGGCCCACAACCCACTCGCCGTCACACAAGAGGCGGCCGCCCGTCCGGGAGAGGAGGACGAAGGCGGCCGCCTGAGGGGGATACCGACGATGCCGGTCCCGTGGGGGTACGGTTCGCGTGCCCCCGATCCGGGCGGGCATGCCTTCCTCCACGAAGATCTTTCCCGGCCCGGCGGATCCCGCCGCGCCCGCTACTCCGTCACTCCGCCAGTCCGCTGCTCCGTCACTCCGTGCAGCCCTGGCCGCCGGCCGCGAGCGTCGCGCACGCCTTGGCGTCTGCGGCGTTCTTCACGGCCACCATCGGGGTGTAGGCGATGCTGTCCCCGGCCGCGGTGATGCTGCCGGTCTGCTTCGCCTTGCCGGCGCTGATCTGGACCTCGTCGCCCTGCGCGGCCTGCGTGATACGGCCCCAGGCCGCCTTGCAGGTCTCGCTGTAGCGGACCTCCACGACGGTCGTGCCGACGGTCGCGGTCTGAGCCGTGGTCACCAGGTCACCACTGCAGCCCATGTTCTCCGCGTCCTTGCCGGTGCAGCTGTCGCCGCTGCACTTCACGCCGGGCGGCAGGTCGGGGTTCGTGCTGGCGCTCGGCGTGGGCGATGTGGCACCGCCCTTGGCCTCGTCGTCGCCGCCACCGGTGAGGTAGAAGGCCCCGGCGATCACCACGAGCACGCCCACGACACCGGCGAGGAACGTCCCGGTCCGCCGCTTGCCGGCGGAACCGCCCTTGCGGCCCGCCGCCCGGCCGCGGCCACCGGACCGGCCGGAACCACCGCCGGCCGGCACGGCGTCCTGCCGCCCGCCGTACGCGCCGCCCGCGCTCGCGCTCGCGGACGGGGTCCGGGCGGTCGCGCCCGGCG
>NZ_NOKT01000044.1 GCF_002237655.1 Streptomyces sp. XY006
ACCGCAGCCACCAGCCCCTGTCACCGCCCGAGCCGAAAACTGAAACGAACCACGACTCACGTGGCGAGACGTGAACTCAAGACCAGATCACTAGGAGCCGCCGGCCACGCCGTCCCAGAAGTCGGCGAGGGCCCGGGCCGTCGGCAGCGGCCGGTCGGCGTTGGGGGAGTGCTCCGCCCCCGCGACGACCGTGCGGTGCGCGTCCAGCCGTACGGCCATGTCGTCGAGGAGCGGCACCGGCCAGGTGTCGTCGCGTTCACCCGACAGGACGTGGAACGGCAGCGGTACTGCGGCGAGTTCGGCGACACGGTCCGGCTCGGTGCACAACTGACGTCCCGTCGCCAGCAGTTGGGCGGGCCTGTTGCCCAGCCAGCGGCGGCGCAACTGCTCCTCGTCGCCGAGGCCGCGGGCCGGCCCGCCGACCTCCTCCGGCGGTCCCATGGCCCTGATCGCCTCCCACACCTCCGCCATCGACAGCACGGCGAGCGCGTCCCGGAGCAGCTTCACCCGCTGCTGCTGGGAGACGGAGATCTCCGCCGGTCCGGACGACATCAGGGTGAACGACAGGAAGGGCGAGTGGTCGAGCAGCACGGCGGCACGGGCGATCTGTCCGCCGAGCGAGTGCCCGACGAGATGCACCGGCCCGCCCAGCGCCTCGGCCTGCGCGAGCACGTCCCGCGCCAGCTCCGGCTGGGCATAGGCGGATTCGTCGTCGGCCGGGCCGTCCGACTCGTGCTGTCCACGGCCGTCCACGGCGACGAGCCGGTATCCCCGCGCCGCGAGCGGCTCGTGCAGCAGCCGGAAGTCCTCCTTGCTGCCGGTGAATCCGGGCAGCATCAGGACGACGCCCCTGACCTCCGTCCCCGGCTCCGGTGACGAGTCGACGACGGCGAACTCGCCCCGGGCCGTGCGCAGCTGGTACGCGCGGGCGCCCGGAGGCGGAGGAAAGGCGGGGTGGCTGGTCACGGGGGTGAGGGTAGCGGGTGGGCGGCCGGCACCGGCGGCGCGCCCGGCGGAACGCCAACGGCCCGGCCCCCTGTGCGGGGACCGGGCCGTCGAACGGGAGTGTGTCAGCCCTCCGTGGACTCCGCGGCGGCCGTGGCCTTGCGGGTACGGCGGACCCGGGGCTTGGCCTCCGCGACGCCCTCAGCCGTGTCGACTGCGGCCTCGGCCTTGGCTGCCGCGGTCTTGCGGGTGCGGCGGGGCTTGGCCTCGGTGGCGTCGGGCTCCTGAGCCGTCTGGGCCGGGATGTCGGCGGCCTGGACGGTTTCGGTGGGCTCGGCGGCCTTGCGGGTGCGTCGGCGCGGCTTGGCCTCGGCGGCGTCCGCCTCCGGGGCGGCCGTCTCCGTCTGCGCGGCGGCCGTCTTGCGCGTCCGTCGCGGCTTGGCCTCCGCGACGCCCTCAGCCGTGTCGACTGCGGCCTCGGCCTTGGCTGCCGCGGTCTTGCGGGTGCGGCGGGGCTTGGCCTCGGTGGCGTCGGGCTCCTGAGCCGTCTGCGCCGGGATGTCGGCGGCCTGGACGGGCTCGGTGGCCTCGGCGGCCTTGCGGGTGCGCCGGCGCGGCTTGGCCTCGGTGCCTTCGGCGGTGTCGACGGCGGCCTCGGCGGCCGTGGCCTTGCGGGTACGGCGGCGCGGCTGGGCCTCGGTGGCTTCGGAGGTGTCGACGGCGGCTTCGGCGGCCTTGGTGGCCGCGGTCTTGCGGGTGCGGCGCGGCTTGGTCTCCGCGACGCCCTCCGCCGTCTCGACGGCCGCCTCGGCCGCGGGTGCCGCGGCCTTGCGGGTGCGGCGGCGCGGCTTGGCCTCGGTGGCCTCGGGCTCCGCAGTGACCGGAGCGGCCTCCGCGACGACCGTCGGCTCCGTGGCCGACGGCGTCACCGCGGCCTCGGCCTCGACCGCCGGGGCCTCGACCACCGGGGTCTGCGGCGCCGCTGTCTCCACGGCCACCGTCTCCGACCTGCGCGTACGGCGCCGGCGCGGCTTCGCGGCCGTCTCGGGCGCCTCCGCCGTGCCCTCGGCCGTCGCGACGGCGTCCTCCGCCGGCGCGGACGCGGCCGTCTCGACGGGCGTGACCGCCGCGGCCTCGGCCGGCGCACCGCCGCGCGTACGGCGACGGCGACGCGGCGTGCGCGGAGCCGTGTCGGCCTCCGCCTCGGCCGTGCCACCGGCGACGGGAGCAGGGGCCTGAGTCTCCGGCGCGGTCGTGCCGGCGGAACCCGGCGCGTCCAGCGAGGTCCCGCCGCGTGTGCGGCGACGGCGGCGCGGCGTACGCGCGGAACGCTCGCGGTCGGCCGAGCGGGACTCGTCCCGGTCGCCGCGGCCACCCCGGCCGCCACGCCCGCGCGCCCCGCGGCCGCCCGTCTCGCCCAGGTCCTCCAGCTCCTCCGCGTCCAGCCCGGCGCGCGTGCGCTCCGAGCGCGGCAGGACGCCCTTCGTGCCCTCGGGGATGCCGAGGTCGGAGAAGAGGTGCGGGGACGTGGAGTACGTCTCCGGCGGGTCGTTGAAGTCCAGCTCCAGCGCCTTGTTGATCAGCTGCCAGCGCGGGATGTCGTCCCAGTCGACGAGCGTGATCGCCGTACCCTTCGCGCCCGCGCGGCCCGTACGGCCGATGCGGTGCAGGTACGTCTTCTCCTCTTCCGGCGACTGGTAGTTGATGACGTGGGTCACGCCCTCGACGTCGATGCCGCGCGCGGCGACGTCGGTGCAGACGAGCACGTCCACCTTGCCGTTGCGGAAGGCCCGCAGGGCCTGCTCGCGCGCGCCCTGGCCCAGGTCGCCGTGGACCGCGCCGGAGGCGAAACCGCGCTGCTTCAGCTGGTCCGCGAGGTCGGCCGCCGTGCGCTTGGTGCGGCAGAAGACCATGGCCAGCCCGCGGCCCTCGGCCTGGAGGATGCGCGCGACCATCTCGGGCTTGTCCATGTTGTGCGCGCGGTAGATGAACTGCTTGGTGTTCGCGACCGTCGCGCCCGCGTCGTCCGGCGCCGTGGCCCGGATGTGCGTGGGCTGCGACATGTAGCGACGGGCCAGGCCGATGACCGCGCCCGGCATGGTGGCCGAGAACAGCATGGTCTGACGGCGCACCGGCAGCATGTTGATGATCTTCTCGACGTCGGGCAGGAAGCCCAGGTCGAGCATCTCGTCGGCCTCGTCGAGGACCAGGCACCGGACGTGCTTGAGGTTCAGCTTCTTCTGTCCGGCGAGGTCGAGCAGGCGGCCCGGGGTGCCGACGACCACGTCGACGCCCTTCTTGAGGGCCTCGACCTGAGGCTCGTAGGCCCGGCCGCCGTAGATCGCGAGGACGCGCACGTTGCGCACCTTGCCCGCGGTCAGCAGGTCGTTGGTGACCTGCGTGCACAGCTCGCGCGTGGGGACGACGACGAGGGCCTGCGGGGCGTCGGTGAGGTCCTCGGGCTTGGCGCGTCCGGCCTCGACGTCGGCGGGGACGGTGACGCGCTCGAGGAGCGGGAGGCCGAAGCCCAGCGTCTTGCCGGTGCCGGTCTTGGCCTGGCCGATGACGTCCGTGCCCGACAGGGCCACGGGGAGCGTCATCTCCTGGATGGGGAAGGGGTTGATGATGCCGACGGCCTCCAGGGCCTCGGCCGTCTCGGGAAGGATTCCGAGCTCTCGGAACGTCGTAGTCAGGGTGCTGCCTCTTCTGTGTGGGCGGCGCGAGGCGAGCGCGGGGGTCGTGTCGGACCGTGCCGGGGACGTCGGCTGCCTACGGGCGGGCCGTAGAGCACGGGACCGCGCCGACGCTCTAGCGCTCATGCCGCTGAGGGTGTCCCCTCCGGGTCTCGTACGCGTGGTGCCGTACGCCGGGGAGGGCTGTCGGGTCGGAGCCGATCGGGCCACCGACCGGGCATCCTCATACGTGCGGCCTGTCGAGATACGTCGACGTACCAGCAGGCGCATTACCACCATACCCCGGATTCGCGCACATGCGATGGCCGATTTGGTCACGTAGTCGTGGTCACAGTGATTGACCAGGGCCTTACGCCTCGGGGCGGGCGGGCTATTGTGCGCTTCATGACGAGCTCTGACAAGCCTGAGAACGCCTCGGACACCGCCCCCGCCGCCCCCACCGGTGTCGCCGCCCGGGACTGGGCGACGGCCTCCGCCGACCCGCAGTACCGTGCCGCGGTCGTGGACCTGCTCGGTGCGCTCGCCTACGGGGAGCTCGCGGCGTTCGAGCGGCTCGCGGAGGACGCCAAGCTGGCGCCGACGCTGGAGGACAAGGCGGAGCTGGCGAAGATGGCCTCGGCCGAGTTCCACCACTTCGAGCGGCTGCGCGACCGGCTCGCCGAGATCGGGGAGGAGCCGACGTCCGCCATGGAGCCGTTCGTCGCGGCCTACGACGGCTTCCACAAGCAGACGGCACCCTCGGACTGGCTGGAGGGGCTCGTCAAGGCCTATGTCGGCGACTCCATCGCCAGCGACTTCTACCGGGAGGTGGCGGCCCGGCTGGACTCCGACACCCGCTCGCTGGTGCTGGCCGTGCTCGACGACACCGGGCACGGCGGCTTCGCCGTGGAGAAGGTGCGCGCGGCGATCGACGCGGACCCGCGGGTGGGCGGGCGGCTCGCGCTGTGGGCGCGGCGGCTGATGGGCGAGGCCCTGTCGCAGTCCCAGCGGGTGGTCGCCGACCGGGACGCGCTGTCGACCATGCTCGTCGGCGGTGTCGCGGACGGCTTCGACCTCGCCGAGGTCGGCAAGATGTTCTCCCGGATCACGGAGGCCCACACCAAGCGGATGGCCGCGCTGGGGCTGGCCGCGTAGCCGGTCGAACTCCCCATGCCCTGGTCGGGGAGGCGGTCAGAGCCCCTTGGGCCTGTTGGGGAGGCGGTCAGAGTCCCCTCGGGCCTGTTGAGGACTCGGTCAGGGTTCGGGGCCCTGCCGAGGGTCCTCGCCGCGTCGTCTTGAGCGCCACCATCGGCGACCCGTCAGGCGGTCGCCGATCGGCGGCGCAGTCTTCCCGCGGGGCGCAGCAGCAGTGACAGCGAGGCCACCGAGACGATCACCGCGCCGAGCAGCACCACCAGCAGGTGCCCGGCGTCCAGCGCACTGTGCATGACGAACGCCCCGAAGAGCGCACCGGCGACGCCGGTCGACAGGACCAGGGGGCGGGACGGCAGGCGGTGCGCCAGCCGGTGCGTGGCCGCCCAGGCCAGAGCCAGGCCGAGGATCGCGGAACTCAGCGCTTCCAGGAGCATGTCGGGGGTCCCTCCCACATGGCCGGCCTGCCCAAATCGGTCGTAGCCCGTCTTACCCCTGACCTGCGGAATCCAATCCACCCCTGTGGGCTACCTGTGCTCCATCCGTGGAGGAACGCCGGTGCCGCAAGGGCCGCCGGCACGCAAGGACACGCCGAGGAGGCGGGGCGGCGAACGCCCGGAAGCGACGAGGGGGCGGGCCGGCCGAAGCCGTCCCGCCCCCTCGCACACGAGCGCCTACAGCGCGCCGAAGCCCACCTTGCGCGGGGCCGGCTCGCCGATCTCGACATAGGCGAGACGGTCGGCCGGAACGAGGACCTTGCGGCCGTGCTCGTCCACGAGGCTCAGCAGCGGCGACTTCCCGGCCAGCGCCTCGGACACCGCCCGCTCGACCTCCTCGGCACTCTGACCGCTCTCCAGAACGATCTCGCGGGGCGCGTGCTGCACGCCGATCTTGACCTCCACGGCTATGTCCCTCCGACGGTCAGTGATGTGCGCGACCTTCCGCGCCGTACGCAGCACACATTAGCCCGGTGAGGGGACGTACACGCTCCGCCCGAGAACGCCACGAGCGAACACCGGACGGGAACAACGTGCCCGTCAGTGGTGCTGCTGGTCCGTCCCGTGCAGCGGGAAGCCCGCGATGCCGCGCCACGCCAGCGAGGTCAGCAGCTGCACCGCCTGGTCGCGGGGCACGCTGCGGTCGCTGTGCAGCCACGACCGCGCCACCACCTGGGCGAGCCCGCCCAGGCCCGAGGCGAGCAGCATCGACTCCGCGCGGGACAGGCCGGTGTCCTCGGCGATCACGTCGCAGATCGCCTCGGCGCACTCGTTGGTGACCTTGTCGACGCGCTCGCGCACCGCCGGCTCGTTGGTCAGGTCCGACTCGAAGACCAGCCGGAAGGCGCCGCCGTCGTCCTCGACGTACGCGAAGTACGCGTCCATCGTCGCCCGGACGCGCTGCTTGTTGTCGGTGGTCGACGCGAGCGCGTGCCGCACGGACTGGATGAGCGACTCGCAGTGCTGGTCCAGCAGGGCGAGGTAGAGGTCGAGCTTGCCCGGGAAGTGCTGGTAGAGCACCGGCTTGCTGACGCCGGCGCGCTCCGCGATGTCGTCCATCGCGGCCGCGTGGTAGCCCTGGGCCACGAAGACCTCCTGGGCGGCGCCCAGGAGCTGGTTGCGTCGGGCACGGCGCGGCAGGCGTGTGCCCCGCGGGCGAACCGCCTCTGTCTGCTCGATGGCTGTCACGCCGCCTCCCATAGTCGTCCACGTGCGGATCTGGCCGCGTCGCCATCGTACTTTTCGGTAACCGTGGTGTGCGCGCCGAGAGCGCAGAATTTCACGGACCGGACGGTTATGAAAGCGGTTGAGAAGGTTTCAAACAGTCTCAGAGCGGGCAAAATGCGGCTCCTTTCCCGCTCGGTGGCACGATCCGTCGCCCGCCGGGGCGAGCGTCACCGGTAGTCGTCCTCGTCGAGGGAGACGATCCGGGCCTGCTCCACGAGGTCGGCCTCGTTGGCGCGGTCCGGGTTGACGCCGGTCAGCGGGTCGTCACGGTCCGGCGCGAGCTCCGCCTGCTGCTCGGCCGCGTCGACCTCGGGCGCCTCCACGTCGAACTCCGGCGTCTCGGGCACGTCCTCGGCCTCGAACGTCTCCGGGTCGGTGGGGTCTACGGCCATGCTGGGCTCCCTTCCTACGAATGTCCCTGGGAATGCAGGGGCCACACGCGGGTGCCCTCTGAACGAGCCTAGGAGACACCCGATCCGGACGCCATGCGATCCGCGTCCGGGGTGTGACGCTGTGCGCATCCCTTCGACTGCTGCCTTCCATGGTGCTCCCGGGTGCCTCCTCCGTTCCCTTTCCAACGGGCTTCTCCCTGTGACGGCGAACACAGGCGAACGCATGAGTCACTGCGTGATCGTCTCGTAACATTGCCGCATGTCTTCGACCGAGCTGCCGTTCGTGCCGCCCGCCAATGTGCTGCCGAAGGTGGGGACCGTCCGGGTTGCGGAGGGGGAGCGGCTGAGGTCGGTCGAGCTGCCCGGGGTGACGCTGACGGTGCGGTCGAGGCCGCCCGCGCGTGAGGGCCTGCCTCCCGCCCTGTACGTGCACGGACTCGGGGGGTCCTCGCAGAACTGGTCGGCGCTGATGCCGCTGCTGGAGGACGTCGTCGATTCCGAGGCGCTCGATCTGCCGGGCTTCGGCGACTCCCCGCCCCCGGACGACGGCGACTACTCCGTCACGGGCCACGCGCGCGCGGTGATCCGCTACCTCGACGCCTCCGGCCGCGGGCCCGTGCACCTGTTCGGGAACTCGCTCGGCGGCGCCATCACCACCCGTGTCGCCGCGGTTCGGCCCGATCTCGTCCGTACGCTCACGCTTGTGTCACCCGCCCTGCCGGAAATCCGAGTGCAGCGCTCCGCCGTGCCGACGGGGCTGCTCGCCGTGCCCGGGATCGCGCCGCTCTTCACGCGCCTCACCCGGGAGTGGACCGCGGAGCAGCGCGTCCGCGGCGTGATGGCGCTGTGCTACGGGGACCCCGCGCGGGTCACGCCGGAAGGATTCCGCAACGCGGTGCAGGAGATGGAGCGGCGGCTGCGGCTGCCGTACTTCTGGGACGCGATGGCGCGCTCCGCGCGCGGGATCGTCAACGCCTACACCCTCGGTGGCCAGCACGGACTGTGGCGCCAGGCCGAGCGCGTGCTCGCGCCGACCCTGCTCGTCTACGGCGGCCGCGACCAGCTCGTCGGCTTCCGGATGGCCCAGAAGGCGGCCCGGGCCTTTCGCGACTCGCGGCTGGTGACGTTGCCGGACGCGGGACACGTGGCCATGATGGAGTACCCGGAGACGGTCGCCATGGCGTTCCGTGAACTGCTGGACGACTCCGGAGAGTTGGGTACGCAGCGCGCGCGGCGGGCGCGGGGCGCGGCGGACAGTGGTGACTCGCGTGCCCGCGCGGACGACGCCGTCGACCGGGACACCACCGACGAGAGCATGGGGGGCTGAGGCGCGACGTGGGACGCCACAGCCGCCGAGGGTCCGTCGCCAAGGGCGACACCTCGGACAGCACCGCGGTACGGGACGGCCGGTCCGGGCCGGCGCAGGCGCCGAGACCCGGGCAGGGCCGGGCGCCGGAGGAGAGCCGGGGCGTCCGGCCGGCACCGCCCGGGTCCGGGCAGGGCGGCTGGCCGCCGCCGGGCACGGGCCCGCGCCGCGTGCCGGGCCCGCGGCCCGCACCGGGACCGATGACGCCGCCCCGCGGCACGGCCCCGCGCATGACGCCGCAGAACCTGACGCCTTCGCATATGACGCCCCCTCAGGGGACGCCGCCGCATGGGGTGCCGCGTCTGCCGGAGGGATGGCTGCCCGACGGAACCCCGGCCCACGGGGTCCCACGGCTGCCCGACGGGACTCCTGCGCAGGGTGTTCCGCCGCTGGCGGACGGTACTCCCGCGCCTGGTCTTTCGCAGGTGCGGGGTGGGCATCCTGAGCAGCGGGAGGCCGGGGGTGGATGGGGTGAGCTGCGGGGGAGCGGGCCGGGGCGCGCCGGGGCCGCCATACCCCGGCAGCGCCGGGCCTTCGTGCCCGGGCCGCGGCAGGATTATCTCGACGCCTTTGACGAGGAGGACGACGTCTTCGTGCCCCGTACGCCCGCCTCCGCGCACGCGGCGGACGCCTACGCCTCCGTCACGGACTGGACCGCGGGCACCCCGGCCGACCGCCGCTCCGGCGACCCCGACGGAGCGGCTCCCACCGGTGCGCCCGCGCCCGGCAGGGGCGGCAAGGGCCGTGCCTTCACGGGCATCGCGGCCGCCGCCGTCACCACCGTGCTGGCCGTGATCGTGGCCGGCCAGGTGACCGACGACCAGGGCGGGGCCGAGGTGCAGTCCCGGTCCGCCACCGACCGGGCCCGGGACGTCCGCGACCCCGCGTCCCGTGACGCCGGCCGGACCGACCCGGCCCCCGGAGCCCAGGCCGCGCCGCTGACGTACGACGCGAGGATGGCCCGGACGTACCCGCTCGGCGCCAAGCTCACGGGCTCGGGACGGTTCGACGCCGTCCCCGGCATTGCCCGGGCGCCCGGCTCGGGACAGAAGTTCACCTACCGCGTGGACGTGGAGCAGGGGCTGGGGCTCGACGCCGAGCTGTTCGCCGACGCCGTGCAGAAGACGCTCAACGACCAGCGCAGCTGGGCCCACAACGGCGCGCGCACCTTCGAGCGCATCCACTCCGGCCGGCCCGACTTCGTGATCACCCTCGCCAGCCCCGGCACGACCGCCGACTGGTGCGCCAAGTCCGGTCTGGACACCACCGTGGACAACGTCTCCTGCGACTCGGCCGCCACCGAGCGCGTGATGATCAACGCCTACCGCTGGGCGCAGGGCTCCGAGACGTACGGCGACGGCAACATCCACGCCTACCGGCAGATGCTGATCAACCACGAGGTCGGCCACCGCCTCGGATACGGGCACGTCACCTGCGACAAGGACGGGGACCTCGCCCCGGTCATGCAGCAGCAGACCAAGTTCCTCGACCACGACGGCGTCCACTGCCGGGCCAACCCCTGGCCGTATCCGCGGAGTTGACCACCGGAACGGGGGATGTGGCGGGCCTCGCGTTGACATGCGCAGAGAGTTCGTACATATTTCTGGGCATGTCGTCCCGCCACGCCTCCGTTCGCGCCGCCATCGAGCTGGCGCTCATCGGCGTGACCCCGCTGTGCGTGGCCGACATCCACTGTTGCTGACGCCCGCCCGAGGCGCGCGTCGCGAAATCCCACCCTCCCTGCCGTGACCTGATCGCGGCTCCTTCGACGACCCGGCGCCGGGCAGACGTCTGCTATCACCCGTCTCACCCTTCGTCATTTCGTCTCGTGATCCGAGACGCCTTCCGAGAGGTCGTCATTCCGATGCGCCAACCGTCCGTCATAGCGCGCCGCGTGGCCGCGGCATCCGTGAGCCTGGTCCTGGCAGCGGGCGCCGCCGCCTGCGGCCCTGAGGACAACGATGCCAAGGGCGCCGGCGGCGACTCCACGCCTCACAAGGGCGGCACCCTGACGGTCCTGAACGCCAACCCCCAGCAGGACTTCGACCCGGCCCGCCTCTACACCTCCGGCGGCGGCAACGTCCCGTCCCTGGTCTTCCGTACGCTCACCACGCGCAACCGCGAGGACGGTGCCGCCGGCACGAAGGTCGTCCCCGACCTCGCCACCGACACCGGGCGCCCCAACAAGGACGCGACCGTGTGGACGTACACCCTGAAGAAGGGCCTGAAGTACGAGGACGGCACCCCGATCACCTCGGCCGACATCAAGTACGGCATCGAGCGCTCCTTCGCCCCGGAGCTGTCCGGCGGCGCGCCCTACCTGCGGGACTGGCTGGTCGGGGCCGCCGACTACCAGGGCCCGTACAAGGACGACAAGGGCCTCGACGCGATCGAGACGCCGGACGAGCGGACCATCGTCTTCCACCTGAACAAGCCCGAGGGCGAGTTCCCCTACCTCGCCACCCAGACGCAGTTCACGCCCGTCCCGAAGGCCAAGGACACGGGCACCAAGTACGAGGAGCACCCGGTCTCGTCCGGGCCGTACAAGGTCGTGCGGAACGAGAACGACGGTGAGCGGCTGGTGCTGGAGCGCAACCCGCACTGGTCCGCCGCGACCGACGCCGAGCGCAAGGCGTACCCGGACAAGGTCGACGTCCGGTCCGGGCTCGACTCGTCCGTGATCAACCAGCGGCTCTCCGCGTCCCAGGGAGCGGACGCCGCCGCGGTCACCACGGACACCAACCTCGGCCCCGCCGAGCTCGCCAAGGTGAGCGGCGACCGCGACCTCGCCTCCCGCGTCGGCACCGGGCACTTCGGCTACACCAACTACATCGCGTTCAACCCGAAGGTGAAGCCGTTCGACGACGTCAAGGTGCGCCAGGCGATCTCCTACGCCATCGACCGCTCCTCCGTGGTCAACGCAGCCGGCGGATCCGCCCTGGCCGAGCCCGCCACCACCTTCCTGCCCAACCAGAAGTCCTTCGGATACACGCCCTACGACCTCTTCCCGGCGGGCAAGGCCGGTGACCCGGCCAAGGCGAAGCAGCTGCTGAAGGAGGCCGGGCACCCGAACGGGCTGACCGTCACGCTGACGCACTCCAACGCCCGCGACTTCGAGACCAGCCCCGAGATCGCGACCGCCATCCAGGACGCGCTCAAGAAGGCCGGCATCACGGTCAAGCTGCAGGGCCTGGAGGAGAACGACTACTCCGACAAGATCCACAACGTGAAGACCGAGCCGGGCTTCTTCCTCGCCCACTGGGGTGCCGACTGGCCCTCCGGCGGTCCCTTCCTCGCCCCGATCTTCGACGGCCGGCAGATCGTCGAGGACGGCGCGAACTTCAACACCGGCCTGCTGAACGACAAGTCGGTCAATGCCGAGATCGACGCGATCAACAAGCTGACGGATCTCGACCAGGCCGCCAAGAGGTGGGGCGCACTGGACAAGAAGATCGGCGAGAAGGCCCTGACCGTCCCGCTGTTCCACCCCGTCTACAAGCGCCTGTACGGCAAGGACGTCAAGAACATCGTGATCAGCGACTGGACCGGTGTGCTGGACGTCTCGCAGGTCGCGGTGAAGTGACGCCGTGAGCGAGGCACTCGTCGCCGTCGAGGCGGCCGGGACGGACACCTCCGTCCCGGCCGCCTCGGGGGCCCGTCAGTTCTGGCGGCGGCTGCGTACGCAGCGCGCCGCCCTCGTCGCGGCGGTCGTCGTCGCCCTGCTCGTCCTGGTCGCGCTCGCCGCGCCCCTGCTCACCGCGATCGAGGGCCAGGACCCGACCACCTACCACCCCTCCCTGGTGGACTCCGCGCGCGGCGGCGTGCCCGTCGGATCCTTCGGCGGAGCGGGCGCCGACCACTGGCTCGGCGTCGAACCGCAGACCGGCCGGGACCTGTTCGCGCGGCTCGTGTACGGCGCCCGCGTGTCGCTCGGCGTCGCCCTCGCGGCGACGGTCGTGCAGCTCGTGCTGGGCGTCGTCGTCGGCGTCGCGGCCGGGCTCGGCAACCGCTGGGTGGACCTCGTGCTCACCCGGGTCGCCGACATCTTCGTGGCGATGCCGCTGATGATCGTCGCGCTCGCCCTGCTCGCCATCGTGCCCGCCGGCTTCCCGCGCCCCGTGCTGGTGGCGCTGGTCGTGGGCCTGGTCTCCGGCTGGGGGACCCTCGCCAAGATGGTGCGCGCGCAGACCCTGACCCTCAAGCAGCTCGACTACGTCGCCGCCGCCCGGCTCAGCGGCTGGGGCACCGTCCGGATCGCCCGGCGCGAACTGCTGCCCGGGCTCGCGGCCCCCGTCATCACCTTCGCGGCGATCCTCGTCCCGACGAACATCACCGTCGAGGCGGCCCTGTCCTTCCTCGGCGTGGGCGTGAAGCCGCCGACGCCCTCCTGGGGGCAGATGCTGACCTCCGCCGACGTCTGGTACCAGGCGGCGCCGCAGTATCTGCTGCTGCCCGCGGGCGCGCTGTTCCTGACCGTCCTCGCCCTCACCGTGCTCGGTGACGGCGTGCGCACCGCCCTCGACCCCCGGGCGTCCTCGCGCCTGCGCGTCGGAACGGGCCGCAGGAGGGAGGCCTCGTGACCGGCTTCGGCGGTTTCGTGCTGCGCCGCGCCGTCGGCGCCCTGGTCACCCTCCTCGTCCTCTCGGTGATCATCTACGTCGTCTTCTACGTCACCCCCGGCAACGTCGCCCAGATCACCTGCGGCCCGCGCTGCTCGCCCGCCCAGGTGCAGCAGGTCGCCGAGCAGCTCCACCTGAACGACCCGCTGTTCGAGCGCTACTGGCACTTCCTGCAGGGCCTCGTCGCCGGCCAGGACTACTCCACCGGCACGGCGGTCCAGCACTGCTCGGCGCCCTGCCTCGGGCTGTCGTACCAGAGCGACCAGCAGGTCACCGCGCTGATCCTGGCCAAGCTGCCGGTCACGGCCTCCCTCGCGCTCGGTGCGATGGTGCTGTGGCTGATCATCGGCGTCGGCACCGGCGTGCTGTCGGTGTGGCGGCGCGGGCGGCCGACCGAACGGCTGCTGACCACCCTGACCCTCGCGGGCATGTCCACGCCCGTCTTCGTCATCGGTCTCGTCCTGATGATCGTCGTCTGCGGGCAACTGGAGCTGCTGCCCTTCCCGCAGTACGTCGCCTTCACCGAGGACCCCGAACAGTGGGCCTGGAACCTGCTGCTGCCCTGGCTGTCCCTCGCGCTCATCGAGTCCGCGACGTACGCCCGGCTGACCCGGGCGGCGATGCTGGAGACCCTCGCCGAGGACCACGTCCGCACCTTCCGGGCCTACGGCGTCGGGGAGCGGGCGATCATCCGGCGGCACGCCCTGCGCGGCGCGGTGGCCCCGCTCATCGCCGTGAACGCCAACAACATCGGCGTCCTGTTCGGCGGTGCCGTGCTCACCGAGACGCTCTTCGGACTGCCCGGCATCGGCCGGGAGATGGTCGAGGCCGTCAAGGTCGTCGACCTGCCGGTGGTCGTCGGCATGGTCCTGGTGACCGGTTTCTTCGTGGTCCTGGCCAACGCCGTCGCGGACGTGCTGTACGCGGTGGCCGACCGACGGGTGGTGCTGACATGAGCCTGGTCGACGTGCGCGACCTGCGCGTGGACTTCGGCGGGCTGCGGGCCGTCGACGGACTCTCCTTCCGCCTGGAACAGGGCGCCGCCCTGGCCCTGGTCGGCGAGTCCGGCTCCGGCAAGTCGACCGTGGCGTCCGCCCTGCTCGGCCTGCACCGCGGCACGGGAGCCCGGGTCGCCGGCACGGTCGAGGTGGCCGGCACCGATGTGCAGACCGCCTCCGAGGAGGAGCTGCGGCGGCTGCGCGGCGGCAAGGCCGCGATGGTCTTCCAGGACCCGCTGTCCTCCCTGGACCCGTACTACGCCATCGGCGACCAGATCGCCGAGGTGTACCGCCTGCACGCGCGCGTGTCCCGGCGGGCGGCACGCGCGCGTGCCGTCGAGGTCCTGGACCGCGTGGGCATCCCCGACGCGGCCCGGCGCTCCCGTGCGCGGCCGCACGAGTTCAGCGGCGGCATGCGCCAGCGTGCCCTGATCGCCATGGCGCTGGCCTGCGAGCCCGGCCTGCTGATCGCCGACGAGCCGACCACCGCCCTCGACGTGACGGTGCAGGCCCAGGTCCTCGACCTGCTGCACACCCTGCGCGAGGAGACCGGCATGGGGCTGCTGCTCGTCACGCACGACGTGGGCGTCGCCGCCGAGAGCATCGACGAGGTGCTGGTGATGCAGTACGGCCGGGCGGTCGAGCACGGCCCGGTCGCCGGTGTGCTGGGCTCGCCGGCCGAGCCGTACACCCGCGAGCTGCTCGCCGCCGTCCCCCGGCTGGACGCGCCGGCCAAGGCCCCGGCGGAGCCCGAGGAGGTGGTCCTGGAGGCGAGCGGCCTGCGGCGCGAGTTCGGGCGCGGGAAGCGAGCGGTCACGGCCGTGCGCGACGTGTCCCTGACCCTGCGCCGGGGCGAGACCCTCGGCATCGTCGGGGAGAGCGGCAGCGGCAAGACGACCCTGGGCCGCATGCTCGTCGGGCTGCTGGAGCCGACGGCCGGATCGCTGAGGTTCGAGGGCCGCGCGCACACCGGGGTGAACCCGGCCGTGCAGATGGTCTTCCAGGACCCCGTCTCCTCGCTCAACCCCCGCCGCAGCGTGGGCGAGTCCATCGCCGACCCGCTGCGCGCGCGGGGCGAGCGGGACGAGGGACGCATCCGGAGGCGCGTCGGGGAACTGCTGGAGCGCGTGGGGCTCGAAGCGGCGCACCACGACCGCTACCCGCACGAGTTCAGCGGGGGCCAGCGCCAGCGCGTCGGCATCGCCCGGGCCCTCGCGGCGGACCCGCGCGTCATCGTCTGCGACGAGCCCGTCTCCGCCCTCGACGTCACCACCCAGGCCCATGTGATCGACCTGCTCGGCGAGTTGCAGCGCGAACTCGGGCTCGCGCTCGTCTTCGTGGCGCACGACCTGGCCGTCGTGCGCCAGGTCAGCGACCGGGTCGCGGTGATGCGGCAGGGCAGCGTGATCGAGGAGGGGCCGGTCGGCGAGGTCTACGCCTCGCCGCGGGACCCGTACACCCGGCAGCTGCTGGCCGCCGTGCCCGCCCTCGATCCCGAGGCCGCGGCGCGACGCCGGGCTGAGCGACGGGAGTTGGCCGCGGTATGACGATCCGTGTCCACTTGATCTCCTAGCGCGACGGAACGCGACCCGCACGGGAAAGTTACGACCGTTCACCCCTTTTGGTGGTGCGACGGACAACCGTCCGTCGTACCACCGCCTTGTCCGCATACGTTCGTCCCGCTGCGAGCCGCCGGGCAACGGCGGCTCCTCATACGGGAGATCGGGGGTGCACTCGTGCGCATCGGACTGCTGACGGAGGCGGGCTATCCGTACGTGAGCGGGGACGCCAGGCTCTGGTGCGACCGGCTGGTGCACGGGCTCGCACAGCACGAGTTCGACGTCTATGCGCTCAGCCGCAGCCAGAGCCAGGAGGACGAGGGCTGGGTCCCGCTGCCGCCGAACGTGCGCAGGGTACGGACCGCGCCGCTGTGGATGGCCGAGGACGACGAGGTGGTGCCGGGGCGCAGGGCCCGGCGGCAGTTCCGCGAGTGCTTCGCCGAACTGGCGGCGGTGCTGTGCGGGGCGACGGGCACCCTGGGGGCTCCCGAGAACGCGTCGACCTCCGAGGCGGACCGTTTCGCCAACGCTCTGTACGGGCTCGCCGAACTCGCCCGCGAGACCGGCGGACTGGTGGGCGCACTCCGCTCCGAAGCCGCCGTGCGCACGCTGGAGCGCGCCTGTCGCGCCCCCGGCGCCCAGCGCGCCGCCCGCGAGGCGCGCGTACCGGATCTGCTCGCCGTCGCCGGCTACCTGGAACGCGCCCTGCGCCCCCTGTCCCTCGACTGGTACGAGGACGACGGACTGGGCGCGGTCGACCTGTGCCACGCCGCTTCCGGCGGCGCCGCCGTGCTGCCCGGCCTGCTGGCCCGGCACTTCACCGGCGTGCCCCTGCTCGTGACCGAGTACGGCGTGCGCCTGCGGACGCACTACCTCACCACCCCGGACGCCCCGCCCGCCGTCCGGTCCCTGCTCGCGGCGTTCCAGGGCCGCCTCGCGGCCGAGGCCTACCGGCAGGCCGAGGTCGTCACCTCCGGCAACACGCACGCCCGTCGCTGGCAGGAGCGGTGCGGTGCCGACCGTGCGAAGCTCCGCACGGTCCACCCCGGCATGGACGCCCGGCCCTTCGCCGAGGTCGGTGAGTCCCCCGAGTGCGCCGACCCGGACACCCTCGTCTGGGTCGGCCGGGTCGAACCCGCCAAGGACCTGGTCTCCCTGCTGCACGCCTTCGCCGAGATCCGCAAGCAGCGGCCGAAGGCCCGGCTGCGCGTGGTCGGCGCGCCCGTCGGCGCCGAGGGCGCGGCCTATCTCCTGCACTGCCGGGCGCTCGCCGCCCAGCTCTTCCCCGACGAGGCCGAGGGCCCGCACAGCCCCGGCGACAACCCGGTGTCCTTCGAGGAGATCGGCGGACCGGAACTCCCGCGCCCCGCCGACGCGTACGCCTCGGGCGCCGTGACCGTCCTGTCCAGCGTCGTCGAAGGCTTCCCGATCGGGCTCGTCGAAGCCATGCTCGCCGGGCGGGCGACCGTCTCGACGGACGTCGGCGCGGTCGTGGAGGTCATCGGCGGCACGGGCCTCGTCGTACCGCCGCGCAATCCGCGGGCGCTCGCCGAGGCGTGCGTGGCGCTGCTGCGGGACCCCGCGCGCCGTGCGCGCCTGGGCGCGGCCGCACGCGCCCGAGCCCTCGAACTGTTCACGGTCGAGCAGAACATCGAGGCATTTCACGGCATTTACCTGGAGATCGTCTCGCGCGCGCCCGTCCGGCGCTTCCTCGACGGGGCGGGGGAGCCGCTGCCCTTCGCGGTCCCCGCCGAGGCCCAGGTCCCGGTCAGCTGGTCCGCCCCGTCGCCCAGCCTCGCCGCCCGCAACGGGCCCGCATGGGCCACCGCCCGACCCGTACGCGCCACCCCGCACGTCCCCGCCCCGGAGGGAGCGCGGTGAAGGACCTCGGAGAACTCCACCGACCCGGCACACCGACCAGCCCGGGGGCGTGGGACACGGACTCGGAGCGGGCGCTGCGGCCGGGGCCCGACGCGGCTTATCCGGAGGGGGGTGCGGAGGGCGCGGTTTCCCTGTCCGGGCAGGCCGGTGCGGAGAGTGCGGCTTCTCTGCCCGGGCAGGCCGGTGCGGAGGGCGTGACTGAGGAGGCCGGAGCGGATGGTGAAGCGTCCGGGAGCCGGGAGGCCGCAGCCGGGCGTGAGCCGCTCGTGACCGACGACGGCGGAGCGGATCGTGAAGCGTCCGCGAGCCGAAGCAGTGGTGTCGGCGAGAAGCCGGTGTCCAGCCGCCGAGGTGCCGCCGACCCCGTGAAGGCGCTGATGCAGCGTCACCGGGAGCTCTGCGAACGTGCCGTCGACCCCCTGGAGATCGCGGCGGGACTGGAAGCCCACGGCATCACCGACCGCACCGCCGCCCGCTTCCGTCACCGGGACGTCTTCTCCCTGGCGGAGGAGATGTACGCGCGGGCCTCCAGGGACGGTGACGCGCCTCCGCCGACCGCTCCGGCCGCCCCCCGGGTGCACGCCGCCTGGGTCCTCCTGACGCTGCTTCCGGGCGCCCTGTGCGCCGCCGCCGTGGCCGCCGCGCACCTGACCCACGGCCGTACCCGCCTGGTCGCGGTCGCCGCCGGAGCCCTCGCCGTCGCCCTGGCCCTGCGCGCGGCCCTGCGCCGCGGCCCCCTGAGCAGGACCGGCGCGGGCCGACCCGGGCCCCGTCCCGGCTCGGCTCCCGGACGGACCACCCCCTGGACCCTGTGGCTCGCCGCCTACGCGCTCCTGGGCAACGGCCTGCTGCTCAGCGCCCTCTCCGGTGGCCCCGACGCCCTGCCCACCGGAGCGGCCGACGGGCCCTGGCCCGTCACCGTCGCCCCCGTCCTCGCCCTCACCCTGGCCTGCGCGCCGGCGGCCTGGACCGCCCACCTCCTCACCGCGCGAGCCCGTCGCCGACTCACGTCGAGCCGGGGCCTGGAGGACTTCGCCGCGGCCGTCCGACCGCTCATGCTCGGTTCGTTCGCCCTGTTCCTGGGTGTCCTGGCGGCCCTGCTCACCCTCTGCGCGGCGGTCCTCGGCGAGCCCGCGGCTTACCCGGAGGCCCTCACCCTGGGCGCCCTGCTCTTCCTGGCCCGCCTCCTCACCGTCCACGGCTTCACCTACGCCCCGGCCGTCGTCCTCACCGCGGCGGCCACCCTCCAGGCGTCGGCCCTCGCCCTGGTCTTCACCTCCCGCCTCCCCGGCTGCGGCTTCCTGGCCACGCCTGTCGACACGCTCGTCACCGCCTGGGGCGCCGGCAGCGTCCCGGCCCTCGTCTGCGGAGCGGCGGCCCTCGCCCTCCTGGTCCACGCGACGCGCAAGCTGACCCGGGCCTCGGCCCACGCACCCGCGGAGCCCGACCGGTGACCGCCACCGACGGCGGCCCCACCGCCGCAGGCACTCGCCCCACCGTCCCACCGCCCCCTAGGAGAACGACATGACCACCCACCCAGGAGCCCCGGCCACCCCGGGAGCCGCGCGATGAGAGTCCTGCTGATCGGAGCCAACGGCTACATCGGGCGTTTCGTCGCCGACCGTCTGCTCGCCGACCCGGCCGTCCAGCTCACCGCCCTCGGCCGCGGCGACGACGCCGACGTCCGCTTCGACCTCGCGTCCGGCAGCCCCGGTGCCCTCACCCGCTTCCTCGACGCGGTCCACCCCGGCGTCGTCGTCAACTGCGCCGGCGCCACCCGCGGCGGAGCCCGCGAACTCACCCGCCACAACACCGTCGCCGTCGCCACCGTCTGCGAGGCCCTGCGCCGCAGCGGCTGCGGCGCCCGTCTGGTGCAGATCGGGTGCAGCGCGGAGTACGGCCCGAGCCAGCCCGGCTCCTCCACCGCCGAGGACGCCGTGCCCCGCCCGGGCGGCCCGTACGGCGTCAGCAAACTCGCCGCCACCGAACTCGTCCTCGGCTCCGGTCTGGACGCCGTCGTCCTGCGCGTCTTCTCACCGGCCGGACCCGGCACCCCCGCCGGCTCCCCGCTCGGCCGTCTCGCCGAAGCGATGCGCCGGGCCATGCAGTCCGGCGACGGCGAACTGAAACTCGGCGGCCTCGGCGCCCAGCGCGACTTCGTCGACGTCCGCGACGTGGCCCGGGCCGTCCACGCCGCCTCGCTCTCCGCCGCGCAGGGCGTCATCAACATCGGCTCCGGCCGCGCCGTCCGCCTGCGCGACGCCGCCGCCGTCCTGGCCCGCGTCGCCGGATACGGCGGTGCCCTCCACGAACTCGACGGCCCGCCCGGCGCCCTGCGCTCGGCCCTCGGGCACCCCCGGCCCGACCCCGACCACGCGCCCCCCGTCGCGTATCCGTACCCGGACGGCTGCGGCAGCTGGCAGCAGGCCGATGTGCGCACCGCGCGCGACCGGCTCGGCTGGCGTCCCCGGATCGGCCTGGAGGAGTCCCTGGCCGACATCTGGATGGAGGCGGCATGCCGCATCTGACCAGCACCCGCCCCCGCTCGTCGAGCACGGAACTGCGCCCCGGACTCGGCGTCCCCGGCTACGCGCACCCGCTGCTCGCCCCCACCGAGTGGGGAGAACTCGCCCGCCCCGGCATTCCGCTGCACTGGGTGGTCCTGAACGTGGCCGACGGCCCCGGCAGCCGCCCCGACCCGCACTGCCTGGAGGCGGCCGGGCGCCTGCGCAACGCGGGCGTCCGGGTCCTCGGCCGCCTCGACACCCGGTACGGCTTCCGGGCCTTCGGCGAACTGATCTCTGACGCCCACCGGTTCGCCGACTGGTACCAGGTCGACGGCTACCTCCTGGACCGCTGCCCGGCCGACCGCGCCGAGCTGCCCGAGGTCCGCCGCACCGTCGCCACGCTCCGCGTGATCCGTGACGATCCCCACATCGTCCTCGGACACGGCACCTATCCGCACCCCGGCTACGCCGAGCACGCCGACCAGCTGGTCACCTTCTCCGGCTCCTGGAGCGACTACCGCTGGTCCCAGGTGGCCGAGTGGACCGCCGCCCACCCGCCCGAGCGCTTCTGCCACTTCGTCCACGGTGTGCCCCGCCCCCACCTGGAGGAGGCCCTGCGCATCGCCCGCTGGCAGGGCGCGGCCACGGTCTGGTTCACCGACCATACGGACCGCGGCGGGCGGGCCGATCCCTGGGAGGCCATGCCCGGCTACTGGGACGAGTTCGTCTCGCGGATCGGAACAGGTGTCTCGGAATGAAAAAGCGCATGGCAGTGTTACGGGGAGAACAACCGTAGTGATTGACCGACCAACGGAGTCCCCGTGTCGTTGCCACCCCTGGTCGAGCCGGCTGCCGAGCTCACCGTAGACGAGGTTCGCAGGTACTCCCGCCACCTGATCATCCCCGACGTCGGGATGGACGGGCAGAAGCGGCTGAAGAACGCCAAGGTGCTGTGTGTGGGCGCCGGCGGCCTGGGCTCGCCGGCGCTGATGTACCTGGCCGCCGCGGGCGTGGGCACCCTCGGCATCGTGGAGTTCGACGAGGTCGACGAGTCGAACCTGCAGCGCCAGATCATCCACAGCCAGGCCGACATCGGTCGCCCCAAGGCCGAGTCCGCCCGCGACAGCGTCAAGGGCATCAACCCGTACGTGAACGTCGTCCTGCACGAAGAGCGGCTCGAGGCCGACAACGTGATGGACATCTTCAGCCAGTACGACCTGATCGTCGACGGCACGGACAACTTCGCGACCCGCTACCTGGTCAACGACGCCTGCGTGCTGCTGAACAAGCCGTACGTCTGGGGCTCGATCTACCGCTTCGACGGCCAGGCCTCCGTCTTCTGGTCCGAGCACGGTCCCTGCTACCGCTGCCTGTACCCGGAGCCCCCGCCCCCCGGTATGGTCCCCTCCTGCGCCGAGGGCGGCGTGCTGGGCGTGCTCTGCGCGTCCATCGGCTCCATCCAGGTCAACGAGGCCATCAAGCTCCTCGCCGGCATCGGCGAGCCGCTGGTCGGCCGCCTGATGATCTACGACGCCCTGGAGATGCAGTACCGCCAGGTCAAGGTCCGCAAGGACCCGAACTGCGCGGTCTGCGGCGAGAACCCGACCGTCACCGAGCTCATCGACTACGAGGCCTTCTGCGGCGTCGTGTCCGAGGAGGCCCAGGCGGCGGCCGCCGACTCCACGATCACTCCCAAGCAGCTCAAGGAGTGGATCGACGACGGCGAGAGCATCGACATCATCGACGTCCGCGAGCCGAACGAGTACGAGATCGTCTCCATCCCGGGCGCCCGGCTCATCCCGAAGAACGAGTTCCTCATGGGCACCGCCCTGGAGAGCCTCCCGCAGGACAAGAAGATCGTCCTGCACTGCAAGACGGGTGTCCGCAGTGCGGAAGTCCTCGCGGTCCTGAAGTCGGCGGGCTTCTCGGACGCCGTCCACGTCGGCGGCGGCGTGATCGGCTGGGTCAACCAGATCGAGCCGAGCAAGCCGGTGTACTGAGCCGGATCCGGCCTGCCACGTCCCACGGCGGGGGCTTCGCGCACCACGGGTGCCCGGAGCCCCCGCCGTCGTCATGAACAGACCTTGCCGTCCTTCGGGACCGAGCCGTCCAGCAGATACGCGTCCACCGTGGCATCGACGCAGTCGCTCCCACTGCCGTACGCGCCGTGTCCCTCGCCCCGCCAGGTGAGCAGCACTCCGACGCCCTTGCCCAGCTCGTCGGCCATCCGCCGCGCGCCCTCGTAGGGAGTGGCGGGGTCGCCCGTGTTGCCCACCACCAGGACCGGCGGGGCGCCCGGGGCGCTCACCTCCGGGGTGTCGTGCTGTCCGGGCACCGGCCAGTCGTGGCACCAGCCGGCCGTGTCCCAGCCGAGGAACGTCCCGAAGACCGGGGAGATCCTCTCGAACTCCGGCAGCAGCCTCTTCGTCTCGGCCGCGGTCGGCCGCTGCCGGTCGTCCAGGCACGATATGACCCGTTGGGCGTGCGTGGTCGTGCCGTAGCGGCCCGAGGGGTCGCGTTCGTTGTAGCCGTCGGCGAGGGCGAGCAGCTCCGAGCCGTCGCCGCGCTCGGCCGCGTCCAGGGCGCTGGTGAGCGTCGGCCAGCTGTCCTTGCTGTACAGCGGCAGGATGATGCCGGTGGCCGCGAGCGTCTGGGTGAGCTTGCGCCCGGGCGTGCCGGTCGGCAGGGGACGGGCGTCGAGCCGGCGCAGCAGGGCCGTGATCTTCCGGGAGCCCGCCTGCGGGTCCTGGCCCGTGGACTCCAGATAGCCGTTCAGCGCGCGCTGGAAGCCCCTGGCCTGGTTCTTGGCGTGGCCCACGGTGTCGGCGGCGGGGTCGACGACCGCGTCCAGCGTCATCCGCCCGACCCTCTTGGGGAACAGGTGGGCGTAGGTGCCGCCCAGCTCCGTGCCGTAGGAGATGCCGAAGTAGTTCATCCTGTCGTCGCCGAGGGCCCGGCGGATGCGGTCCATGTCGCGGGCCGAGTCGGCGGTCGAGACGTGCGCCATCAGCTTGCCGGCGTCCTTGTGGCAGCCCTGCCCGAAGTCGGCGGCGTCCGCGAAGTACGCCTTCTCCTCGGCGGGGGTGTCCGGGGTGACGTCCACCGACTCCGCCGCCTGGATCTCCTTGTCGCCGCGGCAGCGCACGCCCTCGCTGGCGCCCACTCCGCGCGGGTCCCAGCTCACCAGGTCGTACCGCTCGCGGAGCCGGGAGACGGTGGGGGCGTACGACGGCATCATGGACACGCCCGAGGCGCCCGGGCCGCCGAAGTTGAACAGGAGCGAGCCGGCGCGGTCGTCGCCGCGGGCCTTGGCGCGGATCAGGGCCAGCCCTATCGTCTCGCCGTCCGGCTTCGACCAGTCCAGCGGGACCTTGAGCGTGGCGCACTGCCATTCGCTGCTCGGCGCCGGGGCGTCCGCGGTGGCCTTGCACCGGCCCCAGGAGAGCCCGCCCTTGCCGTCGTCGGACGAGCCGCCGCCGCACCCGGCCGCCAGCAGGGCCGAGGCGGCCGCCAGAGCGGTCCACCGTAGGAAACGCGTCATGGGCCCATCCCCCCTCGCAAGCCGTCCGCGCCGTGCCGCGGATGGCGTTCGAGCCATGGTAGGCAGATCCCCGCGCCGCCCGTCCCGGCCTGTGGATAACCCTTTGACCTGCGAATTCGCCGGATCGCGCGGAGGAACAGCCGCAGACGTCCTCGCTTGCGCCTCATCGCCGGGAGGATTAACCGCGGACGGTCTTCGCCTGCGCCTCATCGCCGGGAGAATCAGCCGCAGACGGTCCTCGCCTGCGGCTGATCGCCGGGAGGATCAGCCGCAGACGGTTCGCGCCTGCGGCACCTTTCCGTCCAGCAGGTAGCCGTGCACCGCGTCCTGCACGCACTTGTTCTTGCTGTCGTAGGCGCCGTGCCCCTGCCCGCGGTACGTCAGCTCGACGCCGACCCCCTCGCCCAGCGCCTCCACCATCGCCCGCGCGCCCTCGTAGGGGGTGGCGGGGTCGCCGGTGTTGCCGATGACCAGGATCGGCGGGGCGCCCGGGGCGCTCACGTCCGGGTGGTCGGCGGCGCCGGGCACGGCCCAGTCGGTGCAGCCGATCATGCCCCAGGCCAGGTAGTCGCCGAACAGCGGGGACGCCGCCCGGAACTCGGGCAGTTTGCGCTCCACGTAGGCGGCGTCGTAGCGCGGTTTGCTGTCGGCGCAGCTGATGGCCGTGTGGGCGGCGGCGGAGTTGTCGTACTCGCCGTTCTCGCTGCGCCCGTTCATCGAGTCGGACAGCAGCATGAGGGTGCTGCCGTCGCCCTCGTACGCCTGCTGCAGACCCTCGGTGAGGTACTCCCAGAAGTCCTGCGAGTACAGCGCCTGCACGATGCCGTTGGTCGCCGCGGTCTGGGTCAGCTCCCGGGGGAAGACGCCCGGGATCGGCTTGCGGTCGAGGTCCCTGAGCAGCCTGGCGATCCGGTCCTTCACGTCCTGGGCGCTGTCTCCGACGGGGCACTCCTCGGTCTTCGACACGCAGTCCTCGGCGAAGTTGTCCAGGGCGAGCTGGAAGCCCTCGGCCTGCCCCAGCGAGCCCTGTTCGGCGTTCTGCGTCGGGTCGACGACGGCGTCGAACACGGCGCGGCCGACCTTTCGGGGGAACAGATGGGCGTAGACACCACCGAGTTCCGTGCCGTAGGAGAAGCCGAAGTAGTGCAGCTTCTCGTCACCGAGGACCTGGCGCATCAGGTCCAGGTCGCGGGCGGCGTCGGTGGTGCGCACGTTCGGCAGCATCTGCTCGGAGTTGTTCTCGCAGGCGTCGTTGAACTCCTTGGTGTTGTCCAGGAGCACGGTGCGCTCGGCGGCGTCGTCGGGGGTCGCGTCCTGCTGGAAGTAGGCGTCGAGCTGCTGGTCGTTCTCGCAGATCACCGGCTTGCTGCGGCCGACCCCGCGCGGGTCGAAACTGACCAGGTCGTAGCGGGTGCGCAGGGTGCCGTAGTCCTCGGCGAAGGCGGGCAGCGTCTTGACGCCCGAGCCGCCGGGGCCGCCGAAGTTGAACAGGAGCGAGCCGATGCGCTCACTGGCGCTGCCGGTGGTCCTGACCCGGATCAGTTCGAGGCCGATCGTGTCGCCCTTGGGGTCGTCCCAGTCGAGCGGCGCCTTCATCGTGGCGCACTGCCACTCGCCGTCGTCCGGCAGCGGGGAGGGCGCGGCGCCCCCGCCCTGCGCCTCGTCGGGGGCGCCGCACTCCTTCCACTCCAGTTCCTGCCGCGTGAGGTCCTCGTCCTCGGCGTCGTCACCGCCGCAGCCCGCCAGCACGGTGGACAGCAGCACGGCGGTGGCGGTCAGGGCGGCGGCGCGCAGCCGGAGGAGGGTTGGCATGGTTCCATCCTGCGGCGGCCCGGAGCGGGGCGCGCGGGACGCGTGCCGTACGAGGTAAGAGGGGCAGGAGGGGTGCGGAGCCGGCCGCCGGCCCCGTCACCGGGCGGGTTGCGGAGCCCGCCTCCGGCTCCGACACCGGGCGGTTTGCGAAGCCCGCCTCCCGCTCCGACACCGGGCGGGTTGCGGAGCCGGCCGCGACCCCGTCACGGGGCGGGAGCGGACCGCGTCAGAGGGCCTGCTTGCGGGTCAGGTGGTTGAAAGCCAGCCAGCCCGGCAGCACGGGCAGCCACAGGGTCAGCAGCCGGAACAGCAGCACCGCCGGAGCCGCGACCTCCTTCGGGAGGCCGACGGCGATCAGGCCGACCGTCAGGGTCGCCTCGACCGCGCCGACACCGCCCGGGGTCGGCGCCGCGGACCCGAGGGCGTTGCCCGCGAGGAAGACGACGGCCACGCTGGCGAGGCTGATCGAGGTCGACTCGTCGCCGAACGCGCGGATCGAGGCGTCCAGGCACATCACGAAGCAGGCGGTCAGCAGCAGCATGCCGCCGATGCCCGTGACCAGCTTCTGGGGGCGCTGGAGCACGTCCAGCATGCGCGGCACGACACCCGCGAACAGCGACCGCACGCGCGTGGAGACGAATTTCCGCAGGAACGGCACCGACGTCACGACGAGGACGAGCACCGCCACGGTCAGCAGACCGGCGATGACCGTCCGGGACGGCGACAGCGACGGGGTCTTCTCGGTGCCGGTCAGGTAGCCGAAGGACAGCAGCATCAGGATGTGGCAGCCGAGCCCGAACAGCTGCGACGCGCCGACGCTCGCCACCGCGAGCCCGGGACGCACCCCCGCGCGCTGCAGGAAGCGCGTGTTCAGCGCCACACCGCCCACGGCCGCCGGGGCGACGATCTTCACGAACGATCCGGCCACCTGCGCCGCGACCGTCCGCAGGAACGGCACCCGCTCGGGAACGAACCCCAGCAGCGCCATCGCCGCCGCGAAGTAGCTCGCCATGGAGAACAGCACGGCCGCGGCGACCCAGCCCCACTCGGCGTTGGCGATGAGCGGCCCGAACTCGATGTGCGTGAGCTGCGTCAGCAGGAAGTACGCGCCGATCGCGCCGGCGATGAAACTGATCAGCGTGCGCGGCCGCACCCGCTCCAGGCGGGCCGGCTCGACCGGTGCCTGGGGTCTGATCCGCAGGACCTCGTGGCGGATCTGCGTGAGCAGGTCCTCCTCGCGCGCCTCCTCCAGGGCCTCGTCGATCGCCCGCTTCTCGGCCCGCTGCTCGGCCCGTACGGCCTTCTTGTCGGGCTTCTCCAGGACGGGCACGGCCTCGTCCGAGTCCTCCTCCAAGCGGGCCTGCTTGGCCTGCCGGGACGCCTCCAGGACCGCCTCGCGCTCGCGCTGTGCCCGCTCCCGGGCCAGTCTGCGCAGCGTCGCGCGCGTGGAGCGGCTGAGCGCGATGGGCTGGAGCATCGGCAGGCAGTCCGCGACGGCGTCCGGGCCGAGCACGCCCACCGCCGAGGCCACCGCCCGCTCACCGCCCACCCGCAGCCCGAGCGTCACCAGCAGCTGGGAGATGTCCATCCGCAGCAGCAGATCGCCGGCGGCGATCTCACCGACGCGCAGGTCGGTGAGGATCACCGTGCCGGAACGATCCACCAGAATCGCGTCGCCCACCAGCCTGCGGTGCGCGATGCGCCGGGACTGCAGCGCCTTCACCTGGTGCCAGGTGTCCCGCAGCAGGTCGTCGGTGATGTCCTCGTCCGGCAGGGAGTCCAGGGTGCGGCCGCCGCTGTGCTCGTAGACCAGCATCACCGCGTCGGGGCCGAGCTCGGAGGTGGCGATCAGCTTGGGGGCGTTGGCGCCGGCCGCGATCGCCGCGTACGCCAGCAGCGCCTCCTGCTCCAGGGCCTGCCGCAGCGACTGGAGGCTGCTGCGGGTGGCGAAGCCGCGCAGGGTGAGGTTGCGCCAGGCGCGGTAGAAGAAGCCCTGTGCCTGCTGTTCCCGGTCGACCACCGTCACGTCCAGCGGCGGGCCGTCCTCCAGGGTCACGAAGTAGCGCCGGCCGCGGTCCCCGGTGTCCGGGTTGTCCGAGTGGTCCTCGCGGGAGGCGCTGACCGGGCGGAACCCGACGGTCCGCAGCCCCGCCATCAGGGTCTGCCCGGTGGGCCGGACGTTCGGGGAGCCGACCGCGTAGAGCGTGCCGTAGGCGACGGTCCAGCCGATCAGCACGGTCAGGATGATCGAGAACGGGGTGGTGTACCCGGTGACGAGCATCGAGAAGGCGTCGAGGAGCAGCACGACCCACAGCACCGCGCGCCATCGCGGTCTGCGCGACATGCCGACGGCCGTCATGTAGGCGATGACGGGTGCCAGGTAGCCGTGCACCGGGTCGGTCAGGGCGTGGACGTCGCCGGGGGAGGGCTGGGTGAGCGCCTCCTGGATCGAGTCGGGGGCGGCCCGGGCGACCCACAGATCGGTGGCGAGGGTCACGCCGTGCGCGAGGACGGCGGCGAGGACGCCGTCGGCGATCCTCAGCCCGTCCCGCTTGATCAGCCGTTCGATCGCGAAGGCGACCGGGACCAGCAGGATCGCGATGCTGGAGGCCAGTCCCGCGATCTTGATGAGCAGGTCGGGCGCCTGTCCGGTGCCCTTGTTGATGTCCTGTTCGAGACCGGAGGTGGTGCCGTGCGCGAACGCGGCGATCCCGATCAGCAGCGCCACCGCGAGCACGCCGACCAGCAGCCGCATCAGGTCCGACGGGCGGTGCACGCGCGCGGGGAGCAGCGGTTCGTCGCCCTCCACCTCGTCGATGTGCGCGAAGTCCGGCTCGTCGGCGGGCGTCCGGGCCTTCTTGCCCGGGCCCTTCACGCCGCCGTCCTCGGTGCCCGGGCGCGACGAAGCGTCAGAGGTGCCCTCCGTGTCCTCGGGGTGCGCACCCTGCTGCTTCATCGTCTCTTCTTGGTCTCGTATCACCGGTCACCGCCCGCACGATGGTGGCATGCCACACCGACACACGGGGGCATCAGGGTGCACATGCGGGGGCGGACAGTCTGCCCGACGCGCTGTCGCGGGGCGAAGGAAACGCTCGGGAGCGCGCGCGTCCCGTTGTCGGTGGGGTGGGGCAGGATGGGACGGATGAGCGAGGAGAGCCTTCCGGAGGACACGCGTCCGCAGAGTGCCGGAGCGGGGTACGACGGTGCCCCCGACGAGCCGGCGGAAGCCCTGCCCGCCTACGCCGAGCGGGTCCTCGACGTCGCGGAGCTGATCCCGCCGGGCCGGGTCATGACCTACGGGGACGTGGCCGAGTGGCTGGAGGAGGGCGGTCCGCGTCAGGTGGGCCGGGTGATGGCGCTCTACGGGGGAGCCGTCCCGTGGTGGCGGGTCGTCCGCGCGGACGGCGCGCTGCTCCCGGGACACGAACTGCGGGCGCTCGGCCACTACCGCGCGGAGGGCACGCCTCTGAAGGAGGCGAGCCGTGCCGCCGAGGGCCACCTGCCGCGCATCGACATGAGACGGGCGCGGTGGGACGGTGGTGAACGCGCGGAGGGTCACACCTGACAGCTTCCGGCATCGCACGCCCTCCCGTGTGGCCTGTGATCCGGACGAGGGAATCGGGGCACACCGGGGGCATGACGTACGTTCGTGAGACGAGGGGCTTGTGCGCCGAGCGTGCCGCGAGTGACCGGCGGGAAGAAGGGGAAGCCCTGCTTCCGCCTCGCTCGTCGGCGTAGCGTCGGCTGCACGCGTCCCCGTCACCCCGCGGTCACCGCCCGCCACGCGCGCGGTGACCCGCCAACCAGTACATCCACCAGGACCGGCGAACCACGTGAGCTCCTCTTTCTCCACCAACGGCCTGTCGCACCCCCGGGTACGGCGGGGGAGCCGTGGCGCTTACCGCTTGGTTCGTACCCCTCCCGCCCGGGTGGACCCCCCTCTTTTGGACGCCGCGCAACGCTCCGTGGTTGACCACGCGGCCGGTCCGCTGCTCGTCCTCGCAGGTCCGGGCACCGGCAAGACCACCACGCTGGTCGAGTCCGTGGCCGAGCGGATCGCCCGGGGCGGCGACCCCGGGCGCGTCCTCGTGCTGACGTTCAGCCGCAGGGCCGCCGTCGAGCTGCGCGACCGCATGGCCCTGCGCAGCGGGGCGGCCCACGCCCCGCAGGCGACCACGTTCCACTCGTTCTGCTACGCCCTGGTCCGCGCCCACCAGGACAGCGACCTGTTCGTGGAGCCGCTGCGGCTGCTGTCCGGACCCGAGCAGGACGTCGCCGTACGGGACCTGCTCGCGGGCCAGGTGGACCTGGAGCGGCTCGGGCTCGCGCACGTGCGCTGGCCGGACGAGCTGCGCGCCTGTCTGACCACCCGCGGTTTCGCCGACGAGGTCCGCGCGGTCCTCGCCCGCAGCCGTGAACTGGGCCTCGGGCCCGACGCCCTGGACGCCTTCGCGCGCCGCACGGGCCGCCCCGACTGGCGCGCGGCGGCCGCCTTCCTCGCCGAGTACCTCGACGTGCTCGATCTGCAGGGCGTGATCGACTACGCCGAACTCGTCCACCGCGCGGTGCTGCTCGCCCGGCGCCCCGAGGTCGCCGCGTGGCTCGCCGACCGGTACGACGCCGTCTACGTCGACGAGTACCAGGACACCGACCCCGCCCAGGTGCGGCTGCTGCACGCGCTGGCCGGCGGGGGCCGCACGCTCGTCGCCTTCGGCGACCCCGACCAGTCGATCTACGCGTTCCGCGGGGCGGACGTGAACGGCATCCTGGACTTCCCGCACGCCTTCCCGCGCGCGGACGGCCGGCCGGCCCCGGTCGCGGTGCTGCGCACGTCCCGCCGCTCCGGCGCCGGGCTGCTCGCCGCGACCCGGCTGCTGACCCAGCGCATGCCGCTGACCCGCCTGCCCGCCGAGAAGGTACGCGCCCATCGCGAACTCGCCCCCGTGCGGGACGGCGGCCGTGTCGAGGCCTACACGTACCCGACCGCCGGGACGGAGCTGGACAACATCGCCGACATCCTCCGCAGGGCCCATCTGGAGGACGGCGTCCCGTGGCGCGAGATGGCCGTCCTGGTGCGCGCCGGCTCCCGCACGATCCCGACGGTCCGGCGTGCGCTGACGGCGGCGGGCGTGCCCGTGGACGTCGACGGGGACGATGTGCCGCTGCGGCACGAACCGGCGGTGGCGCCGCTGCTGACGGCGCTGCGGGCGGTGGCCGTGGCGGAGGCGGGGGCGGGGGCGGGGGCGGAGGCGGGGGCTTCCGGGTCCTCCGCGTCCGGCGAGGCTTCCGACCCTGACGAGGTCTCCAGCTCCGACGTGCTCTCTGGGTCCGGCGAGGCTTCCGACCCTGACGCGGGCCCCGACCCTTACGCGGGCCTCGTGTCCGATGCCGTCTCCGCGTCGGACGCCGTCTCCGCGTCCGGCGCCGCCTCCGCGAGCGGCGACAGCGGCGACCGTGCGGCCCGTACCTGCTGGCTCGACACCGAGACCGCCCTCACCCTGCTCACCTCGCCCCTCGCGGGCATGGACGCCGCTGATCTGCGCCGTCTCGGCCGCGCCCTGCGCGACGAGGAGCGAGCCGCGGGCAATCCGCTGCCGCCGCCCTCCGACGTCCTGCTCGCGCAGGCGCTCGCCGAACCGGAGCGGCTCGCCGTGCACGACCCCACATACGCGCGCGGTGCCCAGCGCCTCGGCGCGCTGCTGCGCAAGGCGCGGGAGCGGCTCGCCGGCGGTGGCACGGCCGAGGAGGCGCTGTGGGACCTGTGGGAGGGCACGCCGTGGCCCGGGCGCCTGGAGCGCGCCGCCCGGCGCGGCGGCGCGGCCGGACGCAACGCGGACCGCGATCTCGACGCGGTCTGCGCGCTGTTCGCCACGGCGGCCCGCGCCGAGGAGCGCACCGGCGGCCGGGGCGCGCTGAACTTCCTGGAGGAGATCGACGCCGAGGACATCGCCGCCGACACCCTCACACGGCGTGCCGTGCGCCCCGACGCCGTCCGCCTGATGACCGCCCACCGCTCCAAGGGCCTGGAATGGCGCCTCGTGGTCGTCGCGGGAGTACAGGAGGGCCTATGGCCGGACCTGCGCCGCCGCGGCTCCCTCCTGGAGGCCGACCGCATCGGCCGCGACGGCCTCGCCGAACCCCTCACCCCCGGCGCGCTGCTGGCCGAGGAGCGCCGCCTGTTCTACGTGGCCGCCACACGCGCGCGGGAGCGGCTCGTCGTCACCGCGGTCAAGGCCCCCGCCGACGACGGCGACCAGCCCTCCCGGTTCCTGACCGAACTCGGCGTCGAACCCAAGGACGTCACGGGACGCCCGCGCCGGCCGCTGTCCGTCGCGGCCCTCGTGGCCGAACTGCGCGCCACGACGGTCGACCCGCGGGTCTCCGACGCGCTGCGGGAGGCCGCCGCCCGCCGCCTGGCCCGGCTCGCCGCCCTCGCCGACGAGGACGGCCGCCCCCTGGTGCCGTCCGCCCACCCCTACCGCTGGTGGGGCATGTTCGAGCCGACCCGGTCCAAGGTGCCGTTGCGCGACCGCGACCAGCCCGTCGTGCTCTCCGGCAGCGCCCTGGACCAGCTGGCCAACACCTGCGCCCTGCAGTGGTTCCTGGGCCGCGAGGTGAAGGCCGACGCGCCCGCGACCGCCGCTCAGGGCTTCGGCAACGTGGTGCACGTCCTCGCCGACGAGGTCGCCTCCGGGCACACCCCGGCCGACCTCTCCGTCCTCATGGAACGCCTCGACTCCGTGTGGAACGCCCTCGCCTTCGACGCGCCCTGGAAGTCGGAGCAGGAGAAGGACAACGCGCGCGTGGCGCTCGAACGCTTCCTCCAGTGGCACGTCATGGACCGCGCCGGACGCACCCCGGTGGCCAGCGAGCACGACTTCGACGTCACCCTGGAGGCGGGCGAGTACGAGGTGCGCATCCGCGGCCAGATGGACCGCGTCGAGGCGGACGGCGACGGCCGCGCCTACGTGGTCGACTTCAAGACCGGCAAGCAGGCGCCCACGTCCAAGGAGGTCGAGCGGCACCCGCAGCTCGCCGTCTACCAGCTCGCCGTCCGGGAGGGCGCCGTCGACGAGGTCTTCGACGGGGTGCGCCCCGAGCCGGGCGGCGCCGAACTCGTGCACCTGCGCCAGGGCGCCGCCCGGCGCGACGGCGGTGAGGCCCTGCCCAAGGTGCAGGCCCAGGAGCCGCTGCAGGGGGAGTGGGTCGGCGACCTGCTGGCCACGGCCGCCGGCAAGGTCCTCGACGAGCGGTTCACGCCGACGGCCGGGCAGCACTGCACCCACTGCGCGTTCCGGGCGTCGTGCAGCGCGCGCCAGGAGGGCCGCCACGTGGTGGAGTGACGAGGGGGTCACCGCGCTGTCGAGTGACCCATCGCACCACCTGAGCTGACCTGCGCTTCTGCCGTCCCGATGGGCTGATCCGGCCACCGCTGTCAGTGGCCGCCGATAGCCTCTCCGATGTGCCAGCCCGACTCACCGACCCCGAACAGCTCAAAGAGCTCCTCGGCATCCCGTTCACCCCGGAGCAGACGGCCTGCATCACCGCGCCGCCCGCTCCCCAGGTGATCGTCGCCGGGGCCGGCTCGGGCAAGACGACGGTGATGGCGGCACGCGTGGTGTGGCTGGTCGGCACCGGCCAGGTCGCCCCGGAGCAGGTGCTGGGCCTCACTTTCACCAACAAGGCCGCCGCCGAACTCGCCGAGCGCGTCCGCAAGGCACTGATCAAGGCCGGCGTCACCGACCCGGACGTCATCGACCCGGACAACCCGCCGGGCGAGCCGGTGATCTCCACGTACCACGCCTTCGCGGGGCGTCTGCTGACCGACCATGGGCTGCGCATCGGCCTGGAGCCCACGTCCCGGCTGCTCGCCGACGCCACCCGCTTCCAGCTCGCCGCGCGCGTGCTGCGCGAGTCACCCGGCCCCTACCCCGCCCTCACCCGCTCCTTCCCGGACCTCGTCGGCGACCTGCTCGCCCTGGACGCCGAGCTCTCCGAGCACCTCGTACGCCCCGAGTCCCTGCGCGCGTACGACGCCGAGCTGCTGCTGACGCTGCGCGGCGCCAAGCTCACCAACGCCGATCTGCGCAAGGTGCCCGAGGCGGCCGCCGCACGCCGGGAGCTGGCCGAGCTGGTGACCCGCTACCGGGCCGCCAAGCGCGAACGGGACCTGCTCGACTTCGGCGACCAGATCGCCCTGTCGGCCCGGCTCGCGAAGATCCCCGAGGTGGGCCGCGTCCTGCGCGACGAGTTCCGGGTGGTCCTCCTCGACGAGTACCAGGACACCTCGGTCGCCCAACGCGTACTCCTAGCGGGCCTGTTCGGCGAGGGCACCGGTCACCCCGTCACCGCCGTCGGCGACCCCTGCCAGGCGATCTACGGCTGGCGCGGCGCCTCCGTCGCCAACCTCGACGACTTCCCCGAGCACTTCGCCCACGCCGACGGCCGCCCCGCGACCCGGCAGGCGCTCAGCGAGAACCGCCGCAGCGGGGGCCGCCTCCTCGACCTCGCCAACGGCCTCGCCGAGCCCCTGCGCGCCCTGCACGCGGGCGTGGAGGCCCTCCGCCCCGCCCCCGGGGCCGAACGCGACGGCATGGTCCGCTGCGCCCTGCTGCGCACCCACGCCGAGGAGATCGACTGGGCCGCCGACTCCGTCGCCCACCTCGTCCGCACCGGGACGGCACCCGGTGAGATCGCCGTCCTGTGCCGCACGGCGACCGACTTCGCCGAGATCCAGGGCGCCCTGGTCGCCCGGGACATTCCGGTCGAGGTCGTCGGCCTGTCCGGACTGCTGCACCTGCCCGAGATCGCCGACCTCGTCGCCGTCTGCGAGGTCCTCCAGGACCCCGGTGCCAACGCCTCCCTGGTGCGCCTGCTGACCGGGCCGCGCTGGCGCATCGGCCCCCGTGACCTCGCCCTGCTGGGGCGGCGCGCCCGGCTGCTGGTGTCCCACGCGCGCGTGGAGGGCGACGACGACCCGGACCGGCGCCTCGCCGAGGCCGTCGAGGGGGTCGACCCCGCCGAGGTGATCTCGCTCGCGGACGCGCTCGACACGTTCCTGGAAACGCCCCTCGACGGCCGTGGGGACGACGACGGACTGCCCTTCTCGCCCGACGCGCGCGTGCGCTTCGCCCGGCTCGCCACCGAGCTGCGCGAGCTGCGCCGCTCCCTGGCCGACCCGCTGATGGACGTCCTGCACCGGGTCCTCGCCGTCACCGGCCTGGAGGTCGAGCTGTCGGCGTCCCCGCACGCCCTGGCCGCCCGCCGCCGCGAGACCCTGTCCAACTTCCTGGACGTCGCCGCCTCCTTCGCCGCCGGTGACAACGAGGCCACCCTGCTCGCCTTCCTGGGCTTCCTGCGCACCGCCGCCCAGTACGAGAAGGGCCTCGACAACGCCCTGCCCGGCGGCGAGAACACCGTCAAGGTGCTCACCGCCCACAAGTCCAAGGGCCTTGAGTGGGACGTCGTGGTCGTCCCCGGACTGGTCACCGGCACCTTCCCCAGCAGCCAGGGCCGCGAGAAGTGGACCTCCCAGGGCAAGGTCCTGCCGCACGCGCTGCGCGGCGACGCCGACACGCTGCCCGACGTGCCCTCCTGGGACGCCCGGGGCCTGAAGGCCTTCCACGAGGCCATGAAGGACCACCAGCACACCGAGGAGCTCCGCCTCGGCTACGTCACCTTCACCCGCCCCCGGTCGCTGCTCCTGGGCTCGGGCCACTGGTGGGGCCCCACCCAGAAGAAGCGCCGCGGCCCGTCCGCGTTCCTCCAGGCTCTCTACGAACACTGCGAGGCCGGGTACGGCGAGATCGAGGCCTGGGCGGACGAACCCGAGGAGGACGAGGAGAACCCGGTCCTGCACCAGGCCACCGCCGACCAGGTGTGGCCGCTGCCCCTGGACGAGGCCGCCCTGGCCCGCCGCCGCGCCGCCGCCGAGACCGTCCTGGCCCACCTGGAGGACCTCGCCTCCGGGCAGGACGCGCACCCCACCGCGGTGCACGACCCCGACGCCCTCGACGACCCGGAGTGGCCCCCGCCGCCCGAGGACGACGAGCCTCCGTACGACGAACCGGATCCCTTCGAGGCACCGGATCCGTTCGACGAGGCTTCCTTCGACGCGGATCCCTTCGATGCGGATCCCTTCGACGCGGACGCCTCGGACACGGACGCCTCGGACGATGACGCGCCCGCCGGCGACCGGCCCGCGGACCCCCGCCCCGCACACCGCCGCCCCACCGTCCCCCACCAGGCGGCCCCTCCGGAGGCTTCGCGCCCCGGCAGCCGCCACCCCCGCCTCACGCCCGAGGAGGCTCGCACCGTCGCCTCCTGGGACCGCGACCTCGACGCCCTCACCGGCGAGCTGCTGCGCGCCCGCGACAGCGTCACCGAAGTGCCCCTGCCCGCGTCGCTCACGGCCTCCCAGCTGATGCACCTGGCCGCCGACCCGGACGGGTTCGCGCGGGAGCTGGCCCGCCCCATGCCGCGCCCGCCCCAGCCCGCCGCACGCCGCGGCACCCGCTTCCACGCCTGGGTCGAGGCACGCTTCGAAGAGCTCACCCTGCCGCTGCTGGAACCGGAGGAGCTCCCCGGCAGCGACGCCGAGATCGCCGACGAGCGGGATCTCGAGGCGCTCAAGGAGGCCTTCGAACGCACCGAGTACGCCCGCCGCACGCCCTACGGGGTGGAGACCCCCTTCCAGCTGGCCATCGCCGGCCGGGTCGTCCGGGGCCGGATCGACGCCGTCTACAAGCAGGGTGACGGGCCGGACGCGACGTACGAGATCGTCGACTGGAAGACCAGCCGCTCCCGCACCGCCGACCCGCTGCAGCTGGCCGTCTACCGCCTCGCCTGGGCCGAGCAGCAGGGCGTGCCGCTCGACAAGGTCACGGCGGCGTTCCTGTACGTGCGCGGCGGGGAGGTCGTACGCCCCCGGCAGCTGCCCGGCCGGGCCGCGCTGGAGCGGCTGCTGCTGGACGAGCCCTCGGGAGGGGAGTTCGGTGAGGAACCGCACTCCGAGGACATCGGCGCGGGCCGATAGGCTCGTGACCATGAGCCAGACCCCGGACAGCGTCGTCCGTCAGTACATCCAGCAGCACCGCGACGCCTTCCTCGACGACCTCGCCGAGTGGCTGCGCATCCCGTCGGTCTCGGCCCAGCCCGACCACGCGCCCGACGTACGACGCAGCGCCGACTGGCTCGCCGCCAAGCTGACGGAGACCGGCTTCCCGACGGCCGAGGTCTGGCCGACCCCGGGCGCGCCCGCCGTCTACGCCGAGTGGCCCTCCGACGATCCGCAGGCACCCACCGTGCTGGTCTACGGCCACCACGACGTGCAGCCCGCCGCCCGGGAGGACGGCTGGGACAGCGAGCCCTTCGCGCCCGAGATCCGCGGCAACCGCCTCTACGCGCGCGGGGCGGCCGACGACAAGGGCCAGGTCTTCTTCCACACCCTGGGGGTCCGCGCCCACCTCGCCGCCACCGGCCGCACCGCTCCCGCCGTGCACCTCAAGCTGCTGATCGAGGGCGAGGAGGAGTCCGGCTCGCCGCACTTCCGGGCCCTGGTCGAGCAGCAGGCCGAGCGGCTCGCCGCGGACGCCGTGATCGTCTCCGACACCGGCATGTGGTCCGAGGACACCCCCACGGTGTGCACGGGCATGCGCGGCCTCGCCGAGTGTGAGATACGGCTGCACGGCCCCGACCAGGACATCCACTCCGGTTCCTTCGGCGGCGCGGTGCCCAACCCGGCGACGGCCGCCGCCCGCCTGGTCGCCGCGCTGCACGACGAGCACGCGCGCGTGGCGATCCCCGGCTTCTACGACGGCGTCGTAGAACTGACCGACCGCGAACGCGCTCTCTTCGCCGAGCTGCCCTTCGACGAGGAGCGGTGGCTGCGCACGGCCAAGTCGCACGCCACCCGGGGCGAGGCCGGCTTCACGACTCTGGAGCGCGTCTGGGCCCGCCCGACGGCCGAGGTCAACGGCATCGGCGGCGGCTACCAGGGCCCCGGCAGCAAGACGATCATCCCGTCCTCCGCCATGGTGAAGCTGTCCTTCCGGCTGGTCGCGGGCCAGGACCCCGACCACGTGGAGAAGGCCGTCCGCGCCTGGGCCGAGCAGCAGGTGCCCGCCGGGATCCGCTGTGAGCTCACGTTCAGCGGGGCCACGCGCCCGTGCCTGACGCCGCTGGACCACCCGGCGCTGCAGTCGGTGGTCCGCGCGATGGGCCGGGCCTTCGGCGAGACCGTGCGCTTCACCCGCGAGGGCGGCTCCGGACCCGCGGCCGACCTCCAGGACGTCCTCGGCGCCCCGGTGCTGTTCCTCGGCATCTCCGTCCCCTCCGACGGCTGGCACGCACCGAACGAGAAAGTCGAAGTCGACCTGCTCCTCAAGGGCGTCGAGACCACCGCGTACCTGTGGGGTGACCTCGCCGAGCACTGGCGTCACGCGCCCTGAGCGCCGTCCGCCGTCCGGACCGGCCACGCGCGCGGGGCACACTGGAAGGGCCCGCCCCGCACCGCACGAGCCCGCCGGAACCGGTCGTCTCCCGCCGCACATCCCGCCGAACAGCCGCCGAACCCAACCGTTCCACAGGGGGAGTTGGAAGCACCCGTGACCACCTGGACCGACCACAACGCCGACCGGCCCATCTCGCTCACCGCCCCGAGCGGCATCGACCGGGCCGCCCACCACCGGCTCGACGAGGCCTGGCTCGCGGCGGCGTGGAGCCACCCCTCCACGCGCTGCTTCGTGGTCTCCGGCGGCCAGGTCCTCATCGACGAGACGGCGGACGGCCGCACCGAACTCGTCATGACCCCCTCCTTCGAAGCCCCCCTCACCGAGGCGCACCGCTACTTCCTCGGCATCGACGAGGACGGCGTCAGCTACTTCGCCCTGCAGAAGGACGCGCTGCCCGGGCGGATGGACCAGTCCGCGCGCCCCGCGGGCCTGCGCGAGGCGGGACTGCTGCTGTCGGCGCGGGACGTGGGCCTGATGGTGCACGCGGTCGGCCTGGAGAACTGGCAGCGCACCCACCGCTTCTGCTCGCGCTGCGGCGAGCGCACGGTGATCGCCGCGGCCGGTCACATCCGCCGCTGCCCCGCCTGCGGCGCCGAGCACTACCCGCGCACCGACCCGGCCGTGATCATGGCCGTGACCGACGAGGAGGACCGCCTCCTGCTCGGCCGCCAGGTCCACTGGCCCGAGGGCCGCTTCTCCACGCTCGCCGGATTCGTCGAGCCCGGCGAGTCCATCGAGCAGTCGGTGCGGCGCGAGGTCCACGAGGAGGTCGGCATCACCGTCGGACAGGTCGAGTACGTCGCCAGCCAGCCCTGGCCGTTCCCGTCCAGCCTGATGCTGGGCTTCCTGGCCCGCGCCACCACGACCGAGATCGACGTCGACGGCGACGAGATCCAGGAGGCCCGCTGGTTCTCCCGCGACGAGCTGCGCGCCGCGTTCGAGTCCGGCGAGGTGCTCCCGCCCTACGGCATCTCGATCGCGGCCCGCCTGATCGAGCTCTGGTACGGCAAGCCGCTCCCGACCCGCACGGTCGCCTGACGGATCGCCCGGCGGAGCCCGACCGCATGGCCGACCCGTACGGGAACCACCACGTCCACCACCACCCGGCAGTGCCCGCGGCCACGCGCGCGTGCCGGGCAACGTGACGTACGGCCCGGCCGGCGTGCCCAGGGAGGACGCGCACCCGCCATGGGCGGAGATCCGCCGCGCGGCGCGGCGGCTGCTGCCCGGCTGCGCGGTCCGCCGCACGCTGCTGTGGCGCTACGACCTGGTGTGGGACAGACCACGAGAAGGCGGCCCCGAGCACGCTGCTCGGGACCGCCTTCGCGTACCTTCACGCGGCGACTAGGCGCCGATCTTCTGCTTCACCTGAGCCAGCGACGGGTTGGTGAGGGTGGAGCCGTCCGGGAACAGAACGGTGGGCACCGTCTGGTTGCCGCCGTTGGCCTTCTCCACGAACGCGGCGGACTCCGGGTCCTGCTCGATGTTGATCTCGGTGTACGCGATGCCCTCGCGGTCCATCTGGCTCTTCAGCCGGCGGCAGTAGCCGCACCACGTGGTGCTGTACATCGTCACAGTGCCCAGCATGTCTCTGGCGCTCCTTCGGTGGCTCGGGGACGGGTTCGCAGTGGGTGGAACGTATGTGAAACGTCCACCATTCCCGGGTCCCCGGCCCTGCCGGACGTGACGCCTGCCGCATTAGTACGACTATCAGGGCCCGCCTGTGGACAACCGGCACGGCCGTCTCGCGCGACCTGGCAGCATGGCGGTGTGACAGCAGCAACGCACTCCACCCTGTTCCCGCAGGTACCGGACTCGGCCGACGCGGTGCTCGACGGGCTCGACCCCGAGCAGCGCGAGGTGGCCACCGCCCTGCACGGTCCGGTGTGCGTCCTGGCGGGCGCGGGCACGGGCAAGACCCGGGCCATCACCCACCGCATCGCCTACGGAGTGCGCGCCGGCATCCTCCAGCCGTCCAGCGTGCTCGCCGTCACCTTCACCAACCGCGCCGCCGGGGAGATGCGCGGCCGGCTCCGCCAGCTCGGCGCCGGGGGCGTGCAGGCGCGCACGTTCCACTCGGCCGCCCTGCGCCAGCTGCAGTACTTCTGGCCCAAGGCCATCGGCGGATCCATGCCCCGGCTCGTCGACCGCAAGATCCAGCTCGTCGCCGACGCGGCCGCCGCCTGCCGCATCCGCCTCGACCGCGGCGAGCTGCGCGACGTCACCGCCGAGATCGAATGGTCCAAGGTCACCCAGACCGTCCCCGCCGACTACGCGCCCGCCGCCGCCAAGGCCGGCCGCGAGGCCCCCCGCGACCCGGCCGAGATCGCCCAGCTCTACGCCGCCTACGAGGACGTCAAACGCGAGCGCTCCGTCATCGACTTCGAGGACGTGCTCCTGCTGACCGTGGCCGTCCTCCAGGACCGGCACGACATCGCAGAACAGGTCCGCGCCCAGTACCAGCACTTCGTGGTCGACGAGTACCAGGACGTCAGCCCCCTCCAGCAGCGCCTGCTGGAGCTGTGGCTGGGCGAGCGGGACGACCTGTGCGTGGTGGGGGACGCCAGCCAGACGATCTACTCCTTCACCGGAGCCACCCCCGACCACCTGCTCGACTTCCGCACCCGCCACCCGGGAGCCACCGTCGTCAAGCTGGTCCGCGACTACCGCTCCACCCCCCAGGTCGTCCACCTCGCCAACGGTCTGCTCGCCCAGGCGAGGGGCCGCGCCGCCGACCACCGCCTTGAGCTCGTCTCCCAACGCCCCCCGGGCCCCGAGCCGGTCTACACGGAGTACACCGACGAGCCCGCCGAGGCGGAGGGCGCGGCCCGCCGCATCCGCGAGCTGATGGACGCGGGCGTCCCCGCCGCCGAGATCGCCGTCCTCTTCCGTACGAACGCGCAGTCCGAGACCTACGAGCAGGCCCTCGCCGACGCCGGAGTGCCCTACCAGCTGCGCGGCGCCGAGCGGTTCTTCGACCGCCCGGAGGTGCGCAAGGCGGGCGTCGCCCTGCGCGGCGCCGCCCGCTTCGGCGGCAACGACTCCCTCCTGGACGACGCCGTCGACCTGCCCTCCCAGGTGCGCGCCGTGCTGTCGGGGGAGGGCTGGACGCCGCAGCCCCCGGCCGGCTCCGGCGCCGTGCGGGAGCGCTGGGAGTCCCTGGCCGCCCTGGTCAACCTCGCCCAGGACTTCGCCGCCGCCAAACCGGGCGCCACCCTGGCGGACCTCGTCGCCGAGCTCGACGAGCGGGCCAACGCCCAGCACGCCCCCACCGTGCAGGGCGTCACCCTCGCCTCCCTGCACTCGGCCAAGGGCCTGGAGTGGGACGTGGTGTTCCTCGTCGGCGTCGCCGAGGGGATGATGCCGATCACCTACGCCAAGACCGACGAGCAGATCGAGGAGGAGCGCCGCCTGCTGTACGTCGGCGTCACCCGCGCGCGGGAACGCCTCCATCTCTCCTGGGCCCTCTCCCGGTCACCCGGCGGCCGCCCCAGCCGCCGCCCCAGCCGTTTCCTCGACGGTCTGCGCCCGGGCTCGACGGCCACGACCGGCCGCACATCCGCGGGCGGCGCGGGCGGAATCGAGCGTGGCATTCCCGGAACCAGGGGCTCCGCCCCGAGACGGGTCCAGCGCACCCCCGCCCGCTGCCGCGTCTGCGGCCGCACGCTCACCGACGCGGGCGAGATGAAGCTGATGCGCTGTGACGACTGCCCCTCCGACATGAACGAGGGGCTGTACGAGCGGCTCCGCGAGTGGCGCGCCGACCAGGCACGGAGCAGCGGCCAGCCGGCCTTTTGCGTGTTCACCGACAGGACGCTGATGGCGATCGCCGAGACCGCCCCCGACGACGAACACGAGCTCGCGCGCATCCCGGGCGTAGGCATGCGCAAGCTCACCCGGTACGGAGCCGATGTTCTGGCCATCTGCGCAGGCCAGTACCCCGAGGCGGGCGCAGATCAGGACTGACACGAACTCGTCGAAAAAATAGTTTGCGCATGCCCCAGCAATCCCCATAGGTTCTTAGGCACGAGAGCAGCGGCCTTCTCGGAGGCCCTGATTCCGTGTTGTACTTGCATATCCGTCGGACTGGTTCACCCAGTCCCCCGAGACGCCGAGAGGAGGCGAGTCCAGTGATCAGCATCACCAGCAGCTCCATCAGCACCGTGAAAATGACCGATCGCTCGGCCGTCTCCGCGTGCATGCTCGGCGTTTCGAACCTGGGCACCGGTCTGTCCGGCATTCGTGCCGTCCGTCCGGCGTCCTCCTCCGTTGCCCCCGCGGGCCTTCCCGTCCGTGAGCGCAATGAGCGACCGACCAAGGCACTGGAAGCGGCAGTAGCGGCACAGGCGCAGGCCTATGCCTTTACGGCGACCGGTGCCGGATTCCGGAAGCAGACGACGCAGCACCACCTGATGTGGGCCTTCCGTGGGCCAGAACCCTGGAGTGATCCAGCCTGATTCGATCAGGCCGGCGCCTTCAGGGCCGCGGAACCCCATCCGGGATCCGCGGCCCTTCTGTTTGTCCCTGAACGGGGACGACGGACCGAAGGACCTCGGGACAACGAAAGAACCCGGTACCAGCCGCCCCCGGCCAACAGGCCGGAACGACCAGACGAGGAAGACGACCGTGCAACTCGAAGCGCACGCACCGTCCGTACCGCCTTCGGAAACGATCCCCAAGCCCGGCTCCACGGAGGACCCCGCCTTGACCCCGCTCACCGCGCTCACCGCGCTCGACGACGCCATCGAGAACCTCGGCGTACCCGTCCCGTGCCGCTCCTACGACCCGGAGGTCTTCTTCGCCGAGTCGCCCGCGGACGTCGAGTACGCCAAGTCCCTCTGCCGTACCTGCCCGCTGGTCGAGGCCTGCCTCGCCGGTGCCAAGGAGCGGCGTGAGCCCTGGGGCGTCTGGGGTGGCGAGCTGTTCGTCCAGGGTGTCGTCGTCGCCCGGAAGCGGCCGCGTGGCCGCCCGCGCAAGAACCCGGTCACAGCATGAACACCGCAGGAACGATCGACCGTCCCCTCACGCACGACCCCCAGAAGCAGGCCCCGATGAAGCCGTCCCCCGACGAGCCCGCTGGCTCCGCGACCCAAGACTTCACCACCAACGGCGCGATGGACTCGCGTCAGAACAGGACCCGAGAGATGCAACTCATCCCAGAAGCCCTGGCTCGCGCGCATATGCGCGAGCGACTGGACGAGGCGGAGCGGGACCGCCAGGCCGTGCGCCTGGTGGCCGCCCGCCGGATGCAGCGCAGGGCGGAGCGCGCCTCGCGGCGCGCCCGCCGGGCGCTCGCCATGGCGGTCATGCAGTAACCGTCCACATCTGAAGCGATGGCCTCCCGCACCGGAGGCGATGCTTTCCCCGCGGGGGCCGGTCCGTGCCGAACGGACCGGCCCCCGCGGCGCGTTGACCCTGGGACGATGCCCCGAGCCGGCGCCGCGGGGCGCGGTGTCCGTGACACGGCCGGGAACGGAGTTATCGTCGCCGGGTGACCAGTCGGACGAGCCCTCCCGGTGACGGTGACGGTGACGACGGCTCCGCCGCGGAGCCTCCGCCGCTCGTGTGCGCCCGCTGCGGCACGCCGGCCGGCACCCCGGGCGCGACCCCGCCGCCCACCTGGACCTTCTCCGTGGAGCACGGCGTGAGCCGCTACTTCTGCGCGAGCTGCGCCCGGGAGAACCTCAGGTCGATCGAAGGGCGCCTGGACTCCGACTGGTGGTGAGACGCGGAACCCCGCTCACGCCTGCGCCACGGACTCCCCGCCGTCCACCGGGTCCTCCGGGACGAACCCCGGCAGCCACTCCTCCAACTCCTCCCGCAGCCGCACCGTGGCCCCCAGCTGACACAGCACGCCGATCGTGCTCAGCGTCACCCGGTGGATCAGCAGATACGCCGGGGGCAGATTGAGCTGCTTTCCGAGCTGGTAGGCGGGGGAGCGTGGGTCGGCGACGCGGGCCGCCTGGCTGCGCATCCAGCCGCGCGTGAACGTGAACTCCTCCACCTGGGCCGGTTCGATGATCGGCAGGAGGTAGTCCATGACGGCATCGGGGTCGAGCTCTATGGTCTCCTTCACGAAGCCCTCCGCGCACAGGAGCTCGTAGACCGCCTCGGCCTCGCCGTCGAGGGTCATGCGCAGGGACTCGCCGATGGTGGCCGGCAGGCCGCCCGGGAGGCGGTCGACCGTGCCGAAGTCCAGGACGCCCAGGCGCCAGTCGTCCTCGCCGTCCGGGCCGCCCGGCAGCAGGCGGAAGTTGCCGGGGTGCGGATCGGCGTGGAGCAGGCCGGTGCGGGCCGGGCCGGAGAACAGGAAACGGGCCAGGAGCTGGCCGGCGCGGTCGCGCTGCTCCTGGGTGCCGTCCGAGATGATCTCCGACAGCGGGATGCCGTCGATCCACTCGGTGATCAGGACCTGCTCGGACTGGTGGACCACATGCGGCACGAGGACGTCCGGGTCGTCCGTGAACTCCTCCGCGTGCGCCTGCTGGGCCTGGGCCTCCAGGCCGTAGTCGAGCTCCTCCGAGACGCGGTCCTTCAGCTCCGCGATCAGCGGCTTGATGTCCATGCCGGGGATCAGCGGGCCGAGCAGACGGGAGAAGCGGCTCAGCTGGTTCAGGTCGGACAGCAGCGCCTCGCCCGCACCGGGGTACTGCACCTTGACCGCCACCTCACGGCCGTCGTGCCACACCGCGCGATGGACCTGGCCGATCGAGGCGGCCGCGGCGGGCTTGTCCTCGAACTCCAGGAACAGCTCCTGCCAGCCCTCGCCGAGCCGCTCCTGGAGCACCCCGTGCACCGTGCGCGTGGGCATCGGCGGGGCGGCCTCCTGGAGCTTGGTCAGCGCGGCCCGGTAGGGGCCGGCCACCTCCTCGGGCAGCGCCGACTCGAAGACGGACAGGGCCTGGCCGAACTTCATCGCGCCGCCCTTGAGCTCGCCGAGCACCTTGAACAGCTGCTCGGCCGTGCGCTGCTGGAGCTCGCGTCCGACCAGCTCCGCCGACTCGCCGACGATCCGCTTGCCGAATCCCCAGGTCGCCCGCCCGGCGATGCCGAGCGGGAGCGCGGCGAGCTTGGCGGTCCGGGTGACCGCCTTCCGGGGAAGATCAGACATGCGCCCTCCAAGTCCCAGCCGGCCGCTCCGCCGCTGCCTCACAGCACTGCGCCGACGGCCGTTGCACCGCCATTGTCTCGTGTGACGCCCCGTCCTCCGAGGGGTGCTCCCCTTTTCCTCTCTCCGCCGCGCCGCAGGGGCATGCGGAATGGGCCCATACCGGCCGGGCGTGCCAGTGGAGCGCGGGGAGGGAGACTTCCCAGCGCGCGCAGGTGCTCGACGGGACCTGACCGTCCAGGAAGGCGAGCGCGTGCGCGGCGGCGAGTCCCGCCACGGTCGTGGCCAGCGTGAGGTCGCACGGCCGCACCTGCCGCTGCCGGCCCGAGCGCCACTGGGCGATCAGACGCGGCCAGGTCGGGTCCCGGTCGGTGCGGTGCTCGTGCAGACAGCCCGCGCAGCCCGTCTCCCCGGGCAGCACGAGGGGTCCGACCACGCCGGTCCCCTCCACTACACCGGCATACAGATGCGGTGTGCCGGAGAGCATCAGGGGTTCGGCGTGGGACGGGTCGGGCGCGTGCACCGCGACATCGTCCCGCGGGGCGAGGACCACCAGGGAGAAGCCGGGGTCGCCGTCGTCCGAGGGCGGCGGGACCTCGGCGCGGCGCGGCGGCCGGTCCGGAGCAGCCTGCCGTAGGGCCCGGCGGGCCGACTCGTCCCTGCGGTCGCCGACGGCCTGTGCCGGATGGCCGCCCGGGGCGACGTCCCACGGCTCCACCCGGCCGCCGTCCCGCACCTCGACCTCTCCCACTCCGGCCCCCGCCAGCAGGGAGGCCAGGACGGCACCCACCCGGCCCGCGCCTCGCACCTGCACGCGCTGCGAGCGCCGGGCCGCCAGCCGTCTGATCGCTTCGCCCGGCTCCGCGGTGGTGAGGGACAGCGAGGCCAGGTCGGGCCGCAGCCGGTCGAGGACTTCCTTCTTCTCGCGCAACGCATTGGCGGCGGGTCCGCCGCCCCGGGCGTCGTCGAGGAGCCCGGCCCGCGACAGCCGCCGCACCAGCCTGTCGACATGACCGTCGGGCAGGTCCATCCGGCGCCCTTCCTCGCGCAGCAGCTCCAACCCGCGGGTGCCGTTCAGCAGGTCGAGGAAGCTGCCCGTCGCGGTGTCCATCGGGCCGAGCGTCAGGGCGTGCGCCGGGGTCATGCCGAACTGCACGGTGTTCAGGTCGCGCCAGCCGCGCCGGAGCGCGGGTTTCACCATCGGATGCATGACAGGCCCCCGTATGTCATAAAACGTCCCCGTGTGTCGGGAGGAGTGCTCCTGGTCCCTGGCCGGACTCTGTAACTGGCTCGGGCCGGCCCGCCCATCGCTTCGCCGACGGGATCCAGCATGACCGAACCCGCCGCCCGCCGCCGAAAGTTGTCCACAGGCACGGGGATTCGTCGTACAAATCCGGCGGCCGGTGGGGGCATCGGCACGGAACCGTCCCGGAGTCGGGACTTCCCCGTGTGCAGCGGGTAACGTCGGGGCGTGCCCGCCGACCCACTGCACCGCGCCGGAAACCCACAGCGCAGCACGACGAGCCAGCCGCCGAGCGGCTCGGGGGCGAGCGCGATCGAGGTCCGCAGGAGCCCCCGCCGTCGCAGGACGGTCTCCGCGTACCGCGAGGGCGATCGCACCGTAGTGCTCATCCCCGCCCGCATGTCCGCGGCGGAGGAACAGCGCTGGGTGAACGTCATGCTCGCCAAGCTGGCCGCCCAGGAGAGCAAGCGGGCCCTGGGGGACACCGAGCTGACCGAGCGGGCCCGGCGGCTCTCGGAGCAGTACTTCGACGGCCGGGCCCGGCCCGCCTCGGTGCGCTGGGTGACCAACCAGAACACCCGCTGGGGATCCTGCACCCCGTCCGACGGCAGCATCCGCCTGTCGCACCGCCTGCAGGGCATGCCCGAGTACGTCGTCGACTACGTCCTCCTCCACGAACTCGCTCATCTGCTCGTCCCCGGACACGGCCCCCGCTTCTGGCGGCTGCTGGAGGCCTACCCGAGGACGGAGCGGGCCCGGGGCTATCTCGAAGGCGTCGTCGCCGCCGAGCGGTTGCCCCATGTGCCCGGGGCGCGCGGGGAGAGCCCCGCGGGGTGAGTGACCGCTTTGCGTGAGCGAGCAGCCGATACGGCTGGGCGCGGGTTCTGTACCGGCTCTGTACCGACGTCTTCCGATGTCCGGATTTGCCGTTAGCCTGACGCGACGCACTCACGTTCTGGATGGGGGACGGTCGTTACGCATGGCCAGGGAATTCCAACGCGGCCACAAGGCCAGGATCAGTGACCTCACCGCGGGCACGGATCTGTACGTAGGCGTGCAGATCTCCGGCCCCGGCCTGAGCTTCGACATCAGCTGCTTCGGCCTCGACGCCGACGAACGGCTCTCGGACGACCGGTACTTCGTCTTCTACAACCAGCCGAAGACCCCGGAGGAGTCCATTCAGCTCCTGGGCGCCCAGGCGGGCGACACGGAGTCCTTCAGGGTGACCCTGGACCGGATCCCGCCGCAGATCCAGAAGCTGTCCTTCACGGCGACGATCGACGGCGCCGGGCAGATGTCGCAGATCGCCCCCGGCTACATCCGCATCGTCGCCGGCGGCGAGGAGGTGGCCCGGTACCCCTTCAGCGGCTCGGAGTTCTCCACCGAGCGGGCCGTGATGCTGGGCGACTTCTACCTGAAGGACGTGTGGCGGTTCGCAGCCGTCGGGCAGGGCTTCGACGGCGGTCTCGACGCGCTGCTGAAGAACTTCGGCGGCGAGGTGGCCGAGGAGGAGGCGCCCGCGCCCGCTCCGCAGCAGCCGGCTCAGGGCGGCGCCGCCCCGGGCTTCGCCCCGCCCGCCTTCGGGGCTCCCGCCGCCCCGGCCCCCGCGCCCGCCCCGGCGCCC
>NZ_NOKT01000045.1 GCF_002237655.1 Streptomyces sp. XY006
GGCGACGCCCCCGGCGGCCGCCTCCCCGCGGCAGCCGCCGTCCGGCCGGCACGACGCCGCCCGTCCCCGGCCCGCCCGCCCGGACCGCCCCGAGCCGGGCCACCGCACCCCGCAGCGGCCGCGCGCGGAGCTCCCCGACGTCTCGGAGTCGGTGCCGCAGGACGTCCGCGGGCAGGTCCCCGACAGCGGGGACGTGTGCGCCCTGGGCCGGCGCTACGGGGGGTGGCGGGCGGACAGCCCGGAGGCGACGATCTGCCGTGACACCTACGGGCGTTGACCGGCCGCGCGCCCGCCGCGCCTCAGGGCCGCTGCCGTGGCGGCGTCCACGCCCCGCCGCCGCCCTCCCCCAGCCGGGCCTGAAGCCGTGCGATGGCCGCCCGCACGCCCTCGCCGTAGCGGTCGTCGGCGAGGGCGGCGGCGGCCTCCCGGGCCCACCGCAGATGCGTGCGGGCTGCGTCGAACCGGCCGAGTCCCAGATAGTCGTCCGCCAGGTTCAGATGCAGGGAGGGGTAGAACGCGATCACCGCGCGGGCCTCCTCCCCGGTGTCCTCCCCGGCCTCCTCCGCCGCCGTCAACGCGCGCAGGTCCCAGGCCAGTTCGTCCGCCGGGTCGTCCTGGGTGTCGGCCAGGTAGTGGGCGAGGGTGCAGCGGTGGAGCGGGTCGCCGTGCTCGCCGATCTCCGCCCACAGATCCAGGAGACGGTGGCGGGCCTCCTCCCGGTCGCCCGCGTGGTGCAGCATGACGACCTGCCCGATCCGCGTCAGCACGGCGTCCGGCGCCGTCCGTCCCTGTCGCTCCGCCACGACGCCCTCCGCGCACTCGCCGGCTGTTCGTCCCGACGCTAACCGCAGGGGGCGAGGATCCGGCTCAGGCGGCTCCGGAGAGCGTCCCGGCCGGACCCGGCGGTGCCCTCGTCAGCCCAGGTTCGGGATCGTCCAGTCGATCGGCTCGTGGCCCTGCGCCGCCACCGCCGCGTTGATCTGCGTGAAGGGCCGGGAGCCGAAGAACTTCTTCGCCGACAGGGGCGAGGGGTGCGCGCCCTTGACCACCGCGTGCCGCGTCTCGTCGATCAGCGGCAGCTTCTTCTGCGCGTAGTTCCCCCAGAGGACGAACACCGCCGGGTCGGGGCGCTCGGCGACGGCCCGGATCACGGCGTCGGTGAACTTCTCCCAGCCCCGGCCCTTGTGCGAGTTGGCCTCACCGGCGCGGACCGTGAGCACCGCGTTGAGCAGCAGCACCCCCTGGCGGGCCCACGGCATCAGATAGCCGTTGTCCGGGACCGGGGTGCCGAGCTCCTCGTGCATCTCCTTGTAGATGTTGCGCAGGGACGGCGGGATCCGCACCCCGGGCCGGACCGAGAAGCACAGGCCGTGGCCCTGGCCCTCGCCGTGGTACGGGTCCTGACCGAGGATCAGGACCTTGACCCGGTCGTACGGCGTGGCGTCCAGCGCCGCGAAGACCTCCTCGCGCGGCGGGTAGACGGGACCCTTCGCCCGCTCCTCCTCGACGAACTCCGTCAGCTCCTTGAACCAGGGCTGCTGCAGCTCGTCACCCAGAACCCCGCGCCAGGACTCGGGCAGCATGGCGATGTCGGTCACGTCAACGTCCTCACGATGTGCGGTCACTTGCAGGCCTCAGAACCTACAGGCGACCACTGACAACGCGCCCGGGAACGCCGGCCCCCCCGGCTGCCTACCAGGCGGTCTTGCGGTGCAGTTCCCACAACATCATGATCGTCGACGGGTCCAGGGCCCGCTCGGCGCCCGAGACGTCCCGGCTGGCCGCCACGTACTGCCGGCCCTGCCACAGCGGCAGCAGCCGCGCGTCGTCCACCAGGATCCGCTGGGCCTCCTCGAACTCCTTCTCCACGTTCGCGCGGTCGCTCTCGCGGCGCGAGCGGGGCAGCAGGTCGCCGGTGATCTCCGGGGCCGGGTAGGGCGTGCCGAGGGCGTTCTGCTCGCCGACGAACGGCGCGATGAAGTTCTCGGCGTCCGGGAAGTCGGGGAACCAGCCGCGTCCGAAGACCGGGTACTCGCCCTTCTGGTAGCCCCCCACGTAGGTCTTCCAGGGGCGGCTCTTGAGGCTGATCGAGAACAGGCCGGAGTCCTCCAGCTGGCGCTCGAGCTCCTTGAACTCGGCGGCGGTCTCGGAGCCGTAGCGGTCGCTCGTGTACCAGAAGGTGAGCGGGACCTTCTGGTTGATGCCGGCCTCGGTGAGGATCTTGCGGGCCTTGGCGACGTCCGGGTCGCCGTAGTCGTCGAAGAAGCCCGTGGTGTGGCCGGTGAGCCCCTTGGGGACCATGGAGTAGAGCGGGTCGACGGTGTCCTTGTACACCTTGTGGGCGATCGCGGCCCGGTCGACGACCTGCGCGATGGCCTGGCGCACGGGCTTCTTGTTCGCCCAGGGGTCCTTCGGGTTGAACACCAGGTAGTTGATGTCCGTGCCGGTGCCCTCGACGAGCTGGATCTCCTCCTCCTTGGAGGTCTTGCTCTGCAGGTCGACGACGTCGCCGGCGGCCAGACCGCGGTAGGTCACGTCGATCCGCTTGTCCCGCAGGGCCTCGACCATCTCGCCGGAGTCCTGGTAGTAGCGGATGGTGACCGCGTCGTTCCGGCGCTCGGCGAAGCCCTGGTAGGCGTCGTTCTTGACGAGGACGGCCTCCTCGCCCTCGTCGTAGGAGTCGAGGGTGTACGGCCCAGAGCCGACGACGTCGGTGCCCTTGCGCAGGCCGCTCGACGGGTAGTCCTTCGGGGAGACGATGGACATCGCGGGCGTGGCGAGGACGAACGGGAAGGTGGCGTCGGGCTTGTTGAGGTGGAAGATCACCTCGCGGTCGTTGGGCGCCTGGACCCGTTCGAGGCTGCCCAGCAGACCGGCGGGTCCGCCGTTGACATTGATCTTGCGGATCCGGTCGAACGAGTACTTCACGGCCTGGGCGTCGAGCGCCTCGCCGTTGGAGAACTTCAGGCCCTCGCGCAGCTCGCAGCGGTAGACCTGGTTCGACGAATCGCTGAACTCGCAGCTCTCGGCGGCGTCCGGCTGGGGCGCGGTCTCGCCGACGGGGTAGCTCAGCAACGTCTGGTAGATGTTGCGGAACAGTTCCCAGGAGCTGTCCCAGGAGGCGGCGGGATCGAGCGTGCTGGGAGAACTGGTCGTGCCGACGACGATCGGCCCCGCGTCGTCCGGGGTGTCGGACGACAGCACGCCGCATCCGGCTACCAGGGACGATATGGACGCGATGGCCGCCACCCGCCGCAGGCATCGGTTCCGGTTGAACACGCGCACGCTCCTCGATCTGCCATACCAAGGGTCGGCAGACCATACCGCAGTGCCGGGCCCGCTGACCCTCCCCGGAACATGACTTCTTGATCAATAAACCTTTGACGACGTTGTCATCGCCTTTTGCGGCTTTTTTACGTCGACACGGGCGCCCCTCGCGTCAAGGAGCGCCCGTGCCGGTCGCATACAAGCGGGTCAGCCGGTGCCGGCGTTGAGGAAGATGCCGCCGTCCACGACGAGCGTCTGGCCGGTGACCCAGTCGGACTGCTCGGAGGTGAGGAACGCGGCCGCGCCGCCGATGTCCGAGGGCACGCCGAGCCGGCCGAGCGGGTAGGCCGCCGCGGCCTCCTCCTCCCGTCCCTCGTACAGGGCCTGGGCGAACTTGGTCTTCACCACGGCCGGGGCGATCGCGTTGACCCGCACCCGGGGCGCGAACTCGTGCGCGAGCTGCACCGTCAGGTTGATCATCGCCGCCTTGCTGACGCCGTAGGCGCCGATGAACGGCGAGGGCGACAGGCCCGCGACGGAGGCGATGTTGACGATCGCGCCGCCGTTGTCCTTCTGCCAGGCGTGCCAGGTCTTCTGGGCGAAGCCGAGCGCCGAGACGACGTTGGTCTCGAAGACCTTGCGCGCCACGTTCAGGTCGAGGTCGGCGATCGGCCCGAACACCGGGTTGGTGCCGGCGTTGTTGACCAGGAAGTCGACGCGGCCGAAGGCCTCCATCGCCCGCTCGACGGCGACGGCCTGGTGGGCCTCGTCGTGCGCCTTGCCGGCCACGTAGACCGCGCGGTCGGCGCCGAGCTGCTCGACGGCCTCCTTGAGGGCGTCCTCGTTGCGGCCGGTGATGACGACACGGTCGCCGCGCGCGACGAGCGCCTCGGCCACGCCGTAGCCGATGCCGCGGCTGGCGCCCGTGACGAGGGCGACCTTGCCGGAGAGTTCCACGGAAGTCATGTTCTGGGTCCCTTAGTCGAGCGGTCCGCCGGCCACGTACAGCACCTGGCCGGAGACGAAGCCGGCGGCCTCGCCGGTGAAGAAGGCGATGGCGTTGGCGATGTCCTCGGGCTCGCCGACCCGGGCGACCGGGATCTGGGTGGCGGCGGCGGCCTTGAAGTCCTCGAAGCCCATGCCGACGCGGTCGGCGGTGGCCTTGGTCATCTCGGTGGCGATGAAGCCGGGGGCGACGGCGTTGGCGGTGACACCGAACTTGCCGAGCTCCTTGGCCAGGGTCTTGGTGAAGCCCTGCAGACCTGCCTTGGCCGCGGAGTAGTTGACCTGGCCGCGGTTGCCGAGCGCGGAGGACGACGACAGGTTGACGATCCGGCCGAAGCCCGCGTCGACCATGTGCTTCTGGCAGGCCTTGGACATCAGGAAGGCGCCGCGCAGGTGCACGTTCATGACGGTGTCCCAGTCGGAGACGCTCATCTTGAACAGCAGGTTGTCGCGCAGCACGCCCGCGTTGTTGACCAGGATCGTCGGCGCGCCGAGCTCCTCGGCGATCCGCGCGACGGCCGCCTCGACCTGCGCCTCGTCGGAGACGTCGCAGCCGACCGCGATGGCCTTGCCCCCGGCGGCGGTGATCTTCTCGACGGTGTCCTTGCAGGCGGCCTCGTCGAGGTCGAGCACGGCGACCGCGCGGCCCTCGGCGGCCAGTCGTACGGCGGTGGCGGCGCCGATGCCGCGCGCGGCACCGGTGACGACGGCGACCCGCTGCTCAGTGGTGGACATGACTCGTTCTCCTCAGGTGAGCGACCGCTTAGTACCTTCAGTGGATGTGACGCTAGAAGCCCTGGCACGCGGTGTCAACGGCCGGGCGCGGCATGTGATCCATCACCCGCGCCGACCTGCCCGGCGCGGCATCGAGGAACACCCGAACGGCCCAGGACCGCAGGTAGCCGCCGTCCGCCCCGCCCTAGCGTCGGAGCGCGAGCCCCTCGTGGCCGGAAAGGAGGCGCACCATGCGCCGTCGTACCGGTGTCATCGGCACGCTGTTCGCGATCGCCGCGATCGTGCCCTTGTCCGCCCCCGCTCATGCCCAGCCGGACCGGGACTGCCGCGATTTCGCCTTCCAGGAGGACGCGCAGGCCGTGTTCGACGCCGACCCGAGCGACCCGCACCGGCTGGACGAGGACCGGGGCCCGGACGACGGCATCGCGTGCGAGGCGCTGCCGCGCCGCACGGAGGGGATCATCTCCCCCACGTCCCCGGCCCGGCCGTCCGCTTCCGCGAGCGCCACACCGGCCACGCCGGTCACCACACCGGCCGCTACCCCGGCCACGCCCGTCACTCCGGCAACGAGCACGCCCGCCGCCACCACACCCGCCGCCACCCCGTCGCAAGGCGTGCGGGGCGGCGTCGGAGGCGCGGTCGCCTCGGGCCCGACCGACTGGGACGTCGGCCTGGGCCTGACGTTCGCCGTGGGCGCCTCGCTCATGGCCGGTTACCTGATCAGGCGCCGCCGCAGGCGCTGACGACGGGGCGCTGACGGCAGGTGCCGAGGACAGGACGCCGGCGGCAGGTGCTGACGAGAGGACGCCGGCGGCAGGGCGCGCACGGACTGCCGCCGGCTAGCGCACCAGCAGGTCCAGCAGTCGCTCCGTCTCCGCCGCCGGGTCCGTGGTCAGGCCCGTGTGCACGGGGCCGGGCTGGACGATCGTGGAGCGGGGCGCGACGAGCCAGCGGAAGCGGCGGCCCGGGTCGTCGGCCGCCGCCTGGCCGGCCGCCGTGCCGCCCGCGCAGACGCCCTCCACCGCGCGCAGGGCGGCCCGGACCCCGGCCACGTCCGCCTGCGGGTCCAGGGCGAGCAGCCGGGCCTCGTCCAGGTGGGTGCGTGCGCCGACGTAGGCCTCGGCCCGGCAGTAGACGAGCACCCCGGCGTTGATGCACTCGCCCCGTTCGACGCGCGGGACGACGCGCAGGAGGGCGTACTCGTAGACCTGCCGCTCGCGCGGGCCGCCCCTGATGATGTGCCGGTCGTTCACTGGATCCCCCGGATGCGCTCGTGGATGACGGCGGCCCGGGCGAGCAGCGGCCGCGCGTAGGCCCGCCTGAGGTCGTCCGGTGTGTCGAAGCCCGGCTCGCCGGCGAGCCAGGCGTCCGGGACGCACGCGGTGACGTCGGCGAGGAGTTCCTCGGTGACCCGGGGCGCCAGCGCGGCCGCCGCGGCGGCGATGTCCGGGGCGAAGGGCGCCAGCGCGTGGTCGGAGGCGTCGTACGGGCGGCCCGCCGAGGCTTCGGCGCCGGGCCAGTTGTGGTGCCAGATCACGGTCGCGCCGTGGTCGACGAGCCACAGTTCGCCCCGCCACATCAGCAGGTTGGGGTTGCGCCAGGACCGGTCGACGTTGTTGACCAGCGCGTCGAACCAGACGATCCGCCCGGCCTCCTCGGGGCTCACCCGGAAGGCGAGCGGGTCGAAGCCGAGCGCGCCGGAGAGGAAGTCCATGCCGAGGTTGGTGCCGCCGCTGGACCGCAGCAGGCCCTGCACCTGTTCGTCGGGCTCGCCCAGCCCGAGGTCCGGGTCGAGCTCGATCGTCACCAGGCGCGGCACCCGCAGCCCGAGCCGGCGCGCGAGTTCCCCGCAGACCACCTCCGCGACGAGCGTCTTGCGGCCCTGTCCCGCGCCGGAGAACTTCAGGACGTAGGTGCCGAAGTCGTCGGCCTCGACCAGGCCCGGCAGCGAACCGCCCTCGCGCAGCGGCGCGATGAAGCGGGTCGCGATCACTTCCTTGAGCATCGCCCCAGGTTACTGACGTAGCGGCCGGCTCTCGCACCGGCACCGGTGTGGTGGACGGCAAACCGACAGCGAACCGACAGCGAGGTTTTATGCACAGCCGCCTCCGCTCGGGTCAGGATTTCGGCACCGTCTGAACAGGCGGTCCGCCGGGCCCGTACCTCCCGGCAGATCATCACAACCCTCCCGAAGGGAAACGCCAGTATGACCAGCGCATCGCTCCAGCCCGCATCGGGTCCGGCCCGTCGTACCGTCGTGGCGGCGGCCGGAGCGGCGGGCCTCGCCGTCGCGCTGACCGCGTGCGGGGGCTCGGACGACGGTTCGTCCGGCGCCGCCGACTCCTCCGGCACCGCCCAGGGCGACCAGGGGGCGGGCAGCACCCCGTCGAGCGGAGGGGGCGGCGCCGGGGCCGGTGAGGCACTCGCGTCCACCGCGGACATCCCCGAGGGCGGCGGCAAGGTCTTCGCCGACCGGAAGGTGGTCGTGACGCAGCCGGCCGCGGGCGAGTTCAAGGCGTTCTCGGCCACCTGCACCCACCAGGGCTGCGCGGTGAAGAGCATCGCCGACGGCGTCATCAACTGCCCCTGTCACAACAGCAACTTCTCGATCGCCGACGGCAGCGTGAAGAGCGGTCCGGCGACCAAGCCGCTGCCCGAGATGAAGATCACCGTCGACGGGGACTCGATCACGCTCGCCTGAGCTCGTCAGGCGGACCCGTCAGGCACGTCAGCACCTCGTCCGTGGTCGCGACCGTGGCGACCAGCGCGAGGGTGTGGCGGATCATCGCGGGGGTGTACTCGCAGGGCACTCCCGCGATGGCGTCCGCCGGGACGACGGCGGTGTAGCCGCGGTTGACGGCGTCGAACACGGCGTTGGGGACGGCCACGTTGGCCGACACCCCGGTGACGATCAGGGTGCGGACGCCCAGGTTGCGCAGCAGCGGGTCGACGTCGGTGCCCTGGATCGGCGACAGCCCGTGCAGGCGCCGTACGACCAGGTCCTGCTCGGCGACCTCGATCGGGGCGGCCACGCGCACCGCCGGTGTGCCGGACAGCTGCTGGACGGGCAGGCGTCCGGCGGCGCGGAAGAGGCGGGCGTTGCGGCCGGCGCCGCGGCCGTCGGGGCGGCGTTCGGCGACGGCGTGGACGACCTGGACGCCGGCCCCGTGCGCGGCGGCCACGAGCCGTGCGATGTTGCCGAGCACCCCGGAGGAGCGTGCCGCGTCGGCGAGTTCGGGCAGTGCGCTGTGCGTGCCGACGACGCCTTCCTGGCACTCGACGGTGAGCAGCGCGGTGGTCGGCGGATCGAGGAGTTCGCTGAGCGCTTCGCACGAGGGCACGGCTTTCCCCCTGTCGCCGGCGACCGGTCGGGCGAGCGTAGCCACCGTTGCGCACGGGAGGAAGAGAACCCATGCTTTTTCTGACGTGATGTCAGAGGATCACCTCTGACACGACGTGAGAGAAGGAAAGAGGGGGAGCATGACCGTCACGCAGCAGCGCCGGGGCCGGAAGATCATGATGACGCCGGGTGAGCTGGACGACTTCCTCAGCACGCAGCGCACCTGCCGGGTCGCCACGGTCTCGGCCGACGGCGCCCCGCACGTGAGCACGCTCTGGTTCGCCTGGGACGGCACCTCGATGTGGCTCTACTCGGTCGTGCGCTCCAAGCGGTGGACCGATCTGCGGCGCGACCCGCGCGTGGCGATCGTGGTGGACACCGGCGAGGAGTACGACGAGCTGCGCGGCGCCGAGCTGTCGGGCACCGTCGAGTTCGTCGGCGAGATCCCGCGCACGGGTGAGCTGTGCGCCGAACTCGACGTCCCCGAGACGCTGTTCGCGCGGAAGAACTTCGGCCTGGAGGAGATGCCGCACGACGGCCGGCACGCCTGGCTGCGGCTGACCCCGCGGAAGATCGTCTCCTGGGACTTCCGGAAGCTGGCCGGCCGGTAGCGCCCGGGCGGGCGGTCAGCCCACGCTCTCCCCCGCTTCCCGCAGCGCCTGCACCGCGGCCCGGATCGACGGGCGCCGGTCGGCGTCCGCGCGCCAGACGACGTACACGTGCCGCCGGACCCGCTGGCTGACCGGGACGGTCACGACCCCGTCGGGCACGGGATGGCGGCCCAGCAGCGGGGCGATGCACACGCCGAGGCCGGCGGCGACCAGCCCGAGCTGGGTGTGGGTCTCGGCCGCGCGGTGGCCGACGATGGGCTCGATGCCCTTCGAGCGGAGCGTGAACATCAGCCACTCGTGGCAGAACTCGCCGTCGCCCCAGGTGATCCACTCGTCGTCGGCGAACTCGCCGAGGTCCACCTCCTCGCGCCCCGCGAGCCGGTGGCCCACCGGCAGGGCCACATCGGCCGGGTCGTCCAGGATCGACGCCTTGACCAGGCCCTCGGGCAGCGCCATCGGCTTGTTGTACCAGTCGAGCACCACGGCGAGGTCCAGGTCGCCGCGGACGACTCCGGCGATGCCCTGCTCCGGTTCCAGTTCGCACGAGCGCAGCCGGAGCCCGGGGTGCCGCTCGCGCAGGGCGGACAGGGCCTGCGGGAAGAGGCCGCGGGCGGCGGTCGGGAACGCCGCCAGTCTGAGCTCGCCGACGACCTGCCCGCGCTGCGCCTCCAGATCCGACTGGGCCAGTTCGACCTGGGACAGGATCCGTGCCGCGTGCTCGGCGAGCAGCCGCCCGGCATCGGTGAGCCGCACGCCTCTGCCGTTCTTCGCGAGGAGCTGCTGGCCGACCTCACGCTCCAGCTTGGACATCTGCTGGGAGACGGCCGAGGTCGTGATGTGCAGGCCCTCGGCGGCACCGCTGACCGAGCCGTGCCGGGCGAGGGCGTCGAGGGTGCGCAGGCGCTCCAGGTTCAACATGTAAGCGATGCTACGCAATATCGCGTGCGAATTCTCGATTGTGCTACGAGATCTGGTCCCGCATCGTGTTCTCCATGACCACCGTCACCACCTCGCCCGGCCGGGCCGCCACCGTCCCGCCCGCACCGTCCCGCCGCCGCCTCGACTGGCGGCTCCGCTTCGCCGCCCTGTCCCTGATCTGGGGCTTCAGCTTCCTCCTGATCAAGGTGGGCACCGAGGGGTACGCCCCGTTCCAGGTGACACTCGGCCGGCTGGTGTTCGGCACGGCCGTGCTGGCGGCGGCGATGGCGGTCCGGCGCGAGCGGCTGCCGCGCGGCGCCCGCACGTGGGGTCATCTGACGGTCGCCGCGTTCCTGCTCAACGCCCTGCCGTTCTCCCTGTTCGCGTACGCGGAGCTGACGATCCCGTCCACGCTGGCGGGCATCTGCAACGCGACCTCGCCGCTGTGGGGCATGGCCCTGTCGCTGGTCGCCCTGTCGGAGGACCGCCCGACCCGGGTGCGGGTCGCCGGGCTCGGGCTGGGCTTCCTGGGGGTGCTGACCGTGCTGGGCGCCTGGCAGGGCTTCCACGGCCTGGACGCCACGGGCACGGCGCTGGCCCTGCTGGCGTCCCTCAGCTACCCGGTCGGCTGGATCTACGTCCGCCGCACCCTGGCCGGCACCGGCCACTCGCACCTGTCGATGACCGGCGCGCAGCTGCTGCTGGCGACGGTGCAGCTGGCCGTCGTCACCCCGCTGTTCACCAGCCTGCCCACGCGTCTGTCCGTCGGGCCGCTGCTGGCGATCGCCGCCCTCGGCGCCCTCGGCACCGGCCTCGCGGTGCTGCTCCAGTACGGCCTGGTCGCCGAGGTCGGCCCGACGACCGCCCAGATGGTCACGTACTTCATCCCCGTCATCGCCACGGCCGCGGGTGTGGCGATCCTCGGCGAGTCCCTCGCCTGGTCGACCCCGGTCGGGGCGGTGATCGTCCTGGCGGGGGCGGCGCTGACGCAGGTGCGGCCGAAGTCCCGGACGGTTCCTCAGACGTAGCCGCGCTGCGGGGCCGGGCCGAGGGCCGAGGCGATCGCGTCGGCCAGGTCCCCGGTCTCCCGGTCGGTGAGCGTCGAGACGGTGACCCTGATGCCGGGCGGCGCGCTCATCCGGAAGCGGGCGCCGGGCGCGACGGCCCACCCGGCGTGCAGCAGCCGCGCGACCGCCCCGGTCTCGTCCGGCACGGGCACCCACACGTTCATGCCGCTGCGCCCGTGCGCCGCGACGCCCCGCAGTCCGAGCGCGCCGATCAGCGCGTCCCGCCGCCGCCCGTACGCTGCCGCCACCTCGCGCGTGTCGACGGCGCCGTCGGTCCACAGCCGCACCAGGGCCCGCTGCATCAGCCGGCTCACCCAGCCGGGCCCGAGCCGCTGCCGGCCGCGGACGCGGTCGACGGTGACGGCGTCCCCGGTGAGCAGCGCGAGGCGCAGATCGGGGCCGTAGGCCTTGGCGGCCGAGCGGACGAACGCCCAGTGCCGGGTGGTCCCGGCCAGCGGATGGAGGGGGACGTCGACGATTCCGTGGCCGTGGTCGTCCTCGATGAGCAGCACCTCCGGGTGCGTGCGCAGCAGGGATCGCAGGGCACGCGCGCGGGGGCCGCTCACCGCCGCGCCGGTCGGGTTCTGCGCCCGGTCGGTGACGATCAGGGCGCGCGCTCCGGCCTCCAGCGCCCGGCGCACGTCGTCCGGGCGCGGTCCCTCGTCGTCGACGCCCACGGGGACGGTGCGCAGTCCGAGCGCCGGCACGAGATCGAGGGTGCGGCCCCAGCCGGGGTCCTCGACGGCGACGGTGTCGCCGGGCTTGAGATGCGCCGCGAGTACCCGCTCGACCCCGTCCAGGGCGCCGGAGACCACGGCGAGGGGGCCGTCCGGCACCCCGTCGGCGTCGAATCCGGCGCGGGTGATCCGGGCCAGCTCCGGGTCCAACGGGTTCTCGCCGTAGAGCACCGGCGTGCGATCGCCCTCGGCGGCCGCCGCCGCGAACGCCCCCGCCAGGGGGGGCAGCAGGGCCGGGTCCGGATTGCCGTTCGCGACGTCCCGCACGCCCTCGGGCACGTCGACCCGGATGTGGTCCCGCCCGGTGGTGGCCGGCGCGGGCCGCACCCGGCTGCCGCGCCGGCCGGCGGTCTCGATCACTCCGCGTTCGCGCAGGGTCCGGTACGCGGCCGCGACCGTATTGGGATTCACCCCCAGCCGCTCCGCCAACTCCCGCATGGGCGGCAGCAGTTGCCCCGGCCGCAGCTCACCGGTGCCCACCGCCCGCTCCACGCTCGCGGAAATGTCCGCTGCACGACGCCCACTGATCGGATACTCTCCTAGCACAAAACACATTATGCACTAGTGCAATAAGGAGCGCCATGCAGGGGACTCAGGGGACCACCCGCACGCCGTCGCCGTCCGCGACCGCCTACACGCCGACCGACCGCACCGTCCCCACGCGCTCCCCCGACCGGGCCTCGTACGACAGGGACCTGGTGCACGCGATACTCGACGAGGCCTACGTCTGCCATCTCGGTTTCGTCCGCGACGGCGCACCGGTCGTGCTGCCCACGCTGTACGCCCGGGTGGGCGAGACGCTCTACGTACACGGGTCGACGGGCTCGCGCCCGCTGAGGGCGGCCGGTCAGGCAGACCCGGGTCTGCCGGTCTGCCTGACCGTCACCCACGTCGACGGTCTGGTCCTGGCCCGCTCGGCCTTCCACCACTCGATCAACTACCGCTCGGTGGTGGTGCACGGCGTCGCCCGCGACGTGACGGATCCCGAGGAGAAGCGCCGGGCCCTGGACGCCCTGGTCGACCATGTCGTCCAAGGCCGCTCAGCGGACTCGCGGCCGGCCAACAAGAAGGAGCTGGCCGCCACCGCCGTCCTCCGCCTGGACCTCGACGAGGTCTCCGCCAAGCTCCGCACCGGCGGCGTCAACGACGAGCCGGAGGACCTCGCCCTCCCGCACTGGGCCGGAGTCGTCCCGGTCCGCAAGACCTACGGCACCCCGATCCCCGACCCCGCGCTGGCCGCCGGCACAGGACTTCCTGACTATCTGAAGGGCGAGTGACCTCCAGGGGCACGGGGAACTGCGCGACCAGCCCATGACGGCCCGCGGCCGACGTCACACGAGCATGGCCCGCTCCTTGGACATCCGCGCCTCCCCCACGGCGAGTCCCGCAACCGACCCCAGCATCAACAGGGTTCCGGTCACCGTCGCCCCGGTCAGCCGCTCGCCGAGCAGGACGACCGCCAGCACCGCCGCACTCACCGGTTCCAGCAGCATGATCACCGAGACGGTGGCGGACCTGACGACGGCCGCGCCCGCGAAGTACAGGCCGTAGGCGAGGGCGGTGGGCACCGCGGCGACGTACGCCAGCAGGACCAGCAGCCGCAGGGGCTCGGCGGTGTGCGGCACCAGGCCCTCGGCGAGTGCGAACGGCAGCAGGCACAGGCTCGTCACGGCGAACGCCTCGACGCTCGTCCGGGAGGCGTCGGCCGCGCCGTCCCGGCCCCACCGCCGGGTCAGCAGCGTCATGACGCTGTACCCGGCCGCGGACAGCAGCGCCAGCAGCACGCCCGAGGGCCGTACGGTCGCGCCACCTCCGCCCAGGACGAGGACCCCGAGCCCGGCGAGGGCGCCCGCGACGGCGGCCACCCCGCCCCGGCCCAGGCGTTCGGCCAGGGTCAGCCGCGCGCCGAGCGCGATGAGCACGGGCCCGGCGCCCAGGGTCACGACGGTGGCGACGGCCAGCCCCGTCGCGGAGACGGCCGCGAAGTAGGCCGTCTGGAAGACCGCGAGCCCGAGTCCGGTGACGCCGGCCCGCACGGCCCGGCGGCCCAGCGGCTCGCGTACGGCGGTCGTGGTGCGCGGCCGCACCAGGCGCACGGCGAGCAGCAGCACCAGACCGGCGGCGCAGCGCCAGAACGAGAGGGCGACGGGCCCGAGGTCACTGGCCCGGTACACCAGGGAGGCGGCCGCGCCCGCGGTGCCCCAGGCGACCCCGGCGACGATCAGATAGAGGAGGCCTCGCCCGAGGGGCAGGCCGGAAGCAGTGTGCGACACGTGAGTTCTCTCCGCAGACGCGCACGGCGCGCCGCGGCCCGGGGGCGGCGGCGGGTGCGCGGAAGTTCGGGAAGGGCCCCGGATCGGTCGTGATCAGCGGGGTCCGCGGACTTCGTCTGCGGGCAGCACCGTTCGGCCCGGCGAGAGCGCCGGGCGCGGATTCCGGAGGGCCCGCCTCAGGCGGCCGGAGGCGGAAGAACGAGTGCGTTCGAAGGCATGATCGACACCCTATGCGCTGGTTCCGCGCCGGGACAATTCCCTTTCCGGGCCGCCGCTCGCCACCGGCTGCCCGGAGGACTTCGCGGGCGTCGAGGACTGCGCGATGAACGCGCCCACCAGCACGATCACCCCACCGGCGAGCTGCGGCGCCGACAGGTGCTCGCCGAGCAGCACCCAGGCCAGGACCGTGGCGATGACCGCTTCCAGACAGGCCACGACCCCGGCGACCTGCGGGGAGAGCCGGCGCACGGAGATCACGCCGGTGACGTAGGCGACGACCGTGGCGACGAGGACGATCCAGCCGAGCAGGACCAGGGCGCTGACGGGCGTGCCGTCCATGCGCGCGGTACCGGTCAGCACGGACCAGTCCATGGTCCACGGCCGGGCCACGACGGTGAGCACGGCGGCGCCGACGAGCAGGCCGTAGGCGATGACACCGAGCGGGTCGGGCGCCTCGTCGCCGGCGTCGCTGCCCTGGTCGGACAGGACGAAGTAGCCGACCTGGCAGCAGGCGGCGCCGAGCGCGAGCAGCAGCCCCAGGGCGTCGAAGCGCAGGCCCGACCACACCTCGACGACGCACGCGAGACCGCCGACGGCGAGCACGACACCGACCGCGGCGGCACGTGTCACGGGCCGCCGCTGCACGAACCGCACCCAGCCCAGCACCAGCGCGGGCGCCAGGTACTCGATGAGCAGGGCCACCCCGACGGGGATCCGGGAGAGCGCCGCGAAGTAGCAGGCCTGGACACCCGCGACGGCCAGCAGGCCGAAGCCGGCGAGCAGGCCGGGGCGGCGGCGCAGCAGAGCGCGGTGGCGCACGGCGAGGGGCAGCATCACCAGGGCCGCCCCGGCCACCCTCAGCCACACCACGTGCAGCGGGTCGAGGCCCGCTTCGATCAGCGGCTTGGCCGCGACACCGGATCCGCCGAAGGCGACCGCGGACAGGAGCGCCAGGCCGAGGCCCATCCCCCTGCCGCGTCCGCTCGGGCTGCTGTCAGACGTAGGCACCGGCACATGATGACAGGCGATGACAGGAGCGTCATCCCCTATGGCACCTGTCTCACTGCCTGGACGGCCGCACGGTCCAACTCAGTGGGCGGCTCCGCCGCACGGTCCGGCTCAGTGGGCAGCTCCGCCGGGCGGTCCGGCTCAGTGGGCGGCTCCGCCGGACTCCTCGGGGACGCCGGACCAGCCGTCGAGACGGGTCAGTACCGCGCGTGCGTCGATGCCGGCCCGCTGGAGCACCTCGACCGCACGGGCCTGCGGGTCGGCGACGATCGCGGCGAGCAGGTCGGTGCCGCGGGCCGGTCCGCCGCGCCCGGCGGCGCGGCAGCGGGCGAACTCCATCGAGGCCGCGGCCAGCGGCGAGAAGCACGTGCTCCCGCTCACCACGGGGACGCTCCCGGAGTCCTCGACGCCGCTCTGCCAGCGCAGGCCGTAGCCGATGCTGCGCTGGACGAGATAGCCGAGGAGCCGCGCGAGCTGCGGACCGTCACCGACGACCGCCCGGGCCTCCGGGTCGGACTCCAGCACCGAGTGGAGCAGGTGGGCGGTGTCGATCTGCCGGTCCCCGTCCCTGACCGCCCTGCGCCGGGCACCGCCGACCATCGCGGCCAGCTCGTCACTGAGCCCGGCGTCGCGGTCCGCGCGGTGGATGCCGTGTTCAGGGGCCGGCTGCCGGGGGATACGGGATTGCACTCCCTCACCCCATCAGTCCCGCGGGGCCGGGGCATCCCCGGCGGGAAGCATCTTCACGTCCCACGGGAAGTGGACACGGCCGACCGGAATCTCCTCCTTACGGAGGAGATCAGGCCGTTCTCCCCACCGTCCCGGGGCGGCGGGGAGAACGAAGGTGCCCTCAGTCCTCGTCGGCGAGGATCAGATACAGCTTCTTGCGGGCCTCATTGACGACGCCGAGCGCCTTCTCCCGCTGCTCCTTGCTGCCGGTCTTCCAGACCTGGCCGAAGGCCTCCATCAGACCGAAGCCGGCCTGACGGATCTCGCCCAGGGCTTCCCAGTCGACTCCGCGGGAGGCCTCCTCCCAGGGCGCCTCGGGGCCCTCGTCGGCGGCGGCGCGGCCCGCCTCGGTGAGCGAGAACAGCTTCTTGCCGCCCTCGGACTCACTGATGATCAGGCCCTCGTCCTCCAACAGCTGCAGGGTGGGGTACACCGAGCCGGGGCTCGGCTTCCACGCGCCGCCGCTGCGTTCGGCGATCTCCTGGATCATCTCGTAGCCGTGCATCGGCCGGTCCTTCAACAGGGCCAGGATCGAGGCCCGGACATCACCACGCCGCGCCCTTCCCCTCGGTCCGCCGCGCCCTCGGCCGCCCCAGGGGCCGGGGCCGAAACCCGGACCACCGGGCCCTCCCCAGTTGGGGCCGCCGGGACCGAAGGGCCCGAACGCCGCACGCAGACTCTCGAAACCGCCCCGGCCGTGACGCGGACCGCCGTGACCGTGGCCGTGCTCGAATCCATGGGTACGCATCGCAACCACTCCATTCCATCGTTGATCTGTCGCGATGCTTCAACGATATATCGGTAACGCTCGACTGACAAGACCCGCCCCTCGTGCGCGCGCCGGGCCCAACTCGCCGCAATCGGTCCACGCCTCGCGCATTGGCCTTGGCCTGCGGCTTCGCCGGGCCTCTAGCTTCAGGACATGCGGATCCGAATCGTCGACGCCTTCACCGATCGCCCCTTCTCCGGCAACCCCGCCGGTGTCCTGCTCCTGGACGGCGCGGACGCCTTCCCTGACGACACCTGGCTGCAGCACGTCGCCCGCGAGGTCAACCACGCCGAGACGGCCTTCGCCCACCCCCTCCCGCCGGGCGGCGAGGCCGACTGGGCGCTGCGCTGGTTCACGCCGGCCACCGAGGTCGCGATGTGCGGCCACGCGACCCTGGCCACCGCCCACGTCCTGCACGCCACCGCCGCCCACGAGGGCCCGGTGCGCTTCGCCACCCGCAGCGGCGTCCTCGTCGCCACCCCGGCGGACGACGGCTCCGTCACCCTGGACTTCCCGACGGCCCCGCTCACCCGGGCCGACCCGCCCGCCGGTCTCGCCGAGGCGCTCGGCACCGAGCCGCTCACGACCCTGGACACCGGCCCCCTCGTCGGCGACCTGCTGGTCGAGGTGGCCGACGAGAAGACCGTGCACGCCCTCGCCCCCGACCTGAGGGCGCTCGGCGCCCACTCCGAGCGCGGCGTCATCGCCACGGCCCGCGCCGAGGACCCGGACCGGGGCTATGACTTCGTCTCGCGCTGCTTCTTCCCGAACGTGGGCATCGACGAGGACCCCGTCACCGGCAGCGCCCACACCGCGCTCGCCCCGTTCTGGTCCGAGCGCCTCGGCCGCCCCGCCCTCACCGGCCTCCAGGCGTCCTCCCGCTCGGGCCGCGTCCGCACCGAGCTGCGCGGCGACCGCACCCTGCTGACCGGCCGGGCGGTCACGGTCATCGACGGCGACCTGCTGGCCTGAGACGCACGAAGGGGCGTACGACGCCGTCGTACGCCCCTTCCGCGGTCTCTCACGCCGTCGGCAGCCAGCCCACCTTGCCCGCCAGCAGCCCGTAGCCCACGAACGCCCCGATGTCGAGCAGCGAGTGCGCCACCACGAGCGGGCCCACACGGCCCCAGCGGCGGTAGAGGTGGACGAAGACCAGCCCCATGACCAGGTTCCCGACGAACCCGCCGATGCCCTGGTAGAGGTGGTACGAACCGCGCAGGACGGAGCTGCCCACCAGCGCGCCCGTCGGCGTCCAGCCCAGCTGGCCCATGCGGCGCAGCAGATAGCCGACGACGATCACTTCCTCCACCACGGCGTTCTGGATCGCGGAGAGGATCAGCACCGGGTACTTCCACCACACGTCCGGCAGCGCCTCGGGCACGACGGTGAGGTTGAACCCGAGCCCCCGGGCCGCCAGGTAGAAGGCGATGCCGGTGCTGCCGATGACCGCCGCGACCACGGCCCCGCGGCCGAGGTCGAACCAGGGGCGGGTGCGGTCGAAGCCGATCGTGCGCAGGCTCGCCCGTTCGCGCAGCAGGAAGTGCGCGACGAGCGCGACGGGCACCAGGGCCGTGGCGATCCCGAACAGCTGCCAGGCGAGGTCGAGCCAGGGACGGCCGGGCGCGGCCGAGGCGTTCATCGTGGCCGCCTGGTCCTTCAGCCCGCCCGGCTTGGTGACCGACCCGATGAAGCTGATCAGCGCGGAGACCCCGCTCGCGCCCAGCGACAGCGCGAGGACCAGCAGCGTCTCGTTGCGCAGCATCCGCCGCGAGAGCGCCTGCTGGGGAATGGAACCGTCCGCCGGGCTCGCCTCCGCCTGCACCCCTGCCTCCACTTCACCGACCTTTCGGATCAGTATGGCGGCAGCGGGTCACCGTCCCGCAGGCGCGTCAGCCCAGCGACACCGGCTCCGGCAGCCCCACCGGCCAGCTGTGCACCGGGTCGCCCTTGTGCATGAGTTCGCGGTAGCGCCGGGTCGTGGCGGCCAGGGCCTCGTCCCGGCCGAGGCCGGCGTCGAGTGCCTGGTGGAAGGTCGCCGACTGCCAGCTCGCCCCGTTGGTCCGGCGCCGGCAGCGCTCCTCGATCACGCCCAGGTACAGATCCCGGTCGGCCGGCTCGACGCCCCAGGCGTCCAGTCCGGCCTCGGCGAGCGGCAGCAGCTCGTCCCGGACCAGGTTCACCGCGTCCACCTCGGTGGTGCCGCCGTAGCGGCCGCGCCGGGGCCAGGTGAAGCGGGCCTCGATGCCGTCCTTGCACGCCGCGTCGAAGTTGGCCGCGGCCGCCTCGAAGGGCAGCCGGGTCCACACCGGCCGGGCCTCCTCGGCGAGAGCACGGACGACGCCGTAGTAGAAGGCGGCGTTGGCCACCACGTCGATCACCGTGGGCCCGGCGGGCAGCACACGGTTCTCCACGCGCAGATGCGGGACGCCGTCGGCGACGTCGTAGACCGGGCGGTTCCAGCGGTAGATGGTGCCGTTGTGCAGGACGAGCTCGGCGAGCGTCGGGGTGCCGCCCCGGTCGATCACCTCCAGCGGGTCCTCGTCGTCACAGATCGGCAGCAGCGCCGGGTAGTAGCGCAGGTTCTCCTCGAAGAGGTCGTACGCCGACTCCACCCAGCGCTCCCCGAACCAGGTGCGCGGGCGCACGCCCTGGGCCTGCAGCTCGGGCGGGCGGGTGTCGGTCGACTGCTGGAACAGCGGGGGCCGCGACTCGCGCCACAGCTCCCGGCCGAACAGGAACGGCGAGTTGGCGCCGACGGCGATCTGCGCGGCGGCGACCGCCTGGGCCGCGTTCCACACGTCGGCGAACCGGCCCGGGGTCACCTGCAGGTGCAGCTGCACGGAGGTACAGGCCGCCTCGGGCGCGATCGACTTCGAGGTGCAGGTGAGATGCTCGACGCCGTCGATGTCGAGCGTGAACTCCTCGCCCCGCGCGGCGACGATCTGGTCGTTCAGCAGCGTGTAGCGGTCGACGTCGGAGAGGTTCGACGACACCAGGTCGTCCCGGTCGAGGGTCGGCAGGATGCCGATCATCACCACGCCCGCGTCGACCTCTCCCGCTTTCCGGTCGGCATATGCCAGTGACGTACGGAGTTCCTCCGCCAGACGGTCGAATACGCGATCCCCCAATCGGTGTGGGGGGATGTTCACTTCCAGGTTGAACATGGCGAGTTCTGTTTGGAAATCGCGACTGGCGATCCGTTCCAGGACTTGCCCGTTCAACATTTTCGGCATGCCGTCCGCGCCTGCCAGATTCAATTCGATCTCGAGCCCCATGAGGTTCTTCGGGCGATCGAACCGCTGCTCCGCCAGGAGTCGCTCCAGGCCCGTCAGGCACTGACGGAGCTTGTCGCGGTAGCGCTGGCGATCGGACAGGTCGAACCGCCCTGCCACGACCTTCTCGCCCATCGACGTGTCCCTCCTTGGATGATGCCGGCCGGGATCCGGCCGTCGGCCTCCCGGTCAGGTGGAGGATGCCCAGCGAAAGCGATCGATAACGTCCCGGACGGGCCCGCCGGCCGCTAGGCTGTCCATCTGTGACCGGTGGCACATTCACCCGGCATGACGCGCACGACAGGTTTCAGCGCCCGCGGAACTCGTGAAAAACGCCGACGAGAATGGGCCGACCGGTTCGCGGGCATTCGCCGAGGTCATCGCCGCACACCACCACCCGGAATCGGGATAATTCTCGCGTATCGCCGACCGAATGTACCCTTGTTCTACTCACCGGAAACGGCTAGGCGAAACACAGTCTGAACCCGTGTCGTATAAACTCCGCGAACAAGGCAGAAGGTTGGCGCCCACGGTCGACGGGTCCTGCCGTCGAGGCGACGTTCGGCGGACCTCACCCCCCTCTCGTTCACGACCCCGGCCCCTGCCTCTCTGACCCTCGTGAGCTGACAGCGCCGTCCGCCCCCGCCCTCGCGCCACTGTGCCTTTGAATGAGAGGCGACCCACCATGCCGCTGCATGTCCCTCCGGCTCCCGCGCCCGCACTCCGTTCCGTCCTGACCGCCCTCTCCTCTCCCACCGCGGTCCGCGAAGCCCGAACTCCCGCCCTCCTCCGCAGCCAGGGGCCCGCCACTCCCGAGCTCCCCCTGCCCGTCCACGTCCTCGACCGGTTGACCGCCGAGGGCGTCTCCGCCACCCGGCTGGCCGGGTGGCGTTTCCTGATCCGCTGCGGCGACCGGGCCGTGGCCGCGGCGGACACCATGCTGACTCCCGACGGCTGGGCCTTCTCGCACTTCTTCGAGGGCCCGTACATCACCTCCACCGAGCTCGCCCTGCGCCAGGCCGAGACCATGCCGCAGGCGTACCAGCCCCGTCTGCTGTCGGTGCCCAGCCTGTACATGCTGACGCTCTGGCTGCACGGGGACAGCACCGCGGACGCTGCCGCCGGCCACCCCGCCGCCACCGATCTGCTCGTGCCGCTCGCGCCCGCCCCTCCCGGCATCGCGGCCCACCGCCCGCACCGCGTCGACGAACTCCTCCCGGTGCTGACCCACCGGGCCACTCCACCCCGGCTGCTCGGCTCGCCCGCCTGAAGCGTCCTGCCGGAAATACCTCCGCCGACCCCGTCGCCGAATTCCCGGCGACGGGGTCGGCTTTTACCTGCCCACTCGATCGCTCTTACGAGCACCGAATGGCTCGTACGAGCCGAAAGGGCTGTCCATCCCGACGGACTAGCCCTATCCGGCCACTGCGAACCACCCGAAGTGACAGTCCAGTTGGGATGAACCGTCCGCGCGGGTGATGCGTCATGAACCTGTGAGAAGCGGTGCGGCGAAATCCCTGCGGATCGACGCCCGTGGGGCAACACTGGGTTCCGACGACTTATCACAACGGGGGGCGGCCATGAACGACACTTCTAGCCGCGGAACAGACACGACGACCGACTCATCGAACTCCCTCACATCGTCCACCACGACACAGCGAAAGATCCCACCCATGTGCCAGCACCAGACACCGTGCCCGTCCGCCGACTCCGCCGACCGGGACTCCGCCCGACTCGTGGCGCACCACCCGGAGCAGGGCTGGAGCCTGCTGTGCAACGGCGTGCTGCTCTTCGAGGACACCGGTGAGATCCTGCCGGACGGCAGGGTCATCGCCCCGCACCGCCCGCTGGAGGGCAGCCAGGTGATGACGGCGGCCTGAGCCGCCGGGGCGGGACACGACCCCGCCCGCAGACATAAGGGGCCGGACGCGGAAAACGCCGCGCACCGGCCCCGACGCGCGTCCACCCCCACTCACTCCCCGTCACCGACAGCCACGCCCCGTTCGCAGGGCCGCGCTGCTTCTCACAGCTCCCTCCGAGCCCTGCGGCTTCGCTCGCAGGCCGGCCCCTCCGGAAGACTCCGGCAGTTTCGCGGCCACGTCGACGAAGGGTGCAGGCAGTACCGGCACGTGAGGCGAACGCCGGGGACACGGTCAGAATCACGGAGATCGCCCGCCGGGCCGACGTGTCGGTGGCCGACGGTGTCCCGGTCCGTCAATGGCCGCTCCGCCGTCCTGCCCCAGACCCGGGCCCGCATCGAGGACCTGCTACGCCGCCACGGCTACCGCAGGCACCCCGCGGCACCGGGCACCCGGGCGGCCTGATCGACCTGGTTTGGGACATCCCCCCGGGTGGAGCTGGGAACCCGGTTGGTGACAGAGCGAGCACCGCCCCTCCCCCGGCCCGGCCCGACGAACCGGCCCGAGCCGCAAGGCTCGCGGACCGGGCCGGCCCGCCCCGGCTACCTCCCCCCGAGCGCCTCCCGCAGCGCGAAGTACGCCGGCTTCGGCTGCAGCTGCTCGTCCCACGGCAGGGCCGCTCCCTCACCGGGGAAGAACGCGGGGATCCACGAGTACTTGTCGGTGTAGTCCCAGAGGGTGACCCCCACGCACCGGCGCACGGCCAGACACGCCTCGGTCAGGTCCCGGTACCACTCGGCCTGCAGGGCCAGCTTCTCCTCGGTCGCCGGCAACTGCATCCGCACGTCGACCTCCGTCAGGGCTGTGTCGAGACCGAGCCGGGAGAAGCGGCGCAGATTGTCCTCCAGCGTCGTGGGATAGCCGTACTGGAGGGCCAGATGGGCCTGGAAGCCGATGCCGTGCAGCGGGACGCGCTGGGCCTTCAGTTCCTTGGCCAGCCGGTGGTAGGCGTCGCTCTTGGGGCCGATCCCCTCGATGTTGTAGTCGTTGAGGTACAGCTTCACCCGCGGATCGGCCTGGTGCGCCCAGCGCAGCGCGTCGGCGATGTAGCCCGGGCCCAGCGTCTTGTAGAACACCGTCTCGCGGTACGTCCCGTCCTCGTTGAACGCCTCGTTGACGACGTCCCAGGCGAAGACCTTCCCCCGGTAGTGCCGTACCTCCGTCTGGATGTGCTTCTTCAGCACGGCCCTCAGCTCCGGGGCCGTCCACTCCCGCCCGGTCAGCCACTCGGGCAGCTGGCTGTGCCAGACGAGCGTGTGGCCGCGCACCTTCTGCCGGTTGGCCCGGGCGAGGTCCACGACCTCGTCGCCCTGCAAGAAGTCGAACACCCCCTGCTCGGGCTCCGTCGCGTACCACTTCATGCCGTTGCCGGGCGTGATCTGGTCGAACTCGCTGCCGAGCAGCGCCGTGTACGGCCCGTCGGTGAGCTCGGGGTTGTCGGTGGCGCTGCCGAAGTAGCGGCCGTGACGCTGGGCCAGATCGGCGAGGGTGGGCTGCCGGTCACCCGCGTGCCGTTCACTGGCCTGCCGTTCAGGCGTGGCCTGGGCGGGCGAGCCGGCGCCGAGCCCCGCGGCGACCAGGAACACGGCGACGGCACCGGCGAGTCTGAGACGGTTCTTGCGCATGGTGCGACTCCTCACGACGGATGGGGGGCAGAGCCGTACGTCCGCGGCGCCTGTCAGCCCTTCGTGGCGCCCGCGGTGAGGCCACCGACGAGCTGGCGCTCGGCGACCGAGTAGAAGGCGAGGGCGGGAACCATGGCCAGCACCAGGTAGGCGAAGACCTTGGCGTAGTCCGCGGAGTACTGCCCCTGGAACTGCTGGACACCGATCGGCAGCGTCCACCACGTCGCGTCGGTGAACACCAGCAGCGGCAGGAAGAAGTTGTTCCAGCTCGTGACGACGGCGAGCACCGAGACCGTGCCGAGCGCCGGCCGGGCCATGGGCAGCAGCACCCGCCAGAAGAAGCCGAACGGGCCGCACCCGTCGAGCGTGGCCGCCTCCTCCAGCTCGCCGGGTATCTGCCGGAAGAAGCCGCGCAGGATGATGATGGTCATCGGCAGCCCGAACGCCGCCTGCGGAAGGATCACCCCGAGCGGGTTGTCGAGCAGCCCCAGGGACCGCAGCAGCAGGAACAGCGGCAGGGCCGCGACCGCGAACGGGAACATCAGCCCCATGGTGAACAGCGTGAACAGCAACTCCCGCCCGCGGAAGGCGAACCGCGCGAAGGAGAAGGCCGACAGCGCCGAGACCGCGACGACCAGCACGGTCGTGCCCACCGCGATCAGCGTGCTGTTCCCGATCAGCCGCCAGAAGTCCCCCGAGGCGAGGATCCCGGTGTAGTTGGAGGTCACCCACGATTCCGGCAGCCCGACGGGGTTGCGGGAGAGCTCGTCGGTGGACTTGAAACCGGAGAGCGCGGCGTAGAGCAGGGGCACGGCCATGACCGCGCCGACGACGACCAGGACGAGGTGCAGGCTCCACAGCTTCCCGCCCCCGCGGGTCTTGCGACTGACCGTCACTTTCCGTCACCCCGCATGGTGGTGGTGGCTCCTTCGAGGTCGCGCCGGAGCACGAACCGCTGGTAGGCGAGGGCGAAGACGAGACTGATGGCGAACATGGCCACACTGATCGCGCTGGCGTAGCCGACCTGGTAGCGCTTGAAGCCGTACTGGAACATGGTCACGGCCATGGTCTCGGAGTGGTGGTCCGGGCCACCGGCAGTGGTGACCCACACCAGGTCGAAGAGCTGGATCGACCCGATGACCGACAGGAAGACGCTGATGCGCAGGGTGGGCGCCAGCAGCGGCAGGGTCACATTGCGGAAGCGCTGCCAGGGACCGGCCCCGTCGATGAGCGCCGCCTCCGTCAGCTCCTTGGGCACGGCCTGGAGCCCGGCCAGGTACAGCATCATGTGGAAGCCGAAGTACTTCCACATCATGACCAGGAACAGGGTCGCCATGACCGTGGACGGATCGGCGAACCACTCCCCGCCCAGCCCTTCCAGCCCGATCCTGCCGAGGACCTGGTCGGCGAAGCCGTCGTCCGGGGCGAAGATCATGCCGAACAGGATTCCGGTGATCGCCTCGGACAGGACGTACGGCGCGAAGAAGAGCATCCGGTACACCGCCCGGCCGCGCATCCGCTGGTTGAGCAGCACGGCCATGGCGAGCGCGAACGGCAGTTGCAGCGCGAGCGAGAGCACCACCAGCACCAGACAGCGCCACAGGTCGCCCAGGAACACCTCGTCCTGGAAGAGCCGGGTGAAGTTCTCACCGCCGACGTAGTCGGAGGGCATGCCGAAGCCGCCCCACCGGAAGAACGCCGCGTACAGGGCGAACAGCATCGGCAGCAGCACGAGCCCGATGAACAGCACCAGGGCGGGCAGCTGGAAGCCGGTGGCCGTCAGCCAGTTCAGGGTGCGTCGCCGGGCCCGCCCCCGACCTCGGTCGGCGACCGGCGGCGGCGGACCGGTGTCGGGGCCGGACTGCTTGCTCGGCAGGAACGTGGACGTCATCGCCGGCTACTGCTCTTCCTTCGCGGTCTTGGTGACGGACTGCGCGACCTGCTCGGGTGACCGGGAACCCGATATGAGCGCGGCGACACTGTCGTTGACCTCCTGGCCGACGGCGGGCGCGTACGCCTGGTCGAGGTAGAGCTGGAAGCCGGTGGCCTTCTTCAGCTCGGCCTGCACGGCCTTGATGTTGGGGTCCGCGATGGCGCTCTCGGCCGCCGGGACGACGGGCAGGACCCCGGTCTTCTTCACCAGCTCCCGGTCGGTGGCCTCCGAGGCGAAGAACTTCAGGAAGTCGACGGCTGCCTGCGGGGCGTCCCGGCGCAGGGCGTGTCCGCCGCCTCCGCCGAACACCTCGGTGATGGCCCCCCGGCCGCCCTCGACCGCGGGGAACGGAAAGAACCCGAGGTCCTTGCCGAGTCCCTTGCCGGCGTCGGCCTGGACCACGGGGGCCCACTGGCCCATGAGCTCCATGGCCGCCTTGCCGTTGCCGACGGTGGCGGCCTGGCCGGTGGGGCTGGAGTAGGCCGCGCCGAGGAAGCCCTTCTGGAAGGGCTGGAGGCCGACGAGTTCCTTCAGGTGCTCGCCCGCCTCGACGAAGGGCGCGCCGGTGAAGTCCTTGTCCTCGTAGGCCTTCTGCAGCGCCTCGGCACCGGCGGTGCGCATCGCCAGATACGCCCAGTAGTACATGCCGGGCCACTTCTCCTTGCCGGCCAGGGCGAGGGGCGTGATGCGGGCCGACTTGAGCTTGCGCACGGCGTCGAGGAAGCCGCTCCAGGTGGTCGGGGGCTCGCTGATGCCGGCCTTCGCGAAGTGCGCCTTGTTGTACCAGAAGCCGATCATGCCGATGTCGAACGGGACGCCGTAGGCCTTGTCGTCGATCAGGTACGGCTCCCGGGCGACCGGCAGCAGGGCGTCGCCCCAGGGCTTGGTGCGGTCCGTGAGGTCCTCGACGAGCCCGGCGTCGACCTGCTGCCGCAGGACTCCGCCGCCCCAGGTGTGGAAGATGTCGGGCAGCTTCCCGGAGGAGGTCAGAGCCGTCATCTTCGACTTGTAGGCGTCGTTCTCCAGCTGGACGATCTTCACCTTGACGGTGGGGTTCTGCGCCTCGAACTTGCGCGCGAGAGCTGCCCAGACGCTCTTGGTCGGTTCGGTGGTGGAGATGTTCCACCATTCGATCGTGGTCGTCCCGGACGACCCTCCGTCCGAGTCCCCGCCGCATGCGGTCAGTGCCGTCATTCCCAGACCGGCCGCGGCGGAGGCCGCCAGAAAGCCGCGGCGGGACAGTGCCGGGTCGCCCATCATGCTCCTCGAAAGTTTCGAATGAGATTCAGAAAGATGCGTTGATGCCGCACCCTAGAGACAGCCGGTAAACGGTGGCAACCCCTTGTACACAGTGAATCTTTGCTCGCCACGAGGACCTCAGGGGCCTGCCGAAACATTCGATCAGAGCGACGAACTTTCCGGATCAGACCATCACGCTGCGTGCCCACCCCGAAGCCGACCCCTCACCACCCCGCCCCGCCCCGGGCAGAGCCGCCCCACACCTCCTCACCAGGTCTTTCCACCCCGACGTCCGTCCTTGCCGCCAGTCTTAACGGAAGCTTGACGCGCACGGCCCCCACATTCGCAGGCCAGGGCATCACGCTCCGCTTACGCTGATCCGGCCGTCCAGTGATGGCCGGAACCAGCGGATCCGCACATCGGGAGTACGACGATGGCCACCACCGAGCAGCCGCCGAGCCGTACAGAGCCCGCTCCACGCAGCCGCCTGCGCGCCTGGCTGCTGGAGGGCCTGTCCGACATGGGCAGGAACGGCGGCCGCACCGGATCGGGCGCCGAGCCCGAAGCTCCCGAAGCTCCCCCTCAGGGCCAGCCCTGGTGGCGCGTGATGTGCCTGACCGGCGTCGACTACTTCTCCACCCTCGGCTACCAGCCGGGCATCGCCGCGCTGGCGGCCGGGCTGCTGTCACCCATCGCGACGATCGTCCTTGTCGTCGTCACCCTGGCCGGCGCGCTGCCGGTCTATCGCAGGGTCGCCCAGGAGAGCCCGCACGGCGAGGGCTCGATCGCGATGCTGGAGCGGCTGCTCTCCTTCTGGCAGGGCAAGCTGTTCGTACTGACCCTGCTGGGCTTCGCCGCCACCGACTTCCTCATCACCATCACGCTCTCGGCCGCCGACGCATCCACCCACCTGGTGGAGAACCCCCACCTCACCGGCGTCCTGCACGACCGTCAGATGCTGATCACCCTCCTCCTGGTGGCACTGCTCGGCGCCGTGTTCCTCAAGGGCTTCCTGGAGGCGATCGGCGTCGCCGTCGCCCTCGTCGGCGCCTACCTCGCACTGAACGCGGTCGTGGTGGTGGTCGGCCTCTACCACGTCGCCACCGCGGGCCATGTGGTCACCGACTGGTCCGGCGCCCTGACCACCCAGCACGGCAACGTCTTCGTCATGATCGGCGTGGCCCTGCTCGTCTTCCCGAAGCTGGCCCTCGGTCTGTCCGGGTTCGAGACGGGCGTCGCCGTGATGCCGCACGTCAAGGGCGACCCGGACGACACCGAGGCACGTCCGGCGGGCCGCATCCGCGACACCCGGAAGCTGCTCACCACGGCCGCTGTCATCATGAGCGTCTTCCTGATCACGACCAGCTTCATCACCACCCTTCTGATCCCGGCGAAGGAGTTCGAACCAGGCGGCCAGGCCAACGGCCGCGCCCTGGCGTTCCTGGCGCACGACTACCTGGGCAACACCTTCGGGACCGTCTACGACGCCTCCACGATCGCCATCCTGTGGTTCGCCGGCGCCTCCGCCATGGCCGGCCTGCTCAACCTGATGCCGCGCTACCTCCCCCGGTACGGCATGGCCCCGCACTGGGCCAGGGCCGTCCGCCCGATGGTCATCGTCTTCACCCTGATCGGCTTCCTGGTCACCTGGATCTTCGACGCCGACGTCGACGCGCAGGGCGGCGCCTACGCCACCGGTGTGCTGGTCCTGATCAGCTCCGCCGCGATCGCGGTGACCATCGCCGCCCGCAAGGCCGGACAGCGGAACTGGACCATCGCCTTCGCGGTCATCGCCGCGGTGTTCCTCTACACGACCGTCGTGAATGTGATCGAGCGCCCGGACGGCGTGAAGATCGGCGCCTGCTTCATCGCCGGCATCATCCTCGTCTCTCTGCTGTCACGTCTGGCCCGCGCCTTCGAGCTCCGCGTGACCGGCGTGACGCTCGACGACGTGGCGGACGGCTTCGTCCGGGACATGGCCAGCCGCCGCATGCGGTTCATCGCCAACGAGCCCGACCGGCGTGACATCGCCGAGTACCGCGACAAGATCGAGCAGATCCGGCACGACAACGACGTGCCCGGGCCGGAGGATTTCGTCTTCGTCGAGGTGACGGTGACCGACCCGTCCGAGTTCGAGGCGGGCGTGACCGTGCGCGGCGAGGTCCTGCACGACCGCTACCGCGTCCTCACCCTGGAGTCGTCCTCCGTCCCCAACGCGCTGGCGGCTCTCCTGCTGCACGTCCGCGACACGACCGGCCGCACCCCGCACATCTACTTCGAGTGGACCGAAGGCGGCCCCTTCGCCAACCTGCTGCGCTTCCTCCTGTTCAGCCAGGGCGAGGTCGCTCCCGTGACCCGCGAGATCCTGCGCGAGGCGGAACCGGACCGGGCCCGGCGACCGAGGGTGCACGTGGGCTGAGCCGGCAGCCACCTCAGCGTCTGGCGAGGCCCCGGCGGCGGGGGCGCACCACTATCTGCCCATACTCGATCTCACCGGTGATCCGCACGCGCAGCACGACGGGTGCGTCGGCGGCGCGGCGCTCCCTGACCGCGGAGTAGTTCGTCACGAGCCCGGCCGTGTCCACCACGATGCCGGGCCTGGTCACCAGCTTGAGGGCACCGGCACGCAGGTCCAGGTCGATGTGGAGGCTGTCGTGCGTGATCACCGCGTCGGTAAAGTCGAGCGTCACCTCACCCCAGGCCGAGCGGATCTCCAGACGCCGCGGCACCACCCAGGCGTCGGCGCGCCCGGTCGAGGAACCCACCTGCTCGATCCGCATGACCTCCTCGAAGCCGGTGTCCACCACCGTCTCGGGCAGATCCGAGGTCAGCACCGCGAGCTCCCCCAGCGTGCGGGCGGACAGCGCGGCCTCCAGCCGCTCGTCGAGCTCTTCCAGTGTCAGCCGGCCGTCACCCGCGGCCACACGCAGCACGTCCACGGTCCGGTCCCGGTCCGCGTGCGAGGCCCTCACCTCAAGTGATCCACCACTGCGCACGAGCTCCCCCATCACACCCACCCCGATCCTTCGGCCGACGCACCCTGCGACTTCCGACACGACTAACGCTATATCGCGTCATAGCCTCCGGCCATCCCCCGATCAGGTCAATCCGCGAGAGCCTGGCGACGGCGATCACCGCCAGGCTGCGATCACCGCAAGGCCGTGGGACGACGAAGGTCGCATCGCCCACCGCCCCACCGGAGCACCCCTCGCCACCACACGACAGAGGGGCCCCGCAGACGCGGAGCCCCTCCATAAACCGTTCGGCAGACCAGCCCACCCGGCAGACCAGCGAACTCGCCGGATCAGTCCTCGTACGCGTCCAGCGGCGGGCACGAGCAGACCAGGTTGCGGTCACCGAAGGCCTGGTCGATACGGCGGACCGGCGGCCAGTACTTGTCGGCGGCCGAGACCCCGGCCGGGAAGACGGCCTCCTCACGGCTGTAGGCGTGCTCCCACTCCCCGGCGAGGGCGCCGGCGGTGTGCGGGGCGTTACGCAGGGGGTTGTCCTCGGCGGGCCACTCACCGGAACCGACCTTCTCGATCTCCGCGCGAATGGCGATCATCGCGTCGCAGAACCGGTCGAGTTCAGTCAGGTCCTCCGACTCGGTGGGCTCGATCATCAGCGTGCCGGCCACCGGGAACGACATGGTCGGCGCGTGGAAGCCGTAGTCGATGAGCCGCTTGGCCACGTCGTCGACGCTCACACCGGTCGCCTTGGTCAGCGGCCGCAGGTCGATGATGCACTCGTGCGCGACAAGCCCGCCGGGGCCCGTGTAGAGCACGGGGTAGTGCGGCTCCAGCCGCTTGGCGACGTAGTTGGCGCTGAGCACCGCCACCTGCGTGGCGCGCTTCAGCCCCTCGCCGCCCATGAGCCGGACGTACGCCCACGAGATCGGCAGGATGCCGGCCGAGCCCCAGGGCGCCGCGGAGATGGGGCCGACGCCCGTCTCCGGACCGGCCTCGGGCTGCAGCGGGTGGTTCGGCAGGTAGGGCGCGAGGTGCTCGCGCACCGCCACCGGGCCGACGCCCGGGCCGCCGCCGCCGTGCGGGATGCAGAAGGTCTTGTGCAGGTTCAGGTGCGAGACGTCACCGCCGAAGTGACCCGGCTTGGCGAGCCCGACGAGCGCGTTGAGGTTGGCGCCGTCCACGTAGACCTGGCCGCCCGCCTCGTGCACCTGGGCGCAGATGTCGGCGACGTGCTCCTCGAACACGCCGTGCGTGGACGGGTAGGTGATCATCAGCACGGCCAGCTCGTCCCGGTGCTGCTCGATCTTCGCCCGCAGGTCCTCGACGTCGATCTCGCCGTCCTCGGCGGTCTTCACGACGACGACCTTCATGCCCGCCATCACCGCGCTGGCGGCGTTGGTGCCGTGCGCGGACGACGGGATCAGGCACACGGTCCGCTGCTCGTCGCCGTTGGCCCGGTGGTACCCGCGCACGGCGAGCAGACCGGCCAGCTCACCCTGGGACCCGGCGTTCGGCTGGAGGGAGACCTTGTCGTACCCGGTGACCTCTGCGAGCCGGTCCTCCAGCTCGTGGATGAGCGTCAGGTACCCCTGGGCCTGCTCGGCGGGCGCGAAGGGGTGCAGCTGCCCGAACTCGGGCCAGGTGACCGGCTCCATCTCGGTGGTGGCGTTGAGCTTCATGGTGCAGGAGCCCAGCGGGATCATGCCGCGGTCGAGCGCGTAGTCACGGTCGGACAGCCGGCGCAGGTAGCGCAGCATGGCCGTCTCGGAGCGGTGCTGGTGGAAGACCGGATGCGTCAGGTAGTCGTCGGTCCGCAGCAGACCGGCCGGAAGCCCGTCCTCCGTGACGGCGTCCAGCGCCTCGATGACACCCTCGACGCCGAAGGCGGCCCACACGGCCCGCAGCTGGGCGCGGGTGGTGGTCTCGTCACAGGCGATCGAGACGTGGTCGGCGTCGACGAGACGCAGGTTGACGCCGTTGTCGCGCGCGGCGGCCACGACCTCTGCGGCCCGGCCCGCGACGCGCACGGTCAGGGTGTCGAAGTAGGAGCCGTGCACGACCTCGACCCCGCCGTTCGCGAGCCCGGCGGCCAGGACCGTGGCGTAGCGGTGGGTGCGCCGCGCGATGCCCTTCAGGCCCTCGGGGCCGTGGTAGACGGCGTACATGCCGGCCATCACGGCGAGCAGGACCTGCGCGGTGCAGATGTTGCTGGTCGCCTTCTCGCGGCGGATGTGCTGCTCACGCGTCTGCAGCGCCAGCCGGTAGGCCTTGTTCCCGTCGGCGTCGACGGACACGCCGACGAGCCGCCCGGGCAGGCTGCGCGCCATCTTCTCCTGGACCGCCATGTAGCCGGCGTGCGGACCGCCGAAGCCCATCGGCACACCGAAGCGCTGGGTCGTGCCGATGGCGATGTCCGCGCCGAGCTCGCCGGGCGACTTCAGCAGGGTCAGCGCGAGCAGGTCGGCGGCGACGGTGACGACCGCCCCGAGCTCGTGCGCCCGGTCGATGACCGGCTTGATGTCCCGTACGGCTCCGGAGGCGCCGGGGTACTGGATGAGCACGCCGTTGATCTCGCGCTCGGCGACCTCGGCCGGGATGCCGTCGGAGAGGTCGGCGACGACGACCTCCACGCCGGTCGGCTCGGCCCGGGTCTGGATCACGGCGATGGTCTGCGGCAGCGCGTCCGCGTCGACCAGGAACAGGCCCTTCTTGTTCTTGCCCATGCGCCGCGACAACGCCATGGCCTCGGCGGCCGCGGTGCCCTCGTCGAGCAGGGAGGCCCCGGACGTCGGCAGCCCGGTGAGGTCGGCGACCATGGTCTGGAAGTTCAGCAGCGCCTCGAGCCGCCCCTGCGAGATCTCCGGCTGGTACGGCGTGTAGGCCGTGTACCAGGCGGGATTCTCCATGACGTTGCGCAGGATGACCGGCGGCGTGAACGTGCCGTAGTAGCCGAGGCCGATCATGGAGCCGAGGACCTGGTTGCGGTCGGCGAGGGAGCGCAGCTCGGCGATCACCTCGGCCTCGCTGCGGGCGCCGGGCAGGTCGAGGGCCTCGGCGCTCTTGATGACGGCCGGGACCGCGGCGGCCGTCAACTCGTCCAGCGAGCCGTAGCCGACCTGCGCGAGCATCTTGGCCTGGGCCTCGTGATCGGGGCCGATGTGGCGCTGCTCGAAGGGGACTGCCTCTTCGAGCTCGGAAAGCGGAATGCGATGGGCGGTCATGGGCGGAGGCCTCCTGGTCTGACACGACCTTCGAGGGGCACCACGGCGCGGGTACCCGGACGGCCTCCCCCTCTGTCATCTCAACCTGAGAGCTTCACCGGATCGCCCGAAAGCGTCCGGCTTTCACCGTCGGTGAGAGCGGAAGCCGTCGACACCCGCTCTTCTTTCCAGAGTGACCTCGTCCGTGCGGTACGTGTGCCTGAGAGATTCCGGGGAGGATTTGCTCCTTCGGCGCCTCCGATGGTGTCCGGAGGACTCTCCCGCACGGGGTCAGCAGCCGTTGCCAGCGTACCAGCGAGGTCAACGCACGAACCTTCGAGTGGCCGCCTCCTCGATTGTGCCGTTTTGTAGTGCTTACGGATGAGTTGCGACCCTGTGGAGGTCCCGTGCGTACCGATATCGATCCGCGCAACCTGATCGGCCGCAAGGCATTCGACCGCAACGGAACCAGGATCGGCACGATCGACGAGGTCTACCTCGACGACGCCACCGGCGAGCCGGAGTGGGCGGCCATACGGACCGGCCTGTTCAGCAGGGACGCGTTCGTCCCCCTGGAGCCCAGCGAGCTTATCGAGGGCGCCCTCCACGTCCCCTTCGAACGCGCCCTGATCAAGGACGCCCCCGACTTCGGCGTGGGCCGTCACCTCTCCCCCGAGCAGGAACTCCAGCTCTACCACCACTACGGCCTGGACATCGCCGCCCCTCCCCCGCTCCCCGATCACGAGTTCGGCAAGCTGGCGGGCTCCGACGAGCAGACGACCTGATCCCCGGACGAAGCGGCCCCCGACGGCGCACCCACGGGGCCGGCACGCCCGTCCCCGGACTCCCCGGGTCTTCGTAACACCAGCGGCAGCGGATCCGCCGGCTCCAGCGCGGGGTCGTCGACCCGGAAGGTCCGCACCCTCCCGGGCTCCGAGCCGGGCGTCTCGAAGCGCACGGTGACCCGGCCCAGCCCACTGCCCTGCACCCATCCGTGACCGAACTCCGCGTGACGCACGTCGTGCCCGGCGGGCCAGCGCCGCTCGGCGAGCGACGGCTGCTCCTCGGCATGCGCCACGGCGTGCTCCTCGACCGGCCCCTCGGCCACCGCCCGCTCCCCCGCGGCCTGCGCGAACAGGTCCTCCTGTGTGTAGTCGGCGAGGCCGCTGACCCCGACTCCGAGCAGCCGCACCCCGCCCGTGGTGTCCACCGAGTCCAGCAGCCGGGCCGCCGCTTCCCCGATCACCGCTGGGTCGTCCGTCGGCCCCCGCAGCGTCTCGGACCGGGTGAGCGTCGAGAAGTCGTACCGCCGCACCTTCAGCACGATCGTCCGCCCGGAGAGACCGGCCCCGCGCAGCCGTCGCACGCACCGGTCGGCCAGCCGCTGCACCTCGAGACCGACCCGCACCCGGTCGTGGATGTCCACGTCGTAGGTGTCCTCCACGGACACGGACTTCGCCTCGCGCTCCGCAACCACCGGCCGGTCGTCCCGCGCCAGGGCCATCGCGTACAGCCCGTGCCCGTGCGCCTTGCCCAGCAGCCGGACCAGCTCGTCCTCGCCCGCCTCGACGATCTCCTCGACGGTGGTGATCCCGGCGCGCCGCAGATGGTCGCCCGTCGCCGGCCCGACCCCGGGCAGGGTCCGCACCGACATCGGCCCGAGCATCGCCCGCTCGGTGCCCGGCTCGATCACCACGAGGCCGTCGGGCTTGGCCTGCTCCGAGGCGATCTTCGCGAGCATCTTGGAGGCGGCGAGCCCGACCGATCCCGTGAGCCCGGTGACCGCGCGTATGTCCGCACGCAACTGCGCACCGACCAGCCGCGCGGACTGCTCGTCCCAGGCCACCTGACCGGCCTCCAGGTCGACGAACGCCTCGTCGAGGCTCAACGGCTCCACGAGCGGCGACAGCGCCCGCAGCAGCTCCATGACGCGCTCGCTGATCGCCTTGTAGAGCCCGAAGCGCGGCACGAGGTACGCCGCGTTGGGGGCGAGCCGCCGTGCCTGCCCCATGGGCATCGCCGAATGCACCCCGAAGACCCGCGCCTCGTACGACGCCGTGGCCACCACGCCCCGCGGTCCGAGTCCGCCCACGACCACGGCCTTCCCGCGCAGACTCGGCTTGGACGCCTGCTCCACCGAGGCGAAGAAGGCATCCATGTCGAGATGCAGGATCGTGGGCGCGGTTCTCACATCTCCGATGCTGCACTACGCCACTGACAATGCCCCGGCCGACCGCCCCGGACCGCCGCGGCCGCCTCGGGGCAACCGCTTACGTGTGACTAGGGGCTCTCGGATCCGGGCGCCGGATGCGGAAACGTCCCGCCTCCTGTGACCACCGGGGAGCTCCGCCTCAGGGGCGGCTCAGACGGCCCGGTTGCGCCGTCGCGCCAGCTCGTCCGCCGGATTGGGCCCGACCAGCGTCTCGCCGGTGTCGATCCGCTCCCCGTGTAGCTGGGACAGCGCGCTCTCGACGTCCCGCCACACCACGCCGACGGCGATGCCGAAGATCCCCTGGCCCCCTTGGAGCAGGGCGTGCACCTCGTCCGGCGAGGTGCACTCGTAGACCGTGGCGCCGTCACTCATGAGCGTCATCCGCTCCAGGTCGCGGAAACCGCGTTCCCTGAGGTGCTGCACGGCCGTGCGGATGTTCTGCAGCGAGACCCCGGTGTCCAGGAACCGCTTGACGATCTTGAGGACGACCACATCGCGGAAGCTGTACAGCCGCTGCGTCCCGGACCCGTAGGCGGGGCGCACACTCGGCTCGACGAGACCCGTACGGGCCCAGTAGTCCAGTTGCCGGTAGGTGATACCGGCGGCCGCACAGGCCGTCGGACCGCGGTAGCCGATCTGCTCGGACGCCATGGACGTCGTCCCTCCGCTGCTCGGCACGGCCGTCGGTCGCTGCGGAGCGTGATCGGCCGCGTCGCCCGGCTGGGGGTATCCCCCGCTCGCGCGGAGCCGTGAGCCGGGGGGAGGGTACGGACCGCTCGCCCTGAGACTGCGCTCGGGGCCGCCCCCAGCCGTACCGCCGCCGCTGCTACTCACGCCGACCTCCGTCCTTGACCTGCCTTCTCGACGGTAGGCAGTCACCAGGGGTGCGTCAACGATCGCCACACTCGCCACGCCGAGTGATAATCACCCTAAGAGTGGTTTCCCGTGCCCCACCGCGGGGAAAGGCTAGCCGAATGCGCTCGGCGCGGCCCGTGTGACGCTCTCATGCGCCACCGGCACATGCGGGCAATTCACCCGTCACAACGCGTCGGGCGGCCCCGCCGCGGACCACATCGTCCGCCGGGCCGCCCCTTCGCCTCACCGACCGCCGGTGCTCCTGGCCTTCCGGGCCCGTCCGGACCCGGAGTTCACTGGCTGCTGCTGCCGAAGTCCTCCGGAGAGATCTGGTCGAGGAACTCGCGGAACTTCTCCACCTCGTCCTCCTGCTCGTCCGGGATCGCGATGCCGGCGTCGTCGAGCACCGTGTCGCTGCCGTAGATCGGCGTCCCGGTGCGCAGCGCGAGCGCTATGGCGTCGCTCGGACGGGCGCTCACCTCGACGCCACTGGCGAAGACCAGCTCCGCGTAGAAGACGCCCTCACGCAGGTCCGTGATGCGCACTTCCGTGAGCTCCTGGCCGACGGCCTCCAGCACGTCCTTGAACAGGTCGTGGGTCAGCGGCCGCGCGGGAGCCATGCCCTGCTGGGCGAAGGCGATCGCCGTCGCCTCCCCCGGTCCGATCCAGATGGGAAGGTAACGGTCGCCTCCCACTTCACGCAGCAGCACGATCGGTTGGTTGGAGGGCATTTCGACCCGGACACCTACGACATCGAGCTCGTTCACACAGCAACCCTAGGCCGTGCTCGGGATGTTTGGGTAGTCGGGCCGGGATCGGGCGCCTGATCCGGCCCCCCGCGCGGCCCGCTGCTCAGGGCAGCCGTACCCCGAGAGCCGTCTGCACCAGCGCGGCGTGCAGCCGCACCGTGAGCCCCGCCAGCTCCTTCGTGCGTGCCTCCGCGTGAGCCCTGGTCTGCGGGTTCCGGTGCCGCCTGAGCGGGGCCACCACCTGGTCCACGAGCCCGGCCTCGCGGTCGGCCGCGGCCTTCATCGCCCGCAGATGCCGCGGCTCGATCCCGAACCGCCCCAGCTCGACGACGAGCGAGGCCACCGTGACCGCCTCGGCGTCGTACGCCCCGTCCTCCAGTGGAGTGAGCAGCCCGTACGACTCCCACTCCTTGAGCGCCTGCTCGTCGATGCCGGCGGCGGCGAGCAGCTCCGCACGCCCGATCCTGGCCGCCGTGGGCGCCTCCGGGACCTCGGGCACGGGTTCGCCGTCACGCTGGCGGCCCACCACGGGCAGCTGGACGGCCTCACCGCGCTCCACGGCCTCCAGATGCTCACGGATCACCTTCAGGGGCAGATAGTGATCCCGCTGCATCCTCAGGACGTGGCCGAGGCGCTCGACGTCGTGGGCGCTGAACTTGCGATACCCCGAGGGGGTCCGCTGCGGCTCGATGAGCCCCTCCGCCTCCAGGAAACGGATCTTGGAGATGGTGACCTCGGGGAACTCGTCGCGCAGCACGTTCAGCACCGTGCCGATGCTCATCAGCCCACTGTCCGTGGCGGCGGTGCCGTGTCCGGCACCGCCGCTCGGTGTTCGAAGCATGGACCTTCCCTGACGGACGGACCTTCGCCGGGCTCCCCGGACGAGCCGGGTCAGTAGCCCCGCTGGCTCGCGTAGAAGACCAGCCGGTACTTGCCGATCTGCACCTCGTCGCCGTTGTTCAGGGCGACCTGGTCGATCCGCTCGCGGTTCACGTACGTGCCGTTCAGGCTGCCCACGTCGGCCACCGTGAACGAGCCGTCCTGGCCGCGGCGGAACTCCACGTGCCGCCGGGAGACCGTCACGTCGTCCAGGAAGATGTCGCTCTGCGGGTGCCGCCCGGCCGTGGTCAGGTCACCGTCGAGCAGGAAGCGGCTGCCCGAGTTCGGCCCGCGGCGCACGACCAGGAGCGCGGAACCCAGGGGCAGCGCGTCCACGGCCGCCTGCGCCTCGGGAGACAGCGTCGGCATCGGCGTCTGGCCGGTGGTCTCGCTGTCGTAGGCCTCGAGACCGGAGATGGAGATCGTGGACGTCGTCTCGGACGGACGCTCCGGAGTCGCACCCGCCCTCAGCGGCGCGCCGCAGTTCGAGCAGAAGCGGCTGTTCTCCGCGTTGCGGTTACCGCACCTCGTACACACCAGGGCCGACATCGGATCCTCCTGCCGCGGCTGCCCGCCGGAAGCGTGGGACGCATACGGGTCGGAAAACCCTCCACCCGCACTTGAGGCTGCCGGTTGGCCGAAACCTATGCCGCCGGGCTGCGCAGGGTCAACCGACGGCGCGCCCTGACCTCCGGCGATGTCACCACCCGGACCAGCGACCTGGTCGCGGAAGAGCGGCCGCTGGCCTTCCGCGTCAGGCTGTGCGCGATGACGAGCGGTGGCGTTGTCGCTACCCTCTCGCGCGCTCTTGCCGAACAACTTCGCAAACAACTTCACGGGCGATTCCCCTTGACCGAAACAGACCCGCCCGTGGGGCAGGACGAACCCTGACTGAACACTCTGGCCGACCCGGACATCCTGACAACGTCCGTCTGCACCAGACAGTTTCCACCACGCACCACCCATTCGGTGCGCCGACCCCCCGCAACCTCATGCCCTCGCCGAACGTCGCCCATGCACCCCCGGTTCACTGGGAGGACGACCGAGCGTAGTCAGGCCGCTTCGCCGCTCGCAAGGCATCCACGACGATCTTGGTCGATCGCTCGACGGTCACGGTGGCCTGTTCCTTCTCGAGAGTCTGCACCACGCCTCCGGGGATGTTGAGCGCCGGCTCGAGGTCCTGCGGCTTGCCGATGACCTTGAAACGATAGGGCGCGTTGATCTTGTTCCCGTCGACGCTCACGCCCTTGCCGGAATCCGCGAGATACGTGCCTGCGACCACGCGTACGCCGTTCACCTGGATCGCCTCGGCACCCGCCGCGCGCAGCTCCTGGATCGCGTCGAGCAGCATGTCCGCCTCGACCGTCCCCTTCGTGTCCTCGATGGTCATGGTGATCCCGGGCCCCTGCGCGGCCACGGTGCCCGCCAGGATGCCGAGTTGCCGTTCCTTCTCGATCGTCTGCTTCCGGGCCTCCTCGGCCTGGTCCGAGCTGTTCTCCAGCTCGTCCCGCTGCTTCTCGAGACCTTGCTTCTCGTCCTCTAGACGCTGAGTACGGTCGTCCAGTTCATCGAGGATGCGGACGAGATCCTCCTGCCGGGCTCCGCGCAGGGCACTGTCGCCGTCGCTGTTGGACGCCACCTGCACGGCCAGACCGAACCCGAGGCCGAACAACAGCAGCGCCACGATGAGTTGGGCCCGCGTGACACGCGGCGGCCACAGCCCCTGCACCAGGCGCTGCCTGCCGGTCAGCCGCGGCTCGGGTGCCGCCTCGGGCACAGCGGCCGGTTCAGGGGCGGACTCGGTCTCAGCGGGGGGCGTCTCCCGCGCGGCGGGCACCGGGGCGGACACCTCCTGCGGCAGCTCCTTGCGCAGCCTGTTCCCGGCGTCACCGCCACCTTCAGGCCGTTCCGCGCGCGTGTCGCCCTGCTCCCCGGGGCGCGTCTCGTCGTGCTCGCTCATCGGCCTCACGCCCGGAACACGTGCCGGCGGATCGCCGCGGCGTTGGAGAAGATCCGGATGCCGAGCACGACCACCACACCGGTGGACAGCTGGGCCCCCACGCCCAGCTTGTCGCCCAGGAAGACGATCAGCGCGGCCACGACCACGTTCGACAGGAACGACACCACGAAGACCTTGTCGTCGAAGATCCCGTCGAGCATGGCCCGCAGACCCCCGAAGACTGCGTCCAGAGCCGCCACGACGGCGATCGGCAGATAAGGCTCGACCACCGCCGGAACCTCAGGCCGGACCAACAGGCCGGCCACGACTCCCACGACGAGGCCCAGTACGGCGATCACGATGTGCCCTTCTCGCTCTTCTCAGTGCTCGGCTGTGCTGTACGTACGATCACACTCGGCGCGGCAGGCAGCCGGAGGTCGTCCTCCACGGAGATGCCTGTCCTGATGCCGTAGCTCTCCTGCAGCGCGTTCAGATACAAGCCGTCCGCGCTGTCCTGGAACCGCGTGCTCAGCCGCTGCCCGTCCCCCACCGCGAGCACCGTGTACGGCGGCACCAGCGGCTTGTTGTCGACCAGTATCGCGTCTCCCGCGGCCCTGATCGCCGACAGCGCCGTCAGCCGCTGCCCGTTGATGGAGATCGCCTCGGCCCCCGACTCCCACAGACCGTTGACCACGCGCTGCATGTCCCGGTCACGCACCCGGCCCGTGTCGGAGAAGCCCGAACTGCCACGCGGGTCACCGTCACCACCGGTGCCGGCCTCCTTGGCGTCGTTCACCACGAGCTTCACACCGGGGCCATGCACGGCGACGGACCCCGACAGGATGCCGACGAGCTCGGACCGAGCGCCTTCACCGCTGTGCTTCAGCGCCTCGCGCTGACGGGCACTGACGTCCTCGCGCAGCTCGTCGACCGTGTCCTCCAGCTGATCCGCCGCCTCGGTCTCCCGGTCGATACGGTCGATCAGCTCCTCGCGCTCCTTGGCGACGACCGGAGCGGCGACTCGCGCCTGCGCCGCTCCCACGGTCACGACCAGGGCCGCGAGCACCAGGCCGGCGGCGAGCCCCAGCTTCGCCCGGAGGGTCTTCGGCATGCCACCGTCACCCGCGGCCTTCTTCCGCGCGGCGGCCTCGGCGTAGCCGTCGTCGAGGCTGTGGTCCATGACGTTGGTGATCAACGACATGGACGCGTCCGGACGCCGGGGCCGCGTGGGTGTGCTCCGAATGGGGGGTTGCTGCGGCATGCCGCACATCGTCGCACGTCGCGGCCACTACCGCCGAACGGCCCCACCGGCGTGCCGGACAGGCCCCGTTGGGGACACTTGTCCGGCACGCACGCGTGCAGGCGGTATTACCGGCCGGCGCTGTCCACGACCGCCGACCACTCGTCCAGCAGGGCCTGCGCGGAGGCGTCGTCCGGCCCCTCGGCCCACAGGTGGGTGACGGCCTCGGCCGGGTCGGGCAGCACCATCACCCAGCGCCCGTCCGTCTCCACCACGCGCACACCGTCCGTGGTGTCCACGAAACGGTCCCCGGCCGCCTCGACGACCCGCCGCATCACGAGCCCCTTGACGGCCCACGGGGTGGCCAGGTCCCGCTTCAGGACGTGCGCCCGCGGAATCCGCGCGTCGATCTGGCTGAGCGTGAGCTGCGTCCGCGCCACCAGCCCGATCAGCCGCACGAAGGCCGCGGTGGCGTCGTACACGCTGCTGAACTCGGGGACGATGAAGCCGCCCTTGCCGTCGCCGCCGAAGATCGTCCCTTCCTCACCGCCCACGCGCGTGAGGTCGTCGGGAGAGGTCGTCGTCCACTCGACCTGGGTCCCGTGGTACGCCGCCACCTGCTCGGCGATCCGGGTCGTGGTCACCGGCAGGGCGACCCGGCCACTGCGCCGCTCGGCGGCGACCAGGTCCAGCATCACCAGCAGCGCCCGGTCGTCCTCGATGATCCGGCCCTTCTCGTCGACGAGCGACAGCCGCTCACCGACCGGGTCGAACCGCACGCCGAACGCGGCCCCCGAGGACGCCACGATCTCGCCGAGCCGCACCATGCCGGACCGCCGCATGTCGGCGGTCTCGGTGGGCCGGGACTCGTCGAGGCCGGGGTTGATCGTCAGCGAGTCGACCCCGAGCTTCCCGAGGAGGCTCGGCAGCACGAGACCGGCGCTTCCGTTGGACGCGTCCACGACGACCTTGAGTCCGGACTCCGCGATCCCGGTCGTGTCGACGTTCCGCAGCAACGAGCCGGTGTAGGAGTCGAAGACGCTGGCGGGGAAGTGCAGGTCACCGATCTCGCCCGGGAAGGCACGACGGTACTCCTGCCGCGCGAACACCCGGTCCAGCTTGCGCTGGCTGCCCTGCGACAGGTCGGCGCCCTGACCGTCGAAGAACATGATGTCGACGGAGTCCGGCACTCCGGGAGTCGTCCGGATCATGATGCCGCCGGCGCTGCCCCGCGCGGTCTGCTGCCGCGCCACGGGCAGCGGCACGTTCTCCAGGTCCCGTACGTCGATGGCACTCGCCTGCAGCGCGGAGATCACCGCCCGCTTCAGCGCACGGGCACCACGCGAGTGGTCGCGGGCCGTGGTGACGGTCGAGCCCTTCTTGAGGGTCGTGGCGTACGCGCCCGCCAGTCGCACGGCCAGTTCCGGCGTGATCTCGACGTTCAGGATTCCGGAGACACCCCGGGCACCGAAGAGGTGCGCCTGTCCTCTGGACTCCCAGATCACCGAGGTGTTGACGAAGGCGCCGGCCTCGATGGTCTTGAACGGGTAGACCCGCACATTGCCCTGCACGATCGATTCTTCACCGATCAGGCACTCGTCACCGATGACCGCCCCGTCCTCGATCCGTGCCGCGCGCATGATGTCGGTGTTCTTCCCGACCACGCACCCGCGGAGATTGCTGTGGGGGCCCACGTAGACGTTGTCGTGAACGACGGCCTTGTGCAGGAAGGCGCCGCTCTTGACCACCACGTTGGAGCCCACGACGGTGTGCTCACGGATTTCGGCGCCGGCCTCGACCTTGGCGTAGTCGCCGATATAGACGGGGCCGCGCAGTACGGCGTCCGGGTGCACCTCGGCGCCCTCGGCCACCCACACACCGGGCGAGATCTCGAATCCGTCGATGTCGACGTCGACCTTGCCCTCGAGTACGTCGGCCTGCGCCTTCACGTAGCTCTCGTGCGTGCCGACGTCCTCCCAGTAGCCCTCGGCAATGAAGCCGTAGATGGGCTTGCCTTCCTTCATCAGCTGCGGGAAGACGTCACCGGACCAGTCGACGGGCACATCGGCCTCGACGTAGTCGAAGACCTCCGGCTCCATCACGTAGATGCCGGTGTTCACCGTGTCGGAGAAGACCTGGCCCCAGGTGGGCTTCTCCAGGAAGCGCTCCACCTTGCCTTCCTCGTCGACAATGGTGATACCGAACTCCAAAGGATTGGGCACGCGGGTCAGACAGACCGTGACCAGCGCTCCCTTTTCCTTGTGGAAATTGATCAGCTCGGTGAGGTCGAAATCAGTCAGCGCATCGCCGGAGATGACGAGGAAGGCGTCGTCCTTCAGCGCCTCTTCCGCGTTCTTGACACTTCCGGCGGTACCGAGTGGCTTCTCCTCATTGGCATAGGTGAGCTCCATTCCGAGCTCTTCGCCGTCACCGAAGTAGTTCTTGACGAGCGAGGCCAGGAACTGGACAGTCACGACTGTTTCGTTGAGCCCATGCCTTTTGAGCAGCCGCAGCACGTGCTCCATGATCGGGCGGTTGGCCACAGGCAGGAGCGGCTTGGGCATGCTTGAGGTCATGGGACGAAGGCGCGTGCCTTCGCCTCCGGCCATCACTACGGCCTTCATGTCGGAAGCGTCCTCCTCGAAGAGACGACGGTCTAGCCGACTTCCCCCGCGAGGATTCTCCCGCACTTTTCGACCACGGGCCATCGCACCGCGCTGGGCGGAGGAATCCGCGAGTTCAATCGGTCATGGCGTCCGCACGGACCAGGCGGCGGACTTGTACCACGTAGAGGACTCCTGCCCACCAATACAGCGTTGTACCCCATCCGGCGAACGCCCATCCGAAAATAGCAGCCAGTGACGAGATCCAACCACTTCCGTCACTGAGCAGGAGCAGGGGGAAGGCATACATCAGGTTGAACGTGGCGGCCTTGCCCAGGAAGTTCACCTGCGGCGGCGGATAGCCGTGCCGACGGAGGATGCCCACCATCACCAGCAGAACCAGCTCCCTCGCGAGAAGTACGCCGGTCAACCACAGGGGCAGAATCTCACGCCACGTGAGGCCGACCAATGTCGAGAGAATGTAGAGCCGGTCGGCCGCAGGGTCGAGAAGCCGGCCGAGGCTGCTGATCTGGTTCCAGCGCCGCGCGAGCTTGCCGTCCAGGTAGTCGCTGATGCCGCTCAGAGCCAGCACCAGGAGGGCCCAGCCGTCACTCTTGGGCCCACCGAACTCAGGCCTCAGGATCAGCCACAGGAAGAGGGGCACGCCGACGAGCCGCGCCATGCTGAGGATGTTCGGGATGGTGAGCACACGGTCCGTCTGGACGCGAGTCTCCTGAACCTCCACCCGGGTGCCTCCTGGGGGAAACGTGCCAACGATGCCCCCTGACCTTACCTCAACGCAAAAAAGCTCTGGCTCTCGGGCTGTGATGCCCAAGAGCCAGAGCTCTAAAAGGAGTTCGGCGGCGTCCTACTCTCCCACAGGGTCCCCCCTGCAGTACCATCGGCGCTGTAAGGCTTAGCTTCCGGGTTCGGAATGTAACCGGGCGTTT
>NZ_NOKT01000046.1 GCF_002237655.1 Streptomyces sp. XY006
GCCGCCCGCCGGATGCTGCTCGCCGCGGCCCTCGCCGGCCGGGCGCGCGCCGGCTACCACGGCGCCCGCCACCGCCGCGCCGCCGCGGCGGCCCTGGAGAGCGTCCTCGTCGGCTCCGCCACCGGCGGCCGGCTCACCGCCTTCGTGCCCGTCACCGGCGGCCGGCCCCTCGCCGTACGCCTCCACCAGGCCCTCTTCGCCGCCCGGGAGGCCATCGACTACCAGCGCGCCACGGGCGGCATGGACGCCTTCGACGCGGCGGTCGAGGCCGGGGTGAGCCACGAGCTCACCGAGTCCCTCGTCGCCCTGGTCCGGGGCACCGAGGGCGCCCGGATCGCCGTCGCGTGGGCCCCGGGGGCCGGGGTGCCCGAGGGCTGCTCGGCCACCGCCGAGCCCGTGGAGTTCTCACCCGGCGACCTGCCCGCGCTGCGCGACGCCGGCGCCCGCTACCTGCGCGAGGAGCCCGCCGTACCGGTGCGGATCACCGGGGCCGTCACCCGCATGCGCCGGTCCGGGCCGCGGGGCGAGGGCACCGTCCGGCTGCGCGTGCTGGCCGGGGCCGACGTGCCGCACGTCCGGATCACCCTCGACGAGGAGGCGTACCGGATCGCCGGGCACGCCCACCTGGTCGGACTGCCGGTGCGGGTGCACGGACGGCTGGAGAGCCGGGGCGGGTTCCGCCGCCTCACCGGCGCCCACGGCGTCGTCCCCGTGCAGGTCGACGACGCCGAGCGGGACCGGCTGCTGAAGGAGCTCCAGGAGAACGTCGACTTCTTCGAGGAGGCCTGCGGAGGGGACTGCGGGGACTGATTTCGCCCCGGGTGGTCCCGGGTCGGTACGATCCTTACTCGTGCGTGCGCTCCGGTATGGCGCCGCAGCCCCCTTCAGTCAGGAGAGACCGGTGTCAGACGTCCGTGTGATCATCCAACGCGATTCCGAGCGGGAAGAACGCGTGGTGACGACGGGCACTACGGCCGCCGAGCTCTTCGCCGGCGAGCGCTCGGTCATCGCCGCGCGCGTGGCCGGCGAGCTCAAGGACCTGTCGTACGCGCTGTCGGACGGCGACGAGGTCGAGGGCGTCGAGATCTCCTCCGAGGACGGTCTGAACATCCTGCGCCACTCCACCGCGCACGTCATGGCGCAGGCCGTGCAGGAGCTCTTCCCCGAGGCCAAGCTCGGCATCGGCCCGCCCGTCAAGGACGGCTTCTACTACGACTTCGACGTCGAGAAGCCGTTCACGCCCGAGGATCTCAAGGCCATCGAGAAGAAGATGCAGGAGATCCAGAAGCGCGGGCAGCGCTTCTCCCGCCGTGTGGTCACCGACGAGGCCGCCCGCGAGGAGCTGGCCGGTGAGCCGTACAAGCTGGAGCTGATCGGCCTCAAGGGCTCCGCCTCCTCCGACGACGGCGCGGACGTCGAGGTCGGCGCCGGCGAGCTGACGATCTACGACAACCTGGACGCCAAGACCGGCGAGCTGTGCTGGAAGGACCTCTGCCGCGGTCCCCACCTGCCCACCACCCGGAACATCCCGGCGTTCAAGCTGATGCGCAACGCGGCCGCCTACTGGCGCGGCAGCGAGAAGAACCCCATGCTCCAGCGCATCTACGGCACCGCCTGGCCCACCAAGGACGAGCTGAAGGCGCACCTGGAGTTCCTCGCCGAGGCCGAGAAGCGCGACCACCGCAAGCTGGGCAGCGAGCTCGACCTGTTCTCCATCCCGGAGCAGATCGGCTCCGGCCTCGCCGTCTTCCACCCCAAGGGCGGCATCATCCGCCGGGTCATGGAGGACTACTCGCGCAAGCGGCACGAGGAGGCGGGCTACGAGTTCGTCTACACCCCGCACGCGACGAAGGGGAAGCTCTTCGAGACCTCGGGCCACCTGGACTGGTACGCCGACGGCATGTACCCGCCCATGCAGCTCGACGAGGGCGTGGACTACTACCTCAAGCCCATGAACTGCCCGATGCACAACCTGATCTTCGACGCGCGCGGCCGGTCCTACCGCGAACTGCCGCTGCGCCTGTTCGAGTTCGGCACCGTGTACCGGTACGAGAAGTCGGGCGTCGTGCACGGCCTGACCCGCGCCCGCGGCTTCACCCAGGACGACGCGCACATCTACTGCACGCGCGAGCAGATGTCCGAGGAGCTCGACAAGCTGCTCACCTTCGTGCTGGAGCTGCTGCGCGACTACGGCCTGACCGACTTCTACCTGGAGCTGTCCACCAAGGACCCGGAGAAGTTCGTCGGCTCCGACGAGGCCTGGGAGGAGGCGACCGAGACGCTGCGCCAGGTCGCCGAGAAGCAGGGCCTGCCCCTCGTCCCGGACCCGGGCGGCGCCGCCTTCTACGGCCCGAAGATCTCCGTCCAGGCCAAGGACGCCATCGGCCGCACCTGGCAGATGTCGACCATCCAGCTCGACTTCAACCTGCCCGAGCGCTTCGACCTGGAGTACACCTCCGCCGACGGCTCCAAGCAGCGCCCGGTCATGATCCACCGCGCGCTGTTCGGCTCGATCGAGCGCTTCTTCGCGGTGCTCCTGGAGCACTACGCGGGCGCCTTCCCGGCCTGGCTGGCCCCGGTCCAGGCGCTCGGCATCCCGATCGGCGACGCGCACGTCGAGTACCTGGAGAAGTTCGCCGCCGCGGCCAGGAGGAAGGGCCTGCGCGTGGAGGTCGACTCCTCCTCCGACCGGATGCAGAAGAAGATCCGCAACGCCCAGAAGCAGAAGGTGCCCTTCATGGTCATCGCGGGCGACGAGGACATGTCGAACGGCTCGGTGTCCTTCCGCTACCGCGACGGCTCGCAGGAGAACGGCATCCCGTTCGACGAGGCCATCGCGAAGATCCAGAAGGTCGTCGAGGAGCGCGCGCAGGTCTGATCGCACGGCGCACGGGCCCCCGGGCGATCCCGGGGGCCTTTGCCGTCCCCCCAGCTCGACGCCATATGCTGCACTGCATGACGAGTGAGCCGGAGCAGCAGCTGGGAGTGGGGACGCAGGACGCGTTCCAGCGTCTGTGGACGCCCCATCGGATGGCCTACATCCAGGGCGAGAACAAGCCGACCGGCCCGGGCGCCGGCGACGGCTGCCCCTTCTGCTCGATCCCGGCCAAGTCCGACGAGGACGGGCTGGTCGTCCGCCGCGGCGAGCAGGTCTACGCCGTGCTCAACCTCTACCCGTACAACGGCGGGCACCTGATGACCGTGCCCTACCGGCACGTCGCCGACTACACCGACCTGACGGTCGCGGAGACCGCCGAGCTCGGTGAACTCACCAAGCAGGCCATGACGGCCCTGCGCACGGCCTCCGGCGCGCACGGCTTCAACATCGGCATGAACCAGGGCTCCGTCGCCGGCGCCGGCATCGCGGCGCACCTGCACCAGCACATCGTGCCGCGGTGGGGCGGGGACACGAACTTCATGCCGGTGGTGGGCCACACGCGGGTGCTGCCGCAGCTGCTGGCCGACACCAGGAAGATGCTGGCGGAGGCCTGGCCGGCCGTCTGAGCCGTCCGGCGCCCGAGGACGAGGCCGTTCGGGCCGGCGGGGGTCCGGGGGCGAAGCCCCCGGGAACACCAGCCCTCACCGGCCCGGGGCCGGTCACCTACGCGTCGTACAGGTCGGCCTTCTTCGGCGCAGCCTCCTGCACCGCCCCGCTGAGCGCCGCCGAGCGCGCCCCGAACTTCTCCACGTTCACGCCGTTCTCCCGCAGCACCTTCAGCGCGGCGGCGTGCACCACCCGCAGCACCGGCGTCGCCGCCCGCAGCGCGTCGTCCGCCATGAACCGGTGCCGCCACGGCTGGTCCGCCCACGCGTGCCGCAGACCGAACGGCTCCGGCAGCGTCAGACTCCCGCCCAGCCAGTTCAGCAGCGGCGGGTACCAGGTCAGCGGGGCCCGCGCGGCCAGCCGTACCACCTCGTCGGCGTCGATCAGCGGGAGCTTCACGGTGCGGGTCTCCCAGAAGCGCAGCGACTTCTGCACCGTCTTCTCCCTGGCCGCCGGCTTCTCGTTGAACAGCGGGTTGACCGGGCCCAGGGCGTGACCGGTGACCTCGATGCGCAGCGTGTCGTGCAGCACGGTCACCGTGATCAGCATCGTGATCACCAGGTGGCCGTCCCACAGGGTCCACTGCACGCCCAGGTAGTGCCGGTCGCCGCTGCCGAACTGCTGCTTGTTGCAGATCTCCTGCACGGCGTGCGTCCGGACCGTGTACGCGTCGACGTCCGTGCCGCTCGGCCGGGACACCTCCGTCGCCTTCTCGCCGATCGGCGTGACCACCCAGTGCGTGATGGTCGGCTTGGGGAAGCCGCCGGTGTTGATCGACGTGCGTTCCAGCATGCCCAGGCCGCCCTGGATCGCCACGATGACGTCCCAGCTGCGGAACGGATGGAAGTCCTTGCCCGGCTCGGCCGAGACCAGCTCCTCGGCCAGCTGCCAGCTGCCCCAGCGGGTGCCCATGCCGAGGATGCCCTTGGGACCGGCGTAGAAGGCCGAGTTGGAGCGCTGCTCGGCGGCGAGGCGGGCCAGCTCCTTGCGGACCTGCTCGGCCGCGTCACCCGGCGTGCCCGGCACCGCCTCGGGGATCTTGGCGCCGACGCCACCGCCGGACAGCAGGCTCGACCAGCGCTCGCGCAGGTCGCGGGCCGTGCGCTCGCAGATCAGCTTCGCCCAGAACCAGCCGACCACCGGCATCACGATCGCCAGGCGCGCGTACCACGCCCAGAAGCCGGTGAACGGCATGCGCAGCAGGAACAGCACCGCCAGGGCGCCCACGGCGACCAGCAGCGTCGTGGCGAGGGCGCCGGCGCGCTTGTCCTCCCGCCTGGCCATGGTCGTGCGCAGCGTGAACACCAGCAGCCACACCAGGAAGCCGGGCAGGAACAGTACCCCGCAGATCACCGTGATCGCCGAGAGCATGTTGTCGCGGTCGCGGCGGATGCGGTGGGCCGCCAGGCAGTGCTCCACGACGACCTGGGGCTCGATGCCGAAGGACTGGATGACCGGCTTGCGCCCGGCGCCCAGCATGCGGTCGATGATCGCGCGGGAGAAGGCCTCGCCGAACCGGGGGCGGAAGATCTTCGCCCACGGGCGCGGCGGGGTCACCTTCGACTGATGCCACTCGTTGTCGGCGTCGAGGATCTTGGTGACCTCGTCGTCCCGGTACGCCGCCGCGGCCAGCGCGTACGTCGCCGCCGTCTGGCCGCTCGCGCCCGCCACGGGCACCTGGGCCCCGGGACTGAAGTCGAATCCGTCCGTCACTGCCGCCCCCATCGCTGCCGCATCTGCATCTGCGGCCTTCCCGACTTCCGCGCTCCGCACACCTGTTGATCAGGTCATCAGCGTATCGGCACGCACGCGCGGCCGTCGGCGGACGGCCCGCAAGCCGCCCGCCGACCCGGAACGGAGCCCTCAAGGGGGCAGTTGGAGGCGCCGGGGCGCCAACTAGGAGGCCACGCGCGCCTCTTCGCGCACCCGGTCCGCGACCTGCTGCGGCATCGGCTCGTGGCGCGCGTAGCGGCGGCTGAAGCGGGCCGTGCCGTGGGTCATCGACCGCAGATCGATGGCGTAGCGGCCGATCTCGATCTCGGGCACCTCGGCCCGGATCAGGGTGCGCCCGCCGGGCGTCTGCTCGGTGCCGAGCACCCGGCCGCGCCGCCCCGACAGGTCGCTCATCACGGCGCCCACGAAGTCGTCGCCGACCAGCACCGACACCTCGGCCACCGGCTCCAGCAGATGGATCCTCGCGTCGGCCGCGGCCTCCCGCAGCGCGAGCGCCCCGGCCGTCTGGAACGCGGCGTCGGAGGAGTCCACCGAGTGCGCCTTGCCGTCCAGCAGCGTCACGCGGACGTCGATCAGCGGATGCCCGGCGGCGACCCCCTTGGCGGCCTGGGTGCGGACGCCCTTCTCCACCGACGGGATGAACTGCCGGGGCACCGCGCCGCCGACGACCTTGTCCACGAACTCGATGCCGGAGCCGCCCGGCAGCGGCTCGACCTCGATCTCGCAGATGGCGAACTGCCCGTGCCCGCCGGACTGCTTGACGTGCCGGCCGCGCCCGGCCGCCCGGGTCGCGAACGTCTCGCGCAGCGACACCCGGTGCGGGACGACGTCGACCTGGACGCCGTAGCGGCTGCGCAGCCGCTCCAGGGCCACGTCCGCGTGCGCCTCGCCCAGGCACCACAGCACCACCTGGTGGGTGTCCTGGTTCTGTTCCAGCCGCATCGTCGGGTCCTCGGCCACCAGCCGGGCCAGGCCCTGCGACAGCTTGTCCTCGTCCGGTTTGCTGTGCGCCTGGATGGCCAGCGGCAGCAGCGGGTCGGGCATCTGCCACGGCTCCATCAGCAGCGGGTCGTCCTTGGCGGACAGGGTGTCGCCGGTCTCGGCGCGGCTCAGCTTGGCCACGCACGCCAGATCGCCGGCGATGACGTGCGAGACCGGGCGCTGCTGCTTGCCGAACGGCGTGGACAGGGCGCCGATCCGCTCGTCCACGTCGTGGTCCTCGTGGCCCCGGTCGGCGAGCCCGTGCCCGGAGACGTGGACCGTCTGGTCGGCCCGCAGGGTGCCGGAGAAGACGCGGATCAGCGACAGCCGGCCCACGTACGGGTCCGAGGACGTCTTCACGACCTCCGCGACCAGCGGCGCGTCCGGATCACAGGGCTTGAGCTCGCGCGGCTCGCCGTCGATCGTGGTGACCCGCACCGTCTCGTGCTCCAGCGGCGTCGGGAAGCCACCGGTGATCAGCTCCAGCAGCTCCACCGTGCCGAGTCCCTGCCGGGCGCCCCCGGCCGCGGGGGCGGCGGCCAGGACGGGGAAGAAGACCCCGCGCGCCACGGCCCGCTCCAGGTCGTCGATCAGGGTCTTGACGTCGACCGGCTCCCCGCCGAGGTAGCGGTCCATGAGGGTCTCGTCCTCGCTCTCCGAGATGATCCCCTCGATCAGCCGGTTGCGGGCCTCCTCGATCAGCGGCAGCTGCTCCTCGCCCGGCTCCGACTCCTTGCGCTCGCCGCTCGCGTAGTCGAACAGCTTCTGCGACAGCAGCCCGATCAGCCCGGTCACGGGCGCGTGCCCGTCGGGCGCCTGCGGGCCGTGCAGCGGCAGGTAGAGCGGCAGCACCGCGTCGGGGTCGTCCGCGCCGAAGGCCTCCGCGCAGATCCGGGTCATCTCCTCGAAGTCGGCGCGGGCCGCCTCCAGGTGCGTGACGACGATGGCCCGGGGCATCCCCACGGCCGCGCACTCCTCCCACACCATGCGCGTCGAGCCGTCCACGCCGTCCGAGGCCGAGACGACGAAGAGGGCCGCGTCCGCCGCGCGCAGACCGGCCCTGAGCTCACCGACGAAGTCGGCGTATCCGGGGGTGTCCAGAAGGTTGACCTTGATGCCGTCCCATTCGACGGGCACCAGGGAGAGCTGCACCGAGCGCTGCTGCCGGTGCTCGATGTCGTCGTAGTCGGAGACGGTGCCGCCGTCCTCCACGCGGCCCGCCCGGTTCACCGCCCCCGCGGTCAGCGCGAGGGCCTCCACCAACGTGGTCTTGCCCGATCCGGAGTGGCCGACCAGCACCACATTCCGTACGGACTGGGGGTGGTCGGCCGCCTGTGCCCTGCCGGCGGCCCCAGGGTGTGTCTGTGCCTTGTCGCCCATGATCCTGCCTCCCGTGCACGGTGAGGTCACTGTGGGCGCGGACACGCGGCTCCGCCTGCGGTGCGGCTCCTGCGACGCCCGCGGTCATTCGACCTTCCCACTCCCGTCACGGCGCGTCCATACGAGCGACGGGATCGCGCCTCCCACCAGCTCTCCGGCGGTTCGACCGAAGGGGTCCGGGTGCCCGCCCCTCGCCCGCACGCGCGCGTGGCTACGATGGGCCAGCCGGTGGCCAGCAGGGGCCAGACGGCGACACCGACCCTCGGGAAGGCCATGCTGAACAAGTACGCGCGTGCATTCTTCACGCGTGTCCTCACACCGTTCGCCGCGTTTCTGATCCGCCGGGGCGTCAGCCCCGACACGGTCACGCTCATCGGCACCGCCGGGGTGGTGGCGGGCGCGCTGGTCTTCTACCCCATGGGCGAGTTCTTCTGGGGCACGGTCGTGATCACGCTGTTCGTGTTCTCCGACCTCGTCGACGGCAACATGGCCCGCCAGCTCGGCCGGTCCAGCCGCTGGGGCGCCTTCCTCGACTCCACGCTCGACCGGGTCGCCGACGGCGCGATCTTCGGCGGTTTCATCCTCTGGTACGCCGGCGGTGGCGACGACCTGGTGCTGTGCGCCGTCTCGATCTTCTGCCTGGCCAGCGGGCAGGTCGTGTCGTACACCAAGGCCCGCGGCGAGTCGATCGGCCTGCCGGTCGCGGTCAACGGGCTCGTCGAGCGCGCCGAGCGGCTGGTGATCTCCCTGGTCGCCGCCGGTCTCGCGGGCCTGCACGCGTTCGGTGTCCCGGGCATCCAGTACCTGCTGCCGGTCGCCCTGTGGATCGTCGCCGTGGGCAGCCTCGTCACGCTGATCCAGCGGGTCGTCACGGTCCGCCGGGAGTCCGCCGAGGCCGAGGCGGCCACGGCCCCGCAGGACCGCACCGGCGCGCAGGACAATGGAGGCAAGCAGCAGAACGCCTCCCACGGGAGCGAGGCGGCCACGTGAGCGCCCAGGACCGGTTGACGGACGCGCTGTACGGCCTCGGCTGGAGCACCGTCAAAAAACTCCCCGAGCCGGTCGCCGTACGGCTCGGGCGCACCATCGCCGACGCCGCGTGGAAGCAGCGCGGCAAGGGCGTGCAGCGCCTGGAGAGCAACTACGCGCGCGTGGTGCCCGGGGCGAGCCCCGAGCGCCTCGCCGAGCTCTCCCGCGCGGGCATGCGGTCGTATCTGCGCTACTGGATGGAGTCCTTCCGTCTGCCGGCCTGGAGCAGGGAGCGGATCGCCGAGGGCTTCACCGCCAAGGACCTGCACTACCTCACCGAGGGCATGGCCGCGGGCAAGGGCGTCGTACTCGCCCTGCCGCACCTGGCCAACTGGGACCTCGCCGGCGCCTGGGTCACCACCAGGCTCGGCATCCCCTTCACCACGGTCGCCGAGCGCCTCAAGCCCGAGACGCTCTACGACCGGTTCGTCGCCTACCGCGAGGGCCTCGGCATGGAGGTCCTGCCGCACAGCGGCGGCACCGCCTTCGGCACCCTGGCCCGGCGGCTGCGCGACGGCGGCCTGGTCTGCCTGGTCGCCGACCGCGACCTGTCCGCCTCCGGCGTGGAGGTGGACTTCTTCGGCGACACCGCCCGGATGCCCGCCGGACCCGCCCTGCTCGCCCAGCAGACGGGCGCCCTGCTGCTGCCCGTCACCCTCTGGTACGACGACACGCCCGTGATGCGCGGCCGCGTCCACCCGCCGGTCGAGGTGCCCGAGTCAGGCACACGCGCCGAGAAGACGTCCGTCATGACGCAGGCGCTGGCCGACGCCTTCGCCACCGGGATCGCCGACCATCCGGAGGACTGGCACATGCTGCAGCGCCTGTGGCTCGCGGATCTCGACCCCGCGAAGGGACGCCCGTGAGGATCGGCATCGTCTGCCCCTACTCCTGGGACGTCCCGGGCGGGGTCCAGTTCCACATCCGCGACCTCGCCGAGTACTTCCTGCGCCTCGGCCACGAGGTGTCCGTCCTGGCCCCGGCCGACGACGACACCCCGCTGCCGCCGTACGTCGTCTCGGCCGGGCGCGCGGTGCCGGTGCCGTACAACGGCTCGGTGGCCCGGCTCAACTTCGGCTTCCTCAGCGCCGCCCGGGTGCGCCGCTGGCTGCACGACGGCGCGTTCGACGTGATCCACATCCACGAGCCGACCTCCCCGTCGCTGGGCCTGCTGGCCTGCTGGGCCGCCCAGGGGCCCATCGTGGCGACCTTCCACACGTCCAACCCGCGCTCCCGCGCCATGATCGCCGCGTACTCGATCCTCCAGGCCGCCCTGGAGAAGATCAGCGCCCGGATCGCGGTGAGCGAGTACGCCCGGCGCACGCTCGTGGAGCACCTCGGCGGGGACGCGGTGGTGATCCCGAACGGCGTCGACGTCGACTTCTTCGCCCAGGCAGAGCCCAAGGCCGAGTGGCAGGGCGACACGATCGGCTTCATCGGGCGCATCGACGAGCCCCGCAAGGGCCTGCCGGTGCTGATGAAGGCCCTGCCGAAGATCCTCGCCGCCCGGCCCGGGGCCCGGCTGCTGGTCGCCGGACGCGGCGACGAGAAGGAGGCCGTGGAGTCCCTGCCCGTCGAGCTGCGCCCCCGCGTGGAGTTCCTCGGCATGGTCAGCGACGAGGACAAGGCCCGCTTCCTGCGCAGCGTCGACCTGTACGTCGCGCCCAACACCGGCGGCGAGAGCTTCGGCATCATCCTCGTCGAGGCCATGTCCGCCGGAGCGCCCGTCCTCGCCTCCGACCTGGACGCCTTCGCCCAGGTCCTGGACCGGGGAGCGGCGGGCGAACTGTTCCCCAACGAGGACGCCGACGCCCTGGCCGACGCGGCCGTACGCCTCCTGGGCGACCCGGAGCGGCGCGCGGAACTGCGTGAGCGGGGCAGCGCCCATGTGCGCCGCTTCGACTGGTCGACCGTCGGCGCGGACATCCTCTCCGTCTACGAGACGGTGACCGCGGGCGCGGCGGCGGTCGCCGAGGACGAACGGACCACCGGCCTGTGGGGCCGACTGGGCCTGACACGCGACTGAGCCCCACCGACCGCCCACGACCCACACCGCGCCCCACCGGGCCGGCGCGGCGCCTGGGCGCGAGACCGTGCGAGGCGTACCACCAGCCCGTCCGGCGACTGCGGACGAGACCCGCGGCGCGCACCATCCGGTCCGTGCGGCGTGCAGGGACGAGACCGTGCGACGCGCACGACCGGACCGGTGCGGCGTGTGGGAAAGAGGTCTGTCAGGCGCACCACCGGGTCCGTGCGGCGACTGCGGGCGGCACCGTGCCGGGCGCGCTACCGAGCCCGTGCGACGGCTGGGGCGAGTGCGCGCGGGGCGCGGGGGGCGGGCCGTTCAGTCCGTCCGGTGACTGAGGACGAGGCTGTTCGGGGGGCGCGGGGCGCGCGCTGTTCAGCCCGTCCCGCGCTTGAGGACGAGGCCGTTCAGGCCGGCAGCGGCTGGCCGGGGGCGGCAGCCTCCGGTACGGCCGGGCGAGGTCCCAGCCCGGGCACGACACCCGGCAGGCCCGGCGGAGCGCCCCGGTAGCCTCTTGGCCCGTGACCGCAACCCTCATCTGGATCCTCGTCGCCCTCGTGGCGATCGGCCTCTACCTGAGCTGGACGGCCGGGCGACTGGACCGGCTGCACGCCCGCATCGACGCCGCCCGCGCCGCGCTCGACGCGCAACTGCTGCGCCGCGCCTCCGTCGCCCAGGAGCTGGCCACCTCCGGCGTGCTCGACCCGGCCGCGTCGATCGTCCTCTACGAGGCCGCGCACGCCGCCCGGCAGGCCGAGGAGGAGCAGCGGGAGGTCGCCGAGAGCGAGCTGAGCCAGGCGCTGCGGGCCGTGTTCGAGGAACCCGCGCAGGTGGAGGCGGTGCGCGGCGCGCCCGGGGGAGAGGAAGCGGCCCGGGAGCTCACCGAGGCGGTCCGCCGGGTGCCGATGGCCCGGCGCTTCCACAACGACGCCGTACGCGCCGCCCGGGCCCTGCGCCGGCACCGCAAGGTGCGCTGGTTCCGCCTGGCCGGCCACGCGCCCTTCCCCCTGGCCTTCGAGATGGACGACGAGCCTCCGGCGGCCCTGGTGGACCGCTCCGCCTGACCCCGTTCACCTGCCGTTTTCCGCCGGCCCCCGCGAAAAGGATCCACGGCGTTCCCATTGGCCCTTGATGTGGCCTGGTCCCCTCACGTTTCCTCGGTGCTGCAGAAAACCCTCTTTCCCATCAGCGAGGTCATCCGTGTCCATCTCCGAAAACCAGGCTCCCGAGACCGGCACCGCCCGTGTGAAGCGCGGCATGGCCGAGCAGCTCAAGGGCGGCGTCATCATGGACGTCGTCACCCCGGAGCAGGCGAAGATCGCCGAGGACGCGGGCGCCGTCGCCGTCATGGCCCTGGAGCGGGTCCCTGCCGACATCCGCAAGGACGGCGGCGTGGCCCGCATGTCCGACCCCGACATGATCGAGGGCATCATCGACGCCGTCTCGATCCCGGTCATGGCCAAGTCCCGCATCGGCCACTTCGTCGAGGCCCAGGTGCTGCAGTCGCTCGGCGTCGACTACATCGACGAGTCCGAGGTGCTCACCCCGGCCGACGAGGTCAACCACTCCGACAAGTGGGCGTTCACCACGCCGTTCGTCTGCGGCGCCACCAACCTGGGCGAGGCCCTGCGCCGCATCGCCGAGGGCGCGGCGATGATCCGCTCCAAGGGCGAGGCCGGCACCGGCAACGTCGTCGAGGCCGTGCGCCACCTGCGCCAGATCAAGAACGAGATCGCCAGGCTGCGCGGCTTCGACAACCACGAGCTGTACGCCGCCGCCAAGGAGCTGCGCGCCCCCTACGAGCTCGTCAAGGAGGTCGCCGAGCTCGGCAAGCTCCCGGTCGTGCTGTTCTCCGCCGGCGGCGTCGCCACCCCGGCCGACGCGGCCCTGATGCGCCAGCTCGGCGCCGAGGGCGTCTTCGTCGGCTCCGGCATCTTCAAGTCCGGCGACCCGGCCAAGCGCGCCGCCGCCATCGTGAAGGCCACCACCTTCTACGACGACCCGAAGATCATCGCGGACGCCTCCCGCAACCTGGGCGAGGCCATGGTCGGCATCAACTGCGACACCCTCCCCGAGACCGAGCGCTACGCCAACCGCGGCTGGTAAAGCACCCATGACCGAAGCACCTGTCATAGGCGTCCTGGCCCTCCAGGGCGACGTACGGGAGCACCTGGTGGCCCTGGCCGCGGCCGACGCCGTGGCCAGGCCGGTGCGGCGCCCCGAGGAACTCGCCGAGGTGGACGGCCTGGTCATCCCCGGCGGGGAGTCCACGACCATCTCGAAGCTGGCCGTGCTGTTCGGCGTGATGGAGCCGCTCCGCGCGCGCGTGCGGGACGGCATGCCCGTCTACGGCACCTGCGCCGGCATGATCATGCTGGCCGACAAGATCCTGGACCCGCGCTCGGGCCAGGAGACCATCGGCGGCATCGACATGATCGTGCGCCGCAACGCCTTCGGCCGGCAGAACGAGTCCTTCGAGGCGGCCGTCGAGCTGAAGGGCGTCGACGGCGACCCCGTGGAGGGCGTCTTCATCCGCGCCCCGTGGGTCGAGTCCGTCGGCGCCCGGGCCGAGGTGCTCGCCGAGCACGACGGCCACATCGTCGCCGTCCGCCAGGGCAACGCGCTGGCCACGTCGTTCCACCCGGAGCTGACCGGCGACCACCGCGTGCACGCCCTGTTCGTCGCCATGGTGAGGGCGAACCGGACAGCCGACTCCTTGTAGGATTCCTGCGTTCGTTGCTGAGATGGGTTACGCGAAGGAGACAGGCAGATGTCCGGCCACTCTAAATGGGCCACGACGAAGCACAAGAAGGCCGTCATCGATGCCAAGCGCGGCAAGCTCTTCGCGAAGCTGATCAAGAACATCGAGGTGGCGGCCCGGATGGGCGGCGCCGACCCCGAGGGCAACCCGACGCTCTACGACGCCATCCAGAAGGCGAAGAAGTCGTCGGTCCCCAACAAGAACATCGACTCGGCGGTCAAGCGCGGCGCGGGCCTGGAGGCCGGCGGCGCCGACTACGAGACGATCATGTACGAGGGCTACGGCCCGAACGGTGTCGCGGTGCTCATCGAGTGCCTCACCGACAACCGCAACCGCGCGGCCTCCGAGGTCCGCGTCGCCATGACCCGCAACGGCGGCTCCATGGCCGACCCGGGCTCGGTGTCGTACCTGTTCAACCGCAAGGGCGTCGTGATCGTCCCCAAGGGCGAGCTGTCCGAGGACGACGTCCTCGGCGCCGTCCTGGACGCCGGTGCCGAGGAGGTCAACGACCTCGGCGAGACCTTCGAGGTCATCAGCGAGGCCACCGACCTGGTCGCGGTCCGCACCGCCCTGCAGGACGCCGGCATCGACTACGACTCCGCCGACGCCAACTTCGTCCCGACCATGCAGGTCGAGCTGGACGAGGAGGGCGCCAAGAAGATCTTCAAGCTGATCGACGCGCTGGAGGACAGCGACGACGTGCAGAACGTCTTCGCCAACTTCGACGTCAGCGACGAGGTCATGGAGAAGGTCGACGCCTGACCCGCGCACGAGAGCAACGGGCCGACGGGACACACCCCGTCGGCCCGTCGCGTTGTCGGTGGCACCCGATAGCCTGCACAAACAGGTGACCGAAAAGGAGGGCCCGGTGCGCGTGCTGGGGGTGGACCCGGGACTGACCCGGTGCGGTGTGGGCGTCGTCGAGGGCGTCGCCGGACGGCCGCTCACGATGATCGGCGTGGGCGTGGTCCGCACCCCCGCCGACGCGGAGCTGGGCCACCGCCTCGTCGCCGTCGAGCAGGGCATCGAGCAGTGGCTCGACGAGCACCGCCCCGAGTTCGTCGCGGTGGAGCGCGTCTTCAGCCAGCACAACGTCCGCACGGTGATGGGCACGGCCCAGGCCAGTGCCGTCGCCATGCTCTGCGCCGCCCGCCGCGGGATCCCCGTGGCGCTGCACACGCCCAGTGAGGTCAAGGCCGCCGTCACCGGCAGCGGCCGGGCCGACAAGGCCCAGGTGGGCGCGATGGTCACCCGGCTGCTCCGGCTCGGCGCACCGCCCAAGCCCGCCGACGCGGCCGACGCCCTCGCCCTCGCCATCTGCCACATCTGGCGCGCCCCCGCCCAGAACCGGCTCCAGCAGGCCGTCGCCCTGCACACCGCCACAGCACCGACCCGAGCATCGAAAGGCCGTACGGCATGATCGCCTTCGTCAGCGGCACAGTGGCCGCACTCGCCCCGGACGCCGCGGTCGTCGAGGTCGGCGGGGTCGGCATGGCCGTCCAGTGCACGCCGAACACGCTGTCCACGCTCCGCATGGGCCAGCCGGCCAAGCTCCACACGTCCCTGGTCGTGCGCGAGGACTCCCTCACCCTGTACGGCTTCGCCGACGACGACGAGCGGCAGGTCTTCGAACTGCTCCAGACCGCGAGCGGCGTCGGACCGCGGCTCGCCCAGGCCATGCTCGCCGTGCACACCCCCGACGCCCTGCGCCGGGCCGTCTCCACCGCCGACGAGAAGGCCCTCACGGCCGTCCCCGGCATCGGCAAGAAGGGCGCCCAGAAGCTGCTGCTGGAGCTGAAGGACCGGCTCGGCGCCCCGGTCGGCGCGCCCGCCGTCGGCGCCCCGGCCGGCACCGGCTGGCGCGACCAGCTGCACGCGGCCCTCATCGGCCTCGGGTACGCGACCCGCGAGGCCGACGAGGCCGTCGCCGCCGTGGCCCCCCGGGCCGAGGCCGCCGAGGGCACACCCCAGGTGGGCCAGTTGCTCAAGGCCGCCCTGCAGACCCTGAACCGCGCCCGCTGACCCCCACGACCCGAGGCACATCACATGAACTGGGACGACACGACCGACGCCGAGGCCGCCGAGCGGCTGGTCGGTCCGGTCGCCGACCGTGAGGACCAGGCCGTCGAGGCCGCCCTGCGCCCCAAGGACCTCGGCGAGTTCATCGGCCAGGAGAAGGTCCGCGAACAGCTCGACCTCGTCCTGCGCGCCGCACGCGCGCGCGGTGCCACCGCCGACCACGTGCTGCTCTCCGGCGCCCCCGGCCTCGGCAAGACCACCCTGTCGATGATCATCGCGGCCGAGATGGGCGCCCCCATCCGCATCACGTCGGGCCCCGCCATCCAGCACGCCGGCGACCTCGCCGCGATCCTCTCCTCGCTCCAGGAGGGCGAGGTCCTCTTCCTCGACGAGATCCACCGCATGTCCCGGCCCGCCGAGGAGATGCTGTACATGGCGATGGAGGACTTCCGCGTCGACGTGATCGTCGGCAAGGGCCCCGGCGCCACCGCCATCCCGCTGGAGCTGCCCCCCTTCACCCTGGTCGGCGCCACCACCCGGGCCGGCCTGCTGCCGCCCCCGCTGCGCGACCGCTTCGGCTTCACCGCGCACATGGAGTTCTACGAACCGGCCGAACTGGAACGGGTCGTCCACCGCTCGGCGAACCTTCTGGAGGTCGAGATCGACGCGGCGGGCGCCGCCGAGATCGCCGGCCGCTCCCGCGGCACCCCGCGCATCGCCAACCGCCTGCTGCGCCGCGTCCGCGACTACGCGCAGGTCAAGGCCGACGGGTTGATCACGCGGGACATCGCCGCGGCCGCCCTCGCCGTCTACGAGGTGGACGCGCGCGGCCTCGACCGCCTCGACCGGGCCGTGCTGGAAGCCCTGCTCAAGCTGTTCGGCGGCGGCCCGGTCGGCCTGTCCACGCTCGCTGTCGCGGTGGGGGAGGAGCGTGAGACCGTGGAAGAGGTGGCCGAACCCTTCCTCGTGCGGGAGGGACTGCTCGCCCGCACCCCGCGCGGTCGGGTCGCCACGCCCGCCGCCTGGGCGCACCTCGGTCTCACCCCGCCCCGCTCGCAGACCGCCGGAAACGGACAACAGGACCTGTTCGGGGCGTGACGGCGCCGTCGCCGCTCCGGGTCGGCGAGGACAGTGGCCGGAGCAGGAACCCCGGTGCCATGCTGAGCGTTGTTCCATGCGCGCGGACTCGCTTAGACTCCGCCGATGCCGCCTTTGTCGGCGGCGTACACACCCCCAACCATCTGGCCGCTCACAGCGCGGTCGTGTGAAGGAAGTACCGACCCGTGAGTCTCCTGACCCTCCTCCCGTTCATCGTGCTCATCGGGGCCATGTTCCTGATGACCCGATCGGCCAAGAAGAAGCAGCAGCAGGCCGTGGAGATGCGGAACCAAATGCAGCCCGGCAGCGGTGTCCGCACCATCGGGGGCATGTACGCCACGGTCAAGGAGGTCAACGAGGACACCGTCCTCCTCGACGCCGGGCCGGGCGTCGAGCTCCTCTTCGCCAAGAACGCCATCGGTGCCGTCCTCACCGACGACGAGTACAACCGTATCGTCCACGGCATCGAGCACGACCTGAAGTCCGACGCCGACCTCGTGCCGGACGACGCCTCCTCCCTCACCGAGACCGGCGACCCCGCCACCGACGCCCCCGCTGACGACAAGGCCGTCGACCTCGGCAAGAAGGACACGGCCGACGAACCGGCCGACGAGGCCCCGGCCGGCGAGGCGAAGACGGACGCAGAGCCGAAGAAGACCGACGGCGACTCCGAGGCGAAGTAGTCGTGTCCCGGGGTGCGCGGGCCGGGTCCCGCGCACCCCGGGCCACGCCTGGCTCGCACGGAATCCCGACACCATGTGATGGCCGCCCGTCCGCCGACCCGGAGCGAGGCGGCCCGAGAGGGAGTACGAGAAGGTGGCCACACCTAAAAAGGGCCGGAGCGCGAGCGCCCAGAGCAAGCCGGGGCGCTCGCTGGCCCTGATCCTGATCGCCATCGCGGCGCTCACCGGCGGAATGTTCGCCTCGGGGCACACGACCCCGCGCCTCGGCATCGACCTCGCCGGCGGCACGAGCATCACGCTCCGCGCGGTCCCCGAGGCCGGCAACGAGTCGGCGATCAACAAGACCAACATGGACACCGCAGTCTCCATCATGGAGCGCCGTGTCAATGGTCTGGGCGTCTCCGAGTCCGAGGTCCAGACGCAGGGCCGGGAAAACATCATCGTCAACATTCCCAAGGGCACCAACTCGGAGCAGGCCCGCAAGCAGGTCGGCACCACCGCCAAGCTCTACTTCCGCCCGGTCCTCGCCACCGAGGTCTCCGGCGGCGGCACGGCCCCGTCCCCGAGCCCCACGGGCAGCCCCTCGGGCCAGCCGTCCGGCAAGGCCAGTGACAAGCCGGAGGCCACCGACAAGGGATCCGGATCCCCGTCCGCCTCTCCCACCACGCAGGGCCGTGCGGTCACGGACGCGCTCAAGGCCGACGCCACGCCCTCCGCGAGCGCCTCCGACCCGGCGAAGTCCAGCCCCTCGCCGTCCGCGAGCGGCGGCTCCGACGCCGCCGCCGGCAAGCTCCAGGAGCAGTACGCCAAGCTCGACTGCACCGACGAGAAGACCCGCTCCACCGTCGGCGACACCGCCAAGGCCTCCGACCCGACGCTGGCCTGCGGCCAGAACGCGCAGGGCCAGTGGCAGAAGTACATCCTCGGCCCCGCCGAGGTCGACGGCACGGACGTCGACAAGGCCCAGGCCGTCCTGAACACCCAGACCGGTGCCGGCTGGACCGTCACCATGGACTTCACGGACGGCGGCGCCAAGAAGTTCGCGGACATCACCGGCAAGCTGGCGCAGAACCAGTCGCCGCAGAACCAGTTCGCGATCGTCCTCGACGGTGACGTGGTCTCCGACCCGTACGTCCGCCAGGCGCTGACCGGCGGCAACGCCGAGATCTCGGGCAACTTCAACCAGCAGTCGGCGCAGGAACTGGCCAACATGCTGACGTACGGCGCGCTGCCGCTGACCTTCAAGGTCGACAGCATGACCACCGTGACCGCCGCGCTCGGCGGTGACCAGCTGCAGGCCGGTCTGATCGCCGGCGCGATCGGCCTCGCGCTGGTCGTCATCTACCTGCTGGCCTACTACCGCGGTCTGTCCTTCATCGCGATCCTGTCGCTGCTGGTCTCGGCCGCCCTGACCTACACGATCATGTCGCTGCTCGGCCCGACGATCGGCTTCGCGCTGAACCTCCCGGCCGTCTGCGGCGCCATCGTCGCCATCGGCATCACGGCGGACTCGTTCATCGTGTACTTCGAACGTGTCCGTGACGAGATCCGCGAGGGCCGCTCGCTGCGTCCCGCCGTCGAGCGGGCCTGGCCGCGCGCCCGGCGCACCATCCTGGTCTCCGACTTCGTGTCGTTCCTCGCCGCCGCGGTGCTGTTCATCGTGACCGTCGGCAAGGTCCAGGGCTTCGCGTTCACGCTCGGTCTGACCACCCTGCTCGACGTGGTCGTCGTGTTCCTCTTCACCAAGCCGCTGCTGACGCTGATGGCCCGCCGCCCGTTCTTCGCGAACGGCCACAAGTGGTCCGGCCTCGACCCGAAGAGCCTGGGTGCCCAGCCCCCGCTGCGCCGCACCCGCCGCCCCGCCGCCCCCGTCGACCCCAAGGAGGCCTGAGATGTCGAAACTCGGCAACCTCGGCGCCCGACTGCACCGTGGCGAGGTCGGCTACGACTTCGTCAAGAACCGCAAGATCTGGTACGGCCTGTCCATCCTGATCACCATCACGGCCATCGTCGGCCTGGCGGTCCGCGGCCTGAACATGGGCATCGAGTTCCAGGGCGGCGCCGTCTTCAACACCCCGAAGAACACCGCCGCTTCGGTGACCCAGGCCGAGGAGTACGCGGAAGAGGCCTCCGGCCACGACGCGATCGTCCAGAAGCTCGGCGACGGCAGCCTGCGCATCCAGGTCGCCGGCATCGACACGGGCGCGGCCAACGAGATCAAGAACACGCTCGCCGACGACCTCAAGATCGACCCGGAGCAGATCAACGCCGAACTGGTCGGCCCCAGCTGGGGTGAGCAGATCGCCAACAAGGCGTGGCAGGGCCTCGGCATCTTCCTGGTCCTCGTGGTGATCTACCTGGCGATCGCCTTCGAGTGGAGAATGGCGGTCGCGGCGTTCGTCGCCCTGATCCACGACATCACGATCACGGTCGGCATCTACGCCCTGGTCGGCTTCGAGGTCACACCGGGCACGGTGATCGGTCTGCTGACCATCCTCGGCTACTCGCTCTACGACACGGTCGTGGTCTTCGACAGCCTCAAGGAACAGACGAAGGACCTCACCAAGCAGACCCGCTGGACCTACAGCGACGTCGCCAACCGGTCCATCAACAGCACCCTGGTCCGCTCCATCAACACCACGGTGGTCGCGCTGCTGCCGGTGGCGGGCCTGCTGTTCATCGGCGGCGGTGTGCTCGGCGCCGGCATGCTGAACGACATCTCGCTGTCCCTGTTCGTCGGCCTCGCCGCCGGTGCCTACTCCTCGATCTTCATCGCCACGCCGCTCGTCGCCGACCTCAAGGAGCGCGAGCCGCAGATGAAGGCCCTGCGCAAGCGCGTCCTGGCCAAGCGGGCCCAGTCCGCCGCCAAGGGCGAGACCGACGTCCACGAGGACGAGTCGTACGCCGGTGAGCCCGAGGACGACGCCGCTCCCGCGGTCGTCGGCCCGCGCAACCAGCCCGCCTCCCGCACGCGGGGCCGCGGCCGACCCTCCGGGAAGCGCCGATGACCGACATCGGGGAGCTGCTGCTCAGCCGAATCAGGGACGTGACCGACTACCCGGAGCCGGGCGTGATGTTCAAGGACATCACCCCGCTCCTGGCGGACCCGGCGGCGTTCACGGCCCTCACCGACGCCCTCGCCGGGATCGCCGGGCGCACCGGCGCCACCAAGGTCGTCGGCCTGGAGGCCCGCGGCTTCATCCTCGGCGCCCCGGTCGCCGTCCGCGCCGGCCTCGGCTTCATCCCCGTGCGCAAGGCGGGCAAGCTCCCCGGAGCCACCCTCGCCCAGGCCTACGACCTGGAGTACGGCTCGGCGGAGATCGAGGTGCACGCCGAGGACCTCAGTGCCGAGGACCGCGTCCTGGTCGTCGACGACGTCCTCGCCACCGGCGGTACCGCCGAGGCCTCGGTCCAGCTCATCCGCCGCGCGGGCGCCGAGGTCGCGGGTCTCGCGGTGCTGATGGAGCTCGGCTTCCTCGGCGGCCGTGCCCGCCTGGAGCCGGCCCTGGCGGGCGCCCCGCTGGAGGCGCTGCTCACGGTCTAGCGACCCCGGCGCCGGGCGGCACGCACCGGCGCGACACCGCGGAGGCGGGCCCGGAGGAATCCGGAGCCCGCCTCTCGTGTTTCCCGGGTTGACGGCCCTCACAGTGGCCTGAAGGCGATCCTGAGGCGCAGGATCGCTACCATGGGGTCTCCGGAGCCTGACCGGGGGACCCGGATCGCGCACGAGGAGCCCTCTTGCCAGACGAGGCCCAGCACCTGACCGCCGCCAAGCCCGAGTCCGCCTCGGCAGCCGCGGCCAAGCCCGCGCCGAACGCGCCCCACGCGAAGAACGACACCCGCGGGCCGGTCGAGCACGCCCAGTCGGCGCCGGTCGACAAGCCCGCCGAGCAGGCCCGGCCCAAGCCCGCCCCGCCCGTGCGGCAGGCCTCCGGTCAGCCGGCCCGCAGCGGCTCCTCCAACCGCGTCCGCGCCCGCCTGGCCCGCCTCGGCGTGCAGCGCGCGAACCCGTACAACCCCGTGCTGGAGCCATTGCTGCGCATAGTGCGCAGCAACGACCCGAAGATCGAGACGGCCACGCTCCGCCAGATCGAGCGCGCCTACCAGGTCGCCGAGCGCTGGCACCGCGGCCAGAAGCGCAAGAGCGGCGACCCGTACATCACGCACCCGCTCGCCGTCACCACCATCCTCGCCGAGCTGGGCATGGATCCGGCCACGCTGATGGCGGGCCTGCTGCACGACACGGTCGAGGACACCGAGTACGGCCTGGAGGACCTGCGCCGCGACTTCGGCGACGTCGTCACCCTGCTCGTCGACGGCGTCACCAAGCTCGACAAGGTCAAGTTCGGCGAGGCCGCCCAGGCCGAGACCGTGCGCAAGATGGTCGTCGCCATGGCCAAGGACCCCCGCGTCCTGGTCATCAAGCTCGCCGACCGCCTGCACAACATGCGCACCATGCGCTACCTCAAGCGCGAGAAGCAGGAGAAGAAGGCGCGCGAGACCCTGGAGATCTACGCGCCGCTCGCCCACCGCCTGGGCATGAACACCATCAAGTGGGAGCTCGAGGACCTCGCCTTCGCGATCCTCTACCCCAAGATGTACGACGAGATCGTCCGGCTGGTGGCCGAGCGGGCGCCCAAGCGCGACGAGTACCTGGCGATCGTCACCGACGAGGTCCAGCAGGACCTGCGCGCGGCCCGCATCAAGGCGACCGTCACCGGCCGCCCGAAGCACTACTACAGCGTCTACCAGAAGATGATCGTCCGCGGCCGGGACTTCGCGGAGATCTACGACCTGGTGGGCATCCGCGTCCTCGTGGACACCGTCCGCGACTGCTACGCGGCCCTCGGCACGGTGCACGCGCGATGGAACCCGGTCCCCGGCCGGTTCAAGGACTACATCGCGATGCCCAAGTTCAACATGTACCAGTCGCTGCACACGACGGTCATCGGCCCCGGCGGCAAGCCCGTCGAGCTGCAGATCCGCACCTTCGACATGCACCGCCGCGCCGAGTACGGCATCGCCGCGCACTGGAAGTACAAGCAGGAGGCCGTCGCCGGCGCCTCCAAGGTGCGCACCGACGCGCCCAAGTCGTCCGGCAAGGGCAAGGACGACCACCTCAACGACATGGCCTGGCTGCGGCAGCTGCTGGACTGGCAGAAGGAGACCGAGGACCCGGGCGAGTTCCTGGAGTCCCTGCGCTTCGACCTGTCCCGCAACGAGGTCTTCGTCTTCACCCCCAAGGGCGACGTCATAGCGCTCCCCGCGGGTGCCACCCCCGTCGACTTCGCCTACGCCGTGCACACCGAGGTCGGCCACCGCACGATAGGCGCCCGCGTCAACGGCCGCCTGGTCCCGCTGGAGTCCACCCTCGACAACGGCGACCTGGTGGAGGTCTTCACCTCCAAGGCACCCGGCGCCGGTCCCTCCCGCGACTGGCTGGGCTTCGTCAAGTCACCGCGCGCCCGCAACAAGATCCGCGCCTGGTTCTCCAAGGAGCGGCGCGACGAGGCGATCGAGCAGGGCAAGGACGCCATCGTCCGCGCCATGCGCAAGCAGAACCTGCCGATCCAGCGCATCCTGACCGGCGACTCCCTGGTGACCCTGGCGCACGAGATGCGCTACGCCGACATCTCCGCGCTGTACGCGGCGATCGGCGAGGGCCACGTCTCCGCGCAGAACATCGTGCAGAAGCTGGTGCAGGCCCTCGGCGGCGAGGAGGCGGCCACCGAGGAGATCGACGAGTCGGTCCCGCCGGCCCGGGGCCGCAGCCGCAAGCGCCGCTCCAGCGCCGACCCGGGCGTCGTCGTCAAGGGCGTCGACGACGTGTGGGTCAAGCTGGCCCGCTGCTGCACGCCCGTGCCCGGCGACCCGATCATCGGGTTCGTCACCCGCGGCAGCGGCGTATCGGTGCACCGCAGCGACTGCGTGAACGTGGACTCGCTGTCCCGGGAGCCCGAGCGCATCCTCGACGTGGAGTGGGCGCCCACGCAGTCCTCGGTCTTCCTGGTCGCCATCCAGGTCGAGGCGCTGGACCGCTCCCGGCTCCTGTCGGACGTCACACGCGTGCTGTCCGACCAGCACGTCAACATCCTCTCCGCGGCCGTCCAGACCTCCCGCGACCGGGTCGCCACCTCCCGCTTCACCTTCGAGATGGGCGACCCCAAGCACCTCGGCCACGTGCTCAAGGCCGTCCGGGGCGTGGAGGGCGTCTACGACGTCTACCGCGTGACGTCGGCGCGCAACAGGACGTAACGGCCCGTAGCGGGCATACGAAAGGGGCTCCCGTACAGCGAGTACGGGAGCCCCTTTCGGTGGCTGTCAGCCGCCGAACTCCTGCAGGCCCTTCAGCGCCTGGTCCAGCAGCGCCTGGCGGCCCTCCAGCTCACGCTGGAGCTTGTCCGCCCGGGCGTTGTTGCCCTGCGCGCGGGCCTGCTCGATCTGGCCCCGCAGCTTGTCCACCGCGGCCTGGAGCTGCCCGGTCAGCCCCTCGGCGCGCGCACGCGCCTCCGGGTTGGTCCGGCGCCACTCGGCCTCCTCGGCCTCCTGGATGGCCCGCTCCACGGCGTGCATCCGGCCCTCGACCTTCGGCCGGGCGTCGCGCGGCACGTGGCCGACGGCCTCCCAGCGCTCGTTCACGTTCCGGAACGCGGCCCGGGCCGCCTTCAGGTCCGTGATCGGCAGGAGCTTCTCGGCCTCCTCGGCCAGCTCCTCCTTGAGCTTGAGGTTCTCCGCCTGCTCGGCGTCCCGCTCGGCGAAGACCGAGCTGCGCGCCGCGAAGAAGACGTCCTGGGCGCCGCGGAAGCGGTTCCACAGGTCGTCCTCGTGCTCGCGCTGCGCGCGGCCCGCGGCCTTCCACTCGGCCATCAGCTCGCGGTAGCGCGCCGCCGTCGCACCCCAGTCCGTCGAGTTCGACAGCGCCTCGGCCTCGGCGACCAGCCGCTCCTTGGTCTTGCGGGCCTCCTCGCGCTGCGCGTCCAGCTGCGCGAAGTGCTGCTTGCGCCGCTTGGAGAACGCCGACCGCGCGTGCGAGAACCGGTGCCACAGCTCGTCGTCGGACTTGCGGTCCAGCCGCGGCAGACCCTTCCAGGTGTCCACCAGGGCCCGCAGCCGCTCACCCGCCGCCCGCCACTGGTCGGACTGCGACAGCTCCTCCGCCTCGGCGACCAGCGCCTCCTTGGCGTGCCGGGCCTCGTCGGACTGTTTGGCGCGCTGCGCCTTGCGCTCCTCGCGGCGCGCCTCCACCAGTTCCACGAGCTTGTCCAGCCGGACCCGCAGGGCGTCCAGGTCGCCCACCGCGTGATGCGCGTCGACCTGTTCGCGAATGTGGTCGATGGCGGCCTGGGCGTCCTTCGCCGACAGGTCGGTGGTCTTCACTCGCTTCTCGAGGAGGCCGATCTCGACAACCAGGCCCTCGTACTTGCGCTCGAAATAGGCCAGCGCCTCCTCGGGGGAGCCCGCCTGCCAGGAACCGACGACCTGCTCGCCGTCGGCCGTACGCACGTACACGGTCCCCGTCTCGTCGACGCGGCCCCACGGGTCGCTGCTCACAGCGCCTCCTCCACATGATGCCTGCGGGGGGCCTGAAGCTCCCCCGGGCATCGTCCACAGTTTCGTCACGGCCAACATAGGCGACCGGCGGGGGGCCTGTCCGCATCCCGCGCGACCGAAATTACGCAGTTGGGGGTCAGGATTCGCTGACCGTGGCCTTGTTGATCACGACCGTCGCGTTGGGCGCCGTGTTGCCCGTCTGAGGGTCGGGAGCCTGCGCTCCGGCCTTGGCGATCTTCTGCAGCACCTTCATGCCCGCCTCGGACACCGTACCGAACGGTGTGTAGTCGGGCGGCAGCTGGCTGTCCCGGTAGACGAGGAAGAACTGGCTGCCGCCGCTGTCGCGGCCCTGCTTCGTCTGGGCGTTGTACTGGTTCGCCATCGCGACCGTGCCCGCCGGGTACACCCCGCCCTTGAGGCTCTTGTCCTTCAGGTTCTCGTCCGGGATGGTGTAGCCCGGTCCGCCCATGCCGGTGCCCTGCGGGTCACCGCACTGCAGGACGAAGATGCCCTGGTCGGTGAGCCGGTGGCACTTGGTGTGGTCGAAGTACCCCTTGTCGGCGAGGAACTTGAACGAGTTGACGGTGTGCGGGGCCGCCGACGCCTTCAGCGCGATGTCTATCTCGCCGCAGGTCGTGTCCATCGTCATCGTGTACTTCGCCGACTTGTCGATCGTCAGCGCCGGTTCCTTCTTCCAGGTCTGCGTCTCGACCTTGCCCGCCGCGGGCTTCTCGCACGGGTCCGGGGCCTTGCTCGGCGAGGCGCTCGGGCTGACCTCCGCGTTCGCGTTCTCCTTGCCGTCGTCCTCGAACGGCTTGGTCAGGAAGACCGTCACGGAGAGCACCACGACCACGCCGAGAACCGAGGCGATCACCGAGTTGCGGATACGGGCCTTGCGCCGTGCGTCAGTGCGCCGCTGCTGCTGCCGCAGGTACTTCTCCCGGGCGAGCTGACGCCGCCGCTGTTCCTGGCTGACCACCGGGTTCTCTCCTCATGCGTCTGATACGTCGACCGGTACGCGTGGGTCCTGTGCGCCGACCGCCTGCGTGTGCCCCGTACCGTATATGGGTTCGCTGTGGAAACGGCAGCGCCGGTAGGCTCTGACGGCAGCCGCAGCCGCCCGTATCGACACAACGAAGGACGATCGTGCTCATTGCCGGGTTCCCCGCCGGGGCCTGGGGGACGAACTGCTATCTCGTCGCCCCCGCCGCCGGTGAGGAGTGCGTGATCATCGACCCCGGCCATCAGGCCGCCGACGGCGTCGCGGAGGCCATCGCCAAACACCGGCTCAAGCCCGTCGCCGTCGTCCTCACCCACGGCCACCTCGACCACGTCGCCTCGGTCGTCCCGGTCTGCGGCGCGCACGACGTGCCGGCCTGGATCCACCCCGACGACCGGTACATGATGAGCGACCCCGAGAAGGCGCTGGGACGCTCGATCGGCATGCCGCTGCTGGGCGAGCTGACCATCGGGGAGCCGGACGACGTCAAGGAGCTGACCGATGGCGCCGCGCTCGACCTCGTGGGACTGGAGCTCACCGTCTCGCACGCGCCGGGCCATACCAAGGGGTCGGTGACCTTCGGCCTGCCCGAGGCGGCGGACATCCCGCCGATCCTGTTCTCGGGCGACCTGCTGTTCGCCGGCTCCATCGGACGCACCGACCTGCCCGGCGGTGACTCGGCCGAGATCCTCGACTCGCTGGCCCGCGTGTGCCTGCCGCTCGACGACTCGACCGTGGTGCTGTCCGGCCACGGCCCCCAGACGACCATCGGCCGGGAGCGCGCCACCAACCCGTATCTGCGGCAGGTGGCGGCCGGCCAGGGAGCCCAGCCCGCTCCCCGACGAGGAATGTGACGAGAGACGTCCTGTGAGCACCTTCAAGGCCCCCAAGGGCACGTACGACCTGATCCCGCCGGACTCCGCGGTCTACCTCGCGGTCCGCGAGGCCATCGCCGCCCCGCTGCGCAACTCCGGCTACGGCTACATCGAGACGCCCGGCTTCGAGAACGTCGAGCTCTTCGCGCGCGGCGTCGGCGAGTCCACCGACATCGTGACCAAGGAGATGTACGCCTTCGAGACCAAGGGCGGCGACCGGCTCGCCCTGCGCCCCGAGGGCACGGCCTCCGTGCTGCGCGCCGCGCTGGAGGCCAACCTCCACAAGGCCGGCAACCTCCCGGTCAAGCTCTGGTACTCCGGCTCGTACTACCGCTACGAGCGCCCCCAGAAGGGCCGCTACCGCCACTTCTCCCAGGTCGGTGCCGAGGCCATCGGCGCCGAGGACCCGGCGCTCGACGCCGAGCTGATCATCCTGGCCGACCAGGCGTACCGCTCGCTGGGGCTGAGCGACTTCCGCATCCTGCTCAACAGCCTGGGCGACAAGGAATGCCGCCCGGTGTACCGGACCGCGCTGCAGGAATTCCTGCGCGGCCTGGACCTGGACGAGGACACCCTGCGCCGCGCGGACATCAACCCGCTGCGCGTCCTCGACGACAAGCGCCCCGAGGTCCAGAAGCAGCTGGCCGACGCCCCGCTGCTGCGCGACTACCTGTGCGACGCGTGCAAGGCGTACCACGAGGAGGTCCGCGAGCTGATCACGGCGGCGGGCGTGGCCTTCGAGGACGACCCGAAGCTGGTGCGCGGCCTGGACTACTACACCCGCACGACGTTCGAGTTCGTCCACGACGGGCTCGGCTCGCAGTCCGCCGTGGGTGGCGGCGGCCGCTACGACGGCCTCTCCGAGATGATCGGCGGCCCCGCGCTGCCGTCCGTCGGCTGGGCCCTCGGCGTGGACCGCACGGTCCTCGCGCTGGAGGCGGAGGGTGTCGAGCTCGAACTGCCCGCCAGCACCAGCGTGTTCGCCGTCCCGCTCGGCGAGGAGGCCCGCCGGATCCTGTTCGCCAAGGTCACCGAGCTGCGCAAGAACGGCATCGCGGCCGACTTCTCCTATGGCGGCAAGGGCCTCAAGGGCGCGATGAAGAACGCCAACCGCAGCGGCGCCCGCTACACGATCGTCGCCGGCGAACGCGACCTCGCCGACGGCGTCGTCCAGCTCAAGGACATGACGTCCGGCGAGCAGACGGCCGTGGGCGTCAACGAGATCGTGGCGGAACTGGAAGCCCGGCTCGGCTGACGGCACTCCCGCGAAGGCGCCGGACCCCGACGAGGGGGTCGGCGCCTTCGCCGTTCCCCGGGGCGGTTCGCACCCTTGTGCTGCCGTGCGACGGACGTCGGCCGAAACACACCCCTCAAGGGCGATCGTGCGGTCGTCCTTATCCCCACTGAACGGTGGAGACACAGCCCCGTGCGGCACAATGGCCCTGCCCGAAGAAGTTCAGGTCTCAAGTGACGGAATCGGCGTGATGAGCAAGACGACAGTCAAGGACGTCTCCACGGAGCCCGAGCCGGAGCGCGCCGAGATCGCGCCCCGCACGGAGGGCGGCAGCCGGGCCCTCGCCCTGCTGCTCGTGATCACCGGTGCGGCCGGACTGCTCGCCGCCTGGGTCATCACGCTCGACAAGTTCAAGCTCCTGGAAGCCAAGGTCGAGGGCAAGACGTTCACCCCCGGCTGCAGCCTCAACCCGGTCGTCTCCTGCGGCAGCGTCATGGAGAGCAAGCAGGCGGCCGTCTTCGGCTTCCCGAACCCGATGCTCGGTCTGGTCGCCTACGGCATCGTCGTCTGCGTCGGCATCAGCCTGCTCGCCCGCGCCCGCTACCCGCGCTGGTACTGGCTCACCTTCAACGCCGGCTGCCTGTTCGGCGTCGTCTTCTGCGCCTGGCTGATGTTCCAGTCCCTGTACCGGATCAACGCCCTGTGCCTGTGGTGCTGCCTCGCCTGGGTCGCGACGATCCTCATGTTCTGGTACGTCACGTCGTTCAACATCCGCAAGGGCTTCCTGCCCGCCCCCACCTGGCTCAAGGGCTTCTTCGGCGAGTTCACCTGGGTCATGCCCGTGCTGCACATCGGCATCATCGGCATGCTGATCCTGACCCGCTGGTGGGACTTCTGGACCAGCTGACCGGGGCGTTCCGGGCCCCGGCCGGATTGTCAGTGCCGTGAATTAGGGTTTCTGACGTGGAGCCCGACCTGTTCACCGCCGCAGCCGAAGAACGCCAGGAGAAGGAGCCGTCCAGCAGCCCCCTCGCCGTGCGGATGCGCCCGCGCACCCTCGACGAGGTCGTCGGACAGCGGCACCTGCTGAAGCCGGGCTCGCCGCTGCGCAGACTGGTCGGCGAGGCCGCCTCCGGCCCGGCCGGCCCCTCCTCGGTGATCCTCTGGGGCCCGCCCGGCACCGGCAAGACCACCCTGGCGTACGTCGTCTCCAAGGCGACCGACGCCCGCTTCGTGGAGCTGTCGGCGATCACCGCCGGCGTCAAGGAGGTCCGCGCGGTCATCGACGGCGCCCGGCGCGCCTCCGGCGGCTACGGCAAGGAGACCGTCCTCTTCCTCGACGAGATCCACCGCTTCAGCAAGGCCCAGCAGGACTCCCTCCTGCCGGCCGTCGAGAACCGCTGGGTGACGCTCATCGCGGCGACGACGGAGAACCCGTACTTCTCGATCATCTCCCCGCTGCTGTCCCGCTCCCTGCTCCTCACCCTCGAACCGCTCACGGACGACGACATCCGGGACCTGCTCCGCCGCGCCCTCACCGACGAGCGCGGCCTCAAGGGCGCCGTCGGCCTCCCCGAGGAGACCGAGAGCCACCTCCTGCGCATCGCCGGCGGCGACGCCCGCCGCGCCCTCACCGCCCTGGAGGCGGCCGCCGGAGCCGCCCTCGACAAGGGCGAGACGGAGATCGGCCTGACCACCCTGGAGGAGACGGTCGACCGGGCGGCCGTGAAGTACGACCGCGACGGCGACCAGCACTACGACGTGGCCAGCGCCCTGATCAAGTCCATCCGCGGCTCCGACGTCGACGCAGCCCTGCACTACCTGGCCCGGATGATCGAGGCCGGCGAGGACCCCCGCTTCATCGCCCGGCGCCTGATGATCTCCGCCAGCGAGGACATCGGCCTCGCCGATCCGAACGCCCTGCAGATCGCGGTCGCCGCCGCCCAGGCCGTCGCCATGATCGGCTTCCCCGAGGCCGCCCTCACCCTCAGCCACGCCACGATCGCGCTCGCCCTGGCCCCCAAGTCCAACGCCGCGACCACCGCGATCGGCGCCGCCCTGGAGGACGTGCGCAAGGGCCTCGCCGGACCGGTCCCGGCACATCTGCGCGACAGCCACTACAAGGGCGCGACCAAGCTCGGCCACGGCCAGGGCTACGTGTACCCGCACGACCTGCCCGAGGGCATCGCCGCCCAGCAGTACGCCCCCGACGCCCTCAAGGACCGCGAGTACTACGAGCCGACCCGGCACGGCGCCGAGGCCCGCTACGCGGACGCGGTCGAGTGGACCAGGAAGAACCTCGGTCGAAAGCGGTCCTGAGGACCCTGTAAACTCGTCCGGAGTGCCGCGTCCCGTGCAGTCAGAACGGGACAGTCGGCCGGAGCCGGTTCTTGGGACTTGCTCCAGGAGCGTCGCGCACCGTCGAAGGTGTCGCGGGCAGCCCACCACCCCTCGTCTCCCGGGACGGGACCGGTCGGTGGGCCACTCGCGTGCTGCACGTATGTGCCCAGACCAGGGGAGCGGCTGCCCACCGAGGTCCCACCGGACCGAGGCGGGTTTCCCCGGCTGCGGATGCGACCTCCCACCACCCTGACAAGCCGAATCAAGGAAATGAGAAGCAGTGGCGAACCAGTCCCGCCCCAAGGTCAAGAAGTCGCGTGCCCTCGGCATCGCGCTGACCCCGAAGGCCGTCAAGTACTTCGAGGCCCGTCCCTACCCGCCGGGTGAGCACGGCCGCGGCCGCAAGCAGAACTCGGACTACAAGGTCCGTCTGCTCGAGAAGCAGCGCCTGCGCGCGCAGTACGACGTGTCCGAGCGCCAGCTCGTCCGCGCCTACGAGCGTGCTTCCAAGGTCCAGGGCAAGACCGGTGAGGCCCTGATCATCGAGCTGGAGCGCCGTCTCGACGCCCTGGTCCTGCGTTCGGGCATCGCCCGCACGATCTACCAGGCCCGCCAGATGGTCGTCCACGGCCACATCCAGGTCAACGGCAAGAAGGTCGACAAGCCCTCCTTCCGTGTCCGCCCGGACGACGTCGTGCAGGTCCGCGACCGCTCCAAGGAGAAGACGCTCTTCACGATCGCCCGTGAGGGTGGCTTCGCCCCCGATGGCGAGACCCCGCGTTACCTCCAGGTGAACCTCAAGGCCCTGGCGTTCCGCCTGGACCGCGAGCCGAACCGCAAGGAGATCCCGGTGATCTGCGACGAGCAGCTCGTCGTCGAGTACTACGCCCGCTGATCCACGGCAGGCACGCGGTACTTGAGCCCGTCGTCTCCCCGCCCCCTGGGCGGGCGAGGCGGCGGGCTTTCGCGATCGGTCCGGCGCGGGGCGGTTATCCGGTACGGAGCGCCACCCCCGGCGCGATAGGCTCGTCGCACGACTCTTTCGATGTTCAGGCACGTTTCAGGGAGCGGGTGCACACAGTGTCCGGTGGAGAGGTTGCCGGGATCCTGGTGGCCGTCTTCTGGGCGATCCTGGTCTCCTTCCTCGCCGTCGCCCTGGCGAGGCTGGCCCAGACGCTCAAGGCGACCACCAAACTCGTCGCGGATGTGACCGACCAGGCCGTCCCGCTCCTGGCAGAGGCCTCCACGGCGGTGCGTTCCGCGCAGACCCAGATCGACCGGGTCGACGCGATCGCCTCCGACGTCCAGGAGGTCACCTCCAACGCCTCCGCGCTCTCGACCACCGTCGCCTCCACGTTCGGCGGCCCCCTGGTCAAGGTCGCCGCCTTCGGCTACGGCGTGCGCCGGGCCCTCGGCGGCCGCAAGGAGGACGTGCCCGCCAAGGCGTCCAGGCGTACCGTGATCGTGGGCCGTACGGTCTCTCGGCGCAGCGCCCGAGGGAAGAGGGACTGAGAGCCAGCGATGTTCCGCCGTACCTTCTGGTTCACCACGGGCGTCGCCGCCGGTGTCTGGGCCACCACCAAGGTCAACCGCAAGCTCAAGCAGCTGACCCCCGAAAGCCTTGCCAAGGCCGCGGGCCACAAGGCGATCGAGGCCGGTCACCGCCTGAAGGACCGGGCCGTGGGCTTCGCCCTCGACGTCCGCGACAACATGGCCGTCCGCGAGGCCGAGCTGGGTGACGCGCTCGGGATCAACGAGAATCCCGAACTCCCCGGCCCCCGGCGGTACGCCGCCATCGAGAACCGCAACAACCCCAAGTACGTCGAGGGTTCGACGTACCAGACGTACACGTACAACCGGAATGAGGACCACTGATGGAGTCGGCCGAGATTCGCCGCCGTTGGCTGAGCTTCTTCGAGGAGCGCGGGCACACCGTCGTCCCTTCGGCGTCGCTCATCGCGGACGACCCGACTCTGCTCCTCGTCCCCGCCGGCATGGTGCCCTTCAAGCCGTACTTCCTGGGTGAGGTCAAGCCGCCCTTCGCCCGCGCCACGAGCGTGCAGAAGTGCGTGCGCACGCCGGACATCGAAGAGGTCGGCAAGACCACCCGGCACGGCACGTTCTTCCAGATGTGCGGCAACTTCTCCTTCGGCGACTACTTCAAGGAAGGCGCCATCAAGCTCGCCTGGGAGCTGCTCACCAGCCCCCAGGACAAGGGCGGTTACGGCCTCGACCCCGAGCGTCTGTGGATCACGGTCTACAAGGACGACGACGAGGCCGAGCGCATCTGGCACGAGGTCGTCGGCGTGCCCAAGGAGCGCATCCAGCGCCTGGGCATGAAGGACAACTACTGGTCCATGGGCGTCCCCGGCCCCTGCGGCCCCTGCTCCGAGATCAACTACGACCGCGGCCCCGAGTTCGGCGCCGAGGGCGGTCCCGCCGTCAACGACGAGCGGTACGTGGAGATCTGGAACCTCGTCTTCATGCAGTACGAGCGGGGCGAGGGCACCGGCAAGGACAACTTCGAGATCCTCGGCGAACTGCCCAGCAAGAACATCGACACCGGCCTCGGCCTCGAACGCCTCGCCATGATTCTGCAGGGCGTGCAGAACATGTACGAGATCGACACCTCCATGGCCGTCATCGACAAGGCCACCGAACTGACCGGCGTCCGCTACGGCGACGCCCATGCCTCGGACGTCTCCCTGCGCGTGGTCACCGACCACATGCGCACCGCCACGATGCTCATCGGCGACGGCGTCACCCCGGGCAACGAGGGCCGCGGCTACGTGCTGCGCCGCATCATGCGCCGCGCCATCCGCAACATGCGCCTGCTCGGCGCCACCGGACCGGTCGTCAAGGACCTGATCGACGTCGTCATCGGCATGATGGGCCAGCAGTACCCCGAGCTCATCACCGACCGCGAGCGCATCGAGAAGGTCGCCCTCGCCGAGGAGAACGCCTTCCTCAAGACGCTGAAGGCCGGCACCAACATCCTCGACACCGCCGTCAGCGACACCAAGGCCGCCGGCTCCAGCGTGCTGCCCGGCGACAAGGCCTTCCTGCTCCACGACACCTGGGGCTTCCCGATCGACCTCACCCTGGAGATGGCCGCCGAGCAGGGGCTGTCCGTGGACGAGGAGGGCTTCCGCCGCCTGATGAAGGAGCAGCGGGAGCGCGCCAAGGCCGACGCCCAGGCCAAGAAGACCGGCCACGCCGACATGGGCGCCTACCGGGAGATCGCCGACCGCGCCGGTGCCACCGACTTCATCGGCTACACCGACACCGAGGGCGAGTCGACGATCGTCGGCATCCTGGTCGACGGCGTCTCCTCCCCGGCCGCCACCGAGGGCGACGAGGTCGAGATCGTCCTCGACCGCACCCCCTTCTACGCCGAGGGCGGCGGCCAGATCGGCGACACCGGCCGCATCAAGGTCGACTCCGGCGCCGTCATCGAGATCCGCGACTGCCAGAAGCCGGTCCCCGGGGTCTACGTGCACAAGGGCGTCGTCCAGGTCGGCGAGGTGACCGTGGGCGCCAAGGCCCACGCCGCCATCGACGACCGGCGCCGCAAGGCCATCGCCCGTGCCCACTCGGCCACGCACCTGACCCACCAGGCCCTGCGCGACGCCCTCGGCCCGACGGCCGCCCAGGCCGGTTCCGAGAACCAGCCGGGCCGCTTCCGCTTCGACTTCGGCTCCCCGTCCGCCGTTCCGACGGCCGTGATGACCGACGTCGAGCAGAAGATCAACGAGGTGCTCGCCCGCGACCTCGACGTCCGCGCCGACGTCATGGGCATCGACGAGGCCAAGAAGCAGGGCGCCATCGCCGAGTTCGGCGAGAAGTACGGCGAGCGGGTGCGCGTGGTCACCATCGGCGACTTCTCCAAGGAGCTGTGCGGCGGCACGCACGTGCACAACACCGCCCAGCTGGGCCTGGTGAAGCTGCTCGGCGAGTCCTCCATCGGCTCCGGTGTGCGCCGGATCGAGGCCCTGGTCGGCGTGGACGCCTACAACTTCCTCGCCCGGGAGCACACGGTCGTCGCCCAGCTCCAGGAGCTGATCAAGGGCCGCCCCGAGGAGCTCCCGGAGAAGGTCTCCGCCATGCTCGGCAAGCTGAAGGACGCCGAGAAGGAGATCGAGAAGTTCCGCGCCGAGAAGGTCCTCCAGGCCGCCGCCGGTCTCGCCGAGTCCGCCAAGGACGTCCGTGGCGTCGCTGTCGTGACCGGTCAGGTCCCGGACGGCACGACCGCCGACGACCTGCGCAAGCTCGTGCTCGACGTGCGGGGACGGATCCAGGGCGGCCGGGCCGCCGTCGTCGCCCTGTTCACGGTGGCGAACGGCAAGCCGCTGACGGTCATCGCCACCAACGAGGCCGCTCGCGAGCGCGGCCTGAAGGCCGGCGACCTGGTCCGCACGGCCGCCAAGACCCTCGGCGGCGGCGGTGGCGGCAAGCCGGACGTCGCCCAGGGCGGCGGCCAGAACCCCGCCGCCATCGGTGACGCCGTGGACGCCGTCGAGCGCCTCGTCGCCGAGACGGCCAAGTAAGAGACGGTCGAGAACATGCGCAGAGGACGTCGACTCGCGATCGACGTCGGGGACGCCCGCATCGGGGTCGCCTCGTGCGACCCCGACGGGATCCTCGCCACCCCGGTCGAGACGGTCCCGGGGCGTGACGTCCCCGCCGCTCAGCGGCGGTTGAAGCAGCTCGTCGAGGAGTACGAGCCGATCGAGGTCGTCGCCGGCCTGCCGCGCTCCCTCAAGGGAGGCGAGGGGCCGGCCGCCCTCAAGGTCCGCGGCTTCGTCCAGGAACTGGCGCGCATGATCGCCCCGGTTCCGGTGAGACTCCTCGACGAACGCATGACGACGGTGACGGCCACTCAAGGACTGCGCGCCTCGGGCGTGAAGTCCAAGAAGGGCCGGTCCGTCATCGACCAGGCAGCGGCCGTGGTCATCCTGCAACAGGCCCTTGAATCCGAACGGGTGTCAGGTAAAGCACCCGGCGAAGACGTCGAAGTGGTCATCTGATCGCGATACGGTAACGTTCCGCGCGATGCGGCGGGATTCGAACAGCCCCCGCACAGCAAGAGGCGGGACGGGAGCCGAGCCGGAAGCCGCGTGACCGCCGCCTCGCGGCTCTAGGGGATCGATGACTGAGTATGGCCGGGGCCAAGGCTCCGAACCGTGGCATCCGGAGGACCCGTTGTACGGGGACGGCGGATGGGATGGTCAGCAGGCCCATCAGGGTCAGCAGTCCGCCTACGGCGGCCAGCCGCAGCACTACCCGCAGCAGCCGCAGCAGCCGCAGTACGGCGACTGGGGCACCGGTGAGCAGGGCGGATACGGTCACGCGCAGCAGCAGTACCCGTACGACCCGCAGCAGTACGCGCCCCAGCCGCACGGTCATCAGCAGTACCCCGGGCAGCAGGGCCACGGCCACCCGCACGACCAGGGCTACCACCAGCAGCAGTACGGCGACGGCGGCTGGTCCAACGATCCCCACCAGCACGTCTCCTACCCCGGAGACCCGTCCGACCCCTACGGGCAGCAGCAGGCCGGGGCGTACGACGAGGGCCGGCAGGACTACTACGGGACGCCCGAGGCCTATCCGCCGCCCGGCCGCCGGCAGGCCGAGCCCGAGCCGGAGACCGACTGGGACCCGGGCCCCGACCAGGGCGAACACGCGTTCTTCGCGGGCGGCGACGACGAGGACGACGACGAGCCGGGAAACCGCCGCGGGCGCGACGACCAGCGGGGACGCGGCGGCAAACCCAAGAAGCGCCGCAACGGCATGGCCTGCCTGCTGGTCGTCGTGGTGCTCGGCGGCGGCCTGGCCGGCGTGAGCTACGTCGGCTACCAGTTCTTCCAGGATCGTTTCGGCGACGCCCCGGACTTCGCGGGCGACGGCAGCGGCCAGGAGGTGTCCGTCGAGATCCCCGAGGGCTCCGACGGCTATGCCATCGGCCGGGCGCTGAAGGCCGCCGGTGTCGTCAAGAGCGTCGACGCCTTCGTCTCGGCCCAGGCCGGCAACCCCGACGGCCGGAACATCCAGGCCGGCGTGTACACGCTGCAGAAGCAAATGTCGGCCGAGAGCGCGGTCGAACTGATGCTCAGCCCCGAGAGCCGCGACAACCTGATCATCGCCGAGGGCAAGCGCAACGTCGACATCTACCGGCTCATCGACAAGCGGCTGAAGGTCAAGGAGGGCACCACCGCCGCCGTCGCCAAGAAGGATCACGCCAAGCTCGGTCTGCCCGAGTGGGCACGGAACCACCCGGACGTCAAGGACCCGCTGGAGGGCTTCCTCTTCCCCTCCAGCTACGGCGTGAGCGAGGGCCAGAAGCCCGCCGACGTCCTCAAGCAGATGGTCCAGCGGGCCACCCGCACCTACGAGAAGCTCGGCGTCGAGAAGAAGGCCGAGAGCCTCGGGCTCGAGAACCCCTGGCAGCTGGTCACCGCCGCCAGCCTCGTCCAGGCCGAGGGCACCAGCCACAGCGACTTCCGCAAGATGGCCGAGGTCGTCTACAACCGTATGAAGCCCGGCAATCCGCAGACCAACGGCATGCTGGAATTCGACTCCACGTACAACTACATCAAGAACCAGAGCAAGATCGACCTGAGCCTGAGCGAGCTGCGGAACTACGACAACCCGTACAACACGTACTTCCACAAGGGCCTGCCGCCCGGTCCGATCGACAACCCGGGCGAGGACGCCATCAAGGGCGCCCTGAACCCGACGGACGACGGCTGGTACTACTTCATCTCGCTGGACGGCAAGACGAGCAAGTTCACGAAGACGAACGCCGACCACCAGAAGCTGGTCGACCAGTTCAACGCCTCGCGGAACAACTGAGGAACCCTTCGATGGCCACATCACGCCGTGCCGCCGTACTCGGCTCCCCGATCGCCCACTCGCTCTCCCCGGTCCTGCACCGCACGGCCTACCGGGAACTGGGACTGGAGGGCTGGAGCTACGACCGGTTCGAGGTCGACGAGGCGGGCCTGCCCGGCTTCTTCGACACGCTCGGCTCCGAGTGGGCGGGGCTGTCGCTGACCATGCCGCTGAAGCGGGCCGTGATCCCGCTGCTCGACGGCATCAGTGAGACCGCGGCGTCGGTCGACGCCGTCAACACCGTCGTCCTCACCGAGGACGGCCGCCGGACCGGCGACAACACCGACATCCCCGGCATGGTCGCGGCCCTGCGCGAGCACGGCATCGACAAGGTCGAGGCCGCCGCGATCCTCGGCGCCGGCGCGACCGCCTCGTCCGCGCTGGCCGCGCTGGCCCGCGTCTGCCCCGGTGAGATCACCGTGTACGTGCGCAGCGAGGCCCGTGCCGCCGAGATGCGCCGCTGGGCCGAGCGGCTGGACGTGGCGGTGCGCATCGCCGACTGGGCGGACGCCGAGCGGGCCCTGCGCGCCCCGCTGGTGATCAGCACCACGCCGGCCGGCGTCACCGACGCCCTCGCCCGGTCGGTGCCGGAGCGCCCCGCGGCCCTCTTCGACGTGCTCTACGACCCCTGGCCCACCGTCCTCGCCGCCCGCTGGTCGGCCTACGGCGGCGCCGTCGTCAGCGGCCTCGACCTGCTGGTGCACCAGGCCGTGCTCCAGGTCGAGCAGATGACGGGGCTGGCCCCGGCGCCGCTGGACGCCATGCGAAAAGCGGGGGAGCGCGCTCTCGTGGACCGCTAAGATCCGCTCTCGGTTCCGCAGGGGGCGGAACCGGGGAGGGATCACCGCATCATGTCCGCAGGTCTGCCGCAGGCGTCCGTCAAGTCCCAGATATTCGAGTCCGTGCTGGGCTTCCTGCCCGACTGGGTGCAGATCACGGTGCTCGCCCTGATCGTGCTCGCCGTCGTCGCCTCCTGGGTCGTCAAGATCAAGCGGAAGATCGCCTATCGGCGCGCCGTCCGCAGCGGGCAGCCCGTCCACGCCGCGGCGCAGTACGGGCAGGGCCGGGGCGCCGACTACCTGGGCGACTACGCGCCGCAGCCCGCGGGGCAGCAGGGCAGCGGTGCCGACCACCTGGGCGCCTACGCCCCGCAGCAGGCGCAGCCCGCCGCCCAGCCGAGCGGGGCGGACTTCCTCGGGGCGTACGCCCCGCAGCAGCAGCGGACCGACGGTCCGGCCGCGGGCTCGTCCGCCTGATGGACCGGCGGCCGGACACCGGGTCCGGACGTGGGAGGATCGGAGACGGCGGACCGGGGCCGCGCACCCGGTCGGGCCGTCGCCGTACGCGAGGACGTGCGTACGCAGGGCAGTACCGGGGCGCGAGCATGGAGGAGCACCGTTGAGCAGGTTGCGCTGGCTGACCGCGGGAGAGTCCCACGGTCCCGCACTCGTCGCGACGCTGGAGGGTCTTCCCGCCGGCGTGCCGATCACCACGGACATGGTGGCGGACCATCTCGCGAGGCGGCGGCTGGGCTACGGCCGCGGTGCCCGGATGAAGTTCGAGCGGGACGAGGTCACCTTCCTGGGCGGGGTCCGGCACGGCCTGACGCTGGGCTCCCCGGTGGCGATCATGGTGGGCAACACGGAGTGGCCCAAGTGGGAGCAGGTCATGGCGGCCGATCCGGTCGACCCGGAGGTGCTGGCGGGGCTGGCCCGTAACGCCCCGCTGACCCGGCCGCGTCCCGGCCACGCCGATCTGGCGGGCATGCAGAAGTACGGCTTCGACGAGGCCCGGCCGATCCTGGAGCGGGCCTCGGCGCGGGAGACCGCGGCCCGGGTGGCGCTGGGCGCGGTGGCCCGGTCGTACCTGAAGGAGACCACCGGCGTCGAGATCGTCTCGCATGTGGTGGAGCTGGCGGCGGCGAAGGCCCCCAAGGGTGTCTACCCGACCCCGGACGATGTGGAGCGGCTGGACGCGGACCCGGTGCGCTGTCTGGACGCGGACGCCTCCAAGGCGATGGTCGCCGAGATCGACCAGGCCCACAAGGACGGCGACACCCTCGGCGGCGTGGTGGAGATCCTGGCCTACGGCGTACCGGTGGGTCTGGGTTCGCATGTGCACTGGGACCGCAAGCTCGACGCCCGGCTCGCGGGCGCCCTTATGGGCATCCAGGCCATCAAGGGCGTCGAGATCGGCGACGGCTTCGAGCTGGCCCGCGTCCCCGGCTCCAAGGCGCACGACGAGATCGTGAAGACCGACGAGGGCATCCGCCGCACCTCCGGCCGTTCCGGCGGCACCGAGGGCGGTCTGACCACCGGCGAACTGCTGCGGGTGCGTGCCGCGATGAAGCCCATCGCGACCGTGCCGCGCGCCCTGCAGACCGTCGACGTCACCACCGGCGAGGCCGCGCAGGCCCACCACCAGCGCTCCGACGTCTCCGCCGTTCCGGCCGCCGGCATCGTCGCCGAGGCCATGGTCGCGCTGGTCCTCGCCGACGCGGTGGCGGAGAAGTTCGGTGGTGACAGCGTGGCCGAGACCCGCCGCAACGTCACCTCCTACCTCGACCACCTCGCCATCCGATGAGCGGCCCGCTGGTCGTGCTGGTGGGCCCGATGGGCGTGGGCAAGTCCACCGTCGGACGGCTGCTGGCCGAACGGCTCGGCGTCTCCTACCGGGACACCGACGACGACATCGTCGCCGAGCAGGGCCGGACCATCGCCGAGATCTTCGTCGACGAGGGCGAGGCAGCCTTCCGCGCCGTCGAGAAGGCGGCCGTGCACCGGGCGCTCGCCGAGCACGACGGCGTACTCGCCCTCGGCGGCGGCGCGATCCTCGACGCCGGCACACGCGCCCGGCTCGCCGGACAGCGCGTGGCGTACCTGTCGATGGACGTCGAGGAGGCGGTCAAGCGCACCGGCCTCAACGCGGCCCGCCCCCTGCTCGCGGTCAATCCGCGCAAGCAGTGGCGCGAACTGATGGAGGCCCGCCGGCACCTCTACGAAGAGGTCGCCACGGTCGTCGTGGCCACCGACGGCCGCACGCCCGAAGAAGTGACGCAAGTCGCCCTCGACGCACTGGAGTTGAAGGAAGCATGAGCGAGGCAGTGACGCGGATCCAGGTCGGCGGCACCGCGGGCACCGACCCCTACGAGGTCCTGGTGGGCCGCCGACTCCTCGGCGAACTCGGCGGACTGATCGGCGGCAAGGCCAAGCGGGTCGCCATAGTCCACCCCGAGGCCCTGGCCGAGACCGGCGAGGCGCTCCGCGCCGACCTGGCCGAGCAGGGCTTCGAGGCCGTCGCCATCCAGGTGCCCAACGCGGAGGAGGCCAAGACCGCGGAGGTCGCCGCCTACTGCTGGAAGGCGCTCGGCCAGTCCGGCTTCACACGCACCGACGTCATCGTCGGCGTCGGCGGCGGCGCCACCACGGACCTCGCCGGCTTCGTGGCCGCGACCTGGCTGCGCGGCGTGCGCTGGATCGCCATCCCGACCACCGTGCTCGCCATGGTCGACGCGGCCGTCGGCGGCAAGACCGGCATCAACACCGCCGAGGGCAAGAACCTCGTCGGCGCCTTCCACCCGCCCTCCGGTGTGCTCTGCGACCTGGCCGCGCTGGACTCCCTCCCGGTCAACGACTACGTCTCCGGGCTCGCCGAGGTCATCAAGGCCGGCTTCATCGCCGACCCGGTCATCCTCGACCTCATCGAGTCCGACCCGCAGGCCGCCCGCACTCCGGAGGGCCCGCACACCGCCGAACTCATCGAGCGCTCCATCCGGGTCAAGGCCGACGTCGTCTCGTCGGACCTGAAGGAATCGGGCCTGCGCGAGATCCTCAACTACGGCCACACGCTCGGTCACGCCATCGAGAAGAACGAGCGCTACAAGTGGCGCCACGGCGCGGCGGTCTCGGTCGGCATGCACTTCGCCGCCGAACTCGGCCGCCTGGCGGGCCGGCTGGACGACGCCACGGCCGACCGCCACCGCACGATCCTCGAATCGGTCGGGCTGCCCCTGCACTACCGCCACGACCAGTGGCCCAAGCTGCTGGAGACCATGAAGGTCGACAAGAAGTCCCGCGGCGACCTGCTGCGCTTCATCGTCCTCGACGGTCTGGCCAAGCCCACCGTCCTGGAGGGACCCGACCCGGCCGTGCTGCTCGCCGCGTACGGCGAAGTCGGCCAGTAAGTCCCCCGGCGCGCCTTCCGCCCGAAATCGCCTTACGGGCCGGGCACTTCGGACCGCCCCCGGCCGTTCACACATCGACGACCGGGGGCGGTACCGTTCGGTAGCAGCGGGTTCCGCCCCCGCTGTCAGCGCCCATCGCCTGTACGAGACGGAGTGGCACCGGATGCAGCACGCAGTGGGTTCTCCGCTGCCGCAGCCCCCTCAGCCGGGGCACGGACCGGCCGGCGGCTGGTCACCGGCCGCACACCACCCGGGTCCGCACCCCCCGGGCGCGCACCAGGGCTCCGCGCCCGTGCCCCCGCCGCCCCCGGCCCCGGGGTATCCCGCGCCCCCGCCCGGCCCGGCCGCGCCACCACCGCATGCCGCGCCCCCGCCCGGCCCGGCC
>NZ_NOKT01000047.1 GCF_002237655.1 Streptomyces sp. XY006
GGCACGGCGGCCCCGGCGGCGCAGCCGCACGCGCCCGTGCCGCAGCCGGCGGGCGCGGCCGGTGCCGCGCGGACGGCGGGCACGGCCGCCCCGGCGAGCCGGTCCTCCGCCACCATGGCACCCGGCGAGATCCGCACACCGCTCAAGGGCGTGCGCGGCGCCGTCGCCGACAAGCTGGCCCGCAGCCGCCGGGAGATCCCGGACGCGACCTGCTGGGTGGACGCCGACGCCACGGAGCTGATGCGGGCGCGCACGGCCATGAACGCGGCCGGCGGTCCGAAGATCTCCCTCCTGGCCCTGCTGGCCCGGATCTGCACCGCCGCCCTGGCCCGCTTCCCCGAGCTCAACTCCACGGTGGACACGGAGGCCAGGGAGGTCGTCCGCTTCGACCACGTGCATCTGGGCTTCGCGGCGCAGACCGACCGCGGGCTCGTCGTACCGGTCGTGCGGGACGCGCACGCGCGCGACGCCGAGTCGCTGACCGCCGAGTTCGCCCGGCTGACCGAGGCGGGCCGGGCCGGGACGCTGACACCGGCGGAGCTGACCGGCGGCACGTTCACGCTGAACAACTACGGCGTCTTCGGCGTCGACGGCTCCACGCCGATCATCAACCACCCCGAGGCCGCCATGCTGGGCGTCGGCCGGATCGTCCCCAAGCCGTGGGTGCACGAGGGCGAGCTGGCGGTGCGCCAGGTCGTCCAGCTCTCGCTCACCTTCGACCACCGGGTGTGCGACGGCGGCGTGGCGGGCGGTTTCCTGCGGTACGTGGCGGACTGCGTGGAACAGCCGGCGGTGCTGCTGCGGACGCTGTGATTTCTGTTCCTCCCGCGAGCTGCCGCTCGTGATCGCGTCGCTTCCCCCGCGTTCCGTGTGATCGCGGGGGCACGCATACTCGGGGGGTGACCGCACACCAGCACCCCGGCGCACCCGGCGTCACGAGCGGCCCCGGCGCACCCGGCGTCACGAGCGGCCCCGGCGCACCCGGTGGCGCGAGCGGCCCCGGGCAGCGGGCCGACCCCGCCGGGGCCGGCCCCGGCGCGTTCGCCTCCGTCGCGTACGACGCCGTCGTGCTCGCCGGTGGTGCCGCCCGGCGGCTGGGCGGCGCGGACAAACCCGGGGTGCGTGTGGGCGGGCGACCCCTGCTCGACCGGGTGCTCGCGGCCTGCGCCACGGCGCGGACCACCGTCGTGGTCGCCGCACCCCGCCCCACCGCGCGCCCCGTGACCTGGGCCCGCGAGGACCCGCCCGGCGGCGGCCCGCTCGCCGCGCTCGACGCCGGACTGCGCCACACCACCGCGGAACACGTCGTCGTGGTCTCCGCCGACCTGCCGTTCCTCGACGAACGGACCGTCGGCCGGCTCCTGGACACGCTCCGCGCGAGCGGCGCCGACGGCGTGCTGCTGACCGACCCCGACGGCCGCGACCAGCCGCTCGTGGCCGCGTACCGCGCTGCGCGCCTGCGCGAGACGCTCGCGCTCCTCACCGCCCGGCACGGCTCGCCGCACGGTCTCCCGCTGCGGCGCCTCGTCGCCGAGCTGCACCTCACCCGCATCGCCGATCCCGTCGCGTCCTTCGACTGCGACACCTGGGACGACATCGCCACCGCCAGGGCACGTATCAGGGAGCATGGGCACGTGTTGGATGAATGGATTTCCGCCGTCAAGGACGAACTGGGCATCGACCTCGACGTCGACACCCGCGGCCTGCTCGACCTCGCCCGCGACGCCGCGCACGGAGTGGCCAGGCCCGCGGCGCCGCTGACCACCTTCCTCGTCGGCTACGCGGCCGCACGGGCGGGCGGCGGCCCCGAGGCGGTCGCCGAGGCCGCCCGCAAGGCCGCGGCGCTCGCCACGCGCTGGGCGGAGGAGAACACCTCCGACGCCGAGTCGCCGGCGCCCACCGCCGCCCGGGCCGACGTCGCCCCCGACGCCACCCCCGACACCCGGCCGGACGCCGGATGACCCCGCCCGGCAGCCGTACCGGCGAGGACGCCGAGGACCTCGACGTCGAGGAGGTGCTCGCTCTCGTGAACGACAGCAGCGGCCACGCCGCGCGCGGCCACGCCGCCCGGGGCGGGACGGACGGCATCCCCGCCCCTCCCCGGCAGGACGCCCACGCCCCCTCCGAGCGGCACCGCGCCACGCCCTGGCCGGAGGCCCGCGCCGTCGCCGAACGGGCCGCGCGCACCGCCGTCCGGGCCGCCCGCCGCGCCCCCGTCTCGGTGCCCCTGGGCGCCGCCCTCGGCCTCACCCTGGCCACCCCGCTCGACGCCCTCACCGACCTCCCCTCCTTCGACACCTCGGCGATGGACGGCTGGGCGGTCGCCGGCCCCGCCCCCTGGTCCGTCCGGGACGAAGGCGTCCTGGCCGGGCACGCCGCAGCGGCGCCCCTCACCGACGGCGAGGCCGTCCCGATCGCCACCGGCGCCCGCATCCCGCAGGACACCACCGCCGTCCTGCGCACCGAGCACGGCCGCACCGACGACAAGGGCCGCCTCTACCCGACCCGGGACGTCACCACCGGCCAGGACATCCGCCCGCGCGGCCAGGAATGCCGCACCGGCGACCAGCTCCTGCCCGTCGGCACCCTGGTCACCCCGGCCGTCCTGGGACTCGCCGCGGCGGCCGGATACGACACCGTCACCGCCGTCCCGCGCCCCCGGGCCGACGTCCTCGTTCTCGGCGACGAGCTGCTCACCGAGGGGCTGCCGCACGACGGGCTGATCCGGGACGCCCTCGGCCCGATGCTGCCGCCCTGGCTCCGGGCGCTCGGCGCCGAGGTCACCTCCGTACGGCGCGTCCGCGACGACGCCGACGCGCTGCACGAGGCGATCGGCACCTCCGAGGCCGACCTGGTCGTCACCACCGGCGGCACCGCGGCCGGCCCCGTCGACCACGTCCATCCCACGCTGCGCCGGCTCGGTGCCGAACTCCTCGTCGACGGCGTCGAGGTCCGCCCCGGCCACCCCATGCTGCTGGCGCGCACCACGGAGACCCAGCATCTGGTCGGCCTGCCGGGCAACCCGCTCGCCGCCGTCTCCGGCCTGCTGACGCTCGCCGAGCCGCTGCTGCGGATCCTCGCCGCCCGCCCTGCCCCGGAGGCCTACACCGTGCCGCTGCGGGACGGCGTCCAGGGGCATCCGTACGACACGCGGCTCGTGCCCGTCGTCCTGCGCGGCGACCAGGCCGTGCCGCTGCACTACAACGGCCCGGCCATGCTGCGCGGCATCGCCGCGGCCGACGCGCTGGCCGTCGTACCGCCCGGCGGCGCCCGTCCCGGGCAGGAGGCGGAACTGCTGGACCTGCCCTGGGCGTCCGGAGGAATCGGGGTGTGTTTCACGTGAAACTTCCGGGCCAGGACGCGATCGCCCGCCAGGCCGACGAGCATCTGGTGACCCATCGGGTGAAGCTCCCGAGGAAGGTGGTGGAGCACCCGTTCCGTCAGGTCGCCAGGCGGCTCTCCGTCGCCCTGCTGGTCCTCGTCGTGACCGCGCTGATCGTCTACGCCGACCGCGGCGGCTACAACGACAACGCGGGCGGGGGCGTCACCTTCCTCGACGCGTTCTACTACGCCACCGTCACCCTCTCCACCACCGGTTACGGTGACATCACCCCGGCCAGCGAAAGCGCCCGGCTCACCAACATCCTCGTCATCACGCCCCTGCGTGTGCTGTTCCTGATCATCCTGGTCGGTACCACCCTCGAAGCCCTCACCGAGCGCACCCGCGAGGAGTGGCGACTGACCCGCTGGAGGTCCACCTTGCGCGATCACACCGTCGTCATCGGCTTCGGCACCAAGGGCCGGTCGGCGATCCGGACCGTCTGCGCGACGGGGCTGAAGAAGGAGCAGGTCGTCGTGGTCGACCCCAGCTCCAAGGTGGTGGACGCGGCGACCGCCGAGGGCTACGCCGGCATCGTCGGGGACGCCACCCGCAGCGAGGTGCTGAAGCGGGCCGAGGTGCACAAGGCCCGTCAGATCATCATCGCCACCCAGCGCGACGACACGGCGGTGCTGGTGGCGCTGACGGCCCGGCAGCTCAACCGCGGGGCGAAGATCGTGGCCGCGGTGCGCGAGGAGGAGAACGCGCCGCTGCTGAAGCAGTCCGGCGCCGACGCCGTCATCACCAGCGCCAGCGCCGCCGGCCGGCTGCTCGGCCTCTCCGTGCTCAGCCCTTCCGCGGGCATGGTGATGGAGGACCTCATCCAGCAGGGCAGCGGCCTCGACCTGGTCGAACGCCCGGTCGTCAAGGCCGAGGTGGGCAAGACGCCGCGCGAGGTCGACGACCTGGTGGTCAGCGTCATACGCGGACACCGGGTGCTGGGCTACGACGACCCGGCCGTGGGCAGGCTGGAGCTGACCGACCGGCTCATCACGATCGTCCGCAAGACACCGGCGACCCAGGTCACCCCCGACATCCGGCCCATGCACCGCGACTGACGCCGTCCCCCCTGGAGACGCAGGACCGACACAGGACCGGCCCCCGCAAGACACAGAACCGGCCCCCGCGCACTCGCCTCGTGCGCGGGGGCCGGTTCCGTCCGCCGGCGTCGTTTCCGGCCGTCGTCCGCCGGCGCTACTTCCGGTTGTACAGCCGCATCGTGACCGGCCCGAAGACCACCACGAACAGTCCGGCCCAGCCCAGCGTCCAGGCGACCTCGGCGGCCGGCCAGTCGCCGGCCATCAGACCGCGCACCGCCGACGCCAGGTGCGTGACGGGGCTGTTGTTGACGAACGCCTGCAGCCAGCCCGGCATGGTCTTCGGGTCGACGAAGACGTTGGACAGGAAGGTGAGCGGGAAGATCACCATCATGCTGACGCCCATCACCGACTTCTCGGTGCGCAGCAGCAGCCCGAACATCGTCCAGATCCACGAGAAGGCGAACGAGAACAGCACCAGCAGCGCGATCCCGGCGAGCACTCCCCCGACCCCGCCGTCCGCCCGGTAGCCGAGGATCATGCCGACGGTCAGCATCACGACCGACGCGATCGTGTACCGCAGGGCGTCGCCCAGCAGATAGCCGACCATCGTCGACGGCCGCCAGATCGGCAGGCTGCGGAACCGGTCGAAGACGCCCTTCTCGATGTCGGTGTTCACCGAGACGCCCGTGTACATCGTGATCATCACGACCGACATCACGAGGATGCCCGGCAGCAGGAACTGGATGTACTCCTTCGGCGAACCGGCCAGCGCCCCGCCGAACAGGTACGTGTACATCAGCACCATCATGATCGGGAACGCCGTGACGTCGAAGAGCTGCTCCGGCACGTGCTTGATCTTCAGGATCGCCCGCCAGCCGAAGGTCATCGACGCCGACCAGGCGCTGGGCCGCGGCGGCCGCTCCTTGGCGATGAGCAGCGCGGCGAGGGACTCGGTGCTGACGGGGGCGAGTTCCTTGCTCTCGGTGGTCGTCGCGGTGCTCATGCCGTCACCTCGTCCTTCCGGTCGGTGGAGTGCTCGGGCGAGTCGTGCGTGTCGTGCCCGGTGAGGGCGAGGAACACCTCGTCCAGGCTGGGCTGGCCCAGGGAGAAGTTGTCGACGGTGATCCCGGCCCGGGCCAGTGCGCTCAGCGCGCGGGCGGCCTGCTCGGCGGCCGAGTCGTCGCCGGCCGCCGTGCCGAGACGGGCGGTCAGGGCCACCTGGTCGGGCTCCAGCTGCACCCGCGCGTCGAGCGTCCGGCGCAGCAGGTCGGCCGCGAGGGGCCGCTGGTCGGCGTCGCGCAGCCGCAGATGGACGGATCCGGCGCCCACCGACGACTTCAGCTCGCCCTTGGTGCCCTCGGCGATCACCCGGCCCCGGTCGATGACGGCGATGCGGGACGCCAGCTGGTCCGCCTCGTCCAGGTACTGCGTGGTCAGCAGCACGGTGGTGCCCTGGGCGACCACCGCCCGCACGATCTCCCAGACCTGGTTGCGGCTGCGCGGGTCCAGGCCCGTCGTGGGCTCGTCCAGGAAGAGCAGGTCGGGGGTGTTGAGGATGGACGCGGCGATGTCGATCCTGCGCCGCATGCCGCCCGAGTACTGCTTGACCTGCTTGCCCGCCGCCTCCGTGAGCCCGAAGGCCTCCAGCAGCTGGGCGGCGCGGTCCCGGGCGGCCTTCTTGTGGTGCCCGAGCAGCCGGCCCAGCAGGACCAGGTTCTCCGTGCCGGTGAGGTCCTCGTCGACCGACGCGTACTGGCCGGTGAGGCTCACCCGGCCGCGCACCTCGTCGGCCTCGCGGACGACGTCGTGCCCGAAGACGTGCGCCTGGCCGCCGTCGGGCCGCAGGAGCGTGGCGAGCATCTTCACGGTGGTGGTCTTGCCGGCGCCGTTCGGGCCGAGGACGCCGTAGACCGTGCCCGCGGGCACGGCCAGGTCGACTCCGTCGACGGCCCTCGTCTCGCCGAAGGTTTTCACCAGGCCCGCGGTCTCGATGGCCAGGCCGGACGTCTGCGTGCTCATGCTTCGGGTCCTTCCGGTGCACGGGGGCTACGCACGGGGAGACCTTTACCGTCGCGCAAACTCATCGGTCCCGCACACCGGTTTTCGCGAGGACCGGTCCAAGGCCCACCGGGCACCGCCCCGGCGACGGACCCGACCAAGGCCCACCGGGCACCGCCCGGCGATGGGCCGGACTCGGTCGGGGAGCTGGGGGTAGCGTCCCTGGCATGTATGCGATCACGATTCCCGAACCCGGTGGGCCCGAGGCGCTGGTCTGGGACGAGGTCCCCGATCCGGTGCCCGGCGAGGGCGAGGTCCTGGTCGAGGTGACGGCCGGGGCCGTCAACCGCGCCGACCTCCTGCAGCGGCAGGGCTTCTACGACCCGCCGCCCGGCGCGTCCCCCTACCCCGGCCTGGAGTGCTCCGGGCGCGTCGCCGCGACCGGCCCGGGCGTCTCCGGCTGGAACGTCGGCGACGAGGTGTGCGCGCTGCTGGCCGGCGGCGGCTACGCCGAGCAGGTGGCCGTCCCCGCCGGGCAGCTGCTGCCCGTGCCCGAGGGCGTGGACCTGAAGCAGGCCGCGGCGCTGCCCGAGGTGGTCTGCACGGTCTGGTCGAACGTGTTCATGGTCGCCCACCTGCGTCCCGGCGAGACGCTGCTCGTGCACGGCGGCTCCAGCGGCATCGGCACCATGGCCATCCAGCTGGCCAAGGCCCTCGGCGCCCGGGTCGCCGTCACGGCCGGCACGAAGGAGAAGCTGGACCGGTGCGCCGAACTGGGCGCGGACATCCTGGTCAACTACCGCGAGCAGGACTTCGTGGAGGAGGTCAGGAAGGCCACCGACGGCGCCGGGGCCGACGTCATCCTCGACAACATGGGCGCCAAGTACCTGGAGCGCAACGTCAGGGCGCTGGCCGTCAACGGCCGGCTCGCGATCATCGGCATGCAGGGCGGCGTCAAGGGCGAGCTGAACATCGGAGCCCTGCTCGCCAAGCGGGCCGCCGTCACCGCCACCTCCCTGCGGGCCCGGCCGAAGGAGGAGAAGGCGGCCATCGTCGCGGCCGTCCGCGAACACGTCTGGCCGCTGTTCGCCGACGGCCGGCTGCGCCCGGTCGTCGACCGCGAGCTGCCGATGCCGGAGGCGGCCGCCGCCCACCGGGTCGTGGAGGGAAGCGGCCACATCGGCAAGGTGCTGCTGATCACGCCGCGGGGCGCCTAGAACGGGCCCGGGCGCCGCAGCCGGAGTCCGACGAACGCCAGGGCGAGGCCGAGGCCGATGAGCACCAGGCCGCTGCCCAGCGGCAGGATCCGCAGCACCGGGCCGACGGGGCGGTCGGCGCGTGCGGCGGCGGCCTCCCGTACGGGCGGCTCGGTCGGCGCGGCGGGCGGCGGGAGGGCCGCACGGGACGCCTCGGGCGCGGTGGTGCGGCCGGCGGCCTCCGGCTCCTCCTCGGTGCTCTCCGGCCGCCCCGGCCGCTCCCGCCCCTCGCCGGCCCGGCTCCCGGCCCGGGAGGGGCTGGCCGTCCCGGACGGGGCCGGCCGGGCGGACGGGGCGGCGACGGCACCCGCGCCGGTCGCTTCGTCGTGGGTCACCACCGCGGCGTGGGACCGCACGGCCCCGTACGGTGAGACGACCGCGCCCGCCCCCAGGGCGAGCACCAGTCCCGCCGCCCGCAGTGCGCGTAGCCATGGAGTCACGGGGGTGACCCCTTCCCGCCGTGCCCGGTGGGGCAGAAACGGCACGTTCGTTCCTGTCGAGGCCATCAGCGTCACACCACCCCGCGCCCGCGGCACTCCGGGTTCGGCCGACGGACGGAACGGCGGAACATCGTCCGACCCGGGGGCACCGCGCAGAGGAGGTGCGGGCGTGCGAGAGAATGGCCGCATGGAGATGCCGAGGAACGAAAGGTCGCCGGAGAACCCGCAGATCCTGGTCGTGGGCCAGGACGGCATGGCGCTCGGTGGCGGCTCAGACGAGGACTCCCGCGAGACCCCGGTCACGGAGCAGGTGGAGCAGCCCGCGAAGGTCATGCGGATCGGCAGCATGATCAAGCAGCTGCTGGAGGAAGTGCGCGCGGCTCCCCTGGACGAGGCCAGCAGGGTCCGGCTCAAGGAGATCCACGCCAGCTCGGTCAAGGAGCTGGAGGACGGTCTGGCGCCCGAGCTGGTCGAGGAGCTGGAGCGGCTCTCCCTGCCGTTCACGGACGAGGGGACCCCGAGCGACGCGGAACTGCGCATCGCCCAGGCCCAGTTGGTCGGCTGGCTGGAGGGTCTCTTCCACGGGATCCAGACGACGCTGTTCGCCCAGCAGATGGCGGCCCGCGCCCAGCTGGAGCAGATGCGCCGCGCCCTCCCGCCCGGCGTCGGCCACGAGGGCCTCGACGAGCAGCAGCCCGGCGGCCGCTCCGGCGGCCCGTACCTGTAGACCTCGCGCGGAGTCCACGGACGAAAGGGCCCGGCGGCCGAAGCCGCCGGGCCCTTCCTCATGTCCGGACCGTCCGGGGCGTCAGGACGGCGGGTTGCCCGTCGAGACGTTGAGCTCGATCGTCGGCATGTCGTCCGGGTCGACGTCGGTGCCCTTGGACGGGAACTGGTTCATGACCGTGCCCTCGCCGTAGGTGTTCTCGTCGACGTTCTTGGTGTCGATCTGCCAGCCGGCCGCCTGGGCGCAGGCCTTGACCGACTGGATGTTCTTGAACTTGAAGTCCGGGATCTCGATCTTCTCGGGGTCGTTGTACGACTCCTGCGGCTCCGTGCACTCCTCGGCCTCGATCGTCTTCGTCGGGTCCGGGGCGCGGTAGCCGGGCTTCTTCTCCGCGGACGCCGACGCACTGGCGCTGCTGCCGCCGCCGCCCTTGTCGTCCTCGCCGCCGCCGTTCATCAGCAGTGCCGTGATCAGGCCGCCGACCGCGACGACCGACACGATGACCGAGCCGATGATCACCGGCTTGTTGCTCCGGCCGCCGCCCGAGGGCCCGGTCCCGGACTGGGGCGTCAGGTTGTACGGCGGCGGGGTCGACGGCCCGGGCTGCGGGGAGTACGCGGCCGGGTGCGGTGTCTGGTAGCCGCCCTGCTGCGGGTAGCCGTAGGCCGGGGCCGGCGTGCCGTACGGGTTCGGCGGCGGGGTCGGCTGGTACGGCGTCTGCACCTGGCCCGACGGGGCCGGGGTCGCCTGGTCGACCGGCGGGAACACCGCCGAGCCGACGCCGGCGCCGCTCTGCGCCTGCGTGCCCGGCACGATGCTCGGCGGCGCGGCCTGGAAGGACGCCGCCACGCGCAGGCACTCGCCGCGCATGGCCTCCGCGCTCGGGAAGCGCTCGTTCGGGTTCTTCTTCAGGGCGCGGGTGATCAGCGCGTCCACGGCCGGCGGCAGCGCCCGGTTGATCGTGGAGGCGACCGGCGGCTCCTCCTGGACGTGCGCGTAGGCGATGGCCAGCGGGGAGTCGGCGTCGAACGGCAGCCGTCCGGTGACCAGCTGGAACAGCATGATGCCGACCGAGTACAGGTCGGAGCGGGCGTCGACGCCGCGGCCCAGGGCCTGTTCCGGCGAGAGGTACTGCGGGGTGCCGACGACCATGCCGGTCTGCGTCATCGACGTCACACCGGACTGCATGGCGCGGGCGATGCCGAAGTCCATGACCTTGACCACGCCGCGCTTGGTCATCATCACGTTGCCCGGCTTGATGTCCCGGTGGACCAGGCCCATCTCGTGGCTGATCTCCAGGGCGGCGAGCACGTCGGCGGTGATCTTCAGCGCCTTGTCGGCGGGCATCGCGCCCTGCTGCCGGACGTCCTCGTCGAGGACCGAGCCCAGCGGGCGGCCCTCGACGTACTCCATGACGATGTACGGCGTCGTCATGCCGTCGAGGGTGTCCTCGCCGGTGTCGAAGACCGAGACGATGTTGGTGTGCGTGAGCTTGGCCACGGACTGGGCCTCGCGGCGGAACCGCTCGCGGAAGGCCTGCTCCCGGCCGAGGTCCGTGTGAAGTGTCTTGATGGCGACCTGGCGGTCGAGCACGCTGTCGTACGCGAGGTGCACCGAGGCCATGCCGCCCTGGCCGAGCAGGTCGCGCAGCTGATAGCGGCCATTGGCGAGCGCCCGCCCCGTGTACTGGCCCTGTGCGCCGTCCTGGCTCATGTTCCCCGTCCCCCGTAGCCCCTGCAGGCGCCGCCGACTGTCGCTGATCCGCCGTTGATCCAAACCGCCATTCCCGGCCAAGTCTGCCCCAGGGCACTGACACGTCAAGCTCGGTGCCCGTTCCGTGACCGTACGCGAAAGAAGCGTCGCGGAAGCGTTACAGGGGGCCTACGGCCGGTGCACAGAATTTGCACGACAGTACGGAGTGAAGGTTTCATGGCCCGTCCGTCTCGTGCCGGTCCTGGCACCCGTCTCGGACCGGAGGCTTGCGCGGAGGCTGTAGCGTGGCCGACGGAGACCGTAACAACACCGCGCGCACCGCGGGCAGAAACGACGGCGAGGACTGATGGCACAGCAGCAGGCCGCTCAGGGCCCGTCCGACCCCGAGGCGTCCGGCGGCGGCATGTCGGACGCGCCTGAGCTCTGGGGCAACGGCGGGCTGGTCGGGGACGGCCGGTACCGGCTGACCCACAGGCTCGGCCGGGGCGGCATGGCGGAGGTGTTCGCCGCCGAGGACGTCCGCCTCGGACGCACCGTCGCCGTCAAGCTGCTCCGCTCCGACCTCGCCGAGGACCCGGTGTCCAAGGCGCGCTTCACGCGCGAGGCGCAGTCGGTCGCCGGCCTCAACCACCACGCGATCGTCGCCGTGTACGACTCCGGCGAGGACTTCGTCGGCGGCCAGTCCGTGCCGTACATCGTCATGGAGCTGGTCGAGGGCCGCACCATCCGCGACCTGCTGATGAACGCCGAGGCGCCCGGCCCCGAGCAGGCGCTGATCATCGTCTCCGGTGTGCTGGAGGCGCTCGCCTACTCGCACCAGCACGGCATCGTGCACCGCGACATCAAGCCCGCCAACGTCATCATCACGCACAACGGCGCCGTGAAGGTGATGGACTTCGGCATCGCCCGCGCCCTGCACGGCGCGTCCACGACGATGACGCAGACCGGCATGGTCATGGGCACCCCGCAGTACCTCTCCCCCGAGCAGGCCCTCGGCAAGGCCGTCGACCACCGCTCCGACCTGTACGCCACGGGCTGCCTGCTCTACGAGCTCCTGTCGCTGCGCCCGCCGTTCACCGGCGAGACCCCGCTGTCGGTGGTCTACCAGCACGTCCAGGACATCCCGACCCCGCCGTCCGAGGCCTCCGACGCCTGCCCGCCGGAGCTGGACGGCCTGGTGATGCGCTCGCTGGCCAAGGAGCCCGACGACCGCTTCCAGACGGCCGAGGAGATGCGCGGCCTGGTCCAGTACGCGCTGCAGATGCTCTACGACCAGGGCGGCCACACCGGCACCTGGAACACCGGCCCGGTCGACATGCACGAGGGCCGGCACACCCCTTCGGGCGGCTTCGCCGGCACGGCCGTGATGGGCCACCCCGGGGACGCCTCCGGCACCACGCAGATCCCCTCGCCGATCCTGCCCGCCGGCTACGGCAACGGGGACGACGGCGGCTTCGAGGGACAGGGCAACCGGGGCAGCGGCCGCGGCAAGCTGTGGATCCTCGCCGTGCTCGCGGTGATCGCCGTCGCCGCGGGCGTCGCCCTGGCCCTGCAGAACACCGGCGGCGGCAAGGACGACCCGGGCAAGAAGCAGTCGCCGACCACCTCGCAGACGACCGAGGACAAGACGCCCAGCGAGACGCCGAGCGACGAGGCGACCGACCAGCCGACCGACACGTCCACGGACGACGGCACCGGCACGGGCAACGGCAACGGCAACTGGACGCCCTCGTACACGCCCTCCGTCACGCCGTCGCAGAGCGCCCCCGAGTCGCCCACCGGCGAGCCGACGGGCGAGCCGACCACCGAGGAGCCGACGGGCGAGCCGACCGAGGAGGAGCCCACGGACCCGGGCACCCCGACCGGCGACACCGCCGGCGGCACCGACGCGGGCACCACGACCGGCGTCGTCGGCGGCCCGGGCGGTGAGGGCGGCACCTGACAGCCGCCGCGAAAAGCATGATCCACGCGCGCGTGGGACCCGGAGACGGGGCCCACGCGCGCGCGTCGTTCGGGCACGCCGGGAAAAGAACTCTTCCCGTGACCTGGGTCACCGGGTTAACGTGCGGTAGCTCCGGCCTCCTGCAAGGCTGTGACCAGGGACCCTTCACCGCCTTCCCGATTTACTTGGATATCCAAGCAAAATCGCAGGTCAGAAGGGGTTTCACAGAAATGTGGCGCACTGGGTAACGTGCTTTCTGCAGGGCGCTCGCCGGGGCACCTGTCACGCCTGTTCCCGGCCGAGTGGCACCCACCCCGTGCCCCGGTGGTCGAGAACAGGTGAGCCGCACTGGCCTACCGGCAACCCCGGGGGCTGGACCGACGGAGGAGCACACGTGACCGTGGAGAGCACTGCCGCGCGCACACCGCGACGCAGCGCCGGAAGCAAGGCCGGCACCACCGGCACCAAGCGCACCACCCGCACCACCGCCAAGAAGGACGCCGGCGCGAAGGGCACCGAGCCCCAGCTCGTGCAGCTGCTGACGCCCGAGGGCAAGCGCGTCAAGAACGCCGAGTTCGACAAGTACGTCGCCGGTGTCACCCCGGAAGAGCTCCGCGGCCTCTACCGCGACATGGTGCTCACCCGCCGCTTCGACGCCGAGGCGACCTCCCTGCAGCGCCAGGGCGAGCTGGGCCTGTGGGCCTCGCTGCTCGGCCAGGAGGCCGCGCAGATCGGCTCCGGCCGGGCCCTGCGCGACGACGACTACGTCTTCCCCACCTACCGCGAGCACGGCGTCGCCTGGTGCCGCGGCGTGGACCCGACCAACCTGCTCGGCATGTTCCGCGGCGTGAACAACGGCGGCTGGGACCCGAACGGCAACAACTTCCACCTCTACACGATCGTCATCGGCTCCCAGACGCTGCACGCCACCGGCTACGCGATGGGCGTCGCCAAGGACGGCGCGGACAGCGCGGTGATCGCCTACTTCGGCGACGGCGCCTCCAGCCAGGGCGACGTGGCCGAGTCGTTCACCTTCTCCGCGGTCTACAACGCCCCGGTCGTGTTCTTCTGCCAGAACAACCAGTGGGCCATCTCCGAGCCGACCGAGAAGCAGTCCCGGGTGCCGATCTACCAGCGCGCCCAGGGCTTCGGCTTCCCGGGCGTCCGGGTCGACGGCAACGACGTGCTCGGCTGCCTCGCGGTCACCCGCTGGGCCCTGGAGCGGGCCCGCAGCGGTGAGGGACCGACCCTCGTCGAGGCGTTCACCTACCGGATGGGCGCCCACACCACCTCCGACGACCCCACCCGCTACCGGGGCGACGAGGAGCGCCAGGCCTGGGAGGCCAAGGACCCGATCCTGCGCCTGCGCCGCTACCTGGAGGCCTCGCACCACGCGGACGAGGCGTTCTTCGCGGAACTGGAGGCCGAGTCCGAGGCGTTGGGCAGGCGGGTGCGCGAGGCGGTCCGCGCCATGCCGGACCCGGACCACTTCGCGATCTTCGAGAACGTCTACGCGGACGGGCACGCGCTCGTCGACGAGGAGCGCGCCCGGTTCGCCGCGTACCAGGCGTCGTTCGCCGACGAGGGGGGTAACTGAGATGGCCGAGAAGATGGCCCTGGCCAAGGCGATCAACGAGTCGCTGCGCCGCGCTCTGGAGTCCGACGACAAGGTCCTGATCATGGGCGAGGACGTCGGCAAGCTCGGCGGCGTCTTCCGCGTGACGGACGGCCTGCAGAAGGACTTCGGCGAGAGCCGCGTCATCGACACCCCGCTCGCCGAGTCGGGCATCGTCGGCACGGCGGTCGGCCTGGCCCTGCGCGGCTACCGCCCGGTGGTGGAGATCCAGTTCGACGGCTTCGTCTTCCCGGCGTACGACCAGATCGTCACGCAGCTCGCGAAGATGCACGCCCGCTCGCTGGGCAAGGTCAAGATGCCCGTCGTCGTGCGCATCCCCTACGGCGGCGGCATCGGCGCGGTCGAGCACCACTCGGAGTCCCCCGAGTCGCTCTTCGCGCATGTGGCGGGCCTGAAGGTGGTCAGCCCGTCGAACGCCTCGGACGCGTACTGGATGATGCAGCAGGCCATCCAGAGCGACGACCCGGTGATCTTCTTCGAGCCCAAGCGCCGCTACTGGGACAAGGGCGAGGTCAACACCGAGGCCATCCCGGGCCCCCTGCACAAGGCCCGGGTGGTCCGCGAGGGCACCGACCTGACCCTGGCCGCCTACGGCCCGATGGTGAAGCTCTGCCAGGAGGCCGCCGACGCGGCCGCCGAGGAGGGCAAGAGCCTGGAGGTCCTGGACCTGCGCTCCATCTCCCCGGTCGACTTCGACTCGATCCAGGCGTCGGTGGAGAGGACCCGCCGCCTGGTCGTGGTCCACGAGGCGCCGGTGTTCTTCGGCTCGGGCGCGGAGATCGCCGCCCGGATCACGGAGCGCTGCTTCTACCACCTGGAGGCCCCGGTGCTCCGGGTCGGCGGCTACCACGCCCCGTACCCGCCGGCCCGCCTGGAGGAGGAGTACCTGCCGAACCTGGACCGGGTGCTGGATGCCGTCGACCGCTCGCTGGCGTACTGAGGAGAGGGTCGTGACGACGATGACGGAAGCGTCCGTGCGCGAGTTCAAGATGCCCGACGTGGGCGAGGGGCTCACGGAGGCGGAGATCCTCAAGTGGTACGTCCAGCCCGGTGACACGGTCACCGACGGGCAGGTCGTGTGCGAGGTCGAGACGGCGAAGGCGGCCGTCGAGCTGCCCATCCCCTACGACGGGGTGGTCCGGGAGCTGCACTTCCCGGAGGGCACCACGGTCGACGTGGGCACGTCGATCATCGCGGTCGACGTGAGCGGCGGCGCCGCGCCCGCGCCCGCCGCGCAGCCGGAGCCGGAGGCCGCCGAGGCCGCGGCGGAGCCGAAGCCCGAGGGCTCCGGCCGCCAGCCGGTCCTCGTCGGCTACGGGGTGGCGACCTCGTCCACCCGCCGCCGCCCCCGCAAGGGCCCGGAGGTCCCCCTCCAGCAGGCCTCGTCGGCGATCCAGACGGAGCTGAACGGCCACGCGCCGGCGGCTCCGGCGGCGACCGTGGCGGCCCCGGCGACCGTGCCGGCCCCGGCGGGCGCGGACCGCCCGCTGGCCAAGCCGCCGGTGCGCAAGCTGGCCAAGGACCTGGGCGTCGACCTGACGACGGTCGTGCCGACCGGCCCGGACGGCATCATCACGCGCGAGGACGTGCACGCGGCGGTGGCCGCGGCCACGGCCGCCCCGCAGGCGACCGAGCCGGCGCCGGCGCCCACGCCCGCCCCGGTGGCCGCCCCGGCCTCGTACGACACCGCGCGCGAGACCCGCGTCCCGGTCAAGGGCGTCCGCAAGGCGACCGCGGCGGCGATGGTCGGCTCGGCGTTCACCGCGCCGCACGTCACGGAGTTCGTGACGGTCGACGTGACGCGCACGATGAAGCTGGTCGAGGAGCTCAAGCAGGACAAGGAGTTCGCGGGCCTGCGCGTGAACCCCCTGCTGCTGATCGCCAAGGCGCTGCTGGTCGCGATCAAGCGCAACCCCGAGATCAACGCGTCCTGGGACGAGGCCGCCCAGGAGATCGTGGTGAAGCACTACGTCAACCTGGGCATCGCGGCCGCGACCCCGCGCGGCCTGATCGTGCCGAACATCAAGGACGCCCATGCCAAGACGCTGCCGCAGCTGGCCGAGTCGCTGGGCGAGCTGGTGGCGACGGCCCGCGAGGGCAGGACGTCCCCGGCGGCCATGCAGGGCGGCACGGTGACGATCACCAACGTCGGCGTCTTCGGGGTCGACACGGGCACGCCGATCCTGAACCCGGGCGAGTCCGCGATCCTCGCGGTCGGGGCGATCAAGCTCCAGCCGTGGGTCCACAAGGGCAAGGTGAAGCCCCGTCAGGTCACCACGCTGGCCCTCTCCTTCGACCACCGCCTGGTCGACGGCGAGCTGGGCTCGAAGGTCCTGGCCGACGTGGCGGCGGTCCTGGAGCAGCCCAAGCGCCTGATCACCTGGGCGTGACCCGGCACTGACGCGGAAGGGGCTCACCGCCACCGGCGGTGAGCCCCTTCCGCGTGCCGCGCGTGCCTACTTGGTGAAGCCGTAGTTGAGCAGCTTCGTCGCGTCCGACTTGCGGGCCGTCGCGCTGGTCGAGGCCAGGACCGTGCCGATGACTGTCTTGCCGTTGCGGGTGGCGGCGAAGACCAGGCAGTAGCCGGCCTCCGGGCCGGAGCCGGTCTTCACACCGATCGCGCCGGTGTAGCTGCTGAGCAGCGGGTTGGTGTTCTCCCACGGCGCCATCGTCCGCGTGCCGCCGGACTTGGTGGTCGTCTTCGCCGTGTACTTCTTCGTCTTGACGACCGTACGGAACGTGGAGTTCTTCATCGCCGCGCTGGCGAGCTTCGTCAGGTCGCGCGGCGTGGAGTAGTTGGCGCCCTTGCCGATGCCGTCGAACGAGTCGAAGTGGGTGTTCTTCAGGCCCAGGTTCTTGGCGGTGGTGTTCATCTTGCCGATGAACGACTTCACGCGCGCCGCCCGCGTCGAGCCCGAGCCGAACTTGTCGGCGAGCGCGTACGCCGCGTCGCAGCCGGACGGCAGCATCAGCCCGTACAGCAGCTGGCGGACGGTGACCTTGTCGCCGACGATCAGCTTGGCGTTGGACGCCCAGTTGTTGTCGACGATGTAGTCGCTGTACGCCTTCTGGACCGTGACCTTGCTGTCCAGGTTGAGGTTCGACTGCTTCAGCACCACCAGGGCGGTCATGATCTTGGTGGTCGAGCCGGTCGAACGGCGCGTGTCCGCCGCCTTGGTGTAGAGCGACTTGCCGGTCGCGTTGTTCATCACGTAGCCGCCCTTGGCGGCGATCGACGGCGTGGCGGCGGCCTGCGCCTGCGTGGTGGTGAGGGCTCCGGTCGCGAGCATGGCGCCGGTGGTCACGGCGACGGCCGCGGCTCTGCGGAGACGGGTGCCCTTAATGCCGGTTATCAAGTCAAGTACCCCGATTGCGTTGAATGCCCCAACGGTGCGGCCGAGTTGAGGACGAGGAGAAAGGGGCCGCACGTGTCTGACTTGTAAGTAGCACAGTTGGTTGTGCTCACACCCGGCGGGACCCCCGCTTTGCCACAGATGTGTGACATACAGGTCCGCATACTGGACGGATGCATCCATGCACACCTGTTGTATCTATGCTGTCCGCATGACCCTGGCCGTGAAGCAACCCCCCGCCGCCGACCGCGTCTACACCCACGTCAAACAGGGCGTCCTGGAGCGCCGTTACGAGGGCGGGACCCTCCTCACCGAGGGCGAGCTGGCCGAGGCCGTCGGGGTCTCGCGCACGCCGGTGCGCGAGGCGCTGCTCCGGCTGGAGGCCGAGGGTCTGATCCGGCTCTACCCCAAGAAGGGCGCCCTGGTCCTGCCCGTCTCCGCGCAGGAGATCGCCGACGTCGTCGAGACCCGGCTGCTCGTCGAGGAGCACGCGGCGCGCAAGGCCGTGCCCGCCCCTCCCGGGCTCATCGAGCGCCTGGAGGAGCTGCTGGCCCGTCAGAAGAAGCAGGCCGCGGCGGGCGACCTCGCCGGGGCCGCCGTCACCGACCGCTGCTTCCACGCCGAGATCGTGCGCAGCGGCGGCAACGAGATCCTCTCCCGCCTCTACGACCAGCTGCGCGACCGCCAGCTGCGCATGGGCGTGGCCGTGATGCACTCCCACCCCGACCGCATCGCCAAGACCCTCGCCGAGCACGAGGAGATCCTCGACGCGCTGCGCGCCGGGGACGCCGACGCGGCCGTCGGGCTCGTCCACCGGCACGTCGGCTGGTTCTCGCACCTGGCACGGGGGGAGGTCCGATGAGCTCCACGACGCTGCCCGGTGATCCCCCTGGCGGGCGGCGGGCGCTGGCCGTCTGGGGCGTCGGCGTCTCGGTCTACTTCGTCGCGGTCATCTTCCGCACGTCCCTGGGCGTGGCCGGCCTGGACGCCGCCGACCGCTTCCACGTCAACGCCTCGGCCCTGTCCACCTTCTCCATCCTCCAGCTGCTGGTCTACGCGGGCATGCAGATACCCGTCGGCCTGCTCGTCGACCGGCTCGGCACCAAGAAGGTGCTCGCGCTCGGCGCGGTGCTGTTCACGGCGGGGCAGCTGGGCTTCGCGTTCTCCCCGTCGTACGGCATGGCGCTCGCCTCCCGGGCGCTGCTCGGCTGCGGTGACGCGCTGACGTTCATCAGCGTGCTGCGGCTGGGCACCCGGTGGTTCCCGGCCCGGCGCGGGCCGCTCGTCGCGCAGCTGGCGGGTCTGGTGGGCATGGCGGGCAACCTCGTCTCCACGCTCGTCCTGGCCCGGCTGCTGCACGGCATCGGCTGGACCGCCGCCTTCGCGGGCAGCGCCGCCGCCGGGGCCGTGGTGTTCGTGCTGGTCGTGCTCTTCCTCAAGGACCACCCGGAGGGCCACGAACCGGAGCCGGTCCCGCACCGCGGCGGGGCCTACGTACGGCGCCAGATCGCCGCCTCCTGGCGGGAGCCCGGGACCCGCCTGGGCCTGTGGGTGCACTTCACCACCCAGTTCCCGGCGATGGTCTTCCTGCTGCTGTGGGGCCTGCCGTTCCTGGTCGAGGCACAGGGCCTGTCCCGGGCGACAGCCGGTGAACTCCTCACGCTGGTGGTGCTGTCCAACATGGTCGTCGGCCTGGTCTACGGCCAGATCATCGCCCGGCACCACGGGGCCCGGCTGCCGCTCGCGCTCGGCACGGTCGGCGCGACGGCGGCCCTGTGGGCGGCGACGCTGCTGCACCCCGCGCCGCACGCCCCGATGTGGCTGCTGATCGTGCTGTGCGTGGTGCTCGGGGCGTGCGGGCCCGCGTCGATGATCGGCTTCGACTTCGCCCGCCCGGCGAACCCGCCCGAGCGGCAGGGCACGGCCTCCGGCATCACCAACATGGGCGGCTTCGTGGCGTCCATGACCACGCTGTTCGCGATCGGCGTGCTGCTGGACGCCACCGGCGACGACTACACGGTGGCCTTCTCGGCCGTCTTCGTGCTCCAGGCGCTCGGCGTCACGCAGATCCTGCGGCTGCGCAGGCGGGCGGCGCGGCGGGAGCGGGAGCGGCTGGTGGCGAGCCGGGTGGAGACGGTGCACGTCCCGGCGTAGTCACCCGGTCGCCGCCTGGTCACCCGGTCGACGGGCCGTCACAGGCACAAGTGTGAGGTACGCCAGCCCGAGGACGCCGCGGTAGGTGAGCCAGGCGGCGCGGTGGCGGTCGGCGCGCTGCCGTGTCTCCTCGGCCCGCGGGTGCCCGGGGTGCTCGGCGAGCCACACCTCGGTGTCCGCCAGGTACGCCGACTCGAACTGCTCCCACTCGTCGAGGCTCGCCGTCTCCGTCCACTCCGGCCGGAACCCCGCCGCGATCACCAGCTCGATCAGGCCCGGGAGGCCGGGATGGTCGGTGGCGGCGGCGCCCGGCCACATCCGGGAGAGCTCGGCCCCGGTCGGGGTGCGCTGCCAGAAGCCCTCACCGAGCAGGACCCGGCCGCCGTCGGTGACGAGGCGGCGGAGTGCGGCGAGAGCCTCGGGCAGACCGCCGCCGAGGGCCTGGCTCGCGCCCACGCACAGCACGAGGTCGGCCGGGCCGTGGGGCGTGCCGGTGGCGGACTCCTCCAGGAAGCGGACCCGGGGCGTGAGACCGCGTGCCTCGGCGGCCCGCCGGCCCCGGGCCAGGTCCTCGGCGTCGAGGTCGATCCCGGTGCCGGTCGCGTGCGGGGCGGCGGCCAGGACGCGCAGCATGAGCTCGCCCCGGCCGCAGCCGATGTCCAGGACGGTGCGCGGGGAGGTGTCGGCGAGACGTCGTACGAGGGTCTCCGCGCGGGTCTCGGACAGGGGGCCGTGGAAGGTGAGGCGGCCGGAACGGCCGGGCGGTGAGGTCATGGCAGGGGACGGTACGGCGGGGGCGGGGCGGCGGCACGGGGTTTTCCGGTGCCGGGAGCCGATGCCGGGCCGGGCTGGATGCGCGGCCCGGCGCGGCACGGTGCCTTCCGCGGCCGGGTCACTGCGTCACGGTGAAGTTGCGCAGGATCGCCGCCGTGAGGTCCGGGTCGCCCTCCGTCTTCAGCCGGTCGGCGACCGCCTCGGGCGTCACCCGGCCGCAGGCCAGGCGGACGTAGGTCTCCCAGTCGAGGGTGAGGGTGGCGGCGGGGCCCAGGGCCGGGGCCGTCTCCAGGGTGCCGCGGCCGTTGATGTCGACGCGGATCGTGCGCAGGAACTCGATCGGGCCGTGCACGTCGAAGACGATCGCCGAGCTGCGCGGCGCCTGCGCGTCCTCCGCCACCACGCGCGGGAGTTCACCGAGCAGCACGTCCCGGGTGAGGTGCGCGCCGGGGGAGTCGAGGTTGCCGGGCCGGCCGAGGGCCGTGCGCAGGTCCTGCTCGTGCACCCACACGGCGAAGGCGTGCCGGCGCATGGACTCCTCCAGGGTGAGCTCGGCCCCGAGCGGCCCGCGCACCTTCGTGCCCGGGTCACGCGAGTCGTTGCGCAGCTGGCGGTTGCGGCGGATGATCACGTACTCCAGCTCGGAGGTCATCTCCGGCGCCGTGTGGTGCCGGCGCACGTCGACCTGCATCTCCATGTAGCGCTGGTGGTCGTTGGTGACGTGGAACAGGTCGCGCGGCAGCGTGTGGATGGGACGCGGGTCGCCGAGCATCTCGCAGTCGAGGCCGATGACATGGGACACCACGTCCCGCACCGACCACCCGGGACACGGCGTACGCCGGTTCCATTCGGCCTCCGCGAGCGGCTGGACCAGTTCGGATATCGCTTCGATGGAGTGGGTCCAGGCGTCGGCGTAGGGCTGGAGGGTGGGATGCAGACTCACGGAACGGGACCCCTCGGCGGTCGGTGCACGGGCAGGTGGTGGCGGCGTTGCCAGTGGGAGGTGGCGGCTGTCGGCGGGTGTCTTGCGAGCTAAGTTACGCTGCTGTGGGGCACCCCGGCAGTGCTTTCGTGTGACGATCGTAGGCCCGTGTGGACGGCTCGAATGCCAGGACGGTGGTAGTGTGCGCGCCTCTGTGATCCAGATCGCCGTAGACGAGGGCGAATCGGTCGAATCGCGCCGGCGGCGGGCGGCCTCCCTGGTCCGGGAGCAGGCCGGTGCCGACCTCGTCGTCCTGCCGGAGCTGTGGACCACGGGCGCGTTCGCCTATGACGCGTTCGGCACGGAGGCCGAGCCGCTCGAAGGGCCCACCTACGAGGCGATGGCCAAGGCCGCGAGCGACGCGGGCGTCTGGCTGCACGCCGGCTCCATCCCCGAGCGGGACCCGGACGGCCCCCTGTACAACACCTCCCTCGTCTTCTCGCCCTCCGGCGACCTGGCCGCCGCCTACCGCAAGATCCACCGGTTCGGCTTCGACAAGGGCGAGGCCGTGCTGATGGGCGCGGGCGAGGATCTGGTGACGGTGCGTCTGCCCGCGACGACCCTGGGCCTGGCCACCTGTTACGACCTGCGCTTCCCCGAACTCTTCCGCGGACTGGTCGACGCCGGAGCCGAGACGCTCGTGGTGTCGGCGGGCTGGCCCGAGCGCCGCCGGTCCCACTGGACGCTGCTCGCGCAGGCCCGGGCCGTGGAGAACCAGTCGTTCGTACTCGCCTGCGCGACGGCCGGGACGCACGCCGGGGTCCCCCAGTCCGGCCACTCGATCGTGGTCGACCCGTGGGGCGAGGTGCTGGCCGAGGCCGGTGCCCACGAGGAGGTCCTCACCGTGGAGTTCGACCCGGGGAAGGTCGCGACGACCCGGGAGCAGTTCCCGGCGCTGAAGGACCGGGTGCTGGGACTCCAGCCGCCGCGCAGGCCCTGACCGGGGCGTCCTCAGTCCTCCCGCTCCTTCTCCGCCAGGTGGATCACGCACACCGCCACCGCGATCAGCAGCGCCGGGTCCGCGTCCTCGCGGACCACGTCCACGCCGTAGGTGTCGCGCACGGTGAGCCACCGCCGGGAGATCACCGCGAGCAGCTCCCCGTCGTACTCGACGGCGAACTCCCGGTCCAGGATCTTGCCGCTGACGTCCAGTTCGCTGCCGTCGGCCAGGGAAACCCGGTAGTGGTTGCGCAGCAGGGACAGGCGTTTGCGGCGGATGGTCGCCAGCGGCTCCCCGGCCCGCTGGAGCACCATCGTGTCGCGCAGGGCGAGCATCTTCTGGTGGATGTCGACGAGGACGCGGCCCTGGGTGTCCTTCAGCTCCCAGGTGTCGCGCAGGCGCAGGGCCTTGCCGTCGACGAGGAACACCTTGGAGCCGTGCTCGTCCTCGATCCAGTAGTCGTCACCGAAGCCGAGGAGCCGGTCGTACACGAGGAATCTCATGGGACCAGGGCTTCCCCGCCTCCGCCGCCGAAACGCCGCCTGTAGGCCGACGGGCTGAGTCCGGTCGCCCGCCGCAGCCGCGCCCGCAGGTTGGCGGCCGTCCCGAGCCCGCTGCGGTCGGCCACCACGTCCAGCCGCTCCTCGCCCCGCTCGATCAGCCGGCAGGCCAGCGCCACCCGCTCGGCGGTGAGCCACGCCAGCGGGGTCGTGCCGAGCTGGGCGCGGAAGCGGCGGTGCAGCGTGGCGGGGCTGACCCGCGCGTGTGCGGCCAGGTCCGCCACGGTCAGCGGTTCGCCCAGCCGCTCCTGCGCCCACGCCAGAAGAGGCCCCAGGGACTCGTCCCGCACGTCCGGCACCGGCCGCTCCACGAACTGCCGCTGCCCGCCGTCCCGGTGCGCGGCGAAGACCAGCCGGCGGGAGACGTGGTTGGCGATCTCGGCGCCCTGGTCACGCCGCCAGATGTACAGCCCGAGGTCGAGCGCGGCCGCGCTGCCCGCGGCGGTGAGCACGTCGCCCTCGTCGACGAACAGCACGTCGGGCTCCAGCAGCACCTTCGGGTGCAGCCGGCGGAAGGAGTCCGCCCACCGCCAGTGCGTCGCCGCCCGCCGCCCGTCCAGCAGCCCGGCCTCGGCGAGCGCGAAGGTGCCGGTGCAGAAGCTCACGATCCGGGTGCCCCGCGCGTGGGCGCGCCGGATGGCGTCCAGCACGGCCGGGACCCGGGGCACGACGTTGTCCGGCCGGCCCGGCACCACCAGCGTGTCCGCCCCGTCCACGGCGTCCAGGCCCGGGACGCCGGTGAGCGTGCAGAAGCCGTGGTTCATCCGGATCCGTGGCGCGGGCCCGCACAGCACCACCTCGTACAGCGGCCCCGGCAGCCCCAGTTCGGGCCGCGGCAGCCCGAACAGCTCGGTGGCCACCCCCACCTCGAAGGGGTTGGTGCCCTCGTCCACGATCACGGCGACCCGGTGCGGGCGCTGCGAGGATCCTTGCGACATGTGCGATTCCTAGCACTCGTGCCCGTCGGTCCGCACCCCGCAGGATCGGCCCATGACCCAGGAACCCGTCTCCCTCGCCCGCGCCCTGGCCTCCTTCTCCGACCGCTGGAGCCCGCGCATCGTCACCGCCGTCAACGACTACGACGTCCGGATCGCCAAGGTCGAGGGCGAGCACGTCTGGCACGTCCACGACCACACCGACGAGTTCTTCCTCGTCGTCGAGGGCGAACTCCACATCGGCCTGCGCGAGCCGGCCGGCGAGCGCACGGTCGTGCTGCCCGCGGGCAGCGTCTTCACCGTCCCGCGCGGCACCGAGCACAAGCCGTACGCCCCCGTCCCGACCGCCATCCTGATGTTCGAACCCACCGGCACCCTCACGGTCGGCGACCGCCCCGGCGAGATCCCGGACCACGTCGACGCCACGACCGGTCATGCCCTGGACCCGACGCCGCAGCCGGATGACACCCTGGGGTCATGAGCGACTCCGTACGCCGACGCGCCCGCGTCCGCGCCCCCGAGCTGACCGGCGAGGGCGGCTGGCTGAACACGGGCGGACAGCAGTACACCCTCGCCGACCTGCGCGGACGCATCGTCATCCTGGACTTCTGGACCTTCTGCTGCATCAACTGCCTGCACGTCCTGGACGAGCTGCGCGAGCTGGAGGAGAAGCACCGGGACACGGTCGTCGTCATCGGGGTGCACTCCCCGAAGTTCGCCCACGAGGCGGAGCACGGGGCGGTCGCCGACGCCGTGGAGCGCTACGGGGTGGAGCACCCGGTGCTCGACGACCCGGAGCTGGCCACGTGGAAGCAGTACGCGGTGCGCGCCTGGCCGACGCTCGTGGTGATCGACCCCGAGGGGTACGTCGTCGCCCAGCACGCCGGTGAGGGGCATGTACACGCCATCGAGCGCCTGGTCGGGGAGCTTGAGGCGGAGCACACCGCCAAGGGCACCCTGCGGCGCGGCGACGGGCCGTACGTGCCGCCGGAGCCGGAGCCGACGGTGCTGCGCTTCCCGGGCAAGGCCGTGCGGCTGCCGGGCGGCACCTTCCTGGTGAGCGACACGACCCGGCACCGGCTGGTGGAGCTCGCCGCGGACGGGGAGAGCGTGGTGCGGGTGTTCGGCGCCGGCACGCGGGGCTTCGCCGACGGGTCCGCCGCCACGGCCACGTTCAACGAGCCGCAGGGACTCGCCCTCCTCGACGACGGGACGGTGGTCGTCGCCGACACCGTCAACCACGCCCTGCGGCGGCTGGACCTCGCCGCCGGCGAGGTCACCACCCTCGCCGGCACGGGCCGGCAGTGGTGGCAGGGCTCGGCCACCTCGGGGCCCGCCCGCGAGGTCGACCTGTCCTCACCGTGGGACGTGGCCTGGTGGCAGGGCCGCGTCTGGATCGCCATGGCCGGGATCCACCAGCTGTGGGCGTACGACCCGCGGGACGGGACGGTGGCCGTCACGGCCGGGACGACCAACGAGGGGCTGGTCGACGGACCCGGCGACCAGGCCTGGTTCGCGCAGCCCTCGGGCCTCGCCGCCACGCCCGGGCGGCTGTGGCTCGCCGACTCGGAGACGTCCGCCCTGCGCTGGGTGGACCCCGACGGCTCGGTCCACACCGCCGTCGGTGAGGGCCTGTTCGACTTCGGCCACCGTGACGGCGCCGCGTCGCAGGCCCTGCTCCAGCATCCGCTGGGCGTCACGGCCCTGCCCGACGGCTCGGTCGCCGTCAGCGACACCTACAACCACGCCCTGCGCCGCTACGACCCGGCGACCGGCGAGGTGACGACCCTGGCCACGGATCTGCGCGAGCCCAGCGACGCCGTGCTGGACGGCGACGACATCGTGGTCGTGGAGTCGGCCCGGCACCGGCTGACCCGGCTGCGGCTGCCGGAGGAGGCGGTGCAGGTCCCGGACGTGGCCCACCGCACCCGGCGGGAGCCGACCGAGGTCGCCGAGGGGCGGCTGCTGCTGGACGTCGTCTTCCAGGCGCCCGCGGGGCAGAAGCTGGACGACCGCTACGGCCCCGCAACCCGCCTGCTGGTCTCCTCGACCCCGCCGGAGCTGCTGCGCGAAGGCGAGGGTGCGGGGACTGACCTGTCCCGCACCCTCGCGCTCGAACCGTCCGTGAGGGAGGGCGTGCTGCACGTCTCCGCGATGGCCGCGTCCTGCGACGACGACCCGGCCACCGAGTTCCCCGCCTGTCACGTCCACCAACAGGACTGGGGCGTACCGGTGCGCCTCACGGGGACGGGGACCGGCCGGCTCTCCCTGGTGCTGGCCGGGATGGACGCCTGAGCGTCCGGCGTCACACCCCGTACCCGCCGGTGTAGCCGTCGCGGCGCTGGTGGGCGGCCGGGTCGTCGACGACGCCCGCCGCCGGTGGCACGACCACGCGCCTGCGCCGGTAAATGCTGCTGAAGACCGTGACGCCAATCAGTCCGACAATCATGAAGATGATTCCGACCAGGTCGAGGTTGACTCCCTCCATGTCCCAGTCGGTCGCGAACGTGAGGATGGCTCCCACGGCGATGAGGATGATGCATCCGCCGAGGCCCATGTGTGTCGCCTCCCTGTACGGTCCGGTCGGTCCGGTCCCGGAACAACCGGGTACCCCGGAGGCGAACACCCATGCGGCGGCGGCCCGTTCTACCTCTCCAGAAACGCCGTCAGCGCATTGGCCAGCAGGAACGGGTCGTCGGCGCCGCACAGTTCGCGGACGCTGTGCATCGACAGGATGGCCACGCCGATGTCGACCGTCCTGATGCCGTGCCGGGCGGCGGTGATCGGGCCGATCGTGGTGCCGCAGGGCATGGAGTTGTTGGAGACGAACGACTGGAACGGCACGTCCGCCGCCTCGCAGGCCGCCGTGAACTCCGCGCGGCCCGAACCGTCCGTGGCGTAGCGGTTGTTGACGTTGACCTTGAGGATCGGGCCGCCGTTGACGCGCGGGTGGTGCGTCGGGTCGTGCCGCTCCGCGTAGTTGGGGTGGACGGCGTGGCCCGTGTCCGAGGACAGGCAGACCGTGCCGGCGAAGGCGCGCGCCCGGTCCTCGAAGGAGCCGCCGCGCGCGAAGACCGAGCGCTCCAGCACGTTGCCGAGGAGCGGCCCGTCCGCGCCGGTGTCCGACTGGGAGCCGTTCTCCTCGTGGTCGAAGGCGGCCAGGACCGGGATGGACGCCGGCTGCGACGAGGAGGAGGCGACGGCGGCGAGCGCGGCCGTGCCGGCGTGCACCGACAGGAGGTTGTCCATGCGCGGTCCGGCGATCAGTTCGCGGTCGCGGCCCAGGTAGGCGGGCGGCTCCACGGAGTGCGTCATCAGGTCCCAGCCGGTGACCTCGCCCGCGGGGATGCCGGCGCTCTCCTCCAGGAAGGCGATCAGGTCGCCGTCGCGCACGTCGCGGCCGAGGCCCCACACGGGCTGCATGTGCCGCTGCTTGTCGAGCTTGAGGCCGTCGGCCGTCACCGAGCGGTCCAGGTGGATGGCGAGCTGCGGGACGCGCAGCAGCGGCCGGTCCACGTCGACCAGACGCGTCGAGCCGTCGCGCAGGGTCAGGCGGCCGGCGATGCCGAGGTCGCGGTCGAGCCAGGAGTTGAGCAGCGGCCCGCCGTAGATCTCCACGGCCACCTGGCGCCAGCCGTGCGCCCCGCTGTCGGGGAGCGGCTTGACGCGCAGGTTGGGGGAGTCGGTGTGGGCGCCGACGATGCGGAACGGCGTGTGCGGCGCGGCACCCTCCGGCACGTACCAGGCGACGATCGCGCCGCCGCGCAGCACGTACTTGCCGCCGCTCGTCCCGTCCCAGGCGTCCGTCTCGGCGACCTGGCGGAAGCCGGCCTTCTCCAGCCGCTCGGCGGCGTTCGCCACGGCGTGGTACGGCGTGGGGCTGGCCGCCAGGAAGGTCATGAGGTCGTCGGTGTGGCCGCGGTCGAAAGTGAGAGGTGCGCGCGGAGCGCTCGTTGCAGGGGCGGCGGCGGGAGACGGGCGGGCTGGTTCGGTCATGCATTCACCTTAACGACGGACGAGGGCCTGTTCCCGGTGCAGGGGAACAGGCCCTCGCGCGAAGGACGTGCGGATCAGAACACGCGGATCAGAACGCGGCCTCGTCCAGCTCCATCAGGTCCAGCTCGACACCCTCGGCGACCTTGCGGGCCAGCGTGACGCCCGGCAGGACGTTGGCGGCGAAGAACTTCGCGGCGGCGATCTTGCCGGTGTAGAAGGCCTTGTCCTTGGCGGAGGCGGTCTGCAGCTTCTCGGCGGCGATCGCGGCGCCCTTGAGCAGCAGGTAGCCGACGACGACGTCACCGGAGGCCATCAGCAGGCGGGTGGTGTTGAGCCCGACCTTGTAGATGTTCTTGACGTCCTGCTCGGTGGCCGCGAGGTCGGTCAGCATCAGGCCGACGATCGCCTCCAGCTCCACGGCCGCCTTGGCCAGGTGCTCGCGGGCGCCCGCCAGCTCCTCGCCGCCGGTGCCGAGCGCCAGGAACTTCTTGATGTCCTCGGCGAGGGAGTTCAGCGCGGCGCCCTGGTTGCGGACGATCTTCCGGAAGAAGAAGTCCTGGCCCTGGATGGCCGTGGTGCCCTCGTAGAGGGTGTCGATCTTGGAGTCCCGGATGTACTGCTCGATCGGGTACTCCTGCAGGAAGCCGGAGCCGCCGAAGGTCTGCAGCGACTGGGCGAGCTGCTCGTAGCCCTTCTCGGAGCCGTAGCCCTTGACGATCGGCAGGAGCAGGTCGTTCAGCGCGTGCTCGGTGGCGGCGTCCTCGCCGGCGGCCTCCTTGATCTGGATGGCGTCCTGGATCGAGGCGGTGTACATCACCAGCGCGCGCATGCCCTCCGCGTACGCCTTCTGCGTCATCAGCGAGCGGCGCACGTCCGGGTGGTGCGTGATGGTGACCTTGGGGGCGGTCTTGTCCATGAAGTTCGCCAGGTCCGGACCCTGGACGCGCTCCTTGGCGTACTCCAGCGCGTTCAGGTAGCCGGTCGACAGCGTGGAGATCGCCTTCGTGCCGACCATCATGCGGGCGAACTCGATGATCCGGAACATCTGCCGGATGCCGTCGTGCTTGTCGCCGATCAGCCAGCCCTTGGCGGGGTGCTGGTCACCGAAGGTCATCTCGCAGGTGTTGGAGGCCTTCAGGCCCATCTTGTGCTCGACGTTCGTGGCGTAGACGCCGTTGCGCTCGCCCAGCTCGCCGGTCTCGAAGTCGAACAGGTACTTCGGGACGAGGAAGAGGGACAGGCCCTTCGTGCCGGGGCCGGCGCCCTCGGGGCGGGCCAGCACGTAGTGGAGGATGTTCTCCGACATGTCGTGCTCACCGGAGGTGATGAAGCGCTTCACGCCCTCGATGTGCCAGGAGCCGTCCTCCTGCTGCACGGCCTTGGTGCGGCCGGCGCCCACGTCGGAGCCCGCGTCGGGCTCGGTGAGGACCATCGTGGAGCCCCACTGCTTCTCCGTGGCGATCTTGGCTATGTGCTTCTGGACCTCGTTGCCCTCCTCGAAGAGGATGCCGGCGAAGGCCGGGCCCGAGGAGTACATCCACACGGCCGGGTTGGCGCCCAGGATCAGCTCGGCGTAGGCCCAGATCAGGGAGCGCGGCGCGGTGGTGCCGCCGATCTCCTCGGGCAGGCCGAGGCGCCAGTACTCCGAGTCCATGAAGGCCTGGTAGCTCTTCTTGAAGGACGCCGGGACCGGCGCGGTGTTGGTCTCCGGGTCGAAGACCGGCGGGTTGCGGTCGGCGTCGGCGAAGGACTCGGCCAGCTCGTTCTCCGAGAGGCGGGTCAGCTCCTCCAGGATGCTCTTCGCGGTCTCGACGTCCATCTCCTCGAACGGGCCGGTGCCGTAGACCTTGTCGCGCCCGAGTACTTCGAAGAGGTTGAACTCGATGTCGCGGAGATTCGACTTGTAGTGCCCCATGGCGACGGCTCCCGGCTCCGTAGAGAGATCGGCGAGGCACTGGATCCTCGCGCTAGTTCACGTACCAACAAGTAGCTACACATGATGCTACCCGTCGGTAATAAGAGGCAACCCCGATCCGGTCATCTGTGACGCGTGGCTCATACCGGCACGGTGAGGGACGCCCCGAAGCCCTCGTCCACGCTGCCCGTGACCGTGGCGAGCTGCTGGTCGTGGCCGTCGCCGAAGACCCCGTCCGACTCGATCGACAGACTCCTCAGGTGCGTCACGCTCCGCTCGTAGCCCTCCGTCGCGTACACCGCCTCGCAGACGTCCCGGGGGAACGCGAGCTGGGAGGTGTTGGTGATCGAACGGGCCGCCGTGGCGTCGGCGAGGCTGCCGAAGACCTCGAAGTGGATGTGCGGCCAGCGGCCCTGGTAGCAGCCGGGGAAGACGCTGGTGAAGGTGGCCCGTCCCCGCTCGTCCGTCTCCTGGACGCCCCGCAGGTAGTTCTCCTCGGTGACCCCGTCCGAGTACAGGGAGTAGGCGCCGGCCCTCGCAGTGCCAGACGTAGACGGCCGCGCCCCGCTTCGGGGTCCCGCAGCCGGAGGCGGCGTCCACCACCGTGAGGGTGACCGTCAGCGGCACCCCCCGCGCGGTGCCGCCCGCGGACCGGCCGAAGCTGCGGGTGATGTCGCTGCGGACCACGCCGCTCTCCTTCAGCACGTTCACCCCGTTCGAGCCGTCCCCCGGGAAGGGCCCTGCGGTCTCCTCGGGGATCTCCGCGCACGCCGACGCCGGGGGTGAGGCCGAGGGCGGGGCCGACGCCGACGGCTTCCCGTCCGCGGTGCAGCCCACGAGCGGGACCAGCCCCGCGCCCGCCATCAGCCGGATCATCCTGCGGCGGGCGAGCACGGGCAGGTCGTGGGCCAGGCCCCGGTCGTGCTCGTGCGGGCCCTCGTCATGGCGTCCGTTCATGACTCGACGCTACGAGCGGCGGGCCCGGCGATCCACGGGCCCGCGGCTGTCAAGTCGCTGTCGGTTTCCGGGGGCCGGATACCGGCCCGGCCGCCCGGCCGCTCTCGGTACGCTTGCGCCCATGTACGGCTACGACCAGACAGCGGGCCCGCAAGCGCAGTACGCCCCTCCGCAGCAGCCGATGTCCGGCGGGTACGGGCAGCAGCCGCCGCTGTACCCCGAGCCGTCCCCGCCCTCCCTCGCGGACGCGGTGCGCGCGTTCACCACGGGGCAGATGGCGGCCGAGGACTTCCAGCAGGTCTTCGCCACGTCGAAGGTGTACTGCCCGCGCGGCGACAACCCCGGCTTCCTCGCCCTGCACAACACGCAGCAGCCGGTGATCCCGATGTTCAGCACGCTCAAGGAGCTGCGCCGGTACGCGGGCAAGGAGTCCAAGTACTTCGTGATCACCGGCGCCGAGGTGCTGGACCTGCTGCCCACGGGCTACGGCTTCGTCCTCGACATGGAGGGCGAGCACCGCATGGTGTTCGACGCGAAGGCCGTGGAGCAGATGGTCGAGTTCGCGATGCGCCGGATGTATGGCTAGACGCCATTGCTTCGCAGACGGCTAGACGCCCTTGCTTCGCAGCGGGCTGAGCCCGTGCTCTCACCCCTTCGGCAGGCGCAGGGCCAGGCCGTCCAGGACGACGTCGAGGCCGTAGGCGAACTTCATGTCGCGCAGGGCGGCGGGGTCGGTCGTGGCTTCCTCGACCTCCGCGTGCGGGATGGCCAGGTGACTGTGGTCGGCCGCGGCCCGCTGGGCCGCGGGCATGAGGCGGGCGATGAGGTCGGCCTCGGTCTCGCCGGAGCGGGCGACCGTGGTGAGCCAGGCGGCCTCCGCGCTGCTCATGCCCATGACGTACGAGAAGACGGTCTCGATCGCCCGGCTCGGCTCGGGGAAGCCCGCCGCCGTGAACAGCGCCGCGAGCCGCTCGGAGAAGTTCATGTAGTTGGGGCCCAGGTAGGCGAGCCCGGCCTGGCCCAGTACCAGGGTCAGCCAGGGATGGCGTAGCGCCGTCCTGCGGAAGGACTGGGCGGCCTCGGTGACCGCCTCCCGCCAGTCGGGACGGTCCGCCGGCGGGACGTGGACCTCGGCGGTCACCTCGTCCACCGCCAGCTCCATCAGCTCGTCCTTCGTCGCCACGTGCCGGTAGAGCGAGGTCGCGCCGGCGTTCAGGCGCGCGCCGAGCTTGCGCATGCTGAGCGCCTCCACGCCGTCCGCGTCGAGCATGGCGATCGCCTCGCGCACGATCGCGTCCCGGCTGAGCGCGGGCTGGTCGGCGCGGCGCTGCTCACGGGCCCACACGGACGGGATCGGCTTGCTGTCCGTCGTCCTGCTCCTGCTCATCGCGGCTCCTCCAGACTCGTGCGAACGGCGTGCGCAATCAGCGTACAGAACTCGGGTGTTGCGCACACTGTTCCGCCATGCGTACAGTGTGCGCATCGAACGAACGGTGTTCGCAGGATGTTCGCAGGAGGGGAAGAGGACATGGACGCTCGCCATCCACGCCGCTGGTGGATCCTGATCGTGCTGTGCCTGAGCACGCTGGTGCTGGTCGTCGACAACATGGCGCTGACGGTGGCGGTGCCCGCGCTGACCGAGGACATCGGCGCGAGCGCCCAGGAGACGCAGTGGATCCTCGACTCCTACGTCCTGGTCTTCGCCGGGCTGCTGCTGACCTCGGGCAGCCTCGGGGACCGGTTCGGGCGCCGGAAAATCATGCTGATCGGGCTGCTGCTGTTCGGGGCGGCCTCGCTCGGAGCGGTGTTCTGCAGCACGCCGGGCGAGCTGATCGCGGTGCGCATCGCGATGGGCGTCGGCGGGGCGCTGATCATGCCGTCGACGCTGTCGATCCTGATCACTGTCTTCGACGAGGACGAGCGGCCCAAGGCGATGGCGGCGTGGGGCTCGGTGTCGATGCTGGGGCTGGTCGGCAGCCCGGTCCTCGGCGGGGTGCTGATCGACCACTTCGCCTGGCAGGCGATCTTCCTGATCAACGTGCCGATCGTCGCTCTCGCGCTGCTGGCCGGTGTGCTGCTGATGCCGGAGTCGAAGGCGCCCTGGCAGAAGCCGGACCCGCTGGGCGCGGTGCTGTCGGCGGTGGGCATGACGGCCCTGGTCTGGTGGATCATCGAGATCCCGCAGCACGGCGCCTTCGAGGGCCGGTCCCTGCTCGTCCTGGCCGGCGCGGTGGCGGCCCTGGCCGGCTTCGTGGTCTGGCAGAACGTCACCAGCGCGCCGATGGTCCCGCTGGTCCTCTTCCGGCACCGCAACTTCAGCGGCGGCTCGCTCTCCCTGGCCCTGGTCCAGATCGGCAACGCCGGGCTGCTGCTGGTGCTGACGCAGTACCTCCAGTTCGTGCTCGGCTGGTCCGCGATCAAGGCGGGCCTGGCCTTCCTGCCGCTGGCCGTGGCCGCGCTGGCCGGCAACGCGGCCGGGGCGCAGCTCGCCGTGAAGGTGGGCAACCGATTCGTCATCCTCGGCGGGATGCTGCTGATGGCCGTCTCCTTCGGCCTGCTGACCACGCTCACCGCCGACAGCGGCTTCACGGTCCCGGCCGTGGCGCTGGGGATCCTGGGCCTGGGGGCCGGCCTGGCCATGCCGGCCGCCGTGGCCGCGCTGATGGGAACCATCCCGGAGGAGAAGGCGGGCGTCGGCTCCGCCCTCAACGACACCATCCAGCAGTCCGGCACCGCCCTCGGCATCGCGATCCTCGGCTCGCTGCTCTCCGGCGGCTACACCGACGCGATGCCGGCCGGCGCCCCGGCGCAGGCCAGGGAGTCCATCGGCGGGGCGCTCGCCGTCGCCGGCGGGGACGCGGGCCTGGTGCGGGCGGCCCGGGAGGCCTTCACCGCCTCGATGTCGACGACCTTCACCCTGAGCGCGGTCGGTGTCCTGGCCGCGGCGGTCGTCGCCACGCTGGTGATGCGGGACGGGAAGGCCGGGGCCGCCGACACCGAGACCGCCGAGGCCGGGGCCGGGGCCGGGGCCGCTCAGGCTGAGAAGGAGGAGGTCCAGTCGGCCGCGTAAGGCGGATCACGAGGGCCGGTATCCCCCAGGGGGGTACCGGCCCTCGCGCCATGCCGGTCTTCCGTGGTTCGCTGCGCCGTCGCCCGGGAATGCCCTCCCGGTTTTCTCTGTTTGGGGTGGCAGAAAGTTCAACGCTCAACTAAAGTGGGCGTACACGAGGAGGAACCGACATGCCTGCTGTGACCGTCGAGAACCCGCTGACGCTGCCCCGCGTGACCGCTCCCGCCGACGCCGTGGCACGTCCCGTGCTCACCGTCACGACTGCCCCGAGCGGTTTCGAGGGCGAGGGCTTCCCGGTGCGCCGGGCGTTCGCGGGGATCAACTACCGTCATCTCGACCCGTTCATCATGATGGACCAGATGGGCGAGGTGGAGTACGCGCCGGGTGAGCCCAAGGGCACGCCCTGGCATCCGCACCGCGGCTTCGAGACCGTCACCTACATCATCGACGGGATCTTCGACCACCAGGACTCCAACGGCGGTGGCGGCACCATCACCAACGGCGACACCCAGTGGATGACCGCGGGCTCGGGCCTGCTGCACATCGAGGCCCCACCGGAGCACCTGGTGATGTCCGGCGGGCTCTTCCACGGCCTGCAGCTGTGGGTGAACCTCCCGGCCAAGGACAAGATGATGGCCCCGCGCTACCAGGACATCCGCGGCGGCTCGGTCCAGCTGCTCACCACCCCCGACGGCGGCGCGCTGCTGCGGGTCATCGCCGGTGAGCTGGACGGGCACCAGGGTCCGGGCATCACGCACACGCCGATCACGATGATCCACGCCACGCTGGCGCCGGGCGCGGAGCTGACCCTGCCGTGGCGCGAGGACTTCAACGGCCTGGCGTACGTGCTGGCCGGGCGCGGCAGCGTCGGCACGGACCGCCGGCCGGTCCACACGGGCCAGACCGCGGTGTTCGGCGCGGGCTCCTCGCTGACCGTCCGCGCGGACGAGAAGCAGGACTCGAACACGCCGGACCTGGAGGTCGTCCTGCTCGGCGGGCAGCCGATCCGCGAGCCGATGGCGCACTACGGCCCGTTCGTGATGAACACCAAGGACGAGCTCATGCAGGCCTTCGAGGACTTCCAGAAGGGCCGTCTGGGCACCGTTCCCGCGGTGCACGGGATGACCGGGAGCGGTCCGCAGGGCTGACGGGCGTCACCGCGCCTCGGGGTTGTCCCAGGTGGTGACGTCCATGGTGACGGACGACAATCCGTTGTCGTCCGTCTGCCAGCCGAGGACGGTCAGTGAGGCGACCCGGTTCTCGTCGGTCAGGACGCACGCGGTGAGTCCCTTGCGGATGTTCTTCCGGTCGATGACGAACCCGAAGTCGGTGGCCGCGGCGCAGCTCTCGGCGGTCACCGGGCCCTCCACGGTGGCGAGGTCGCCGCTGGCGCCGGCGATGGTCCAGCCGTCGTTGCGCGACATGGAGTAGGTGATGTCGGAGAACCGGTTGGTGAAGTCCAGGTCGACGTTGCCCGAGGGGCGCAGCACCACCTTGCGGTGCTCCCGCACCGCGGCCGCTGCGGAAGCGCCGCCGGCCGCTCCGGCGTCGTCGGCGGCCGCCGGTGTCGCGCCGCCGGTCCGGTCGGCGGAGGGACCGGAGGCGACGGGCGCCGGTGTCGCCGTGGTGCCCGTGGTCGCGGCCGCCGTGCCCGGGGCCGGGGGCGCGGACGGACTCGGCGTCACGCCGGTGCCCGGCCCGGCCCCCGCGCCGCCCGGGGTGTTCCGGCCGTCGAGCCACAGGTAGCCGACCACACCCACCATCGCCACGACGGTGACGGCCACCATCGCGGTGGCGGGACCCTTGTACGAGAGGCGTCCCAGCTTGACCTGGGTGGAGGGGTCGCGTTGGCTGCCGCCCTCGTACGACACCGAGAAGGAGGACCTCTTGCCCCGGTCCTCCCGGGATGCGGACTTGCCCATGCGAATTCCTTGCCTGCGGTCGGGATGCGGCCAGGGGACTCATCGTGCAGGCGGTGTGAAGGGTGTCGTCGTCACTCACCCGGCGGTCACGCGAAAGGGTGTATCCGGTGCAGCGTGTTGACGGCGAGGGCTGGTTACAGCGACCAGGAACCGTCGCCCGAGCCGTTCACGGACTCGTAGAGCTCGAACCAGATGCTCTTGCCCTCGCCCCGCGGGTCCACCCCCCAGGCGTGCGCGAGCAGTTCGATCAGGACCAGGCCGCGGCCCGAGGACGCCAGCTCCCCGGGCCTGCGCTTGTGCGGCAGATCGTCGCCCGCGTCGGTGACCTCGATCCGCAGCCGCCGCTCCCCCACCTCACCGGTGATCTCGGTGACGAGCAGCGCGTCGGAGTCGGTGTGCACCAGGACGTTCGTCAGCAGCTCGGACACCAGCAGCACCGCGGAGTCGACCTGGTCGGGCACGGCCCAGTCGTGCAGCAGCTCCCGCTGCTGCTGCCGGGCCACCGCGATCCGCTCGGGCTCGTCCTGCGCGACCGTCAGCACCGAGCGGCGCACCGGCGGCGCCGCCGTCAGGGTGTCGCCGCAGCCGCAGCCCCCGCCGTCCCGGCTGAGCAGCAGCATCGCGATGTCGTCCTCGCGGCGGTCCGCGAGCGGGCCGGTGGTGTGGTGCGAGGACGGTCCGTGCACCGCCTGGACCAGGGTGTCGGCGAGCTCCTCCAGATCGCCCCGGTGCTCCTCCAGGATCCGGCGCAGCCGGCGCCAGCCGGTATCCAGGTCGTGGCCGCCGGTCTCGATCAGGCCGTCCGTGCAGATCAGCATGGTCTCGCCGGGCTCCAGCGCGAGCCTGGTCGTGGGGTAGTCGGCGTCCGGGTCGATGCCCAGCGGCAGACCGCCCGAGGTCGGCCGGGTCAGCACCGTGCCGTCGGCCATCCGGATCGCCGGGTCCGGATGCCCGGCCCGGGCGATGTCCAGCAGCCCCGACGCCGGATCGACCTCCACGTAGACGCAGGTCGCGAAGCGCGGGTCGTAGGGGTCCTCGTCGCTGATGCCGTGCAGGAAGCGGGAGGCGCGGGAGAGCACCGCATCGGGGCGGTGGCCCTCCGAGGCGTAGGCGCGCAGGGCGATGCGCAGCTGCCCCATCAGCCCCGCCGCCCGCACGTCATGCCCCTGGACGTCCCCGATGACCAGCGCGAACCGTCCGCTGGGCAGGGGGATCACGTCGTACCAGTCGCCGCCGACCTGGAGGCCGCCGCCGGTGGGCACGTAGCGGGCGGCGACGCCCATGCCCGGGATGCGCTGGGAGCCGAGCCTGGGCAGCATCGTGCGCTGCAGCCCGTCGGTCAGGGCCCGCTCGCTCTCGGCCACGCCCGCCCGGGTCAGCGCCTGCGCCAGCATCCGCGCCACCGTCGCCAGCACGGACCGCTCGTCCGGTGTGAACGCCACCGGGTAGGTGAACGCCGCCATCCACGCGCCCATCGTGCGCCCCGCCACGGTCAGCGGCAGGAACGCCCAGGACCGGCGGCCGAAGCGCTCGGCGAGCGGCCAGGTCAGCGGATAGCGGGCCTTGTACTGCTCGGCGGAGGACAGATACACGGCCCGGCCGGTCCGCACCACCTCGGCGGCCGGGTAGTCCGTGTCGAGCGGCATGTCGGAGAAGGGGCTCTCGGTGCCCCGCTGCTGCCCGTGGTGGCCGATGACCGTCAGCCGGTCGCCCTCCACGCCGAACACGGCCAGCCCGTCCGGGGAGAAGCCGGGCATCGACAGATTCGCCGTGACCCGCAGGACCTCCTGCGTGGAGCGCGCCTCGGCCAGGGCCCGGCCGGCGTCCAGCAGGAACGCCTCCCGGGAGCGCCGCCAGTCACCGGTGACGGCGCTGCGCCCGGCCGGGGTGCCCGGCGTCGGCTCGGTGACCTCCTGGAGCGTGCCGATCAGCAGATAGGCCTTGCGGGCCCGGTCGAAGGTCGGCTTGGAGCGGCTGCGGACGACCCGGACGACCTGCCCCTGCTCGTCCATGATCCGGATGCGGACCTCCGCGAGGGTCCCCTCGGCGACGGCCAGCTGGATGACGCCGGTGATCTCGTTCCAGTCGACGGGGTGCAGCCGGGCCCGGGTCTGGGCCTCCGTGAGGCTGACCTGTTCGGCGGGCAGCCCGAGCAGCCGTGCCGCCTCGGCGTCGACCGTGACCAGCCCGGTGGCGGTGTCCCAGTGCCACAGACCGGTCGCGAGGGCGGCCAGTGCCTCCCCCACGGCGGGCAGGGGCTCGCCAGTGCGCATTGCCCCACTTTAAGAAGACGTACTCGAACACTGCCACCGAGAGCGGAAGCGCGCGCGATCGTCACCCGCGGAGAACTCGGGAGAGTCGATCTTCGCCTGCCCGGTACGCTGGGGACCAGTTTCACGTGAAACACAGACCCCGATCAGCGAAGACTGGATGAACGACGATGCATCGGTACAGGTCCCACACCTGCGGCGAGCTCCGCTCCTCTGACGTCGGCACCGACGTCCGGCTGAGTGGCTGGCTGCACAATCGGCGCGACCTGGGCGGCATCCTCTTCATCGATCTGCGCGATCACTACGGCATCACGCAGCTCGTGGCCCGCCCCGGCACGCCCGCCTACGAGGCCCTCGACAAGCTCTCCAAGGAGTCGACGGTCCGCGTCGACGGCAAGGTCGTCTCCCGCGGCGCCGAGAACATCAACCCCGACCTGCCGACCGGTGAGGTCGAGGTCGAGGTCGGCGAGGTCGAGCTGCTCGGGGCTGCCGCCCCGCTGCCGTTCACGATCAACACCGAGGACGGCGTCAACGAGGAGCGGCGCCTGGAGTACCGCTTCCTCGACCTGCGCCGCGAGCGCATGCACCGCAACATCATGCTGCGCACGGCGGTCATCTCCGCCATCCGGCACAAGATGACGGCCCTCGGCTTCAACGAGATGGCGACGCCGATCCTGTCCGCGACCTCCCCCGAGGGCGCCCGCGACTTCGTCGTCCCCTCCCGCCTGCACCCGGGCAAGTTCTACGCCCTCCCGCAGGCGCCCCAGCAGTTCAAGCAGCTGCTGATGATCTCCGGCTTCGACCGCTACTTCCAGATCGCGCCCTGCTTCCGCGACGAGGACGCCCGCGCCGACCGCTCGCCGGGCGAGTTCTACCAGCTCGACATCGAGATGAGCTTCGTCGAGCAGGAGGACGTCTTCCAGCCCGTCGAGAAGCTGATGACCGAGCTGTTCGAGGAGTTCGGCGGCGGCCGCCACGTCACCTCGCCGTTCCCGCGGATCCCGTTCCGCGAGGCGATGCTGAAGTACGGCTCCGACAAGCCCGACCTGCGCGCCCAGCTCGAACTCGTCGACATCACCGACATCTTCGAGGGCTCGGAGTTCAAGGCGTTCGCGGGCAAGCACGTGCGCGCCCTGCCGGTGCCGGACGTCTCCGGCCAGCCGCGCAAGTTCTTCGACCAGCTCGGCGACTACGCCGTCTCGCAGGGCGCCAAGGGCCTGGCCTGGGTCCGCGTCGGCGAGGACGGCTCGCTGTCCGGCCCGATCGCGAAGTTCCTGACCGAGGACAACGTCGCGGAGCTCACCAAGCGGCTCTCCCTGGCCGCCGGCCACGCGGTCTTCTTCGGCGCGGGCGAGTTCGACGAGGTCTCCAAGATCATGGGCGCGGTCCGGGTCGAGGCCGCCAAGCGCGCCGGGCACTTCGAGGAGGGCGTCTTCCGGTTCTGCTGGATCGTCGACTTCCCGATGTACGAGAAGGACGAGGAGACCGGCTCGATCGACTTCTCGCACAACCCCTTCTCCATGCCGCAGGGCGGTCTGGAGGCCCTGGAGACCCAGGACCCGCTGGACATCCTGGGCTGGCAGTACGACATCGTCTGCAACGGCGTCGAGCTGTCCTCGGGCGCGATCCGGAACCACGAGCCGGAGATCATGCTCAAGGCCTTCGAGATCGCCGGCTACGACCGCGAGACCGTCGAGGAGAAGTTCGCGGGCATGCTGCGCGCGTTCCGCTTCGGCGCCCCGCCGCACGGCGGCATCGCCCCCGGCGTGGACCGCATCGTCATGCTCCTCGCGGACGAGCCCAACATCCGCGAGACCATCGCCTTCCCGCTCAACGGCAACGCCCAGGACCTGATGATGGGCGCGCCGACGGAGCTGGAGGAGGCCCGGCTGAAGGAACTGCACCTGACGGTGCGCAAGCCGCAGCCGAAGTAGCACTCACAGGTGAACGAAGCGCCCGGGACCTTGTGGGGCCCGGGCGCTTTCTCCTGGCTGGAACCGGGCAGTGTGCCGAACGGACTAGTGATCTGGTCTTGAGTTCACGTCTCGCCACGTGAGTCGTGGTTCGTTTCAGTTTTCGGCTCGGGCGGTGACAGGGGCTGGTGGCTGCGGTC
>NZ_NOKT01000048.1 GCF_002237655.1 Streptomyces sp. XY006
CCGGCCGGCGCGTGACCCGGGGTGCCGGCCTGCGCGTGGGCCGCCGGCCCCGGGGACGGCGGCGGGGAGGTCGCCGGGCGCGTGGCCTCCGGCAGCGGCTCGGGCCGCCCCTGCCAGGCGCCGCCGGCGAACCACTCGGCGGACTGCTGGGCCGACGGCCGGTCCTCGGGCTGCTTGGCGAGCAGTCCCAGCAGATAGTTCTCGAACGCCGGCGGCAGACCGGCGACGCCGAGCTCGCGGGGCGGCACGGGCGCGGCGTCGAGGTGCTGGTGGAGCAGCGCGACGGCGGTGTCGGCCTGGAACGGCGGGCGGCCGCTGAGCAACTGGTAGAGCACGCACCCCAGCGAGTACATGTCGGAGGCGGGACCGGCGGGCTTCCCCAGGGCGCGCTCGGGCGCCAGGTAGAGGCCGGTGCCGACGATCTGCCCGGTCGCGGTGAGCGCAGCGCCCGGGTCGTCGAGGAAGCGGGCGATGCCGAAGTCGCCGATCTTCAGGGTGCCGTGGGGGTCCAGCAGGAGGTTGGCGGGCTTGATGTCGCGGTGGACGATGCCCTGCGCGTGCGCGGCGGCGAGTCCCGCGGCGGCCTGCGCGGCGAGGTCGGCCACCCGGCCGGCCGGGAGCGCGCCCGACGCGGCCAGCACCCCCGCGAGGCTGTCGCCCTCGACGAGCTCCATCACCAGGTACAGCCGGTTGTCGTACTCACCGAAGTCGAGCACGCCGACCAGGTTCGGGTGGTTGAGACGCCCGGCGGTCTGGGCCTCCAGACGGAACCGGGAGGCCGCCGTGGCGTCGGTGTCCTGGGGGAGCAGCAGCTTGACGGCCACCGCCCTGGCGAGCGTCTCGTCGTACGCCCGCCAGACCTCTCCCATTCCACCGCGCCCGATCTCAACATCCAGCCGGTAGCGGCCCGCTAGCAGCACTCGTCCTCGTCTCATGCAGGTGGGAAGCTCGTCGCCGCAGCCCGAACTCCCCGTGTCCGGACGGGCAGTTGGTGGGGGGGTGCCACAGCCGACCCAGGATACTGGCGCCGGATGATCATTGTGCTCCACGGCGGAGTCCCGGACGCCACCGCCCCGGATGAGCGAGTCCCGGTACACCGCGGCCGGCATCACCACGCGGGCCCCGTCGGCCCGGGGCCGCGCCGGCGGGGCGGCGTTCTACATCTCGGACGGTGTCAGCAGCACGAAGTCCGCGTTCGCCGGGTCCAGACAGACGGCGAGACGGCCCACGCCCTCCGCGTCCTCGGGGCCCATCTGCACGCTGCCGCCGTTCTCCCGGACCAGGGCCACCGCGGCGTCGCAGTCGTCGACAGCGAAGACCGGATGCCAGTACGGGCGGCCGTCCGCGAGGGCGAGGGCCTCCTTGCCCACCTCCATCAGGCCGCCGTGCATGCGCTCCTCGGGGAGCCCCGCCGGGGTGATGAGCGTGTACGTGCCCCCGCCGCCCGGCAGCGGCATGTCGGTGAACTGCCAGCCGAAGAGACCGCCGTAGAACTCCCGCGCGGCGCCGGCGTCGCTCGTGTACAGCTCCGTCCACGACAGCGAGCCCGGCTGGTCGACCAGTTCCAGGCCCGTGTTCGTCCCCGGCTGCCAGACGGCGAACTGGCCGCCCAGCGGGTCGCTGAACTGCGCCATCCTGCCCCACTCGTCGAGGTCCATGGGCGCCACCCGGACCGTGCCGCCCGCCTGTTGCACGGCCTGGGCGGTCGCGTCCGCGTCGGTGACCTGGTAGTAGAGCATCCAGGCCGAGCGGGCGCCCTCCTCGGTGAGCTTGCCGAGCCCGGCGACGATCTTGCCGTCCTTCCGGAACATGCCGCCTTCGAAGTCCTCGCTCTCGCCCATGGACTCGTACTCCCACCCGAGCACGGCGCCGTAGAAGGCCGCGGCGGCCCGGACGTCCGGAGCGCCGAGGTCGAGCCAGCAGGGGGAACCGGGGGCGAACTCCGTGGTGATCATGGCGATGCTTCCCTTTCGCAGGTCCTGTGCCCAGCCTGACACCGGGCACCGGCCCGCGCCCGTCGGCGTGTCCGCCGTCCGTGGAGCCGTGCCGGGCGGGCGGCCGCGTGAGCTCCGCCTGGTGGCCGGAGCTTCGCCTAGTGGACGGACAGGCCACCGTCCACGAAGAGGGACTGTCCGGTGACGTAGGCCGACGCCTGGCTCGCCAGGAACACCGCCGCGCCCGCGAAGTCCTCGGCCAGGCCGTTGCGCCCGATGAACGTGCGCGCGGCGAGACCGGCCACCGTCTCCGGGTCCGACGACAGCCGCGCGTTGAGCGGGGTCATCACGAAGCCCGGCACGAGGACGTTGCAGGTGACACCGCGCGGCGACCACGCTTCGGCCTGGGACCGGGTCAGTGCCTCCAGCCCGCCCTTGGACGCCCCGTAGGCACCGCTCTGGACGAACGCCCGGTGCGCCTGCTGTGAGCTGATGTTCAGGATCCGCCCCCACCCGCGCTGCGCCATGCCGGGTCCGAAGCGCTGTCCCAGCAGGAAGGGCGCCTCCAGGTTGACGGCCATCGTGGTGTCCCAGACGTCCTCGGTGAGCTCGTCCAGGTGCGGACGGAGGTTGACCCCGGCGCAGTTGACGAGGATGTCGGGCTCGCCGAACGCCTCGACCGCCCGCTCGGCGGCCGTCCGCACGCCCTCGCGGGTGCCCAGGTCGGCGCTGACCCGGGCGGCACGGCAGCCCTGGGCGGTCAGTTCCTCCACCGTCGTCTTCAAGGCGGCCTCGGTACGGGCCACGACCACGACGCTCGCCCCGGCGCGCGCGAGGGCACCGGCGATGGCCCGGCCGATGCCGGAACTGCCACCGGTGACCACCGCGACCCGGCCCTCCAGGGAGAACAACTCGGAGAGATAGTCCTGAGAGGCCCGACCCGTCCGCCGCACGCGGTCCGCCGGGTCCGCCTGGTTCGTCTGCTCTGCCTGCCGTGCCTGCTCCGCCGCCGGGTTCGTCGTCATGCCGAGCACCCTAACGGCGTTGTCGGCTATCGAAGGCCGGGGTGAGAACCGTGTGGCTGAGGGCCCGGGATGCTGACCGGGGATGGGGGGTTCGGCCGCTGGTGAACGCCGATCCTCCGCCAGGACCCGCCCGCCTATCCTCCGGACATGGTTGATCAACGCTCGGTCGACGTTGGCGGGCTCCGGCTGGCCTATCGGTTCTCGGGTGCGCCGGATGCCCCGCCGCTCGTCCTGTTGCACGCGCTGGGCGAGGACGCCACCGACTGGGAGGGGGTTGTGCCCGCTCTCGCCCGGAGTCGACGGGCGTATGCCCTCGATCTTCGCGGTCACGGCCGAAGCGACTGGCCGGGGGAGTACTCGCTCGAACTCATGCAGGCCGATGTGCTCCGGTGCATGGACGCACTGGGACTTGGCCCAGTGGATCTGATCGGGCACTCCATGGGCGGGATCGTGGCGTACCTGCTCGCACAGGATCATCCGCAGCGGGTGAGCCGGCTCATCCTGGAGGACGTTCCCCTCCCGCGTGCCCGCGAGCAGACCACCCCGACCAGGCCGGACGGCGCCCTGGCCTTCGACTGGGAGATGGTGCTGGCAGTCAGGCGGCAGATCGATGTGCCTGACCCCAGATGGCTGGAGCGACTCAGCCAGATCACCGCCAAGACCCTCGTCCTTGCAGGCGGCCCGCGCAGCCATGTTCCCCAGGACGGCGTCGCCGAGCTGGCCCGCCGCATCCCCGGCGGGCGATTGGTCACCATCCCGGTCGGACATCTGATCCACCGCGCAGCACCGGAGGCGTTCACCGAGGCGGTTTCGGCGTTCCTGCAGGAGAACTCCCGTTCTGCCTGCCATCCATGACCACGGTGGCCGTACGTGTGGACGGCCGCACGGCTTGTCGGAGTGTGACCAGGAAGTGGGCCAGTGCGGCCTGGTTGTAAACCGCCCACCAGCCGAACTCTCGGATCGCCTGCCGCCTCGCTGTCGCGCGCGGCCGGTGTGATGTGGTTCACATGTGGCCAATTGAGTGTCCGGCCCGGACGATCCGCGTACTCATGGGTGTTCCCGTGGGGCCGGAATGCGAGGATGAGGCGCCATGACGGCTGGGTGGGGTGTGCGAGCGATGCGGGCCGCGGTGTTCGCGGCCGTCTGTGTCGTGCTCGCCGCCCTGGGCCACGTCATGATGTCCGGCGATCACGTCCCCGTGCCGGTCCTGCTGGGCGGCTGGGCCGTGACCGGCGCCGCGGGCTGGTGCCTGGCCGGCCGTGAGCGAGGGCTCGGGGTCGTCGTCGCCGTCGCCGTGGTGGTGCAGACGGCGCTGCACTCGGCCTTCTCACTCGCGCCCGGGGCGACGGCCCCGGCTCCGACGGCGCACGGCGCGGGTTCCACGGGGTCCATGGACTCCATGCCGACGACCATGCCCATGTCCATGCCGATGCCCCTGCACACGGGCATGGGACACGCGGGGCACATGGGAGACACCTCCGGCGGGGACTCCTCCCTCGGCATGCTCGCCGCGCACCTGCTGGCCGCGCTGCTTTGCGGTCTGTGGCTGGGCCACGGCGAGCGTGCGGTCTTCCGGCTGCTGCGGGCCCTGGGCAGCCGGCTGGCCGCGCCGCTGCGGCTGCTGTTCGCCCGGCCCGCGCCACCGCCCCCGCCCGCGCGCGTACGGCGGCCGTCGTCCGACCCCGCCCCCCGTCTGCTCCTCCTCGTCCATGCGATCACCTCCCGGGGACCGCCCGTGGGGACCGCTGCCGCCTGACGGCAGCCGGTACTCCCGGGGCCGCCCCTGCGTGCCCCGGTCACGGCCGTACTCCGGTACGCCGGTGCCCCGGGCGTCATGCCTGCCCGGAGCGGGCCCGCCACGCGGGCACGGTCGTGTCCCCACTCAGCTCACCGGACCGCGCCGCCCCGCGCGCACGTCGTCGGCACCCGTGTGCCGCCGTGCCCGCCCGCCGGCGGTCCGGGACGACCCGAAGGACATCAGGTGATCACTCCTGCCCTGCCCCTCGCGCATGAGAGAACGGCCTCGGCCGACGCGTCGATAACCGCCTGGGCGCTGGCCGCCCGCGGCGGTGACGCCGCGGCCGTCGAGCGGTTCGTGCGCGCCCTGCACCGCGACGTCATCCGGTACGTCGCCCACCTGTGCGCGGATCCGCAGGCCGTGGACGACCTGGCGCAGGACACGTTCCTGCGGGCGCTCGGCAGTCTGCACCGGTTCGAGGGCCGCTCCTCGGCCCGCACCTGGCTGCTGGCCATCGCCCGGCGCGCGGTCGCCGACAGCATCCGGTACACCGCCGTACGACCCCGCACGGCCGACCTGCCGGAATGGGAGCCCGCGGCCGAACTCGCCCAGCCGCGGGGGCTGCCCGGCTTCGACGACGGGGTGGCCCTGCAGGAACTGCTGGCCGCGCTGCCCGACGAGCGGCGCGAGGCGTTCGTCCTGACGCAGCTGCTCGGGCTTCCGTACGCGGAGGCCGCCGCCCTGTGCGGCTGCCCGGTCGGCACCGTCCGCTCCCGGGTGGCCCGCGCCCGGGCGACGCTCCTGGCCCAGCTCACCGAGGCGGAGGAGCCGGCCTCGCGCCCGGCGCCCGCACTGGCCGCGGCCTGACGCGCCCCGGCCGCCGCTGCCCGCCGGTTCCCTCCGGCGGGCAGCGGCTCGCCTCACGGAAGGTCGGCCTGCCGTACCCCACAGTCGGCTGATGCTGGACTGTCTATCCAGAGGCTGGACTGATGGTCTAGGGTGGGTGGGGTCGAGAGGAGAGTCATGGCCCACGCACCGGACGCCGAGCGGGACGCGATCCTCGCCGCGCTGACACCCGTGGTGCACGGCGTCGCCGCGACGTTCGGCCCGGTCTGCGAGGTCGTGCTGCACGACTACCGGAACCCCGAGAAGTCGGTCGTCGCCGTGGCCGGATCGGTGACCGGCCGGTCGGTGGGCGGCGCGATGAGCGAGATCGGCATGCGCGTCCTCGCCCACGGCGACGAGGCGGCCGACGAGCTGAACTACGTGACCCGCGCCGGGAACGGGGCGGTCGTGAAGTCCTCCACGATGGTGCTGCGCGACTCCACGGGAGCCGTCTTCGGCGCCCTCTGCGTCAACGTGGACGTCAGTGCCGTCAGCAGGGTCCACGACCTGCTCGGCGCGCTCGCCGGAACCGGCGCCGCCCCGGCCGAGCTGCCGGTCACCACCTTCGGCGACGACATCGACTCCGTGGTCGACGCCCTCGTCGACGCCCACCGGACCCGGCAGCGGGGCAGCTGGCCCGAACTCGACCGCGCGGAGCGTCTGGAGCTGTTCGACGGGCTGGACGCGCGCGGTGTCTTCGCCGTGCGCGGCGCGGTCGAGCAGGTCGCCGCCCGGCTCGGCATCTCCCGCGCCTCCGCCTACCACTACCTCGCCCGGGCCAGGGCGGCCCGCGACACCTCCCCTGGAGAGCACTCGTGACGACCACCACCCCGCCCGTCACCGCCGACGACGTCCGGGACGCCGCCGCCCGGCTCAAGGGCGTCGCCCACCGCACGCCCGTCCTGCGCTCACGCACCCTCGACGCGCTCGTCGGCGCCGAGGTCCACCTCAAGTGCGAGAACTTCCAGCGCGTCGGCGCCTTCAAGTTCCGCGGCGCCTACAACGCCGCCTCCCGCCTCGGCCCCGAGCAGCTGTCCCGGGGCATCGCCGCCTACTCCTCCGGCAACCACGCCCAGGCCGTCGCCCTGGCCGCCCGCGAGCTCGGCACCACGGCCGTGATCGTCATGCCCGAGGACGCCCCGCCGTCCAAGCGCGCGGCCACCGCGGGCTACGGCGCCGAGATCGTCCCGTACGACCGCTACACCGGCGACCGCGTCGCCATCGCCGAGGCCCTGGCCGCCGAGCGGGGCCTCGCCCTCATCCCGCCCTACGAGCACCCGCACGTCATGGCGGGGCAGGGCACGGCCGCTCTCGAACTCCTCGAAGAAGCGGGGGAGTTGGACGCGCTGCTCACGCCGGTCGGCGGCGGCGGGCTGATGGCCGGCAGCGCCACGATCGCCAAGGACCTGTACCCGGGCATCCGGATGATCGGCGTCGAGCCGGAGGCCGGGGACGACACCAAGCGCTCGCTGGAGGCGGGTCGGCGCGTCAGCATCCCCGTGCCGCACACCATCGCCGACGGCCAGGCCCTGCACACCCCCGGAGAGCTGACCTTCTCCGTCAACGAGCGGCTCGTCGACGGGATCGCGCTGGTCGGTGAGGACGAGATCCGGGACGCCATGCGGTTCGCCTTCGAGCGCCTGAAGATCGTCGTCGAGCCCAGCGGTGCCACTCCGCTGGCCGCCCTGCTCACCGGCCGCGCGGGCGCGCTGCCCCGGCGGATCGGTGTGATCGTCTCCGGCGGGAACGTGGACGCGGAGCGCTTCGCGGCGCTGTGCGGGCCGGGCGCCGCCTGAATGGCGTCGCTCGTGCGGCGGACGGACGATGGAAGCAAACCCCTCAGCGAGGAGGAGCGTCATGCTTGAAGTGAAGACGCTCGACAAGCCGGACGAGCGGCGCGACTACCCCCGAGGCCATCTCGAAGCCGTCCACATGACCGGACTGGACTTCGCCGTGGCCACGTTCGAACCGGGCTGGCGCTGGTCCGAGTCCGTGGCCCCGATCGCGGGGACCGACAGCTGCCAGATCCACCACAACGGCTATGTCGTCTCCGGCCGTATGCACATCCGCATGGACGACGGCGCGGAGAGCGAGGTGGGACCCGGGGACGTGTTCGTCTGCGCGCCCGGACACGACGCCTGGGTCGTCGGCGACGAGCAGTGCGTGGTGTACGACTTCGCGGGCAGCATGGCGAAGGAGTACGCCAAGAAGGACTGAGGACCCTCCCCTTCCGACCGTCCCTTTCCGATCCTCCCTTTCCGACCCTCTCCTTCCGCCAAGGCGGCCGTCACACGGTGACGGCCGCCTTCGCGCGTTCCCGCCTCACGCGCCGGATCACCCCGGCCAGGGACACGCCCTTGCCCTCGGAAACCGATCGGTTTACGCTTCCCGGTAACGGAAACCGATCGGTTTCCGCGTTGAGGCATTGTGAGGGAGACTCCCATGACCGCCATCGAAGGTTCCGTCGCCCTGGTCACCGGCGGCAGCCGCGGCATCGGCCGGGCCCTGGTCCAGGCCCTGTACGAGCGGGGCGCGAAGAAGGTGTACGCCACCGCCCGCGATCCGCGCACCGTCACCCACCCGGACGCCGTGCCGCTCGCCCTGGAGGTCACCGACCCCGCCTCCGTCGCCGCGGCGGCCGAGCAGGCCCGGGACGTGACGCTGCTCATCAACAACGCCGGCGCCTCGGTGAACGCGAACTTCCTGGACTCGCCCGTCGAGGACGTGCGCCGCGAGTTCGAGACGAACTTCTACGGACCGCTCCTGGTCACCCGGGCCTTCGTCCCCGTCCTCGAGCGCAACGGCGGCGGCCACATCCTCAACGTCCACTCCGTGCTGTCGTGGATCGGCCTCGCCGGCTCCTACAGCGCCTCCAAGGCCGCCTTCTGGTCGCAGACCAACTCGCTGCGCCTGGACCTGAAGCCGCGCGGCATCGAGGTCACCGGCCTCCACGTCGGCTACGTCGACACGGACCTGACCGTCGGGATCGACGCCCCGAAGTCCACCGCCGAGTCCGTCGCGGCCCAGGCCCTCGACGGCATCGCGTCCGGCGCCTACGAGGTCCTCGCCGACGACGTCTCGCGCCAGGTCAAGGCCGGACTGGCCGCCGACCCGTCCGCGCTGTACCCGCAGCTCACCGCCGCCTGATCACACCAGCGGCAGCCACTGATCACACCGTCGGCAGTCGCCGCTCACACCGGCAGCAGCCGCGCCACCAGCGCGCTCAGCTGCCGGGCGGTGCGGCACTCGTGCATCTCGACCAGCTCGGCGTAGGCGGGCGCGACCGAGTCGCCGGTGCCCCAGCGGGAGCGCTGCTCCGGGTTCAGCCAGTAGACGCGGCGGGCCCGTTCGGCGATCCGGCGTACGGCCGGCAGGTTGGGGTCGCCGCCGTTCGTACGGGCGTCCCCGAGGACGAAGACGGTCGTGCGCGGCCCGGCCGCGTCGGCGTAGCGTTCGGCGAACTCGCCCAGCGCCATGCCGTAGTCGCTGCTGCCGTGCCAGCCCGTGATCTCCGCCTCCGCCTGGATGCGGGCGCCCAGCCCCTCCGGATCGGCCCGGCCGTGCTCCAGCAGGCCGGTCACCTCGTCGATCCGGTTGACGAAGGCGAACACCCGCACCTTGCTGAACTGGTCGTGCAGCGCCTGCACCAGCAGCATCGTGAAGTCCGAGAATCCGGACACCGACCCCGACACGTCGCACAGCAGCACCAGCTCGGGCCGGGCCGGACGCCGCCGGCGCAGCACCGGCTTCATCGGCACGCCGCCCGTGGACAGCGAACCGCGCAGGGTGCGCCGCAGGTCGATGCTGCCCCGCGCGGCGTGGCGGCGCCGGGCCGCCAGCCGGGTGGCGAGCTTGCGGGCGAGCGGCTGCACCGTCCTGCGCAGCTCGGCCAGCCGGTCCTTCCCCGCGAACAGGAAGTCGACCCGGTCGGCGGTCGGGGCCACGGCCCGGCGGGCGATCTCGTCCCTGCCGCGCCGCTCGGCGACCCGGCGGCGCGCCTCCGCGGCCACCAGCGTCCGGAAGGCGTCGATGCGCCGCCGGACCTCGTCCTCCAGCAGCCGGTCCGTGAAGCCGGAACTCCCGCCCCGTGCGCGCACCTCGTCCCGGACCCGGGCCATCAGCGTCTGCGGGCGCAGCCGTTCCAGCGTCTGGTACGACGACCAGCCGTCCGACTCGGGCGAGGATCCGTACCCGCCGAAGCCGTCGACCGCCTCGGCGGCCAGCCGGCCCAGCAGCGCCCGGTCGTCGGCGGCCAGGGCGGCCGCCAGCCGCTCGCGCAGGTCCTGCCGCCCGGCCGGCTGCCCCTCCGGGCCGCCGACCCCGCGCGGGAAGTAGAGGTCGAAGACCGGGTCGAACACCTGCCGCTGCCCGGTCCCGTGCAGCAGGGTCGCCGCGAGCCCCTCGCGCAGCAGTTCCCGGTCCGCCAGGCCGAGTTCGCCGATCGCCCGCGCCGCGTCCACCGTCTCGCCGGTGCCGATCCGCACGCCGTGCGCGCGCAACGACCCGACCAGGGACGTCAGCCGCTCGGCGACACCCGCCGCCGTGGTCACAGGGCGTCCAGGTCGAGCTTGGCCGAAGCCTTGAGGACGTCGTCCTGGTGCTTGAGGAGCACACCGAGGGTGGCCCGCACGACCGTCTCGTCCAGCGTGCCGGCGCCGAGGGCGAGCAGGGTGTGCGCCCAGTCGATCGTCTCGGCGACCGACGGCACCTTGCGCAGGTCCATCGCCCGCAGCGCCCCCACGACCCGGACGACGGAACGGGCCAGCGCCTCGTCCAGGCCCGGCACCTTCAGCCGTACGATCCGGCGCTCCAGCTCCTCTTCGGGGAAGCCGATGTGCAGGAAGAGGCAGCGGCGGCGCAGCGCCTCCGACAGCTCCCGGCTCGCGTTGGAGGTCAGGACGACGAAGGGGCGGCGCGTGGCGGTGATCGTGCCCAGCTCCGGGACGGTGACCTGGAAGTCGCTGAGCACCTCCAGGAGCAGGCCCTCCACCTCGACGTCGGCCTTGTCCGTCTCGTCGATCAGCAGCACCTTCGGGTCGTCGCCCCGGATGGCCGTCAGCAGCGGCCGGGTGAGCAGGAACTCCTCGCTGAAGATGTCCGTGCGGGTCTCGTCCCACGTCTCGTCGCGGCCGGCGCTGATGCGCAGCAGCTGCTTGGCGTGGTTCCACTCGTACAGCGCCCGTGACTCGTCGACGCCCTCGTAGCACTGCAGCCGGACGAGCCGCGCGCCGGCGACCTGGGCGACGGCCTTGGCCAGCTCCGTCTTGCCGACCCCGGCCGGGCCCTCCACCAGGAGCGGCTTGCCCAGGCGGTCGGCGAGGAACACGGTCGTGGCGACCGCGGGCGAGGCGAGATAGCCGGTCTCGGCCAGACGGGCGGAGACGTCGTCGACGGACGTGAACACCGGGGCCTCCAGGTCGGGGCTGCGGGCGGGCGGTCGGAGACCTATCTAAGCGCTTGTTCACCCACGCTGTCACGGGTCCGCCTCCGCGTACGCCGCGTAAAACCGATCGGTTTCCTCCGTGGGTGCCGCGCGGTAACCTCACCGGTATGACCACCACCGACAAGGCGTCCACCCGGGACCGCCTCCTCGACGCCGCGTCCGAGCTCTTCTACCGCGAAGGCGTCTCCATCGGGGTCGAGACACTGTGCCGCAGCGCCGGGGTCTCCAAGCGGTCCATGTACCAGCTCTTCGCGAGCAAGGACGAGGTCCTCGCGGCGAGCCTGGCCCGGCGCCTGCCGGAGTACGAGGCGCGCCTCACGCCCGACGCGCGGCAGCGGGAGGGCACCCCGCGCGAGCGGATCCTGGGCGTCTTCGAGCGGCTGGAGAAGGGAGCGGCCGACCCGGACTACCGGGGCTGCCCCTACCTCGCCGCCCTGGTCGAGCTCAAGGACCCCGAACACCCGGCGAGCGTGGTCGCCCGGGGCGCGAAGGAGTGGCTGCGGGAGTACTTCCGCAGCCACGCCGAGGAGGGCGGCGCCCGCGACCCGGAGCTCCTCGCCCGCCAGCTGATGCTGGTCTTCGACGGGGCCAGCGCCCGGGCCGGTGCCGGGATCGAGACCCTGGACGGCCTGACGACGGCGACGGCCGCGGCGCTCCTGGACGCGTCCGGGACCACGTAGACGGGGGCGGCCGCCGCGGCAACCGCCCCCACCACCGCGTCGCCGTCGCCGCCGGCGTCACGCGCAACCGTGTCGCCGCCGGCGTCACTCCGCCACCGCGTCGCCGTCCGTGTCACGCCGCCGGCGCCACCGCCCGTACCGCCGGGGTGCGCAGCACCCGGCGGGCCGTCGCCAGGGCGGTGCCCAGCGTCACCGCCGCCGCGACCGCCACGACCGCGAGCCACACAGGGAGCATCTGGCCGGGCAGCACCCGGTCGGTGCGCACCAGCGTGAACGGCACGATCCCGGCCAGCGCCGCCAGCGTGCCGAAGCAGACACCGGTCACCGTCAGGACCAGCCCCTCGGCCCACACCGTGCCCAGCACCTGCCCGGGAGTCGCCCCGGCGAGGCGCTGCTGCCCGAACTCCCGTTCCCGGTACGAGGTCGCCGCGTACAGGGAGTTCACCAGCATCACGCAGACGAAGACCACGATGATGCCGACGACCGTGACGTTGAGCGTCTCCAGGTTCTTCGCGTCGACCGACTTCACCGCCCCGGAGGCCGCCACGGCGTCGCTCTCCACGGCCTGCATGGTCAGCGTCGCCGTCGCGACGGCCGTGAACATGATCAGCGACATCAGGATCCCGGCGAGCTGCCCGGCCCGCTCGCGCAGGTTCCGCACCGCCAGCCAGCCGCTCGCCCCGCCGAGCGGCAGCCGGTCCAGCACCGCCGACAGCAGCCGCGGCGCCCGCAGCGCGCACCCGACCGACAGCAGGATCGCCCCCTGGGCCGGGGGCGCCATCAGCGCGGCGTCCGTCGCCGAGAACGCGAACGTCGAGCTCACGGCGACGGCGCCCGCCACCAGCGCCGCGTACGCCCAGACCGTCCGGGCCCGGCCGCGGCGCCTCCTGCCGCCCGCCGTCGCCCGCCGCACCGCGAGGAACGCGGCGCCCGTCGCGGCGAGCAGCGTGATGCCGAAGCCGGTCAGACAGGCCACCGTCCCGAAGGAGTACTCGACCGACCGCGCGACCTGGCCGCTGTCGTGGAACATCGCCAGCAGCGCCCGGCCGCCGAGCATCGCCGGGCCGACCGCCAGCGCGGCGCCCACCAGCGCCACCGCCACCGCCTCGCCGACGACCATCCGCTTGATCTGCGCCGGAGTCGCCCCCGAGCAGCGCAGCAGCTCCATCTCGGCGGCCCGCTGGCGCACGTTCACCGTCAGCGTCGAGGCGATCGCGAAGAACACCAGCAGGGTGCCGTAGCCGCCGACCACGCCCGCCGCCGTGGAGAGGGTCTCGGAGCTGACCGGGTCCACGCCCGGCTGCCCGGCGGTGTCGTGCAGGGAGTTGAACGTCATGATGATCCCCGCGCCCAGGAACGCGGACAGCAGCGTCGCGAGGAACCGCCCGGGCCGCTGCCGGATCGAGCGCATCGCCAGGATGAACACGGCTCACACCCCCGCCGGCAGGTCGTCGCCCAGGTGGGCCAGCCGCTCGGCGACCGCGTCCGCCGTCGGGGCGTCCAGCCGGCCCGCCAGCCGGCCGTCCGCGAGGAACAGCACGGTGTCGGCGTAGGAGGCGGCGACCGGGTCGTGGGTCACCATCACGACCGTGCGGCCGTGCACCCGGACCGACTGCCGCAGCAGCCCGAGCACGTCCCGCGCGCTGCGCGAGTCGAGGGCGCCCGTCGGCTCGTCCGCGAAGATCACCCGGGGTTCGGCGACCAGGGCCCGGGCGATCGCCACCCGCTGGCGCTGACCACCGGAGAGCTGACCGGGCCGGTGCCCGAGCCGGTCGCCGAGCCCCAGCGACGTCAGCACCTCCCGCACCCGCCGCCGTTCCACGCGCCGCCCGGCCAGCTTCAGCGGCAGGACCGTGTTCTGCGCGACGGTCAGCGTCTCCAGCAGGTTGTACTGCTGGAACACGAAGCCGATCCGGCCGCGCCGGAACTTCGTCAGCTCCGCCTCCCCGCCGCCGGTCAGCTCGGTGCCGTCCACCCGGACGATCCCGCTGTCGGGCCGGTCCAGGCCCGCCGCGCACTGCAGCAGCGTCGACTTGCCGGAACCGGACGGCCCCATCACCGCCGTGAACGTGCCGTGCCCCAGCCCGAGCGTCACCCCGTCCAGGGCGGTCACGGCGCTGTCGGCGCTCCCGTACGTCTTGGTGACCTTGACCAGCCGCAGTGCCTCCGCGGCGGGCTCCGGGTCCTGCTGCCGTCGTGGGCCGGTACGGAGCATCTCGTCGTCCCCCTTCGTGCGACACGCCCTGTGTCTCGCCTCGACGCTACGGAGACCGGGGCCCGACCACACTGGCCGCAGAACCCGTATCGCGAGGTGTACTCAGCGACACCCCCCGGGTACTCGATCACCCCACGCACGGAAAGGGCTGACCCGGCATGCAGATCGATCTGAAGGGCCGCACCGCTCTCGTCACCGGCTCCACGCAGGGCATCGGCGCCGCCATCGCCACGGGCCTGGCCCGCGCGGGCGCCCGGGTGGGGGTCAACGGCCGCTCGCCCGGCCGGGTGGAGGAGGCCGTGGAGCGGATGCGGGGCGAGGCCCCGGGCGCCGCCGACCTGGTGCCCGTCGCCGCCGACGTGACCGGCGACGAAGGGGCCCGGCAGGCGGTGGAGACCCTGGGACAGGTGGACATCCTCGTCAACAACCTCGGTGTCTTCGAGTCCGCCGATCCCCTGGAGATCAGCGACGAGGAGTGGCGGCGCTACTTCGAGGTGAACGTGCTGGCCGCCGTGCGCCTCACCCGGCTCGTGCTGCCCGGCATGACCGGACGCGGCTGGGGCCGCGTGCAGAACATCGCCAGCGACTCGGCGGTCGTCATCCCCGCCGAGATGATCCACTACGGCATGTCCAAGACGGCCCTGCTCGCCGTGAGCCGGGGCTTCGCCAAGCAGGCCGCCGGCACCGGCGTCACCGTGAACTCCGTCATCGCCGGGCCGACCCACACGGGCGGTGTGGAGGACTTCGTCTACCAGCTCGTCGACCGCGACCTGCCCTGGGACGAGGCCCAGCGCGCCTTCATGCGGCAGCACCGGCCGCAGTCGCTGCTGCAACGGCTGATCGAACCGGAGGAGATCGCCAACATGGTCGTCTACCTCGCCTCCGACCAGGCCTCGGCGACCACGGGCGGGGCCCTGCGCGTCGACGGCGGTTACGTCGACTCGATCCTGCCCTGAGTCACGGGCCGCCCACGAGGACGACCTCCAGCGCGCGCGGCCCGTGCACCCCCTCGACCCGGTCCAGCTCGATGTCACTGGTCGCCGAAGGACCGGAGATCCACGTCAACGGGCGGGCCGGGTCGAGGCGTTCGAGTCCCTGCGGCACGGACGACACGACCTGGTCCGGGACCCGGACGACGCAGACGTGATGGTCCGGGACCAGGGTGATCCGGCGCCGCCCCTGGTCGGGCGAGCCGTCCAGCACGATCGTCCCGGTCTCGGCGATGGCGACCGCACAGGCCGTCACGACACTGTCCACCCGGTCCAGTTGGTCCGGGGTGCTGTCGGCCCCGTCCGCCACGCGGGTCACCCCGGTCGCCGCCAGCCACCCCTCGTCCAGCCCGGGCGGGACCAGCACGGAGGCCGACCCTCGCTTCTCCAGCAGCGCCGCGATCAGCCCGGCCAGGCCGTCCTCGTCCGTGCGGTGCACGATCGCCCGGTAGTCGGCCAGGTTCTCGGCGAGCAGCTCCACCGTCCGGGCGACGGTCCGCTCGCCGTGCTCGCGCAGATAGTCCCGGACGATCGGCGTCTCGTCGGCCGGCGCGTCCGCGAGCGCGCGGCGCACCCGCCCCAGGATCCGCTCCCTGCTGTTCACTTCGCCCCGTCCTTCCCGCCGTGCGTGCGCTGCCACCAGTCCCGGAACGGCTCGGCCGGCACCGCCGGCAGCTCCCGCGTCCCGCTCCACGCCTTGCCCGGGCCGGGCAGCGTACGGGGGTGGAAGCGGCGGGTCCGGGAGGCCGCGCGCTGGCCGGTGCGCAGCGCGCCCGGGTGCGTGAACGTCCACCGCGCCGCCCGCATCGCCGCCCGCTCCGCGGCGTGCCCCTTCGCCGGCCGCAGCACCACCCGGTTTCCCTCCCGGGTGACCTCACCGCCCTGTACGACCCGCTCCCGCAGGTGCACCAGCACCTCGGGGATGTCGATGGCGACCGGGCACACCTCGTAGCACGCCCCGCACAGCGAGGAGGCGTACGGCAGCGAGGCGTCGATCTCGCTGCCCGTACCCCGCAGTTGCGGGCTGAGGATCGCGCCGATCGGTCCCGGATAGACCGAGCCGTAGGCGTGGCCGCCGGCCCGCTCGTACACCGGGCACACGTTCAGGCACGCCGAGCAGCGGATGCAGCGCAGGGCCTGGCGGCCGACCTCGTCGGCGAGGGTGTCGGTGCGGCCGTTGTCGAGCAGCACCAGATGGAAGGTGCTCGGCCCGTCCCCGTCGGTCGTGCCGGTCCAGGTCGACGTGTACGGGTTCATGCGCTCGGCCGTCGAGGAGCGGGGGAGGGTCTGCAGGAACACCTCCAGGTCCTGCCAGGTCGGCACGATCTTCTCGATGCCGACGACCGAGATCAGCGTCTCGGGCAGGGTCAGGCACATCCGCCCGTTGCCCTCGGACTCCACCACCACGAGCGTGCCCGTCTCGGCGACCATGAAGTTGGCGCCGGAGATGCCGACCCTGGCCCGCAGGAACTTCTCCCGCAGGTGCAGCCGGGCCGCCTCGGCGAGTTCGGCGGGGGTGTCGGTCAGGCCCTCGGGGGCGGGGCGGCCCCACTCGCTCATCTCCCGGGCGAAGATGTCGCGGATCTCGCCCCGGTTGCGGTGGATGGCCGGCACCAGGATGTGCGAGGGGCGGTCCTTGCCCAACTGCACGATCAGCTCAGCGAGATCGGTCTCGTAGGCGCGGATGCCCGCGGCCTGAAGCGCCTCGTTCAGCCCGATCTCCTGCGTGGCCATCGACTTGACCTTGACGACCTCGGACTCGCCGGTCATCCTCACCAGCCCGGTGACGATCTCGTTGGCCTCGGCCGCGTCCGCCGCCCAGTGCACGATGCCGCCGGCGGCGGTGACCGACTCCTCCAACTGCACGAGGTAGCGGTCGAGATGGCGCAGTGTGTGGTCCTTGATGCGCTTGCCCGCCTCGCGCAGCTCCGCCCAGTCGGACACCTCCGCCACGGCCTTCTCCCGCTTGGCGCGGATGGTGCGCGTGGCGTGCCGCAGATTGCCGCGCAGCGTCTCGTCGCCGACGGCCTCCCGCGCGGCCTCCGGGAACGCGGGGGGAAACGCGGGCATCCCGACGAATGTTCCGCTCATACGGCCGGTTCCTCCTCCGTGCTCGCCAGGATCTCCGCGATGTGCACCGGCCGCATGCCGGTCCGCAGCCGGGCCATCGTGCCGCCGATGTGCATCAGGCAGGAGTTGTCGGCCGCGCACAGCACCTCGGCGCCCGTCGACTCGGCGTTGCGCACCTTGTCCGCGCCCATGGCCGCCGAGACGTCGGAGTTCTTCAGCGCGAAGGTGCCGCCGAATCCGCAGCACTCCTCCGCGCCCGGCAGCTCCACCAGCTCCAGCCCCTTCACCGCCCGCAGCAGCCGCAGGGGCCGCTCGCCCAGGCCCAGTCCGCGCAGCCCGTGGCAGGTGGGGTGGTAGGTCACCTTGTGCGGGTAGTACGCGCCGACGTCCGTCACACCCAGCACGTCCACCAGGAACTCGGTGAGCTCGTACGTCTTCGGCACCACCGGCGCCAGCGCGGCCGCGAGCGCGCCCCCGCGCCCCTCGGCCCGGGCCCGCTCGCCCATCCGCGGATACAGCTCCCGCACCATCGCACCGCACGATCCGGAGGGCGTCACGATCGCGTCGTACCCGCCGAAGACATCGGAGAAGTGCCGGGCGAGCGGCTCGGCCTCGTGGCGGTACCCGGTGTTGTAGTGCGCCTGTCCGCAGCAGGTCTGCGCCGTCGGGAAGTCGGCCTCGACGCCCAGTCTGCTCAGCAGTTTCACCACGGCGCGCCCGGTGTCCGGATACAGCGTGTCGTTGACGCAGGTCAGGAACAGGGCGACACGCATCGCGGCTCCTTGGGGTTGATCATCGGATGAATGCAGGGTAGTCCGGGCGTACGGCCGGGGGGAGGCCCCGTCAGGGCCCGGCGAGCCGGTCCTGGGCGGCGCGCCACCGCCCGGTGCCGCCGCGCGGCGCGTACCGGGTGAGCGGCTGGGTGCGCCCGAGCAGTCGCCGCATCCCGGCCAGGTCACCGACCAGTCCGTGCGCCCGCGCCTGCACGAGCACGTTGCCCAGGGCGGCCGCCTCCGTCGGGCCGGCCACCACCGGCAGCCCGCAGGCGTCGGCGGTCAGCTGGCACAGCAGCGCGTTGCGCGTCCCGCCGCCCACCACATGGACGACGTCGACCGCGTGCCCGGCGAGCCACTGCGCGTCCTCGACGGCCTTGCGGTGGGCGAGGGCCAGCGAGTCGAGGATGCAGCGCGTCACCTCACCGGGGGTTTGGGGCACGGGCTGCCCGGACGCCCGGCACGCCTCCGCGATCCGCTCCGGCATGTGCCCCGGCGCGAGGAACGCCGGGTCGCCCGCGTCCACGACCGACCGCAGCGCCTCCGCCCTGGACGCCTCCAGCAGCAGCGCGCCCAGGTCCGGCTCGCCCCAGGCCCGTACGCACTCCTGGAGCAGCCACAGCCCCATGATGTTGCGCAGGTACCGGACCGTGCCGTCCAGCCCCAGCTCGTTGGTGAAGTTGGCCGCCCTGCTCTCCTCGGTGAGCACCGGCGCGTCCAGCTCCAGGCCGGCCAGCGACCAGGTGCCGGTGCAGATGTAGGCGAACCGCTCACCCGTGGCGGGGACGGCGGCGACGGCCGACGCGGTGTCGTGCGACCCGACGGCAGTCACCGGCACGGGACCGGCCAGACCGGTCTCCTCCAGCACCTCGGCCCGCAGCATCCCCGCTGGATCACCGGGCCGCCGCAGCGGCGCGAACAGGCCGAGGTCGATCCCGAGGCGCTCCGCGACGCCGTACGCCCAGTCGCGGGTGCGCGGATCGATCAGCTGGGTGGTCGAGGCGTTGGTCAGCTCCGTGCCCTGCTCGCCGGTGAGCCAGAACGTCAGCAGGTCCGGCATCAGCAACAGCCGCTTCGCCTGGCCGAGTTGAGCCGTGGAGCGGGCCGCGGCCAGCCGGTACAGAGTGTTGAAGGGCGCGTACTGCACCCCCGTGGCGGCGTACAGCTCCGGTGCGGGCACGCTCGCCCACACCTGCTCCGCGACGCCCTCGGTCCGCGCGTCCCGGTAGTGCACGGGGTTGCCGAGCAGCGCTCCGTCCGCGTCGAGCAGCCCGTAGTCCACGGCCCAGCTGTCGATGCCGACGGAGTCGACCTGCCCGGCCGCCCGGAGCCCCTCCAGGACCCCGGCGTACAGCGCGAGCACGTCCCACCGCAGCCCCTCCGGCACCCGCACAGGGCGGTTCGGGAAGCGGTGCGCCTCGGTGAGCTCCAGGCGGTCCGGGCCGACGCGGCCGACCATGACGCGCCCGCTGGACGCGCCGAGGTCGACCGCGGCGTACGCCTGCTTGTCCCCGCTCATCGCAGGAAGGCGGCGGCGACGCCGGCGTCCACCGGGATGTGCAGCCCGGTCGTGTGGGTCAGATCCCCGCCGGTCAGAGCGAACACGGCGTTGGCCACGTGCTCGGGGAGCACCTCGCGCTTGAGGATGGTCCGCTGGGCGTAGAACTCGCCCAGCCTCTCCTCCTCGACCCCGTACACCGCGGCCCGCTGCGCACCCCACCCGCCGGCGAAGATCCCCGAACCGCGCACGACGCCGTCGGGGTTGACGCCGTTGACGCGGATGCCGTGCTCGCCGAGCTCGGCGGCGAGCAGCCGCACCTGGTGGGCCTGGTCGGCCTTGGTGGCCGAGTAGGCGATGTTGTTGGGCCCGGCGAACACGGCGTTCTTTGAAGCGATGTAGACGATGTCACCGCCGAGTCCCTGGGCGATCATCACCCGGGCCGCCTCCCGTGACACGAGGAAGGATCCGCGCGCCATGATGCCGTGCTGGAGGTCCCAGTCCTTCGCGGAGGTCTCCAGCAGCGGCTTGGAGATGGAGATGCCCGCGTTGTTGACCACGAGATCGACACCGCCGAAGGCCAGCACCGCGGCCCGGAAGGCCTCGGCGATCTGCTCCTCCGACGTCACGTCGACCGTCACGGCGACGGCCTTGTCGGGCCCGCCCAGCTCCTCGGCGACGGCCTCGGCGTTCTCCGTGTTCAGGTCGGCCACGACCACGCACGCGCCCTCGGCCACGAGCCGGTGCGCGATGGCCCTGCCGATCCCGCTGCCGGCACCGGTCACCAGCGCGATGCGCGTCGCGAGCGCCTTGGGCTTCGGCATCCGCTGGAGCTTGGCCTCCTCCAGCGCCCAGTACTCGATGCGGAACTTCTCCGACTCCTCGATCGGCGCGTACGTGGAGACGGCCTCCGCGCCGCGCATCACGTTGACGGCGTTGACGTAGAACTCGCCCGCGACCCGGGCGGTCTGCTTGTCCCTGCCGAAGGAGAACATGCCGACCCCGGGGATCAGCACGATCGCCGGGTCGGCACCGCGCATGGCGGGGGAGCCGGGCTCGGCGTGCCGCCGGTAGTAGGCGGCGTACTCCGCGCGGTACTCGGCGTGCAGTTCCCTCAGCCGGGCGACCGCCTCGTCGAGCGGGGCGGCCGGCGGCAGATCCAGCACGAGGGGGCGGACCTTGGTGCGCAGGAAGTGGTCGGGGCAGGAGGTGCCGAGCGCGGCGAGCCGCGGGTGCTCGGCGCGCGCGAGGAAGTCCAGGACCACCTCGGAGTCGTCGAAGTGCCCCACCTGGGGCCGGTCCTGCGAGGCGAGGGCGCGCACGTACGGCGCGAGGGCGGCGGCCCGCTGCCGCCGCTCACCGGCGGCCGGCGCGGCGTAGCCCTCGATCACGGGCCCGAAGGGCTCGGCCCTGCCCCGCTCGGCGAGGAATTTCTCCGCGGTCCGGATGATGTGCAGCGAGTTCCGCTCGCACTCCTCGGAGGTGTCGCCCCAGGCGGTGATCCCGTGCCCGCCGAGGATGCAGCCGATGGCCTGCGGATTGGCCTTCCGCACGGCGGCGATGTCCAGCCCGAGCTGGAACCCGGGCCGCCGCCACGGCACCCACACGACCGTGTCGCCGAAGCACTCGGCGGTCAGCTTCTCCCCGTCGGCCGCGCAGGCGAGCGCGATCCCGGAGTCCGGGTGCAGATGATCGACGTGCGCCGCCTCGACCAGCCCGTGCATCGCGGTGTCGATGGACGGGGCGGCGCCGCCCTTGCCGTGCAGGCAGTAGTCGAACGCGGCGACCATCTCGTCCTCGCGCTCGACCCCGGGGTACACGTCGACGAGCGCCCGCATCCGGTCCAGCCGCAGCACGGCCAGTCCCGCCTCGGTCAGCGTCCCGAGATCCCCGCCGGACCCCTTGACCCACATCAGCTCGACGTCCCCGCCGGTGACGGGATCCGCCCCGACGCCCTTGGCGGAGGCGTTGCCTCCCGCGTAGTTGGTGTTCCGGGGATCGCCCCCGAGCCGGTGCGACCGCCCGAGCAGAGCGTCAGCTTCGGGATGAACAGCCATGCCAGTTCCTTTTCGACGGAGAGTGTTTGTCTCAGGGGCGTGGAGAACTGCGCGACCGGCCACAACCGGTCCGCAGCCCGCAGCGGACAGAACCCGGCAGACGCTCACGCTCCCCAGCCGGCCTGCTGCCCGCCCACCCGCTCGGCGACGATCCGCTCGGCCCACCCGCACCGCCGGTACGCGGCAAGAGGCTCGGGATCCAGCCCCATCTCCTCCCGCACCTCCCGCAGCAACGGCCGCACATCCGTGTTGTACGCGTCCATCAGCACCGCGTTCGCCTCCAGCACGTCCCCCGCCCGCTGCGCCGCCGCCAGCGCCTCCCCGTCGACCAGCAGCGCCTTCGCCGTGGCCTCCTGCACGTTCATCACCGACCGGATGATCGCCGGGATCTTCGCCTCGATGTTGTGGCACTGGTCGAGCATGAACGCGACCTCGGACGAGAACCCCCCGCCCCGCACCACCTCGTACATGATCCGGAACAGCTGGAACGGATCCGCGGCCCCGACCATGAGGTCGTCGTCCGCGTAGAAACGCGAGTTGAAGTCGAACCCGCCGAGCTTGCCCTCCCGCAGCAGCGTCGCCACGATGAACTCGATGTTGGTCCCCGGCGCGTGATGCCCCGTGTCGACCACGACCTGCGCCTTCGGCCCGAGCTTCAGGCAGTGCGCGTAGGCGGTGCCCCAGTCCGGGACGTCCGTCGTGTAGAAGGCGGGTTCGAAGAACTTGTACTCCAGCAGCATCCGCTGCCCGTCGCCGAGCCGTGCGCAGACCTCGGCCAGCCCCTCGGCCAGCCGGTCCTGCCGGCTGCGGATGTCGTCCTGCCCGGGATAGTTCGTCCCGTCGGCGAACCACAGCTTCAGATCCGTCGACCCGGTCGCGTCCATGATGTCGACGCACTCCAGCAGATGGTCCACCGCCTTGCGCCGCACCGCCGCGTCCGGGTGGCAGATGCTGCCGAGCTTGTAGTCGTCGTCCTGGAAGGTGTTGGAGTTGATCGCCCCGAGCCGCACCCCGCGGTCCTCGGCGTGCTTGGCCAGCGCCGCGTAGTCGTCGACCCGGTCCCACGGGATGTGCAGCGCGACCGTCGGGGCGACCCCCGTGAACTCGTGCACCTTCGCCGCGTCGTCCAGCTTCTCCTGCGGCGTACGCGGAACGCCCGCCTGCGCGAAGACCTTGAACCGCGTGCCGGAGTTCCCGTACGCCCACGACGGCGTCTCGACGGCCTGTGTCTTGAGTGCGGCCTTCACCGCGGCGAGCTCGGTCACGTCAGAACTCCTGAGACATCGGGTCGCGACGGCCACGCGTGACGACCACTGAATGAAACGATTCAAGACGTGAAGCTATGGGCCCCCCGAAGGGGTGTCAACCCCTTCGGTCGAGACGGTTTCCCGTGACCGGTGCGTGACACTTCGAGTTTCGAAACTTATCGACCGGGACCCATTGACGTGACATGCGTCGCCCGCCTAACGTCCCGGCAATCAAGTTGAAACCTTTCACGACGCCTGCGACGCCGGGAGGCGGTTCCGCCGGCGTCGTCGAGGAGCCCCCATGACCCACCCGTCCACCACGGGTCCGGCCCCGGTTCTGGCGCTGAGGGACGTCTCCAAGTCCTTCGGCGCGGTCCGCGCCCTGCGGGACGTCTCCCTGGAGCTGTTCCCCGGGGAGGTGCACGCCCTGGCCGGAGAGAACGGCGCCGGCAAGTCGACCCTCATCAAGATCCTCGCCGGAGTGCACCGGCCGGACGCCGGCCAGGTGCTGCTCGACGGTGCGCCCGTCGCCTTCTACGGCCCCGGCGACGCCCGCGACGCCGGCATCGCCGTGATCTACCAGGAGCCCACGCTCTTCCCCGACCTGTCGATCGCCGAGAACATCTACATGGGCCGCCAGCCGCGCCGCGCGCTCGGCCGGATCGACCACAAGGCCACGCACAACGCCACCGCCGCGCTGATGAAGCGCCTCGGCGTCGAACTCGACCCCGACCGCCCCGCGCGCGGCCTGTCCATCGCCGACCAGCAGATCGTCGAGATCGCCAAGGCCCTCTCCTTCGACGCCCGCGTCCTGATCATGGACGAGCCGACCGCCGCCCTCACCGGCAGCGAGGTCGCCCGCCTCTTCGGCGTCGTACGCACCCTGCGCGAGCAGGGCGCCGCCGTCCTGTTCATCTCCCACCGGCTGGAGGAGATCTTCGAGATCTGCCGGCGCGTCACCACCCTGCGCGACGGCGCCCGGATCGCCAGCGAACCCCTGGAGGGCATGACCGAGGACGACCTCGTGCGCCGCATGGTCGGCCGCGACCTCGACGAGCTCTACCCCAAGCAGGAGGTCGAGCCGGGCGAGGTCGCCCTGAGCGTGCGCCGGCTGACCCGCGAAGGTGTCTTCACCGATGTCTCGTTCGACGTCCGGCACGGCGAGATCGTCGGTCTGGCCGGACTCGTCGGCGCCGGACGCACGGAGGTCGCCCGGGCCGTCTTCGGCGTCGACCGCTGGGACGCCGGAGAGGTGACCGTCCACGGCAGGCCCCTGGTCAACGGAGCCCCCTCCACCGCCATGGCCGCCGGCCTCGCCCTGGTCCCCGAGGACCGGCGCGCCCAGGGCCTGGTGATGGACATGTCGATCGAGCGGAACATCGGCCTGACCGGACTGCGCACCACCGTGAAGGCCGGGCTCATGGACCGCGGCGCCGAACGCAGCCGCTCCCTGGACTGGGCCGTCAAGCTCCAGGTCAAGTACGCCCGGATCGCCGACACGGTCGACACGCTCTCCGGCGGCAACCAGCAGAAAGTCGTCCTCGCCAAGTGGCTCGCCACCGGCCCCAAGGTGCTGATCGTCGACGAGCCGACCCGCGGCATCGACGTCGGCACCAAGGCGGAGGTGCACCGGCTGCTGTCCCGACTGGCCGCCGACGGCGTGGCCGTCCTGATGATCTCCTCCGACCTGCCCGAGATCCTCGGCATGGCCGACCGCGTGCTGGTGATGCACGAGGGCCGCCTCACCGCCGAGATCCCGCGCTCCGACGCCACCGAGGAAACCGTGATGGCCGCAGCCACCGGGAGGGCCGCCGCATGACGGTCGTGACCCCGCAGGAGACCCCCGTGGCCGATGTGCCCACGTCGAGCGGCACCCGGCTCGTCGACCGCGTCTTCCGGATGCGCGAACTCGCCATCCTGGTCGTCTTCCTGGTGATGATCGCCGTCACCCAGGCCGGCAACAGCGAGTTCCTCTCCGAGCAGGGCATCAAGGACCTGCTGCTGAACGCGACGATCCTGGTCCTGGTCGCCACCGGCCAGTCCCTGGTCGTCATCACCCGCAACGTCGACCTGTCCGTCGGCTCCACGCTCGGCATCAGCGCCTTCGCCGCCGGCACCCACCTCCAGGGCGGCGGCAACGCGGTCGTCGCGATCGCCCTGGCCGTCCTGCTCGGCATCGGCTTCGGGCTGCTCAACGGACTGCTCGTCAGCCTCGGCCAGGTGCCCGCGCTCGTGGTCACCCTCGGCACGCTGTACATCATCCGCGGCATCGACTCCATCTGGGTCGGCTCCCGGCAGATCACCGCGGCCGATCTGCCCGGCGGATTCGTCGACTTCGGCTCCGGCGGCATCTCGGCGGTGCCGTACCTGGCCCTGATCGCCCTGGCGGTCCTCGTCGCCACCGCGTACTGGCTCAAGCACTTCGGCAGCGGCCGCGAGCTCTACGCGCTCGGCTCCAACCCGGAGGCCGCCCGCCTCGCCGGCATCCCCGTACGCAAGCGGATCCTCGCCGCGTACACCTTCTGCGGCGCCCTCGCCGGACTCGCCGGCGCGATGTACCTCGCCCGGTTCGGCAACGTCGACTCCGGCACCGGCAACGGCTACGAACTGACCGTCGTCAGCGCGGTGGTGGTCGGCGGCGTCGTCTTCACCGGCGGCTCCGGCAGCGTCTACGGCGCGGCCCTCGGCGCGCTGCTGCTGACGTCCATCAACAGTGTGCTGCCCGCCCTCGGCGTCAGCTCCGTCTGGGTGCTCGCCATCAACGGCATCCTGCTCATCCTCGCCATCGCGGTCGACCGGATCGTGGCGCTGCGCGTGGCCGCCGCCCTGAAGAAGAGGAACGCCCGCCATGGCTGACATCTCCCTGAGCCGAGCGGTCCGCTGGTCCGCCATGAAGAGGTGGGACTCCGTGGTCGGCGCCCTGCTGATCGTGGTGCTGCTGTTCTCGTTCGGTACCGTCGACGGGTTCGGCAACGCGCTCAACCTGTCGTTCCTGATCGGCAACACGCTGCCCATCGCGCTGATCGCGCTGCCGATGACCCTGCTGGTCGTCTCCGGCGAGATCGACCTGTCGGTGGCCTCCACGGCCGGTCTGTCCGGAGCCGTGATGGGCGCCCTGTGGAACCAGGGCATGGCCATCGAGACGATCATCCCGGTCTGCCTGCTGCTGGGTGTGGTGTGCGGACTGATCAACGGGCTGCTGGTGACCAGGCTGGGGCTGCCGTCCCTCGCCGTCACGATCGGCACGCTGGCCGCCTACCGGGGCATCGCGCAGATCGTGCTCGGCTCCGACGCGGTGACCGACTTCCCCACGCAGTACCTGGACTTCGCGTCCGGGCGTCTCGGCGACACGTTCATCCCGTACGCCTTCCTGCCGTTCCTCGTCCTGCTCGCCATCGCCGTGGTCGCGCTGCACGCCACGCCGTTCGGGCGGTCGCTGTTCGCGATCGGGGCGAGCGAGGAGGCCGCGCGGTTCGCCGGGATCCGGGTCAAGCGGCAGAAGCTGATCCTGTTCACGCTGACCGGGCTGATGGCCTCGCTGACCGGGATCTTCTGGGCGCTGCACTATGCGAGTGCGCGGTACGACAACGCGACGGGGCTCGAACTGTCGGTGGTGGCCGCCGTGTTGCTCGGCGGTATCGACTTCGACGGCGGCAAGGGCACGCTGGGCGGCGCGATCGCCGGGGTGTTCCTGCTGGGGGCGCTGCAGAACGTGATGAGCCTCCAGGACGTCTCGGCGCAGTCGCAGATCGTCGTCACCGGCGTCCTGCTCGTTCTCTCCGTGCTCGGCCCCCGGGTCGTACGGCAGATCTCCACAGCGAGGGCGGGCCGCAGAGCCGCCGCCTCGACCCCTACCTCATGACCAGCCCTTCCTCGTAAAGGACGACAGCCATGCGTAAGACAACCCTCCGCCGCGGCTGCGCGGCGCTCGCCACCGCCACCTCCATCGCGCTCGCGCTCACGGCCTGCGGCGGCACCACCAAGAAGGACGTCGCGAACGAGGGCGGCAGTGCCGCCGGCGCCGGCAAGGCCGACCCGAACGCCGAACTCAAGAAGGGGCTGACCGTCGGGTTCCTGCCCAAGCAGGTCAACAACCCCTACTTCACCACCGCCGACAAGGGCGGTGAGAAGGCGCTGAAGGAGCTGGGCTCCGGCTACAAGGAGGTCGGGCCGTCCAGCGCGACCGACACCGCCGGGCAGGTCTCCTACGTCAACACGCTCACCCAGCAGCAGGTCGACGCGATGGCCGTGTCCGCGCAGGACCCCGGCGCCCTGTGCACCGCGCTCAAGCAGGCCATGAAGAACGGCATCAAGGTCGTCACCTACGACTCCGACACCACGCCCGGCTGCCGCAACGCCTTCGTCTCGCAGGCCTCCGCCGAGGACCTCGGCCGCACCGAGGTGCAACTGCTCGCCAAGCAGCTCGACTACAAGGGCGAGATCGCGATCCTGTCCGCCGCGCAGACGGCGACGAACCAGAACACCTGGATCGACTTCATGAAGGACGAGCTGAAGAAGCCCGAGTACAAGAACATGAAGCTGGTGAAGGTCGCGTACGGCAACGACGACGCCCAGCAGTCCTTCCAGCAGACCCAGGGCCTGCTCCAGGAGTACCCGAACCTGAAGGGGATCATCTCCCCGACCACCGTCGGCATCAAGGCCGCCGCCCAGTACCTGTCGGGCTCCAAGTACAAGGGCAAGGTCAGACTGACCGGCCTCGGCACCCCCAACGACATGCGCAAGTACGTCAAGAACGGCACCGTGGAGGCGTTCGAGCTGTGGGACCCGGCCAAGCTGGGCGAACTGGCCGCGCGGACCGCCGTCGCGCTGTCCTCGGGGCAGATCACCGGCAAGGAGGGCGAGACCTTCACGGCCGGCTCCATGGGCGAGTACACCATCGGCAAGGACGGCGTGATCAGCCTCGGCAAGCCGACCGTGTTCAACGCCGAGAACATCGACCGGTTCGACTTCTGATCCGGGGAGGGTCGTTGATGCAGCGCGTGTGCTTCCTGCTGAAGGTCCGGGCGGATCGCCTCGACGAGTACCGCGAGCGGCACGCCGCCGTGTGGCCCGAGATGCTCCACGCCCTGAAGGGGACCGGCTGGCACAACTACTCGCTCTTCCTGCGCGAGGACGGACTGCTCGTCGGCTACCTGGAGACCGAGGACTTCGACGCCGCCCGGGCCGGGATGGAAGCCACCGACGTCAACGCCCGCTGGCAGGCGGAGATGGCGCCGTTCTTCGAGACCCTGGACGGCGCCCGTCCCGACGAGGCCATGAAACCGCTCACGGAAGTCTTCCACCTCGCATGACGACGGAGTCCACGAGATGCACCGACGTACCCTGCTGGCCGCCGCCCTCACAGGCACGCTGGTGACCCCCGCCCCGGCCTCCGGCACCGACCGGGCCGCAGACCCCGGCCCCTCGGTCACCCGGACCGGCACCACCACCCTCGACAGCCGGGCGATCTTCTTCGTCTCCTACGACGGGCTGGTCAACAACAACGCGTTCCAGAAGAACGGCCTGCTGACCTACAAGGGCCACCAGTACGCCGCCTGGTACACCGCCGACCGCAACGCCGTCGTCGGCCGTCGCGCCCTCGGTGCCGGCACCTGGTCGACCGTGAGGGTCGGCCACACCCTGCGCTACGACGACTCCCACAACGTCATCTCCATGGGCGTCTCCCGGGTCGACGGCCGGCTGCACCTGAACATGGACTCCCACAGCGACGGCTTCACCTACGTCAAGTCGGTCGCCGGACTCATGGACGACCCCGGCGGCCTGAGCTGGACCGCGAGCCGCTTCGGCGCACCGCAATCCACCCTCGACGGCCTCACCCTGACCTCGCAGTTCACCTACCCGCAGTTCGTCGCCACGCCGGAGGGCAGGCTCCAGCTCAGCTACCGCGTCGCCGTCTCCGGCAACGGCCGCAACGCCCTCGCCGAGTACGACGGCACCCGGTGGACCGCCCTGGGGGAGTGGTCGAGCTCCACCGGCACGTACACCAGCGCGCACGGCTCCTCGACCGCCCGCAACATGTACCTGCACGGCATCGACTACGACCGCAACGGCCGGCTGCACTCCTTCTTCACCTGGCGCGAGCAGAACGGCGCGGTGATGTGCGCCGGCGGCGGCATCACCAACCACGACACCGGTTACGTCTACTCCGACGACCGCGGCCGCACCTGGCGCAACAGCGCGGGCACGGTCGTCGGCACCACCGGAGGCTCCGACAAGGTGTCCGTGAACGACGCCGGTCTGGTCGTCGACCCGCTCGGCCCGGACCACTCCCTGATGAACCAGGAGAGCCAGTTCACCGACTCCGCCGGCCGGCCGCACGCGATCATCTCCTACGTCCCGGGCCGCTTCGGGCAGTGCACCACCGACTACGTCTCCGACCGGACCAGGAACGGCCGGGCCTTCCACCTGCGCAGGAACGCCTCCGGCACCTGGCAGAAGACCGAGATACCGGTCCCGCTCGACTCCAGCCAGCGCACCAGGCTGATCCTCGACAGGTACGACAACGCCTACGCGGTCTTCCCCTTCGGCCGGATCGCCGGCGCCTCGGCGGCCTCCGGGTACACCGACTGGAGGATCCTCTTCGACGGCAGCGGCCTGGGCGCCTTCGGCGAGGTCGTCATCGACGAGACCCGGGTCGCGCAGGACGGGGTGCTGTCCTTCATGTACCAGGAGAAGTCCACCGGTACGACGCCCTCGGCGCTGCACGTCGCCGACTTCCGGCTGCCCGCCTGACCGCGACCGGTCCCCGGGGCGGCGTGCCGGTAATGTGAGGCCGCCCCGGCCCGCCGCCCCTCTCGTCTCCCCCTGGAGGTCCCAGCCCGATGGCCCAGTCGGTGGGTATCAAGGACGTCGCCCGTGCCGCCGGAGTCTCCGTCGGCACGGTGTCGAACGTGATCAACCGTCCGGACACGGTCGCCACCGAGACCCGGGCCCGCGTGCTGTCCGCGATCGACCGGCTCGGCTACGTCCGCAGCGAGTCCGCGCGCCAGCTGCGTGCCGGCCGCAGCCGCATCATGGGGCTGCTCGTCCTCGACATGGGCAACCCCTTCTTCGTCGACGTCGCGCGCGGTGCCGAGCGCGCCGCCCGGCAGGCCGGGCTCGGCGTGATGGTCTGCAACAGCGCCCAGGACCCGGGCGAGGAGGCCGAGTACCTGTCGCTCTTCGCCGAACAGCGGGTGCGCGGCGTGCTGCTCACCCCGGCCGACGCGACCGGCCGCAACATCGCGGCGTTCCGCCGGCACGGCATCCCGTTCGTCCTGGTCGACCGGGTCGCCGAGGGCACCACCGAGTGCTCGGTCTCCGTCGACGACGTGGCCGGCGGCGCGCTCGCGGTACGCCACCTCGTCGACGCCGGGCACCGCTCCCTCGCCTACGTCAGCGGCCCGCCCGGCCTCAACCAGGTCCGCGACCGCCGCACCGGCGCCCTGGAGGCGCTCGCCGAGGCCGGGCTCGGCCCCGACGCACTGCGCGAGCTGCCCACCGAACGGCTGGACGTCGCCGCGGGCCGGGACGCCGGAGCCCGCCTGCTCGGGCTCGCCGAGCGGCCCACCGCCGTGTTCTGCGCCAACGACCTGCTCGCCCTCGGTGTGCTGCAGGCCATGTACGCGGCGGGCGTGCGCGTCCCCGACGACCTCGCCATCGTCGGCTACGACGACATCGAGTTCGCGGCCGCCGCCGCCGTCCCGCTCACCTCGGTCCGCCAGCCCGCCGTCACCATGGGTGCCATGGCGGCCGACCTGCTCCTGGAGGAGACGGAGGAGGAGGGCGCGTCCCGGCCGCACGAGCACCGGCGGGTCGTCCTCCAGCCCGAGCTCGTGGTCCGCCGCTCCAGCCTGTCCGCGCGCTGAGCCTGAACGGTCATTCAGGACCGGCCTGAACGGCCGTTCAGCAAGATTTCATGATCGAACGGCTCACCCCCGGACGTTGCCTGTGATGAACTGGGACGCGGTCCGAAAATCCGTCCGTCCCGGGAGCCCTGTTGAGCCTCAGCTACCGCCAGCCCGGAGTCGTCCTCACCGACCGGCGCTTCACCGTGCCCCTCGACCACGACCGCCCCGAGGGCGAGACGATCGAGCTGTACGCCCGTGAGGTCGTCGCCGGCGACAAGGCCCACCAGGAGCTGCCCTGGCTGCTCTACCTCCAGGGCGGGCCGGGCTTCGGCGCGGACCGTTCCGTCGGCCGGGCTGGCTGGCTGGGGCGGGCACTGAAGGAGTACCGCGTGCTTCTGATGGACCAGCGCGGCACCGGCCACTCCACGCCCGCCAACCGGCAGACGCTCCCGCTGCGCGGCGGCCCCGCCGAGCAGGCCGACTACCTCACCCGCTTCCGCGCCGACTCGATCGTGCGCGACTGCGAGGCCGTCCGCGCCGAGGTCACCGGCGGCGCGCCCTGGACCGTGCTCGGCCAGAGCTTCGGCGGTTTCTGCGTGACCACGTATCTCTCCCTCGCCCCCGAGGGCCTGGCCACCGCCCTCGTCACCGGCGGGCTGCCGTCCCTGGACGCCCACGCCGACGACGTCTACCGGGCCGCCTTCCCGCGCATCGAGCGGAAGGTCGCCGCGCACTACGCCCGCTACCCGCAGGACGCCGAACGCGCCCGGCGCATCGCCGACCATCTGCTCACCCACGACGTGGTCCTGCCGAACGGCTACCGGTTCACCGTCGAGGCCTTCCAGTCCCTCGGCATCGTCCTCGGCACCGGAGACGGCACCCACCGCCTCCACCATCTCCTGGAGGACGCCTTCGTCCGCACCCCGCAGGGGTTCACGCTCTCCGACGCCTTCCAGGAGCAGGTGCAGGGCATGCTCTCCTACGCCCGCCACCCGCTGTACGCCCTGATCCACGAGTCGATCTACGGCCAGGACGCCCGGCCCACCGCCTGGTCGGCCGAGCGGGTGCGCGCCGAGTTCCCGCAGTTCGACGCGGCCAAGGCCCTGGCCGGCGACGAACCGCTGCTGTTCACCGGAGAATCGATTCACCCCTGGATGTTCGCGTGCGACCCGGCGCTGCGTCCGCTGCGCGAGACCGCCGACCTGCTCGCCGCGCGCACCGACTGGACACCGCTGTACGACCCCGCACGCCTGGCCGCCAACGAGGTGCCGGTCGCCGCCGCCGTCTACCACGACGACATGTACGTCGACACCGCCCACTCCCTGCGCACCGCCCGTACGATCCGCGGCCTGCGCACCTGGGTCACGGACGAGTTCGAGCACGACGGCGTGCGCACCGGCGGCCCCCGCGTCCTGGACCGGCTGCTGGCGCTGGCTCGTGACGAGGCGTGATGCCGGTGCCGCCGACTAACCTGCCGTCATGACCGAGCCGACGAGCACCCGACTCCAGCCCATGCCGGACGACTGGCGGCGCGCCCTCGCGGTCGTGGCCCACCCCGACGACCTCGAGTACGGCTGCTCCGCGGCGATCGCGGCCTGGACCGACGAGGGCCGCGAGGTCGCCTACGTCCTCGCCACCCGCGGCGAGGCGGGCATCGACACGATCGCCCCCGAGGAGTGCGGCCCGCTGCGCGAGCGGGAGCAGCGGGCGAGCGCGGCGGTGGTCGGCGTGAGCGCGGTGGAGTTCCTCGACCACAAGGACGGTGTCATCGAGTACGGCACCGCCCTGCGCCGCGACATCGCCGCCGCCATCCGCCGCCACCGGCCCGAGCTGGTGATCACCCTCAACCACCGGGACACCTGGGGCGGCGTCGCCTGGAACACCCCGGACCACGTGGCCGTCGGCCGGGCCACGCTCGACGCGGCCGGCGACGCGGGCAACCGCTGGATCTTCCCGGAACTCACCGAACAGGGCCTCGAACCCTGGGACGGTGTGCGCTGGGTGGCCGTCGCCGGCTCCAGCACGCCCACCCACGCCGTGGACGCGACGCCCGGCATGGAGCGCGCGGTGCGCTCACTGCTGGAGCACCGCACGTACATCGAGGTGCTCACCGACGAGGACCCCGAGACCTACGTCCGCGATTTCCTGACGCAGCACGCCCAGGCGATGGGGGAGCGGTTCGGGGGCCGGCCGGCGGTGGCGTTCGAACTGTTCGGCAGATGACCTGAGACGGGCATGCCGGCGCCGAGCTGTCGTTTCGTATGCTGAACGGCATGGGAGATCAGCAAGCCGCGCGAGCGGAACTGCGCGGCGACTGCGAGCGGTGCTTCGGACTGTGCTGCGTCGCCCTGCCCTTCGCCGCCTCGGCCGACTTCGCGGTGACCAAGGACGCCGGCACGCCCTGCCGCAATCTTGGGGACGACCACCGCTGCGGCATCCACGCCCGGCTGCGGCAGAAAGGATTCTCCGGCTGCACGGTCTACGACTGCTTCGGCGCCGGGCAGCGGGTCTCCCAGGTCACCTTCGAAGGGCGCGGCTGGCGGACCGGGCCGCCGGAGCACGCCCGCCGCATGTTCGACGTGTTCCCGGTCGTCCGGCAGCTGCACGAGCTGCTGTGGTACCTGACCGAGGCGCTCACCCTGCCCGCCGCGCGCTCGCTGCGGGCCGACCTGCGCACGGCGCTGGAGCGCACCGAGCAGCTGGCCGGCGGGACCCCCGAGGAGCTCGCCGCGCTGGACGTGGGGGCGCACCGCGCGGAGGTCAACGTCCTGCTGCTGAAGACCAGTGAGCTGGCCCGGGCCGGTACCAGGGGCCGAGGGAAGAACCGCCGGGGCGCGGACCTCGTCGGCGCCCGCCTCAAGGGCGCCGACCTGCGCGGCGCCACCCTGCGCGGAGCCTGCCTCATCGCCGCGGACCTCACCGGCGCGGACCTGCGCGGCGCCGACCTCATCGGAGCCGACCTGCGCGACGCGGACCTCACCGACGCCGACCTGACGGGCGCGATCTTCCTCACCCAGCCGCAGCTCAATGCCGCGCGGGGCGGCGCCGGGACCCGGCTGCCGGAGTCAGTCACCCGCCCCGGGCACTGGACGGCGCAGGTCTGAGGCCGGTTCCCGCACCGGCGCCCGCCGCTCCGGGCGCAGCCGCAGGCCCTCCGGCATCAGCGTCAGCCGTTCGGTGACGCGCAGCCGGTAGGCCGGGTCGGGCCGCAGCTCGTAGCGGCGCAGCAGCAGGCCGAGCACCAGCGTCGCCTCGTGCAGCGCGAACTGACGGCCGATGCACGCCCGCGCCCCCGTCCCGAAGGGCTTGAAGGTGTGCGGGGCCCGGGACCGCACCGCCGGTGCCTCGAAGCGGTCGGGGTCGAACCGCTCGGCGTCCGCGCCCCACACCTCGGGGTCCCGGTGCAGCATCGGCGTCAGCACCAGCGCCCACGCCCCGCGCCGCATCGGGTGCTCCCCGGCCAGCACGGTGTCGTGCCTGGCCTCCCGGGCGAAGGCCGGCGCGGTGGGCCACAGCCGCAGCGACTCGTCCAGCACCCGGCGGACGTAGCGCAGCCGGGCCACCTGCTCGTAGGCCGGTTCCGTCGCGTCCCCCCAGACCCGGTCGACCTCGGCGCGGGCCCGGGCCGCGACCTCGGGATGGCGGGAGAGGTAGTGCAGGGCGAAGGAGAGCGCTCCGGACGTCGTCTCGTGCCCGGCGACCAGGAAGGTGATGACCTGGCGGCGGACGTTGCGGTCCGCCAGCCGCTCCCCGGTTTCGGGGTGGGCCGTGAGGAGCATCCGGTCGAGCAGGTCCCCGTCCCCCTCGCCCCCGGCGCGCCGGGCCCGGACCAACTCGTCGACGGTGTGGTTGAGATGGGCGATGTCGGCCGCGTTGCGCCGGCTCGCGCCGCGCAGCAGCAGCGGGGCCAGCGGGAAGGGCACGGTGTTGAGCCGCTGCGCGTAGGTCAGCGTGCCGACCATCGCCGTCACGAAGGGGTGCGGCCGGGAGCGCTCGAACGAGCCGAAGTCGTGCCCGAAGCCGGTCCGCGCGATCGTCTCCAGCGTCAGCTTGGTCATGTCGCCCGGCACGTCCACGGTCAGTCCCGCCGCTGCCGCCCGGTCCCAGTGCTCCGTCAGCCGCCGCGCCACGGACAGCATCATCGGGTGGTAGCCGGCCATGGCCTCCCGGCTGAAGCCGGGGGCGAGCACGTCGTGGGCCAGCTGCCAGTTCGGCTCGTGGTTGTACGCCGTGAACAGCCCGTCCCCGGCCACGGGTCGCAGATTGGCGACGCCGAGTCCCACGTGCTTGGCGAACCGTGACTCGTCCGCGAGGTCGGCCGTGTGCCGGGCGCCCCAGACGAAGACGAACTCCTTGCCGAAGGCCTTGCGCCGGAAGACCGGGCCCAGCCGGCGCGCGTAGCGCATCGAGTCCTGCAGCGGAGTGCGCCGGTTCACGCCCACCACGTCGCCGAGCAGCGGGACGCGGTGCGGGGGGTGCGGAATGCGGTCGAGTTCCGGCCAGCCCAGCTCGGCGCTGCGGAACCCCTTGGGCTGCTCCGCCCGTATCGGCGCCTCCGTCATGACGCGATCTCCCTTGATCCAGCGGCGGCTTCACCTGTTGTACGTGAGTTCAACAGCGCGGTTCAGTCTGGTCCCGCTTTTGAACCGGCGTCAAGTAAAGTGCGGGCATGGCCGCGAACCAGGGCGGGCGCACACGCCGCCGGCTCAGCACCGAGGAGCGCCGGGCGCAGCTTCTGTCGGTCGGGGCGCGGCTGTTCTCGGAGAACCCCTACGACGACGTGTGGATCGAGCAGGTCGCCGGGATCGCCGGGGTCTCGCGCGGGCTGCTCTACCACTACTTCCCGACGAAGCGGGACTTCTTCGCGGCGGTCGTCGAGCGCGAGAGCGAGCGGATGCTGCGCATGACGGCGGCGGTGCCCGGCGTCCCGGTGCGCGCGCAGCTCGCGGCGGGGCTGGACACCTTCCTGGAGTATGTCCAGGCCCATGCGCACGGCTACCGCGCCTTCCACCGCGCCGACGCGGCAGGGGACCAGGCGGTGCGGCGCGTCTATCAGCGGGCCCTGGCCGCGCAGGAGCGGCAGATCCTCGCCGCCCTGGCCGAGGACCCCGAGTTCGGCCCGGCCTTCCAGGAGCGGCCCGAGGTGCGGCTGGCGGTGCGCGGGTGGCTGGCGTTCACCACGTCCGTGTGCCTGGAGTGGCTGCGCGACGCGGAGTTGACCCGGGATCAGGTGCGCGAGCTGTGCGCCCGCGCGCTGCTGGGCGTCCTCACGCCCTGAAAAGTCTCGTAAAGATCACGTGCCCTGGTTGGCGCGCACCCTGATCTTCGATAGGTTAGGCAAGGCTTACCTAAGGAGGTCTGGGATGGGTGACGACAGCCACAGCTGGACGGCGGCTCCCGCCGCGGCGGAGCGGGCGCGCTCGGTGCTCGCCGCCGCGTGGTCCTGCTCGGTGACCGCGGAGGGCACGCGGGAGGAGCTGGTCGGCGCGCACACGGTGGCCGAGGACGGCCGGGTGACGGTGGCCGTGCCCGAGGACAGCGCCCTGCTCGGGGCCGCGATCTGCGCGCCGCGCGGCGAGCCGTCCGCGGTGCTGGAGTTCGCCGACGTCGCCCCCGTCCCGCTGCGCAGCCGGATCCGGGCCCGGCTGTGGCTCGCCGGGTGGTTCGCCGTGCAGGAGGACCGGCTCGTCTTCACCCCGACCCGGGTGGTGCTGCGCCGGCCGGCGGGCGCCGTGGTCGTGGACCTGGACGAGTTCGCCGCGGCCGAGCCCGATCCGCTCACCACGGCCGAGGCCCGGCTGCTGACCCACCTCGCCGACTGCCACGCCGACGCGGTCGAGCGGCTCACCCGGCTCGTCGAGCCCGACAGCCTGCACGGCGCGGTCCGTGTCCAGCCGCTCGCCGTCGACCGGCACGGGCTGACCCTGCGCATCGAACGCGCCCGCGCCCACGGCGACGTACGCCTGGCGTTCCACCGCCCCGCCGACGACGTCGCGCAGCTCACCGAGCGGATGCACGTGCTGCTCGGCCAGGCGGCCGCCGCGTCCTGCCCCCGGGCGCTACAGCGGCAGCGCACAGACGGCGACCGGTGAGGGGAACGATGCTCCGGCGGGCCGCAGGGCGCCGCTGTCCCCGTCCACGTGGAAGACGGTGACGGTGGAGGACTTCTGGTTCGCCGCGAACAGCAGCGTGCCCTCCGGGGAGAAGGCGATCTGGCGCGGGAAGTCCCCTTCGACGGGGACCGTGTCCAGCAGCCGCAACCGGGCGCCGTCCGCCTCGATCGCGTAGCGCGCGATGCTGTTGTGGCCGCGGTTGGCGAGGTAGGCGTGGCGCCCGTCGCCCGTCACCAGCAGCTGCGCCGGATAGTTCTGGCCGGGGCCCGCCCCGGTGGACTGCGCCTCGCCGACGCGCAGCCGGCCGGAGGCCGGGTCGTAGGTGCAGACGGTGACCGAGTCGCCGACCTCGTCGGCGAGGTAGACGTGGCGGCCACCGGGGTGGAACGTGAGATGCCGGGGCCCGGCGCCGGGCCGGGTCCGCGCGCGGGCGACCTCGGTGAGCGTGCCGGCCCGCTCGTCGAGGCGGTACGTGTAGACGGTGTCCGTGCCCAGGTCGACGGCGAGCACATGGCGCCCGTCCGGACTCGTGACGAACTGGTGGGCGTGCGGCCCGTCCTGCCCCGGCCCGGGCGGCGGACTGGAGTGCCGGACGAGGTCGGTGCGCTCGCCCAGGGCCCCCGAGGCGTCGATGGGATGCACGGCCACACTGCCCGACCCGTAGTTCGCGCTGAGCAGCCAGCGGCCGCCCGGGTGCACCGACAGATGGCAGGGCGCCGCCCCGCCGGTGCTCCGGCTGCCCAGCACCTTCCGGTCGGACAGCCGCACGGCCGTCACGGCACCGTCCTGGCGCTCGTCCACCGCGTACAGCGTGCGCCGGTCCGGGTGGAGCGCGAGATACGACGGATCGCCGACGCCGGTGATCGTGCCCGAGCCGGTGATCCGGCCCGTCGACGGGTCGTACGCCGCCACGCCGATGCCCTTGCCGCCGCCCTCGGCGGACGTGTAGGTGCCGAGGTAGAGGGGCCGGGGCCCGGAGGGGCGGCGGGCCCGGCCGGACGGGCTGGTGCCGGTGGCGGGCGAGGCGGTGGAAGTCGCCGCGGGCGCGGGTGCGCCGTCGCAGGCCGGCAGCGCCGCCGCGGCGGCCCCGCCGGCCAGTGCGCCGACGAACCGGCGCCTGCTCCAGCCACTGTGCATGTCGCCCCTCAGGTCCTCACTCGTCCCCGTCGTGGACAGCCACCTTGACGTGGATCACCTCTCGGGTGCAACAACGGCACCGGGCGTCACGCGTGAGGCGATCCGCCCCCGGCGCCTACCAGTCGCCGTCCTCCACGGGCTTGCCCGGCGCGTCGCCGAGCGGCCGCACCTGCCCGGGCGCGGGTGGCTGCCAGGGCTCGTGGTCGTCCCCGAGCCAGTCGCCGACGGGCTTGACGGCCTGCAGTGTGTCCGGGGCCCGCAGGTCCTCGGCGTCCTGGTCGTAGTAGTCGAACCAGGGCAGGCCCGCGCGCGTGTACGCGGCCCGGTCCACGGGGGAGGGCGGGGCCGCCTCGCCGGTGATGCGGTGCCACTCCGGCGGTGTCACCAGGTGCACGAACACCCGGCCGGCGGGCTGCCGCGACCAGGCCGTCAGGGGCCGGTCGTCCTCGTAGACCTCCTGCCGCATGGAGCCGCCGACACCCAGCCCCATCGCGGCGGGCGCCCGGGGCGGGCTCGCCGGGGCGGCACCCGCGGCCGGGGCGGATCCGGGTGCCGCCGGGGCGGACCCGGGCGCGGGCGGGGCGGAGCCCGGGGCGGGCGGCG
>NZ_NOKT01000049.1 GCF_002237655.1 Streptomyces sp. XY006
GATCAACGTGCTCTTCGCGATGCTCCGCGACGGCACCTTCTACGAACCCAGAACCCCACACCTCGCTTGACGAAACACATAGAGGCACCCCCCCGTGTGTGTGGGGGCGGCCCCGTGGCCGCCCTCACGCGATCTTCGCAAAGCGACGGGCCCGGGAGAAGAGTCTCGTTCTCCCGGGCCCGTTGCTGTAGCGAGCGTGTTACGGCTGTTACGCCGTCGGCTTCTCCTCCAGGCGCGGGAAGAGGACCGCGCCCTTGGTGACGGTCGTGCCGGCCGGGAGCCTGCCCCAGTCGCCGGCCTCCTGGATCCGCTGGTCCGCCAGGGCGCCCAGGGACGCCTCCGCGCCGAGGGAGTCCCACAGCTTCTGGGACGTCTCCGGCATGACCGGGTTCAGCAGCACCGCCACCGCCCGGAGGGACTCCGCCGCCGTGTAGAGGATCGTCGCCAGGCGGGCCCTGCCCTCGTCGGACGTGTCCTTGGCAACCTTCCAGGGCTCCTGCTCGGTGATGTAGCCGTTGACCTGCTTGACGAAGTCGAAGACCGCCAGGATGCCGCCCTGGAAGTCCAGCTCCTCGCCGATCCGCCGGTCGGCCTCGGTGACCGCCTTGGCCAGGCCCTCGTGGATCGCCCGCTCCGCCTCGCCGTCGGCCGCCGACGCCGGCAGCTCGCCGCCGAAGTACTTGCCGACCATCGCCGCGACGCGGGACGCGAGGTTGCCGTAGTCGTTGGCCAGCTCGCTCGTGTACCGGGCGGAGAAGTCCTCCCAGGAGAAGGAGCCGTCCTGGCCGAAGGCGATCGCGCGCAGGAAGTACCAGCGGTAGGCGTCCACGCCGAAGTGCGTGGTCAGGTCCTGCGGCTTGATGCCGGTCAGGTTCGACTTCGACATCTTCTCGCCGCCGACCATCAGCCAGCCGTTGGCCGCGATCTTGCCGGGGAGCGGGAGGCCCTGCGCCATCAGCATCGCCGGCCAGATCACCGCGTGGAAGCGGAGGATGTCCTTGCCGACCAGGTGGACGTCGGCCGGGAAGGTCTCCTCGAACTTCGCCTGGTTCTCGTTGTAACCGACCGCCGTGGCGTAGTTCAGCAGGGCGTCGACCCACACGTAGATCACGTGCTTGTCGTCCCAGGGGATCGGGATGCCCCAGTCGAAGGTCGAGCGGGAGATGGAAAGGTCCTGAAGGCCCTGGCGCACGAAGTTCACGACCTCGTTGCGCGCGGACTCGGGCTGGATGAAGCCGGGGTTCGCCTCGTAGTGGGCGAGGAGCTTCTCGCCGTACTCGCTCAGCTTGAAGAAGTAGTTCTCCTCGCTGAGGATCTCGACCGGCTTCTTGTGGATCGGGCAGAGCTTCTGGCCCGCGTACTCGCCCTCGCCGTCGAGGAGCTCGCCGGGGAGCTTGTACTCCTCGCAGCCGACGCAGTACGGGCCCTCGTAGCCGCCCTTGTAGATCTCGCCCTTGTCGTACAGGTCCTGGACGAACTCCTGGACGCGGTCGGTGTGCCGCTTCTGCGTGGTGCGGATGAAGTCGTCGTTGGCGATCTCCAGGTGCTCCCAGAGAGGCTTCCACGCTTCGGTGACGAGTTTGTCGGCCCACGCCTGGGGAGTGACCCCGTTGGTCTCGGCCGTGCGCATGATCTTCTGACCGTGCTCGTCCGTGCCGGTGAGGTACCACACCTTCTCGCCGCGCTGACGGTGCCAGCGGGTGAGCACGTCGCCTGCGACGGTCGTATAGGCGTGGCCCAGGTGAGGAGCGTCGTTGACGTAGTAGATGGGGGTCGAGACGTAGTACGCCTTCGCCCCCTGCTTCTCGGATCCAGTGGCCGCCATGGTTCGAAATCCTACTGGGCGGCTGAAGATCGACTCACACGCGTTTCGGGGGGCGGACGGGCTGCGGGGTGTGCCGTCCACCCCCCGGGGGGTGTCGCGTCAGTCCGTGGGGTTCACGGGCGCCAGTTCGCGAGGACGCCCTCGTAGAGCTCCTTGTCCGTGAGCTCCCGGGGGGTCTCGCCGGCGAGGAAGTGGGACGTGTTGGGGGTCTTGAGCTTGCGGAGGTAGTCGAAGGCCTTGTTCTCCGGGTCGCCGAAGGCGACGAAGGAGAAGAAGACGGCGGGGTGGGACTCGGCCGCGTCGGTGAGCGCCTGGGTGGCGGGGGTCTTGGCGTCGGGGGCGCCGTCGGTCTGGAAGACCACCAGGGCGGGGAGGCCGGGGGTTTCCGCGGTCGCCTTGTCGTGGTGGGCGAGGACCGCCTCCACCGCGGCGTGGTAGCTGGTGCGGCCCATGCGGCCGAGGGAGGCGTGCAGGGTGTCGATCTTGTTCTCGTGGTCGGCGAGGGTGATCTCGCCGGTGCCGTCGAGTTCCGTGGAGAAGAAGACGACCGGGACGGTGGCCTCGGGGTCGAGATGGGCGGCGAGGGCGAGGGTCTGCTCGGCGAGGGCCTGGGCGCTGCCGTCCTTGTAGTACGGGCGCATGGAGGCGGAGCGGTCGAGGACGAGGTAGACCTTGGCGCGGGTGCCGGTGAGGTCGTGGGTCTTGAGGGTGGTGGCCGCGGCGCGGTAGGCGGTGGCCAGGGCGGGGGCTCGGGTCTTGAGCTGGGCGAGGGTGAGGGCGGGCTTGGGGGCCTTGGGCTCGGCCTCCGCCTCGGCCTCGCCTTCGGCTTCGGCCGTGTCGTTCCCACCCGCACCACCCGTGCGGCTCTCGTCGTCGGGTGCGGGTGGCCCCTGAGGGGCCTCCTCGCCGTCGGCGGCCGCGGGCTCGGGCGTGGTGACCTCGGCCTCGGCCGCCGATTCCGGCTCCGGCTCCGATTCCGGCTCCGCGGGCTTCTCGTCCCGGGCCTCGGCCTCGGCCTCGGCCTTGGGTTCCGGCTTCGTGTCCGGCGCCTCCGCCTCCGGCGCCTCCGCCTCCGGCGCCTCCGCCTCCGGCTCGTCCGCCTTCGGCGCCTCCGCCTCCGGCTCGTCCGCCTTCGGCGCCTCCGCGGGCGTCGGCTCCTCGGTGCCCTGGGGCTGGAGCTCGGTGTCCGTGGCCTCAGCAGCCGCCGCTTCCGCCGCTTCCGCCGCTTCCGCCGCTTCAGCCGGGGCCGGCTCGTCGGCGGCGTCCGGCTTCGCGGCCACCGGCTCGTCGGCGGGCCCGGCTTCCTTGGCCTCCGGCTCCGCGGCAACCTCCGGTTCCACGGCCTGCTCGGCAACCTCCGGCTTCGCGGCCTGCTCGGCGCCCTCCGGCTCCGCGGCAACCTCCGGCTCCGCGGCCTGCTCGGCGTCCTCCGGCTCCGCAACCTCCGGCTTCGCGGGCTGCTCGGGGCCCTTGTCCTCCGCCGGTTCCGGCGTCGAAGCGACCGGTTCCGGTTCCTCCGTGCGCTCCGGCGTCTCAGCCGCCGGCTCCGGCGTCGTGGGCGGCTGCTCCGTCTCGTCCGAGCGGGTCGGGCGTGGCACCGTCACGTTGTCGAATGCCAGCGACACCAGGTCGTGTTCGTCGCGGGGCTCCGGCACGGTCGCCGTGGGGGTGGGGTCGGGTTCCGGGGAGGGGGACGGGACCCGGGCCGGGGCCGCGGCCTCCGGGGTGGTGGGCTCGGCCGGTGCCTGCGTCGTGGGCGCCGCACCCTCCGCCTCGGCGGTCCGTGACTTGCGGGACCGTCCGAACGCGTTCCGCAACCGAGTGAGAATGCCCATGTGCGCGCAACCCTTCGCGTGAGTTGAAGCCCGTCAATCCCTGGCCAGGACGGACACGTAAGGTTAGCGGCCCTCCTGGGTGATCTTGGGCAGGGTCTGCTACGCGGGATTCTCGCTGTCAAGGGGCACATCCGGCCTGCCCGTCGTCGCCGGACCGAAGACGTGCAACCCCCGTACGGCAGCCATGGGTTCACTCGTTGTTCATGAGGGCGCCCGGCTCCCGCACATATGTGCCCCTACGGTCGCGCTGACACCAAGGGCATCCAAGGAGAGAGCAAAGTGCGAAAGCTGCTGCCGTTGATCGGAACGCCGTCCGATTCGCACCCTGGCGGCCGGTCCGCCATGACCTGTCGTTTCCGGTGTGGTGACGCCTGCTTCCACGAGGTGCCCAACACCAGCTCCAACGAGTACGTCGGCGATGTGATCGCCGGCGCTCTCAGCCGCCGTTCGATGATGCGCGCCGCGGCCGTGGTGACCGTGGCCGCCGCGGGCGCGGGAGCCGTGGGTGTCGCGCAGGCCCCGCAGGCCGCCGCCGTCCCGGCCGCCGCCGCCCGTGAGGCCGCGCGCAGCAAGAGCAAGGGCGCCCGGGGCCTGCGCTTCGCGCCCGTCGCGCCCAACACCGCCGACGCTGTGACCGTGCCGGACGGCTACCGGCAGAACGTCGTCATCCGGTGGGGTGAGCCGATCCTGCGGGGCGCCCCCGCCTTCGACCCGGAGAAGCAGAGCGCCAAGGCGCAGGCCGGGCAGTTCGGGTACAACTGCGACTTCCTCGCGCTCCTTCCGCTGCCGGGCGAGCGGGGCCGGCAGCTGCTCGTCGCGAACCACGAGTACACCGACGAGGTGCTCATGTTCCGCGGGTACGACGCCGCCAACCCCACCCGCGAGCAGGTCGAGATCGCCTGGGCCGCGCACGGGCTGTCCGCCGTCGTCGTGGAGGAGGACCGCAGGAGCGGCAGGCTCACCGCCGTCTCCCGGCACCAGCTCAACCGGCGCGTCACCGCCACCACCGAGTTCCGGCTGACCGGGCCCGTCGCCGGCTCCGACCTGGTGAAGACCTCCGCCGACCCGAGCGGCACGAAGGTGCTCGGCACCCTCAACAACTGCTCCGGCGGTGTCACCCCCTGGGGCACGACCCTGCACGGCGAGGAGAACTTCAACCAGTACTTCGCCAACAGCAGCCGCGCGACGGACAAGCGGTACGGCATCGGGACCGGGGCCACCGAGCGCAAGTGGGAGCGGTTCGACAAGCGGTTCGACGTCGCCCAGGAGCCCAACGAGGTGCACCGCTTCGGGTACGTCGTGGAGTTCGACCCGTACGACCCGGCCTCCACGCCCCGCAAGCACACCGCTCTCGGGCGGTTCAAGCACGAGGCCGCCACCGTCCGGCTCACGCACGACGGCCGGCCCGTCGTGTACTCCGGTGACGACGAGCGGTTCGACTACTTCTACAAGTTCGTCAGCAGCAAGCGGATGAAGCACGGCACCTCGCGGTCCGTGCGCGAGCACAACCTCTCCCTGCTCGACGAGGGCACCCTGTACGTCGCCAAGCTCACCGGCGACTCCCCGGCCATCGAGATCGACGGCACCGGCAAGCTCCCGAACGACGGCGAGTTCGACGGCAGCGGCCAGTGGATCCCGCTGGCCACGGCCACCGCCAAGGGCGCCGTCTCGCACGTCGAGGGGATGAGCGCGGAGGAGGTGTTCGTCTTCACGCGGCTCGCCGGTGACAAGGTCGGCGCCACGAAGATGGACCGGCCCGAGGACATCGAGCCCAACCCGGTCACCGGCAAGGTGTACGTCGCCCTGACCAACAACTCCAACCGGGGCGTCGGCGCCAACCCCAAGGCGGACGAGGCCAACCCGCGCCATGCCAACAAGCACGGGCACGTCCTGGAGCTCACCGAGCGCTGGAACCGGCCGGAGAGCACGGCGTTCGCCTGGTCGCTGTTCCTCGTCGCCGGCGACCCGGAGGACCCGGCGACCTACTTCGCCGGTTTCCCGAAGGAGGGCGTCAGCCCCATCTCCTGCCCGGACAACGTCGCCTTCGACCCCTACGGCAACCTGTGGATCTCCACCGACGGTGCCCAGCTCGGCTCGCACGACGGACTGTTCGGTGTGGCGACCCGGGGCGAGCGGCGCGGTGAGCTCAAGCAGTTCCTGACCGTGCCGAAGGGTGCCGAGACCTGCGGTCCGATCATCCAGGAGCGGCGCGTCCTGGTCGCCGTGCAGCACCCGGGCGAGATCGACGGCGCGTCCGTGGAGAAGCCCGCCAGCACCTGGCCCGACGGGCCCGGGTCGTACGTCCGCCCGGCCGTCGTGTCCGTGTGGCGTGCCGACGGCTGCGACATCGGCGTCTGACCGCGCCCGGCCGGGCCGGCGCGACGAGAGTGTGGAGCGGGGGGCGTCCGGGGGCGCCCCCCTTCGCCGTCACCTACGCGTCACCTTCGCCGTCCCCTACGCCGTCACCTTCCCCGTCATCGGGGTGCGTGCAGCGTCAGGTCCGTGACCAGCGCCCGGTGGTCCGTGCCCGCCAGGTCCAGGATCCGGGTGCGGTCGGCAGCGAAGTCGCGCGAGAGCAGTACGTGGTCGATCTGCACGCCGAGAGTGGGGGCCGTGAGGGCCGGCCAGGTGGCCGTGCGGTCGGCGCCGTCCAAGCGGGAGGCGTCGCGCAGGCCCGTGTCCAGGATGCGGCGGAAGGCCGCGTGGTCCTGGGAGGCGTTGAAGTCCCCGGCCAGGATCAGGGGGGTGCCGCGGTCGGCCGCTGCCGTGTCGCGCAGTCCGGCCAGCTCCCGGCGCCAGAGGTCGACCTGGCCGGGCAGCGGGGGCATCGGGTGGGCCAGCTGGAGCCGGACGGCGTGCCCGTCCACGTCGGCGACCGCCCCGGGCATGCCCATCGTGCCGCGGACGCCGGCCGTGGGGGTCAGCGGGAAGCGGCTGAGGATGACGGAGCCCTCGGAGCCGCCGCCCTCGACGGCCCGCCGGTGCGGGAAGTCCCGCGCGAGGTCGGCCTTCAGTTGCGCGTCGCAGGCGTAGTCGCACTCCTGGACGAAGACGACGTCGGGTTTCTCGCGGCGGACGGCCGCGACGAGGGAGCCGGTGCCCTGGCCGAACTCGACGTTGGAGGTCAGCACGCGCAGGGCGGCGACGGGGCGGCCCGTGGGATCGTCGGTCGTGCCGTACGGCTCGATGTACCAGGCCAGCAGGCCGAGCAGGAGGACGCCCCAGGCCGTGCCGGTCCACCAGCGGGACAGCAGCGTGAGCAGCAGGGCCAGGGCGGTGGGGACGAGCAGCCAGGGGAGGAAGGCGAGGAACTGCGGCACGGGGGTGATGCCGTCGCTGTCGGCCATGCGGAAGCCGACGACCACGCTCACCCCGGCGCACAGCAGGCCGGCGCACCAGGCGGCGAGGCGCCGCCCGGGCGGGCGGCGCTCCGGCCCGTCGTCGGTGGCGGTCCACTCGGCTGCGGCGGTGTCCACGTCCCGGCCTTCCGTTCGCGAGGGGGCTGCCCGGATTCTCCCTCAAAGACGGGGTGGGGCGGCGGAAGGTTGCCGTGCGTCGACGCGGGCCAGGAACGCCTCCAGCGCCGCGTCGAACACCTCGGGGCGTTCCAGGTTCGGCAGGTGGGCGGCGCCCTCGACGATCTGCAGGGTGGCGTCGGGCAGGGCGGCGTGCAGGGCGCGGGCGCCGGAGACGGGCGTGTAGGTGTCGTCGGCTCCCACGACGACCAGGGCCGGGACGTGCACACGGGGCAGCAGGGGGCGGTGGTCGGGGCGCCGGGCGCGGGCGCGCAGGGCCGCGGCGGCGCCCTCGGGGGAGGTGGCCGTCATCATGCCGTGCACGTGGGCCTTGACCGCGGCGGACGCGTACGGGGCGACCATCCGCTCCAGGACCTCGTCGGCGTAGCCGCGCAGCCCCTCGGCGAGGAGGCGGTCCGCCATGGCGTCGCGGGCGCGGACGCCGTCCGGGGTCTCCGGGGCGGCGGAGGTGTCGGCGAGGACCAGCCCCCGGACGCGTTCGGGGAACAGGCGGTAGCAGTCCAGGACGACCTGGCCGCCCATGGACAGGCCCGCCAGGACGCAGGAGTCCACGCCCAGCTCGTCCAGCAGGGCCTCGATGTCCCGGGCGAAGCCGGAGAAGTCCGCAAGGGCCGGGGTCGTCGGGGAGGCGCCGTAGCCGCGCAGGTCGGGGGCGACGACGCGGCGGGTCGCCGCGAACGTCCGAAGCTGCGGGGCCCACATGGTGCGGTCGAAGGGGTGTCCGTGGACCAGGACCAGGGGAGTCGGGGGGACAAGGGGCTGCCGGGAGGATGCGGGGCCTTTGTCCTCGTATGCGAGGAAGGGTGCCATGCGTCGACCCTAGGCAGGCTCAACTACTCGGTGCAATAGGATCTTTGCTCTCGGTGCAATCCGAGAGGAGCGAGGGGGAGGCCGACCGATGGGTGACTACCGGCGCATCGCGGACCGGATAGCCGAGGACATCGCCGGCGGGCGGCTCAAGCCCGGCCAACGCCTGCCGCCGCAGCGGGTGTTCGCCCGCAGGCGGGGGATCGCCCCGTCGACGGCCGGGCGGGTGTACGGCGAACTCGTGCGGCGCGGGCTGGTCGTCGGGGAGGTCGGGCGCGGCACGTTCGTCCGGGCCGCCCCGGACGGGCCGGCGGGGCGGGCGCTCGTCGAGGCCGGCGAGACCGGCGGGAGCGGCGGGAGCGGCGGGATCGGCGGTCCGGTGAACCTGGAGCTCAACTACCCTTCCGCGCCCGGCCAGCCGGAGCTGCTCGCGCCCGTGCTCGCGCCGCTGCTGCGCCCCGACGTGCTGGCCGAGGCGCTGTTACCGGCGGCTGCCACCGGCACCGCGCAGGCCCGGGAGGCCGCCGCCGGTCTGCTCGCCACGCCGGGCTGGCGCCCCGGCCCCGAGCGGCTGCTGTTCACCGGCAACGCCCGCCAGGCCATCGCCGCCGTCCTCGCCTCCCTGGTCCGGCCGGGCGGCCGGGTCGGTGTGGAGCAGTTGACGTATCCGCTGGTCAAGGAGATCGCGGCGCGGCTCGGCATCACGCTGGTGCCGCTCGCCGGCGACGCCGCCGGGCTGCTGCCGGAGGCCGTCGCCGCCGCGCACCGCACGGCACCGCTGTCCGCCCTGTACGTGCAGCCGACGCTGCACAACCCGACCTCGCTGACGACGAGCGGGCCCCGGCTGGCGGAACTGGCCCGTGTACTGCGCGACCTGGACCTGCCGGTCGTGGAGGACCGCATCTGGTCGTTCCTGCACGAGCCCGGTGTCCCCCTCGCCGCCCATGCCCCGTCCCTCACCCATGTCGTCGACGGGCTCTCCAAACGGGTCGCCCCCGGGCTCACCGTCGGTTTCCTCGTCGTGCCGCCGCACCGGGTGGGCGCCGTGGCCCACGCCGTGCGGTCGGGCGGCTGGGGCGCGGGGCGGTTCGCGCTGGAGGCGGCCGTGCGGTGGGCCGCGGAGGGGACGGTGGCCCGGCTGGTGGCGGCCAAGCGGGCGGACGCGGAGCGGCGGCAGCGGATCCTCGCCGAGGAGCTCGCGGGGTTCGCCGTACGGTCCGACCCGCACGCCTACTTCGCCTGGTGGGAGCTGCCCGCGCCGTGGCGCGCGGACACCTTCACGGCCGCCGCCGCGGCACACGGCATCGCCGTCACGCCCGGCCCCGCCTTCGCGGTCGCCCCCGGGCACACGCCGGACGCGGTCAGGCTCGGGCTCGCGTCGGCTCCGGAGCCGGATCTGCGGCGGGCCCTGCGGACCCTCGCGCACGTCGCCGCGCGGCGAGCCGGGGACCGTAGCGGCCCGTGAGCCACCCGCCGAGCGCCACCGCGAGGCCGAGGGCGCACAGCAGCCAGGAGACCGTGCGCAGGGTGGCCGTCAGGGCGTCGTAGACGGCGCCCGCGGCCGGGCCCCGCAGGGTGTCGGGCAGGTCGGCGAGGGTGAGGCGGCGGCCGACCGCCACGGCGAGGATCAGCAGCGCCCCGCCCAGGGCCGTGCCGAGGCCGAGGGCGGTGACCGCGCGGCGGCGGCACGCGGCGACGGCGATCCCGGCGACGGCGAAGCAGGCCGCGGCGAGCGGCAGCCAGAAGGAGGCGGCGTCCAGCACCTGGTACCCCTTGCGCAGTCGGTCCACGTCGCCGGCCGGGAGCACCGGGACGCGGGCGTGCGTGACCGGGATGCGGTGGGCGAACGGCACGTGGTCCTCGGTGAGCCGGTGTTTCACCCGGTCGACGACGGGTGCGAGGTCGACGGTGACCGGGGCGGCCGGCGCGTCGGCGCGCAGGGCATGCAGCACGGCGGTGTGGACGGCCCGGTTCGAGGCGTCCCAGGCCGTGGCGAACGCCTCGGTGCGGGTGAACGAGCGGGCCGCGTCGTGCACGAAGGGCTCGGCCGCGCCGGGCAGTTCGGGTCCGGCCGCGCGCAGGACGCCGTCCCCGAGGGCGTCCGCGACCGCGCGCCGCACGTCCGGGTCGGCGGCGAGCGGCGCCGTCGTCCGCACCCAGCGGCCGGTGTCCGTCAGCCCGTGTACCGCCCAGGAGGCCAGCACGCCGAACGGCACGAGCAGGCACGCGAGGGTGAGCAGAACGGCCGGCAGGGCGTTCCGCGCGCGTGGGGGCGCCGTCGGGTGGACGGGCGCCCGGTCCGTCTCGGGCACCCTTCCAGGCAAGACGCGGCGAGCGCGGGACGCGAGCGGAAGGACTGCATTCGGACCACCGGCCCGGGTGGGACGGGGCCCTATCTGCGTGGTGCATAGGGCCGAGGGGACGCCCGGGCGCCCGCTTGCGGAGAGTGCCCGGGGCTGTGGCGGTGGGCACGCCCCGGGTGCCCGCGTGCGGACAGTGCCGGGCCGGGCGGTGGGCAGGCCTCGGGTGCCCGCGTGCGCAGAGTGCCCGGGGCTGTGGTGGTGGGCACGCCCCGGGTGCCCGCGTGCGGACAGTGCCGGGCCGGGCGGTGGGCAGGCCTCGGGTGCCCGCGTGCGCAGAGTGCCCGGGGCTGTGGTGGTGGGCACGCCCGCCCCGGGGCGCCCGCCTGCGGAGAGCGCCCGGGGCCGGGCGGTGGGCAGGCCTCGGGTGCCCGCGTGCGGAGAGTGCCCGGGGCCGGGCGGTGGGCACGCCGGTGGGGCCTCACCCGGACGGGTGCTTCCCGGCCTCCCGGCCGCCTCCCGGCTTCCCGGCTTCCCGGTGTCCCGGTCTCCCGGCTTCCCGGTCTACCGGCTCCCCGGTCTACCGGTCGGGGGACCGGGTCGGTCAGTTCAGGCGGTGGCCCTCTGCGTCCTCGTGGGTGTAGTAGCGGTAGAACATCGTCAGCAGGACGCCCACCCCGACCAGCAGTCCCAGCCCGGCGGACTTCAGCACCGACTCGCCGGACTGGCTGACGAGGAAGCCGACCGCGCAGCCCGTGAAGGCGAACCACGCCAGCGCGTGCAGCTCGCGGCGCAGCCGCGGGGCCAGCCGCCACACCGCGGCGAACACCACCGCGAAGACCAGCGCGGTGAGGAAGCCGAACAGCAGGTTCCAGCCCGTGATGGGCCCGCCGTGACGCCGGTTCGCCGCGGCCCAGAAGCCGTAGATCAGCCCGAGCACGACGGGCAGCGCCACCGCCGCCGCCGCGTGGGTCCGGGCGCTGAAGACATCGGGCCTGCGCCGCGGTGTGGTCATCCCGCGTGAGGCGGGTGCCGCATGAGCCATGAGAGCTCTCCTCTCTGTCCCTGCCCTGGTCTCCAGGGCACACCGCCGGGACGGCCCGGGCAAGTCGGCGGCACGCACCGACCGGATGCGGCCCGCCCGGCCCCGTGTTTCGCTGGGCCCGTGACGCGCCACCACGGGGGGCCCGGCCCGCTCGACCAGTACCCCGGGGCCGGCGGCCGGGACCCCGTGCGGCGGCAGGAACTGCTGCGGCTGCGCGGGCACCGCGTGGCCTGGCTGCCGCCGCTGGTGCTGCTCGTCGCCATCGCCGTGGCGGACTACCACACCACCGGCGAGTTCCGCATGATCTCCTGGATCGTGCTGGTGCCGGGCATCGCCGCCGCGATCTGCGGGGTGTGGGGCACGGCCCTGTTCGCCCTCGCGTCGCTGGCGACCTACGTCGTCGTGGACGGCGCCTGGCCGCACGAGTACCAGGCCGGACTCGCCGACTTCGTCCTCGTCGCCCTCGGCGGCATCCTCGCCACCCTGGCCTGCGTCGTCCGGGTGCGCGAGGAGCGGCGCGTGCTGCGCATGGGCGACGTCACCGAGACCATCCGCCGCACGGTGCTGCGCCCGCTGCCACCGGGCTGGGGCGGCCTCGACCACGCCGGCGTCTACCTCACCGCCGACGCCGAGGCCCGCGTCGGCGGCGACTTCTACGACATCCAGCCCGGCCCGCACGGCACCCGTGTCCTGGTCGGGGACGTGCAGGGCAAGGGCCTCGGGGCCGTGGAGGCGGCGGCCGCGCTGCTCGGCACGTTCCGTGAGGCCGCCTACCACGAGGCCGGCCTCACGACCGTCGCGGAGCGGCTGGAGACGCGGATGATCCGGCACCGCGGGCACACGGTCGCCCTGGGCCGCTCCGACGGCGACCGGTTCGCCACGGCCGTGCTGCTCGGCTTCCCCGACGACGACCCCGAGGCGGTGGACGTCCTGGTGTTCGGGCACGAGCCGCCGCTCGCGGTCGGGCCGGGCGGGGTGCGCGCCCTGCCCGCCGGGGCGGGGCTGCCGCTGGGCTTCGGGGACCTCGCGCCGGGGCCGCCGGGGGCGCGGCGCGTGCGGGTGGCCGCCGACGAGACGCTGCTGCTGGTGACGGACGGTGTGACGGAGGCGCGGGACGGCACCGGGGCGTTCTACGCGCTCGCCCGTGAGGTGGGGCGGGCCGTCGCCGAGGATCCGGGTGCGGCGGAACCGGCTCGGCTGGCCGCCCTGGTGCGGGATGGCACGCTGCGGCACTGCGGTGGCCGTCTCGCCGACGACACGACGATCTTCACGGTCCGTCGTCGCGTCGGCCCGGAGGGGGTGGCGGGGGCGCCGTGAGGGGGCCGTGGGGGTGGCGGGGTGCGGGTTTCGTCGTGGCTGGTCGCGCAGTTCCCCGCGCCCCTGAGGGCGTTGACCCTGGGTCGGTCGTGAAGTACCCGAAGGCGGGTGTTTGTGGTGCTGGGGTCTTCCTTTGCAGCCGCAGCGGTTACGGTGCTGCCGTACGTGATCGACACAGGGGGAGGGACGATGCCCGGGACCGTGCTGCTGCTGGCGGCCTCGCCGGTGGGCAAGGGGCGCCTGGTCGACGCCGCCTCCGTGCTCCCCGTCCTGGCCGCCGTACCGCCCGCCGTGCTGTCCGGCACGGACACCGCGAACGTCGTCGAACTGGCCGATCCGCTGGAGCCGCAGGCCGTCCTCACCCGGCTGCGCGCCGCCGCGGCCGCCCCCGGCCCGCTCACCGTCTACGTCACCGGGCAGCTCCAGCTCGACCGCCGCCAGCGCCTGCCCCACCTGGCGCTCGCCCGCACCACCCCCTCCACCGCCCGTTACACGGCGTTCCCCTGGCACTGGTTCCGGGAGGAACTGCGGCTCCGACCGGCCGGGGCCACCACCCTCCTGCTCGACCTGCACGCCGACGCCGAGACCTGGGCACTGCTGCGCGGCACCCCGCTGGACGCGGGCCGCGGCAACGCCGTTCACGGTCGCATCGCCCCGCCCCCGTCCCGGCGCACGGTCGCCGCACCCGCGTACATGAAGGCCGTCGCGACGATCCTGCGCAGCGGAGTCCGGCCGCCCGCCGAGCAGTTGCACCAGCAGGCGCTGGCGCGCATCGCGCCCGAGAGCGCGGGCACGGACCTGGTGCTGAGCACGCCCGGCCCGGCGGCGGGGGATCCGCACGCCGCCCTCACGGCCGCCGTGCAGTCCGGCCGGCACCTTGAGGCCGACGCGCTCGCCGCCGGGTACGAGCAGGCCGCCGTCGCCGCGCACGGACCGGCCTCCGAGGAGGCCCTGCACTGGGCCGAAGTCCGGGCCGACCTGGCGATGTTCGCCGGGGACGCGGCCCGCAGCTGCCGCACCTGGCTGACGGTCGCCACGCTCCGGCTGAACGCCGGACAGGCGGCGGACTCCCCCGCCGTGGAGGCCGCCGCCGACCGGGCCCACCACCAGTGGGGCCAGGTGCGCGACCCGGCCGGCGCCCGCGAACTGGGCGCGGCGCTCGCCGTGTTGCGGGGCCGGGTGCCGGGCCGGCGCGAAGGGGCGCTGGACCATGTGCAGCGCCAGCTGCGGCAGTTGCAGACCCAGGGCTGAGCACGCGTGCGCCGTGTGCGCCTGGCGTGAAGGGGGCGTGCAGTCACCGGCGCAGGTCACGTCACAGGTCTGCCCCCGAGGCCTGACCGGGTGTCATGATGACGGTCATGACAGAGGGGGACCAAGTGGCTGTCTTAGGCGTACGCGTCCGGCTGGGTGACGGCGCGACCACGGACGATGTCAGAGCCCTGAAGGCGTGGCTGGAGCGGGACGAACCGCTGGAGGACCTGATCTCCGGCGCACAGCTGCGCATCGAGGAGCGGACCAGGACGGACGGGCAGAAGGGCCGCCTGGGGCCCGACATCGAACTCGTGCTCCAACTGCTCAGCGACGTGGCGACGGTCGTGGCGCTGACCGAGTACACCAACCGCGCCGTGAAGACCTGGAAGAACAACCGCCGCAGGCTCCAGGGCGGCGAACCCGACACGGAGATACGCCCACTGGGCCCCGACGGGGAGTAGCCCGGTGAGCCGCTTCGACCCGCGCGGCAGAAGGAACAGGGCGCTGCTGGTCGGCGTGTCCGAGTACGACCACACGGCACCGGATCCGCAGGGCGTGTCGGGCCAGCTCCCCGCCGTGCTCCACAACCGCCGGACCCTCGAGGACGCGCTGCACCGGGGCGGGGTGTTCCGCGCGGGCGAGATCAGGGTGCTCGCCTCCCCGGCCCCGGACGACTTCACCAGCGAGCTGCGCCGCGCCGTCCGCGAGACCGAGGGACTGCTGCTCCTCTACTTCGCCGGGCACGCCGTCGTCACCGACACCTCCACCCACAAGCTGCACCTGCAGATGCGCACCGCGCGGGTGGTCGCGGGCGAGGAGCTGCCCGGTGCGGTGAGCTTCGCCGGCGTGCTGGGCGAGCTCTGCGCGCCCGAGAGCCGCGCCGAGAAGGTGCTGGTGGTCCTGGACTGCTGCTACGCGGGCAACGCGGCGGCGATCTGGCACCGTTTCGAGGCGCCGCCGGAGAGCAAGGAGAAGATCCTCCTCCTGATGAGCGTGCAGCCCAACCGCTGCATCCTGGGCGGGGACGCGGACGTCGCGACGCCGTTCACCCGGGAGCTGGTCCACGTCCTCGAGGCGGGCGGGCAGGTGTGGCTGTCCACGCTCTATCCCGCGCTGAAGCAGCGGATGGCCGACGCCGGGTACGAGGCGGAGGACAACGACCGGCAGAAACCGCAGGCGCTGGCCCCGCCGTGGAACCCGGACGCGGACGTTCTGCTGGCCGCGAGCCCGGTCGCGCCCCCGCCTCCCCCGCCCCCGCCCCCGCCGAGACCCGGCCGCACCCACCCGTCCCGGCTGCGCAAGCGCCTCCGGGCCGCCGCCGACCGGCTCGGCCGGACCGCGCTGACCCTCCTGCTGGCCCTCGTCGCCACCGGCGCCGGCGGCTACGGCCTGTTCGTCCTGGTCGGCGAACCGGGCCCGTGCCCGCCCTCCCTGGAGCTGCGCGTGCTCACCGATCCCGACCTGGAGCCGGCGCTGCGGGCCGCCGCGGACGCCTATGTCGCCTCGGCGGCCAACACCACCGGCGACGGCTGCCGGCGCAGCGGCGTCACCGTCAACAGCGCGGGCGCCGCCGGGGTGGTGCGGGCGCTGGGCGAGCGGACCGACGCCTGGCAGCAGCCGCGCGAGGACGACAACCCGCAGCGGGACATCGGCCCGCAGCCGGACGTGTGGATCCCCGCCACCCGCGCGGACGTCGACCGGGTCACCGGGGTCGCGGCCGGGGAGGACCGCGTCTTCGCCCGGCTGGAGCCCGCGGACGAACCGCTCGCGTACTCGCCGCTGGTCCTGGCCGTGCCGACGGCCCTCGGCGCCCGCCTCGAACCCACCGGACAGTCCCTGTCCGAGCTGGTGACCGCCCTCGAACAGGCCGACGCCGAGGCCGAACTGCGGCGCCCCGACCCGGAGTTCACGGACGCGGCCCTGCTGGCGACCATGGGTCTGCAGGGCGAGCGGGCCGACGCGCGCCGCGCCGAGCAGCTCGTCACGCGGGCCGGGCGGCCCGAGCCGTCGGCCGTGCGGCTGCTGTGCACCCTGCCCGCCGACGACGCCGTGGACGACCGCAGCGCGGCGCTGGTGCCGGAGTTCCTGCTGCGCAGCGGCATCGGCTGTCACCCGGCGACCCGCGCCCCGCGCGTGGCCGCCTACCCCGACGACGTACCCGGTCTGGAACCGGCGTTCGTGCGGGTGCGCTGGGAGGACGGCGACCGGGACGCCGAGGCGCGCGACGACGCGGTGGACCGTTTCCGCGCCTGGCTGACCGGGGAGGGCGGCCTGGCGGTCCTCGGGGAGCACGGCTTCCGGTCCGCGACCGGTGAGCGCCGCCTGCTCGGCACCCGGCAGGTGCCGGACGGCCTCACCGCGTCCGTGCGCCCCGCCGGCCCGGCCCGGCCCGCGGACATGGACCGGGCGCTGGAGCGGTACGCCAACGCGCACGGCCCCGGCCGGGTCCTGTACCTCCTCGACAGCTCCGGCTCCATGGCCGGCCGGTGGGACGGCGACAGCGGCGGCCCGGGCATCCTGAAGCAGACCCTGCCGGGGCTCGGCGGGGAGGACGAGTACGGGGTGTGGGCCGTGCACGGCGTCGGCGGCCGGACGCACACGCCGCTGCTGCGCTTCGGGACGCACGAGCGGGCCGGCGCCGAGCAGGCCCTCGACGGCGGCCGGTGGCGGGACGCCGAGGCCGACCCGGCCGCCGCCCTGCTGGACGCCCTGGAGTTCATGCGGGAGCGCGGCGCGGACGACGAACGGCCGCAGCTGATCGTGTATCTCACCGACGGCGAGGACGACAACCGCCTGACCGGCCGGGCGCTGCAGGACGTGCTCGACCGGGCCGCGGGCGCGGGTGTCCCGCTGGCCATGGTGTCCCTGAACAGCTCGGGCTGCGACCAGGGCCGTCCCGCCACCCGGATCGCCGAGGCCGGCCGGGGCCGCTGCCTGGACGCCGGTGACGACCTGGTGCCGGCCCTGCACGACGAGGTCGCCCGCACCGGAACGGGGGAGGAATGAGAGCACCGCGAGGAGGGCGCCGGGTCCGCCGCCTGACGGCCGCCGCCCTGGCGCTGCTGTCCCTGGCCGCGCTCGCCTCCTGCACCGGCGGCGACGCGCGGCAGCAGCCGCCGGGCGCCGACCCGCCCCGGATCGTCGTCGCCAGCGGCCAGGACGTCACCGGCAAGAACGGCGTCCGCCAGCAGCTCATCGACGCCTGGAACGCCCGGGAGGGCGAGCACGGCCACCGGGCCCGCCTGGTCGAGCTCCCCGGCTCGGCCGACCAGCAGCGCAGCCAGCTGCTCGGCGCGCTCCAGTCCGGCAGCGCCGAGTACGACGTGGTCAACCTGGACGTGACCTGGATCCCGGAGTTCGCCGCGGCCGGTCTGATCCGCCCGCTGACCGGCGCGGCGGTGAAGGAGCCCGCGGACATCATCCCGTCCGTCGACGCGACGTCGTTCTGGGACGGCGAGCGGTACGCGGTCCCCTTCAACAGCGACGTGGGCCTGCTCTACTACCGCAAGGACCACCTGCGCGACGCCGGAGCCTCCCGGACCGAACTGAGCGGCGGGCTGACCTGGGGCGAGCTGCGGGACCTGATCGACGCCGTCAACGACCGCCCGAAGCCACCGCACTACGAGGACGGCTGGACCACCCAGCTCGCCGCCTACGAGGGCCGGACGGTCAACGCGGTCGAGGCCTTCGCCTCGGCCGTCCCCGGCTTCGAGCTGACCGACGACGAGGGGCGGTACACCGCCGACGTGGCGCAGCTGACCGCCGGGGTGACCGAACTGCGGGAGCGCACGGCGCCGCCGTACATGCTGGCCGAGGCCTCCGCGTCCCGCGAGGCCGAGTCGCTCAGCGCCTTCGCGGAGGGCCGCACGACCTTCCTGCGGCACTGGCCGTACGTCTACCCGGTGCTGTACGAGAGGTTCGCGGAGGACCTCGGGGTGACGCGGCTGCCCGGCAAGGCGGTGCTCGGCGGGCAGAACCTCGCCGTCACCTCCTCGACGTCCGAGCAGCGGGCCGCGAAGGCCGCCGAGCTGATCGCGTTCCTGACCGACCCGGACAGCGAGCGCTGTCTGCTGCGCGCCGGGTTCGCGGCGACCCGCACCTCCGCCTACGAGGACCCCGGAGGCTCCCCGGAGTGCCGCCACGCCTCCGCGTTCACCGCGAGCCCTTCGGCGTCCCCCACCGGCGAGAGCGCCGAACTGAAGGCGCCCGACCGCCTGGCCGACGGCGTCAGCTACTCCCGCGACGTCCTGTTCCCCGCCCTGCGCGGCGCCGTGCAGCGCCCGCGCACGCCCCAGTACGGGGCCGTCACCCGGACTCTGATCACCGGACTGGACGCCCTGTACGGGCCCGGGCGGCCGGGGGACGCGGAGGTGGCCGAGCGCCTCGACGAGGCCTTGCGGAAGCTGCTGCCCGACTGACGTCCCACCGGTGTGGACGGCGCGCGGGCGGGAACACGTGAGCGAGCGTGGAGTGTGTGCGGGCCGTGCCCCGCCCGAGGGAAGGACGTGGGCGTGCCCGGTGTCGCCGGTCTGCTGCTGAGGAGACTGACCGTCGTGTCGTGCCGGGCGAGGCGGACGGTGACAGGGGCGGTGCAGCCGGCGCTGGTCTCCCTGGCCCGGATCCGCTCCTGCCCCACCTGCCGGGCCTGGATCGCGCCCGACAGCGCCGTGTGCCCCGCCGGCCACCGAATGGACTGACCGCGCAGCGGGGCGTGCTCCGGCGGCCCGTTCCCGCGAGGTCCCGGAGGTACGGTGGCCGGGACCGGGACGAGGTGGTGGTGGCGGTGGAGTGGCGTGAGTACGCCGAGCGCATGGCGCTGCTCGCCCGGGACCTGCTGGCCCAGGACTCCGTCCAGGCCACCCTGGACGAGATCGCAGCGGCGGCGGTCCGGCTGGTCGACGGGTGCGACGCGGCCGGGATCCTCGCCGTGCGCAAGGGCCGGGCCGTGACCCTGGCCGCCTGCGGGGACCTGGTCCGCGAGTCCGACCGCCTGCAGGGCGAGCTGCGCGAGGGGCCCTGTTTCGACCTCGCCCGCCGCAAGGACGGCGAGCGCGTGTACCGGATCGCGGACCTCACCCGGCCGCAGCCCACCTGGGAGCGCTACGCGGCGGCGGCCCGCGAGCTCGGCATCGGCAGCATGACCGGCGTGCTGCTCTACGCCGACGACGAGGACTTCGGCGCGCTGAACCTGTACTCCCGCCGCCCGGGGACGTTCGGCAAGGACATCGAGACGGCCGCCTGGCTGCTCGCCTCGCACGCCGCCGTGGCCCTGGCCGGTGCCCGCACGATCGACCAGCTGGAGCACGCCCTGGACACCCGTCACGCCATCGGCGAGGCGATGGGCATCCTCATGGAGCGCCACCGCATGAGCGAGGACGACGCCTTCGCCGTGCTGCGCCGCATCTCCCAGCACCACAACATCAAACTGCGCGACGTCGCCCTGAAGGTCCGGGACGACCACACCGGCCCCGCCTGAGCACGCGGCCGCCGGTGTGCCGGGCCGACGGGCGGGTAAACGCATCGCGGAAAGCCGTCGAACGGCGACCACAACGAAAGAGTCCGCATGGCCATCCCGCTTAGGAATCAGGCGGCAGATGCGCAGGACCCAGGCAAGCACGCCACGCTGCACTACGGCGTGGCCTGGGCCGAGGGCACGGCACGCTCCGTCGACGCGCGCCGAGCCCTGCACGCCGTCCTCGCCCACGCCGCACGAACGGGCCGCACCCACATGCCGGCCCCGACCGTCCAGGACGCAGAACTCGCGATCAGCGAGCTGGTCACCAACGCCGTCAAACACGCGCCCGGACCGTGCGGGATGGCCCTGCGGCTGTCCGGCGACCACCTGGCCATCACCGTGTGGGACACCTCACCCGGCCGCCCCGAGTCCCGGACGCCCGACCCGCGCCGCTTCGGCGGCCACGGCTGGCGCCTGGTGCACAAGGTCAGCCACCGGGTCGCCGTCGCGCCCCGCGCCGTGGGCAAGCAGATCACCGCCTACCTGCGCCTGCCCCCGCAGGACACCCCCGGCCCGCCCGAGCGGACCGTCCTTCCCACGGCGCTCGCGGAACCGATGACGCCGGGGCCGTGACCGTGACCGGCCGGCCCGGCTGCCCGGGGCGCCACAGCCGACGGTCAGTGGCTCGTGGCCGCCCCGGCGTCCGTGACGGGGGTCGCGGGACGGGGCGGCTGGGCGTCCGCCGTCTGCGCCGGTCCGGCGTTGGCCGCCAGCAGCAGGGTGGCCATGGCGACCAGGGCGGCGGCGAAGCCTCGGGCGTACCGCTCGGCGGTGCGTGTGCGCATCAGCACGGCGACCTCGCAACAGGGGCGGCGACTACGGCGGCAACGTATTAAGCGTCTTCAACAATTCGGCTTAACACTCCGTTTAACCTAGGGGCTGTCCAGGCCGAACGGCAAGAGGCTCAGGGGGAGTTGGCGTGGGGGGAGCGGGTGTGGGGGAGCGTGACGATCCGGGGACCATCGGCCGCCGGGTGCAGCGGTTGCGGGTCGAACGGGGACTGACGCAAAGGCAGTTGGCGGAGCCCGTGTACACCCCCGCCTACATCTCGACCCTGGAGTCGGGCCGGGTGCGGCCCTCCGACGACGCCCTGCGGCATCTCGCCGGCCGGCTCGGCGTCGCCTTCGACGAGCTCGCCACCGGGCGTTCGGCGCGGCTGGTGACGGAGCTGCGGCTGCGGCTGACCGAGGCCCAGCGGACCCTCGCCGTCGGCGAGACGGAGGCCGCGGCCGGACAGTACGCCGAGCTGCTCGCCGAGGCCGAGACGCACGGCCTGGCCGCGGAGCAGTCCGCCGCCCTGCTCGGGCTCGGCGAGTGCGCCCTGGAGACCGGCGAGCTGGTGCCGGGCCGGGAGTACTTCGAGCGGGCCGAGGCCTGCCTGGCCGGCGCGCCGCTGCCCGCCCGGGTCCCGGCCCTGCGCGGCCGGGCCGTCGCGCACTACCTCGCCGGTGAGCTCCGGTACGCCGTCTACCTGCTGGAGACCGCCCTCGACGAACTCAACCGCGGCGGCCTGCACGACCCGGACGCCCTGCTGCTGCTCTACGCCAGCGCCATCGGCCCGTACATGGACATGGGCGCGCACGCCCGCGCCGCCCAGGCGGCCGAGTTCGCCCTGGCGCTCGCCCCGCAGTCCGGCGACCCGGCCCTGGTCGCCCGGATGCACCGCTCGGTCGCCCGCACCCTGGTCGCCGAGGGCCGGCTCGCGGAGGCCGACGCCTCGTTGGCCAAGGCGGCCGAGCTGTACCGGGGCCTGCAGATCCGCACCGAACTCGCCAACTGCCACTGGATGCGCGGCTACGTCTACGCCCAGGACGGGCGGCTGGAACGCGCCGAGGAGGAACTGCGCGAGGCCCTCGGCATGCTGACGGCCAAGCGCGCCGCCCTGTACAGCAGCCAGGTCACCGTCGAACTGGCCGACGTGCTGCACCGGCGCGGCAGGTCCGACGAGGCCGCGGCCCTGCTGCACGACGTCCTCGGGCATCTGTCCCCCGAGCGCGGCGCCGTGCACGCCGCCGCCGCGCACCGGCTGCTCGGCATCATCGCCGAGGACGCCCGCCGCACCGAGGACGCCGAGGAGCACTACGTACGCGCCCTCAGCCTGCTGGAGCGGGCCGGGGCCGCCGGCGACCTGGCCGACCTGTGCCGGCTGCTGGGCGACCTGCTGCGCCGCACCGGGCGGGTGGAGGCGGCCCTGGACGCCTACCGGACGGGCCTGGGGCACCGCACGGCCCCCGGCACCACCACCCTCGGCCCCGCCCCCGCACAGCCCCCGCTGTGAGGAACCCGGCACCTGGGTGACGGTCACCGGCACCTGTCATCCCGAGGGCGCCCTCGGGGTGGATGCCGCCTGGCCGCCGGTCGTGGACGCCGCGTCGGTACGGCCGGTGCCGCAGCCGGGCAGTTCCTCCGAGCAGCGCTGAGACGTGCCGGGAGGTGCCGGAAGCGCTGAGGAGAGCTGGGGCCGGGCCCCCGTGGGGTGGGGCCCGGCCGGGGTTTCGGCCCATGTCCCATGGGTAGCCGGGCAGCACTCCGGGCGCGAGTCCGGCGATGTGCGCCGCGGTGATCGAAGGAGGCGGTGGCCGTGCGGCCCAGGGACGACCCCCACGGCGCGGCGGGTGGCGACCCGGGCGCACCGGGTCCGGGGGGCGGTGATCTGGACCTGGACGGGGTCCGGGCGGCCGATGTGATCGCCAGGGGCGTGCGCGGCGCCGAGCCCGGCGAGGTGCCGGGGCGGCTGTGCGAGGTGGCCGTCGAACTGCTGCCGGTGACCGGCGCGAGCGTGTCGCTGCGCAGCGAGGGGATGCCCGTACAGCTGAGCGCGAGCAGCCCGCAGGCCGCGCGGCTGGCGCAGATCCAGGCCACCCTGGGGGACGGCCCCTGCCAGAGCGCGCTGGCGGACGGGGCGCCCGTGCTCGCCTGCGACCTGACGAGCGGCCGGGACGCCGGGCGCTGGCCGGTCTTCGCCCAGCAGGCCACCGCGGCCGGGGTCCGCGCGGTGTACGCGGTGCCGCTGGGCAGCGACGCGCTGTGCGTCGGCACCCTCGACCTGTACCGCGACACCCCCGGCGGGCTCACCGACCGCCAGCTGTACGTGGCCCGGCTCGTGGCCGGGGTCATGACCGTCGCGCTGATGGCGCTGCCGCGCGGGGACGAGTCCGGGGCGCAGGACGCCGAGCCCTGGCTGAGCGGTCTCGCCTCGGAGCACGACGAGGTCTACCAGGCCGTCGGCATGATCATGGCGCAGCTGGGCGTCGGCACCGACGTCGCGCTCGCGCGGCTGCGGGCCGACGCCTTCGCCAGCGGACGCACGGCCCTGGACGTGGCCCGCGACGTGATCGCCCACCGCAGACGCTTCGACCAGGACTGACCCGGCCGCAGGCCGACCGCCCCGGGCCGGTGGTCAGATCTGGGCTCGGCCCCGGCGGGTGAGTTCCGCCAGCCGCTCGGCGCCGAGCCGGACGGTCTCCCGTGTGACCTCGGCGTCCACCTCGTCGAGTCCCCCGTGTGTGACGACGATCGCCTCCGCGCCGACCCGCACGCCGGCGATGTCCATCGTCAGGTACGTCAGCTCCCCCTCCTCGGTCTCGCCGGACAGCGTGATCCGCAGGGCTTGGCGGGTGTCCCCGGCCGGCGGCAGCGGCAGGTCACCGACCTGGACGCCCTGGACGCCGCCGCGGGTCGTGGAGGCGGTGAACTCGCCGCACCGGTCCGGCAGTTCCCGCAGCCAGTCCAGGGTGCGGTCGACGGCGGCCGGGGGATGGGCGGCGACCCGGTAGCGCAACTGGGCGTCGGTGTCGGCGGCGTCGAACGCGGCCGTCGCGCCGGGCCCCTCGGGGGCGCCGAACAGCTCCTCCGTGTAGAGCACGTCCAGCAGCCGCCGGCACTCGGGGTCCTCGGCGGTCGCCTTCAGCAGCCCGTCCCGCCAGGTCCGCGCGCCCCGGGTCGGGCCCCAGGGTTCCCCGAGGTCGGCCTCGGTGACCAGCGCCGCCTGCGCCTGCGCCTCGGTGAGACCGTCCCCGGGCGCGGCGGGCTGCTCGGCGGCGGGCGAGGCGGGGGAGGCGGACGCCGAGAACCACTTGGGCCGCGGCTCGTCCTGGAGGGTGCACCCGGCCGTGCCCACCAGGGCGGTCAGGGCCAGCGCGGGGACGAGGAGGGCACGGGTGGTGGCCGGAGGGTGGGTCATCGGAGTGCCTCCTGGTGGGCGGGCCGGGGCTGACCAAGATCGGGGCGATGCTCATACGGCACCACCACGACCGCCGGCCCACCAGCGCGACGGGCCGTCCGGGTGAGCGGGGGCGGACGCGGGGGCGTGTCGCGCGGGTGCGGGGGCCGCGCTGCGGTAGGACGCGCGAGGCAACGCCGTGCCCGGCGGTCCGGGGCGGGGCCGGACGCCGCCCGAAAGGCCGTCGCCGCGCTGCCGGCCCACCAGCGCGACGGGCCGTCCGGGTGAGCGGGGGCGGACGCGGGGGCGTGTCGCGCGGGTGCGGGGGCCGCGCTGCGGTAGGACGCGCGAGGCAACGCCCTGCCCGGCGGTCCGGGGCGGGGCCGGACGCCGCCCGAAAAGCCGTCGCCGCGCTTGCGGCGCCCCTGCTACGGTCGCGCCCATGCAGCGCGTCCAGCCGTTCCCGTCCGCCACGACGACGCCGAAGAGTGTCCCGGCGCGCTGACAGCTGACGTAGACGTCTTCGAGCCCCGGGGCGAGTGCCCCGGGGCTTTGTCGCGCGGTGCTCGTTCCGGGAAGACCGCATCCGGAGGAGCCACGATGCACGACCACCGCCGACTCGGCCGTGAACTGGAGCTGTTCGACACCGATCCGCTGATGGGCGCGGGGCTGCCGTACTGGCTGCCCGACGGCGCGATCGTGCGGCACACCCTGGAGGAGTACATCCGCGACGCGGAACGGCGGGCCGGCTACCGGCACGTGTACTCGCCCGTCCTCGGCAAACGCGAGCTGTACGAGATCTCCGGTCACTGGGACCACTACGGCGACGACATGTTCCCGCCGATGGAGCTGGGCGCCGAGCAGGTCCTGCTGCGCCCCAGTCTCTGCCCCCACCACGCGCTGATCTACCGCTCCCGCGCCCGCAGCTACCGCGAACTGCCCTACCGGATGGCCGAGTTGGGTGGCATGTACCGCTCGGAGCTGTCCGGGGTGCTCGGCGGGCTGACCCGGGTGCGGGCCATCACCCTCAACGACGCGCACATCTTCTGCACCCTGGAGCAGGCCGTGGCGGAGGCCAGGGCCGCGCTGGAGCTGATCGGCCGCGCCTACGCGGACCTGGGCATCGAGGCGTCCCGCCACCGGCTCTCCCTGCCCGGCGAGGGCGGCAAGTACGTGGCCGACCCGGAGCTGTGGCGGCGGGCCACCGCGCTGCTCCGGGAGGTCCTGGACGGCTCCGGCGTCCCCTACGAGGCCGCCGAGGGCGAGGCGGCCTTCTACGGCCCCAAGATCGACGTGCAGATCGCCGACCCGGCGGGGCGGGAGACCACCCTGTCCACCGTCCAGATCGACTTCCACCAGCCCGAACGCTTCGACCTGCACTACATCGGACCCGACGGCGGCAGGCACCGCCCGGTGATGGTGCACCGCAGCGTCATCGGCAGCGTGGAACGCGCGGTCGCCCATCTCCTCGAGACCCATGGCGGCGCGTTCCCGCCCTGGCTGGCCCCCGTGCAGCTGGCCGTCCTGCCGGTGGGTGACGAGCAGGCCGGACAGGCGCACGCGCTGGCCCGCCGCGCCCGCGAACTGGGCCTGCGCGCCGAGGTCGCCGACCCGGCCCAGGGCACCCTGGCGGCCCGGGTCCGCGCGACCCGGCTGGTGCCGTACCAGGCGGTGATCGGCGGGCGCGAGGCCGCCGCCGGCCGGGTCGCGGTACGGCTGCGGGACGGCCGCCGGCCGGATCCGCTGCCCGCGGCGGAGCTGCTGGACCGCATCGGCGCCCGGGTGGCGGCCCGCGGCACCTCCCTGTGGGAGGAGCCGGCGTAGCCGGGGGTCCCGCCGGTCACCGGGTCCACGGGCGGAGCTTGTCGGGGTTGAGGACGGCCCAGATGTGCCGGACCCGGCCGTGCGCGATGTCGAAGGCCAGCACCGACACCGTGACGCCGTCGAGGCGCGCGACCAGTCCGGGGCGGCCGTTGACCGTGCGTTCCAGCAGGGTGACGCCGGGCACGGCACGGGCCCGGTCGGCGAGGAAGCGGGCGACGGGCCCGGCACCCACGACCGGGTGCGGGGCGGCCGGGGCGAGTCCGCCGCCGTCGCCGGTCGCCGTCGCGTCGGGAGCCAGCACCCCGATGAGACCGGCGATGTCCCTGGCCTCCCAGGCCCGTTTGAACGCTCTGACCACCTCGGCCTGTTCGGCCACCGGGGCCGTCGGGGGCCCGGCCGCGCGGATGCGGCGGCGGGCCGAGGAGGCCAGCCGGCGGCAGGCGGCCGGGGTGCGGCCGACGATCTCGGCCACCTCGGCGAAGGAGTAGCGGAACACGTCGTGCAGGACGAACGCGACGCGCTCGGCCGGGGTCATCGACTCCAGCACCACGAGGAAGGCCATGTTGACGGACTCGTCGAGGGTGACCCGGTCGGCGGGGTCGGCCGGCTCCGCCGTACCGTCGTCCCACCGCCCGCCGACCCACTCGCTCCGGCCGGGCAGCGGCTCCGGGATCCATTCCCCCACGTACCGCTCCCGCCGGGCCCGGGCCGAGCCGAGCAGGTCGAGGCAGACGCGCCCCGCGACGGTCGTCAGCCAGCCGCCGGGCGAGGCGATCTCCTCCCGCTGCCGCGGGGAGAGGGCGTACCAGCGGGCGTAGGTCTCCTGCACGACGTCCTCGGCCTCGGCGAGCGAGCCGAGCAGGCGGTAGGCGAGGTTGAGCAGGTGCCGCCGCTCCCGGGCGAGCACGTCCAGGTCGTCGGCCGGATCGGGCGGTGTGGTCATGGCGGGATGCTCCCCGGGTCGTGGACGTCCTCACCCCTACGACGAGACAGCGTCCCGGAATGTGAGGCCGGCGCACCCGCCTCACATTCCGCGCGGCTGTCTCGTCGTACCGCTGAGACCCCTTCTCTTCTCGGGAGCGAGCATGACCACGGCGGCCACACTCGGCGAACTGACCGGCGACTACGTACTCGACACCACCCGCACCCGCATCGGCTTCACCGCCCGGGCGGCACTGGTGTCCAGGGTCCGGGGACGGTTCGAGGCGTTCGACGGAGCCGCGCGGCTGGACGGCGGCACACCGTCCGGTTCCTCGGTCCGCCTCACCGTGCGGACGGGGAGCGTCCAGACCCGCAACCGCAAGCGCGACGAGCACCTGCGCGGCGGCGACTTCCTGGACGCGGGCGCCCACCCCGCCCTCACCTTCGTCTCGACCCGGGTGAAGCAGACCGGCGCGACCGGTTTCGAGGTCACCGGAGACCTGACCGTCCGCGGTGTGACCCGGCCGGTCACCGTGGACTTCACCCTGACCGGCGCCGGCAGCGACGACTCGGGCGCGTTCCGGGCGAGCTTCCTGGGCAGGACCGTCATCGACCGCGTGGACTGGGGCGTCACCGGCGGTGGTGCCATGATCGGCCGCAGGGTGACGCTGGAGTTCGACGTCACGGCGGTACGGCGGTCCTGACGTCGTAGGGTCGCCGGTACGCGCCCCGCGCGGGGCCGGCGGAAGGAGCCTCGTCGTGACGGACGGACAGCGCATCCCGGTGATCATCGACTGCGACACCGGTGTCGACGACGCCCTCGCCCTGCTGTTCGCCGTACGGCATCCGGCGCTCGACGTGCGGGCCATCACCTGCGTGGCCGGGAACACCGACGTCGACGGGGTCGTCCGCAACACCCTGACCGTGCTGGAGCAGGCGGGCGCCCCCGACATCCCCGTCGCCCGGGGTGCCGAGCGGCCGCTGATCGAGGCGCCCCGCTCCGCCCGGCACGTGCACGGCGGCGACGGCATGGGCGACCTGGGGCTGCCACGACCGGCCCGCGAGCCCGCCGGCGTGGACGCCGTGACGCTGCTGCGGCGCGAGATCCTCGCCTCTCCGCGCCCGGTGACACTGGTGCCCACCGCGCCGCTCACCAACATCGCGCTGCTGCTGCGCACCCACCCGGAGGTCGTGCGCAACATCGAGCGGATCGTGTTCATGGGCGGCGCGGCGGCGACCGGGAACGCCACGCCCGTCGCCGAGTTCAACGTCTGGCACGACCCGGAGGCGGCCGCGATCCTGCTCACGGCCGGAGTGCCGATCACGATGTACGGGCTGGACGTGTTCACGCGGGTCGTCGTCCCCGCGGAGCAGGTACGGCAGTTGCGCGCGAGCTCCGAGCCGGGGCCCGGCTGGCCGGTGACCTGCTCGCCCACCGCCCGGCGCACCCCGGCAGCCGCCCCGGCGACCCGGACGAGACGGCCGGCGGTCTCGGTGACGCGGGGGCGCTGTGCGCGGTCGCCGACCCGGAGGGCCTGACGACCCACCGCCTCCCCGTCGACGTCTCCCTCGCGCCCGGCCCCACCCGCGGCATGACGATCGTGGACCGCCGCCCCCGCCCGGGCGAGTCCGAACTGCACGAGGGCACGCGCGAACAGGCGCTGGTGGACGTGGGTCTGGACGTGGACGTGGAGCGCTACGTGAAGCTGTACCTGGCGACCGTCGAGGGGACGCTCTAGCGCCGGACACGGAAAAGACGCCCCCGCGCTGTCGCCGCCGGACGACAGCGCGGGGGCGTCACCGCACGCGGATCAGGCGCCCGGCGCGTTCCGCTTGGCCCTGCGGCGGGTCGTCACGACGAGGGCCGCGCCGCCCGCGAGCAGCGCCGCCGCGCCGAGGGCGATCGGGCCGGTGTTGCCGTCGGCCCCGGTCTCGGCGAGGTCGCCGCCACCGCCGTTCGGCTTCGGGGCGGCGGGCGTCGACTCGGAGGCGCTCGGGGTGGGGGTGTCGGTGTCCTCGGACGGCGGGGCGGAGGGCTCCGACGGCTCGGACGGCGACGCCGGCGGGGTGGTGCCCTCAGCCGGTTCCGACGGGGTCGCGGGCGGCGTGGAGGCGGGCGGCTCCTCCTCCGCGGGCGGCCGCTTCGTGCAGTCCTCGGTGCCGCCGTTCCAGGCCGCGATCAGCTTGTCCTTGATGACCGGGCGGTCCGGGCCCTTGGGCAGCTCGCCGTGTTCGAAGCCGTCCTTGGCGTCGAGTTCGCCGTCGAACTTCACAGCGCCCCGGTAGAGGTCGATCTGCGCGAAGCAGCCCTGGTCGGGGATGGCGATGTCGAGCGAGTCGGTGCCGCCGGGCTTGACCGTCACGGTGTCGAAGTCGACGAAGACCTGCTCGCCGGAGGTCGCGAAGGTCGGGCCGTGGGCCAGGTAGGAGGCGAGGGAGGCCGTGCAGGTCGAGGCGTCACCGGCGGTGCGCACCTTGATGTGCACCTTGCCGTCCTCGGTCGGCTTCAGGTTCTGGTCGTCGACCTTGACCGAGTCCTGGAAGACCGTGCCGTCGAGCGAGAACTGGCAGCGGTCGGTCCCCGTCTCCGTGCCCGCGCCCGTCCCGGGCTTGTAGCTGCCGCCGGACGACCAGCCGTCACCGCCGGGCGTACCGGTGGCGAACGCGGTGGTGGCGGAGGCGGCGCACAGGACGAGGGCCGCGGCGCCCGTCCCCAGCAGGCGGCGTGCGGTGACACGTCTCGCTATGGACATAGGGGTATCCCGTTTCTTGGCGTGTGCCGGAACCCGGGTGGCGGCATGCGGGCAGCGCGCGGCGCGCGGCTGCCGGGGCCGCACCGGGGGTGAGTGGTCGGAGAAACACTGGGCTCATTGGTCACATGCGCCTCAGTGCGTCCTCATGGTGGCGGCGCCGCAGCACACTGTCAACCTGCGGGAACGCAAAGGAAGTTACCGCTCCATCACACTTCCACCACAGTGGGAATGGATCACTCCGACCAACATGATGGTTCCTTTTTCCGGCATTCTGGACAGATTTAATGCTGTCGCCCGTATGCCCTGCAAAGGAGACCGCGTGACCGATCGCTCCACCCTCGACCTGTCGTCCCGCGACCCCGACTGGTGGCGGCAGGCCGTCGTCTACCAGGTCTACCCCCGCAGCTTCGCCGACGCCGACGGTGACGGACTCGGCGACCTGCGCGGCATCACCCGCCGTCTCACCCATCTCGCCGCGCTGGGCGTGGACGCCCTGTGGATGAGCCCCTTCTACCCGTCCGAGCTCGCCGACGGCGGCTACGACGTCGCCGACCCCCGGGACGTCGACCCGCGCCTGGGCACCCTGGACGACTTCGACGCGCTCGTCGCCGAGGCCCACCGCCTCGGTCTGAAGGTCATCGTCGACATCGTGCCGAACCACTCCTCGCACCAGCACGCCTGGTTCCAGGAGGCCCTGCGCGCCGGACCCGGCTCGGCCGCCCGCGACCGGTACGTCTTCCGCGACGGCCGCGGCGAGCACGGTGAACTCCCGCCCACCGACTGGCAGTCCGTCTTCGGCGGCAGCGCCTGGCAGCGGGTGCCCGACGGGCAGTGGTACCTGCACCTGTTCGCCCCCGAGCAGCCCGACCTCAACTGGGAGAACCAGGAGGTCCGCGCCGACCACCGCACCACCCTGCGCTTCTGGTCCGACCGCGGGGTCGACGGCTTCCGGGTCGACGTCGCCCACGCCCTCGTCAAGGACCTGAGCGAACCGCTGCGCGACCTCGGCCGGCCCGAACTGAGCCGCGAGGAGGCGCTCACCGCCCTGCCGCCCGGCACACATCCCTTCTACGACCGGGACGACGTGCACGAGATCTACCGCGACTGGCGCAAGATCCTCGACGCGTACCAACCGCCCCGCATGGCCGTCGCCGAGGCATGGGTGCCCGGCGCCCGGCGCGCCCTGTACGCCCGCCCGGACGAGCTGGGCCAGGCGTTCAACTTCGAGTATCTCCAGGCCCGTTGGGAGGCCGGAGAGCTGCGGCAGGTCATCACCGACTCGCTCGCCACGGCCCGGGCCGCCGGAGCCTCGGCCACCTGGGTGCTGTCCAACCACGACGTGATCCGCCACGCCTCCCGGCTGATGCTCCCGCCGGACACCGACCTCAACGCCTGGCTGCTCTCCGGCGGGCGCGCCCCGGCCGTCGACGAGGCGGCCGGGCTGCGGCGGGCCCGGGCGGCCACGCTGCTGATGCTGGCGCTGCCCGGCTCGGCCTACCTCTACCAGGGCGAGGAACTGGGCCTGCCCGAGGTCGCCGACCTGCCCACCGAGGTGCTCCAGGACCCGATCTGGGAACAGACCGGACACGTCCGCAAGGGCCGGGACGGCTGCCGGGTGCCCCTGCCGTGGACGACGGCCGGACCGTCGTACGGCTTCGGGCCCGGCGGGGCCTGGCTGCCGCAGCCGCCCGGCTTCGCCGGGTACGCCGTGGAGGCGCAGGACGGGGTCGAGGGCTCGACCCTGGAGCTGTACCGCACGGCGCTGCGGCTGCGCCGCAAGCTGCTCGACGGCGAGGAGCTGACCTGGGCGGCGAACGCCCCGGACGGTGTCCTGCAGTTCGACCGCGGCGAGGGCTGGCGCTGCGTGACGAACCTGACCGCGTCGGCGGTCGCCCTGCCGGCCGGTGAGGTGCTGCTGAGCAGCGCACCGCTGGAGAACGGCCGACTCGGCCCGGACACGACGGTGTGGCTGGGGAGGTAGCCCGGTCCGCCGCCGCGTGGCCCCACGCCCCGGGCGGGCACGGGGCCACGCACGTGGGTGGGCAGAGGGCGCCTGCGGGGCCTGCGCGTGGGTGGGCAGGGGGCGCCTGCGGGGCCTGCGCGTGGGTGGGCAGGGGGCGCCTGCGGGGCCTGCGCGTGGGTGGGCAGGGGGCGCCTGCGGGGCCTGCGCGTGGGTGGGCAGGGGGCGCCTGCGGGGCCTGCGCGTGGGTGGGCAGGGGGCGCCTGCGGGGCCTGCGCGTGGGTGGGCAGGGGGCGCCTGCGGGGCCATGCGCGTGGGTGGGCAGCGGGCGGCCTGCGGGGCCACGTGCGCGGGTGAGCAGCGGGTGTTCGCGGGGGCTACGCGGATGGGTCAGAGCAGCGGGTGCCCGCGGGGCTAGGCGCGTGGGTCAGCAGCCGGTGCCCGCCGTGGTCTCCGCCGTCGCGCCGGCGAATCGCTCGACCGTCGCGCTCACCCCGTTCGGGGGCGCACCGTCCGGAGGCGAGGGGCACCGGCGGGGCCGGGCCCGGCGTGGGGCGTGTCAGTAGCGGACCGCCCGGGGTACCTCCACCCGGATGTCGCCGGAGAGGTCGTGGGTGCTGCGGGCGGTGGCCGTGGCGGACTGGCCCGCCTGTACATGGCCGACCGTGACGATCACGGTGTCGACCAGCCGTCCGCCGGAGTCCTCGAAGTCGACCTGGACGGCGAAGGAGCGGGCCGTGTCGTCGGTGTTGCGGACGGTGATCTCGCTGCGGACCCGGCCGTCGGAGCCGGTCACGGGCTTGCCGGCCTCGACGTCGCCCTTGACATCGACGCCGTCCTGGATGTCGCCGAGCCGGCGTTCGGCCTCCGCCGCGGCGGACTCCACCGCCTCCGTGGCCCGCGAGGCGATCGACCCGACCGCGGACTCCGCCTTGCGCGCGGTGTCCTCGGCGCTGTCGCCGCCGCAGCCGGCGAGCACACCGGTCAGGGCGAGCGCGAGGGCGGCCCCGGCCGCGGCCCCGCGCGTACGGTGTCGGGCACCCATCTCGCCTCCCGGGGGAGCCGTGCGGGCCGCACGGCTCACGGCATCACGTGCGTCCGAGGCCGCCGCCGCCGAAGGATCCGCTGGATCCGGGCGACCAGCGGCGCGGTTTCTGGTCCTTGCCGGTCCTGGTGCTCGCGCGGTGCAGCTCGTGCGGCAGGAGCCGGCGCCCGTCGGGGTCCATGACCGGCACGTCGTCGGGCTCGCGCATCTCCCGCATCTCGCGGACCGGGCCGGTGTCCGGCAGATGGGGCTGTTCCGCCGGGTCCGGGTGGTGGGTGTCCTTGTCCATCACCTGCATCCCGACGCGCACGGCCCAGATCAGGGCGCAGGCCACGATCAGGCCGGCGATGAAGGCGATGGTCACGGCGACCGCGTGGTCTGACGACGCCGCCAGCACTTCGTACGTTGCCGTATTCATGCTCCGATTATCGCCGACACCTTGGCATAAAGCGCCCGGAATGTCCGATGCCCTGGGGGGCGGCCGGACGGCCCGCCTCCCGCACCGCCGTGCGGGTACGGTGGAGGAACCGGGGTAGGTCGCACAGCGAGGGCCGCACGGCCTGCGGCCGCCTCCCCGTCCGCAGCAGGAGCCCCCATGACGTCCGCCTCCTCGCCCCCGCCCCAGGTCCCCGCCCCGTCCGGGGCCCGGCTCAGGCTCGCCGACCAGCCGCGCGAGCGCCGTACGGCCCGGAAGATCGACGGGGCGTGGTGGCCCCGCTCGTACGACCTGGCGGCGGAACTGCCCGGGCTGCTGGCCGGGCTGCCGCGCGCCTGGGGCCGGATCAGCAGCGTCCTCGTCCACGGGGACATCTGGCTCGACTGCCCGGAGCGGGTGGACGTGGCCGGCCAGGCCGTCCACGTGGGCCGCCGGGACCGCCGGGACTCGCCCACCGCCTCCGACACCGTCTGTCTGCTCGCCCCGGGCCGCGGCCGCTGGGACCTGCTGGTGGTGCCGCCCGGGACGGCTGGGGCCGAGGCGGGCCGGCTGATGGAGCAGGCCGTCACCCAGGGCGCGTGAGCGGTGCGCGGTCAGTGCGCGACGAGCACCAGGGTGAGCGCGACCAGCGCCGGGACGGTCTGCACGAAGAGGATCTTCCGGCTCGCGGTGGCGGCGCCGTACGCCCCCGCGACCGCCACGCACACCAGGAAGAACACCGAGACCTGGAATCCCACCGGGTCCGCGGCGATCGCGCCCCAGAGCAGACCGGCGGCGAGGAAGCCGTTGTAGAGGCCCTGGTTGGCGGCGAGGGCCTTCGTCGCCTCGGCGGACTCGGGCGTGGTGCCGAAGGCGGCCCGGCCCCGGGGCGTGGTCCACAGGAACATCTCCAGCACCAGGATGTAGACGTGGAGCGCGGCCAGGGCCAGGACCGCGACGGTGGCGAGAGTCGACATGCGCGCATCATCGCAGCCTCGCCCCGCCGTCCCCGTTCGGGCCCGCCCGGGAGGCGCCGCGGGGTGCCGGGTGGCAGATTGCGGCCAGAGGAAGGCCGGCCGGGCCGTCGCGTCCCCGCGTGTGCCGCTCGGGAGCCCGGCCCGGCCTTCCCGCCCGCCGGTGCCGCGGGGCGCCGACGCCCGGCGCGTGCTTATCAGTTGACCGGCAGCCCCAAGTTTGATCAGCTGTCCCGCGAGTTCTGTTCGATTCTGAACGAGCGATGTCCGGCTCCCAGGGGGGGAGCGTGTGACGAGTGGGGGAGTTCCCTTGACGCATCACCATGCCGCCGTGCCGCGGCGTGCCCGGTACCTGAGCGGCGCGGCCGCCCTGACCCTGCTGGCCCTGACCGGCGGCACCGCCCTGACCGGCGCCACCGCCACGGCCGCCGGCGGCCAGGTGCTCGCCGGGAAGGCCTGCACCCCGACGGCGGGGTTCTCCGGCTGCCGGCTGTTCGACCCGACGGGTGCCCGCGAGACCTTCCAGGTCCCGGCCGGTGTCACGGCGCTCGACGTGCGCGCCTGGGGCCAGGGCGGCGAGGGCACGCCCTTCGCCAACGGCGGAGCGGGCGGCTACACCGCGGGCACGCTCGACGTCACGCCCGGCGAGAAGCTGTCGGTCGCGGTCGGCGACCAGCGCTTCGGTGACGCCCTCGGCGGCGCGGGCGGCGGCCGGTACGCCGCGGCCGGCGGCAACAGCACCGGCGTGCGCACCGCCGACGGCACGCCGCTGCTCATCGCCGCCGGTGGCGGCGGCGGTGGGTACGGCGACGTGGACGCCGGTCAGGGCGGCCCCGGCGGCGGCGAGCGCGGCCAGGACGACACCGAGTCCGAGCGCGGCGGCAAGGGCGCGGCCGGTGCCGAGGGCGGCGCGGGCGGCGGCAACGGCTCCTCCGGCGCCGACGCGTCCGGCGGCGGCAAGGGC
>NZ_NOKT01000004.1 GCF_002237655.1 Streptomyces sp. XY006
GTCATCCCGGTCTTCTCCCGCAAGCCGATGTTCGGCTACACGGGTCTGATCGGCGCGACCATCGCGATCGCGGGCCTGTCCGTGACGGTGTGGGCGCACCACATGTACGTCACCGGCGGTGTGCTGCTGCCGTTCTTCTCCTTCATGACGTTCCTCATCGCCGTCCCGACCGGTGTGAAGTTCTTCAACTGGATCGGCACGATGTGGAAGGGCTCGCTGTCCTTCGAGACCCCGATGCTCTGGGCCACCGGCTTCCTGATCACCTTCACCTTCGGTGGTCTGACCGGTGTCATCCTGGCCTCGCCGCCGATGGACTTCCACGTCTCCGACTCGTACTTCGTGGTGGCCCACTTCCACTACGTCGTCTTCGGCACCGTGGTGTTCGCGATGTTCTCCGGCTTCCACTTCTGGTGGCCGAAGTGGACCGGCAAGATGCTGGACGAGCGCCTGGGCAAGATCACCTTCTGGACGCTGTTCATCGGCTTCCACGGCACGTTCCTGGTCCAGCACTGGCTGGGCGCCGAGGGCATGCCGCGCCGTTACGCCGACTACCTGGCGGCCGACGGCTTCACCGCGCTGAACACGATCTCGACGATCAGCTCGTTCCTGCTCGGCATGTCGATCCTGCCGTTCTTCTACAACGTGTGGAAGACGGCCAAGTACGGCAAGCCGGTCGGCGTCGACGACCCGTGGGGCTACGGCCGCTCCCTGGAGTGGGCCACCTCCTGCCCGCCGCCGCGGCACAACTTCATCACCATGCCGCGGATCCGCAGTGAATCCCCGGCGTTCGACCTGCACCACCCGGAGATCGCCGCCCTCGACCAGCTCGAGAACGTGGGTCACGGCGACAAGGCTCTGGCTGGCGGCAAGGAGGCCGGCAAGTGAAGATCCAGGGCAAGATGTTCATGTGGCTGAGCGCGTTCGTGCTCGTCATGGCCATCGTCTACGGCATGTGGTCGAAGGAGCCGGCCGGCACCACGGCCCTGTTCCTGGCCTTCGGCCTGTGCATCATGATCGGCTTCTACCTCGGCTTCACGGCCAAGCGGGTGGACGTCGGCGCGCAGGACAACAAGGAGGCGGACGTCGCCGACGACGCCGGCGAGGTCGGGTTCTTCAGCCCGCACAGCTGGCAGCCGCTCTCCCTGGCCATCGGTGGCGCCCTGGCCTTCCTGGCCGTCGCCATCGGCTGGTGGCTGATGTACTTCTCGCTGCCGATCATCCTGATCGGCATCTGGGGCTGGGTCTTCGAGTACTACCGCGGTGAGAACCGCACCCAGTAGCCCACGCCGAGCGCCGCAGGGGCCCGGACACTCCATGAGGAGCGTCCGGGCCCCTGTCCGTGTCCGGACCCCTGTGCGCGGGCTCCTGCTTTCGACGCAATACATGTCACTCGTACGAGTCAGTCGGCGTGCCGCAGTTGACGTGGCTTCCTAGCGTGAGGCCATGAGCCACACAGCGACCTCCCGCCCCGCCGTCAGCTGCGCACTGCTGGTCATATCCCTCTGCGCGGGCGTCACCGCCTGCGGCTCCGACGGCAACCCGCTCTCCGCCCGGCCCTACGACGCGGCGGACCAGATCTCCTTCAACACCCCCGACGGCCGCAAGAAGGCCGACCCGGACAAGCCCCTGGAAGTCGTCGCCGAGGACTCCGACGGACGCATCACCGACGTCACCGCCTACGACGCCTCAGGACGCCACGTGGCGGGCGAACTCGCCGCCGACGGGGGCCGCTGGCACAGCACCTCGCCGCTCGCCGCCAACGCCAGCTACACGGTCCGGGTGAGCACCGAGGACGAGGACGGCGCGCCCGGCCGCAAGGTCCTCACCTTCGACACCGGCAAGCCGGCCGCCAAGAAGCGCCTGGACGTCACCTTCGGCCCCAAGCAGGGCACCTACGGCGTCGGCCAGCCCATCACGGCCGAGCTCAGCCAGCCTGTCAAGGACAAGACGCAGCGCGCCACCGTCGAACGCGCGCTCAAGGTCTCCTCCACCCCCGCCACGGACGGCGCCTGGCACTGGGTGGACGACAAGAAGCTGCACTACCGCCCGAAGGACTACTGGCCCGCCCAGGCCACCGTCCAGGTCCGCAGCAACCTGGAGGGCATCAAGATCGGCGACCGCATGTGGGGCGGCAAGGCCAAGCCGCTGACCATCACCACGGCCGACAAGGTCGTCGCCGTCACGGACGCCGCGGCCCATCAGATGACCGTCTACAAGAACGACGAGGTCGTCCGCCAGATACCGGTCACCACGGGCATGCCCGGCTACGACACCCGCAACGGCGTCAAGGTCGTCCTGGCCAAGGAGGGCACCGTCCGCATGACCAGCGCCAGCATCGGCGCCTCGGACTTCTACGACCTGATCGTCCACCACTCGGTCCGCGTCACCAACAGCGGCGAGTACGTCCACGCCGCCCCCTGGTCCGTGGGCTCCCAGGGCTCAGCCAACGTCAGCCACGGCTGCACCGGCATGAGCACCGAGAACGCGGCCTGGTTCTACGAGAACATCCGCGAGGGCGACATCGTCAAGGTCGTCAACTCCGCCGGCGACTCGATGGCCCCCTTCGGCAACGGCTACGGCGACTGGAACCTCGACTGGTCGAGATGGCGCACCGGCAGCGCCCTCTTCGGCGGCACCCCGGAGGGCCCCACCCCGGCGGACAGGGCCCGGCTGCGCCCGCAGAGCGTCTAGCCGCCCCGGGGACGCGTCCCGGAGACGGGCCCCTAGGCGTTCAGAGCCGCCTTCTCCCGCAGCAGCGAGGCCAGGGCGGAGGCGAACTCCACCGGTTCCACCGGCAGCGTCACCGCCGCCTCCGCACGGCTCCACGTGGCCAGCCAGGCGTCCTGCGGCCGCCCGATCAGCAACAGCACGGGAGGACAGTCGAAGATCTCGTCCTTGATCTGCCGGCAGACCCCCATGCCCCCCATGGGCACGGCCTCCCCGTCCAGCACGCAGACGTCGATCCCGCCCCGGTCCAGCTCCTTGATCACCGCCGCCGGGGTCGCGCACTCGACGAACTCCACCACAGGGACGTCCGGAGCCGGCCGTCGGCCGGTCGCGAGCCGCACCTGCTCGCGGGTGTTGGAGTCGTCGCTGTAGACCAGCACCGTGGCGGTCGGCTGCATTGTTCCTCCGTGACGTCAGCGTCGTAAGGACAGGCCCGTTGGGCCGGATGCTACTCCCTTGAACACCACGTCAACACCGGTACGACCGGCTTAGACACTCCGAACGGCACCCCCCGGAGTGAGGGCGGGATAAGCGACCGACATAATGTCGGTCGTGGCGACAGCAACGACAGTAGAAACCGGGCACGCGCACCCGTCGGTCAACCGGCCGAACCTCACCAGCGTCGGAACCATCATCTGGTTGAGTTCCGAGCTGATGTTCTTCGCGGCCCTCTTCGCGATGTACTTCACCCTGCGATCGGTGACCGGTCCTGACTTCTGGCAGGAGAAGGCCGATGCCCTGAACTTCCCGTTCTCGGCGACGAACACCACGATCCTGGTGCTCTCCTCGCTCACCTGCCAGCTCGGCGTCTTCGCCGCCGAGCGCGGTGACGTGAAGAAGCTCCGGGCGTGGTTCATCGTCACCTTCATCATGGGTGCGATCTTCATCGGCGGTCAGGTCTTCGAGTACACCGAGCTGGTCAAGCACGAGGGCCTGTCTCTCTCGTCCGACCCGTACGGCTCGGTCTTCTACCTGACCACCGGCTTCCACGGCCTGCACGTGACGGGCGGTCTCATCGCCTTCCTGCTGGTCCTGGGCCGGACCTACGCGGCCCGGAGGTTCACCCACGAGCAGGCGACCGCCGCGATCGTCGTGTCCTACTACTGGCACTTCGTCGATGTCGTCTGGATCGGCCTCTTCGCCACGATCTACATGATCAAGTAGCAGGGCCCGCATCCGCCGCGCCCGACGAGGCGCGCATCCCAGAAGCATCGACGCAGAAGATCCTGACACCGGGGTAATCCGTGAAAAAGCTCTCCGCACGACGACGCCACCCGATGGCGGCGCTCGTCGTCCTACTCCTCGCGCTGGCATGCACCGGGGGGCTGTACGCCGCGTTCGCACCCGCGAGCAAGGCGCAGGCCGACGAATCCGCCCAGTCCCTCACCATCGAGGAGGGCAAGAAGCTCTACTCGGTCGGCTGCGCCAGTTGCCACGGCACCGGCGGTCAGGGCACCTCCGACGGCCCGAGCCTGGTGGGTGTGGGCGCCGCGTCCGTCGACTTCCAGGTGGGCACGGGCCGTATGCCGGCCGCCACCTCCCAGGGCCCGCAGGTCCCGAAGAAGAAGAACATCTACACCCAGGCCGAGATCGACCAGCTCGCGGCGTACATCGCCTCCCTCGGTGCCGGCCCGGCCGTCCCGACGGAGGACCAGTACAGCCCCGAGGGTGCCGACATCGCCAAGGGCGGTGAGCTCTTCCGGACCAACTGCGCGCAGTGCCACAACTTCACGGGCAAGGGTGGCGCCCTGACGCACGGCAAGTACGCACCCACTCTCGAGGGCGTCGAGCCGAAGCACATCTACGAGGCCATGCAGACCGGCCCGCAGAACATGCCGTCCTTCCCCGACACCACGCTGTCGGAGAAGAACAAGAAGGACATCATCGCGTACCTCGACGCGGTCAACAGCGAGCAGACCGAGAGCCCCGGCGGCCTCGAACTGGGCGGTCTCGGACCGGTCAGCGAGGGCCTCTTCGGCTGGATCTTCGGTCTCGGCGGACTGATCGCCGTCGCCGTGTGGGTCGCCGCCCGGACCGCAAAGGCCAAGAAGTCATGAGTAGCCAAGACATTCCAGAAGAGAACCTGCCTGCCGTGCAGTCCGCAGGACATGACGAGCACGGTGTGGTCAGCGTCGCGGACGAGAAGCACCCGTTCGCCGACCCGGGCCTGCCGCCCCACGAGCACCGGATCCAGGACGTCGACGAGCGGGCCGCCAAGCGGTCCGAGCGCTCGGTCGCCCTGATGTTCACGGTGTCGATGCTGGCCACCATCGCCTTCATCGCCGCGTTCGTGGCGATCCCGGTCGACAAGTCGGTCTTCATCTTCCCGCTCGGCCACATCAGCGCCCTGAACTTCGCGCTGGGCATCACGCTCGGCATCGCGCTGTTCTGCATCGGCGCCGGCGCCGTCCACTGGGCGCGCACCCTGATGTCGGACGTGGAGATCGCCGACGAGCGGCACCCGATCGAGGCGGAGCCCGAGGTACGCGAGAAGGTCTTCGCGGACTTCAAGCAGGGCGCCAAGGAGTCCGCGCTCGGCCGCCGCAAGCTGATCCGCAACACCATGCTCGGCGCGCTCACGCTGGTGCCGCTCTCCGGCGTCGTGCTGCTGCGCGACCTCGGCCCGCTGCCCGGCACCAAGCTCCGCCACACGCTGTGGTCCAAGGGCAAGCTGCTCGTGAACATGAACACGAACCAGCCGCTGCGCCCCTCGGACGTCGCCGTCGGTTCGCTGACCTTCGCCAAGCCCGAGGGCCTGGAGGAGCACGACCACGACTTCCAGAACGAGATCGCCAAGGCCGCCCTGATGATCGTCCGGATCCAGCCGGAGGACATCAAGGACAAGCGCGAGCTCGAGTGGTCGCACGAGGGCATCGTCGCGTACTCGAAGATCTGCACCCACGTCGGTTGCCCGATCTCCCTGTACGAGCAGCAGACGCACCACGTGCTCTGCCCCTGCCACCAGTCCACCTTCGACCTGTCCGACGGTGCCCGAGTGATCTTCGGTCCCGCCGGTCACGCCCTGCCGCAGCTGCGCATCGGCGTGAACGACGAGGGCTACCTCGAGGCGCTCGGCGACTTCGAAGAGCCCGTCGGTCCTGCCTTCTGGGAGCGCGGATGAGTAACAAGGACGACCGCCGCAAGGCGCCCGCCGGCGAGCGGGTCGCCGACTGGGCCGACGGCCGCCTGGGGATCTACTCCCTGGCCAAGGCCAACATGCGCAAGATCTTCCCGGACCACTGGTCCTTCATGCTGGGTGAGATCTGCCTCTACAGCTTCATCATCATCATCCTGACGGGTGTGTACCTGACGCTGTTCTTCCACCCGTCGATGAACGAGGTGGAGTACCACGGCAGTTACGTCCCGCTCCAGGGGCAGCTGATGTCGGAGGCGTTCGCCTCCACGCTGGACATCAGCTTCGACGTCCGCGGCGGTCTGCTCATCCGGCAGATCCACCACTGGGCGGCGATCATCTTCCTCGCCGGCATGTTCGTGCACATGATGCGCGTCTTCTTCACCGGCGCGTTCCGCAAGCCGCGCGAGATCAACTGGCTGTTCGGCTTCCTGCTGTTCGTCCTGGGCATGTTCACCGGTTTCACCGGCTACTCGCTCCCGGACGACCTGCTCTCCGGCACCGGTGTCCGCTTCACGCAGGGCGCGATCCTGTCCGTGCCGATCGTCGGCACGTACATCTCGATGTTCCTGTTCGGCGGGGAGTTCCCGGGCACCGACTTCGTCGCCCGGTTCTACTCGATCCACATCCTGCTGCTGCCCGGCATCATGCTCGGGCTCGTGGTCGGCCACCTGATCCTGGTCTTCTACCACAAGCACACGCAGTTCGCGGGTCCCGGCCGGACCAACAAGAACGTCGTCGGCATGCCGCTGCTGCCGGTCTACATGGCCAAGGCCGGAGGCTTCTTCTTCCTGGTCTTCGGTGTCATCGCGGCCATCGCCGGCATCGCGACCGTCAACCCGATCTGGGTCCTGGGCCCCTACCGGCCCGACCAGGTGTCGACCGGCGCCCAGCCCGACTGGTACATGGGCTTCGCCGAGGGTCTGGTCCGCGCCATGCCGGGCTGGGAGATCAACTTCTGGGGTCACACGCTCGTCCTGGGCGTGTTCATCCCGCTGGTCCTCTTCGGCCTGTTCCTCGCGATCATCGCCCTGTACCCGTTCATCGAGTCCTGGGTGACCGGGGACAAGCGCGAGCACCACATCCTGGACCGCCCGCGCAACGCCCCGACGCGCACCGCCTTCGGTGTCGCCTGGGTGACCGGCTACATCATCATGCTGATCGGCGGTGGCAACGACATCGTCGCCACGCACTTCCACCTGTCGATCAACGCGGTCACCTGGTTCGTCCGGATCGGGTTCTTCGCCGGACCGGTCATCGCGTTCATCATCACCAAGCGCATCTGCCTCGGCCTGCAGCGCCGGGACAAGGACAAGGTGCTGCACGGCCGCGAGTCGGGCATCATCAAGCGCCTGCCGCACGGTGAGTTCATCGAGGTGCACGAGCCGCTCAGCCAGGAGCAGATGTACACGCTCACGGCGCACGAGCAGTACCAGCCGGTCGAGCTCGGCCCGACGGTCGACGAGAACGGTGTCGAGCGCAAGGTGAAGGGCTCCGAGAAGCTGCGCGCCAAGCTCAGCGACGCCTACTACGGCGAGGGCGCCCAGATCCCGAAGCCCACCGTCGAGGAGTACCGGGAGATCACGAGCGGCCACGGCCACCACTGATCACTGCTTCGCCACGCCACGCAAAGGGCCCCGTCCGGTGTTCGGACGGGGCCCTTCGTGGTGCCGTGGGGCTGGATAGGGTGGACCTCGTTGAGACTCTCGTCCCGTAGTGCGGGACGCCTGACCCTGGAGCGGCTTATGAGCGCTGTGACCCCCGCTGGAGGCGACACCGCGGCGGGCCGCTCCTGGCCCCTGCTGTTGAACGGCCTGCTTCAGGGCCGGGACCTGACCGCCGACGACACCGCGTGGGCGATGGACCTGATCATGCGCGGCGAGGCGACGGACGCGCAGATCGCCGGGTTCGTCGTGGCACTGCGCGCCAAGGGCGAGACCGTCGAGGAGATCGCCGGGTTCGTCCGGGCGATGTACGCGCACGCCAACGTCATCGAGGTGCCGGGCCCCGCGGTCGACATCGTCGGGACGGGCGGCGACGGCGCCAAGACCGTCAACATCTCCACGATGTCGGCGATCGTCATCGCCGGCACGGGCGCGAAGGTCGTCAAGCACGGCAACCGCGCCGCCTCCTCGGCGTCCGGCGCCTCGGACGTCCTGGAGAAGCTCGGCGTCAATCTGGAGCTGCCGACGCACCGGGTGGCCGGGGTGGCCGAGGAGGCCGGGATCACCTTCTGCTTCGCGGCGAAGTTCCACCCGTCGATGCGGTACGCGGGCGCGGCCCGCGGGCAGTTGGGCATCCGGACCATCTTCAACGTCCTCGGCCCGCTGACCAACCCCGCGAAGGTCCGGGCCCAGGCGGTCGGCGTGGCGGACCCGCGCATGGCGCCGATCGTCGCCGGCGTCTTCGCCGAACGCGGCCACTCCTCCCTGGTCTTCCGCGGCGACGACGGCCTCGACGAGCTGACCACCACGGCCACCTCCCGAGTCTGGATCGTGCGCGACGGCAAGGTGACCGAGGAGACCTTCGACCCGCGCGAGGTGGGGATCGAACTGGTCCCCGTGGAGGCCCTGCGCGGTGCGGACGCGTCCTACAACGCCGAGGTCGCCCGCCGCCTGCTGGACGGCGAGCGGGGCCCGGTGCGCGACGCGGTGCTGCTGAACGCGGCCGCGGCGCTGGTGGCGCTGGAGCCGGGCACGGGCACGCTGGCCGAGCAGATCGCCGCCGGCATGGCCAAGGCGGCGGAGGCGATCGACTCCGGGGCCGCCAAGCGGACCCTGGAGCGGTGGGTGGCCGCCAGCAACGCGTAGGCCGGGCACGACGTGCGGCGTCCCGCGATCCGGACCCGGGTTGCGGGACGCCGATCTTTTCGCGTACGTTCCTGAACCAGGTCATGAGTGACAGTCATGAGGCCCCGGCCGACTGTCCGGCAACCCTCCGTCCGTGGCGGGGTGCCCCGGGTGAAGACCAGGCCGCAGGCAGCGAGGTCTGCGGCAAGCGCGGACCCCTCGCGATACCAGGGGTCCTGGTCGTCGAGGAGTTCTCCGTGAGTCAGCGAATGCGATAGGGCCGCAGAGCCCCGCCTCCGCATCCCTTCTTCCTTCACCCCCGCCGGCCGTCCACCGGCTCGCGGGCGGACACACCTGATCTCACGGGAGTTCCCCCATGTCCGTCTCCACCGTTGCCGCAGACCAGTCCGTTTGTGCCCCGCTGCCCGTTCTGGGCCGGGACGTCACCGTGCCGCTGGTGACCGGCGGCGAGGTCACCTACGCCGCGCTCGACTACGCCGCCAGCGCCCCGGCCCTGCAGCGGGTCTGGGACGACGTCGCCGCCTACGCGCCCTACTACGGCAGCGTGCACCGCGGCGCCGGGTACCTGTCCCAGCTGTCGACCGACCTGTTCGAGAACGCCCGCCGGACCGTCGCGGAGTTCCTCGGCTGCCGCGCCGACGACCAGGTGGTCTTCACCCGCTCCACCACCGACTCCCTCAACCTGCTCGCCGCCGCCCTGCCGGAGGACTGCCGGGTGTTCGTGTTCGAGACCGAGCACCACGCCTCCCTGCTGCCCTGGCGCGACGCCCGTGTCACGTACCTCGACGCCCCGAGGAGTCACCGCGAGGCCGTCGAGACCCTGGAGCGCGCGCTCGCCGACCGGGACCCCCACGGGCCGGCCCTGGTCTGCGTCACCGGAGCCTCCAACGTCACCGGCGAGTTGTGGCCCGTACGGGAGCTGGCGGCCGCCGCGCACGCCCACGGCGCCCGGATCGTGCTGGACGCCGCCCAGCTGGCGCCCCACCACCCGGTGTCCGTCGCGGAGCTCGGCGTCGACTGGGTCGCCTTCTCCGGGCACAAGCTGTACGCGCCCTTCGGCTCCGGCGTCCTGGCGGGGCGGGCCGACTGGCTGTGCGAGGCCCAGCCGTACCTCGCCGGCGGCGGCGCCTCCCGGAAGGTCACGCGGCGCACCGACGGGGGCGTGGACGTGGAGTGGCACGAGAGCGCCGCCCGCCACGAGGCCGGCTCCCCGAACGTCATCGGCGCCTACTCCATCGCCTCCGCCTGCAAGGCCCTCACCGAGGCCGGTTTCGACACCCTGGTCGCCCGCGAGCGGTACCTGATCGAGAAGGTCCGCGCGGGGCTCGCCGAGGTGCCCCAGGTCCGGGTCCTGTCCCTGTTCGGCGACGACGCCCCGCGCGTCGGTGTGCTCTCCTTCGTCGTCGACGGCTGGAACAGCTCCCACTTCGCCGCCGCCCTCTCCGCCGAGTACGGCATCGGCGTACGCGACGGGCTGTTCTGCGCCCACCCGCTGGTGCGCACGCTGCTCGGCAGCGACCCGCAGACGCAGGGCGAGTGCGGGGCGCCCGAGGCCGCGCCGGGGGAGAAGTCGCTCAACGCCATCCGGGTCAGCTTCGGCGCCGGCACGCCCGACGAGCACGTGGAGCGGTTCGTGCGGGCCGTGCGCGAGCTGGTCACGGACGGGGCGAAGTGGAACTACCGCACGGAGGACGGGCGCTGCGTGCCCGACACCTCCGCCTGAACGGCCCGGCCGGCGGCCGACGGCAGCCGGGCGCCCAGGACGATCATCCGCAGGGCCCGTTCGGTGGCGTCGGTGAGCAGCTCGCTCGCCCGCAGCAGCGCCTCCGCCAGCTCCATCGGGGCGGGCAGGATGCCGTGGCAGGCGTCCACGCCCGGCACCCGGTGCGCGCCCTCGCCGAGCGTGCCGGCCAGGGCCAGCACCGGGCGGCCGTACAGCTTCGCCCGGCGGGCCACCTCGGCCGGGACCTTGCCGCGCGGCGTCTGGTGGTCCAGGGCGCCCTCCGCGGTGACGACCAGATCGGCGCGGGCCAGCCGGGCGTCCAGGTCGAGATGGTCCAGCAGCACGTCGAAGCGGGGCAGGAGCCGGGCGCCCAGGGCGGCCAGCCCGGCTCCCAGCCCGCCGGAGGCGCCCGTCCCCGGGCCGCCGCGCAGCTCGGTGTCCGGCACGGCGGCGTCCCGGGTGAGGACGGACGCCCAGTTCTCCAGGGCCGCCGACAGCTCCTCCACCTGCGCGGGCGTGGCCCCCTTCTGCGGCCCGAAGACCCGGGCCACGCCGCGCTCGCCGCACAGCACGTTGAACGGGTTGCAGGCGACGAGGAGTTCCACGTCCGCCAGCCGGGGATCCAGGCCGGTCGGGTCGATGCGGTGCAGCCGGGTCAGCTCCCGGCCGCCACGGGGGAGTTCGCGGCCCCGCTCGTCCAGCAGCCGGGCCCCGAGGGCCTGCAGCGCGCCCGCGCCGCCGTCACAGGTGCCCGAGTCCCCGCAGCCGACGAGGATCCGCCGGACGCCCGAGTCCAGGGCGGCGCGGACCAGTTCGCCGACGCCGTACGTGGTCGTGGCGCCCGGGTCGCGCAGGTCCCGGGGAACCAGGGAGAGGCCCGCGACCGCCGCCATCTCCACCACGGCCGTGTCCCCGGAGCCCAGCAGGGCGAAGTGCGCGGCCACGGTCTGTCCGACCGGGCCGGTCGCCGGCACGGTGACGATCCTGCCCCCGGTCGCGGCGGCCAGGGCCAGGGCCGTGCCCTCGCCGCCGTCCACCAGCGGGACCAGGTCGAGTTCGGCGCCGGGCAGCACGCGGCGCACCCCGGCCGCGATGGCGTTCGCGGCGGCCTCGGCCGACAGGGACTCCTTGAAGCCACTGGGGGCTACGACGACACGGTTCAGCACGTAAGGCTCCTCAACGGGTGACGGACACGCCGAGCAGCGGCCACACCGCGACGGCGAACGACAGGACGAGCACCGCGGTCAGCGGGGCCAGGACGGCGGACAGGCGCAGCAGGTCGCGCGGGGTGTAGGTGGGGGTGCCGGGGAGCTGTGCGAAGACCGTGACCGGCTTGGCCGAGGCGGGCAGCGTGTGGCAGAAGCCCGCGGCGGCGGTGGAGGCGAGGGCGGCGGCGACCGGGTTCACACCGACGGCGACGGCGGCGGCCACGACCAGCGGCACCAGGACCGAGGAGCGGGCCGAGCGGGACTGCAGGACCAGGTGGGCCGCCGTGCTCACGGCGATCACCACCGCCAGGAACACCACCGGGGTCGCGCCCGTCGGCAGCCCCGAGACCAGCCACCCGGCCGCGCCGGAGTCGGCGAGCGCGACGCCCATCGCCATCGTCGCCGCCATGAACAGCAGCAGCGACCAGGGCACGGTCTTCAGCGCGTCCTTCAGGCGCACGGTGCCCAGGGCCGGCGAGGAGGCGATGACGGCACCGGTCAGCGCGACCAGGGCCGGGGGCACCCGGTGCAGCGGCTCACTGCACCACAGCAGGACCACGGTGGCCAGCAGCAGGGCGCAGCGCTTCTCGGCCTGGCTCCACGGGCCGGTGACCGGCTGCTCGCTGTGCTCCTGGATCTGCTCGGGGGTGATACGGACCGGGCCCCGGCGGTCCGCGCGCCGGGTCGTCGTCAGCAGGACCACCTCGGCGGCCAGATGCGAGGAGACCACGGCCAGTGGCAGGCCAAGCAGCAGCCACTGGGTGAAGCCGATGTGCTGCCCGGTCGTCTCCCACAGCACCGACACGGTGATCAGATGCGCACCCGCGCCGATCAGGGTCGCCACCGCCGACAGAAGGATCACGGTCGGGAACAGCAGCGCCAGCATCACGACCAGTCGTTTCCGGTCGGCGAGGACCTTCGCCAGGGCCAGGAACACCGGCAGCGCGAGCGCGGCCCGGCCCGAGGTGGCGGGCACCGCGAACGCCGTGACGACCAGGGCGGCGGTGGTCAGATGCACCAGCTGCCGCACGCCGCGCGCCCCGCCGACCAGGAACACCGCGGCCCGCCCGGCGAGCCCGGTCCGGCTCACCGCGGCCGCCAGCACGAATGCGCAGATCAGCAGCCAGACCGTGGCGTCACCGAGCGTCCCGAACAGGGTGTCGCTGCTGATCACGCCGGTCACGGTGAGCGCGAGTCCGGCGCCCAGGGCGATGTAGGTGTCGTCGATCGGCGTCCCGATCCAGGCGCAGGTCGCGAGGACGAACACGACGAACGTGAGCCGCGCGTCGGCGCCGAGCCCCGGGAAGTTCGTGGGCATGGCGAGCAGCGCGCACAGGGACAGGGCGACGCACAGGGCGGTGGTGGTGCGGAGGTTCAGCGGCACGTCATCGAGGATGTTCCGGGGCGGTGAGCCGTCGATGAGTTCCACATGAAGGAACTTTCAGGCGGGGTGCCCCGGCCGGTACTACGGCAGCCGGTACCCCATCCCCCGCACCGTCTCCACCCGCTCCGCCCCCAGCTTCTTCCGCAGCGTCCGCACGTAGACGTCCACGATGTTGGACCCCGGATCGAAGTCGTACCCCCACACGTGCGACAGGATCTGCTCGCGCGACAGCACCTGCCCGGGATGCCGCAGGAACAGTTCCAGCAGCACGAACTCACGCGCCGTCAGATCGACCGTCCGCTCCCCGGACCGGGCCCGCCGCGTGCGCAGGTCCAGGCTCAGGGAGCCCGACCTGAGCACGGTCACCTCCGGTGCCCGCGCCGCCGTCCGCAGCCGCAGCCGCACCCGTGCCAGCAGCTCCTCGAACCGGAACGGCTTGGTCATCCAGTCGTCCGCGCCGCCCTCCAGACCGGCCACCGTGTCCCGCACGGAGTCCCGCGCGGTCAGCACGATCACCGGCACCGACACCCGGGCCTCGCGCAGCTCGCGCAGCACCGTGAAGCCGTCCCGGCCCGGCAGTCCGATGTCCAGGACGACGAGGTCGAATCCGCCGGTCACGGCGTACTCGTAGCCCGCGTCGCCGTCGCTGACGACGGTCGTGGTGAAGCCGTTGGAGCGCAGTCCCTTCTCCACGAAGGAGGCGATGCGCTCCTCGTCCTCGACGATGAGGATGCGGTTCACGTGGGGTCCCCTTCCACGGTGCGGGGTGCGTGCAGCACGAGGGCGAAGGTGGCGCCGCCGCCGGGCGTCCGGCGCAGCCGCACCCGCCCCCGGTGGCCCTCGGCGATCGCCTTGACGATGGACAGCCCGAGCCCGGCCCCGGAGCCCCGGGCACCGCGGCGGGCCGTGCCGCGCCGGAAGCGCTCGAAGATCACCTCGGTGTCCTGGGGCTGCACCCCGGGCCCGGAGTCGGCGACGTACAGCTCCAGGTGCGGGCCGTCGGCGCGGGAGCCGATGCGGATGGTCTGGCCGGCGGTGGTGTGCTGCACGGCGTTCTGCGCGAGCTGCACCATGGCCTGGGTGATCCGCTGAGGGTCCAGCTCGGCCTCCAGGTCGGCGACCTCGTCGAGCCGCCAGTCGCGCTCGCCCAGCGTGCGGGCCTTGACGTAGACGTCGGCGGTCAGTTCGGCGACCTGGACCGGCTCGGGCGTGACGAAGTCGGGCCGTTCGGCCTTGGCGAGCAGCAGCAGGTCCTCGACGATGCGGCTCATCCGGTCCAGCTCGTCCGTGACCAGCCGGACCGTCTCCTCGCGCTCGGCCGGGTCGTCGCCCATGACCTCCAGGTGGCCCCGCACGATGGTGATGGGCGTGCGCAGCTCGTGCCCGGCGTCGTCGACGAACTCGCGCTGCGCGGCGAAGGCCCGCTCCAGCCGGTCGAGCATGCCGTTGAACGTCTCGGCCAGGGCCGCTATGTCGTCGTGGCCGTGCACCGGGATGCGCCGCGTGAGGTCCTGCTCGGTGAGCTGCGCGGCGGCCGTGCGCACCACCCGCACCGGCCGGAGGATCCGCCCGGCGACCGCCCAGGCGATGCCGGTGGTCAGCAGCAGGGCGACCCCGGAGATGACCAGCAGCGTCCGGAAGACGGTGTTCACCCGCGCCCGCTCCCGCTCCGGGTGGAAGGCGACGACGAACGCGGCGTCCGGCTCCCGGCCCGGCTGGGCCACGGTGACCTTGGCCCAGCGGATCTCGCCCGCCGGCCGCCGCAGCACACCGGAGGACTCGGGGGAGCCGAAGATGCGGCGCCGGGCCTCGGGGTCCCGGTGCAGGGGCAGGGCGACCGGCAGGTCGTGCGGCTGGCGGATCTGCCTCGGGCCGCCGCCGGCCCGGCCGACCAGGCCGATCAGCTCCTCGTCCGCGTCCGGGTACTGCCGTTCCAGGAAGACCGTCAGCAGCCGGTCGGCGTCCGTGAACGGCCGGCCCGTCTGCGGGTCGCCGCCGCGCTCCTCGAAGTTGGCGAACTCGCCGGTCTCCTGGGTGAGCAGCCGGTTGACCCGGTTGTCCACGTCCCGCAGCAGGTAGGAGCGGGTGGTCATGGCCACCGAGGCGAGCGCGACCGCCATCACCAGCAGCAGCCACAGCAGGATCCGGACCCGGGCGGAGATCCGCCGGCGGCCGCCGTCAGCCGTCGGAGCCGTCGTCGTCGCCCGGTCCGTCGTCCGAGGTGCCCTGGCGGTCGTCGTCGTCATCGTCACTCGCTGAGCTGTCGGTCACCGGGGGCCGCGAGACCACCTCGTCGCCGGGGGCGGACTCGCCGGGCCCGGGCCGGGCGGAGGGCCGGAGCGTGGAGGTGGGCGTGGGTGTGCCGCGGTCCAGCTCCACCTGCTGGGACGGCACCCGGGGCGCCTCGGGGCGGTCCGCGAGGGCGTAGCTGGTCGCGGCGACGCCCAGCGGGATCAGCACGACGGCGGACAGGGCCGCCATACGACGGGAGAAAGCCATGCGCCCGATCCTGCGCGGGCGAGCCGGGGCGCGGGATGAAGCCCGGATGAAGAACTCTTCATCGACCCCGCCCGGGAACGGGTCTCAGCTGTCCAGCCCCAGGGCGAAGGCGGCCTCCAGGTCGTGCTGCGAGTACGTACGGAACGCCACGTGCGTGTCCGTGCCCTCCACCCCGGGGATCTTGCTGATCCGGCCGGGGATGACCTCGGCCAGGTCCTCGTGCTCCTTGACCCGGACCATCGCGATCAGGTCGTAGGTGCCGGTGACGGAGAAGACCTCGCTGACGCTGTCCAGCGCCGCGATCGACTCGGCGATCTCGGGGATCCGGTCCACGCTGGTCTTGATGAGGACGATCGCGGTGATCACGGCTGGTTCTCTCCCTCGGGGGCCGGAGCAGGGGCGGTCTTCACTCTAGTCGGGGCGGTCGGGCGGCCGTAGCGGACCGAGGCGTAGCCGAAGCCCAGGCCGAAGCCGATGAGGTGGGCCAGGTAGGCCACGCCCGGCCCAGCCGTGGCCCGGCCCGCCGCCAGCCACTGCAGGGCCGCCCAGAACGGCAGCACGATCCACGCAGGGAAGCGCACCGGCAGGAAGAACAGGAACGGCAGGAGACTGGTCACCCGGGCCCGGGGGAACAGGTACAGGAACGCGCCGAGGACCGCCGAGATCGCTCCCGAGGCACCGACCAGGGACTGCTCGGAGTCCGCGTTGGCGACGGCATAGCCCAGCAGGGCCAGGTAGCCGCAGCCGACGTAGAACAGGGTGAACTGCACGCGGCCCATCCGTTCCTCGGCCATCGCGCCGAAGACGTAGAGGAAGAGCATGTTGCCGAGCAGATGCACCCAGCTGCCGTGGACGAACAGGGCCGTCGCGGGGGTGAGGGGCGAGCCCCCGGACCCGTCGAACAGTTCTGCGGGGATCACACCCCAGCGCCGGAAGTAGGCCCGCTGCGCGGCGAGCAGTTCGTCCCCCTGGCCGTACGCCGGGTTCAGGCCCGAGGCGGGTCCGGCCAGGAAGACCGCGCAGCACAGGGCGATCAGCGCGTACGTCACCGGCGCCGACGACCCCCTGACCGCTCTGCCGCCCCGGACGATCGACGCACTCCACTTGCTGATCATGAATACAGATCATGACGTAACCGGACGCAACCGCACAGACCGCCTCGCCGCCGTGGACACGCGGGCGGCGAGCACCCGCCAGGCCGTAGGGTTACGGACCACACGCACCGGGGATGCCGGTCGCGTCACGGACACTAGAAGGAAAGAGAACAGGTCACGATGACGGTTCCCCTGCCGACCGCCTCGACGCGGTGGCGCTGCACCCTCTGCGGCAACCTCACGAGGTTCGACGTGACCCGCTCGTCCAAGGTCGTCGAGTACGTCCACCTGGACCTGGCCGGAGAGCCCAAGGTCGAGGAGCGCGAGGTGCTCAGTGAGACCATCGAGTCGGTGCGCTGCCGCTGGTGCAACGCGGTGGACCAGGTGGAACTCGTGGACAGGCCGGGCGCCGGCTCCTGACAGGAGCAGGCCCCGCACAGCATTGGGGTGTGACGGATGGTGGAGACCACGGGCGGGGGGCCGGGCGACGGCGCCGCCGAGGTGCTCGACCGTCCGCTGCCCGACGGCGTGCGCCGCAGGGTCGTGCAGATCGTCTCGGACGGCTTCGGGTCCCTGACGGTCGGCGAGCTGCCCGCGCAGCTGCGGCAGTACGCCCGCTTCGCCCCGAACCGCCGCGCCAAGTTCGCCGGCAACGCCATGGCCGCGGCGCTGGAGACCGATCCGCTGTTCCGGCAGCGCATCGGGGAGAAGCTCAGAGAGACCCAGCCGGAACTGACCGGCGCCCTCGACTCAGGATCCCCGCCCCCGGCCGCGGACCCGCTCGACGTGGCGGCCGCGGCCTACGTACTCCGCCCGCCCGGCTGGGTGAAGCTGGTGGCCGCCGCCGGCGAGGAGGCCCAGCGGGCCGACGCCGAGCGCGCCGGCGAGGAGAGCCGCGCGGAGCTGGAGCGGCTGCGCGCCGAGCTCGACCGGGCCCGTGAGCACACCCGCACCGAGACCGAGCGGCTGCGCACGGAACTGGACGCGGCCAAGAAGGAGACCGAGTCGCTGCACCGCAAGCTGCGCGCCGCCCTCAGCGACGTCAAGCGCGGCGAGGCCGCCCTGCGCAAGGTCCACGGCGAGATCGAGGCCGTCCGCGCCGACGCGCACGCCCAGGTCTCCGCCGCCGAGAGCGAGACCCGGCGGCTCAAGGCCCGGCTGGGCGAGACCGAGGCCGCCCTGGAAGCCGCCCGGCGCGCCGCCCGCGAGGGCCGCAGCGTCGAGGACATGCGCGTCCGGCTGCTGCTGGACACCCTGCTGGACGCCACCCAGGGGCTGCGCCGCGAACTGGCCCTGCCGCCGGTGTCGGTGCGGCCCGCCGAGACCGTCGACGCCGTCGAGCCGGGCCGGATGACCCCGAAGGACATCGCCGCGCGCGCCCTGTCGGAGCACGACCCGCAGGTCCTCGACCAGCTGCTCGCGCTGCCGCAGGCCCATCTGGTCGTCGACGGCTACAACGTCACCAAGACCGGCTATCCGCAGATGCCGCTGGAGAAGCAGCGCCTCAGGCTGCTCGGGCAGCTCTCCCAACTCGCCGCGCAGAGCGGGGCCGAGGTGACCTGCGTCTTCGACGGCGCCGAACTGGCCGCGCCGGTGCTGCTCGCACCGCCGCGCGGCGTCCGCGTGCTGTTCTCGAAGCCCGGCGTCACCGCCGACGAGCTCATCCGCCAGCTGGTGCGGGCGGAACCGCCCGGCCGCCCGGTCATCGTGGCCTCCACGGACCGCGAGGTCGCCGACGGCGTGGCCCGCGCCGGCGCCCGGCCCGTCGCCTCGGCGATGCTCCTCAAGCGCCTTTCGCGGGCCTAGGGGCCGTACGCCCCCATGCGTAACCTCCGGGCCTGATGCCCGAATTGGCGTGACCTGTGGGCCACGGTGAGTCAAGTGGGTCTCACCGCCTGTGAGTCCAGGGGAAAAGTTGGCCTTCCGTGACGCGATTTTTCATCTGAGGATTTGAACTGATCACAGGAGGGTCACTAGGGTCAGGCCCCAGACCTCCGCTCGGGTGATCACTCATCGGGAGAGACGGCGGAGGGGCCGAGAAGGAGCTTTTTCACCCGTGGCGTCCCACCGTCGTCCCAAGCAGCCGAGCCGCGCACGTGTGACCGTGCTGACCACCGCCGCCGCCGCTGCCGTCGCCTTCAGCTCGCAGGCCGCCAACGCCGCCCCCAGCGAGAAGCCGAGCAAGGACGAGGTCAAGACCAAGGTCGACAAGCTCTACGAGGAGGCCGAGCAGGCCACCGAGAAGTACAACGGTGCCAAGGAGAAGCAGGAGAAGCTCCAGAAGGAGATCTCCACGATCCAGGACAACGTCGCCCGCGGCCAGGAGGAGCTCAACGAGCTGCGCGACAGCCTCGGCCTCGCCGCCGCCTCGCAGTACCGCACCGGCAGCATCGACCCCTCGGTCCAGCTCTTCCTCTCCTCGGACCCGGACGACTACCTCGACAAGGCCTCCACGCTCGACCAGTTGAGCGGCCAGCAGGTCGAGGCGCTGAAGAAGGTCCAGGAGAAGCAGCGCGAACTCGCCCAGGAGCGCGCCGAGGCCTCCGAGAAGCTCAAGGACCTCGCCTCCACCCGCGCCGAACTGGGCAAGAAGAAGAAGGAGGTCCAGGGCAAGCTCGCCGCCGCGCAGAAGCTGCTCAACAGCCTCTCCGCCGCCGAGAAGGCCAAGCTCGCCGAGGAGCAGAACCGCGCCAGCCGGACCGCCGAGCGCGACGCCCTCACCGGCAACGTCCCGCCCGGCTCCGGCCGTGCCGCCGCCGCCTTCGCCTTCGCCCAGAGCCAGCTCGGCAAGCCCTACGTCTACGGCGCCACCGGCATGAGCTCCTACGACTGCTCCGGCCTCACCTCCCGCGCCTACGCCGCGGCCGGCGTGCAGATCCCGCGCACCTCCGAGGCCCAGACCGGCGCCGGCACCAAGATCTACTCGGTCAGCCAGCTCAAGGTCGGCGACCTGGTCTTCTTCTTCAACGACCTGCACCACGTCGGCCTCTACGCCGGCAACGGGCAGATCATCCACGCCCCGCGCACCGGCACGGTGGTCCGCTACGAGTCGATGAACACCATCGGCGGCCCCTTCATGTTCGGCGTCCGGGTCTGATCCAGACCCCCCGGCGTCTTTCCGGCCGGGACGCCGTGTCCGCCATCCGGGCGAATCACCACGGCCCCGAGTGAGCCCGCGCCCCGCCGTTGACCTGCGTCAGCGGCGGGGCGTCCGGCTGCGTACCCACGGATGGTCGTTGGCGGCCCCCGGTCACGGGGCTACTGTCTGCCGCGTTCCAAGTCCGTCAGCGGAAGGAGAGCGGCTTCCCGTGGGGTCCCATCGCCGCCTTGCACCGTCCGGGTCCGACCGGGGCGCCACCGTCGCGGCCGGCCTGCTGTCCGTCGCGGCCGCCGCCCTGGGCGCGGTACCGGCCGCGGCCGCACCGTACGACGACACCCGGGCCGAGGTGGACCGGCTCTACGAGCAGGCCGAGAAGGCGACCGAGGCCTACAACGCGGCCGACGAGCGCGCCGACGCCCTGCGCGAGGAGGTCGGCACCGCCCGGGACCGGATCGCCCGGCAGCAGCAGCGCATCAACTCCCTGCGTGAGTCGCTCGGTTCACTCGCCGGCGCCCAGTACCGCTCGGGCGGCATCGACCCGGCCGCGGCCCTGCTCTTCTCCGACGACCCGGACGACTACCTCGACAAGGCGTCCCGGCTCGACCGCATCACCGCCCACCAGGCCGGCGAACTCAAGGATCTCCAGGACGCCATGCGCGAACTCGCCCAGGACCGCGAGGAGACCGGGGACAAGCTCCGCGAACTGGAGCGGAGCCGCAAGGCCGTCGCCGCCCACAAGAAGACCGTCGAGCGCAAGCTCGCCTCGGCGCGGCGGCTGCTCGACTCCCTGCCCGACGGCGAACGCGCCGCCTACGACCGGGCCTCCCGCTCCGGCCGCGGCGACCTGCCCGACCTCGGCGGCGCCACCGCCGCCTCGGGACGCGGGGCCGCCGCCGTCGCCGCCGCCCGCAGCGCCCTCGGCAAGCCCTACGTGTGGGGCGCCAACGGGCCCACCGGCTTCGACTGTTCCGGCCTCATGCAGTGGTCGTACGCCCAGGCCGGGGTGGCCCTGCCGCGCACCTCGCAGGCCCAGCGGTTCGCCGGCCGGCAGGTCCCGCTGTCCGAGGCCCGCCCGGGCGACCTGGTCGTCTACCGGTCCGACGCCAGCCATGTCGGGATGTACATGGGCAACGGGCAGGTCATCCACGCCCCCTACCCCGGCGCGCCCGTGCGCTACGACCCGGTCGGGATGATGCCCGTGTCGTCGGTCACCAGGGTCTGACCGACGCGGCCCGACGCCCGTATTCTCGGGAACGTGGCTGGTCGACGGTGTGGCTCCGGGGTGGTGGCGCTGGTGCTGCTGCTCGTCGCCCTCGTGGGGTGCGGCGGGCCGTCCGCGACCGACCACGCCACGGCGGACGTCCAGCGGCTGCTGGACCGGCGGGCCGCCGCGGTCGTCGACCGGGACGCGCGGGCCTTCGAACGGACCGGCGCCGGGGCCGACTTCGGCCGGCTGCGGGCCGTGCCGGTGGCCGGCTGGTCCTACCGCGTGACCGCGCTGCGCCGCAGCGGCGACACGGCCACCGCCGACGCCGAACTGCGCTACAGCGTGGCGGGGTACGACCGGGCGCCGGTCACCGCCGGGCGCACCCTGCGGCTGAGCCGGGACGCCGGCGGCCGGTGGTCCGTCGTCGAGGACCGGCCCGCGAAGAAGTCCGCACAGCAGCTGTGGGACCAGGGCACGGTGCGGATCATGCGGGGCACGCACAGCCTCGTCCTCGGCGTCGGGCAGTCCGACCGGTCCCTGCGCGGCTTCGCCGAACTCGCGGACCGGGCGGTGCCGGCCGTGTCGGACGCGTGGGGCGCGCGGTGGAGCGGGCGCGTCGTCGTGTTCGTCCCGAAGTCGCTGGAGGGAATGGCGGGACTGCTCGGTTCGCCCGCCTCCTCGTACCGCGGCATCGCGGCCGTCACGACCGGCGAGACCGGGGCCCCGGCCCGGGCGCCGGCGGACCGGATCATCGTCAACCCGGACGCGTTCGCCCTCCTCGGCAGCCTCGGGGAGCAGGTCGTGGTCACTCATGAGACCACCCATGTCGCCACCCGGGCCCGGACCACCGCCGCCACGCCGCTGTGGCTGTCCGAGGGCTTCGCCGACTGGGTCGGCTACCGCTCCGTCGGCCGCACGCCCGCCGAGGCCGCTCCCGAACTGGCCCGCGCCGTGGACCAGGGCCGGCTCCCGGCGGCGCTCCCGGACGACGAGGACTTCGGCTTCACCGGCGACGCGGGCCGGCTGGCCCGGGCCTACGAGAGCGGCTGGACGGCGTGCCGGCTGATCGCCGACCGCTGGGGCGAGTCACGGCTGCGCGCGTTCTACCGGGCCGTGGGGGAGCACGACAAGCGCGCCGGGGCGGTGGAGGCCGCGATGCGCGAGGTCCTCGGGACCACACCGGAGGCCTTCACCGAGCAGTGGCGGGGCTATCTGCGCACGCAGCTGGGCTGAGGGCGCCGTCTCCGGGGGCGGGCCGGCCAGGGCGTGAGGTTCCCCGGCCGGCCCCGGCTCAGGAGGAGACGGGCGTCTCGCCGGGGACGGTGGGGCGGGCGGGTCGGGGAGCGGGGAGCGTGTGCGGGACCGTCGCCCGCCACAGCGCCCGGGCCGCGATCAGCGCGGCGGCCACCAGCAGGCCGTTGCGCAGGAACAGCAGGGTCACGCCGAGGCCGTCGCTGGCCACCACACTGGCGAAGTACAGCGGGAACTCCAGCACCGTCACGAAGCACGCCACCAGCACCAGGGCGACCGGCACCCGCATCCGGCTGCCCGGGAAGTACAGGCACACCGCCGCGAGCCCGACGAGCCAGACCATGTACTGGGGGCTGATCACACGGCTGGTCGTGGTGAACATGAGCACCGCCACGAACGCCGCGTCGGCGAGCGTGTGCTCCTCGAAGCGCCGGGCCAGCAGCCGCCACAGCACCAGCCAGCCGAACGCCGCCCCCGTCAGGAACAGCGCGCCCGTGCTGACCTCCTTCACGTACGGCCCGAGGAACTCGATCGAGCCGTAGTTCAGCCTGACCTCGCCCTCCCAGCCGAACTGCCGGGCCACGTGGAAGACCAGCGCGCCCAGCGACTCCACCTCGGTGCCCCGGTCGCGCTGGAAGGTCAGGAAGGCGAACGCGCCCGGCATGGCCAGGGCGAAGAAACCCGTCACCGCCACGCCGGTCACCAGGGCCGACAGCCAGGCGCTGCGGCACCGGGCGGCCAGCAGCAGCATCGCGGGCCACACCTTCAGCAGCGCGCCGAACGCCGCCAGGGCCCCCATCGCCCTGGGGTGCCGGGCGCCCGCGAGCAGCGCCGCCACCGCCACCGCCGTGACCATCACGTCGTAGCGGGCGTACACCGTCGGCCCCAGCAGCGGTACGCCGATCACCCACACCCAGGCGCCGCGCAGCGACCGGCCCGGGCGGCGTCCCGCGTACGCCAGGAGGGCCAGCACCACCAGGTCGGTGACGCACACCAGCACGAAGAACGCCGTCGCGTAGTCCAGGAAGGGCAGCAGGCCGGGGGAGAGGATCGCCAGCGCCGCGGCCGGCGGGTACTGCCAGGTGACGTCCTCCAGAGGGAACGTTCCGCTGCGCAGCACGCCGTACCAGCCCTGGTAGATCACCTGCACGTCGCTGGTGACGTCCGGGCCGGGGAAGACGTACACCTTCAGCACGAACAGCAGCAGCGTCAGCCTCGTGAGACACCAGACCACCGGCAGCCATGCCAGGGACCGCCTCGTGCCCGTCGTCATCACGTGATCCCTGCCCGTTCGCGCGCCGTGTCGAGAGGGCCATGATGGGCCCGTCAGCTGTGAGCGTGCCATACGGGCCGCCGGGCAGGGCCGCGAGGGGCCGTTCGATAGGGTCGGCGGCGTGCGCAAGACCTTGATCGTGACGAACGACTTCCCGCCCCGGCCGGGCGGCATCCAGGCGTTCCTGCACAACATGGCGCTGCGGCTGGACCCGCGGGACCTGGTCGTCTACGCGTCGACCTGGAAGCGCAGCCGGGAGGGGATCGAGGCGACCCGAGCCTTCGACGCCGAGCAGCCCTTCACCGTCGTGCGCGACCGTACGACCATGCTGCTGCCCACGCCGGGCGCCACCCGGCGGGCCGTCGGGCTGCTCCGCGAGCACGGCTGCACCTCGGTGTGGTTCGGGGCGGCGGCGCCGCTCGGCCTGATGGCACCGGCCCTGCGGGCCGCGGGCGCCGAGCGGCTGGTGGCCACCACGCACGGCCACGAGGCGGGCTGGGCGCAGTTGCCGGCCGCCCGGCAGCTGCTGCGCCGCATCGGCGACACCACGGACACGATCACCTACCTCGGCGAGTACACGCGCTCGCGGATCGCCGGCGCCCTCACGCCCGAGGCGGCCGCGCGCATGGTGCAGTTGCCGCCGGGCGTCGACGAGAAGACCTTCCACCCCGGCTCGGGCGGCGAGGAGATCCGGGCCCGCCTCGGGCTCACGGACCGTCCGGTCGTGGTCTGCGTCTCCCGCCTCGTCCGGCGCAAGGGCCAGGACACCCTGATCAGGGCCATGCCGAGGATCCTCGCGGCCGAGCCGGACACGGTGCTGCTCATCGTCGGCGGCGGCCCGTACGAGAAGGACCTGCGGCGCCTCGCGCACGAGACCGGCGTCGCCCCCTCGGTCCGCTTCACCGGCTCGGTCCCCTGGTCCGAGCTCCCCGCCCACTACGGCGCCGGCGACGTCTTCGCCATGCCGTGCCGCACGCGCCGCGGCGGCCTGGACGTCGAGGGCCTCGGCATCGTCTACCTGGAGGCCTCCGCGACCGGCCTGCCGGTCGTCGCCGGCGACTCGGGCGGCGCCCCGGACGCGGTCCTGGACGGCGAGACCGGCTGGGTGGTGCGCGGCGGCTCCCCGGAGGAGGCGGCCGACCGCATCACCACCCTCCTCGGCGACGCCGGACTGCGCCGCAGGATGGGGGAGTGGGGTCGCGCGTGGGTGGAGGAGAAGTGGCGCTGGGACCTCCTCGCTCAGCGCCTCAAGGACTTGCTGTAGGGGATCCGGCCTCAGGGGCGCGGGGAACTGCGCGATCAACCACCGACGCACCCGCACCCGCCCACCACGAACACGCGGCACCACCCCACTAGGCGGAACCCCGAATACCGCCGATGCTGCGCCCATGACAGCAAACCTGACGAACCGTCACCTGACAAGACGTCACATCCTCGGCATGGCAGCCCTCCAGACGGCCGCCGCCCTCGGCTTCACCCGCATCGGCCTCGACAGCGCCCGAGCCGCCCAGCCCGACGCCGTCGACACCGCCCCCGCCATCGTCGTCGGCTCCGGCTACGGCGGCGCGGTCGCCGCCCTCCGCCTCGCCCGGGCCGGCATCCGCACGCTCGTGCTGGAGATGGGCCGCCTGTGGAACACCCCGGGCCCCGACGGCAAGGTCTTCTGCTCCACCCGCACCCCGGACCAGCGCTCCATGTGGTTCCGCACCCGCACCGAGGCCCCGCTCGGCACCTTCCTCTGGCTGGACGTCGTCAACCGCGACATCGGCCGCTACCCGGGCGTCCTGGACCGTGTCCGCTTCGACCACATGGCGGTCTACGTCGGCCGCGGCGTCGGCGGCGGCTCCCTGGTCAACGGGAGCATGGCGGTCACCCCGCCCCGCGCGTACTTCACCGAGCAGTTCCCCACCGTCGACGCCGGCGAGATGTACGGCACGTACTTCCCGCGCGCCCGCGCCGCCCTCGGCGTCAACACCGTCGACCCCGCCTGGTTCGAGTCCACGGACTGGTACCGCTTCACCCGCGTCTCCCGCAAGCACGCCGAGCGGGCGGGCCTGCGCACCACCTTCGTGCCGAGCGTCTACGACTTCGGCCACATGCAGCGCGAGGCGGCCGGCACCGCCCCCAGGTCGGCGCTCGCGGGCGAGGTCATCTACGGCAACAACCACGGCAAGCGCAGCCTCGACAAGACCTACCTCGCCGCCGCCCTGGGCACCGGCCACGTCACCCTGCACACCCTGGAGAAGGTCCGCGCGGTCGGCAGAGCACCGGACGGCACCTGGATCCTGACCGCCGACCGGATCGACGACACCGGCCGGGTCGTCGAGACCAGGCAGTACGGCTGCACGTACCTCTTCCTCGGCGGCGGCAGCCTCGGCACCACCGAACTGCTGCTGCGCGCCCGGGAGACGGGCGCCCTGCCCGACCTGCCCGCGAATGTCGGCGCCGGCTGGGGCCCCAACGGCAACGTGATGCTCGGCCGGGCCAACCACCTGTGGGACACGGTCGGTGCCGACCAGTCGACCATGCCGGTCATGGGCATCGACGACTGGGACAACGCGGCCAACCCGGTGTTCGCGGAGATCGCCCCGCTGCCGACCGGCCTGGAGCACTGGGTGAGCCTCTACCTGGCGATCACCCGCAACCGCGAGCGGGCGTCGTTCTCCTACGACACCGCCTCGGGCGCGCTGCGCCTCGGCTGGACCGCTGCGCACAGCGCGGTCTCCGCCGCCATGGCCAAGAAGCTGTTCGACCGCATCAACGCGGCCAACGCGACGATCTACCGGTACGACCTGTTCGGCTCCGGCAGCAGGGTCTTCGCCGACGACTTCACCTACCACCCGCTGGGCGGCTGCGTGCTGGGGAAGGCGACCGACGACTACGGCCGGGTGAAGGGATACGACAGGCTGTACGTCACGGACGGCTCGCTCGTGCCCGGGTCGCTCGGGGTCAACCCCTTCGTGACCATCACGGCCCTCGCCGAACGCACGATGGCGCGGGTCCTCACCGAGGACACCGCGCCCTAGGGCGACCGGGAGGTCACTTCGCGTAGATCGCCTCGATCTCGTGCGCGTAGTCCTTCGCCACCACGTTCCGCTTCAGCTTCAGCGAGGGCGTCAGGTGGCCCGACTCCTCCGTGAACTGGGAGGACAGAATGCGGAACTTCCGCACCGATTCCGCCTTCGACACCGCGGCGTTGCCGTCGTCGACCGCCGCCTGGACCGCGGCCAGCAGATCCGGGTCCTCGCACAGCGACGCCGCGGTGGAACCCGCCGGCTTGCCGTGGTCCGCGCACCAACGGACCAGGAACTCCTCGTCGATGGTGACCAGCGCGCCCACGAACGGCCGTCCGTCGCCGACCACCATGCACTCGGCGACCAGCGCGTGCGCCCGGATGCGGTCCTCGATCACGGCCGGGGCGACGTTCTTGCCGCCCGCGGTGACGATGATCTCCTTCTTGCGGCCCGTGATCCTGAGGTAGCCGTCCTCGTCGAGGGTGCCGATGTCGCCGGTGTGGAACCAGCCGTCGGCCAGCGCCTCCGCGGTCGCGCCCGGGTTGTTCCAGTACTCCTTGAACAGGTGCTCGCCGTGCAGCAGCACCTCGCCGTCGTCGGCGATCCGCACCACCGAGCCGGGCAGCGGCTGGCCGACCGTGCCGATCTTCTGCCGGTCCCAGGGGTTGAACGCGGTGGCGGCACAGGACTCGGTCAGGCCGTAGCCCTCCAGGACCGTGAAGCCGATGCCGCGGAAGAAGTGCCCCAGCCGCTCGCCGAGCGGAGCGCCACCGGAGATGGCGTACTCGCCCCGGCCGCCCAGGACCGCGCGGAGCTTGCCGTACACGAGCTTGTCGAACGCCTTGTGTTTGATCCGCAGGCCCAGGGAAGGGCCCGAGGGGGTGTCCAGCGCCTTGCTGTAGGCGATCGCGGTGTCGGCGGCCTTGTCGAAGATCTTGCCCTTGCCGTCGGCCTGCGCCTTGGCGCGCGCCGAGTTGTAGACCTTCTCGAAGACGCGCGGCACGCCGAGGATCAGCGTGGGGCGGAACGAGGCCAGCTCGTCGGTGAGGTTCTTGATGTCCGGGACGCAGCCGAGCTTGATCGGCGCCATCATCGGCGCGATCTGCACCAGCCGTCCGAAGACGTGCGCGAGCGGCAGGAAGAGCAGCACCGAGCACTCGCCCGTGCGGAACAGCGGACGCAGCCGCTCCACGATGTTGCCGCACTCCGCGAAGAAGCTGCGGTGGGTCAGCACACAGCCTTTGGGACGGCCGGTGGTGCCGGAGGTGTAGACGATGGTCGCCGGGTCGTCGGCCTTCGCGACGGAGCCGCGCTCCTCGACCGTCTCGTCCGTGACGTCCTGGCCGAGGCGGGCCAGCTCGTCCAGGCCGCCGCCCTCGATCTGCCAGACGTGCTTGAGCGCGGGCAGCCCGTCGCGCACCGACTCGACGGCGGCCGCGTGGGCGCCGGTCTCCACGACACAGGCGGTCGCCCCCGAGTCGCCCAGGATCCACCGCACCTGCTCCGGCGAACTGGTCTCGTACACCGGCACCGTCACCGCGCCGGCGCTCCAGATCGCGAAGTCGAGCAGCGTCCACTCGTAGCGGGTGCGGGACATCAGACCCACCCGGTCGCCGGGTTGGACGCCGGCGGCGATCAGGCCCTTCGCCGCCGTGTGCACCTCGGTGAGGAAGGCGGTGGCCGAGACGTCCTGCCAGGAGCCCCCGACCTTGCGGGCGATCACGGCGACGTCCGGGTGCTGCGCGGCGTTTCTGCGGACGATGTCGGTCAGGTTCCCGTCCGCGGGGACCTCGTACAAAGCCGGAAGGCTGAACTCGCGCAAGACTGCTGCTCCTCATAGGGCGCCGGCGCCACGACGGTGTGTGCTGCGACGGTGCGGTCCAAGGCTCGGGCAGGTGCTCGGGCATTCACTTGTTGAAATGCAGAGCACGACTGGACTGCCCGGACGTTACCCGCCGGTATGGCTCTCCGACAGGGGGTCCCGTCGAGATGTTCGCTGCGTCACACAGTTGGGTATTCCTTCGCGCACAGTAGTCCACCGGCTGAATCAGTGGCCAGTAACCGCAGGTAGGACCGCCATTGTTCACGTATGCCGCACACGCTTACGCTTGATCGTCATGGCACCCACACCCGCCGGAGACCGAAGGACGCGCGTGCACGTGGTCAGCGACGTGCACGGCAACGCCCGTGACCTGGCCCGAGCCGGAGAGGGCGCCGACGCCCTGATCTGCCTGGGCGATCTCGTCCTCTTCCTCGACTACGCCGATCACTCGCGCGGCATCTTCCCCGACCTGTTCGGGGTCGAGAACGCCGACCGGATCGTCGCGCTGCGCACCGCGCGCCGCTTCGAGGAGGCCCGGGAGTTCGGCGCCCGGCTGTGGGCCGGCATCGGCGCGGACCGGGCCGCGGTGATCGAGAACGCGGTGCGCAAGCAGTACGCGGAGCTGTTCGCCGCGTTCCCCACTCCGACGTACGCCACCTACGGCAACGTCGACATGCCGCCCCTGTGGCAGGAGTACGCCGCCCCGGGCACCACCGTCCTCGACGGCCAGCGCGTCGAGATCGGCGGCCGGGTCTTCGGCTTCGTGGGCGGCGGCCTGCGCACTCCCATGCGGACGCCGTACGAGATCAGCGACGAGGAGTACGCCGCGAAGATCGAAGCGGTCGGCGAGGTCGACGTGCTGTGCACGCACATCCCGCCCGAGGTCCCCGAACTCGTCTACGACACCGTCGCGCGCCGCTTCGAGCGGGGCAGCCGGGCCCTGCTGGACGCCATCCGCCGCACCCGGCCCCGCTACTCCCTCTTCGGGCACGTGCACCAGCCGCTGGTGCGCAGGATGCGGATCGGGGCAACCGAGTGCGTGAACGTGGGGCACTTCGCGGGGACCGGGACGCCGTGGGCGCTGGAGTGGTGAGGACGCCCCAGGTCGGGTGAGATCGGCGGGTCCCGTGCGCGGTAGCCTTCACGCTGCACACACGTGCGCACGACCCTCTTACCGGCCCGCATCTGGAGGAGCCACGGCGATGGCGGAACACACCAGCTCGAGCATCACCATCGAGGCGGCCCCGGCCGATGTCATGGCGGTCATCGCCGACTTCGCGCGCTACCCGGACTGGACCGGCGAGGTGAAGGAGGCGGAGGTCCTCAAGACCGACGCCCAGGGCCGGGCCGAGCAGGTCCGTCTGGTCATGGACGCCGGTGCGATCAAGGACGACCAGGTGCTCGCGTACACCTGGACCGGTGCGAACGAGGTCTCCTGGACGCTGGTGAAGTCCCAGATGCTGCGCTCCCTGGACGGCACGTACCTGCTCAAGCCGGCGGGGACGGGCGGTACGGAGGTCACGTACGCGCTGACCGTCGACGTCAAGATCCCGATGCTCGGCATGATCAAGCGCAAGGCGGAGAAGGTCATCATCGACCGGGCGCTGGCGGGGCTGAAGAAGCGCGTGGAGTCGGGCAAGTAGGGGCCGCGTCCGCGCGGTGCCTGTGCTTCACCGGGTGCGGCCGCGTCGTGGCCGGCCGTGCGGTTCCCCCCGCCCCCGGGTGGGCTGAACCGCGGGCAGTCGTCGTGCCGCTGGGGCCGCAGCGGCACCCCGTACCGCCGGGTTGCGCGACGGCCCCGTCCAGCGGCATCTCACCGGGCACCTGGTCGACGCCGGTACCGTTCACCCCCATGCGCACCCTCCTGATCACCGGCCCCGGCGGCAGCGGCCGTACCACCCTCGCCGCCGCGACCGCCCTGGCCGCCGCGGCGCGGGGCACGGACACCCTCGTGCTCGGCACCGACCGCACGGACACCCTCGGTGCCGCCCTCGGTTTCCCGACCGGCCCCACCCCGGTCGAGGCCGCCCCGCACCTGACGGCCTGGCGCCCGGACCCCGCGCGGGAGTTCCGCCGGGACCTCACCGCCCTCCAGGACCGCGCCGCCTCCGCCCTGGACCTCCTCGGCGCCTCCCGCCTCGACCCGGAGGAACTCACCCCCCTGCCCGGCGCGGAGGAACTCGCCCTGCTGCGCGCCCTGCGGGACGCCGCGCTGTCGGAGAGGCACGAGCTGCTCGTCGTCGATCTGCCCCCGGTCCCGCAGGCCCTCGCCCTGCTCGCCCTGCCCGAGGAACTCCGCCGCTACCTGCGCCGCCTGCTCCCGCCCGAGCGGCAGGCCGCCCGCGCCCTGCGCCCCGTCCTCGGCCGGCTCGCCGGCGTCCCCATGCCCGCGGAGTGGCTGTACGAGACGGCGGCCCGCTGGGACGTGGAGCTGGCCGCCGTGGAGGCCGTCGTCGCCGACCGCGACACGGTCGTACGGCTGGTCGCCGAGCCCGGCCCGGCCGGGTCCGACGCGCTGCGCACCGCCGGCCTCGGCCTCGCCCTGCGCGGCCTGCGCACCGACCTCGTGGTCGCCAACCGCGTCCTGCCCGAGGCCTCGGCGGACACCTGGCTGGCCGGCCCGGTCGCCCAGCAGCGCAAGACCCTGGACGAGTGGCGCGAGACCCACGACGTCCGCACCGTCGCCCACCTCGGCCGCGACCCGCGCGGCGGCGACGACCTCACCGCCCTGGCCGTGCCCGGCCCCGACACGGACGCCCCCGCCGTCGACTGGCCCGTGACCGACCGGCTCGGCGAGGACGGCGTGCTCGTCTGGCACCTCCCGCTGCCCGGCGCCATACGCGACGAACTCGACCTCGTGCGGCGCGGCGACGAACTCGTCGTCACCGCGGGCCGGTTCCGCCGGGTCGTCCCGCTGCCCTCGGCGCTGCGCCGCTGCACCGTCGACGGGGCCGCCCTGCGCGACGGCGAGCTGCGCATCCGCTTCGCACCCGACCCGAAGCTGTGGCCGCGGGCCCGGTGACTCGGGCCGGTACGCCCGTTCGGGTAACGTCGTAGGGACGAACCGTAGGCAGGAGTCCGTCATGAGCGAACAGCTCCCCCCGTCCGGCGACGCCCCCGACGAAGCCGTGGACGAGACGCGGGCGACCGACGCCGACGCCTGGGCGACCGCGTGCGCCGAGGACCTCGAAGCGGAGAAGGCCCGCCGCCGCACCGAGTACGGCACGCCCCCCGGTTCCGCGGCCGAGGAACTGAAGAAGTTCGTCGACGCCGTCGCGGACCGGCTGGCCGGGATGCAGTCCCCGCTGTTCGGCGCGGTCGCGGGACCCGCCGCCCAGCAGGTCGTCCGGCAGGTCGTCGACCAGGCCAAGGCAGCCGTGGAACCGGTCATCGAGCGCAATCCGGACGTCTTCGACCACCTGGCGGCCGCCGGGAACGAACTGCTCGCCGCCTACCGCTCCGCCGTCCAGGCCCAGGAGCGCCGCTGGACCGGCCGCGACGACCAGCGCGACCCGCGTGACCTGGACGAACGCCGCGACCCGGGCGACGACACCGGCCCGGGCGAGCGCATCGACCTGGACTGAGCCCGCGGTCCCCGGCCGAGCGGCCCCCGGCGCACCGCCGCCGGCGGGTGCCCACCGAGCGGACGACCGGAACCCGACGGCAGGGCCTCGGGTACCGTTGGCCGTAGCGGGGCTCGACCGAAACTGAGGGATTCATGGGACTCACCATCGGCGTCGACATCGGCGGCACGAAGATCGCGGCCGGCGTGGTCGATGAGGAAGGCAACATCCTCTCGACCCACAAGGTGCCGACCCCGGGTACGCCCGAGGGCATCGTGGACGCCATCGCCTCGGCGGTGGACGGCGCACGTGTCGGACACGACATCGTCGGCGTGGGCATCGGTGCCGCCGGTTACGTCAACCGGCAGCGCTCGGAGGTCTACTTCGCGCCCAACATCCACTGGCGCAACGAGCCGCTCAAGGAGAAGGTCGAGGCCCGCGTGGGCCTCCCGGTGGTCGTCGAGAACGACGCGAACGCCGCCGCATGGGGCGAGTACAAGTTCGGCGCGGGCAAGGGCCACCGCAACGTCATCTGCATCACGCTGGGCACGGGCCTCGGCGGCGGCATCATCATCGGCAACAAGCTGCGCCGCGGCCACTTCGGCGTGGCCGCCGAGTTCGGCCACATCCGGATGGTGCCGGACGGCCTGCTGTGCGGCTGCGGCTCGCAGGGCTGCTGGGAGCAGTACGCCTCGGGCCGGGCGCTGGTGAGGTACGCCAAGCAGCGCGCCAACGCCACCCCCGAGAACGCCGAGATCCTGCTCGGCCTCGGCAACGGCACGCCCGACGGCATCGAGGGCAAGCACATCTCCATGGCCGCCCGGCAGGGCGACCGCGTGGCCGTCGACTCCTACCGCGAGCTGGCCCGCTGGGTCGGCGCGGGCCTCGCCGACCTCGCCTCCCTCTTCGACCCCTCCGCGTTCATCGTCGGCGGCGGTCTCTCCGACGAGGGCGAACTGGTCCTGGGCCCGATCCGCAAGTCCTACAAGCGCTGGCTGGTGGGCGGCAACTGGCGCCCGGTGGCCGAGGTCCGCGCCGCCGAACTGGGCAACAAGGCCGGCCTGGTGGGCGCGGCCGACCTGGCGAGGGAACCCGACCCGATCATGTAGACGGCGTCAGGGCGAGCGCCCGGAGGGGCGCGGGGAACTGCGCGATCAGCCACATGCGACCCGGCACCCGCGCACCCTCCCCGCGCCCCGTCCTTTCGGGCGTAAATTGATCACATGTCGCTGCTCCCCAACTCGCGTACAGAACCCGACGGTTCCGCAGTCATCAGGGTCCTCGGCTACAACATCCGCTCCCTGCGCGACGACACCGCCGCCCTGGCCCGCGTCATCAGGGCGTGCGAGCCCGACCTGGTCCTCATCCAGGAAGCCCCCCGCTTCTTCCGCTGGCGCAAGAAACTCGCCCGCCTGGCCCTCGACTCCGGCCTGGTGATCGTCACCGGCGGCGCCACCACCACGGGCCCGGCGATCCTCAGCTCCCTCCGGGTGAGCGTCGAACGCACGGAGGACGTCCTCCTGCCCCACACCCCCGGCCTGCACCGCCGCGGCTTCGCCACCGCGGTCGTCCGCGTCGCCGGCGCCCGCTTCGGCGTCCTGAGCTGTCACCTGTCCCTGCAGAAGGACGAGCGCTACGACCAGGCCGGCCTGCTCCTGGACCGGCTCGCCGGGCTGGGCGTGGAGCACGCGATCGCCGGCGGAGACCTGAACGAACGCCCCGAGGGCCCCGCCTTCCGCCGCCTGTCCGGCGCCCTGACCGACTGCCGGGCCGCGGCCCCCTGGGGCGGCGAGCACACCTGGACCCCCGCCGACCCCTACCAGCGCATCGACGCGATCTTCGCGACCGAGGGCATCCGGGTGCTGGGCTGCGGCGTGCCGGCCGGCCTGCCCGGGGTGACCGGGACAGACCTGAGGGCGGCCACGGACCATCTCCCGGTCCTGGCCGCCCTCCACGTGCCCGCGTCCTAGACGACCGCTCCCCGCCCGGGGTCGTCGTCCTCCTCGTCGTCCGTCCGCATCCGCAGCACCAGCGTCGCGAAACCGCCGAGGAACCCGCCGATGCCCAGGGTGGTCAGCCACCAGGTCATCTCCCAGCCGAGCAGAACGGCCAGCAGGAGCAGCACCGGCCCGCCGAGCACGCCGAGCCAGGCGAACTTCGCCGTCGGGTCGGCGCTCGGCAGCGGCGGCGGCTCCGGCGGCACGAAATGACCCTCGTCGTCGGCGTCGAAGTCGTCCTCGGCGGGCTCGGGCGCGGTGTAGTCGCGCGGGCCGACGCCGGGCGCGAAGGAGACGGAACCGCCCAGCGGCGCGGCCGGCTTGTCCGCCCCGTCGCCCGACGGCTTGGGCTCCGGCCCGTCCGGCTCCCCGGGCTTGCCGGCCTCGGCGGGGGCCGTCCCGGCCTCGGCGCCCGGGGCGACCCGGTCGTCGTTGGTCGGGGACTCCAGCAGCGCGAGGTCCTCGACCGACTTGAACGGCTTGGCACCCGGCGGGTCCGGCGGCTCCTCGCCGTACCCGGCGACGATCGCCGCCCAGGCGGCCTCCTCGTCGAACGGGACGCCCTTCTCGTCCGGCTCGCGGCCCTCGCGGTCGGAGTCGTGCTCAGCCACCTGTGGTCGTCCCTTCCTTGCCGAGACCGGGCTCCTTGACGAGGCCGGGCGCGAGCCGGCCGATGAACGCGAGGCTCTCCTCGTGGATCCGGTCCGCGTCATGGTCCAACGTGGCCACGTGGTAGCTCTGTTCCAGGATGACCTCCGTCACGTCCGTGGACGAGATGCGGCTGAGCACCCGGGCCGAGTCGGCGGGCGGCACGACGTGGTCCTGCGGGCTGCGCAACAGCAGCACCGGCTGGGTGACCTGGGGCAGCTCCCCGTCGACGATCCGGAAGAACTGCCGCAGGGAGTGCGCCGCGTGCAGCGGCACCCGGTCGTAGCCCAGCTCCCGGCTGTCCGGCTTGGCGATGTCGCTGGCGATGCCCTTCGTCGCCGGGATGAGGTGGCGGACCACCGGCAGGGCGTGCGCGGCCAGGCCGTGCACCTTGTTCGCCGGGTTGACGACGACCACGCCGCTGACGGCGTCGCCGTGCCGGGCGGCCAGGCGCAGGGCCAGGGCACCGCCCATGGACAGACCGGCCACGAAGACCTTCGCGCGGCGCTCGCGCAGGGCGCGCAGCTCGCGGTCCACCTCCGCGTACCAGTCCTGCCAGCCCGTGATCCGCAGGTCCTCCCAGCGGGTGCCGTGCCCGGGCAGCAGCGGCAGCGAGACGGTCAGGCCGTGCTCGGCGAGGTGCTCCGCCCAGGGGCGCAGCGACTGCGGTGAACCGGTGAAACCGTGGCAGAGGAGGACGGCGACCTCCCCGCCCTCGTGGCGAAACGGCTCGGCTCCGGCAAGGACCGGCACCTTCGGCCTCCAGGTCGTGAGAAGGGACGGACACGATCAAGGATCGTCACGGAACGTCATGGAAGGGGTCGCACGTCGTTCGCGGGACCTTCACCGTACGCGACCGCACTGACACCGACCAGGGCCGTCGGCGCCTTTGACGGCGCTCCGGGTTAAGGTCTGACCTACACATACAGGAGGCACTCGGTTGTTGTACGGCGCGATGAAGGTCGCTGTTGGGGGACCGCTCAAGGTCGCCTTCAGGCCCTGGGTGGAAGGCCTGGAGAACGTCCCCGCCGAGGGGGCCGCGATCCTGGCGAGCAACCACCTGTCGTTCTCCGACTCGTTCTTCCTGCCCGCGGTCCTGGACCGCAAGGTCACGTTCATCGCGAAGGCCGAGTACTTCACCACGCCCGGCGTGAAGGGCCGGCTGACGGCCGCCTTCTTCAAGGGCGTCGGGCAGCTGCCCGTGGACCGCTCCGGTGCGCGCGGCGCGGGTGAGGCGGCCATCAGGAGCGGCATAGAGGTGCTGGAGCGCGGCGAGCTGTTCGGGATCTACCCGGAGGGCACGCGCTCGCCCGACGGCCGGCTCTACCGGGGCAAGCCGGGCGGCCTCGCGCGCGTGGCGCTCGCCACCGGCGCGCCCGTCATCCCGGTCGCCATGATCGACACGGAGAAGATCCAGCCGCCCGGCAAGGTCGTGCCCAAGCTGATGCGGCCCGGCATCCGCATCGGCAAGCCGCTGGACTTCAGCCGCTACCAGGGCATGGAGCACGACCGCTTCGTGCTGCGCGCGGTGACCGACGAGGTCATGTACGAGATCATGAAGCTCTCCGGCCAGGAGTACGTCGACATGTACGCGACGGCCATGAAGCGGCAGCTCGCCGAGGCGGCGAAGGCGGAGAAGGAGGCCGACAAGGCGGCCAGGGCCGCCCTCGCGCGGGCGGAGAAGGAACAGGCCGAGAAGGAGAAGGCCGAGAAGGAACGGGCCGGGCAGGCGGGGGCCGACGAGGACGGGCAGACCGGGGAGCCGCGGACCGAGCCCTAGTGGGGGCAGGCCGGGGGGTGGGGGACATGGCCAGACGCGAGCGCGTGATGAGGATGTCGGTCGAGCAGCCGCTGTGGCGTGCGCTCACCGGCTACCGGGTGCTGACGATGCTGTACGCGGTCGGCCTCTTCGCCACCGCCTACGAGGAGTTCACCCGCCCCTGGCTCGCCGTCGCCTACTTCGCCGTACTGGCCGTGTGGACCCTGGCGACGCTGCCCCGGGTCGCGAACGCCGCCCGCTGCACCAAGGGGTTCCTCGCCGCCGACCTGACCATCGCCCTCACCGGCATCCTGCTCACGCCCGTCGCCGACGCGCACGAGCGGGTCCAGTCGGGCGGCCCGACCCTGCCGTCGATATGGACGGCCGGGGCCGTCCTGGCCTTCGCCATCAAGGGCGGCTGGCGCTGGGCGGCCCTCGCCTCCGGCCTCGTGGCCGTCGCCAACCTGATCGAGCGCGGCAGCCCGGCCCGCGACACCGTCCACAACGTCATCCTGGTCTGCATCGCCTCCATCGCCATCGGCTACGTCGTCGAGGTCGCCCGCGCCTCCGAGCGCACCCTCGCCCGCGCCCTGGAGATCGAGGCCGCGACGCGGGAGCGGGAGCGCCTGGCGCGGGACATCCACGACAGCGTCCTCCAGGTGCTGGCCATGGTGCAGCGGCGCGGGGCGGTGATCGGCGGCGAGGCGGCCGAACTGGGCCGGATGGCCGGCGAGCAGGAGGTCGCCCTGCGCACCCTGGTCTCCGGCGGTCTCGTGCCCGTCTCCCGGGTCTCGGAGGACGCCGCCGAGGGCGCCCTCGTGCGCGCCGTCGAGGAAGGCCCCGACGCGGAGGAACCGGCCGGCGGCCCCGTCGACCTGCGCGCCCTGCTGGCGCCGTACGCGCGAGCCGGCGTCAGCCTGGCCGAGCCGGGCGCGCCCGTGCCGCTGGCGCCCGCCGCCGCCCGGGAGGTGGCCGCCGCGGTCGGAGCCGCCCTGGACAACGTCCGCAGGCACGCCGGGGAGGGGGCGCGCGCCTGGATCCTGGTCGAGGACGAGCCGGACGAGGTGATCGTCACCGTCCGGGACGACGGGCCCGGCATCCCGGAGGGGCGGCTGGCGCAGGCCGAGGGCGAGGGCCGGCTCGGCGTCGCCCTGTCGATCCGCGGCCGGCTGCGCGACCTCGGCGGCAGCGCGGAACTGATCTCGGTGCCGGGCCAGGGCACGGAGGTCGAACTGAAGGTACCGAAGGACGTGACGGACGCACGGGGGAAGGCGGAGCGGCGATGACGCACAGCGGTGGGGACCGGGACCCGGTCAAGGTCATGGTGGTCGACGACCACCCCATGTGGCGCGACGCGGTCGCCCGCGACCTGGCCGAGTCGGGCTTCGAGGTGGTCGCGACCGCCGGTGACGGCGAGCAGGCCGTGCGCCGCGCCAGGGCCGCCGCCCCGGACGTGCTGGTGCTCGACCTGAACCTGCCAGGCAAGCCCGGCGTCCAGGTCTGCAAGGAGGTCGTGGCGGCGGACCCGGCGCTGCGCGTGCTGGTGCTGTCCGCGAGCGGCGAGCACGCCGACGTGCTGGAGGCGGTGAAGTCCGGCGCCACGGGCTACCTGCTGAAGTCGGCCTCCACCGAGGAACTGCAGGACGCGGTCCGCCGCACGGCCGTCGGCGACCCCGTGTTCACGCCCGGCCTCGCCGGACTGGTCCTCGGCGAGTACCGCCGCCTCGCCTCCGAGCCCGCCCCGGCCCCCGACACCGACGAGCCGAAGGCGCCCCGGCTCACCGACCGCGAGACCGAGGTGCTGCGCCTGGTCGCCAAGGGCCTGAGCTACAAGCAGATCGCCGAGCGCCTGGTCATCTCCCACCGCACGGTGCAGAACCACGTCCAGAACACCCTCGGCAAGCTCCAGTTGCACAACCGCGTGGAGCTGGTCAGGTACGCGATCGAGCGCGGCCTCGACGACGAGTGAGAGGCACGTCACACTGACCCTTCGTCAGGCACCTGCGGCGAAGGGACTGTTCCATGCGCGTCGGAGTACTGACCGGAGGCGGCGACTGCCCCGGCCTCAACGCCGTCATCCGGGCCGTCGTCCGCAAGGGCGTGCAGGAGTACGGCTACGACTTCACCGGCTTCCGGGACGGCTGGCGAGGACCCCTGGAGAACGCCACCGTCCCGCTCGACATCCCCGCGGTGCGCGGCATCCTGCCCCGGGGCGGCACGATCCTCGGCTCCTCCCGGACCAACCCGCTGAAGGAGGAGGACGGCATCCGCCGGATCAGGGAGAACCTCGCCCGGCTGGAGGTCGGGGCGCTCATCGTGATCGGCGGCGAGGACACCCTGGGCGTGGCCGCCCGCCTGTCCGACGCACACGGCGTGCCCTGCGTGGGCGTGCCGAAGACCATCGACAACGACCTGTCCGCCACCGACTACACCTTCGGCTTCGACACCGCGGTCGGCATCGCGACCGAGGCCATCGACCGGCTGCACACCACCGCCGAGTCCCATATGCGGGTCCTGGTCGTCGAGGTGATGGGCCGGCACGCCGGCTGGATCGCGCTGCACTCGGGCCTGGCCGGCGGTGCCAACGTCATCCTCATCCCCGAGCAGCGCTTCGACGTCGAGCAGGTGTGCGACTGGGTGACGTCCCGGTTCCGGGCGTCGTACGCGCCGATCGTCGTCGTCGCCGAGGGGGCGATGCCCCGGGACGGCGACATGGTCCTCAAGGACCAGTCCCTGGACTCCTTCGGGCACGTCAGGCTGTCCGGCGTCGGCGAGTGGCTCGCCAAGGAGATCGAGAAGCGCACGGGCAAGGAGGCCCGTACGACCGTCCTGGGACACGTCCAGCGCGGCGGCACCCCCAGCGCGTTCGACCGCTGGCTCGCCACCCGCTTCGGCCTGCACGCCATCGACTGCGTCCGCGACGGCGCCTTCGGCACCATGGTCGCCCTGCGCGGCACCGACATCGTCCGCGTCCCCCTCGCGGACGCCACGGCCCGCCTGAAGACGGTGGACCCCACCCTGTACGAGGAGGTCGGCGTCTTCTTCGGCTGACCACCCGGCCGCTGTGCCGGCCGGGACCGCACGGCCCCGGCCGGCACCGGGTCAGACCGAGGGCGCGCCCGTGCCCCGCAGCTGCCCCACCAGGTCCCGCACCACGCGCGCCCCGTTCAGCGTGAGCACCGACTCGGGGTGGAACTGCACACCGGCGAACCCGGGCCCGCGCAGCGCGTGCACCTCACCGTTCGCGGCGCGGGAGACCTCGACCCCGTGGGCCGTCAGCGCGGCGGCCGCCTCGTCGTCGCAGCGGGCCACGTAGCTGTTGTAGAACCCGACGGTCTCGCGCCGCCCGAACAGGTCGATCTCCGTCTGCGCCCCCTGGTACGGCACCTCCTTGCGCACGATGTCCAGCCCCAGCTCGGCGGCGATCAGCTCGTGCCCGAGGCAGACGCCCAGCACCCCCTGCCGCCGCGCCCGGATCACCTCGGCGGTCAGGGAGCGCAGGAACCGCATCTTCGGATCGGCCAGGTCGGACGGATCGCCCGGCCCGGGCCCCAGCACCACCGTTCCCTCGTGCCCGAGCACCGCCTCCCGCAGCCCCTCCTCGTCGTACCGCCGCACGCTCACCTCCAGGCCGCCGGAGCGCAGCACGTGCGCGAGCATCGCCGTGAAGGTGTCCTCCCCATCGACGACCAGGGCGTGCCCCGCGAGTTCCGGTGACCGCTCCTGCATGCGCAGCCAGAACGGGGCGAGCGAGGCCCGGCGCCCGTCCAGGGCGGCCCGCACGCGGGGATCGTCGGCGAGCCGTACGCGCGCGTGCTCCGCGCGCGGGCGCGGCGGCCGGACGCCGAGGGCCGCCAGGACACCGGCCGCCTTGGCGTGGGTCTCCGCGACCTCGCCCGCCGGGTCCGAGCCGCGCACCAGGGTCGCGCCGACCGGAACCCGCAGCCGCCCGCCGGCGGAGATGTCGGCGGTGCGGATGAGGATGGGGGAGTCGAGGGTCTGCGCCCCGCCCGCGTCCCGGCCGACCAGGGCCAGCGCGCCGGCGTAGTAGCCCCGGCCGCCCGTCTCGTGCCGCTCGATGACCCGGCAGGCGTTCTGCACCGGCGAGCCGGTGACCGTCGCGGCGAACAGGGTCTCCCGCAGCACCTCCCGCACGTCCAGCGAGGACCTGCCGCGCAGCTCGTACTCGGTGTGCGCGAGGTGGGCCATCTCCTTCAGCCGGGGCCCGACGACCACCCCGCCCATGTCGCCGACGGTGCACATCATCTTGAGCTCCTCGTCGACGACCATCGACAGCTCCTCGATCTCCTTGCCGTCGGCGAGGAAGTCCAGCAGGTGCTCCGGCGTCGGCCCCCCGGCGGGGTAGCGGTAGGTGCCGCTGATCGGGTTCATCACGACCGTGCCGCCGGACATCCGCACATGGACCTCGGGACTGGCCCCGACCAGGGTGCGCTCCCCGGTGTGCACGACGAACGTCCAGTACGCGCCCCGCTCGCCCTCCAGCAGCCGCCGGAACAGCGCGAGGGCGTCGGCCCGCCCGAACCCGGGGATCTCGCCCTCGTACGTCCGGCGGATCACGAAGTTCGCGCCCTCGCCCCCGCCGATCTCCTCCTCCAGCACGCGCCCGACGATCCGCGCGTACTCCTCGTCGGGGACGTCGAAGCCCCCGTCGTCGACGCGCACCTCGTGCGCCGGGAGCTGTTCCAGGGCCTCGGCCAGCGGGACGGTGTACGACTCCTCGGGCGTGAGCGCCAGCAGGGGCGTGCCGTCGTCGCGGACGTCGAAGCCGCGCTCGCGGATCTGCCGGAAGGGCACCAGCGCGAGGCTCTCGTCGGGCAGGTCGGCCAGCCGCTCGTGGGCGGCGACCGGGCCGATCAGGACCTCGACCAGCTCGTGGTCGTGGCCCGGGGTACGGCGGCGCAGCAGGGCGAACGGACGGGGGTCGTCCGGCAAGCCGAGCAGGTTCATGGGTCCGTGCTCCTTCTCGGGGATTCAGAGGGAGAGGAACGGACCCCGGAAACGCCGAAGGCCGCCCCTCGGGCGGCCTTCGCGAAGTCGTGAGTACGCGCAGTCAGCGGGCCGCCGGATGAGCGGTCCACCACCAGGTCTGGGTCGAATGCGCGAACATGCCGGGCACCCTACCCCATGTCCGAGGGGTGTACACGGTGTCTCAATGGATGGGCATGGGTCTGGACCCCCGACCCGACCCCGTAGTGTTGAGGCCGTGACCGTGAACGCTAAGACCAGCGCGAGTGCTGGCAACACCTGGCGAGACCTGCCCGCGGCGCAGCAGCCCGAGTACCCCGACACCGAGGCTCTGCGCGCAGTGATCGCGGACCTCGAGTCGTATCCGCCGCTCGTCTTCGCGGGCGAGTGCGACCAGCTGCGCGCCCGGATGGCGGCCGTCGCCAAGGGAGAGGCGTTCCTCCTCCAGGGCGGCGACTGCGCCGAGGCCTTCGACGCGGTGTCCGCGGACCACATCCGCAACAAGCTGAAGACCCTGCTCCAGATGGGCGCCGTGCTCACGTACGCCGCGTCCGTGCCGGTCGTGAAGGTCGGCCGGATCGCCGGCCAGTACTCCAAGCCGCGCTCCAAGCCGACCGAGACCCGCGACGGCGTGACCCTGCCGACCTACCGCGGCGACTCCGTCAACGGCTTCGACTTCACCGAAGAGGCCCGCGTCCCGGACCCCGAGCGGCTGAAGCGGATGTACCACGCCTCCGCCTCCACGCTGAACCTGGTGCGCGCCTTCACCACCGGCGGCTACGCCGACCTGCGCCAGGTCCACGCCTGGAACCAGGACTTCGTGAAGTCGTCCCCCTCGGGGCAGCGCTACGAGCAGCTGGCCCGCGAGATCGACAACGCGCTGAACTTCATGCACGCCTGCGGGGCCGACCCGGAGGAGTTCAAGACCGTCGAGTTCTTCTCCTCGCACGAGGCGCTGCTGCTCGACTACGAGACGGCGCTCACCCGTGTCGACTCGCGCACCGGCCGGCTCTACGACGTCTCCGCGCACATGGTGTGGATCGGCGAGCGCACCCGGCAGCTGGACCACGCGCACGTCGAGTTCGCCTCGCAGATCCGCAACCCGATCGGCATCAAGCTGGGTCCGACGACCACGGCCGAGGACGCGATGCAGTACATCGAGCGCCTCGACCCGGAGCGCGAGCCCGGCCGGCTGACGTTCATCGTCCGCATGGGCGCCGACAAGGTCCGCGACAAGCTCCCCGAGCTGGTCGAGAAGGTCACCGCCTCCGGCGCGACCGTGGCCTGGGTGACCGACCCGATGCACGGCAACACCTTCGAGGCGGCCTCCGGGCACAAGACCCGCCGCTTCGACGACGTGCTCGACGAGGTCAAGGGCTTCTTCGAGGTCCACAAGGCGCTCGGCACCCACCCGGGCGGCATCCACGTGGAGCTCACCGGCGACGACGTCACCGAGTGCGTGGGCGGCGGCGACGAGATCTTCGTCGACGATCTGCACCAGCGCTACGAGACCGCCTGCGACCCGCGGCTCAACCGCAGCCAGTCGCTCGACCTGGCCTTCCTCGTCGCCGAGATGTACAGGGACCAGTAACGGGTCCGCCTCTTACCGGGCATCGACTGGGGCGCGGATCACACCGGATCCGCGCCCCTCTCGACTTTTGCGCCTCCGAGCCGACGGGTAAGGTTAGGTTAGCCTCACCGATCAACGGGACGGCATCAGAGAACGACCCCGTCGGGAGGTGAACCGCGTGTACGTCTGCAGTTGCTTCGGGATCACCGAGCAGCAGGTCAAGCAGCACGCGGACAGCGGCGCCTGCACCCCCCGCCAGATAGCCTCCGCCTGCAAGGCGGGCACGGACTGCGGGTCGTGTGTGCGCCGGATCCAGGCGATCCTCGGCAGGGGTAACTGCCCTCGCCGGGAGCTGGCCGACCGGGGCGAGCCGGTGCTCGCCGATCTGGAAGACGCCGCCTGACGCCGGGCCCCGCCTAGCTCGGCTGCTCGATCTGCTGCGCGATGTACAGCGCCTCGCCGAGCTTGTCGATCAGCTCCAGCTGTGTGTCCAGGTAGTCGATGTGGTGCTCCTCGTCGGCGAGGATCTCCTCGAAGAGGTTCGCGGACGTGATGTCGCCCTTGCTGCGCATCACCTCGACGCCACGCTTGAGGCGGTCGATGGCCTCGACCTCGATCTGCCGGTCGGCCTGGAACATCTCGGTGACCGTCTGGCCGACCCGGACATGGAAGAGCCGCTGGTAGTTGGGCAGCCCGTCCAGCATGAGGATGCGCTCGGTGATCTTGTCCGCGTGCTTCATCTCGTCGATGGATTCTTCACGCGTGTACTTGGCGAGCTTGGTCCAGCCTTTGTTGTCCTGGATCCGGTAGTGCAGCCAGTACTGGTTGATCGCCGTCAGCTCGCCGGTCAACTGCTCGTTCAGGAATTCGAGGACCTCGGGGTCGCCCTGCATCGCAGAGGCTCCTTCCAACGCGGGGGAACTGGCAGGTTGCGCCGCATGATTCCACCGGCGGCGAAGATCGTCCAGTAAGTCTTCACTTAGTAAGTAAGGGCATGCTTAGTGGAAATGGCCCGGTTTGCGGTGGCCCCGGTCAGGGGCATCGGCCGAGGTCTGTCAGGATGGAGTCATGGGTCAGCCGCTGGGACACGCATCGGGAGAAGGGCGCGATGCGGCAGGAGAGACGCAGCCGGGCCTGCCCCCGGGGCAGCGGCTGCAGCGCGGCTGGCCGGTCACGCACTACGGGCCCGTCCCCAAGTTCCGGCCCGAGCGCTGGGAGTTCCGGGTCTTCGGCGCCACCGCCGACGGCGCCAAGCACTGCTGGACCCACGAGGAGTTCACGGCCCTGCCCCACACCAGCGTCGTGGCCGATCTGCACTGCGTCACGAAGTTCAGCATGCTGGGCGCCGAGTGGGGCGGCATCCCCGCCCGCACGATCCTCGACCTCGCCCCGCCGGCGGACGACGTCACCCATGTGATGGTGTGGGCCGAGTACGGCTTCAGCTCCAACCTGCGGCTGTCCGACTTCGCCGACGAGCGGGTGCTGTTCGCCACGCACAAGGACGGTGAACTCCTCACCGCCGAGCACGGCTTCCCGCTCCGCCTGGTCGTGCCCCACCTGTACGCCTGGAAGGGCCCCAAGTGGGTGCGCGGGGTGGAGTACATGACCGCCGACCGGCGCGGTTTCTGGGAGGAGCGCGGCTACCACAACATCGGCGACCCGTGGCGCGAGCAGCGCTACTCCTACCAGGAGGAACCGGGCGACGGCCCCGACCTCTGAGGGCGTCAGGCGTCGCGCAGCTTCTTCAGCCGCTCGACGTCCGCGGCGTGCCCCTCCTTGCCGCCCGGCGTCTCGATGATCAGCGGCACGCCCTCGGTCGCGGGGTGCGTCATCAGGGCCCGGAACGGGTCCTCGCCGATGTGGCCGGCGCCGATGTTCTCGTGCCGGTCCTTGTGGGCGCCCACCACGTCCTTGGAGTCGTTGGCGTGGATCAGCTTCAGCCGGCCCTCACCGACCGTGTCCACCAGCAGATCCAGCGTCCGGTGCATACCGCTCGGGCCGGTCAGGTCGTGCCCCGCCGCGAAGATGTGGCAGGTGTCCAGGCACACGCCCAGCATCGGATGGGCGTCCAGCGCCTCGAAGTACGGGCCGAAGTCCCACGTCCGTGAGCACAGGGAGGCACCCTGGCCGGCCGTCGACTCCAGCAGCAGATACGGGTCGTCGTCGTGGGTCAGCTCGTCGAGCAGCGGCAGCAGATGCTCCCGCACCTGCTTCAGCGCCACGGACCGGTCCCGGCCCCCGGTCGCGCTGCCCGTGTGCACCACCACACCCCGCGCCCCGATCTCCCGCCCCCGCCGCAGCGAGTGCCGCAGCGACTCCACCGACCGCTCCACGGTCGCCTCGGTGTGCGAGCCGAAATTGATCAGATAGGGGGCGTGCACGTACGCGGGGACCGACTCGGCCTCGCACGCCGCGCGGAACGCCTCGTCCTGCTGCGGATTGCCGGCCGGTGTGGCCCAGCCGCGCGGGTTGGCGACGAAGACCTGGACGGTCTCCGCCCGCAGGTCACGGGCGTAGGACAGGCCGATGCGGTGGAGGCCGCCGGCCACGGGGACGTGGCCGCCCACGGGGTTGCGGGTGCGGCCGGACAGCTGATGGTTCACCCGTTCAGGGTGTCATGCCCCCGGCCGTGCCCCGTCCACGGGCCGCGCGCCCGGCCGTCACCTGATCTCGATCGTGATCGTCGAGCCCTTGGGCGCCGTCTCGCCGCCCTCGACCGACTGGCCCTTGACGGTGTCGCCGAACAGACCGAGCAGACCGCGGTCCTCGTCGACCTCGAACCCGGCGCCCTCCAGCGCCTGCCGGGCCTCGTCGACGCTGTCGCCGACCACGTCCGGCACCTCGATCATCTCGGGGCCCTTGGACAGCGTCAGCGTGACCGTGTCGCCCTCGGCGGCCCGGCCTCCGGGGTCGGGGCTCTGCTTGACGACCTGGCCCTTGTCGAACTCCGAGGAGTTGACCCGCTCGGCGGCGATCCGCACCTTCAGGCCGGCTTCCTCCAGCTCGGCCCGGGCGTCGGCCTCGTCCTCACCGGTGACGTCGGGGACGTCGATCGGGCTGCCCTTGCTGACGACGAGCGCGACGGCCGTGCCCGCCCGCACCTTCGTGCCGTCCGCCGGCCGCGCCGCGACCACCGAGCCGCGCGGCACGTCCTCGCTGAACTCCCGCGTGACCATGCCCGGCTCCAGCCCGTCCTGCTTCAGCAGGGACCGCGCCTCGGCCAGCTTCCGGCCGGCCAGGGCGGGCACCCGCACGGTCTCGGGGCCGTCCGAGACGGTGACGCCCACCGCGTCGTTGCCCCGGATGCGCGTCCCGGCCTCCGGGTCGCTGCTGATGATCCGGCCGCGCTCGACGGTGTCGCTGTAGGCGTGCTCGACCTTGCCGAGCTCCAGGCCGGCGTCGGCCAGCCGGTCCTCGGCCTGCGCCTGGGTCTTGTCCAGCAGCGGGGGGACCTCGGTGAACTGGCCCGAGTTGATGTACCAGATGCCCGTGCCGAGGCCGAGCGCCAGCAGGACGGCGACCACGATCGTCATCGGGCCGCGCCGGGGTCCCGGGCGGCGCCGGGGCCCAGGCGGCGGGGAGGCGAGACGGCTCGTGCGGTGAAGCTCCGCCTCGGGCGCCTCGTCCTCGTTCACCGGCAGCGGGCGTGGTGTGGTCAGGGCGCGCGGGATCACGCTCGTGCGGTCGTCGGCGTTGTCGTGTCCGGCCGCGAGCGCCTGCGGCGGCACCGCGTCCAGCTGCTCCTCGCTCAGCCGGCCGCGCCCGTCGCGGACCTGTGCGAGCAGGGCCACGGCGTCGTAGGGGCGGATCTCCGGCGTGCGGGCGGTCGCCGCGGCCACCATCTCGTCCAGCTCGTAGGCCAGGCCGGGGACGGCGGCCGAGGGCGGCGGGACGTCCTCGTGCAGGTGCTTGTAGAGGATCACGGCGGGGGAGTCCCCGTCGTGCGGCTTGTCGCCGGTCAGCATCTCGTAGAGCATCACGCCGCACGCGTAGACGTCGACGCGGGGGTCCGCCGTGCCGTTCTCTATCTGCTCGGGGGCCAGGTACGAGACCGTGCCCAGGACCGTGCCGGTGGTGTTGGTGACCGTGTCCACCGCGCGGACCAGGCCGAAGTCGGCGACCTTGACCCGGCCGTCGTCCCCGATCAGGACGTTCTCGGGCTTCATGTCGCGGTGCACGAACCCGGCGCGGTGGGCGGCGCCCAGGGCGGCCAGCACCGGCTCCAGGATGTCCAGGGCGGCCCGCGGCTGCAGCGCCCCGCGCTCGCGCAGCACGTCACGCAGCGTGCAGCCCGCGACGTACTCCATGGCCAGGTAGACGTACGAGCCGTCGGTGCCCTGGTCGAAGACCTGCACCACGTTCGGGTGGGCCAGCCGGGCGACCGACTTCGCCTCGCGGATGAACCGCTCGACGAACGAGGCGTCCACGGCGAGGGAGGGGTGCATCACCTTGAGCGCGAGGACCCGGTCGAGGCGGGTGTCCACGGCCCGGTAGACCGTGGCCATCCCGCCGACCGCGATCCGCGCGTCGACGCGGTACCGGCCGTCGAGCACCTGCCCGACCAAGGGGTCCTGAAGGGTCGTGTCCACGCAGGGGAGTCTACGAGCCGGGACCGACAGCCCCGTCCCCCCGGCGGATTCGGGGCGGGACTGCAGCCGTCCTGTGACGTCCCTCCTACTGGAAGGCCGGACGCTCCGGATCCAGCGCGGCCAGACCCTCGCCGGGCGACGACGCCCGCGCGAAATGCCGCCGCGGGATCCGGCCCGCCCGGTGCGCCAGCCGCCCCGCCTCCACGGCATGCCGCATGGCGTCGGCCATCAGCACCGGCTCCTGCGCCCGGGTCACCGCCGAGGCGAGCATCACACCCGCGCAGCCCAGCTCCATCGCCAGCGCCGCGTCCGAGGCCGTCCCGGCCCCCGCGTCCAGGATCACCGGCACGCGCGCGTGCTCGACGATCAGCTGGAAGTTGTGCGGGTTGCGGATGCCGAGCCCGGAGCCGATGGGCGAGCCCAGCGGCATGACCGCCGCGCAGCCCACGTCCTCCAGCCGGCGCGCCAGCACGGGGTCGTCGTTGGTGTACGGCAGCACCGTGAACCCGTCGTCGACCAGCGTCTCGGCCGCCTCCAGCAGCTCGATCGGGTCGGGCAGCAGCGTGCGCTCGTCGGCGATGACCTCCAGCTTGATCAGGTCGGTGCCGAGGGCCTCGCGTGCGAGCCGGGCGGTGAGGACGGCCTCACCGGCGGTGAAGCAGCCCGCGGTGTTGGGCAGCACCCGGATGCCGAGCCGGTCGAGGACGGACAGCACCGAGCCGTGCACCGAGGGGTTCACGCGGCGCATCGCGACCGTCGTCAGCTCCGTACCGGACGCCACCAGCGAACGCTCCAGCACGTCGAGACTGGGCGCCCCGCCCGTGCCCATGATCAGGCGGGAGGTGAGGGACAGGTCCCCGAGGACGAACGGATCGTCGGCCATGGTCAGCCTCCTTGGACGGCGGTGAGGACTTCCACGCGGTCTCCCTCGGAGAGGGGCGTGGAGGGCCACTGCGCGCGCGGGACGACGGTTTCGTTGAGGGCGGCGGCCACTCCCGAGGGCGACGCGGTGAGGGACTTCACGACGGTGTCGAGAGCCGTGCCGGGCCGGACGTCCCGGGGCTCGCCGTTGACGGAGATGTTCATGCGGGCTGCTCCGTGAGTGCGGTGGCGGTGCTGAAGCGCCTGGGGGTGAAGGGACGGGCCTCCTCGGGGAGTTCACCCGTGGTCAGGGCGTGCGCCAGGGCGTCGCCGGTCACCGGCGTGAGCAGGACGCCGTTGCGGTGGTGCCCGGTGGCCAGCAGCAGGCCCTCCAGGCCGGTCGGGCCGAGCAGGGGCGCGTTGTCGGGGGAGCCGGGGCGCAGTCCGGCGCGGGTCTCGGTGAGCGGCAGCTCGGTGATGCCGGGGACCAGCTCGTGCGCATCGCGCAGCAGCTCGTACACGCCGCCCGCGGTCACGGTGGTGTCCCAGCCGAGCTCCTCGCTGGTCGCCCCGACGACCAGCTCCCCGTTCTCGCGCGGCACCAGGTAGACGTGGCTGCCGCGCACCACCGCGCGCACGGTCCGGCTCAGGAACGGCCCGTGCCGCCCCGGCATGGTCAGCCGCAGGACCTGCCCCTTCACGGGCCGCACGGGAGGCAGCACGTCCCGCGGCACCCCCGCCAGACGGCCGCTCAGGCTGCCCGCGGCCAGGACGACCTGCCCGGCGGCCAGCGCGGTGCCGTCGGCCGTGACGGCACCGGTGGCCCGGTCCCCGGCGACGGCGAGCCGCTCGGCCCACACCCGGTGGAAGACCACGCCGGCCCGCTCGCACGCGGCGACCAGGGCCCCGGCCAGCCGCCGGGGGTCGATCTGGTGATCCCCGTCCACCCGCAGGCCCCCGCGCACGCCGGGCGCGAGCATCGGCTCCAGGCGCCGGCACTCGCGCCCCGACAGCCACTGGGAGTCCAGCCCCGACTGCTGCTGCAGGGCGTGCAGCTCGCGCAGGTGGGCCCGGTCGTCGGCGTCCAGGGCCACGGCGAGGGTGCCGCAGCGGCGGTAGCCGAGGTCGTGGCCGGTGGCCTCGGTGAGCTCGGCCGCGAAGTCCGGGTAGCGCCGGGCGGAGGCGAGGTTCAGGCCGAGCAGGGTCTGCTCGCCGTAGTGCAGTTCCGTGACGGCGGCCAGCATCCCCGCCGCCACCTGCGCGGCTCCGCCGCCGGGCTCGGGGTCCGCCACCGCCGTGGCGAGTCCGCGCTGCGCGGCCCGCCAGGCCGTGACCAGCCCGATAATCCCGCCCCCGATGACGAGGACGTCTGAGGTTCGCGTACGCGACATGGGCGTCCAGCCCCTCCCTTCGCCGGCATGACCCGGATCAGGTTCGTACGGTCGGAGGCCGCCAGCCTCCCTCTCAGCCCGGTGCGTCCGGGCTCCCGCGAGTCTCTGCGTGGGCCACCCTAGCGGGACGCCGCCGGGCGCAGTAAGAGAGCCTCCGTACGGAACCGGCCACGGTGACGTCGTACACGGGCCGTTTGCGGGTACCCGCAGGGACGGACCCGGGCGGCGGGGACGGGCGCTGTGGAGCAGGTCACGGCGCATGGGCACTGACTGACGAAACGTCAGTTGACTATGGTGATCAGGTGAGCGAGCAGACGCAGGACTCAGGGTCGTCCGCGCCGCGGCGCGTGGTCGTGGCGGGCGCGGGCATGGCCGGGGTGCAGACCGCGGTCGCGCTGCGCGAGCGGGGCTTCGCCGGCACGGTGCTGCTGATCGGCGCCGAGCCCCACCAGCCCTACGACCGGCCGCCGTTGTCCAAGGCCGTCCTGCTCGGCAAGTCCGAGGGCTCCGCCTTCGACGTCGACTTCGAGGCCCTCGGCATCGAACTGCGGCTCGGCTGCGAGGTACTGGGCGTGCGCCCCGGCGATCACGCCCTGGACACCGAGGACGGGCCCGTGCCCTACGACGTCCTGGTCGTGGCCACCGGCGCCGAACCCGTCCGGCTGCCCGGCGCCGAGGGCGTGCCCGGCGTGCATCTGCTGCGCACCCTGGACGACGCCGAGCGGCTGCGCCCGGTCCTCGCCCGGCAGCACGACATCGTGGTCGTCGGCGCGGGCTGGATCGGCGCGGAGTTCGCCACCGCCGCGCGCGAGGCCGGCTGCGCGGTCACCGTCGTGGAGGCCGCCGAGCGGCCGCTCGCCGGGGCACTGCCCGCCGAGGTCGCCGCCCCGATGGCCGGCTGGTACGGCGACGCGGGGGCGGTGCTGCGCACCCACGCGCGCGTGGAGCGCGTCGAGCCCGGCGCGGTCCTGCTCGACGACGGTTCGCGGCTGCCCGCGGGCGCGGTCGTGGTCGGCATCGGCGCCCGCCCGGCGACGGACTGGCTCGCCGGCTCCGGGATCGAGCTCGGCGCCCACGGCGAGGTCGTGGCCGACGAGCACCTGCGCACGTCCGTGCCGGACGTGTACGCGGTCGGCGACTGCGCCTCCTTCCCCTCGGGGCGCTACGGCGAGCGCCTGCTGGTGCACCACTGGGACAACGCCCTGCAGGGGCCGCGCACGGTCGCCGCGAACATCGTCGGCCGGGCCACGGGCGAGACACCGGCGGTCTACGACCCGGTCCCGTACTTCTGGTCCGAGCAGTTCGGCCGGTTCGTGCAGTACGCCGGGCACCACGCGGCCGCCGACACGACCCTGTGGCGCGGCGACCCGTCCGGTCCGGCCTGGACGGTGTGCTGGCTGCGCGGCGAGCGGCTGGTCGCGCTGCTGGCGGTGGGCCGGCCCCGGGACCTGGCGCAGGGCCGCCGGCTGATCGAGTCGGGCACGGTGATGAACCCGGTGCTGCTGGCGGACCCGGCGCGTCCGATGAAGGCGGCGGTGGCGTAGGGCCCGCGGCGGCCCGGTGCGGGGGCCGCGAGGCGTCGTGCGGGCGGGTGCCCGGGCCCGGTGCGTGCGCCCGGGTGGACCGGGCCGGCTTCCGACTGTCAGTGGCGGATGGCAGGCTGGTTTCCGTGACCGAGATTGACGCAAAGATCGATGCTCTCGTCCCTGCCTGGCTCACCCTCCCCGACATCGCCGAGCAGTTCGGCGTCGAGGTGACGCGCGTGCGGCAGCTGGTCAAGGAGGGCCAGCTCATCGCCGTACGCCGCGGTGAGAACCGCGCGCTGCACGTCCCCGCGGACTTCATCGACGGGGACAAGGTCGTCAAGGGCCTGTCCGGGACCCTGACGCTCCTGCGGGACGACGGCTTCACGGTCGAAGAGATGCTGGAGTGGCTCTTCACCCCCGACCCGTCCCTGCCCGGCACCCCGGCGCAGGCACTCCGTGAGAACCGCGGCACGGAGGTGAAGCGCCGCGCCCAGGCGCTCGCGGTCTGACCCGGCCGCGATCGGACAACCGCCCGGCACCGTGCGAGCGGGGCCGGGCCTGAACAACCGCCCGTATGGGGCCGTGGCCCGTGGGGTCACGGCCCGGGGACCGGCCGCGCCCGTTCCGGCCGGCCTGACCACTGGCCCGGGCCGAACGCCCGGGTGGCCCCCGGGGCGCTCCCGCCGGCCGAGGGGCAGGCGTAGGGTGCCCGGGGCGTCGTGGCGGGCGAGGGCCTCCCCGCACCGCAGACGCACCCGTACGGCACCGACGTACCGCGGGCGCACCCGCGGCACCGACCTCCAGGGGGACATCCATGCCCGGCACCGCCGCCACCACCGCCCGCGCCCAGCTCGCCGACGCCCGGGTCTACCTGTGCACCGACGCGCGCAGGCGGCAGGGGGACCTGCCGGAGTTCCTGGACGCCGTGCTGGCGGGCGGCGTCGACATCGTGCAGCTGCGCGACAAGGGCATGGAGGCCGCCGAGGAGCTGGAGCACCTGGCCGTCTTCGCCGACGCCTGCGCCCGGCACGGCAAGCTGCTCGCGGTCAACGACCGGGCGGACGTCGCCCACGCCGCCGGCTCGGACGTGCTCCACCTCGGCCAGGGCGACCTCCCGGTCCCCGCGGCCCGCGCGATCCTCGGCGACGACGTGCTGATCGGCCGCTCCACCCACGCCGAGTCCGAGGCCGCGGCGGCCGCCGCGCAGGACGGCGTGGACTACTTCTGCACCGGCCCGTGCTGGCCCACCCCCACCAAGCCCGGCCGCCACGCCCCCGGCCTGGACCTCGTCCGGTACACCGCCGCCCTCGGCACCGACCGCCCCTGGTTCGCCATCGGCGGCATCGACCTGACCACCCTCGACCAGGTCCTGGAGGCGGGCGCCCGGCGCGTCGTCGTCGTACGGGCGATCACCGAGGCCGACGACCCGGGCGCGGCGGCGTCCGAGTTCGCCAAGCGGCTGCGGGAGCGGTAGCCCGGCCGGCGGCCCGCGGGTGACGCCCGCGGGACGGAATGTCCAAGGGGTGGACAACAAGTGGACAAATGGGGCAAATGTCTGCGTCTGGTTGGGGGACCGACCGCCCCTGACTAACCTGCCCGTATGGCCCTCGGCACCGCATCCATCAGGTCGGACCACGCGCGCACCGTCCGCGACATGCTCGCGACCGGCAAGACGACGTACTCGTTCGAGTTCTACGCCCCGAAGACCCCGAAGGGCGAGCGGATGCTGTGGAACGCGCTGCGGCGGGTCGAGGCCGTGGCGCCCGACTTCGTCTCCGTGACCTACGGCGCCGGCGGCTCCACCCGCGCGGGCACGGTCAAGGCGACCGAGGCGATCGCCTCCGACACCACCCTCACGCCGATCGCGCACCTCACCGCCGTCGACCACTCGGTGGCCGACCTGCGCAACATCATCGGGCAGTACGCCGACGCCGGGATCCGCAACATGCTCGCCCTGCGCGGCGACCCGCCCGGCGACCCGATGGGCGAGTGGGTGCCGCACCCCCGCGGCCTGGCCTACGCCGCCGAACTCGTCGAACTGATCAAGGCGTCCGGCGACTTCTGCGTGGGCGTCGCCGCCTTCCCGGCGATGCACCCGCGCTCCACCGACTGGGACACCGACGTCCGCCACTTCGTCGACAAGTGCCGCGCGGGCGCCGACTACGCCATCACGCAGATGTTCTTCCACCCGGAGGACTACCTCCGGCTGCGCGACCGCGTCTCGGCGGCCGGCTGCGACACCCCGATCATCCCCGAGGTCATGCCGATCGCCAGCGTGCGGTCGCTGGAGCGGATCGGGTCGCTCACCAACGCCGCGTTCCCGGCCGCCCTGAAAGAGCGGATCCTCACAGCACAAGACGATCCGGCCGCTGTACGCTCCATTGGGATCGAATTCGCCACGGAGTTCTGTGCGCGGCTGCTCGCCGAGGGCGTGCCCGGCTTGCACTTCATCACGCTCAACAACTCCACCGCGACACTGGAAATCTACGAGAACCTGGGCCTGCACCACCCATCGCAGGCCTAGACCGTTCGCACCGGTATACGACACACTGCGTAGCGGCCACTGGGAGAGGGGCGTACATGGGCTGGGCGGTCCTCTACATCGCGTTCGGCATCGTCGCGCTGTGGCTGCTGGGCGAGGTGCTGCTGCAGTACAAGGCGCGGCTGCGCTGGCGGCTGCTGGCCTTCGCCGGCTTCCTCGGCGTCGTGGTCGGTGTCCTGATTCCGTCGGTCGTCGTGATCGGACTGGGCGCGGCCGCCTTCGCGGTCGGGCAGACCTACGTCACCCTCTCCTTCCGCAGCGGCTTCGCGGCCGGCTGGGCGGTCAACGCCCCGGTGCTCGGCGGCAGCAAGCGCCGGGGCCGCGCCGAGCGCGGCCGCCAGGAGCCGACCCTGGAGGTCTCCGGCCTGGAGGCGGCCGACGGCGGCTACGGCGACGAGACCGGCGACCGCCGCCGCGAGTCCGCCTACGGCCACGACGACGACTACGACCGCGACGACGTCTTCACACCGGCGCGCCCCGGCCAGACCGCCGCCGAGACCACCGCCGTCTACGAGCCGCAGCCCATGCCCGAGGACACCGGCTCCTACGGCGTCTACGGCGACAACGGCTACCCCCAGCCCGACGGCGGGCCGCACGAGCAGTACGCCGCCCAGAACAGCGACCAGTCCTACGCCTACGACTACTCGGGCTATGCCCAGCAGGGCTACGAGGCGGGCGGCCAGCAGCAGTACGCCGCCTACTCGGACCCGTACATCGGCTCGTCGACCTACGGCGGGGCCCCGTACGACAGCGGCTACGGCGACCAGCAGTACTACGGCCAGCAGCAGGCGTACGGCCAGGACCAGTACGCCGGGACCTACGGCGGCGAGACCCCGCCCGGCGGGGTGTGGGTGCCGCAGCAGCGCAACACCGACGAGTACGGGCAGGAGCTGCCGCCCGAGCAGGCCTACCCCTACCAGGGCGGCGGGCAGCAGCCGCACGGCAACGGCTTCGACGAGCAGTACCGTTTCTGAAGCCCCCGGTCCCGGGGGCCCTGCCGGTCACTGGCCGAGGGCCCGTGCCGGTCACTGTCCCGGGGGCCGGGCCGGTCACTGAGAGCCCCGGAAGTCCGGTCCCTCCACGATCAGTCCCGCGACCAGGGCGCCCGACATGCCTGCGTGCGGCAGGCCGCCGCCCGGGTGCGCCCAGCCGCCCACGGCGTACAGACCGGACACGCGCGTGGTGTTGGACGGGTGCAGCAGCCGCCCTCCGGCAGCCGCCAGCGCCGGGACGGGCACCGCCCCGCCCTCCGCGCCGGTCGCCTCCGCGATGCCCGCCGGCGTGATCACCTCCTGCCACAGCAGCCGCTCGCGCAGCCCGGGCACGGCGCGCTCGGCGGCGGCGATCACGCGCTCGGCCAGAGCGTCGTAGGGCCCGTCGAGCCGAGCGGGCACCACCGTCGTGAGCGCGACCGCCTCGTGGCCCTCCGGGGCGGAGCGCGGGTCGCCGGGCCGCAGGACCGTCACGGTCGGCTCCGCGTCCGGCGCCGCCGCGCCGAACAGGGCCTCCAACTCGGCCTCGCGGTCCGGGGCGTGCACCACCGTGCGGTGGGCCGTGCCCTCGGGTCGGGCGCCGCGCAGGGCGAGCAGGACGGTCAGCCGGCCGGACGCGGCCGGCTGCGGCGGCACTTCGCCCTCGGCCCGTACCCCGTGACCCGCCGTCAGGCGCTCCAGGACGCCGGGCGCGACCCCGGCCACCACGAAGTCGGCCTCGGCCGCCGTCCCGTCGGCCAGCTCGATCCCGCGGACCCGGCCGTCCTTCTCGCGCACGGCGGTGACGTCGGCGCCGAAGTGGAACTCGACCCGCCGCGCCACACACCGCTCGTACACGGCCCGGGCCAGCTCGCGCAGCCCGCCGCCCACGTACCACGTGCCGAAGGCGTGCTCCATGTACGGCAGGACGGCCGCGCTCGCCGGGGTGGTCCGGGGGTCCAGGCCCTGTGCGAGGGCGTACCCCTCCAGCAGGGCCGTGAGCCGCGGGTCGCGCAGCTCCCAGGCCCCGACCTCGGCCAGCGTGCCCGCCCGGCGGGTGCGCAGCAGGCGCTTGTGCGGCACCGCCGGATAGGGCTCGCGCTCGGCCAGCACCTGCCAGTCGGGCCACAGGGGCTCCTCCAGGAGCGGGCGGCGGGTGCGGTCCCAGGCCTCGCGGGCGCGCACCAGGAAGTCGCCCCACCGCTTCCCGGCACCCGCGCCGAGGGCCTCGTCCAGGGCGGCGACGACACCCGCGCGCGAGGCGTTCGGCAGCGACACCGCCGTGCCGTCCGCGAACACGTGCCGGGACGAGGGGTCGACCTGGACCAGCTCGACGCACGCCTCCAGCGGCTCCTTGCCGGTCTTGACGAACAGGTCGCGGTAGACGGCGGGCAGCGGGAGCACGCCGGGGCCGGTGTCGAAGGAGAAGCCGTCCCGCTCGAAGCGGCGCAGGGCACCGCCGTAGGTGTCCGTCCGCTCGTACACCGCCACCCGGTGGCCCGCGACGGCCAGCCGGGCGGCGGCCGCCAGCGCGCCCATCCCGGCGCCGATCACCGCAATCCGTGCCATGCCAGGGACTTTATCGGCCCCCACCGACAGTCCTGCCGGGCCACCCGGCGAGCACGGGACGGGCCCCGGCGGGCACGGGCCCGGCCACCCGGCGAGTACGGGCGCGGGCGCGCTGGTGACCAGGCGGCGGCGCGGCGGTGTGGGGCTGAGCGCGCAGGGCTGAGTACGCGTACCTAGTGGGGGAGTTGAGTACGCGCGCGGATGGGGGACGACCTGCGCGAAGGAGAGAGTGGAGACACGGAGAGGGGCTCGGCTCCGGCACCGGCGACACGGGGCGCCGGAACGGGGCCGGCCCGCGATCCGCTCCTTCCGCCGACGGTGTCGGCGGGAGCGAGACACGGGGGAGAACCGGGGGATCCGGGGGAGCCGGGGGACGACCGCAACGGGGGTCCTGCGGGGGGACGCACGGGGGAGCAGGAGAACGGGGGAGCACGGAAGGCGCCGGTCCGAGGTGGCCCGCGGGGGACGCGGCCACAGCGGACCGGCGCTTTCACATGGGCGCCGTGCCGTCAGCGGCTGCCGCTGACCCGCCCCTGCAGCAGCCGGGACAGCGCCGCGTGGACGTCGTCCAGGGAGCGCTCCGGCTGGAAGGACTTCCAGTCGAGCGCGGCCACCAGGACCATGCCGACCAGTGCCGCCGCCGTCAGCGGCACATCGATCTCGTCGCTGAACTCCCCGTTGTCGACGCCCTCGCGCAGGACGCCCTCCACCACCGCGACGGCCTCCTGCCGCACCACCATCAGCGTCGACTGCCAGGCCCGGTTGGTGCGCCACAGCTCGGCCACGTAGAGCTGGGTGAAGGCCGGGTAGCGGTCGATGAAGACCAGGCCCGCCCGGATCATCGCGTCCAGGGCGTCGACCTTGCCGCCGCCGTCCCGGGCGGTGCGCTCGGCCGCCTCCCTGAGGGAGGCGGTGAGGAGCCCCACCCCGTGCCGCAGCAGTTCCTCGAAGAGGACGGACTTGCTCGCGAAGTTGTAGTAGACCGTGCCCTTCGCGACCCCGGCACGCTCGGCGATCTCGTCCACGGTCGTGGCGGAGAACCCCTGCTCGGCGATGAGCGTGACGGCCGCCTCGTAGAGCTTCTGCCGGGTGGCCTCGCGGCGCGTGCTGCCGCCCGACGCGGCACTGCTGCTTTCCATGGCCCTGATTGTCACAGGAACCTTTCCGGAAGATGTGCCGGTGGGGCTCACAGGCTCAGCTCCGGGTGCAGCCGGTCCAGCGTCCACACCTGGCGCCTGCGGGCCGCCACGGCGGTCAGCGCGAGGGCACCGGCGGTGAACGCCGTCAGCACCACGCACGCGTGCCACACCGGTTCGAGACCACCGCCGGTGATGAGCCGGCGCAGCGCCTCGACGACGTAGCTCATCGGCAGGAACGGGTGCAGCGCGTTGAAGAAGCCCGGGCTGGTCTGCACCGGGTACGTGCCGCCCGCCGAGGTCAGCTGCAGCATCAGCAGCGCGAGGACGAGGATCCGGCCCGCCGCCCCGAAGCGCGCGTTCAGCCACTGCACGATCGCCGCGAAGCACGCCGTCACCAGGAACAGGAAGCCCACCGTCCCGGCCGCCCGCACCATCTGCAGGCCGACCGCCCAGTGCAGCACCGACATCAGGGCCACCGTCTGCAGCACTCCGATGGCCACGACCGGAAGCCAGCCGGCCAGCGCGATCCGCCACGCGGAGGCACCGGCGGCGAGCGCGCGCCGGTTCATCGGCGTGATCAGCATGTACGCCACCATCGCGCCCACCCACAGGGACAGCGGGATGAAGTACGGGGCGAACCCGGTGCCGTAGTTGGGCGCTTTGTGCAGGTCCTGCGAGGCGAGCCGCACGGGGTCGGCCATGACCTCGGTGCGCCGGTCGCGGTCCTGCTTGTCGTAGTCGGGGATCCGCTCCGCCCCGTCGTGCAGTCCGCCGGCGAGCTTGCCGGAGCCGCCGACGAGCTTGTAGATGCCGCCGTTGAGGTCGTCCGCGCCCGTCCTCAGCTCGCCGACGCCCTCGTCCAGGTCGACGGCCCCGGTCTTGGCCTTGCCGAGCCCCGAGTGCAGCTTCTTCGCGCCCGCGGCGACCCGGGCGGCCCCGTCGTTCAGCTTGTTGATCTTCTTGACGGCGTCGTCCAGGTCCTCGGAGAGGTGGGGCGCGCGGTCGGCCAGCGCCTGGGACTGCTTCTGCAGGGTGGCGAGGTTCTTGTCCAGCGTGTCCAGGTCGCCGTCCTGGTCCGCGATCAGCGTGTTGAGGTCGTCGGCGATGAGGGTCACGTCCGCGGCCGCTTCCTCGGCCTTCTTCAGGTCGGCGCAGGCGGCGTCGGGCAGGACGGGGTCCTCACAGCGCCGGGCGTGGACGTCGGCCAGCGTGACGGACGCCGCCCTGGCGCCCTTGGCGGCGGTCGGGGCCCGCTTCACCAGGGCGTCCAGGTGCTTGCGGATCACCCCGGAGGAGTCGGCGACGAGCTGGGCCGTGTCGCCGATGGTCTTCTCGTTGCCCTTCAGGAAGGGGCGGACCTTGCCGGCGGTGCCGTTGACCTTGTCGGCGAGCGTCTGCGTGCCGTCCGCGACCCCCTGCGAGCCGTCCTGGAGGGCGCCGGCGCCCTTGGTGAGCTTCTTCAGGGCGGTGGCGAGCCTGCCGCTGCCGTCCTCGGCGTCCTTCAGGCCGTCGGCGAGGTCCTTGGAGCCCTTCTCCGCCTTGCCGATGCCGCCCTTGAGCTTGTCGGCGCCCTCCGCCGCCTCCACGGTCTTGCCGTGGATGTCGGAGAACGACACGAAGATCCTGTCCAGGAAGGACCGGGAGGTCTTCGTGGACGCGGCCCGCCGCACCTCGCCGAACACCGTCCGGGAGATCTGCCCGACGATGTAGTTGTTGGCGTCGTTGGTGTGCACCTGGAGGGCGCCGGTCTCCGGGGTGTCGCCGGAGCTGGAGGCGATCCGCTCACTGAAGTCGGCGGGCATGGTGAGCGACAGGTAGTACGTGCCGTCCTCGACGCCCCTGCGGGCCTCGGCGGCGTCGACCTCGCGCCAGTCGAAGGTCTTGCTGTCGCGCAGCCCCTCGGTGATGTCGTCGCCCGCCGTGATCCTCCTGCCGTCGGCGGTCGCCCCCTTGTCGTCGTTCACCAGCGCCACGGGGATGCGGTCCAGCCGGCCGTACGGATCCCAGAACGACCACAGGTACAGCGCGCCGTACAGCAGTGGCAGCACCAGCAGCGCGACGAGTGCGGCGCGCGGCAGCTTCCCCCGCCCGAACCGGCGGAGCTCAAGCGCGGCCAGTCTCGGCGATCGCATCGGCCTTCCCCTCTCCCTCATCTGCGTCTTCGACGACGGCGGGCTGCTCGTCCGCGGTCCGCGGACCATCCCCGGCGGTCCGCTCGTCCCAGGTCCGCTCGTCCCAGGTCCGCTCGTCCCCGGTCCGCGGGCCCTCCTCGGCGGGCTGCTGGTCGGCGGTCACCGGGCCCTCCTCGGCGGGCTGCTCGTCCCCGGCCTGCGGACCCTGCTCGGCGGGCTCCTCGTCCCGGCTCTGGCCGGTGGACACCCGCAGGGCGTCCTCGGGGGCCTCGCTGCACACCGCCAGGACCGTCGTCCCGGCGTCGGCGAGAGATCTGAGCAGGGCCCACACCTCGTCCCGCTCGTCGTCCGAGAGCTTGAGGTCGGTGTCGTCGACGCCGAGCAGCCGGGGCCGGCCGATCAGCGCGAGCGCGACCGACAGCCGCAGCGCCTCCAGGCGCTCCAGGTCCCGTACGGCGGTGCGCGGACCCTTGGGCAGCGCGTCCAGGCCGAGACCGGCGGCGGCCAGCGCCGCGTCGACGCGCCGCCCGGCCTCGGCCGCCCGCTCGCCGGGGGGCCGCAGCAGACCGCGCAGGGAATCGCCGAACCGGCGCTGGAGCAGGGCACGCTCCCGCAGGTGCTCGCCGACGGTCAGCGCCGGATCCAGGTCCGTGACCCCCGGGACGTGTGCCAGGGCGCTGACCCGGCGCACCGCCGCCAGCTGCTTCGGCAGCCGGGCCTCGCCCACCGCGGCCGTGCCCTCCGCGACCTTCATCCGCCCCGTCAGCGCGAGCAGCAGACACGTCCGGCCGGACCCGGACGGGCCCTCCACCGCGACGAGCGCCCCCGGCTCGGCGTCCAGTGAGATCCCGCGGACCGCCCACCCCCGGGGCCCCTTGACCCCGAGGCCCTCCGCGGCGATCCGCACCCCTCCCGTCGGTTCCCCCACGAGACTCCCCAATATTTGAACTGACTGGTCAGTGCAAAAACTACTCCGAACCTGCGAGCGAGGCAAAACAGCAGGTCAGATCGGATTGTCAGTGCCATACCTCACGATGGGTCACATACGGCACGCCGTATCGGACGCGCCGTCACACAGACGACAGGAGGTTCGTCATGGCCAGCTACCACGCAGCAGCCGCCCGCCGGCGCCGCGCCACCGGCCCTGCCCCCTCACTGACCGGCCCGGCGAGCGACGTGCACCCCGTGCTGCGCCGGGCCTCGGCCCCGCCCGCCGCCCTCGACCTGCTCGCCCAGGCCCGCGCCGGCCTCGACGAGGCCGCCGTCCTGGAAACCCCCAACGAGCGCTACGCGACGGCACACCTCGCCGCCCTGCGCACTGCCGCCGCCGTGCTCGCCGCCCGGGGCAGGCCGGAGACCTCGCCCCGGGCCCGGGCCAAGATCCGAAGCGCGTGGGAAGTGCTCCCCGAGATCGCACCCGAACTGTCCGAGTGGAGCGCGCTGTTCGCCTCCGGTGCCCGGCGCCGCGCCCGGGCGGAGGCAGGCATCCAGGGCGCGGCCACCGGCCGGGACGCCGACGACCTGATACGCGACGTGTCGATGTTCCTCCGCCTCGTCGAGCGCATGCTCGTCCTGCAGCCGGTCCTGCCGCAGCCCCGGCCGGACCAGGACCGGCCCGGCGGCCCGGGAGCGGGGGCGGACATGCCGGACGCGGGCTGACCGGCCGCAGAGTCCCGGCGCCCGGTGCACCTCGTCATGCCGGGCTCCGGGCCGGAGGCAATAGGGTGGGGGACGCCTGAAGTCTTCCCTCCCCCTGGCCGGGGCCGGGAAGGCAGCCCGTTCGCTCCGCCGCGCAAGAGGCGGTGCCGCGCCGAGGAGTCAACTGCCGTGTCGGACCCGATGCGACCCCGAGCCTCACTCCGTACCGCCGTGGTCTGGGAGGTCCTCCAGGACGCCCTGGACCGCCGGGTCAAGGCCACGGGCCGGGAGTCGCTGGACGTCCTCGACACCGGAGGCGGCAGCGGCAACTTCGCCGTGCCCGTGGCCCGCCTCGGCCACCGGGTCACGGTCGTCGACCCCAGCCCCAACGCGCTGTTCGCGCTGGAGCGCCGCGCCGCCGAGGCCGGCGTCGCCGACCGGGTCAAGGGCGTGCAGGGCGACGCCCACGGCCTCTTCGACGTGGCCGAGCGCGGCGCCTACGACGCGGTGCTGTGCCACGGCGTCCTGGAGTACGTGGACGACCCGGCCGAGGGCGTACGCAACGCGGTGGCCGCGCTGCGCCCGGAGGGTGTCCTCAGCCTGCTCGCTGCCGGGCTCGGCGGTGCCGTGCTCGCCCGGGCCCTCGCCGGGCACTTCAAGGAGGCCAGGCAGGCGCTCGACGACCCGAACGGACGATGGGGCTCGGGTGATCCGGTCCCGCGCCGCTTCACCGCCGAGCAGCTCACGTCTCTGGCCGAGGGCGCGGGCCTGCGGGTCGGCGCCGTGCACGGCGTGCGGGTCTTCGCCGACCTCGTGCCGGGCGTCCTCGTGGACACCGAGCCCGGAGCCCTGGAGGCGCTGCTGAAGCTGGAGGAGGCGGCGGCGGAGCTCCCGGCCTTCCACTCCGTGGCCACGCAGCTCCACGTGCTCGCCGAGACCGGTGAGACCGGAGAGACCGCTGAAACCGGTGGGGTCAACGAGACGTCTGAGGCGGGCGAGGCCTGAGCCGCCTGCCGGGGTACCGCCGCTGATCAGCGGCTTGGCTGGGGATGGAGTACGCCACAGGCCCCCCGAATGGGGGCTTGGCGCCGTATGATCGAGGGAGACCGTCCGGCATGACGGGTCGGCCGCCGGGGAATGACAAGCCTCAGCGAGCCGGGACGTCCATGGCGGATTCCGGTTGGCCAATTGGCGTAGAGGGGCGGGTTTCACGGGGGCGATTCCCTGCCTATCCTGAAGGGACCCCCCGGGTCGCCCCGGCGACTGCACGATGAGGAGGACTCCGTGCCGCTCTCGGAGCACGAGCAGCGCATGCTCGAGCAGATGGAGCGAGCGCTGTACGCCGAAGATCCCAAGTTCGCGTCGGCGCTTGAGGGAAGCGGGCTGCGTACGTACACCCGGCGGCGGGTCTACCAGGCGGTCGCGGGCTTCCTCGTAGGTATTGCGCTCCTCATGGCCGGTATGGTCGCCAAGCAGGTCTGGCTCAGCGTCGTGGGCTTCCTCGTCATGCTGGGATGCGCGGTGCTCGCCGTGACCGGCTGGCGCAAGGCCCCCAAGCCGGGGGAACAGGCCGCCGGTGCCGCCGCGGGCCCACAGGGCCGCCGCCAGGGCCGGCAACGGCGCTCCATGATGGACCGCATCGAGCAGCGCTGGCAGAAGCGCCGCGACGAGCAGGGCGGTCATTAGCCCCGCGCCGGGCCTCTGCAGGACCCCATGATCACATCGTTAGGGGGTGACCACCGAGTGGTGGTCACCCCCTAACGCATGCGCAGGCGGTAGTCCTGGGGTGCGGATGGCGGTGCCCGCGCCGATGCCGGTGGCTGTGGCGGTGCGGTCGGACCCGGCTCCCTGCCGGAACAGGCCCGGAGCCCGCCCGAAAGCGGTGAGCCACCGGCCCCGGACCTCCGAAGCGGCCGGACGCCACCGGGCCCATGCCAAAGCCGGTCGGACGCGTCTCGTCCGACCGGCTTCCGTCGCTTCGGGCGGCCCGGCTCATGCCGCCCCCGCGGGGCGGCCCGGCGCCGCTGGACTCAGCCCTGCTTGCCCCAGGTCGGGCGGAGGGATACGGCTCGTTGCCGGAGGCCGGACCACCAGTCCGAGGCCGCCCAGAGCACGCGCGCGGTGGAGCGCGGTGCGAGGACCGCGCGGAGCCTCGCCGCGCGGCCGGCCCCGGCGCTCAGGCCCGCCGTCACACGGCGGACGTCGTCCGTCAGGCCGGCCGTGAGGCGGGGGTGCGGTGCGTACAGCACCTGCTCCACCGCGTCCGCCGCCCGGTGCACCGACGCCGCCGCCGTGCCGTCGAGACCGCCCAGCCGGACGATGCGGGCGGCCGCCTTGCGCGGGGTCAGCGACTCGTCCGGCGGGATGCCGAAGTCCCACGCGGTGTCGGTCAGCTCCTGCCAGACGGCCAGGGTGTGCGGCGCCGCGTCCGCCTCACCGCGGCCGTGTGCCCCCAGCCGTACCGAGCGGGTGCGCAGGCGCCACAGCATGGGGGCCAGGGGCAGTGCCAGTACCGCGAGACCGGCCAGGGCCCAGGCCAGGAACGCGTACCACTTCGGGCCGTCGTCACCGGTGGGCAGCACCGCCTGGGGCGACTCGCTGCCACAGCCGCCGTCCAGCTTCTTCTGCTCCGGCGTGCAGCTCTCGCTCCTGGAGGGCGTCGCGGACGGCGCGGCGGACGTCGACTGGGTCGGGCGGGTGTCGTCCGGCACCGAGCTGCCCGGCGTGTCCGGCAGCGTGTAAGGCGGCATCGAGCCGCGGGTGGGCGTCGGCTCGAAGCGGGTCCAGCCCACGCCTTCGAAGTACAGCTCGGGCCAGGCGTGCGCGTCACGCAGTCCCACCGACACCGTGCCGTCCGCCTGCGGGGAACCGGGCGCGAAGCCCACCGCGACCCGGGCCGGGATGTCCAGGGAGCGGGCCATCGCCGCCATGGCGAAGGAGAAGTGCACGCAGAAGCCCTGCTTGTCCCGCAGGAACCGGGCGATCGCCTCCGAGCCGCTGCCGACCTGCACCTGCGTGTCGTACTCGAAGCCGCCGGTCACGGCGAACCAGTCCTGCAGCTTCACCGCCTGGTCGTACGGGTTGGCGGCGTCCGCGGTGACCTGACGGGCCGTGCGGGACACCACGGCCGGGAGCGAGTCGGGCAGCTCGGTGAAGTCGCGCCGGATGGCCTCCGGCGGCGGCCCCGCGGCGGCCAGCTGCTCCGCCGTCGGCTGCACGTCCAGGCTCCTGACCTGGTACGTCAGCCCGCGTGTGTTCTGGCCGTGGTCACCGACCAGGGTCATGCCCAGCGGCTCGTAGCGCCAGTTGCCGTCGATGCGCACCCCGCTCGGCGGGTACGGCATCGGCAGCCAGTCCTGGGCGTACCAGTCGGCCGCCGATATGGAGGTGTCGACCTCCGCGCGCTTGACGTCGGCGGAGAGGCCGATCGGGGTGGGGAACGGGCCCTCGGGGACGGCCGTGATGGACCGTCGCGAGGGCTTCCAGGTCGTGCCGTCGAAGTCGTCCAGGGACACGATCCGCAGATACAGGTCCGAGACGTCCGCCATCTCGGTCTTCACGGACAGTACCTGCTGGTCCTCGTCCGCGTTCAGGCTGTCGCGCAGCGACACCAGCGGGTTCACGGCGGAGATCGTGCCCCCGCCGCCCGAGCCGGCGCCCGCGCCCGCTCCCACCGAGTCCAGCAGCCCGCCGTTCATCGTCGGCAGGGCGAGCGGCACCACCAGGGCGATGCCCAGCGCGACCACGCCGATGCGCCGGCCGGTGCGGACCGGGGCGACGGCGCCGGTCGGCTCGCCCGTGCCTGTGCGCGGGGCACCGCCGAAGACGCGGCCCCACTGGGAGAGCCGGTCCCGCCCCTCGGCCAGCAGCAGCATCAGATAGCCGGCCGCCGCGACCAGGAACCACAGCCAGTCGGTGCCCCCGTCGGACAGCCCCGCCGCGACCGAGTACAGCGCGAGCAGCGGCAGACCGGCCGGGGCGGCGCTGCGGAAGGTCACCGCGAGCGTGTCCACCAGCAGACCGATGATCAGCACCCCGCCGATGAGCATCAGCCGGATGCCGTCGGACTCCAGGGGCGCCGGGATCGCGTACCGCGCGATGTCCTGCCCGCCCTGTTCGAGCAGGAAGGCGAAGCGCTCGAAGGCCTGCGGCCCCGGAAGCAGCCCGGCCAGGGCCTGCTCGCGGGCGAAGAGGAACGTCAGCAGGAACAGCGTCACCAGGGCCTGGGCCGCGATCGTGAGCGGTCGGGCCAGCGGAACCCGGCGGGCCGCGGCGCCCACGCCCGCCTGCACGGCCAGCAGGAACGCCGCCTGCACGATCCAGGTGGCCGGCTGGACGAGGGGCAGCAGGGCGCACGAGGCCATCAGCGTGGCCGCCCACGCGCCCAGCGTCAGTCGTACCCGCCCGCTCATCAGCGTCCCTCCCCGCCGTTCGCGGCGGCCACGCCCCGGCGCTCCCGGTCCGCGTGCCGCCACAGCTCGTCCAGCGAGGCGCCCCGCGGCACGCCGAGGACCGTCCACCCCGCCTCGCGCAGCAAGCGCAGCCGCTCCTCGCTCCCGTCCAACGGACCGGGCACGTCGCTCGGTTCCCGCGTCCAGGCTCCGCTGTCCAGCACGAAGGCCACCGCGCCGCCGCTGCGCTGCCGCATCCGGGCCACCACGGCCGCCTGCTCCTCGTCCAGGTCGCCGAGGAAGGCCACCAGCAGCCCCTCGTTCCCGCCGCGGATCACGTCGTAGGCCCGGGACAGGCCCGCGCCGTCGGAGTGGTCGATCACGGCGAGGGTGTCCATCATCAGCCCGGCCGCGTCCGCCGACTCCTGGCTCGCGCCCGCGAAGCCGTCGCCGCCCTCGCCCGGGACCGCGTTGCCGGTGTCCGTCAGCAGCCGTACGGAGAAGCCCCGTTCGAGCATGTGCACCAGCACGGAGGCGGCGCCCGCGACGGCCCACTCGAAGGCCGAGTCCGGGCCCGCGCCCTCGTAGGCGATGCCGCGGGTGTCGAGCAGGACCGTGCAGCGGGCGCGCTGCGGCTGCTCCTCGCGGCGCACCATCAGCTCGCCGTAGCGGGCGGTCGAGCGCCAGTGCACGCGGCGCAGGTCGTCGCCGTAGCGGTAGCCGCGCGGGATCACGTCGTCCTCGCCGGCCAGCGCGAGCGAGCGCTGCCGCCCGTCGCCGTACCCCTTCGCCTCGCCGCTCAGGCGCACCGGGGCCAGCGGCTCCACGCGCGGGATCACGGTCAGGGTGTCGTACGTGGAGAAGGACCGGGTCAGCTCGCACATGCCGAACGGGTCGGTCAGGCGCAGCTGGAGCGGGCCCAGGGGGTAGCGGCCGCGCAGGTCGGAGCGGACCCGGTAGGACACCTCGCGCCGGCCGCCCGCCTCCACCCGGTCCAGCACGAACCGGGGCCGGGGACCGAGCACGTAGGGCACGCGGTCCTGGAGCATCAGCAGGCCTGTGGGCAGCCGCGAGACGTTGTCCATCCGCAGGTGGACCCGTGCCTCGCTGCCGGCGGGCACGCGCGCGGGGGAGAGCCGGCGGCTGCCGGCGACGCGGTAGCGCGTGCGGTACAGCACGGTCGCGCACACCAGCGGCAGCACCGCCAGCAGCAGGCCGACGCGCAGCAGGTCGGCCTGTCCGAGCACGTACGAGCAGACGGCGGCCGCGACGCCGGCGGCCAGGAAGGAACGTCCGCGGGTGGTCAGACCGGCCAGGGCGGTGCGGACGCCGCCCTTCTCGCCCCGGTCGGCCTCCGCCTGCCCCGTCCCCGCGGTGGTCATCACAGCCTCCGCGGCGGGTGCGAGGGATAGGTCGGCGCGGTGCGGCCCACGGCGCCGAAGCCGCTCTGCTGCTGGGGCGACGCCGGGACCGGCGTGCGCTGCAGGATCTCGTCGACGACCTGCTCGGCCGTGCGGCGGTTGAGCTGGGCCTGGGCGGTGGGCAGCAGGCGGTGGGCCAGGACGGCGACGGCGAGGGCCTGCACGTCGTCCGGCAGCGCGTACTCCCGGCCGCTCAGGGCCGCGGACGCCTTCGCCGCGCGCAGCAGATGCAGCGTGGCGCGCGGGGAGGCGCCCAGTCTCAGGTCGGGGTGGGTGCGCGTGGCGCCGACCAGGTCGACCGCGTAACGGCGGACCGGCTCGGCCACGTGCACGCCGCGCACCGCCTCGATCAGCTTGAGGATCTCGTGCGCGTGGGCCACCGGCTGGAGGTCCTCCAGGGGCGAGACGCCGCCGTGCACGTCCAGCATCTGCAGCTCGGCCTCCGCGCTGGGGTAGCCGACCGAGACGCGGGCCATGAAGCGGTCGCGCTGGGCCTCCGGCAGCGGGTAGGTGCCCTCCATCTCGACTGGGTTCTGCGTCGCCACCACCATGAAGGGGCTGGGCAGCTCGTAGGTCTTGCCGTCGATGGTGACCTGGCGCTCCTCCATCGACTCCAGCAGCGCGGACTGCGTCTTGGGCGAGGCGCGGTTGATCTCGTCGCCGATCACCACCTGCGCGAAGATCGCGCCCGGCTTGAACTCGAAGTCGCGGCGCTGCTGGTCCCAGATGGACACACCGGTGATGTCCGACGGCAGCAGGTCGGGCGTGAACTGGATGCGCCGCACCGAGCAGTCGATGGACCGTGCCAGCGCCTTGGCCAGCATCGTCTTGCCGACGCCCGGGACATCCTCGATCAGCAGATGCCCCTCGGCGAGCAGCACGGTCAGCGAGAGCCGTACGACCTCGGGCTTGCCCTCGATCACGCCTTCCACCGACTCCCGCACGCGCTCCACCACGGCGGTCAGATCAGTGAGGCTCGCTCGATCGTCATAGGTCGTCACCCGGCCCTCCTCGGCCTTTCCCCTGCTCTCAGGAAGCACGGGATACCCCATTTTCCCGGGCCGACGCCGCATGACGCGGGCCGGCCCACCCCGAACACGGACACCACGCGTGAAAAGTTCCGCGCGACGCCACTCCCCGCATTCTTGCTGCCGTTACCGATTCGTGTCACTCGACTGTGGACAACTGGCCGCGATATGTCGGTCTTACGACCATTCGAACGCGTGACTGACAGGTTTTCGACAGCTACCAGGGGTTGCCGGACGGGGTGGGCGACCAGGTCAGGAGGCGGGCGAGGCCGGGTCGACCTCGCGCAGCAGGCCGGTCTTCACGTCGAAGACGAAGCCGCGCACGTCGTCGGTGTGCAGCAGGAACGGCGAGGTCCGCACACGCTGCATCGACTGCCGGACGTCCTGGTCGACGTCCCGGAAGGACTCCACGGCCCACGCCGGGCGCTGGCCGACCTCCTCCTCCAGCTCGTTGCGGAAGTCCTCGGTCAGGCTCTCCAGGCCGCAGCCGGTGTGGTGGATGAGGACCACGCTGCGCGTGCCCAGCTTGCGCTGGCTGATGGTGAGGGAGCGGATCACGTCGTCGGTGACGACACCGCCCGCGTTGCGGATCGTGTGACAGTCACCGAGTTGGAGACCGAGCGCCGCGTGCAGGTCGAGGCGGGCGTCCATGCAGGCCACGACGGCGACGTGCAGGACGGGGCGCGCGTCCATGCCCGGATCGGTGAAGGCCTCGGCGTAGCGCTCGTTGGCTTCGACGAGCCGGTCGGTGACGGTGCCGCCGGTGGTCGCGGCGTGGGGGCCAGTGGGAACCGATGCAGAAGTCGTCATAACCATGACGTTACTGGTCACCTGTGCTCTCAGCCCGCTGTGAGAGGGGACAAAGAACGCCATCGGGCCTTGTAGTGAGGTAACCCACAGGGGTGGTGTGGCGGGGGCTGCGACGCGCAGGCCGGTTGATTGACCGCGAGACAGGGTGGACTAAAGTGACGCGAAGCGGGAGGCGAGACTCTGCCCGCTGGACTGAATTCTTCGGAGACCCCGGCGACGACCGGGAATCTCCCCGCGTGCGCGGCGCGTACGTACGGGCCCGCCGGATCTGAGAGGGCCCCTTGAGCGAGAGTCGACACGTCCCGGTGATGCTCCAGCGGTGCCTGGATCTGCTGGCACCCGCCCTGGAGGGCCCGGACGCCGTGGTCGTCGACTGCACCCTCGGCCTCGGCGGCCACAGCGAGGCACTCCTGGAGCGGTTCCCGGACGTCCGCCTCGTCGCCCTCGACCGCGACAAGGAGGCCCTGCGCCTGTCCGGCGAGCGCCTCGCGCCCTACGGCGAGCGCGCCACGCTCGTCCACGCCGTCTACGACGAACTCCCCGACGTGCTGCGCAGGCTCGGCCTCGCGCGCGTGCAGGGCGTCCTGTTCGACCTCGGCGTCTCCTCCATGCAGCTCGACGAGGCCGACCGCGGCTTCGCCTACGCCCAGGACGCGCCGCTCGACATGCGGATGGACCAGACGACCGGGGTCAGCGCCGCGGAGGTCCTCAACACGTACCCGCCGGGCGAACTGGTCCGCATCCTGCGGGCGTACGGCGAGGAGAAGCAGGCCAAGCGGATCGTCAGCGCGATCGTGCGCGAGCGGGAGAAGGAGCCGTTCAGCACCAGCGCGCGGCTGGTCGAGCTGATCCGTGACGCCCTGCCGCAGGCCGCCAAGCGCACCGGCGGCAACCCGGCCAAGCGCACCTTCCAGGCCCTGCGCATCGAGGTCAACGGCGAACTCGCCGTCCTGGAACGGGCGATCCCGGCCGCCGTGAAGGCGCTGGACGTCGGCGGGCGGATCGCGGTGCTGTCCTACCACTCGCTGGAGGACCGGCTGGTCAAGCAGGTGTTCGCGGCCGGCGCCGCCACCACCGCGCCGCCCGGGCTGCCGGTCGTGCCCGAGCGCTACCAGCCGCGGCTCAAGCTGCTCACCCGCGGTGCCGAACTCCCCACCGAGGAGGAGATCGCCGAGAACCGGCGAGCGGCACCGGCGCGGCTGCGCGGCGCCCAGCGCATCAGGGAGGACGTCGAGTGAGCCACGGGTGGTCCCGGAGCGATGGAACGCGAGTGTGTGACGGGCGGCGGCCGTCCCGTGCGGATGCGGCGCGAGCGGGTCTCGGGCGGTGGTCCCGGGCCGGTGGCACGCCGGTGGCGGGGGGACCGTCGTCCGGGGCCGGTGGAACGCGCGTGTGTGACGGGCGGCGGCCGTCCCGTACGGACGCGGAGCGAACGGGCCTCGGGCAGTGCGCCCGGGCCGGTGGAGCCCGGGCGTGCGGGGGAACGTCGTCTCGGGCCGGTGGAGCCCGGGCGTGCGAGGGATCGTCGTGCCCGGACGGGGCAGCGCCGGTCGGGGGCCGCGGGCCGGGGCGGATCCGAGGGAGCGCGTGTGAGCAGTAAACCCGAACTGACCGGCAGGGCGGCGCGTCTCGCGCGGCTCTTTCCCACCGGCCCGGGGCAGGCCGCCCGCACCCCCTTCGTCCTCCTGGTCGTCCTCCTCCTCGGCGGCGGTCTCATCGGCCTCCTCGTGCTGAACTCGGCCGTCAGCGAAGGCGCGTTCCAGCTCGACGACCTCCAGCGCGAGACCAAGAACCTCACCGACGAGGAGCAGGCCCTCCAGCGGGACATCGACGCCTACTCCGCGCCCGAGGCCCTCCAGCGCCGCGCCCGCGAACTCGGCATGGTCCCCGGCGGCGACCCCGCCTTCCTGGGCCCCGACGGCACGGTCAAGGGCGTCCCCAGCCCCGCCCCCGGCGTCCGTCCGGCCGCCGCCCACGTCCCCCTGGTCCTCGCCCCCGAGGCCATGCCCGACGGCACCGCATCGACCCCCGGCAGGTGACGGAAGTGTCCGACAGGGAACCGCCTCGCCGCCGTGTGCCCGGCCCGGCCAGGCCCGCCCGCCCCGACGCTAGGCGCCGGCCCGGGCCGGGTGCCCGGCCGGCCCGGCGGCCAGGACCGGGACGCCCGGGCGCACCCAAGCCGCTCCGGCTGGGCAGCCCGCGCCCCCGGCTGCGGCTGGTCGGGCTCGCGCTCACCCTGGTGCTGATCGCCTTCGTCGTACGGCTGTTCCAGGTGCAGGCCGTCGACGCGAGCACGTACGCCGCCAAGGCCGAGCAGAACCGCTATGTGGGCCAGGTGCTGGCCGCGGACCGCGGCGAGATCACCGACCGCTCCGGAGTCGCCCTGGCCACCAGCGAGGACGCCTACGACATCACGGCCGACCCCACCATGTTCGCGCCGGACATGCTGAAGATCGGCGACGGGCCCGAGCAGGCGGCCGCCCTGCTCGCGCCGATCCTCGGCCAGGACCAGGAGACCCTGGTCGGCAAGCTGCGCCCGAAGAACAAGGCCCTGCGCTACGTGAAGCTGGCCTCCCGCCAGACCCCGCAGGTCTGGAAGCAGATCAAGGACCTGAAGTCCGCGCTCGCCAAGAAGGAGGAGACGGACAAGTCCGTGCACAACGTGCTCGCGGGCGTCTTCTCCGTCGCCACCAGCAAGCGCGTGTATCCCAACGGCGAGCTCGCCGCCGGGATACTGGGCTGGGTCAACGCCGAGGGCAAGCCCGGCGGCGGCATCGAGCTGCAGCTGAACAAGCAGCTGGCCGGCAAGGACGGCAAGATCCGCTACGCCCAGTCCGGCGGCCGCCTCGTCCCCACCGCGGGAGGCGCCACCGAGACCCCCGCCGTACCGGGCAGCGACGTCGAGCTCACCATCGACCGCGACATCCAGTGGGCCGCCCAGAACGCCATCACCGAGCAGGTCGAGGAGTCCGCGGCCGACCGCGGCTACGTCATCGTCCAGGACACCCGCACCGGACAGATCCTGGCCATGGCCAACTCGCCCGGGTTCGACCCGAACGACCTGTCCGACGCCGACCCGGCCGCCCTCGGCAACGCGGCGCTGCAGGACGCCTTCGAGCCCGGCTCCACGGCCAAGGTCATGTCGATGGCCGCCGTCCTGCAGGAGCGGGCCGCCACCCCGATGACCCACGTCGTCGTGCCCAACCGGCTGCACCGCGGCGACCGGCTCTTCAAGGACGACGTCGACCACCCGACCTGGTACCTGACGCTCAACGGCGTCCTGGCCAAGTCCAGCAACATCGGCACCATCCTCGCCACCGGCCAGCTCGGCACGACGCAGGCGCGGGCCAACAAGGTCCTCTACGACTACCTGCGCAAGTTCGGCCTCGGCAGTTACACCGGCCTCGGCTTCCCCGGCGAGACCAAGGGCATCCTCGCCCCGCCGGACAAGTGGTCGACCTCGCAGCAGTACACGATCCCTTTCGGCCAGGGCGTCTCCATCAACGCCATGCAGGCCGCCTCCGTGTACTCGACCATCGCCAACGGCGGCGTCCGCGTCGAACCCACGCTCGTACGCGGCACCAAGGGCCCCGACGGCCGCTTCACACCCGCCCCCAAGCCCGAGAAGACGCGGGTCGTGAGCGCGCAGACGGCGAAGACCCTCGCCCGGATGCTGGAGTCCGTCGTGGACGACGAGGAGGGCACCGGCACCAAGGCGCGCATCCCCGGCTACCGCGTCGCGGGCAAGACGGGCACGGCCAACCGCGTGGATCCGGCCACCGGCAAGTACCGCGGCTACACCTCGTCCTTCGCCGGGTTCGCGCCCGCCGACCAACCCCGTATCACCGTCTACTGCGCCATCCAGAACGCCACCCGGGGCAGCTACTTCGGCGGGCAGATCTGCGGACCCGTCTACAAGCAGGTCATGGAGTTCGCGCTGAAGTCCCTCCAGGTCCCGCCGACCGGGGCCAAGCCCGCCAAGCTCCCGGTCACCTTCCAGCGCTGACCGGCCCCTACCGGTCCGCACCGAAACAGCCAGGAACCACCTCGTGACGACGATCACCCCGGACCCCGGGAACCACAGCACCCCCCGCCCCTCACTTCGCCCGGAGGCGGGTACGCCCGGTACGCTCACCGCCGTGCCACACGCTGATCAGTCCCAAACCACCCAGAAGGGGCATCCCGTGACATACCCCGGGCCGCCCAGGCCGGTGCAGGTCTCCGCCACATCCCTCGCGGAACTCGCCGTTCAGCTGGGTGCTCCCGCGCCACAGGGCGCCGCCGAGGTCACGGGCATCACCCATGACTCGCGGGCCGTGCGGCCCGGCGACCTGTACGCCGCCCTCCCGGGCGCCCGCCTGCACGGCGCGGACTTCGTGAACCAGGCCGCGGGCCTCGGCGCCGCCGCCGTGCTGACCGACCCGACCGGCGCCGACCGCGCCGCCGCGTCCGGTCTGCCCGTCCTGGTCGTCGACGACCCGCGCGGGCAGATGGGCGAGCTGGCCGCCACGATCTACGGCCACCCCGGCCGGGACCTGCTCCAGATCGGCATCACCGGCACCTCCGGCAAGACCACCACCGCCTACCTCGTCGAGGGCGGCCTGAAGACGGTCCGGTCCACCGGCCTGATCGGCACGGTCGAGATGCGCATCGGCGACGAGCGCATCAAGTCCGAGCGGACCACGCCCGAGGCCACCGACCTGCAGGCCCTGTTCGCCGTCATGCGCGAGCGCGGCGTCGAGGCGGTCGCCATGGAGGTCTCCAGCCACGCCCTGGTGCTCGGCCGCGTCGACGGCTGCGTCTTCGACATCGGCGTCTTCACCAACCTCAGCCCGGAGCACATGGAGTTCCACTCCGACATGGAGGACTACTTCCAGGCGAAGGCGCAGCTGTTCACGCCGAAACGGAGCAGGCTCGGCGTGGTCAACGTCGACGACGAGTACGGCCGCAGGCTGGCGAAGGAAGCCACCGTCCCGGTCGTCACCTACTCCGCCGAGGGCCACCCCGACGCCGACTGGCGCGCCGAGGACGTCCGGGTCGGCCGGCTGGACTCGACGTTCACCGTCGTCGGGCCCAAGGGCGAGCGGATCAGCGCCACCTCGCCGCTGCCGGGCCCGTTCAACGTGGCCAACACCCTGGCCGCGATCGTCGCCCTCGCCGTCGCCGGACTCGACCCGCAGTCCGCCGCCGACGGCGTGGCCGCCGTCCCCGGCGTGCCGGGCCGCCTGGAGCGCGTGGACGCCGGACAGCCCTACCTCGCGGTCGTCGACTACGCGCACAAGACCGACGCCGTCGAGTCCGTGCTGCGCGCCCTGCGCAAGGTCACCGAGGGCAGGCTGCACATCGTGCTCGGCTGCGGCGGCGACCGGGACAGGACCAAGCGGGAGCCGATGGGCGCCGCCGCGGCACGGCTCGCCGACACCGCCGTGCTGACCTCCGACAACCCCCGTGGCGAGGACCCCCTCGCGATCCTCGCCACGATGCTGCAGGGCGCGGCCTCCGTGCCCGCGCACGAGCGCGGCGAGGTGCAGGTCTTCGAGGACCGGGCCGCCGCGATCGCCGCCGCCGTGGCGCGTGCCGAGCCCGGCGACACGGTGCTGGTCGCCGGCAAGGGCCACGAACAGGGCCAGGACATCGCCGGGGTGGTCCGTCCCTTCGACGACCGCCAGGTGCTGCGCGAAGCCATCCGGAAGACCCAGGGATGAAAATCCAGAAGACCCAGGGGATGAACTTGTGATCGCCCTCTCCCTCGCCGAGATCGCAGAAGTCGTCGGCGGGCAGACGCACGACATACCGGATCCGTCCGTCCAGGTCACCGGCCCGGTGGTCCGGGACTCCCGCGAAGCGGGGCCGGGCAGCCTGTTCGTGGCCTTCGCCGGTGAGCGCGTGGACGGCCACGACTTCGCCGCGGCGGTCGTCGAGGCGGGAGCGGTGGCCGTGCTCGGCACCCGCCCCGTCGGCGTGCCCGCGATCGTCGTGGAGGACGTCCAGACCGCTCTCGGCGCCCTCGCCCGGCACGTCGTGGCCCGCCTCGGCGCCACCCTCGTCGCCCTCACCGGCTCGGCGGGCAAGACCAGCACCAAGGACCTCATCGCGCAGGTGCTCCAGCGCAAGGCGCCCACGGTGTTCACGCCCGGCTCCCTCAACAACGAGATCGGGCTGCCGCTCACCGCGCTCAGCGCCACCGAGGAGACGAGGTTCCTCGTCCTGGAGATGGGCGCCCGCGGCATCGGGCACATCCGCTACCTCACGGAACTGACCCCTCCGAAGATCGGCCTGGTGCTCAACGTCGGCTCCGCCCACATCGGCGAGTTCGGCGGCCGCGAGCAGATCGCCCAGGCCAAGGGCGAACTCGTGGAGTCCCTGCCGTCCGAGGCCGACGGGGGCACGGCCGTCCTCAACGCGGACGACCCCTACGTCCGGGCCATGGCCTCCCGTACGAAGGCGAAGGTGCTCCTTTTCGGAGAGTCCGGCGAAGCGGACGTTCGCGCCGAGAACGTGCGACTCACGGACACCGGACAGCCCGCGTTCAGGCTTCACACACCCTCCGGTGCAAGCGATGTGACCATGCGCCTGTACGGTGAGCACCACGTGTCGAACGCGCTCGCCGCGGCCGCCGTCGCCCACGAGTTGGGCATGTCCGCAGACGAGATCGCCGTCGCGCTCTCCGAGGCGGGCTCCCTCTCCCGCTGGCGGATGGAGGTCACCGAGCGCCCGGACGGCGTGACGGTCGTCAACGACGCCTACAACGCGAACCCCGAGTCCATGAAGGCCGCGCTGCGCGCGCTGGCGGCCATGGGCAAGGGACGCCGTACGTGGGCGGTGCTCGGCAAGATGGCCGAGCTCGGGGACGAGGCTCTCGCCGAGCACGACGCGGTCGGGCGGCTCGCCGTCCGGCTCAACGTCAGCAAGCTCGTCGCGGTCGGTGGCAGGGAAGCCGCCTGGCTGCAACTGGGCGCATATAACGAGGGTTCGTGGGGTGAGGAGTCGGTGCACGTGTCCGACGCACAGGCGGCGGTCGACCTGTTGCGCAGCGAGTTGCGCCCGGGGGACGTCGTGCTCGTGAAGGCGTCCCGTTCGGTCGGGCTCGAAAGCGTTGCCCAGGCGCTGCTCGAGTCCGGTGCCGAGGGTGAGGTTGCCGCCCGATGATGAAGCAGATCCTGTTCGCAGGAGTCATTGGCCTGTTTCTCACGCTGGTCGGCACCCCGCTGCTGATCAAGCTGCTCGCGCGCAAGGGCTACGGCCAGTACATCCGCGACGACGGCCCGCGCGAGCACGCCAGCAAGCGCGGTACGCCGACCATGGGCGGCATCGCGTTCATCCTGGCGACGGTGGCCGCGTACTTCCTGGCCAAGGTCATCACGGGCTACCTGGACCCGGAGGCCGACGCGGCGCCGACCTTCTCGGGTCTGCTGGTGCTCGGACTGATGGTCGGCATGGGCCTGGTCGGCTTCCTCGACGACTACATCAAGATCGTCAAGCGTCGTTCGCTGGGCCTGCGGGCCAAGGCGAAGATGGCCGGCCAGCTGATCGTCGGCATCGGCTTCGCGGTGCTGTCCCTGCAGTTCGCGGACAACCGCGGCAACACCCCGGCCTCCACGAAGCTGTCGTTCATCACGGACTTCGGCTGGACGATCGGCCCGGTGCTGTTCGTGGTCTGGGCGCTGTTCATGATCCTCGCGATGTCCAACGGCGTGAACCTCACCGACGGTCTGGACGGTCTGGCCACCGGCGCCTCGGTGCTCGTCTTCGGCGCCTACACCTTCATCGGCGTCTGGCAGTTCCAGGAGTCCTGCGCCAACGCGGGCACCCTGACCAACCCCGGGGCCTGTTACGAGGTCCGCGACCCGCTCGACCTCGCGGTGGTCGCCTCCGCGCTGATGGGCGCCTGCCTGGGCTTCCTGTGGTGGAACACCTCACCGGCCAAGATCTTCATGGGCGACACCGGTTCGCTCGCGCTCGGCGGTGTGCTCGCCGGCCTCGCGATCTGCTCGCGCACCGAGCTGCTGCTCGCCATCCTCGGCGGCCTGTTCGTCCTGATCACCATGTCCGTGGTGATCCAGGTCGGTTCGTTCCGCCTCACCGGCAAGCGCGTCTTCCGGATGGCGCCACTGCAGCACCACTTCGAACTCAAGGGCTGGTCCGAAGTGCTCGTCGTGGTCCGCTTCTGGATCATCCAGGGCATTTGTGTGATCGTCGGACTCGGCCTCTTCTACGCAGGATGGGCAGCGGACAAGTGACCTCCTCGGAGCCCTTCGACTTCCAGGGCAAGCACGTCACCGTCGCCGGACTCGGCGTCTCGGGCGTCCCGGCGGCCAAGGTGCTGCACGGCCTCGGCGCGCGCGTCACGGTCGTCAACGACGGCGCCGACGAGCGCGCGCGGGCGCAGGCCGCCGAACTGGAGGCGCTCGGCATCACCGTGCGCCTCGGCGACGGCGACAGCCTGCCGGAGGGCACCGAGCTGATCGTCACCGCACCCGGCTGGAAGCCGGACAAGCCGCTGTTCACGGCGGCGGCGCAGGCGGGCGTCCCGGTCTGGGGCGATGTCGAACTGGCCTGGCGCCTGCGCGGCCCCGACGCCGCGCCCTGGCTCGCCGTCACGGGCACCAACGGCAAGACCACCACCGTCCAGATGCTCGCCTCGATCCTGAAGGCGGCGGGCCTGCGCACCGCCGCCGTCGGCAACATCGGCGTCTCCCTGCTGGACGCGGTGCTCGGCGAGGAGAGTTACGACGTCCTGGCCGTGGAGCTGTCCAGCTACCAGCTGCACTGGGCGCCGTCCCTGCGCGCCCACTCGGCCGCCGTGCTCAACCTCGCCCCCGACCACCTCGACTGGCACGGCTCCATGGAGGCGTACGCCAAGGACAAGGGCCGTATCTACGAGGGCAACCGCGTCGCCTGCGTCTACAACGTGGCGGACAAGGCCACCGAGGACCTGGTCCGCGAGGCCGACGTGGAGGAGGGCTGCCGGGCCGTCGGCTTCACCCTCGGCACCCCGGCGCCCTCCCAACTCGGCGTCGTGGAGGGCATCCTGGTCGACCGCGCCTTCGTCGAGAACCGGCAGAAGAACGCCCAGGAGCTCGCCGAGGTCGCGGACGTCGACCCGCCGGCCCCGCACAACATCGCCAACGCCCTGGCGGCGGCGGCCCTCGCCCGCGCCTACGGCGTGCCCGCCAAGGCCGTCCGGGACGGGCTGCGGGCCTTCACCCCGGACGCCCACCGCATCGCGCACATCGCCGACGTGGACGGGGTCGCCTGGGTCGACGACTCCAAGGCGACCAACACCCACGCCGCGGAGGCCTCGTTGGCGGCGTACGAGTCGATCGTGTGGATCGCGGGCGGACTCGCCAAGGGCGCGACCTTCGACGAGCTGGTCGCCAAGTCGGCCAAGCGGCTGCGCGGGGCCGTGCTGATCGGCGCGGACCGCGCGCTCATCCGCGAAGCCCTGGCGCGACACGCCCCGGAGGTACCCGTCGTCGACCTCGACCGGACCGACACTGGGGCGATGCGCGCGGCGGTCCACGAGGCGCGGCGGCTCGCTCAGGCGGGCGACACGGTGCTGCTGGCCCCGGCCTGCGCCTCCATGGACATGTTCGCCGACTACAACAAGCGCGGGGACGCTTTCGCGGACGCCGTTCGCGAGCTCGGCTCCGTCGAGGGCTGACCCGGGTCCGCCACGCCCGGCGGTGGCGCCGGGCGTACCTGGGAGGGACGCGTGAGACGGATGTGGCTGGTGTCCGAGCGGCCGGGGAGCGTGCGCCGCACGACGTCCCCCTCCGGCAAGGCGGGGTGAGCGGCGATGCCCACCAGCCGCACCGGACGGCCCCCGGCCCCGCGCGCCCCCAAGCGGCCCGCGGCGACCCGGCTCCCGCGCGAGAACGGCGTCCTCGGCCTGTACACCCGCGCCCGCCGCGGCTGGGACCGGCCGCTGACCGCCTACTACCTGATCTTCGGCGGCAGTCTGCTGATCACCGTGCTGGGCCTGGTGATGGTGTACTCGGCCTCCCAGATCACCGCGCTGCAGATGTCGCTGCCCGGCTCGTACTTCTTCCGCAAACAGCTGCTCGCGGCGGTCATCGGCGCCGGTCTGCTGTTCGCCGCCTCACGCATGCCGGTGAAACTCCACCGGGCGCTGGCCTACCCGATCCTCGCCGGCGCCGTCTTCCTCATGGCCCTGGTGCAGGTGCCCGGGATAGGAGTCTCGGTCAACGGCAACCAGAACTGGATCGCCGTCGGCGGCTCCTTCCAGATCCAGCCCAGTGAGTTCGGCAAGCTCGCGCTGGTGCTGTGGGGCGCCGACCTGCTCGCCCGCAAGCAGGACAGGAAGCTGCTGACCCAGTGGAAGCACATGCTCGTCCCGCTGGTCCCGGCCGCCTTCATGCTGCTCGGACTGATCATGATCGGCGGCGACATGGGCACCGCGATCATCCTCACGGCCATCCTGTTCGGCCTGCTCTGGCTGGCCGGAGCGCCCACGCGGCTGTTCGCCGGCGTCCTGTCGGTCGCCGCGGTGCTCGGCCTGATCCTCATCAAGACCAGCCCCAACCGCATGGCCCGCCTGCAGTGCCTCGGCGCCACGGAACCCCAGTCGGGACCGGTCGACTGCTGGCAGGCCGTGCACGGCATCTACGCCCTCGCCTCCGGCGGAATCTTCGGCTCCGGACTGGGCGCGAGTGTGGAGAAATGGGGCCAACTCCCCGAAGCCCACACCGACTTCATCTTCGCCGTCACCGGTGAGGAACTGGGCCTGGCGGGGACGCTGTCGGTTCTCGCCCTCTTCGCGGCTCTAGGCTATGCGGGTATCCGCGTGGCCGGACGCACGGAGGACCCCTTCGTGAGGTATGCCGCGGGAGGCGTGACCACCTGGATCACGGCCCAGGCCGTGATCAACATCGGTGCGGTGCTCGGTCTGCTGCCGATCGCCGGCGTGCCTCTCCCGCTGTTCTCCTACGGAGGTTCCGCCCTGCTGCCGACCATGTTCGCCATCGGGCTCCTGATCGCCTTCGCGCGCGACGAGCCCGCTGCGCGGGCAGCGCTTGCGATGCGGCAACCTCGCTTTGGTAGAAAGCGGGGGGCCGGGGGAACCGGTTCGGGTCGGAGTCCCCGGAGATGGAACACGATGCGACGGCGCGCCACGGCGGCGCGTCCGTCCGGAGAGCGGTGAATTTCGGTGCATGTCGTACTCGCCGGCGGAGGAACCGCGGGCCACATCGAGCCCGCGCTCGCCCTCGCGGACGCCCTGCGCAGGCAGGACCCGACCGTGGGCATCACGGCCCTGGGCACGGAGCGAGGCCTGGAGACGCGTCTCGTACCCGAGCGCGGTTACGAACTCGCGTTGATCCCCGCCGTACCGCTGCCACGCAAGCCCACGCCCGAGCTGATCACCGTCCCGGGCCGGCTGCGCGGCACCATCAAGGCGACCGAGCAGATCCTTGAGCGCACCAAGGCGGACGCCGTCGTCGGCTTCGGCGGCTACGTCGCCCTGCCCGGCTACCTCGCGGCCAAGCGCCTCGGTGTGCCCATCGTCATCCACGAGGCCAACGCCCGCCCAGGACTGGCCAACAAGATCGGCTCCCGCTACGCCAGCCAGGTCGCCGTCTCCACGCCGGACAGCAAGCTGCGCGGCGCCCGCTACATCGGCATCCCGCTGCGCCGCTCCATCGCCACCCTGGACCGGGCCGCCGTACGCCCCGAGGCCCGGGCCGCCTTCGGGCTCGACCCGAACCTGCCCACGCTGCTGGTCTCCGGCGGCTCCCAGGGCGCCCGCCGCCTCAACGAGGTCGTGCAGACGGTCGCGCCCTGGCTGCAGCAGGCGGGCATCCAGATCCTGCACGCGGTCGGCCCGAAGAACGAACTGCCGCAGGTCCAGCAGATGCCGGGGATGCCCCCCTACATCCCGGTAAGTTACCTGGACCGGATGGACCTCGCGTACGCCGCTGCCGACATGATGCTCTGCCGCGCGGGCGCGATGACCGTCGCCGAACTCTCCGCCGTCGGGCTCCCGGCCGCCTACGTCCCGCTGCCCATCGGCAACGGCGAACAGCGGCTCAACGCCCAGCCGGTGGTCAAGGCCGGCGGCGGCCTGCTGGTCGACGACGCGGAGCTGACCCCCGAGTGGGTCCAGCAGAACGTGCTGCCCGTGCTCGCCGACCCGCACCGGCTGTACCAGATGTCCCGCGCCGCCGCCGAGTTCGGCCGCAGGGACGCCGACGACCTGCTCGTCGGCATGGTGTACGAGGCGATCGCCGCCGCTCGTGCACACCGCTAGGCACGTATGACGGAAGGCAGGGGAGCGTGGCCGGATCGACCACCGCCGAGCGCGGTGAACGCCAGCAGAAGTCGTCCGGCCCGCCTCCCGCCAGGCGTCTGAGGCGGCGCCACGTTCGTGTGATCGTCATCCTGGTCCTCGCCCTGGTCTTCCTCGGCATCCCCACCCTGTGGCTGTTCTACGGATCCGACTGGCTGCGCGCCGAGCGGGTCTCCGTGTCGGGTACCCGCGTCCTGACGCCGGCTCAGGTCAGGGCGGCCGCCGAGGTTCCCCTCGGGGAGCCGCTGATTTCCGTCGACACGGATGCGATCGAGACGCGACTGCGCCGGAAATTGCCCCGAATTGACGCGGTTGACGTGGTCCGTTCCTGGCCGCATGGAATCGACCTGAAAGTGGTCGAGCGGACTCCGGTTCTGATTGTCCAAAAGGGCGGAAAGTTCGTCGAAGTGGACGATGAAGGTGTCCGTTTCGCCACGGTTTCCGAGGCGCCGAAAGGCGTGCCCGCGCTGGAATTGACGCTGTCGCGCTCCGGTTCGGCCGCCGCCAGCCTGCGCCGCTTCGGCGAGCCCCGGCTGGTGCGCGAGGCGGTCGGCGTCGCCCGTGCCGTTCCGGCCGCGGTCGCCCGCGACACACGGACCGTCAAGGTCCGTTCCTACGACCACATCTCGCTGGAGCTGAAGGACGGCCGTACCGTCGTCTGGGGCAGCAGTGAGAAGGGCGCCGCGAAGGCCCGTGCGCTGACCGCCCTGATGAAAGCCGCGCGCGACGCGCGGCACTTCGACGTGAGCGTCCCCACCGCGCCTGCGTCATCAGGGAGTTGACGCACATCCGCGCAGGCCAGCACCCTGGTTGGGCAGTGCTACGGCTGATCACATAGGGTGAAAAGAAAAACGGGAGGTTCGGCGTGTTCGTTGAACGTGCGCCACTTGTCGACTTAGTGTCCTGTTCAGAAGACTCCAAGGAACGGACACACTGGTAACCCTAAACTTCAGGGTTAGGGTTCGGGTCGGCGATACGGACCGTCCCATTCGGCATCAGTCGTCGGGTCGCGGGGCGCAGGGCGTCACGGGGATTCGGCGACACGTAACTCGAGGCGAGAGGCCTTCGACGTGGCAGCACCGCAGAACTACCTCGCAGTCATCAAAGTCATCGGTGTCGGCGGCGGTGGTGTCAATGCCATCAACCGGATGATCGAGGTCGGTCTCAAGGGCGTCGAGTTCATCGCCATCAACACCGACGCGCAAGCTCTGTTGATGAGCGACGCCGACGTCAAGCTGGACGTCGGCCGCGAACTCACCCGCGGACTCGGCGCCGGAGCCAACCCGGCCGTGGGCCGCAAGGCCGCCGAGGACCACCGCGAGGAGATCGAGGAGGTCCTCAAGGGGGCCGACATGGTCTTCGTGACAGCCGGTGAAGGCGGCGGCACCGGCACCGGCGGCGCGCCCGTCGTGGCCAACATCGCCCGCTCGCTCGGTGCCCTCACCATCGGTGTGGTCACCCGCCCGTTCACCTTCGAGGGGCGGCGCCGCGCGAACCAGGCCGAGGACGGCATCGCCGAGCTCCGCGAAGAGGTCGACACCCTCATCGTCATCCCGAACGACCGGCTGCTGTCCATCTCGGACCGCCAGGTCTCGGTGCTCGACGCCTTCAAGTCGGCCGACCAGGTGCTGCTCTCGGGTGTGCAGGGCATCACCGACCTCATCACCACCCCGGGCCTGATCAACCTCGACTTCGCCGACGTCAAGTCGGTCATGTCCGAGGCCGGCTCGGCCCTGATGGGTATCGGCTCCGCCCGCGGCGACGACCGCGCGGTGGCCGCCGCCGAGATGGCGATCTCCTCGCCGCTGCTGGAGGCGTCCATCGACGGCGCCCGCGGGGTCCTGCTCTCCATCTCCGGCGGTTCCGACCTCGGCCTGTTCGAGATCAACGAGGCCGCCCAGCTGGTCAGCGAGGCCGCCCACCCCGAGGCCAACATCATCTTCGGCGCGGTCATCGACGACGCCCTCGGCGACGAGGTCCGGGTCACCGTGATCGCCGCCGGCTTCGACGGGGGCCAGCCCCCGGCCCGCCGGGAGAACGTGATCGGCTCGGCCTCGGCCAAGCGCGAGGAGCCGGCCCCGGCGCGGCAGACCGAGAGCCGCCCGGCCTTCGGCTCGCTCGGCAGCGTGACGCCGAAGGAGGACCCGGAGCCCGCTCCGAAGCCGGTCGAGGACATCCCGGTCGCCCCGCCGGTCCCGCCGGCGCCGCGCACCTACTCGGACAGCGCGGCCGAGGAACTGGACGTACCGGACTTCCTCAAGTGATCCTTCTGTCGTGATAGGACAGCGCGAGAGCGCGAGCGGCGCGCACTTCGCCTTCACCGACCGGTGGGGCGGGGTGAGCGCCGCTCCGTATGAGGAGCTCAACCTCGGCGGAGCGGTCGGAGACGACCCCGGCGCCGTACGCACCAACCGGGACCTGGCCGCCAAGTCCCTGGGGCTCGCTCCGGACCGGGTGGTCTGGATGAACCAGGTGCACGGGGCGGACGTGGTGGTCGTGGACGAACCCTGGGGATCTTCGCCTCGGATCCCGTCGGTCGACGCGATCGTCACGACGCGGCGGGGGCTCGCCCTCGCGGTGCTCACCGCCGACTGCGTGCCGGTGCTGCTGGCCGACCCCGTCGCCGGGATCGCCGCCGCGGCCCACGCGGGCCGTCCCGGCATGATCGCCGGTGTCGTCCCGGCCGCGCTACGCGCGATGACGGACCTGGGCGCCGACCCCTCGCGGATCGTCGCCCGCACCGGACCCACCGTCTGCGGCCGGTGTTACGAAGTGCCCGAGGAGATGCGCGCCGAGGTGTCCGCCGTCGAGCCGGCGGCGTACGCCGAGACGAGCTGGGGCACGCCGGCGGTCGACGTGAGCGCCGGGGTGCACGCCCAGCTGGAACGACTCGGGGTGCGTGACCGGGAGCGGTCGCCGGTGTGCACGCTGGAATCGCTCGATCACTTCTCGTACCGGCGCGACCGCACCACCGGGCGGCTCGCGGGCTATGTGTGGCTGGACTGACAGGACATGACGGACCGTAAGGACGAACTCGCCGCGAATCTGGCGAAAGTGGAGCGGCGCATCGCCGACGCGTGCGCGGCCGCGGGGCGCTCGCGTGAAGACGTGACCCTGATCGTGGTCACCAAGACCTATCCCGCGAGCGATGTGCGGATCCTCGCGGAACTCGGCGTGCGCCATGTCGCCGAGAACCGCGATCAGGACGCGGCGCCCAAGGCTGCCGCCTGCTCGGATCTGCCCCTGACGTGGCACTTCGTCGGTCAACTCCAGACCAACAAGGTACGATCCGTGGTCAATTACGCGGATTTCGTGCAGTCCGTGGACCGTTCCCGGCTCGTCACCGCCCTGTCGAAGGAGGCCGAGCGCGCCGGCCGCGAGCTGGGGTGCCTGCTGCAGGTCGCGCTCGACGCCGGGGTGAGCGGGCGGGGCGAGCGCGGAGGCGTGGCCCCCGAGGGCGTCGAGGAGTTGGCCGGTCTCGTCGCCGGCGCACCGGGACTGCGGCTCGCCGGTCTGATGACCGTCGCACCGCTCACCGGGGAGTACGCGGGACGCGAACAGGCGGCGTTCGAGCGGTTGATGGATTTGTCGACCGACCTGCGCCGGAGTCATCCGGCTGCCACCATGGTCTCGGCAGGGATGAGTGCGGATCTCGAACAGGCCGTGGCGGCCGGAGCGACACATGTGCGCGTCGGCAGCGCGGTACTCGGAGTCCGCCCCAGGCTCGGGTAACGTCGCCAAGAAGTCGGACCACAGCAGAAAATATGGTCATTGCCGCCGAAAGGCGGATTCAAGGACCTCGTGGATCGCGGGCACTTGGCAGTCGTCAGCCGATCCACCACAGAGCGGAGGACTCAGAGCATGGCCGGCGCGATGCGCAAGATGGCGGTCTACCTCGGCCTCGTGGAGGACGATGGGTACGACGGCCGCGGATTCGACCCCGACGACGACTTCGAACCCGAACTGGACCCGGAACCCGAACGGGACCACCGTCGGCACGAGCCGTCCCACCAGCCGCATGTCTCACATCAGCCCCAAAGGGACGAAGAGGTACGAGTCGTACAACCGCCCGCACCCCGCGAGCCGGCCCCCCGCTCCGCTTCGCTCCCCGCGGAATCCAGCCGCCCGGCGCGCATCGCGCCCGTGGCATCCATCACACAAGAACGCGCAAGCCTGGAGAAGAACGCACCGGTGATCATGCCCAAGGTCGTGTCGGAACGAGAGCCTTACCGGATCACCACGCTCCACCCGCGGACCTACAACGAGGCCCGTACCATCGGGGAACACTTCCGTGAGGGCACCCCGGTGATCATGAACTTGACTGAGATGGATGACACAGATGCGAAGCGACTTGTCGACTTTGCGGCCGGTTTGGTGTTTGGTCTTCACGGCAGTATCGAGCGGGTGACGCAGAAGGTGTTCCTGTTGTCGCCTGCTAACGTCGATGTCACGGCGGAGGACAAGGCCCGCATCGCAGAGGGCGGGTTCTTCAACCAGAGCTGAGACGCACCACCGGAAACATCAGTACACAGCACTACACAGCAGGGCACAGGGGAGAGGGAAGCAAGAGGTCATGAGCGTGGTTTTGGATGTCGTCTACATCGCGCTGATGTGCTTCCTCATCGTGCTCATCTTCCGGTTGGTCATGGACTACGTCTTCCAGTTCGCCCGCTCATGGCAACCCGGCAAGGCGATGGTGGTCGTTCTGGAGGCCACCTACACTGTCACTGATCCACCGCTCAAGCTTCTGCGGCGGTTCATTCCGCCGCTGCGTCTCGGGGGCGTGGCGCTCGACCTGTCCTTCTTCGTACTGATGATCATCGTCTACATCCTGATCTCGATCGTGAGCCGGCTGTGAGCGATGTGAACCATGGTCTTGCCGAATGCCGACGACTACGTTGAGGTGAAGAGATGCCGTTGACCCCCGAGGACGTGCGGAACAAGCAGTTCACGACCGTCCGCCTCCGAGAAGGCTATGACGAGGACGAGGTCGATGCCTTCCTCGACGAGGTCGAAGCCGAACTGACCCGCCTGCTCCGCGAGAACGAGGACCTGCGCGCCAAACTGGCCGCGGCCACGCGCGCTGCTGCCCAGAACCAGCAGAACATGCGCAAGCCGCCGGAGCAGGACCAGCAGCAGCAACAGCAGCAGGGCATGCGAGGTCCGGGTGGTCCCGTACCCGCCGGCATATCGGGCCCGCCGCAGCAGCAGATGGGTGGCCCCATGGGTGGCCCGCCCCAGCTGCCGAGCGGTGCCCCGCAGCTGCCCGCCGGTCCCGGCGGTCAGGGTGGTCCCCAGGGTCCTGGTGGTCCCGGTCCGATGGGCCAGGGTCCGGGTCCGATGGGTCAGCCCCCGATGCAGCAGCAGATGGGTGGTCCGATGGGCGGCCCCATGGGCGGTCCGATGGGCGGCCCCGGTCAGGGAGGCCCCGGCGGCGACAGCGCCGCGCGTGTCCTCTCGCTGGCCCAGCAGACCGCCGACCAGGCGATCGCCGAGGCCCGTTCCGAAGCCAACAAGATCGTCGGCGAGGCGCGTTCGCGTGCCGAGGGTCTGGAGCGTGACGCCCGTGCCAAGGCCGACGCCCTGGAGCGGGACGCGCAGGAGAAGCACCGCGTCGCGATGGGCTCCCTGGAGTCCGCCCGCGCCACGCTGGAGCGCAAGGTCGAGGACCTGCGCGGCTTCGAGCGCGAGTACCGCACGCGCCTGAAGTCGTACCTGGAGTCGCAGCTGCGTCAGCTGGAGACCCAGGCCGACGACTCGCTGGCCCCGCCGCGTACTCCCGCGACCGCGTCCCTCCCGCCGTCCCCGGCGCCTTCCATGGCACCGGCCGGCGCGAGCGCCCCGTCGTACGGTGGCAACCAGACGATGGGCGGCCCCCCCTCGCCGTCCGCTCCGTCCTACGGTGGCCAGCAGCAGATGTCCCCGGCGATGACCCAGCCGATGGCGCCGGTGCGTCCTCAGGGTCCCTCGCCGATGGGTCAGGCGCCCTCGCCCATGCGGGGCTTCCTGATCGACGAGGACGACAACTGACGGCCTGATGGCCAGTAGTACGACGTAGGCGTCGGCAGCGTTCAGGGCGAGGCCCCGGGTTCACCCCCGGGGCCTCGCCCTTTGCCATGCCCGTTCGTGCCCGCGCAACGGTGTTCGTGCGAACGTGTCCGCGGTCGTGCGTACGCAACGCCGAAGGCCCGGACCCGCCAAGATCTTTGGCAGGCCCGGGCCTTCGGCAGGTGCGGTCCTGGGCGTTACGCCTTGCGCAGGCGGAACGTCAGGGTCAGGCCCTCGTCGGTGAACGGCTCGCCGTAGCCGCCGTCCGCCTCGCCCTGGGCGAAGTCCGTGGCGAGGACCTCGTCGGCGATCAGGCCGGCGTGGTCGGTGAGGGCCGCGACCGTGGCCGCGTCCGTCGCCGTCCAGCGCAGGGCGATCCGGTCGGCCACGTCGAGGCCGCTGTTCTTGCGGGCCTCCTGGATCAGGCGGATCGCGTCACGGGCGAGGCCCGCACGGCGCAGCTCCTCCGTGATCTCCAGGTCCAGGGCGACCGTCGCGCCCGCGTCGGACGCCACCGACCAGCCCTCGCGCGGGGTCTCGGTGATGATGACCTCGTCGGGAGCCAGCGTGACCGTCTCGCCGTCGACCTCCACCGACGCCGTGCCCTCGCGCAGGGCCAGGGACAGGGCGGCCGCGTCCGCGTCGGCGATGGCCTTCGCCACATCCTGGACACGCTTGCCGAACCGCTTGCCCAGCGCGCGGAAGTTGGCCTTGGCGGTGGTGTCGACCAGGGAGCCGCCGACCTCGCTCAGCGTCGCCAGGGACTCGACGTTCAGCTCCTCCGTGATCTGCGTGCGCAGTTCGGAGCCGAGCGTCTCGAAGCCGGTCGCCGCGATCAGGGCGCGGGAGAGCGGCTGGCGGGTCTTGACGCCCGACTCCGCGCGCGTGGCCCGGCCCAGCTCCACCAGCCGGCGCACCAGCACCATCTGCTTCGACAGCTCCGGGTCGATGGCGGTGAGGTCCGCCTCCGGCCAGGACGACAGGTGGACCGACTCCGGGGCGTCCGGCGTGACCGGGACGATCAGGTCCTGCCAGACCCGCTCGGTGATGAACGGGGTCAGCGGGGCCATGAGCTGCGTGACGGTCCGGACGACCTCGTGCAGCGTGCGCAGCGCCGCCTTGTCGCCCTGCCAGAAGCGGCGGCGGGAGCGGCGCACGTACCAGTTGGACAGGTCGTCGACGAACGCGGACAGCAGCTTGCCGGCGCGCTGGGTGTCGTAGGAGTCCAGCGCCTGGGTCACCTGGTCGGTCAGCGCGTGCAGTTCGGACAGCAGCCAGCGGTCCAGGACCGGGCGGTCGGCCGGGACCGGGTCGGCCTCGGACGGGGCCCAGCCGGTCGTACGGGCGTACAGGGCCTGGAAGGCGACCGTGTTCCAGTACGTCAGGAGCGTCTTGCGGACGACCTCCTGGATCGTGGTGTGGCCGACGCGGCGGGCCGCCCAGGGGGAGCCGCCGGCCGCCATGAACCAGCGGACCGCGTCGGCGCCGTGCTGGTCCATGAGCGGGATCGGCTGCAGGATGTTGCCCAGGTGCTTGGACATCTTGCGGCCGTCCTCGGCGAGGATGTGACCGAGACAGACCACGTTCTCGTAACTGGACTTGTCGAAGACGAGCGTGCCGACCGCCATCAGCGTGTAGAACCAGCCGCGGGTCTGGTCGATGGCCTCGCAGATGAACTGCGCCGGGTAGCGGGTCTCGAACAGTTCCTTGTTCTTGTACGGGTAGCCCCACTGCGCGAACGGCATCGAGCCCGAGTCGTACCAGGCGTCGATCACCTCGGGCACGCGCGTGGCCGTCTTGCCGCAACCGCCCTGCGGGCAGGCGAAGGTGACCTCGTCGATGAACGGGCGGTGCGGGTCCAGGTTCGACTGGTCGGTGCCGGTCAGCTCGGTCAGCTCGGTGAGGGAGCCGACGCAGGTGAGGTGGTCGTCCTCGCAGCGCCAGATGGGCAGCGGGGTGCCCCAGTAGCGGTTGCGGGACAGCGCCCAGTCGATGTTGTTGTTCAGCCAGTCGCCGTAGCGGCCGTTCTTGACCGTGTCCGGGAACCAGTTGGTGTTCTCGTTCTCCGCGAGGAGGCGGTCCTTGATGGCCGTGGTGCGGATGTACCAGGACGGCTGGGCGTAGTAGAGCAGCGCGGTGTGGCAGCGCCAGCAGTGCGGGTAGCTGTGCTCGTACGGGATGTGCTTGAAGAGCAGGCCGCGGCCGTCGAGGTCGGCGGTGAGCTTCTCGTCGGCCTTCTTGAAGAAGACGCCGCCGACGAGCGGGACGTCCTCCTCGAAGGTGCCGTCCGGGCGGACCGGGTTCACCACGGGCAGGCCGTAGGAGCGGCAGACCTTGAGGTCGTCCTCACCGAAGGCGGGGGACTGGTGGACCAGACCCGTGCCGTCCTCCGTGGTGACGTACTCGGCGTTGACGACGAAGTGCGCCGGCTCCGGGAACTCGACGAGCTCGAACGGGCGCTGGTAGGTCCAGCGCTCCATCTCGGCGCCCGTGAAGGTCTGCCCGGTGGTCTCCCAGCCCTCGCCGAGGGCCTTGGCGACGAGCGGCTCGGCGACGACGAGCTTCTCCTCGCCGTTGGTCGCGACGACGTAGGTGACCTCGGGGTGGGCCGCGACCGCCGTGTTGGACACCAGCGTCCAGGGCGTGGTCGTCCAGACCAGCAGCGCGGCCTCGCCGGCGAGCGGGCCGGAGGTGAGCGGGAAGCGGACGTAGACGGACGGGTCGACGACCGTCTCGTAGCCCTGCGCCAGCTCGTGGTCGGACAGGCCCGTGCCGCAGCGGGGGCACCAGGGGGCGACGCGGTGGTCCTGGACCAGCAGGCCCTTGTTGAAGATCTCCTTCAGCGACCACCAGACGGACTCGATGTACTCGGGGTCCATCGTGCGGTACGGGTCGTTCAGGTCGGTCCAGTAGCCCATGCGGGTCGTGAGCTCTTCGAAGGCGTCCGTGTGCCGGGTCACCGACTCGCGGCACTTCGCGTTGAACTCCGCGATGCCGTACGCCTCGATGTCCTGCTTGCCGGAGAAGCCGAGCTCCTTCTCGACGGCGAGCTCCACGGGCAGGCCGTGGCAGTCCCAGCCGGCCTTGCGGGCCACGTGGTAGCCGCGCATGGTGCGGAAGCGGGGGAAGACGTCCTTGAAGACGCGCGCCTCGATGTGGTGGGCGCCGGGCATGCCGTTGGCGGTGGGCGGGCCCTCGTAGAACACCCATTCGGGGCGGCCCTCGGACTGCTCCAGGCTCTTGGCGAAGATCTTCTGCTCGCGCCAGAAGTCGAGCACGGCGTGCTCGAGGGCGGGCAGGTCGACCTGGGCGGGTACCTGGCGATACGTCGGCGATGTCATCAGCGGGCTTCCTCCGGCGGACTTGCTGCCTTCCGTCCGGAGGGACGAGAGCTACGTCTGCCTGCGCCGCCTTCGGCGCGCTCCCGCGGTACCACCCTCCTTGGCCCTCCGGCACGGGGTGTGCGCCGGTGAGCCCCCTCATTGGGGTCGCGATGCCGGTTCTACCGGCCGCTGCGCTGGGCTGCGGCTTTCTTCCGGCGGCTCCGGGGTGATCTTCACGTCGCGCTCGCCCCCGGGCTTCCACCGTCCCCGGGTCGCTCTGGGCTGCGTACGCCGCTACTCGTCCCCATCCACGCTTTTCGCTCCGCCCAGTGTACGGCGCCGGGCGGACAGCGGCCGACCGCATTTCCGGGACCGTGGGCAAGGGGTTCCGTGTGGGGTGGCTTATGGGTTTGATGACCTGAATGGGGTGGTATGGGTGTTCGGATCCTGGGACGTCCGGCCCGGCGGATTACCGGACGGGGAGCTGGGCACAACGGATGCATGTTCGCCGCGCGGCGTGCGCGAGGCGGGCGAATCGGGCGGTGTGCCCCGTTGCCGCGGGACTCGAGTCGATTTATCGTCCCAGCACGATTCGCGAGCAAGATCACAATATGTGAAGGGGCCGCGGCCATGGTGGCGAAGAAGACCGCCGTACAGCAGCCGGCGTCCGGCAGGCCGGGGGAGGCCTCCGGCGGTGCGGCCAAGGGCGGGGGCGGGAAGAAGTCCACGCAGGGGGGCTCGGCGGGGCGGGCGGTGAAGGGGGCGGTGAAGAAGGCGGCCGGGGGGACGAAGGCCGCGGTCGAGAGGACGAAGGCGGTGGCCGAGAAGGCGACGGGTGGGAAGGCCGCTCCCAAGCAGGCCGCTTCTGCGGAGGCTGCTCCGAAGCAGAGCGCTTCCGCGGAGGCCGCTGCGAAGCAGGCCGCTTCCGCGGGAGTCGCTGGTGAGGAGACCGGCGCGAAGAAGGCTCCGAAGAAGGCCGCCCCCAGGAAAGCCGCCTCGAAGAAGGGGGCTGTCGGCAAGGCGGCCCCGGTCACCGGTGCCGAGGAAACCGTCCCGGCGAAGGCGCCCGGCAGGAAGGCAGGCGCCAAGAAGGCCGTGGCGGGGAAGGCTCCGGCCAGGAAGGCCGGCGGCGGCAAGGGAAGGGCCGGCGGGGCCGTGAGGAAGGGTGCCGAAGGCGTGGCCGGGCGGGGCGCCGGAGGCGGGAGCACCACCCCGAGGAGCGCGGCCGGCGCGGGCACCGCCCGGACCGGCGCGGTCACACAGGACAAGGCCGGGAGCAGCACGGCCGAGAAGGCGGGCGCGGCCGAGGCCGCACCGCAGACGGGAGCGACGACGGTGGGTGCGAAGAAGACTCCTGGCACGGCGACGGCGGCGAAGACCGCCGTGCCGAAGGCCCGGGCCGGCGCGGTGGAGCCCGGTGAGCTCGCGGTACGCCCGGGCGAGGACCCCTGGACGGAGGAGGAGGTCGAGGAGGCCAGGTCCGAGCTGCTGTCCGAGGAGACGCGGCTGCGGGAGGAGATCAGCTCGTCGGAGCGGTCGCTCGCCGGCCTGATGCGCGACTCGGGGGACGGCGCGGGCCACGACGAGGCGGACACCGGCAGCAAGAACATCACGCGCGAGCACGAGCTGGCCCTGGCCGCCAACGCGCGCGAGATGCTCGACCAGACCGAGCGCGCCCTGGACCGCCTCGACTCCGGCACCTACGGCCTGTGCGAGAACTGCGGCAACCCCATCGGCAAGGCCCGGATGCAGGCCTTCCCGCGGGCCACGCTGTGCGTGGAGTGCAAGCAGAAGCAGGAGCGCCGGTACTGACCCCCGCCGAATGCCTCCTGAGCACGTGCGTCGTGCGGGGCGTGACGTACCCTCGTGCTCAGTCAGGCACCTAGGTTGAGGGACTCACGTGGCAGAGGCGGAACGCATCATCGGTACGCCGGACACACCGGACGCGGCCGGGGACGGACGGGAACGGCCCGGTGCCGAGGGCACCGGCGCGCGGGCCGGTGAGTCCGCCGCCGACCCGGCGGGCGCGGCGGCCCCCGAGGTGTCCGGCGCGGGCGAGCCGGAGGCCGCGGCCGGGCCGGCCCCCCGGGGCAGGCGCCGGATCGCGGTGCTCTTCGCGGTGGCCCTGTTCGCCTACGCGCTCGACCTGGTCAGCAAGCTGATCGTGGTGGCCAAGCTGGAGCACCACCCGCCGATCGAGATCATCGGCGACTGGCTGAAGTTCGAGGCGATCCGCAACGCCGGCGCGGCCTTCGGCTTCGGCGAGGCCTTCACCGTGATCTTCACGATGATCGCGGCGGCGGTGATCGTGGTGATCGCCCGTCTCGCCCGCAAGCTCTACAGCCTGCCCTGGGCGATCGCGCTCGGCCTGCTGCTCGGCGGTGCGCTGGGCAACCTCACCGACCGGATCTTCCGGGCCCCGGGTGTCTTCGAGGGCGCCGTCGTGGACTTCATCGCGCCCAAGCACTTCGCCGTGTTCAACCTGGCGGACTCGGCGATCGTGTGCGGCGGCATCCTGATCGTGCTGCTGTCCTTCAAGGGGCTCGACCCGGACGGCACCGTCCACAAGGACTGAGCGGGCGGGGTTGTCCACAGGCGCGTACGGGGGTGCCGGGCCCGTCCGGCATACTCGACGGGTGAGCACGCTTCCCGAGATCCGTACCCTGCCCGTGCCCGACGGCCTGGAGGGCGAGCGCGTCGACGCCGCCATCTCCCGCATGTTCGGCTTCTCCCGTACGAAGGCGGCCGAGCTCGCCGCCGCGGGGAAGGTCACGGTCGACGGGTCGGTGGTCGGCAAGTCGGAGCGGGTGCACGGCGGGGCCTGGCTGGAGGTCGAGATGCCGCAGGCGCCCGCGCCGGTGCAGGTGGTGGCCGAGCCGGTCGAGGGCATGGAGATCGTGCACGACGACGATGACGTGGTCGTCATCGTCAAGCCGGTCGGCGTGGCCGCGCACCCGTCGCCGGGCTGGACCGGGCCGACCGTCATCGGCGGCCTCGCCGCCGCCGGGTACCGGATCTCCACGTCGGGGGCCGCGGAGCGCCAGGGCATCGTGCACCGCCTGGACGTCGGCACGTCGGGGCTCATGGTCGTGGCCAAGTCGGAGTACGCGTACACGTCCCTGAAGCGCCAGTTCAAGGAGCGCACGGTCGACAAGCGGTACCACACCCTCGTCCAGGGCCACCCGGACCCGACGAGCGGCACGATCGACGCGCCCATCGGACGCCACCCGCAGCACGACTACAAGTGGGCCGTCACCGCCGAGGGCAAGCCGTCGGTCACGCACTACGACCTCATCGAGGCGTTCCGCGCCGCGTCCCTGCTCGACGTGAAGCTGGAGACCGGCCGCACCCACCAGATCCGCGTCCACATGGCCGCCCACCGCCACCCCTGCGTCGGCGACCTGACGTACGGCGCCGACCCGACGCTCGCCAAACGGCTGCGGCTGACCCGCCAGTGGCTGCACGCGGTGCGGCTCGGCTTCGAGCACCCCGGGGACGGGCAGTGGGTGGAGTTCTCCTGCGACTACCCGGAGGACCTGCGGAACGCGCTGGAGCAGGTGCGGGAGGAGACGTACGCGTGAGCGAGCCCGGATTCGCGGTGCGGGTCGCCGAGGACCCGGCCGACCGTGAGGCGTGCTTCTCGGTGCGCAAGGAGGTCTTCGTCGGCGAGCAGGGCGTGCCGGAGGACCTGGAGTACGACGCGTACGACGCCGGGGCGGTCCACGTCCTGGCGGTCCGGGAGGACGGTGTGCCGCTCGGGACCGGGCGGCTGCTGGTCGGGGAGGCGGCCGTGGCGCAGACCGGGGCCGATCCGTCGGTGGGCTCCCTCGGCCGGCTGGCCGTGGCCGCTCACGCGCGCGGTCTCGGTGTCGGGGCCGCCCTGGTGCGGGCCATCGAGGACGCGGCACGCGCGCGGGGGCTCGCGGCCGTGGACCTGCACGCCCAGACGCACGCGCTCGGCTTCTACGAGCGGCTCGGTTACGAGGCTTACGGCCCGGAGTACTTGGAAGCCGGCATTCCGCACCAGGGGATGCGGCGTTCGCTCTAGTCCGCCGCGGCGAGTGCCGAAACGGTTTGTCACGGGCGTTGCGTGGCACGCTTGAGGTCAGTCGTGTGACCGTCTGACCTCCCGGAGCGCTGACCGTGGATCAGTTGGCCCTGTTGTTCGTGCTGCTGCTGGGGGCCGTGATCAGCGTCCCGGTCGGAGACCGGCTCGGGGTGCCCGCGCCGGTGCTGATGACCCTGCTCGGCATAGTCCTCGCGCTGCTCGAATTCGTTCCGAACGTCGACATCCCGCCGGACCTGATCCTGCCGCTGCTGCTGCCGCCCCTGCTGTACGCAGCCGTGCGGCGCACCTCGTGGCGGCAGTTCGCGGCGAACAAGAGACCCATCTTCCTGCTGGCCGTGGCGCTGGTGTTCGTCACCATGGCCTGTGTGGCCGCCGCGGCCGACGCGATCGTGCCGGGGCTGCCGCTCGCCGCGGCGTTCGCGCTCGGTGCGCTGGTGGCGCCGCCGGATCCGGTCGCTGCCACCGCCGTGGCCGGGCAGTTGGGGCTGCCGCGCCGGCTCGTGTCCATCCTGGAGGGCGAGGGGCTGTTCAACGACGTGACGGCCATCGTCCTGTACCACGTGGCGATCGCCGCCGCCGTGAGCGGGACGTTCTCGCCCTGGCAGGCCGGGCTCGACCTGGTGCTCTCGGCCGTCGTGGCGATCGCCGTGGGAATCGCCCTCGGCTGGGGCACGAACAAGCTGATGGAGCGGCTGGACGACGCGACCCTGCAGATCGGGCTGACCCTGCTGGTGCCGTACGCCTCCTACGTGATGGCCGAGGAGCTGCACGGCTCCGGGGTACTCGCGGTGCTCACCACCGCGCTGTTCCTCGCCGAGTACGGCTCGGACGCCGACGACGTCATGACGCGGCTGGCCGGGCACACGTTCTGGAACATCGTCGACACGCTCGTCACGGGCGTCGCGTTCGGGCTGGTGGGGCTGGAGCTGCACAACGCCATCCACACCGCGGCCGGCCGGTGGGGCCAGTTGCTCGGGTGGGCGGCGCTGGTGGTGTGCGTGGTGGTGTTCGTACGGCTGCTGTGGCTGCTGCCGGCGACCTGGCTGACCAAACGGCTGCACGCGCGGCGGGACTACGACGAGGACATCCCGGTGAGCTGGCGCGAGACCGTGGTGATGTGGTGGTCGGGGATGCGGGGGGTGGCCTCGGTCGCGCTGGTGCTGGCCATTCCGCTGGAGACGGACTCGGGGGCGCCGTTCCCCAACCGGGACGAGATCATCTTCATCGCCTTCGGCGTCATCATGGTGACGCTGGTGGTGCAGGGGCTGACGCTGCCGTGGCTGGTGCGCAAGCTCGGGGTGAAGGCCGACACGGACGCGGAGAAGGAGTTCGCGAAGACCCTGGCGATCCGGGCGTCCAAGGCGGCGAAACGGCGGCTGCGGGAGATCGAGGAGAGCGAGGAGCTGCCGGAGGAGCTGTCCGAGCAGATGATGCGGCGCGCCTTCGACATCGGGGTGCGGATCAGCCCGGACGTGGCGGAGGACGAGCGGCGTGAGGCGCACCGGGAGCGGGCGCGGCAGCTGAAGCGGATGCGGCGGATCCAGCAGGAGATGCTGAGCGCGGCGCGGCACGAGGTGCTGGCGGCGCGGAGCGAGCCCGGGGCGGACCCGGAGGTGGTGGACCGGGTGCTGCGCCATCTCGACGTGCGGAGTCTGCGGTGAGTCTGCCGTCCACGCACCGCCCGTGACGGACAGTCCGGGGGGCTGGGTCCCCGGTGGGGCGTGCGCGCCGCCGGGCGGCGGGCGGCCGTCCCGCGCTCGTGAGTCGTGTGCGCCGCCCGGTGGCGGGCGGCCCTCCGGCGGCTGAGGGCGTCGCGGAACATCCGGGTCGCCGCGGAACATCCGGGTCTTCGCGGATCGTCCGGGCGCCTCGCAGGTCCTTCCGGGTGCGTCGCGGATCACCCGGGTCGGCTGCGGCGCCGAGCGTGGCGACCGAGGGTCCGTGCACGAGAACGGCTGCCCGGGTCGCGGGCAGCCGTCCTGTTGTCTGTCGTTCCCGGGGCTGTTCACCCCGGGCGGATCAGCGGTCCGACCGGGACGAGCCGTGGTAGCGGCGCTGGACCGGGACGCCGTCCGGGGACGGCCGCTCCCCGTCGTGGGAGGGGTGCAGGCCGTTGCGGGACGGCCGCAGCACCGCGTCCGCCGTGTTGACCCTGGGCAGGGCGTACGGGTGCTCGTCGGCCAGCCAGCGGATCATCTGCTCGCGGACCGCGACCCGTACCGTCCAGATGTCGTCGGCGTCCTTGGCCGTCACCAGGGCCCGCACCTGCATGGTGCTGGGGGTGGTGTCGGTGACGGACAGGTCGTAGGCGCGGCCGTCCCAGGCCGGGCACTCGCGCAGGATGTCGCGGAGTTTCTCGCGCATCGCGTCCACGGGGGCCGTGTGGTCCACGTGCCAGAAGACGATGCCGGTCATCTGCGGGGTCCCGCGCGACCAGTTCTCGAACGGCTTGGACGTGAAGTACGACACCGGCATGGTGATCCGGCGCTCGTCCCAGGTGCGTACGGCCAGGAACGTGAGCGTGATCTCCTCGACCGTGCCCCACTCGCCGTCCACGACCACGGTGTCCCCGATCCGCACCATGTCGCCGAAGGCGATCTGGAACCCGGCGAACATGTTGCTCAGGGTCGACTGGGCGGCGACACCGGCGACGATGCCGAGGATTCCGGCCGAGGCCAGCAGGGAAGCGCCCGCGGCCCGGAACGCCGGGAAGGTCAGCAGCATGCTCGCCGCGGCCACCACGCCGACGATCGCGGACACCACGCGCATGATCAGCGTCACCTGGGTGCGCACCCGGCGGACCCTGGCCGGGTCGCGGTGGGCCCGGCCGTGGGCGTACCGGCTGTAGGACGTCTCGACGATCGCCGCCGCGATACGGATCACCAGCCAGGCGGTCGATCCGATCAGTACCAGGGTCAGGACCCGGCCGACGGCCTCCTCATTGCTCCGCAGCAGGTCCGCCTCGTCGTAGGACCCTCTCAGCAGGGCGGCGCACAGCACGAGCTGGTAGGGGATGCGGGCACGGCGGAGCAGCCCCCACAGCGGGGTGTCGTGGTGCCGGTCGTCGGCCTTGCGCAGCAGGAAGTCGGTGGCCCAGCCGATCACCAGCGTGAGCACGACCGAGCCACCGACCACGATCAGCGGTCGTAGCAGGTTCTCCATGCCCCCGAACCTAACCGGCTCGCCGGGGGCATGAACATGTGACTTCGGCGGCGTCCTGGGTAGTGCCGCGATCCCGGCCCGTCACACCCGGCTGGCACCATGGCCTCATGAACATCATGCTCTTTCACTCGACCTTCGGACTGCGGCCCGCCGTGCACCAGGCCGCTGACCGGCTGCGCTCGGCCGGTCACGAGGTGTGGACGCCCGACCTCTTCGAGGGGCGCACGTTCGACACGGTCGAGGAGGGCATGGCGCACAAGGAGAAGACCGGCAAGGAGGAGCTCCTCAAGCGGGCCGTGCTGGCCGCCGCGCCCTACTCGGAGCGCGGGCTCGTGTACGCCGGATTCTCGCTCGGCGCCTCCATCGCCCAGACCCTCGCCCTCGGCGACGACAAGGCCCGCGGCCTGCTGCTCCTGCACGGCACGTCGGACATCGCGCCGGGCGTCACGGTGGACGGGCTGCCGGTCCAGCTCCATGTGGCGGAGCCGGACCCGTTCGAGACGGACGACTGGCTGACCGCCTGGTATCTCCAGATGGGCCGCACGGGCGCCGACGTCGAGGTGTACCGGTACGCCGGGGCGGGCCATCTCTACACCGACCCGGACCTGCCGGACTACGACGCCGAGGCGGCCGAGGCCACCTGGCGGGTGGCACTCGGCTTCCTCGACACGCTCTAGCGGTCTTCACGGCGGCGCGCCCGTCGCCGCCGCGGCCCGGGCGTGACTCCCGTTACACCGGGTCGTACACGCGCTCCATCTTCTGGGTGCCGCTGCGCGTGCGGTACGAGCGGGACCACTTGGCCGTGGCGTCGCGCTTGGCCCGGTCCGAGATGACGTAGTAGTCCATCTGCGCCCGCTCGGCCGTGATGTCCAGGACACCGAAGCCGTGCCGGTCGGTGTCGACCCAGTGGACGTGCCGGTTGGCCGCGCGGATGACCGGCGAGGCCACCGCGGACAGCGTGCCCTCCGGGACCTTCACGATGTCGTCGAGGTTGTCCGAGGTGACCGAGGTGACGACGAACTCCGTGGCGGCCGACGGGGAGAGCGGATACGTGCCCGCGTCGACGGGCACGTCGTTGGCCCAGGCCATGTGGATGTCGCCGGTGAGGAAGACCGTGTTGCGGATGGCGTTCGCGCGCAGGTGCGTCAGGATCTCGCGCCGGTCGTCGGTGTAGCCGTCCCACTGGTCGGTGTTCAGGGCGAGGCCCTCCTGCGGCAGGCCGAGCAGCTTGGCCAGCGGCTTGAGCAGGTCGGCGGAGAGGGAGCCGATGGCGAACGGCGAGATCATCACGGAGTTGCCGACCAGCCGCCAGGTGGTGTCGGACGCCTGCAGGCCCGCCTTGAGCCAGTCGAGCTGGGCGCGGCCGGTGAGGGTGCGGTCCGGGTCGTCGACCTCGCCGTTGCCGGTCTTGACCTGCTGGGAGCGGAAGGAGCGCAGGTCCAGCAGCGAGAGGTCGGCCAGCTTGCCGAAGCGCAGCCGGCGGTAGGTGGTGCCGGCGATCGCGGGACGCACCGGCATCCACTCGAAGTAGGCCTGCTTGGCGGCGGCCTGACGGGCGGACCAGGTGCCCTCGGCGCCCTCGGTGTGGTTCTCGGCGCCGCCCGTCCAGGCGTCGTTGGCGAACTCGTGGTCGTCCCAGATCGCCACGACCGGGGCTGCCGCGTGCAGCGCCTGGAGGTCCGGGTCGGTCTTGTAACGGGCGTGCCGGGTGCGGTAGTCGGCGAGCGTGACGATCTCGTGCGCCGGGGCGTGCGGGCGGACGACCGTGCCGCGGGTGCCGTACTCGCCCGTGCCGTACTCGTAGATGTAGTCGCCGAGGTGCAGCCACGCGTCCAGGTCGCCGCGGGCCGCGAGGTGCCGGTACGGGGCGAAGTAGCCGGCCTCCCAGTTGGCGCAGGAGACCACGCCGAAGCGCAGACCCGTGACGGCCGCGTCGTGCGCGGGGGCGGTGCGGGTGCGGGCGGCGGGGGAGTCGGTGCCGCCGGCGGAGAAGCGGAACCAGTAGTCCGTGCCCGGCTCCAGGCCGCGGATGTCGGCCTTCACGGTGTGGTCGGAGGCGGCGGTCGCGGTGGTGGAGCCCTTGGCGACGACGTTCGTGAACGCCTTGTCCCGGGCGACCGTCCAGGAGACCTCGGTGTCCGGACCGATCCCGGAGCCGGGTATCGCCTCGGGGACGGGCGTCACGCGGGTCCACAGCAGGACGCCGTCCGGCAGCGGGTCGCCGGAGGCCACGCCGTGCAGGAAGGCGGGGGCCTGGTCGACGGCGCGCGCCGGCAGGGTCGCCGCCAGCGGCCCGGCCAGGACAGCAGTCGCCGCCGCGGCCTTGACGACCGTACGGCGGCGCGGGGTGAGGGAGTTGGGGCCCTCGGACGTGTTCGATGATCTGTATCGACTGGTCACGAGCGATCAGGTTACTGGTCGGTATGCGCCGGAGCGGGCGAACTCCGGAAGTTCGCCCGCTCTTCACATGCCGGCCGGTCCCCGACCCGCCGTCACTTCTTCAGGGCCTCGCCCACGACCCGGTTGAAGTCGGCCACTGTCATCAGCGGCGTGCCCTGGTTGTCGGCGGTGAGCTGCTTGCCGTCCATCACGAAGCCCGGCGTGCCCGTGACGCCGTCCTTGTTGTCGTCGAAGGTCTTCGACATGGCCATCGCCCAGGCGTCGTAGGTGCCCTTCTCGACCGCGTCCTGGAACTTCTTGTTGCCCTTCAGCTCCGGGACGCTGTCGGCGACCTTGATGAGGTAGCTGTCCTTCTTGAACTCGTCGGTCGTCTCCTCCGGGTGGAACTTCGCGGAGTAGAGGGCGGCCTTGTAGTCGAGGAACGCCTGGTCGCTGACGTTCAGCGCGGCGCCGAGGGCGCTCAGCGCGTTCTTGGAGCCCTCGCCGTTGTCCTTGTCGTCGATGAAGGTGGCGCCGATGAACTGCATCTTGTACTTGCCGTCGTCGATGTCCTTCTTCACGGTCGGGCCGACCGTCTGCTCGAACTGGGCGCACACCGGGCAGCGCGGGTCCTCGTAGACCTTCAGGGTCTTCTTCGCCGAGTCCTTGCCGATGACGACCGTGGTGCCGTCGGTGCCCGTGGTGTTGGCCGGGGTGACGACCTTCGCGTCCTTCTGCGACTCCCAGTAGGTGGGCTTGTTCGCCTGGACGACCGCGTAGCCGATGCCGCCGGCTATCGCGAGGACGCCGACGATGGAGCAGGCGACGACGATCTGCCGCTTGGCCTTGGCCCGCTTGGCCTCGCGCTCGCGCTCGACGCGCAGCCGCTCGCGCGCCGCCGTCTTCGCCGCCTGGCTGTTCCGCTTGCTCATGGTGATGTTCTCCGTGGGGGACGCGCACACGTTCGTGTGCGGAATACATAAGGGGGGACTGCTCGTGCTCGAAAGCGCCGTGCGCACCGGTGCCGTGCGTGCTGCTGCCGTACGCGGCGGGCGGGTTGCCTCAGACGAGGGCGGGTGAGCAGGGCGGTCCACGCCGTCCCAGGGAGTACGCGAGAACCAGGTCGCGGGCGGTGGACGGGCGGTCGGCGGCGCGCGAGGGCAGCCGGCGGCCGGCCGGCCGCCGGTGCACCGCCACCGCGGCGACCGCCAGCAGCAGCGGCCGGAACGTCGTCGCCGTCACCGCCCGCAGCAGCTGGGCCAGGGCCCGCTCGCCGCGGCGCAGCCAGACGGCGGCGGTGAGGCCGACCCCGAGGTGCGCCCCGAGCAGCAGCCAGGCCGTGGCCGGGTCCGCGTGGGCGACCACGGCCGCGAGCCGCTCCGTGCCGGTGGCCCCGGCCATCCGCGCGAGCGGCGTGCCGACCTCGCCCCCGCCGCACAGCACGGCCAGGCCGACCGAGCGCAGCGGGCCCGCGACCGGGCCGCCCGCACGGCCGTAACAGGCGTGCTGGCCCGCGGTGAACACCGTGTCGGCGGCCAGCTCCAGCGGGATCAGCAGGGCCGCGATCCGCCCGAAGGAACGCTCGCGGCCCGCCAGGGCGTACGCGAGGGCGAACACGGCGGCGGCGACCGCCGCCACCGTGCCCAGCGGCAGCGGGGCCCGGGACAGCAGCACGTGCGACGCGGTGCTGAGCGTCACGACCACGGCCGTGAACAGCGCCGCGCGCACGGCTCTGAGCGGGATCCCGGATATGTCCATAGCGAGAGAAGAGTCTGTCACGGGGGCCTGTAAGGGACCCCTAAAGGATGCCTGTGTGAAGGGGGGCCGTCACAGACCCGGGATCCGGCCGTTGCGGAAGAGGTCCACGAAGGTCTGGTGGTCGGCACGCGCGCGTGCGCCGTAGCCGTGCGCGAAGTCGACCAGCAGGGGCGCGAAGCCCTCCTCGTCGGCCGCGATCGCCGCGTCGATGGCCCGCTCGGTCGAGAAGGGCACCAGGGACTCGCCGGACTGGTCGTCCGCCGCCGCGTGCATCGTGGCCGTCGCCCGGCCGAGGTCGGCCACCACCTGGGCGATCTCCTCCGGGTCGTCGATGTCGCCCCAGTCCAGGTCGACCGCGTACGGCGAGACCTCGGCGACCAGCTGGCCCGCGCCGTCCAGCTCGGTCCAGCCCAGCCAGGGGTCGGCGTGCGCCTGGAGGGCGCGCTGGGAGATCACCGTGCGGTGCCCCTCGTGCTGGAAGTAGTCGCGGATCGCCCGGTCCGTGATGTGCCGGGAGACGGCCGGGGTCTGGGCCTGCTTGATGTAGATCACGACATCGTTCTCCAGGGCGTCGCTGTGGCCCTCCAGGAGGATGTTGTACGACGGCAGCCCCGCCGAGCCGATGCCGATGCCGCGGCGGCCGACGACGTCCTTCACGCGGTAGGAGTCGGGGCGGGCCAGGGAGCTGTCGGGGAGCGTCTCCAGGTAGCCGTCGAAGGCGGCGAGGACCTTGTAGCGCGTGGCCGCGTCCAGCTCGACCGAGCCGCCGCCCGGCGCGAAGCGGCGCTCGAAGTCGCGGATCTCCGTCATCGACTCCAGCAGCCCGAAGCGGGTCAGCGAGCGGGCGTCACGCAGCGCGTCCAGCAGCGGGCCCTGTGCCGTGTCCAGCGTGAAGGGCGGCACCTCGTCGCTCTTGGCTCCCGTGGCCAGGGCGTGGATCCGCTCCCGGTACGCGGCCGCGTACACCCCCACCAGCTCGGTGATCTGCTCGTCGCCGAGCGCCTTGGCGTACCCGATCAGCGCGATCGACGCGGCGAAGCGCGCCAGGTCCCAGGTGAAGGGGCCGACGTAGGCCTCGTCGAAGTCGTTGACGTTGAAGATCAGGCGGCCGTTCGCGTCCATGTACGTGCCGAAGTTCTCCGCGTGCAGGTCGCCGTGGATCCACACGCGCGAGGTGCGCTCGTCCAGGTAGGGGCCGCTCAGGATCCCCTGGCGGTCGAGGTCGTGGTAGAAGAGGCACGCCGTGCCCCGGTAGAAGGCGAAGGCCGAGGCCGCCATCTTGCGGAACTTCACGCGGAACGCGGCCGGGTCGGCGGCCAGCAGCTCGCCGAAGGCGGTGTCGAAGACGGCGAGGATCTCCTCACCGCGGTGCTCGTCGTCGAGCTGCGGGAACGACATCGCTGGGTGCCTCCTGGTGCATGCGTCTCAGGGCGGCAGGTCCGCCCTCTGCCTAACGTGCGGGGGCCCGGGCGAGTGCCCACGGCCCCCGCACGAAGGTACGCGGGTCAGGCCCCCGCGTGTCAGTGCCGAGGCATAGACTTCGACGCTGTCCCCCAGACTGTCCGCAGCCTGTCGGACCCCATTCGACCCGTGTTCTTCCTGGAGGCCGCAGCCGTGTCAAAGCCGCCGTTCACGCACCTGCACGTCCACACCCAGTACTCGCTGCTGGACGGTGCCGCGCGGCTGAAGGACATGTTCAACGCGTGCAACGAGATGGGCATGACGCACATCGCCATGTCCGACCACGGCAACCTCCACGGGGCGTACGACTTCTACCACTCCGCGCAGAAGGCCGGGATCACCCCGATCATCGGGATCGAGGCGTATGTCGCGCCCGAGTCGCGCCGCAACAAGCGCAAGATCCAGTGGGGCCAGCCGCACCAGAAGCGGGACGACGTCTCCGGTTCCGGTGGTTACACCCACAAGACGATGTGGGCCGTGAACAAGACCGGCCTGCACAACCTCTTCCGGCTCTCCTCGGACGCCTACGCCGAGGGCTGGCTGCAGAAGTGGCCCCGGATGGACAAGGAGACCATCGCCCAGTGGTCCGAGGGGATCGTCGCCTCCACCGGCTGCCCCTCCGGCGAGCTCCAGACCCGGCTGCGCCTCGGCCAGTACGACGAGGCCCTCAAGGCCGCCGCCGACTACCAGGACATCTTCGGCAAGGACCGCTACTTCCTGGAGCTGATGGACCACGGCATCGAGATCGAGCACCGGGTCCGTGACGGCCTCCTGGAGATCGGCAAGAAGCTCGGCATCCCCCCGCTGGTCACCAACGACTCGCACTACACCTACGCGCACGAGGCGACCGCCCACGACGCGCTGCTGTGCATCCAGACCGGCAAGAACCTCTCCGACCCGGACCGCTTCAAGTTCGACGGCACCGGCTACTACCTGAAGTCCACGGACGAGATGTACGCCATCGACTCCTCGGACGCCTGGCAGGAGGGCTGCGCCAACACCCGGCTGATCGCCGAGATGGTCGACACGACCGGCATGTTCGAAAAGCGCGACCTCATGCCCAAGTTCGACATCCCCGAGGGGTACACGGAGGTCAGCTGGTTCCGCGAGGAGACCATGCGCGGCATGCACCGCCGCTTCCCGGACGGCATCCCGGACGACCGCATGAAGCAGGTCGAGTACGAGATGGACACCATCATCTCGATGGGCTTCCCGGGCTACTTCCTCGTGGTCGCCGACTTCATCATGTGGGCGAAGAAGCAGGGCATCGCGGTCGGCCCCGGCCGAGGCTCCGCGGCCGGCTCGATCGTCGCCTACGCCCTCGGCATCACCGACCTCGACCCCATCCCGCACGGCCTGATCTTCGAGCGGTTCCTCAACCCCGAGCGCATCTCCATGCCCGACGTCGACATCGACTTCGACGAGCGCCGGCGCGTCGAGGTGATCCGGTACGTGACGGAGAAGTACGGCGCCGACAAGGTCGCCATGATCGGCACGTACGGCACCATCAAGGCCAAGAACGCGATCAAGGACTCCGCCCGCGTGCTCGGCTACCCGTACGCGATGGGCGACCGCCTCACCAAGGCCATGCCCGCCGACGTCCTCGGCAAGGGCATCAACCTCGACGGCATCACCAACCCCGAGCACCCCCGCTACTCGGAGGCGGGCGAGATCCGGGCGATGTACGAGAACGAGCCGGACGTGAAGAAGGTCATCGACACCGCCAAGGGCGTCGAGGGCCTGGTGCGGCAGATGGGCGTGCACGCCGCCGGCGTGATCATGTCCAGCGAGACCATCACCGACCACGTGCCCGTCTGGGTCAGGCACACCGACGGCGTGACCATCACGCAGTGGGACTACCCGAGCTGTGAGTCGCTCGGCCTGCTGAAGATGGACTTCCTCGGCCTGCGCAACCTCACGATCATGGACGACGCCGTCAAGATGGTGAAGTCCAACAAGGGGATCGACATCGATCTCCTGAGCCTCCCGCTCGACGACCCCACGACCTTCGAACTGCTCCAGCGCGGCGACACCCTCGGCGTCTTCCAGTTCGACGGCGGCCCCATGCGCTCCCTGCTCCGGCTGATGAAGCCGGACAACTTCGAAGACATCTCCGCCGTGTCGGCCCTGTACCGCCCGGGCCCGATGGGCATGAACTCCCACACGAACTACGCGCTGCGCAAGAACGGGCAGCAGGAGATCACACCCATCCACCCCGAGCTGGAGGAGCCGCTCAAGGAGGTCCTGGACGTCACCTACGGCCTGATCGTCTACCAGGAGCAGGTGCAGAAGGCCGCCCAGATCATCGCCGGCTACTCGCTCGGCGAGGCCGACATCCTCCGCCGCGTGATGGGCAAGAAGAAGCCCGAGGAACTGGCGAAGAACTTCGTCCTGTTCCAGGAGGGCGCCCGCAAGAAGGGCTACAGCGACGAGGCCATCCAGGCGCTCTGGGACGTGCTGGTCCCCTTCGCCGGCTACGCGTTCAACAAGGCGCACTCCGCCGCGTACGGACTCGTCTCCTACTGGACGGCCTACCTCAAGGCCAACCACCCCGCCGAGTACATGGCCGCGCTCCTGACGTCCGTGAAGGACGACAAGGACAAGTCGGCCGTCTACCTCAACGAGTGCCGCCGCATGGGCATCCGGGTGCTCCCGCCGAACGTCAACGAGTCGATGTCCAACTTCGCGGCCCAGGGCGACGACGTGATCCTCTTCGGCCTCTCCGCCGTCCGCAACGTCGGCACGAACGTGGTCGAGTCGATCATCCGGTGCCGCAAGGCGAAGGGGAAGTACACGTCCTTCCCGGACTACCTCGACAAGGTGGAGGCGGTGGTCTGCAACAAGCGCACCACCGAATCGCTGATCAAGGCCGGCGCCTTCGACTCCCTGGGCCACACCCGCAAGGGCCTCACCGCCCAGTACGAGCCGATGATCGACAACGTGGTCGCGGTCAAGCGCAAGGAGGCCGAGGGACAGTTCGACCTCTTCGGCGGCATGGGCGAGGCCGAGACCAGCGAGCCGGGCTTCGGGCTCGACGTGGAGTTCTCCACCGACGAGTGGGACAAGACCTATCTGCTCGCCCAGGAGCGGGAGATGCTCGGTCTGTACGTCTCCGACCACCCGCTGTTCGGCCTGGAGCACATCCTGTCCGACAAGGCCGACGCGGGCATCTCCCAGCTGACCGGCGGTGAGCACGCGGACGGCGCGGTCGTCACCATCGGCGGCATCATCTCGGGCCTGCAGCGCAAGATGACCAAGCAGGGCAACGCCTGGGCCATCGCCACCGTCGAGGACCTCGCCGGCTCGATCGAGTGCATGTTCTTCCCCGCGACCTACCAGCTCGTCTCGACCCAACTCGTCGAGGACGCCGTGGTGTTCGTCAAGGGGCGCCTCGACAAGCGCGAGGACGTGCCGCGGCTCGTGGCGATGGAGCTGATGGTCCCCGACCTGTCCAACGCGGGCGCCAACGCGCCCGTGGTGCTCACGATCCCGGCCACCCGGGTCACCCCGCCGCTGGTCAGCCGTCTCGGCGAGGTGCTCAGCCACCACAAGGGCGACAGCGAGGTCCGGATCAGGCTCCAGGGTCCGACCAAGACGACCGTGCTGCGCCTGGACCGGCACCGGGTCAAGCCCGACCCGGCGCTCTTCGGTGACCTGAAGGTCCTGCTCGGCCCGTCCTGCCTGGCGGGATGACGGAGGTGGTGCCGCTCGGCCCGTCCTGCCCGGCGCGGGACGGCCGGGGCCGTCCGGCTCCATGACCGAGGCGGCGGGCGGCTCTTGACGCGCGTGAGGGGCGTACCCGGTACCTGGTACGCCCCTCGCGCAGGTGCGTGGGTCTCAAAACCCGTCACACAGATGTCAGTTGTGGCCGAAGCTGCGCTTCCGCTTGCGGGAGGCCACGTCGCCGGGGGTCAGCTCGACCTCGGTCTGGGGCTCCGCCTCCGCCACGGGGCTGCGGTCCGCCCGCTGCCCGCGCTCGGTCGGACGCTGCTGCTTACGGTCACGGTTCTTGTTCTTGGCCATGGTGATGCCTCCTGTGGGGGATCTAGGGGCCAGGGCCGGGACCAGATTCACACAGGCCGACAACGATCGCATGTCGGACAATTACCCTGCGTGACAGGGGTAGTCGGAGTGGGGTGGCGCGAAACGCCACGCCGAAGATCGAGTTCCGGCCGTTAACCTCCGCGCCGTCGGGCAGACTCGAAGGAAGCCCGAAACAAACCTCCTGGGAAGAGGGTGAGTCGCGTGGACCGCTGCATCGTCCTGGTGGACGCCGGGTATCTGCTGGGAGCCGCGGCGAGTCTCCTCGCCGGGGAGCCCTCGCGGTCCCGCATCACGGTCGACCACACAGCCCTCATCCAGGGGCTGCGCGAGCGCGCCGAATCGGACACGCAGCGGCCCTTGCTGCGCATCTACTGGTTCGACGGCGCCCCCGACCGCGTCCCGCAGCCCGAACACCGCAGGCTGCGCGTCATGCCCCGGGTCACCGTCCGGCTCGGTGCCCTGACCCGCAGCGACGGCCGCTGGGCGCAGAAGGGCGTGGACGCCGCCATGCACGCCGAGCTGACCGAGCTGGCCCGCAATCGCGCCTGCTCCGACGTCGTCCTCGTCACCGGCGACGGCGATCTGCTGCCCGGCATGATGGCCGCCAAGGAACACGGCGTCGCCGTCCACCTGTGGGCCGTCCAGGCCGCCGACGGCGACTACAACCAGTCCGAGGACCTGGTCGCCGAGGCCGACGAGCGGCGTGTCCTGGACCGCGCGTGGATCACCAAGGCCGTCCGCGCCAAGGACTACTCGGGGGTGTGCGCCCCGCAGCCCGCGACCCGGCCGGAGATCGCCGCGATCCTCTCCGCGCCGCTGCCCGACTCCGCCCTCGCCGACCCGGCCGAGCGGCCCGCCCCGCAGCCCCCGCACCCGGTGCCCGGCCCGGGGGTGAACGGCAGCGAGGAACGGGTGCCCGCGGCCGCCAAAGGGGTCCCCACGCCCAAAGACCTGGCCGCCCTGCGTGCCCCCGGCACCCAGCCCGCCCAGCCCCCCGCCTCCGCCACCCTCCGCTGGTCCTCCGACAAAGGCTGGGTCGACCGGCCCGCGGCCGAGCCCCCCGAGGCCGCCTCGATGCCGACGCTCGCCCAGCTGACCACCGCCGAGCAGCGCTGGGCCGACCGCGAGGAGGACATCACCACGGTCAGCGGCGACCCCTTCGAGGTGGGCCAGGTCTTCGCCCGGCGCTGGGTGGAGCGCCTCGGCGACCACAGCCACCTGCCGAGACTGTCCGGGATGTACCCGCGCATCCCGCACCGCGTCGACGGCGAGCTGCTGCGCTACGCCGCCCGGTTCGGCCTGCTCGCCCACAAGGACGACCAGATCGACGAACGCGACCGCTACGCCATCCGGGCCGGCTTCTGGAAGGAGATCGGCGTGCGCACGGGCGTGGAGCACGCCCCCGTCGGCGACTGAGGACGTCGCCGGCGTTTTTGCCGCCGACGGCCGCCCCGAGGGCGGGCCGGGGCCGCCGACCCCGTAGTCTCGTCCCTTGTGAGTACGCGCGCGGGACAGGCATTTCGGCACGATGGTGACATCGTGTGCGCGGTGCGCGGGCTGACCAAGACCTATCCGGCGGTCCGGGGCCGGCGCGGCACGCCCGCGACCCCCGAGGTCCGGGCCACGGACGACGTACGGCTGGAGATCCGCCGCGGCGAGATCTTCGGCCTGCTCGGCCCGAACGGCGCCGGCAAGTCCACCCTCGTACGCCAGCTCACCGGTCTGATGCGGCCCGACGGCGGCAGCGTGGAGATCCTCGGGCACGACATCGTGCGCCACCCGGAACGGGCCGCGCGGATCCTCGCCTACCTCGGCCAGGAGTCGACCGCCCTCGACGAACTGACCGTGTCGCTCGCCGCCGAGACCACCGGGCGGCTGCGCGGCCTGGACGTCCGGCGGGCCCGGGCCGAACGGGACGCCGTCCTCGACGAGCTCGGCCTGACACCCCTCGCCGGACGCCCGCTGAAGAAGCTCTCCGGTGGCCAGCGGCGGCTGGCGTGCTTCGCCGCGGCGCTGGTGGGGGAGCGGCCGCTGCTCGTGCTCGACGAGCCGACCACCGGCATGGACCCGGTGGCGCGGCGGGCCGTGTGGTCCGCGGTGGACCGGCGGCGGGCCGAGCGCGGCACGACCGTACTGCTCGTCACCCACAACGTCATCGAGGCCGAGACCGTGCTGGACCGGGTGGCCGTCCTGGACCGCGGGCGGGTGATCGCCTGCGACACGCCCGCCGGGCTCAAGGAACAGGTCGCCGGTGACGTACGGGTCGACCTGGTGTGGCGGGACGCGGCTCCGCTGCACGTGCCCGAGGTGGCCGCGCTGCGGGACCGGGCCGTGGAGTCGGGCCGCCGCTGGACGCTGCGGCTCGGGCCCGAGGAGGCCCGGGCGGTCGTCGCGACCGTCACCGGAGGGGCCGCCTTCGCCGCCCTGGACGACTTCACGCTGGCCACGCCGAGCCTGGAGGACGTCTATCTGGCGCTGGGCGGTGCCGCGCAGCAGGGACTGGTGAAGGCGTGAGGGACGTGAGGAACACCGAGGCCTTGAGTGCGTGGGCCGCCGCGTACGTACCGAACAGGGCGACTGCCGCAGTGGACCCGACGAAGGGGAGCAGCGCGACGTGAGTGTCGTACCCGCCGATGTCCTGCCAGGCAGTGCCCTGGCCGTTCAGGAGCCCGCCGCGGGCGCGGCCGAGCTCGGGCCCCGGGCGCGGCTGTGGCCGTCGCTGGCCGCCGTGTACCGGGCGCAGCTGTCCCGGGCGCGGGTCGCGCGGATCCCGCTGCTGTTCGTGGCGACCTTCCAGTCGATCGGGATCATGATCCTGATGCGCGGGGTCGTGGACGACGGGGCCGAGGCGCAGGCGGTCGTCGCCGGGTCGTCGGTCCTCGTGGTCGCCTTCGTCGCGCTGAACCTGCTCGCGCAGTACTTCGGGCAGCTGCGCGCCAGCGGCGGGCTCGACCACTACGCGACCCTGCCGGTGCCGCCGGCGGCGGTGGTGCTGGGCGCGGCGGGCGCGTACGCGTCCTTCACCGTGCCCGGGACCGTCGTGACGGCGGTGTTCGGCTGCGTGCTGTTCGGGCTGCCGCTGGCCCATCTGTGGATCCTCATGGCCGTGATCCCGCTGGCGGGCGCCGCGCTCGCCGGGCTCGGGGCGGCGCTGGGGCTGCTCGCGCCGCGGCCGGAGCTGGCCACGCTGCTCGGGCAGCTGGGCATGTCGGCGGCGCTGCTGCTGGGCGTGCTGCCGGCCGACCGCATGCCGGAGGTCGTGCGCTTCACACGGGACCTGCTGCCGTCGACGTACGGCGTCGAGGCGTTCGCGCGTACGTTCGGGGCGGATCCCGACTGGGCGTTCGTGCTCGGTGATCTCGCCGTCTGCGGCGGGGTGGGTGTCGTCTCGCTGGCCGTGGCGACCTGGGCGTACCGGCGGGCGGCCGTCCGGTGAGCGGGGAGGGGTCGTCCGGTGACGCGGCGCACAGGCGGGCCTGGCACGATGGCAGGGTGACCGCACCACTGACTCCGCCACCGCCACCGCATGACCACTCCGCGCAGGGTTCGTGGCAGCCACCGGCCGGGGCGTCCGGGGCTCCGGCTCCCGGCTCCCAGCACGCCGAGTACGCCGAGCACACCGGGCTCGGCTGGTACGGACAGGACGACGGCCCCGGGATGAAGACCGAACTGCGGGAGGCCGGGCTGGTCGCCCTGGCCGTGGCGCTCGGCGGGGTGCTGCTGGGCGTGCTGTGGTGGTGGCTCGCGCCGCACGTGCCGCTGGTCGGGGACGTGACGGACGGGAACTGGGTCGTCTACCTCAAGGACACCGAGGGCGAGCAGGCCGTCGGGGTGGACGGGACGTTCACGCTGCTCGGGCTGGGCTTCGGTCTGGTGAGCGCGCTGGTGGTGTTCCTGCTGCGGCGGCGCGGGGGTGTGCCGCTGGTGGTGGGTCTCGCCGTCGGCGGGCTGCTCGGGTCGTTGCTGGCCTGGCGGGTCGGGGTGTGGCTCGGGCCCGCGCAGGACGTCGTCGCGCACGCCCGTGAGGTGGGGCGGGGGGTGACGTTCTCCGCGCCGCTGAAGCTGGGGGCGAAGGGGGCGTTGCTGGCCTGGCCGCTCGCCGCGCTGGTCGTCCATCTGGGGCTCACGGCGTTGTTCGGGCCCCGGGACCCCGAGCCGGAGTTCGGGCACGGGGCGTATCCGCCGAAGCCGGCCGGCTAGGGCTCGGTGCCGGCCCTGGCCCCGACCCCGGCGTCGGCTAGGGCTCGGTGTCGGCCTCGCCCCCGGCGTCGGCTAGGGCTCGGTGTCGGCCTCGCCCGGCGGTGCCGGTCCCGCCCGGCGTCGGCCAGTGCTCGGTGCCGGTGCCGGGGTGGTGCGCAGCCCGGCGTGGCGGGGTCCCCCGCCGCGCCCACCCGCGCCCCCCGGGCCGCCCCGAGCGGCACGACCGCCCGCGGGCTATGCGCGGCCGATGGGTGCCAGGACCGCCTCCGTGAGGGTGACCAGGGTCTGCGGTGCCAGTTCCACCTCCAGGCCCCGCCGCCCCGCCGACACGCAGATCGTCGTGTGCGTGGCGGCCGACGCGTCCAGGACCGTCGGGAGCTTCTTGCGCTGGCCCAGCGGCGAGATGCCGCCCCGGACATAGCCCGTGGTGCGCTCCGCCAGGGTGGGGTCGGCCATGGCCGCGCGTTTGCCTCCGACCGCCGCCGCCAGGGCCTTCAGATCCAGCTGGCCCGCCACCGGCACCACGGCGACCGTGAGGGTGCCGTCCACGTCCGCGACCAGGGTCTTGAAGACACGGTCGGGGGAGACGCCCATCGCCTCGGCCGCCTCCTCGCCGTAGGAGGGGTGGGCCGGGTCGTGCTCGTAGGCGTGGACGGTGAACTCCACGCCCGCCGCCGTGAGGGCCACCGTCGCGGGGGTGCCGCCGGACTGCTGCTTCTTCGACTTCTTCGCCATCCCGGTCCGCTTCAGTTGAGACTCGTCGTGCCGCGCGTCAGGTCCGACGCGGGCAACGACGGCAGACTACGGATGATCGCCGTCTCGGAGCGAAGGAGTTTCAGTTCGTCGCGCAGCCGGGAGGCCGTGTCGGGGGCCTGGAGCAGACGCTGCTTGGTCGGGGTGTCCAGCATCATCGCCGCCGCCACCAGGTACGACACCACGCCCGGCTCGTCGGGCAGGTCGGCGCCGGTCGTCAGGGAGCGTTCCCGCGCCCCGGCCAGGCGCTTCTGGTACTGCCGGAAGGACCGCAGCACCCCCTCGGCGAGAGGAGCCGCCTCGTCGCCCGGCTCCTCCGTCAGCGTCTCCAGCTCGGCCGTCAGGAACGGGCCGGAGGACTCGACCGACAGCAGTCTCACCCGGCTCGTGCCCGTGGCCAGCACCTCGAAAGAGCCGTCGGTGCGCTCCCGGATCGTCGCCGCGTCGGCGATGCAGCCGACCTTGTGGAAGGCCTTGGCCGGGTCCGTGCCGAAGCCGGCCGCGGGCCCCCGCTCGGGCAGGGCCGTCGGGTCGGGCATGCCGGGCGCGCTCGGGGCCACCTCGTGGCCGTCGCGGATCGCCACGACGGCGAACCGACGCGGCTCGTCCTCGGGCGTCTTCAGCAGTTCGCGCATCATGGCGCGGTACCGCTCCTCGAAGACGTTGAGCGGGAGCACGAGCCCCGGGAACAGCACCGAGTTCAGGGGGAAGAGGGGGAGCCGGACGGTGGTCACGACGCAAAAGCCTAATGGTCGCCGGTGCGGTCTCGTCCGCCGCGTTCACTCCGTGGATGCCGGGACGGCTCCCCGGCCGCCGCGGCCCGGATGTCGTCCCGTACGCGCAGGAAGTGCCCGAGCGGGTCGTCCGACGCCCGGTCCCAGGGGAACGAGGTGGCGTACGGGCCGTTCACACGCAGTTGTTCGGCGGCGTCCGGCCAGCGTTCCAGACGCACCAGGACGTAGATGAGCAGGTTGCGCATCCGGGCGGGCCAGGGGTCGGCCGGCGGGAGCAGCGGGGACAGGGCGATCGCCCGGTCGGCGGCCGCGTCCAGCCGCTCGCGCGGCACCTGGGGTCCGCAGTCGTCGGGCCCGCAGTCGTCGGTGAGGTAGCCGAAGGCCGCCCGCAGCGGAAGCGCCTGGACGAGCGAGCCGGCGGGCGCGTCCTGCGCGGCGCGGTCGGCGAAGTCGAAGCACTCGCGGTGGGAACCGTGCCAGGAGGTGGCCAGGTAGCGCAGGGCGGCCACATGGCAGCCGTGGTGGTGCGGGGCGCGCCGGACCGCCGCCGCCCACAGCTCCTCGAAGTACTTGTGCCCGGCCTGGGCGCCCCGGGCGTGGTCGAGCGCGAGGCGCCACGGCACCGGGTCCCGCTGGTCGCCCCGGGCCGCGGCCGTGATCAGCGGGCTCACCTCGCGCAGCAGCTCGGCCCGGGCCGGGGACTGCCAGGCCCGGTCCACCGCCAGCTGGGCCCCGACCAGCAGGGCGTCGGGGTCCTGCGGGGCGGTGGCGAGCCAGGCGTCCAGCCACTCGGGGCGCGAGCGCGCGAAGGCGGCCAGCCGCGTCACGTACCGGTCGCGCCGCTCCCACTCGGCGGCCACGCGCGTGGCCAGGAGCAGCCCGGCGGCGGGTCCGTGATCGCCCCGGGCGGCGGCGACCAGCGCGGGACTCAGCCGCGCGTCGGGCGCGTCGAGCAGCACCTCGTCGTCGGGGCTCGGCCTGCCGACGGGGTGGGGGGCGGTCCTTGTCATCCGGCTCGGGCGGATGAACGGCAGCTGCATGGCCATGGTGCCGACCATTGAAAGTCCGCTGGTCATGACGGCGCCAGATCGTTCCGGGAAGTCGCGGAAAGTTGTACGGGGTTCGGTCAAGAGAGGGTAAAGGCATGGCAGTTCTGCAACGCTGGTCACCTGCGCACCATCAGTTGCGCCGCAGCAGCCGGGTCGCGCCCGCCGCCACCGTCGTCGCCAGGATCCAGCCCAGCAGGATCATCGCCGTCGCCAGCCACTGCCAGCCCCCGCGCAACTGCCAGAAGCCCACCTGCCCCAGGTCGATGACCGGCAGCAGCAGGTCCAGGCTGAACAGGACGGGGTCCCACTCCGGGTGCTCGCCGCGCTTCATCGGCGGATGGCCGGCCCGGGCGAAGGCGAGCGAGCCCGCGGCCCACAGCACCGCCATCCACACCGCCGCCCGGCCCGGCCGGTACCCGTAGGCGACCGTCCAGTCCTGCGCGTACCCCCACAGCTTGGCGGCGAGCGGCAGGCTCTCGCGGTGCCGGCGCTGCTTGGCGAGCAGCACCTCGCGGGCGTCCTCGTCCTCCCCGCCGGCCCGCAGCACGGCGGCGAGCCGCTCGTAGGGATCCGGGTTGTACTCGGCGGTCGCCGCCGCCACCCAGTCCAGCCGCTCGGCCAGCGGGAAGGGCCCGCGCGGCACGAGGTTCTCGTAGGCGAAGCCGCCCATGTGCAGCCGTCCCGGTCCGGGCCAGGCGTCCGCCCGGTCCATCAGGTTGACGACCCGCGCCCCGGACAGCACCACCCGGCCGCGCGCCGGCTGCTCCCCGAGGAACCGCAGCTCCGGCGTCTGCACCCGGCGCAGCGACAGCTCCTGGTCGTCGCCGAGCGTGAACCGGGCCTGCTCGAAGTCGACGGCGTCGCCGAACCGCCCGTCGTCCAGCCGGATCCCGCCCTCGCAGGCGAACCGCTGGATCCGCGTGCCCTGGGCCGGGGTCATCCCGCTCATCGCCTGCGCGCCGACGCCCGCCGGGGTCAGGTACAGGCTGCGCTCGACGGTCAGCTGCGGGGCGTTCAGCGCGAGCCGCGCGTACGGGTTGGCCAGACGCGCGCCGCGCAGGCTCAGCGACACGCCGATGGTGGCGGCGCGCAGACTCAGCTCGCCGTGCGACTCCAGCAGCTCGGCCTGTAAGTCCTGGCCGACGGTCAGGCCGTCCGCGGCGACCGAGCGGCCGCTGCGGTCCTTGTGCACGATCGCCTGGTTGAGCATCAGGTCCGTGCCGATCTGCGCGTCGGTCAGCCGGATGCCGCGCAGGAAGCGGCAGCGGGGCAGGTGCAGGTCGCCCTCGGTCTGCACCCGGGCCGCCTCCAGCCGGGGCACCGAGCAGTCCACCAGCCGCATGGTCGTGAAGCGGGCCTCCGGCAGCAGTACGTCCTGCTCGAACCGGCACCGGCGCATCTCCACGTACGGCGTCACCGTGCCGCCCGCGAGGTCCAGGGAGCCGCTGATGTGCACGCCGGCGAGCTTCAGCGAGGCCACGCGGCCGGCCAGGGCGGGCGGGCCGTCGAGGAGCAGCCAGCACACGATCCGCGCCCGCACGGTCCGCTCCTCGCCCCACGGATGGCCGCCGTGCGGGTCGTCGACCACGGTGTCGCCGCTGCTCAGGTCGTACACGCTGCCGTTGCGGAAGGCCTGCCACATGCCGGCCTCGGCCGCGGTCAGGTCGTCGGGCAGCTCTCCGGCCCGCAGGCCGGCCCCCTCGGTCACAGTGCTTCCCTTCCTCCCCGGGTACTCGCCGGTTGGGTCCTTCGTACAACCGTTCATGCCCGCTGTGTGACGCCCCGAAAGCACAGAGTGAGGGGGATCTTCCGGGTCCGGCGACACTCTGTATCAGCCATTGATACGCGCGGACGGTGCCTCACCCGGGTCTGAGAGAATTGAGCACGTGATCTCCCGAATCGATCTGCGCGGCGACGCCCTTCCCGAGGGCCCCGCCCTGCGTGACCTGCTGCCCCGAGCCGACTTCGACGTACAGGCCGCCCTGGAGAAGGTGCGTCCGATCTGCGAGGACGTGCATCATCGGGGCGACGCGGCGCTGATCGACGCCGCCGAGCGGTTCGACGGGGTCAGGCTCGACCAGGTGCGGGTCCCGGCCGCCGCGCTCACGCGCGCGCTGGAGGAGCTCGACCCGGCCGTGCGCGCGGCCCTGGAGGAGTCCATCCGGCGCGCCCGGACGGTCCACCGCGCGCAGCGCCGCAGCACCCACACCACCCAGGTCGTGCCGGGCGGCACCGTGACCGAGAAGTGGGTTCCGGTCGAGCGCGTCGGGCTGTACGCGCCCGGCGGCCGGTCGGTGTACCCGTCCTCTGTGATCATGAACGTGGTGCCCGCGCAGGAGGCCGGCGTCGAGTCCGTCGCGCTCGCCTCGCCCGCCCAGGCCGACTTCGGCGGCCTGCCGCACCCGACCATCCTGGCCGCCTGCGCCCTGCTGGGCGTCGACGAGGTCTACGCGGCCGGCGGCGCCACGGCCGTGGCGATGTTCGCCTACGGCACCGAGTCCTGCGCCCCGGCGAACATGGTCACCGGCCCCGGCAACATCTGGGTCGCCGCCGCCAAGCGCTACTTCACCGGCAAGATCGGCATCGACGCCGAGGCCGGCCCGACCGAGATCGCGGTCCTCGCCGACGACACGGCCGACCCGGTGCACGTCGCCTCCGACCTGATCAGCCAGGCGGAGCACGACCCGCTGGCCGCCGCCGTCCTGGTCACCGACTCCGTCGACCTCGCGGACGCGGTGGAGAAGGAGCTGGCGCCCCAGGTCGCCGCGACCCGGCACGTCGAGGACCGGATCGTCCCGGCGCTGTCCGGCCGGCAGTCCGCGATCGTCCTGGTCGACGGCATCGAGGAGGGCCTGCGGGTGGTCGACGCGTACGGCGCCGAGCACCTGGAGATCCAGACCGCCGACGCCGCCGCGGTGGCCGACCGGGTCAAGAACGCCGGCGCGATCTTCATCGGCCCCTGGGCGCCCGTGTCGCTGGGCGACTACGCGGCCGGGTCCAACCACGTCCTGCCCACCGGCGGCTGCGCGTGCCACTCCTCCGGCCTGTCCGTGCAGTCGTTCCTGCGCGGCATCCACATCGTGGACTACACGCGCGAGGCCCTGGCCGACGTCGCGCACCACGTGGTGACGCTGGCGGAGGCCGAGGACCTGCCGGCCCACGGCGCGGCGATCAAGGCGAGGTTCGACTGGAAGGTTCCGCAGGGCAAGTGAGCGACGTACGCATCGACGACCTCCCCGTACGCGACGAGCTGCGCGGCAAGTCCCCCTACGGCGCGCCCCAGCTGGACGTCCCCGTACGGCTGAACACCAACGAGAACCCCTACCCGCTGCCCGAGCCGCTGGTCGAGCGGATCGCCGAGCGGGTCCGTGACGTGGCCCGCGACCTCAACCGCTATCCCGACCGGGACGCGGTCGAGCTGCGCACGCAGCTGGCGCGGTACCTGACGGACACCTCCGGCCACGAGGTCGGCCCGGCCCACGTCTGGGCGGCCAACGGCTCCAACGAGGTCATCCAGCAGCTGCTGCAGACCTTCGGCGGGCCGGGCCGCACCGCGATCGGGTTCGAGCCGTCGTACTCGATGCACGCGCTCATCGCGCGCGGCACGGGCACGGGCTGGATCTCCGGTCCCCGCGGCGAGGACTTCAACATCGACCTCGCCGCCGCCGAGCAGGCGATTGCCGAGCACAAGCCGGACGTCGTCTTCATCACCACCCCCAACAACCCCACGGGCAACGCGGTCCCGGCCGAGACGGTCCTCGCGCTGTACGAGGCCGCGCAGGCGGCGAAGCCGTCGATGGTGGTCGTGGACGAGGCGTACGTCGAGTTCAGCCACGGCGCCTCGCTGCTGCCGCTGCTCGACGGGCGGCCGCACCTGGTCATCTCGCGCACGATGTCGAAGGCTTTCGGCGCGGCGGGCCTGCGCCTGGGCTACCTCGCCGCGCACCCGGCCGTCGTGGACGCCGTGCAGCTCGTGCGGCTGCCGTACCACCTGTCGGCCGTCACCCAGGCGACCGCCCTGGCCGCCCTGGAGCACACCGACACCCTGCTCGGCTACGTCGAGCAGCTCAAGGCCGAGCGCGACCGCCTGGTCGCCGAGCTGCGCGCGACCGGCTACGAGGTCGTCGAGTCCGACGCCAACTTCGTGCAGTTCGGGCGGTTCGACGGCGAGGGCGGCGCGCACGCGGCCTGGCGGAAGATCCTCGACCGGGGCGTCCTGGTCCGGGACAACGGCATTCCGGGCTGGCTGCGGGTGTCCGCCGGAACCCCCGAAGAGAACGACGCGTTCCTCGACGCGGTCCGTGAACTGAAGAAGGAGCAGAGCACATGAGCCGCGTGGGACGCGTGGAGCGAGTCACCAAGGAGACGTCGGTACTCGTCGAGATCGACCTCGACGGGTCCGGAAAGGTCGACGTGTCGACAGGCGTCGGCTTCTACGACCACATGCTCGACCAGCTCGGCCGGCACGGCCTGTTCGACCTCACCGTGAAGACCGAGGGCGATCTGCACATCGACTCGCACCACACCATCGAGGACACCGCCCTCGCACTGGGCGCGGCCTTCAAGCAGGCCCTCGGCGACAAGGTCGGCATCTACCGCTTCGGCAACTGCACGGTCCCGCTGGACGAGTCCCTCGCCCAGGTCACCGTCGACCTGTCGGGCCGCCCGTACCTGGTGCACACCGAGCCCGAGAACATGGCGCCGATGATCGGCGAGTACGACACCACCATGACCCGGCACATCCTGGAGTCCTTCGTCGCCCAGGCGCAGATCGCGCTGCACGTGCACGTGCCCTACGGGCGCAACGCGCACCACATCGTGGAGTGCCAGTTCAAGGCGCTCGCCCGGGCCCTGCGCTACGCCTCCGAGCGCGACCCGCGCGCGGCCGGCATCCTCCCCTCCACGAAGGGCGCCCTGTGAACGGCACCTCCACCCTGCTGATCGTCGTCGGCCTGTTCCTCGTCGGCGGGATCTACTCCTTCGTGAAGCAGAAGATGCCCAAGGGCCTGATCGTCCTGCTGTCGATCGGCGCCGCCATGTGCCTGGTGGCCGGCGTCCTGAGGCTGGAGGTGTGGAATTGAGCGCCCCCCGCAAGAACGTCGTCGTCTTCGACTACGGCTTCGGCAACGTCCGTTCCGCCGAGCGCGCCCTCGCCCGCGCGGGAGCCGACGTCGAGATAACGCGTGACTACGACAAGGCCCTGAACGCCGACGGCCTGCTCGTGCCGGGCGTCGGTGCCTTCGCGTCCTGCATGACGGGCCTGCGCGAGGCGCGCGGCGACTGGATCGTGGACCGCCGGCTGTCCGGCGGCCGCCCGGTCATGGGCATCTGCGTCGGCATGCAGATCCTCTTCGCGCGCGGCATCGAGCACGGCGTGGAGAGCGAGGGCCTCGACGAGTGGCCCGGCTCGGTCGAGCCGCTGCAGGCCGACGTCGTGCCCCACATGGGCTGGAACACCGTGGACGCGGCTCCCGGCTCGCGGCTGTTCGCCGGCCTGGACCCCGACGCGCGCTTCTACTTCGTGCACTCCTACGCCGTCCACGACTGGTCGCTGGAGACGCACAACCCCGCTATCGAGGCCCCCAAGGTCACCTGGTCGACACACGGCAAGCCGTTCGTCGCGGCCGTCGAGAACGGCGCCCTGTGGGCCACCCAGTTCCACCCCGAGAAGTCCGGCGACGCCGGAGCCCAGCTCCTCACCAACTGGATCGGAACCCTGTGAGCAAGCTCGAACTCCTCCCCGCCGTCGACGTCCGCGACGGCCAGGCCGTCCGTCTGGTGCACGGCGAGTCCGGCACCGAGACCTCCTACGGCTCCCCCCTGGAGGCGGCCCTGGCCTGGCAGCGCTCCGGTGCCGAGTGGCTCCACCTGGTCGACCTGGACGCCGCGTTCGGCACGGGTGACAACCGCGAGCTGATCGCCGAGGTCGCCAAGGCGATGGACATCAAGGTCGAGCTCTCCGGCGGCATCCGCGACGACGGCACCCTCGCCGCCGCCCTCGCCACCGGCTGCACCCGCGTGAACCTCGGCACGGCCGCCCTGGAGACCCCCGAGTGGGTCGCCAAGGTCATCGCCGAGCACGGCGACAGGATCGCGGTCGGCCTGGACGTGCGGGGCACCACCCTGCGCGGCCGCGGCTGGACCCGCGACGGCGGCGACCTCTACGAGACGCTGGAGCGCCTGAACCAGGAGGGCTGCGCCCGCTACGTCGTCACCGACATCGCCAAGGACGGCACGCTCCAGGGCCCCAACCTGGAGCTGCTGAAGAACGTCTGCGCGGCCACCGACCGCCCGGTCGTGGCCTCCGGCGGCGTCTCCTCGCTCGACGACCTGCGCGCGATCGCCGAGCTGGTCCCGCTCGGTGTCGAGGGCGCGATCGTAGGGAAGGCGCTGTACGCAAAGGCGTTCACCCTGGAAGAGGCCTTGGAGGCTGTGTCGTCATGAGCGGTGCCGTACGGCGTGTGCAGAGCGGAAGTCCCTGGGAAGAGTCCTTCGGTTTTGCACGGGCCGTGGCGGCGGGTGACCGCGTGCTCGTCGCGGGCACGACCGCCTTCAAGGGCGACGTGCTCTACGGCGAGGGCGACCCGTACGAACAGGCCAAGGTGGCCTTCACCACCGCCCTGGAGGCGATCGGCGAGTACGGTCTCGGCGTCGAGTCCGTGATCCGCACCCGGGTCTACCTCGCCCACGCGCGCGACGTCGACGCGGTGGGACGGGCCCACCGGGAGATGTTCGACGCCGTACGCCCCGTCACGACCCTGCTGGTCGTGCAGGGCTTCATCGACTCCCGGGTCCTGGTGTCGGTGGAAGTGGAAGCATTCAGAGGCACCCCCTCACAGGAACACTAGAGGAGCACGATTCATGACCCTGGCGGTCCGAGTCATCCCCTGCCTGGACGTGGACAACGGCCGGGTCGTCAAGGGCGTCAACTTCCAGAACCTGCGCGACGCGGGCGACCCCGTCGAGATGGCGAAGGTGTACGACACCGAGGGCGCCGACGAGCTGACGTTCCTGGACATCACCGCCTCGTCGGGCAACCGCGAGACGACCTACGACGTGGTGCGCCGCACGGCCGAGCAGGTGTTCATCCCGCTCACCGTCGGCGGCGGCGTGCGCACCGCCGAGGACGTCGACAAGCTGCTGCGGGCTGGTGCGGACAAGGTCGGCGTCAACACCGCCGCCATCGCCCGCCCCGACCTGATCCGCGAGATCGCCGAGCGCTTCGGGCGCCAGGTCCTGGTCCTGTCGGTGGACGCCCGGCGCACCGAGTCGGGCTCCTTCGAGGTGACCACCCACGGCGGCCGCAAGGGCACCGGCATCGACGCCGTCGAGTGGGCCCACCGGGCCGCCGAACTGGGCGCCGGCGAGATCCTGCTCAACTCCATGGACGCCGACGGCACCAAGGACGGCTACGACCTGGAGATGATCCGGGCCGTGCGCAAGCACGTCACCGTCCCGGTCATCGCCTCGGGCGGCGCGGGCGGACTCGCCCACTTCCCTCCGGCCATCGAGGCGGGCGCGGACGCGGTCCTGGCCGCCTCGGTGTTCCACTTCGGCGACCTGCGCATCGGCGAGGTCAAGCAGACCCTGCGGGAGGCGGGCCACCCGGTGCGGTGAAGCCCCCGGAACCCCCGCTGCGGTGACGCCCCCGGAACCCCCGGTGCGGTGAAGCCCTCGGACCTCGCCGGCAGCCCCGGACCGCACCCGCGGCCGGGGCTGCCGCGCGCCGTCCGTCCTCAGATCCCCAGCTGCTTCGTCTCGTGCAGCTTGGCGATCGCGTTTTCGTCGCCGTCCAGGTCGACCTTGGCCGCGCTCTGGCGGCCGTAGGAGAACAGGACCAGTTCGGACGGCTCGCCCGTCACCGTCACGACCGGGGTGCCGCGGTGGGCGACCGCCGTCTGGCCGTCGGGGCGGCGCAGCACCAGGCCCGTCGGCACGCCGCGGCCCATCAGCCGGGCCGTGCGCTCCAGGCGGGACCACAGGGCGTCCTGGAAGACCGGGTCGAGCTCGCGCGGGGACCAGTCGGGCTGGGCGCGTCGGACGTCCTCCGTGTGGACGTAGAACTCGACGATGTTCGACGCCTCGTCGACCGGCTTGAGCGAGAAGGGCGAGAACCGTGGCGGGCCGGTACGGATCAGCTGGATCAGCTCCTCGTACGGCTTCTCCGTGTACTCCGCCATCACCCGGTCCAGGCGCGGCGCGAGCTGCTTGATCAGTATCCCGCCGGCCGCGTCCGGGCGGCGCTCGCGGACCACCACGTGCGCGGCGAGGTCCCGGGTCGTCCAGCCCTCGCACAGGGTGGGCGCGTCCGGGCCCGCGGTCTCCAACAGGTCGGCGAGGAGAAGTCGTTCACGCTTGGCATGGGTCGACATGCGGCCAGCCTACGGCCGCCCACCGGGTCCGCCCAGTGGACACTCCACCTGCGCCGCCGCCGGCGCGCGGCACAATGGTCGGCATGACCAGCGAGCCCAGCCGCCTCGACCCGGAGATCGCCGCCCGCCTCAAGCGCAGCGCCGACGGCCTCCTGCCCGCCATCGCCCAGCAGTACGACACCGGTGAGGTGCTCATGCTCGGCTGGATGGACGACGAGGCCCTGCATCGCACCCTCACCACCGGCCGGTGCACGTACTGGTCCCGCAGCCGCCGCGAGTACTGGGTCAAGGGCGACACCTCCGGCCACGTCCAGTGGGTGAAGTCCGTGGCGCTGGACTGCGACGCCGACACCGTGCTCGTCAAGGTCGACCAGGTCGGCGCCGCCTGCCACACCGGCGCCCGCACGTGTTTCGACGAGGACGTGCTCCTCAAGGACGGCGGTTCCGCCGCTCCCGCCGCGGATCAGTAAGGTCGGCCGCCATGGACCTCGAGACGTTCCGCAAGCTCGCCACCGACCGGCGGGTCATCCCGGTCACCCGCAAGCTCCTCGCCGACGGCGACACGCCGGTCGCGCTCTACCGCAAGCTCGCCGCCGAGCGCACCGGCACCTTCCTGCTGGAGTCCGCCGAGAACGGCCGCTCCTGGTCCCGGTACTCCTTCGTGGGCGTGCGATCGGCGGCCACCCTGACCGAGCGCGACGGACAGGCCCACTGGCTCGGCGTCCCGCCCGTGGGCGTCCCCGTCGACGGCGACCCGCTCGCCGCGCTGCGCGCCACCATCGAGGCCCTGCACACCCCCCACCAGGAGGGCCTGCCGCCCTTCACCGGCGGCATGGTCGGCTACCTCGGCTACGACATCGTCCGCCGCCTGGAGAAGATCGGCCCCGGCGAGCGCGACGACCTGCGGCTGCCCGAGCTGACCATGCTCCTCACCAGCGACCTGGCCGTCATGGACCACTGGGAGGGCTCGGTCCTGCTGATCGCCAACGCGATCAACCACAACGACCTGGAGACCGGCGTGGACGAGGCCTACGCCGACGCCGTGGCCCGCCTCGACGCCATGCAGGCCGACCTCTCCCGCCCGGTCGCCCAGCCCCCGGCCGTGCTCCCGCCCTCGGAACTGCCCGCGTACACGGCGCTGTGGGGCGGCCCCGACTTCCAGGAGGCCGTCGAGGACATCAAGGAGCGCATCCGGGCCGGCGAGGCCTTCCAGGTGGTCCCCTCCCAGCGCTTCGAGACGCCGTGCACGGCGAGCGCGCTGGACGTCTACCGGGTCCTGCGCACGACCAACCCGTCGCCGTACATGTACCTGTTCCGCTTCGACGGCTTCGACGTCGTCGGCTCCTCCCCGGAGGCGCTGGTCAAGGTCGAGGACGGCCGGGCCATGGTGCACCCCATCGCCGGCACCCGCTGGCGCGGCGCCACCCCGCAGGAGGACCAGGCCCTCGCCGACGAACTCCTCGCCGACCCCAAGGAACGCGCCGAGCACCTCATGCTCGTCGACCTGGGCCGCAACGACCTGGGCCGGGTCTGCGAACCCGGCTCGGTCGAGGTCGTGGACTTCATGTCCATCGAGCGGTACTCGCACGTCATGCACATCGTCTCGACGGTGACCGGCCGCGTGGCCGCCGGGCGCACCGCCTTCGACGTGCTCACCGCCTGCTTCCCGGCCGGCACCCTCTCCGGCGCCCCCAAGCCCCGCGCCATGCAGATCATCGACGAACTCGAACCGTCCCGGCGCGGCCTGTACGGCGGCTGCGTCGGCTACCTCGACTTCGCCGGCGACTCCGACACGGCCATCGCCATCCGCACCGCCCTGCTGCGCGACGGCACGGCGTACGTGCAGGCCGGAGCGGGGATCGTCGCCGATTCCGACCCGGTCGCCGAGGACACCGAGTGCCGCAACAAGGCGGCCGCCGTCCTGCGGGCCGTGCACACGGCGAACCGGCTGGGAAAGGCCTGAGATGACCCCCGGGTGACGGTTCGCCCGGGGTTCAGGCGATAGTGGGGACGTGACTGCTGTACCTCACCCCCGTTCCCAAGCCGCCGGATCCGCCCGGGCCGGCCGCCTGAGCCTCGCCGCCGCGCTGCTGTGCGGCGCGCTCGGCGCGGCCGTGGCGCTCCTCGCCACCCGGCAGCAGTGGTCGGAGGGCACCGCGACGGTGGCCGGCGGCGCCTTCCCGCTGACCGCCAGCGGCAGCGACGTCACGGGCGTCCCCGCGGCGCTCGCCGTCGTGGGCCTCGCCGCGCTCGTCGCCGTCTTCGCCGTCCGCCGCGCGGGCCGTGTCGTGGTGGCCGCGCTGCTGGCGCTCTCCGGGGCGGGCACGGTGGCCGCCGCCCTGTCCGGCGCCTCCGACAGCTCCGCGCTCGACGAGAAGGCCGCCCAGGCCTCCGGCGACACCTCCGCGTCGGTGGCCGCCCTCAGCCACACGGCCTGGCCGTACGTCGCGGCCGTCGGCGGCGTGCTGCTCCTGCTGGCCGGGCTGCTCGCCCTGCGCTACGGCCGGCTGTGGCCCGCGATGTCCGGCCGCTACGAGCGCGGCGGCACGCCCCGGCCGCGCCGCCGGGCCCCCGCCGCCGACCCCGACCGGCCCGAGGAGCTGTGGAAGGCGCTCGACCGGGGCGAGGACCCGACCGGGGCCTGAGCCGCCCGGGTGAGTCCGGGGAGCACCCCCGGTCACCGTCCGCGCGCGGGTGCGGGACAATGGCCCCGAGCGTCCTGCTCAGACACGCACACAGCAACGAGGAGCAAGCAATGGCGGGCAGCAGCCACGGTCACACCCCGGCCGCCTGGACCGGTGTCATCATCGCCTTCATCGGTTTCTGCGTCGCGGGCGCGTTCATGGTGATGGACCAGCCGGCGGGTTTCTGGGCCGGCATGGTGGTCGTGCTCCTCGGCGGTGTCGTCGGCGGTGTCATGCGGATGATGGGCCTCGGCCAGCCGAAGGACCTGCACGCCCCGCACCAGATGACGGGCGACCGCGAGCCGGCGCGCGCCGAGGGCTGAACGCGTCGGGAAGACACGACCTCGCGCGAGGGGCGGCCGGCACTCGGGTGCCGGGACCGCCCCTCGCGCACGTGCGGGGCACAATGCCTGGTGTGAACGCCGACAGCCGAAGCGTGACGCACGGTCTCCCGGGACGCCTGGCCGTCCCCGCCGGGCTCCTGGCGGGCGCTGCCGCCGCCTTCGCCTACGTGGGCGCGGTGGACCCGAACGAACCCGGCCACTACCCCGTCTGCCCGCTGCTGCGCCACACGGGCCTGTACTGCCCCGGCTGCGGGGGACTGCGCAGCGCCCACGCGTTCGTGCACGGCGACCTGCCGGCCGCCCTGCACGCCAACGCGCTCGCCGTCCTCGGCTATCTGGCCTGCGCCGTGCTGTGGACCGTCTGGGTGGTCCACGCGGTACGCGGACGCCCGCTGCGGATCGACCCGCGCCCCGGGCTGGTCTGGGGCCTGGGCGCGTTGCTGCTGGTCTTCACGGTTGTCCGGAACCTGCCCTTCGGTGGCTGGCTGCATCCTTGATCATCCGGAGGACGTCCAGGTAGTGGGACCGGCGTCAACCGGATGCGAGGCCTACGCCCCGCTGCGGATACCATCGCAGTGACCATCGGTTTCCGACTGGTCGCTGGAACTGTCAAGAGTCTGGAAGGGGGCCGCTCGCGTGAGTGTGCTCGACGAGATCATCGACGGAGTCCGTGCCGACCTCGCGGAGCGGCAGGCGCGCGTCAGCCTCGACGAGCTCAAGGAGCGCGCGGCGAAGGCTCCCGCGGCCAAGGACGGCGCGGCCGCCCTGCGCGGCGACGGCGTCAAGGTCATCTGCGAGGTCAAGCGCTCCAGCCCCTCCAAGGGCGCGCTGGCCGCCATCGCCGACCCGGCCGGACTCGCCGCCGACTACGAGGCGGGCGGCGCGGCCGTCATCTCCGTCCTCACCGAGCAGCGGCGCTTCGGCGGCTCGCTCGCCGACCTGGAGGCGGTCCGCGCCCGGGTGGACATCCCGGTCCTGCGCAAGGACTTCATCGTCACGTCGTACCAGCTGTGGGAGGCCCGCGCCTACGGCGCCGACGTCGCCCTGCTGATCGTGGCCGCCCTCGACCAGCCCGCCCTGGAGTCCCTCATCGAGCGGGCCGAGTCCATCGGGCTCACGCCGCTGGTCGAGGTGCACGACGAGGACGAGGTGGAGCGCGCGGTCGACGCCGGCGCCCGCGTGATCGGCGTCAACGCCCGCAACCTCAAGACCCTCGAAGTCGACCGCAACACCTTCGAGCGGGTGGCCCCGGAGATCCCCGACCACATCGTCAAGGTCGCCGAGTCCGGCGTGCGCGGCCCGCACGACCTCATCGCCTACGCCAACGCCGGCGCGGACGCGGTCCTGGTCGGCGAGTCCCTCGTCACCGGCAAGGACCCCAGGACGGCGGTCTCCGACCTGGTGGCGGCGGGCGAACATCCCGCACTCCGGCACGGCCGGAGCTGATCTTCGCTAGGCTTGCCCCGATGACTCTCACCATGACGACCGTGGACCGGTACGCCCGCCTCGCGCGCGGCTGCCGCCCCCGCGGCTGCCGTGCGCCCGCGCGCCGTGTCCACGGCCGCCGCGTCCGGTACGTCATCGGTGACGAGCCGGGCCAGGTGAACGGCATGCGATGGCAGCGCCCCCGCAGGGGCGCGGGGAACTGCGCGACAAGCCACTGACGGCCCGCGGCCGACAACCGATCCCCGCTCCCACGGCGACCAGTGCTGTCCACACACACTCACCGTGAGGTATCCGCATGCCCAGCCAGTTCTTCATCCCCGATCCCGAGGGACAGACGCCCGACCCCGAAGGCTACTTCGGCGCCTTCGGCGGCAAGTTCATCCCCGAGGCCCTCGTCGCGGCGGTCGACGAGGTGGCCGTCGAGTACGACAAGGCCAAGCACGACCCGGAGTTCGCGAGGGAACTCGACGACCTCCTGGTCCACTACACCGGCCGCCCCTCGGCGCTCACCGAGGTGCCGCGCTTCGCCGAACACGCCGGCGGCGCCCGGATCTTCCTGAAGCGGGAAGACCTCAACCACACCGGCTCGCACAAGATCAACAACGTGCTCGGGCAGGCCCTGCTCACCAAGCGCATGGGCAAGACCCGGGTCATCGCCGAGACCGGCGCCGGCCAGCACGGCGTCGCCACGGCCACCGCCTGCGCCCTCTTCGGTCTCGAATGCACCATCTACATGGGCGAGATCGACACGCAGCGCCAGGCGCTCAACGTCGCCCGCATGCGCATGCTCGGCGCCGAGGTCATCGCCGTGAAGTCCGGCAGCCGCACGCTGAAGGACGCCATCAACGAGGCCTTCCGCGACTGGGTCGCCAACGTCGACCACACGCACTACCTCTTCGGCACCGTCGCCGGACCCCACCCCTTCCCGGCCATGGTCCGCGACTTCCACCGGGTCATCGGCGTCGAGGCCCGCCGCCAGATCCTGGAGCGGGCCGGCCGTCTGCCCGACGCCGCGATCGCCTGCGTCGGCGGCGGCTCCAACGCCATCGGCCTCTTCCACGCCTTCATCCCCGACGAGGGCGTCCGCCTCATCGGCTGCGAGCCGGCCGGCCACGGCGTCGACACCGGCGAGCACGCCGCGACCCTGACCGCGGGCGAGCCCGGCATCCTGCACGGCTCCCGCTCCTACGTCCTCCAGGACGAGGAGGGCCAGATCACCGAGCCGTACTCCATCTCGGCCGGTCTCGACTACCCGGGCATCGGCCCGGAGCACTCCTATCTGAAGGACTCCGGCCGCGGCGAGTACCGCGCGGTCACCGACGACGCCGCCATGCAGGCCCTGCGCCTGCTGTCGCGCACCGAGGGCATCATCCCGGCCATCGAGAGCGCCCACGCGCTGGCCGGCGCCCTGGAGGTCGGCAAGGAACTGGGCCGGGACGGGCTGATCGTGGTCAACCTGTCCGGCCGCGGCGACAAGGACATGGACACCGCCGCCCGGTACTTCGGCCTGTACGACACCGACGCCGAGGTCGCCGAGGACGCCTCCGGCACCGCCGAGATCGAGGGGGACGCCAAGTGAGCGGGAAGCTGCAGCTGTTGAGCGACACCCTCGCCGCGACCAGGGCCGAGGGGCGCTCCGCCCTCATCGCCTACCTCCCGGCCGGGTTCCCGACCGTGGACGGCGGCATCGAGGCGATCAAGGCCGTCATCGACGGCGGCGCCGACGTCGTCGAGGTGGGCCTGCCGCACAGCGACCCCGTCCTCGACGGGCCGGTCATCCAGACCGCCGACGACATCGCCCTGCGCGGCGGAGTCAAGATCGCTGACGTGATGCGCACGGTCCGCGAGGCGCACGCCGCCACCGGCAAGCCCATCCTCGTCATGACGTACTGGAACCCCATCGACCGCTACGGCGTCGAGCGGTTCACGGCGGAGCTGGCCGAGGCGGGCGGCGCGGGCTGCATCCTGCCCGACCTGCCCGTGCAGGAGTCGGCGCTGTGGCGGGAGCACGCCGAGAAGCACGGTCTCGCGACCGTCTTCGTGGTGGCGCCCAGCAGCAAGGACGAGCGGCTCGCGCAGATCACCGCGGCGGGCAGCGGCTTCGTCTACGCCGCCTCCCTCATGGGCGTCACCGGCACCCGCGCCTCCGTCAGCTCGCAGGCCCAGGACCTGGTGGAACGCACCCGGGCCACCGGCACCGACCTGCCGGTCTGCGTCGGGCTCGGCGTCTCCAACGCCACCCAGGCCGCCGAGGTCTCCGGCTTCGCCGACGGCGTGATCGTCGGCTCGGCCTTCGTCAAGGCGATGCTCGACGCCCCGGACGACGCGGCCGGCGTCGAGGCCGTGCGCGCGCTCGCCGGCGACCTCGCCAAGGGCGTGCGCCGGCAGGCGTAGAAAAGCCGGAAGTCATACGGGTCCCTCGTACGGGTGGACCTGGGGCCGGGGAGGCGCGGTGCGCCTCCCCGGTTCGTTTCCGGGGTGTGAGCGAGAAGAACCGTGAGGGAAAGCGCACCGCCCGGGAGAAGCTGGCGGTCGAGCGTGAGAAGCACAAGTCCGCCGAGAAGCGCCGGCGCGCGCTGCTGGTGGGCGGGGCCGTCGTCGCCGTCCTGGGACTCGCGGCGGTGATCGGCGTCGTCGCGGCCAACGCCGGCAAGGACGACGGCAGCGAGGCCTCGGGCCCGGTCGTGGCCCCCTCGGGCGCCCAGGGCAAGGACGGCCTCGCGATCCCGGTCGGCAAGGACAGCGCCAAGTCCACGCTCACGGTGTGGGAGGACTTCCGCTGCCCGGCCTGCAAGTCCTTCGAGACGGCGTACCGGCCGGTGATCCACGAGCTGACCGAGGCCGGCCAGCTGAAGACCGAGTACCACCTGGTCACGCTCATCGACGGAAACATGGGCGGCACGGGCTCGCGCAACGCGGCCAACGCCGCCGCCTGCGCCCAGGACGCCGGGAAGTTCCCGGAGTACCACGACGTGCTCTTCGACAACCAGCCCCCGGAGGTCGACGACGCCTTCGCGGACAATGACAAGCTGATCGAGCTCGCCGGCAAGGTCGACGGCCTGGACACCCCGGCCTTCCGCACCTGCGTCGAGGACGGCACGCACAACGCCTGGGTCGCCAAGTCCCACCAGGCCTTCGACAAGGGCGACTTCTCGGGCACGCCGACGGTGCTGTTCGACGGCAAGAACATCTACCAGGACCGGACGATGACCCCGGCGAAGCTGAAGCAGATGGTGCAGGAGGCGAACCAGGGCTAGGGGATGTTCACCCGCCCCTGTTATGGACCCGTAGCCGGGCCGCCTGCCCCGGGCCCGGTCCGGCACGGTAGCGTCGACCTTGCCATGGAACTTGCCTTCATTCCCAGCCCGTCGCGCGGAGTGCTGTACCTCGGCCCCGTCCCGCTGCGCGGCTACGCGTTCTGCATCATCATCGGCGTCTTCGTCGCGGTCTGGCTCGGCAACAGGCGCTGGATCGCCCGGGGCGGGCGGGCCGGCACGGTGGCCGACATCGCTGTCTGGGCGGTGCCCTTCGGCCTCGTCGGCGGCCGCCTGTACCACGTGATCACGGACTACGAGCTGTACTTCAGCGAGGGCCGTGACTGGGTGGACGCCTTCAAGATCTGGGAGGGCGGCCTCGGCATCTGGGGCGCGATCGCGCTCGGCGCGCTGGGCGCCTGGATCGGCTGCCGCCGCCGGGGCATCCCGATGCCCGCGTACGCCGACGCCGTCGCGCCGGGCATCGCCTTCGCGCAGGCGATCGGCCGCTGGGGCAACTGGTTCAACCAGGAGCTGTACGGCAAGCCCACCGATCTGCCGTGGGCCCTGGAGATCACGTCCTCGGCCGACGGGCGGGTTCCGGGCACCTACCACCCGACGTTCCTGTACGAGTCGCTGTGGTGCATCGGCGTCGCGCTGCTGGTCATCTGGGCCGACCGCCGCTTCCGCCTCGGACACGGCCGGGCCTTCGCGCTGTACGTCGCCGCGTACTGCGCGGGCCGGGCCTGGATCGAGTACATGCGGGTCGACGACGCCCACCACATCCTGGGCCTGCGGCTGAACGTCTGGACCGCGATCCTGGTGTTCCTGCTCGCGGTGACCTACTTCGTGCTGTCGGCGAAGAAGCGGCCCGGACGGGAAGAGGTCGTGGAGCCGGGTGCGGCGGGCTCCGGTGGAGACGCCGGCAGTGACGAGACGGCCGTCGGCCTCGGCAAGGACTCCGAGGACTCCGAGGACGGCAAGGACTCGGTGGGCGGCAAGGGCTCCGAGGGCGACCGGGAGGCCGAGGGTGCCGGGGGCGACGAGCCGGCGGACGAGGCCGAGACCGGCGCGGCCAGGGACCAGGCCGGGTCGGGGAAGAAGGCCTGACGGCCTCCTGCCGCAGTGATCTGTGCGAGGGCGCCCGGGTGACCGGGCGCCCTCGGCATGTCAGTGGCGGCCCGCCAGGGACAGGGTGCGCCGGGCCGCCGCCACCACCGCCGCGTCCACGAAGCGGCCGTCGGGCAGGGCCTGGGCGCCCTGCTCGGCCGCCGCCGCCTTGAGGACCGTCTCCGCCCGTTCGATCTCGTCCCCGGTGGGCAGATAGGCGCGTTCGATGACGGGGAGCTGGCGGGGATGGATCGCGGCCCGGCCCAGAAAGCCCAGCGCACGGCCGCGGGCGCAGGAGGCGGCCAGGCCCTCCAGATCGCGGATGTCGGGGTGGACCGACTGCGCCGGAGGGGGCAGCCCCGCCGCCCGGGCGGCCACGACCACCCGGGAGCGCGACCAGTCGAGGCCGGTGTCGTCCCGGACCCCCAGGTCGGCGCGGAGATCCGCCTCGCCGAGCGCGATGCCCCGCAGGTTCGGATGGGCCGTGGCGACGGCGTAGGCCTGTTCCACCGCGAGGGCGGACTCCAGCAGGGCGTACAGCGCCGCTGTCGTGCGGTGGGCGATGTGGGTGATCCCGGCTGCCGAGGTCACCTTGGGCAGGCGCAGACCGGACAGGCCCGGGGCTTCGGCGAGGGCGCCGATGTCCGGTTCGGCCCAGGGGCTGTCCAGGGCGTTGACGCGGACGTGGACCGGGACCGGCGGCTGGTCGCCGAGCAGGTCGGCCGTGGCGTCGCGGGCGTAGGCCTTGCGGTCGGGGGCGACCGCGTCCTCCAGGTCGACGATGACGACGTCGGCACCGCTGGTGAGGGCCTTCGCCACCACCTGCGGGCGATCGCCGGGCGCGTAGAGCCAGGTGAGCGGGGGTGCCGCCGTCACAGGACGCCCTCGGTGCGCAGCTCCTTGAGGTCGGTCTCGGTCAGGCCGAGTTCGGTCAGGACCTCGTCGGTGTCCGCGCCGTGCGGGCGGCCGGCCCAGCGGATCGCGCCGGGCGTGGCGGACAGGCGGAAGAGCACGTTCTGCATGCGCAGCGGGCCCAGTTCCGGGTCGTCGACGGTGGTGATGGTGTTCAGGGCCTGGTACTGCGGGTCCGTCATCACGTCCCGGACGTCCTGGACCGGGGCCACCGCCGCCTCCGCCTTCTCGAAGGCCGCCAGGACGTCGGCGCGGGTGCGCTCGGCGATCCAGGAGCCGACGGCCTCGTCCAGGACGTCGGCGTGGCGGGCGCGGTCGGCGCCGGTGGCGAACCACGGTTCGTCGATCAGCTCCGGCCGTCCCACCAGGCGCATCACGCGTTCCGCGACCGACTGCGCGGACGTGGAGACGGCGACCCAGGTGCCGTCCGCGGTGCGGTAGACGCCGCGCGGGGCGTTGTTGGGGGAGCGGTTGCCGGTGCGGGGCTGGACGTGGCCCAGCTGGTCGTACCAGAGCGGCTGGGGGCCGAGGACGGCCAGGATCGGTTCGATCAGGGCCAGGTCGACGACCTGGCCCTCGCCCGTGCGGTCCCGGGCGGCCAGGGCGGTCATCACGGCGTACGCTGTCGTGAGGCCGGCGATGGCGTCGGCCAGGCCGAACGGCGGCAGCGTCGGGGGCGCGTCCGGCTCGCCGGTGATCGCGGCGAAGCCGCTCATCGCCTCGGCGAGGGTGCCGAAGCCGGGCCGGTGCGCGGACGGGCCGAACTGGCCGAAGCCGGTGACCCGGGCCAGGACCAGACGGGGGTTGACGGCGGACAGCTCAGGCCAGCCCAGGTCCCACTTCTCCAGGGTGCCGGGGCGGAAGTTCTCGACGATCACGTCGGCGGTGGCGGCGAGGCGCAGGAGGGTGGCCCGGCCGCCGGGCCGGGACAGGTCGAGGGTGACGGTCCGCTTGTTGCGGCCGAGCGTCTTCCACCACAGGCCGATGCCGTCCTTCGACGGGCCGTGACCGCGGGAGGGGTCCGGCTTCCTCGGGTGCTCGATCTTGATGACCTCCGCGCCGAAGTCGCCGAGCAGGGTGGCGGCCATCGGGCCGGCGAAGAGGGTGGCGAGGTCGAGGACGCGCAGGCCGGTGAGGGGCGCGGGCTGGGCAGCGGTCATGAGCGGCGGGTCTCCCGGTGGGTGAGGTGGGCGAGGGTGTCGAAGCCGATGCCGTCGAAGTCGCCGACGGAGGTGGACAGGCGGTTCTTCAACGGGGCCGTCCAGCGGTCGGGGAGCGCGGCGGGGTGCCCGGCCAGCAGGCCGGCGATGCCGCCCGCCGTGGCGCCGTTGGAGTCGGTGTCCCAGCCGCCGCTCACCGCACGGCAGACGGATCCCGTGAAGTCGCCGTTCGCGTGCGTGAGGGCGGCGGCGATCAGCGCGGTGTTGGGGACGGCGTGCACCCAGTGGTGGGTGCCGGCGTGGGCGGCGTGGAGCGCGTCGACGACGGTGTCGAAGTCGGTGTGCTCACGGGCCAGTTCGATGGCCTGGCGGACCGCTCGGGCGAGGCGGGAGCGCGGGGGGACGACCGTGAGGCCGGTGCGCAGGCAGGTGTGGACGTCGGCGGTGCCGGTCGCGGCCGTGGCGATGGCGGCCGCCGCGAACATCGCCGCGTAGACGCCGTTGGCGGTGTGGGTGAGGGTGGCGTCCCGGTGTGCCTGTGCGGCCGCGGCGCCCGGGTCGCCCGGGTGGGTCCAGCCGTGGACGTCGGCGCGGATCAGGGCGCCGATCCACTCCCGGAACGGGTTGCGGTGGCGGGCCGTCTGCGGGGGTTCAAGGCCGCTGAGGAGGTTGCGGTAGGCGACGCGTTCGGCGGTGAAGGTGCGGCCGGCGGGGAGTTCGTCGAGCCAGGTGCGGGCCACGTCCGCGGTGGTGAAGTCCTTGCCGTGCCGTCGCAGCAGGATCAGGTTGAGGAGCGGGTAGTTGAGGTCGTCGTCCTCGGGCATGCCGTCGATGTTCTCGGCGAGGGAGGTGGCCGCCGAGCGGCGGTTCCAGGGGTGTGCGGCGAGGAGTTCCGCCGGGACGCCCCGTGCCGTGAACCAGGTGGACAGGGGCCAGTTGCCGGTGGACCGGGCCAGGCGGCGGATGCCTTCCAGGGGGAGTTTCTCGACGGGCTTGCCGAGGAGGCAGCCCGCGGCCCGGCCCAGCCAGGCGGCTTCGAGGCGCTGGGGGGAGGTGGCCCGGGCGGGGGCGGGCTCCGGCCAGCCGGCGCACACGGCCCTGATCCGCTCCAGGTCCGTCGGTTCGTCGTCCGCCAACGCGCTGGGCAGGTCCGCCAGTTCGTCCAGGAGGTCCGCGGCCAGCCGGCGCAGGTAGCGGGAGACCGGGGTGGGGGAGGCGCCCGCGGTGGTGGGGGCTTCGGGGCCGCCCGCCGCTCGCCAGCGGGCGGCGACCGCCTTCGGCTGGCGGCCGTCCTGGGCCGCCTGGCGCAGTTCGTGACCGAGGAGGTCTTCCGGCTGGACCCAGGTCAGTCGGAGCATTCCTGGCCTCCGAGGGACGCGAAGGCCGCTTCGTGGGTGCGGCGGCGGGTGACGTCCCGGGCGAAGATCTCGCGGGTCACCCGCGCCAGCGTGGTCGCCGGTTCCCAGAGGTCCAGGCGGCTGGCCTCCGCGACGGTCTTGGCCCAGTCCTGCGGGACCGGTGCGCCGAGGGCTCCGGCCAGGGCACCCGCCATCGTGGCGATGGAGTCGCAGTCCCGGCCGTAGTTCACGGCACCGAGGACCGCGTGCCGGTAGTCGCCGCGCGCGATGAGCAGCATGCCCAGGGCGACGGGCAGTTCCTCGATCGCGTGAAGGCGGGACGGGCGGCGGGCGCCCAGGGAGGGGGCGCGGTAGTCGGGGCCGACCGTGTCGAAGGGGGCGACCGCCTCGCGCAGGGGGCCGAGGGCCGACTCGAACTCCGTGTGGCGGGAGGCCTCCGCGCAGACGCGCTCGATCGCCGTGCGCGTGCCGTCCTTCGCCAGGGACAGGCATGCCGAGACGACCGAGTCGGGGGTGGCCCCGGGGGTGCAGGCCGCTGCCACCGCCGCGGCCAGGACGCCGGCGGCCTCACGGCCGTACGACGACTGGTGCGCGCCGGCGACGTCCAGGGCCTCGGCGTAGGCCGCGCGCGGGTCGGCCGCGTTGACCAGGCCGACCGGAGCCATGTACATCGCCGCACCGCAGTTGACGATGTTGCCGGTGCCGGCCTCCCGCGGGTCGGCATGACCGTAGTGGAGCCTGGTGACCAGCCACTTCTCCGCGAGGAAGATCCGCTGAAGGGGGAGTGCCTCGGTCTCCAGTTCCGGGATCCAGCGGGGTTCGGTCATCAGGTCGGGGACCAGGTGGTCGGCGATCGCGTAGGCGTCGAGGTGGTCGCGGACCCGGGCGTAGACGCGGATCAGGGCGTGCGTCATCAAGGTGTCGTCGGTGACGTGGCCGTCGCCCTTGTGGTACGGGGCCAGGGGGCGGGCCGTGCGCCAGTCGTCGCCGTGCCAGGGGCCGACGACGCCGTGGACGCGGCCGCCGTGGCGCTGAAGGATCTGCTCGGGCGAGTAGCCCTCGACGGGGCCGCCGAGGGCGTCGCCGACGGCCGCTCCGACCAGGGCGCCGGTGATGCGCTCGTCGAGTGTGGCGTTTTGGTGCGGTTTGGGGCTCATGGCCGCATCATCCACCGGGGCGGGCCGGTTGGACGGCTTCCAGGAGCCCGGCGAGTTCGACGAGGTCGGTGCCGGTGAGGCGGGGCAGGGCGCAGCCGGAGAGGGTGCGGCAGGTGTCGCGCCAGGAGGCCGGGATCGACGCGCCACCGCCGACGGCCCCGGTGAGGGCGCCGACCAGGGCCGGGGCGGAGTCCGCGACCCGGGACAGGCAGGCCGCGGCCGGGACCGCCTCGGCGATGCGGCCGCGGGCGGCGGTGGCCAGGGCGAGGGCGACCGGCACGGTCTCGGCGGCGGCGATGCCGTAGCTGTAGACGTGGTCGACGATCTGGTGCTCCAGGGGCGGGACCAGGGCGAAGGCGCCGTCCGCGCCGGCGGCGAGCCGCAGGGCGTGCCGGGCGTTGCGGCCGATCTCCGTCTCCTCGGGCAGTTCGGCGAGGGCGGCCGTGACGCAGGCGTCGACGTGCGCCCCGGCCAGGGCGAGCGCGAGGGCCGCCGCCATGGCACGGGCGCCGTGGACTCCGTCGCCGTCCTGGGTGTAGCGGGCGTCGAACTCGGCGAGGTCGGCGGCGCGCCGGGGGTCGCCGGGGTGGGCGACGGCCAGGACGCAGGCGCGGACGCAGGCGGCGTCGTCGAAGTAGTGCGGGTTGTCGTGGCCGGTGGCGGGCGGGCGCAGGCCGGTGGCGAGATTGCCGAGGCCGGCGCGGACGGAGATGCGGGCGCGCAGCGGCAGGACGGCGGACTCGATCTCCGGGGCGCGGTCCGCCGCGGCGGCGACCTCGCTGGCGAGGGCGTTCCAGGTGAGGTCGATCGCCGCGCGGGTGCGGCGGTCCCGGCCGAGGTCGTTCAGGACGGTGTCGTCGCCGGCGAGGAGGAGGGCCTCCGCGGCGAAGGCGGCCCATTCGGCGTCGTCGGAGGGGCCGAGGCGGAGGGGTTCGGGGGGCTGGTTCAGGGCGATGGGGACGGGGAGGGTGGTCGTCGCGTTGTGCTCGGCGAAGGTGTCGAGTTCGCGGGTGAGCCGGCGGGTCCAGTCGGGCATGCGGGCGGCTCGGTGGCGGGCGGCGGGCCAGCCGGCGGCGTCTCCTGCGGCCAGCCCGAGCAGGAGGCCTTCGGCCTTTCTGTCTCCCACCCGCGCACCGCCCGTGACGGTCACCTGAGGGGCCCTGGTCTCCCGTGGGGCGACCTCGCCGTCGGCGGCTGCGGGGGGTACCCGCGTGGGCGGGGCGGCGACGGTGATCTCGTCGGTGGGGGGCATGGGGGGCTTGGGGGGTTCGTGGGGTGCCAGGTCCGGTGTCGTCATGCGGGGGGCTCCGTTCCGTCGGCCGCCGCCAGGGCGTTGCCCGCCGGTGCCGCCGCCGTCAGCAGGTCCGCCGCGTCCAGGACGTGGTGGCCCGCCATCGCCGGGAGGCAGGAGCCCCGGGCCGGGGTGATGGCCGCCGCCCAGGCCGGCGGGATGGCCGAGACGCCCCGGGTCGCGCCGGCCAGCGCGCCCGCGACCGCCGCCGTCGTGTCCGCGTCGCGGCCCATGTTCACCGCGGTCAGGACGGACTGCTCGAAGTCGCCGTCGGCCGCCGCGTACGCGCCGAACGCGAGGGCGACCGCCTCGGGGGCCAGGTCGGTCCAGGGATAGCCGCCGATGACGACCGCGGAGCGGACCGCGCGTTCGCCGCGGTGCGCGACCGCCACGCCACGGCGCAGGCTGCGGGCCGTCCAGGAGTCGTCGGGCACGACCGCGAGGGCCGCGGCCACCACCGCGATCGGTGTCGCGCCGGCCATGGCCGCCGCGACGCCCGCCGCCACCGCCTGGCCGCCGAGGATGCCCTCGCCGTCGTGGCTCACCGAGCCGTCGATCGCGACCAGCCGGGCCGCCTCCGCCGGACGGCCCGCCGCGAACACCCCGAAGGGGGCCGCACGCATGGCGAGGCCGTCGCTCCAGGCGTGCCGGTGCTGGGCGGAGATGGGGGCGGCCAGGCCCCGGCGCAGGTTCTCCAGCGTGCCGCGTTCGCTGAAGCCGGCGCCCCGGAAGGGGCCCTCGTCGCGGTCGGCGATCAGCTCGTGCCAGGCCGCCTCGACGTGGGCCGGGGTGAGCGCGGAGCCGTGCCGGGCCAGCAGCAGGGCCGAGAAGAGGGCGTATTCGGTGTCGTCCGTGCCGGACGGCTCGTCGGCCACGTAGCCCGTGATACGGCCCCACCGCGCGCGGATCTCGGACGGCTTCATGTTCTCGGCCGGCGCCCCGAGGGCGTCACCGACGGCCAGGCCCAGCAGTGCGCCCCGGGCCCGTGCGCGGAGTCCGGCGGCGTCCCCGGGCGCCGGGACGGAGGGGATGCAGGCGATCGATGCCATACCGGCATGTGTCCCACTGCGACGACCGCGCCGAGCCTCAGGAGCCCCAGCATCACCCGGTCGACATCTGCGCGAGGTGATGATCAAGTGAGCGGAAATCGGTAAACCCCCAGGTTAGCCCAGCCTTTCCTTGCTGGCGGGGGCGGAATCCGAGGCGTAGTTTTGGTGTTGTAAAACTCTGGAACGGATCCAAAGTAGGGGAGTGGGGTTCTTTTCATGGCCATCATCGAGACCGAGGCGACGCTGCACGAGGCGCACCGGGACAATCACACGCACCGGGACGTCAACGGCGGCTGGCTGCGTCCCGCGGTGTTCGGCGCGATGGACGGCCTCGTCTCCAACCTGGCCCTGATGACCGGTGTCGCGGGCGGGGCGGTCGGTCAGCAGACCGTCGTCCTCAGCGGACTGGCCGGTCTGGCCGCCGGCGCCTTCTCCATGGCCGCCGGCGAGTACACCTCCGTGGCCTCGCAGCGCGAGCTCGTCGAGGCCGAACTCGACGTGGAGCGGCGGGAGCTGCGCAAGCACCCCAAGGACGAGGAGGCCGAGCTGGCCGCCCTCTACGAGGCGCGAGGGGTCGAGCCGGCGCTGGCCCGCGAGGTGGCCCGGCAGCTGTCGAAGGATCCCGAGCAGGCGCTGGAGATCCACGCCCGGGAGGAGCTGGGGATCGACCCCGGCGATCTGCCCTCGCCCACCGTCGCCGCGGTGTCCAGCTTCGGCTCCTTCGCGCTCGGTGCGCTCGTCCCCGTCCTGCCGTATCTGCTGGGTGCGAGCAGCATGTGGCCGGCCGTGCTGCTGGCGCTGCTGGGGCTCTTCCTGTGCGGCGCGGTGGTGGCCAAGGTGACGGCGCGCACCTGGTGGTACAGCGGTCTGCGCCAGCTTCTGCTGGGCGGCGCGGCGGCCGGTGTGACGTACGCCCTGGGCACCCTGTTCGGAACGGCCGTAGGATAGCGCGGCTCGGACTTATGCGAGCGGCCGCATAAGTAACCGTTACTCGCGGGTTTCGGATGTGCGACCACCGGGCATGAGCCGTAAGCGCTGCGGGCAATGAGGCCCGCGCGTGCCCCCGGCGGGCGGGCGAAGACGCCTGTCCCGCCCCCGGGCCCGACGGGCATCGATCTCACCCGGTCGTTCCGTACAGGCCCCCCATAGCTTCCACCGTCGTCGCGGTACCCCCGCCGCGAGCCCCCGGTGTCCGCATGCTGGAACGGGTTATCCCGGTTCCCGAGAACCGCTCCATCATGTAACCTGCACGAAATTTTGCGATCACGCGAGGGCCAACGTCGTCCCTCGGCACCTTTGCACATGCCACATGACGACGACGGGAGAGCCGATGCGTACGCCGCGCCAGCCGTCCCAGCACTCCGCGAATGGCCAGAACTGGTCTTTCATGGATGCTCGCCCTGCTGCGCAGGGTATGTACGACCCCCGCAACGAGCACGATGCCTGCGGCGTCGGCTTCGTCGCCACCCTCACCGGCGAGGCGTCCCACACCCTGGTCGAGCAGGCTCTGACCGTCCTGCGCAACCTCGAACACCGCGGTGCCACCGGCTCCGAGCCCGACTCGGGCGACGGCGCCGGCATCCTGGCGCAGGTCCCGGACGCCTTCTTCCGTGACGTGGCCGGATTCGAACTCCCCGCGGCCGGTGCCTACGCCGTCGGCATCGCCTTCCTGCCCGAGGCCGGCACCGACGAGGCCGTCTCGCAGATCGAGACGATCGCCGTCGACGAGGGCCTGACCGTCCTCGGCTGGCGCGAGGTGCCGGTCGCGCCCCAGCTGCTGGGCGCCACCGCCCGCTCGACGATGCCGGCCTTCCGGCAGCTCTTCGTCGCCGACGGCACCTCGGAGGGCATCGCCCTCGACCGCAAGGCCTTCGTGCTGCGCAAGCGCGCCGAGCGCGAGGCCGGGGTGTACTTCCCGTCGCTGTCGGCCCGCACGATCGTCTACAAGGGCATGCTGACCACCGGCCAGCTGGAGCCCTTCTTCCCGGACCTGTCCGACCGCCGCTTCGCCTCCGCGATCGCGCTCGTGCACTCCCGGTTCTCGACGAACACCTTCCCGTCGTGGCCGCTCGCACACCCGTACCGTTTCGTCGCGCACAACGGCGAGATCAACACCGTCAAGGGCAACCGCAACTGGATGGTGGCCCGCGAGTCGCAGCTCGTCTCGGACCTGTTCGGCTCCGACGGCAAGGCGATCGACCGGATCTTCCCGATCTGCACCCCGGACGCCTCCGACTCCGCCTCCTTCGACGAGGTCCTGGAGCTGCTGCACCTGGGCGGCCGCTCCCTGCCGCACTCCGTGCTGATGATGATCCCGGAGGCGTGGGAGAACCACGACTCCATGGACCCGGCCCGGCGCGCCTTCTACCAGTTCCACTCCACGATGATGGAGCCCTGGGACGGCCCGGCCTGTGTCACCTTCACCGACGGCACCCAGGTCGGCGCGGTCCTCGACCGCAACGGCCTGCGCCCCGGCCGCTACTGGGTCACCGACGACGGCCTCGTCGTCCTCGGCTCCGAGGTCGGCGTCCTGGACATCGACCCGGCCAAGGTCGTCCGCAAGGGCCGCCTGCAGCCCGGCCGCATGTTCCTCGTCGACACCGCCGAGCACCGCATCATCGAGGACGACGAGATCAAGGCCCAGCTCGCCGCCGAGAACCCCTACCAGGAGTGGGTGGAGGCCGGCGAGATCGAGCTGTCCGACCTGCCCGAGCGCGAGCACATCGTCCACACCCACGCCTCGGTCACCCGCCGCCAGCAGACCTTCGGCTACACCGAGGAGGAGCTGCGCGTCATCCTCGCGCCGATGGCCAAGGCCGGTGCCGAGCCGATCGGTTCGATGGGCACGGACTCGCCGATCGCCGCGCTGTCGGACCGCCCGCGCCTGCTCTTCGACTACTTCACGCAGCTGTTCGCGCAGGTCACCAACCCGCCGCTGGACGCCATCCGCGAGGAGCTCGTCACCTCCCTGCGCTCGTCCCTGGGCCCGCAGGGCAACCTGCTCGACCCGAACGCGGCCTCCTGTCGCAGCGTCCTGCTGCCCTTCCCGGTCATCGACAACGACGAGCTGGCCAAGCTCATCCACATCAACGCCGACGGCGACATGCCCGGTTTCAAGGCCGCGACCCTGTCCGGCCTGTACCGGGTGCACGGCGGCGGTGACGCGCTGGCCGCGCGGATCGAGGAGATCTGCGCCGAGGCCGACGCCGCCATCGGCAACGGCGCCCGCCTGATCGTCCTGTCGGACCGCCACTCCGACGCCGAGCACGCGCCGATCCCGTCGCTGCTGCTCACCGCGGCCGTCCACCACCACCTCATCCGCACCAAGCAGCGCACCCAGGTGGGCCTGCTGGTCGAGGCCGGCGACGTCCGCGAGGTCCACCACGTCGCCCTGCTCATCGGCTACGGCGCCGCCGCCGTCAACCCGTACCTGGCGATGGAGTCCGTCGAGGACCTGGTCCGCGCCGGCACCTTCCTGCCCGGCATCGAGCCCGAGAAGGCCATCCGCAACCTCATCTACGCCCTCGGCAAGGGCGTGCTGAAGGTCATGTCCAAGATGGGCATCTCGACCGTCGCCTCCTACCGCGGCGCCCAGGTCTTCGAGGCCGTCGGTCTCGACGAGGCCTTCGTCGACAAGTACTTCAACGGCACGGCCACCAAGATCGGCGGCGTCGGCATCGACGTCATCGCCAAGGAGGTCGCCGCCCGGCACGCCAAGGCCTACCCGGCCTCCGGCATCGCCCCGGCGCACCGCGCGCTCGACATAGGCGGCGAGTACCAGTGGCGCCGCGAGGGCGAGCCGCACCTGTTCGACCCGGAGACGGTCTTCCGCCTCCAGCACTCCACGCGCTCCGGCCGGTACGACATCTTCAAGAAGTACACCGAGCGCGTGAACGAGCAGTCCGAGCGGCTGATGACGCTGCGCGGCCTGTTCGGCTTCAAGTCGGACCGGCAGCCGATCTCCATCGACGAGGTCGAGCCCGTCTCCGAGATCGTCAAGCGCTTCTCCACCGGCGCCATGTCGTACGGCTCCATCTCGCAGGAGGCGCACGAGACCCTCGCCATCGCCATGAACCAGCTGGGCGGCAAGTCCAACACCGGTGAGGGCGGCGAGGACCCGGAGCGCCTGTACGACCCGGCCCGCCGGTCGTCCATCAAGCAGGTCGCCTCCGGCCGCTTCGGCGTGACCTCCGAGTACCTGGTCAACTCCGACGACATCCAGATCAAGATGGCCCAGGGCGCCAAGCCCGGCGAGGGCGGCCAGCTGCCCGGCCACAAGGTCTACCCGTGGGTCGCCAAGACGCGGCACTCGACGCCCGGCGTCGGCCTCATCTCGCCGCCCCCGCACCACGACATCTACTCCATCGAGGACCTCGCCCAGCTGATCCACGACCTGAAGAACGCCAACCCCCAGGCGCGCATTCACGTCAAGCTGGTCTCCGAGGTCGGCGTCGGCACGGTCGCCGCCGGTGTGTCCAAGGCACACGCGGACGTGGTGCTCATCTCCGGCCACGACGGCGGCACCGGTGCCTCCCCGCTCACCTCGCTGAAGCACGCCGGCGGTCCCTGGGAGCTCGGTCTGGCCGAGACCCAGCAGACCCTGCTGCTCAACGGCCTGCGCGACCGCATCGTCGTGCAGACCGACGGCCAGCTGAAGACCGGCCGCGACGTGGTCATCGCCGCGCTGCTCGGCGCCGAGGAGTTCGGTTTCGCGACCGCGCCGCTCGTCGTCTCCGGCTGCGTCATGATGCGCGTCTGCCACCTGGACACCTGCCCGGTCGGCATCGCCACGCAGAACCCGGTGCTGCGCGAGCGCTACACCGGCAAGGCCGAGTACGTCGTCAACTTCTTCCAGTACATCGCCCAGGAGGTCCGCGAGCTCCTGGCCGAGCTGGGCTTCCGCTCCATCGAGGAGGCCGTCGGCCACGCCGAGGCCCTCGACGTGACCCGCGCGGTCGACCACTGGAAGGCGCAGGGCCTGAACCTGGAGCCGCTGTTCCACGTGCCCCAGCTGCCCGAGGGCGCGGTGCGCCACCAGGTGATCGCGCAGGACCACGGCCTGGAGAAGGCGCTCGACAACCAGCTGATCAAGCTGGCCGCCGACGCGCTGGCCGCCTCGGACGCCACCGAGGCCCAGCCGGTCCGCGCCCAGGTGCAGATCCGCAACATCAACCGCACGGTCGGCACCATGCTCGGCCACGAGGTGACGAAGAAGTTCGGCGGCGCGGGCCTGCCCGACGACACCATCGACATCACCTTCACCGGGTCCGCCGGCCAGTCCTTCGGCGCGTTCGTGCCGCGCGGTGTGACGCTGCGCCTGGAGGGCGACGCCAACGACTACGTCGGCAAGGGCCTGTCCGGCGGCCGGATCATCGTCCGGCCCGACCGCGCGGCCGACCACCTCGCCGAGTACAGCGTCATCGCCGGCAACACCATCGGCTACGGCGCCACCGGCGGCGAGATGTTCCTGCGCGGCAAGACCGGTGAGCGGTTCTGCGTCCGCAACTCCGGCGCGACGGTCGTCTCCGAGGGCGTGGGCGACCACGGCTGCGAGTACATGACCGGCGGCCACGCGGTGGTGCTCGGCGAGACGGGCCGCAACTTCGCGGCCGGCATGTCCGGCGGCGTCGCCTACGTGATCGACCTCGACCGGGACAACGTCAACGTCGGCAACCTCGACGCGGTCGAGGCGCTGGACGACGCCGACAAGCAGTGGCTGCACGACGTGGTCCGCCGCCACCAGGAGGAGACGGGCTCCACCGTCGCCGAGAAGCTCCTGGCCGAGTGGGACACCGCCGTCGAGCGCTTCAGCAAGATCATCCCCAGCACGTACAAGGCAGTGCTCGCCGCCAAGGACGCCGCCGAGCGAGCCGGTCTCTCCGAGACCGAGACCCACGAGAAGATGATGGAGGCGGCGATCAATGGCTGACCCGAAGGGCTTCCTTAACCACGGGCGCGAGGTCGCCAAGTCCCGCCCCGTCGAGGAGCGCGTCAAGGACTGGAACGAGGTCTACGTCCCCGGCTCCCTGCTGCCGATCATCAGCAAGCAGGCCAGCCGGTGCATGGACTGCGGCATCCCGTTCTGCCACAACGGCTGTCCGCTCGGGAACCTCATCCCCGAGTGGAACGACTACGCCTACCGCGAGGACTGGGCCGCCGCCTCCGAGCGGCTGCACGCGACGAACAACTTCCCGGAGTTCACCGGGCGTCTGTGCCCCGCTCCCTGCGAGTCGGCGTGTGTGCTCGGCATCAACCAGCCGCCGGTCACCATCAAGAACGTCGAGGTCTCGATCATCGACAAGGCGTGGGAGACCGGGGACGTCGCCCCGCAGATCCCGGAGCGCCTGTCCGGCAAGACCGTCGCCGTCGTCGGTTCGGGCCCGGCCGGCCTGGCCGCCGCCCAGCAGCTGACCCGCGCCGGTCACACCGTCGCCGTCTACGAGCGCGCGGACCGCATCGGAGGCCTCCTCCGGTACGGCATCCCCGAGTTCAAGATGGAGAAGCGGCACATCAACCGCCGTATCGAGCAGATGCGCGCGGAGGGCACCCGCTTCCGCACGGGCGTCGAGATCGGCCGCGACCTGAAGGCCACGGACCTGAAGAAGCGCTACGACGCGGTCGTCCTGGCCGTCGGCGCGACCACGGCCCGTGACCTGCCGGTGCCCGGCCGCGAGCTCAAGGGCATCTACCAGGCGATGGAGTACCTGCCCCTGGCCAACAAGGTCCAGGAGGGCGACTTCGTGGCGCCCCCGATCTCGGCCGAGGGCAAGCACGTCGTGGTCATCGGCGGCGGCGACACCGGCGCGGACTGCGTCGGCACCGCCCACCGCCAGGGCGCGGCCTCCGTCACGCAGCTGGAGATCATGCCCCGTCCGAACGACGACCGGCACCCGATCAACCAGCCCTGGCCGACCTTCCCCATGCTGTACAAGGTCACCTCGGCCCACGAGGAGGGCGGCGAGCGCGTCTACTCGGTCTCGACGACCCACTTCGAGGGCGACGAGGACGGCAACGTCCAGTGGCTGCACCTCACCGAGGTGGAGTTCGTCGACGGCAAGCTGACGCCCAAGCCGGGCTCCGAGCGCAAGATCCCCGCCCAGCTGGTGACGCTGGCGATGGGCTTCACGGGCACCGACCGCGAGAACGGCCTGGTCGAGCAGTTCGGCCTGGAGCTCGACGAGCGCGGCAACATCGCCCGCGACGCCGACTGGCAGACCAACGTGCCGGGCGTGTTCGTCGCCGGTGACGCCGGCCGCGGCCAGTCGCTCATCGTCTGGGCGATCGCGGAGGGCCGCTCGGCCGCCAAGGGCGTCGACCGCTTCCTGACCGGTGCCAGCGACCTGCCGGCCCCGATCCGCCCGACGGACCGCGCGCTGATGGTCTGAGCGCACCCCACCAGAACGTCCCGCACAAAGGCGTGCGGAACACCGACGGCGCCTGCCCCACTGTCCCCGACCGGACGACCGGGCAGGCGCCGTCGCACGTCCTCAGCCGTTCCCCTCGGGGTCGGGGTCGGGGTCGGGGTCGGGGTCGCGGTCGCGGTCGAGGTCTGGGGTGCCGTCGCGGTCGCCGGTGCCGTTCCCGTCGGGCCAGACCTGGACGTGGTCGTCCTCCAGCTCCAGCAGCACCCGGTCCCGCATGCCCAGGGCGGCCGTGTACTCGGCGGGCAGCTGCAGGCGGCCCGCGCGGTCGAGCATCGCGTACTCGCGGGCCACCAGGGACTCGGTGCCCGTCTCGTCGACCTCCGTGCGGCGCAGGACCTCCGTGGAGGTGCGGCCGTCGCGGATGGCGACCGTGCGGCGGACCTCTCCGGCGACCGCCTGGTCGTGGGTGACGACGACGATCGTCGTGCCCAGCTCCTCGTTGGCCCGGCGGAACGCCGCGAAGACCTGCCGCCCGGTCGCCGAGTCCAGCTCGCCGGTCGGCTCGTCCGCGAGCAGCACCGCGGGGGCGTTGGCCAGGGCGACGGCGATCGCCACGCGCTGCTGCTGGCCGCCGGACATCTGCCGCGGCCGCCGCTCGGCGCAGTCGGCGACGCCCAGCAGGGACAGCAGTTCAGCGGCCCGGGCGGCCCGTTCGCGGCGCGGGCGGCCCGCCAGCTGCAGGGGCAGGGCGACGTTCTGCGCGGCCGTCAGATACGGCAGGAGATTGCGGGCCGTCTGCTGCCAGACGAAGCCGACCACCTCGCGCCGGTAGCGCAGCCGCGCCTTGGCGTCCATCGTCAGCAGATCGCGGCCCGCGACCCTCGCGGAGCCGGCGGTCGGGACGTCCAGGCCCGCGAGGATGTTCATCAGCGTCGACTTGCCGCTGCCGGACGCCCCCACCAGGGCCATCAACTCGCCCTCGCGCACCAGCAGATCGAGCCCCTGCAGCGCCTGCACCTCCACGGCGTCCCCGCCGCCGCGCTTGGCGAAGATCCGCACCAGCCGGTCGCAGGCGATCAGGGCGTCGTGCCCGTACGCGGGCCGGTCCCGCCGGTGCGCCGCCCGCCGCTCCAGCTCCGCGAGCGAATCCGTCGTACCGCTCATCGCGTGTCTCCCGCCCTGAGGTGAGTGATCGGTGTCCGGCGCCCCGCCCACCAGGCCTGTGTGACGGCCACCGCCCCGGCCAGCAGGACCGTGACCGCGCCCGGCAGGACCAGGGACCACGGGTCGGTCCGCAGGACGGCACCCCCGGGCACCGAGCCGCCGGACGCGCCGGACAGGGCGAGCCGGTCGAGGTCGACGCCGGGGGCGAGCAGCCGTACCGCGGCCCAGCCGACGGCCATGCCCCCGCCGGCCGCGAGCAGGGCCTGCGGCAGCGCCTCCAGGCCGAGCAGCCGCCGGCCCTGGCGGGTCGTCAGGCCCAGGGTGCGCAGCAGGGCCAGCAGCGCGGCCCGCTCCGGGGCGGTGCGCAGCAGGCCCAGGACCAGGGCGAGCACCGCGTATACCGCGCCCGCGACGACGGCCCAGAGGTAGACGCGCTCGGCGCCCGCCTGCAGCGGGGAGCCGGACAGCGCCGCGCGTTCCTCGGCGCGCAGGGTCACGGAGACGCCGGCCCCGGCGTCGCGGACGGCGGCGCGCAGCGCCTTCGCGTCGAGTCCGGCGCCGGCCGCCAGCAGGGTCGTGGGGCCGCCGAGGCCCTTCAGGCCCGCCGCGTCGACCAGCAGGAACTCGCCCTCCGGGGCCGCCGGGGTGCGCGGGTTCACGGCGGTGACCCGCACGGTGACGGCACCGGTGTCGGTCACGATCCGGCGCGGTGCCCGCCCGAACCGCTCGGCGACCCCGGGCGAGGCGACGGCTCCCAGCACCCCGTCCGCCGAGCCCAGCCGGTCCGCCGGGAACCCGCCGAGCCCGGTCAGCCGGGCCACCGACGCGTAGCTGTCCGGCTCCACCGCGATGACAGGCAGCGAGCGCGTCTCGTCGGAGGCGCGCTCCGCGGCGTACGCGAAGTCCACCGCCGTCACCTGCCGTACGCCCGCCACCTCACCGACCGCCCCGGCCAGTTCCGGCGGGAGCGTGCCGTCGGCCGTCTCCAGCCGGGCGTCCGCGCCCGTGGCCAGCAGCGCGGCCCGGTCGCGGGCGTCCGCCACGCCCGCCAGCACCGACCCGCCGAACGCGGCCGTCGTCAGGGCGGTCAGCAGGGCGAGCAGCGGCAGTACGGCGACCGCCGCCGGGGCGCGGCCCGCGCGGGCCAGAGACAGGAACCCGACCACGCCGCGCAGCCGCCCGGCCGGGCCGGCGGCCCACCGCAGCGGCAGTGGGTACAGCCGGACCAGGACCAGCGCGGCCACCACCCCGACGAGCACCGGCGCGGCGCTCACCAGCAGATCGCCCGGCCCCTCCGTGCCCCGGCGGCGCAGCGCCGCCACCGCGCCGGCGGCCAGCACCAGCACGGTCAGCTCGGCGACCAGGCGGCGTCCGCCCGGCCTGGCGTGGGCGAGGTCGTCGCGCTCCCGGTGCGCCCGCGGTCGGCGATGCGCCACCACCGCGCGCACCGGCAGCACCGCACAGGCGAGCAGGGCCACCGCGCCCGCCCCGAGGACGGCCGGCAGCGGCCGGCCCCCGTCCACCACGAGCAGCGCGAGCAGCAGACCGCAGGCCGCCGCGGGCACCACGGGCACCGCGGTCTCGGCCAGCAGCCGCCCGGCGATGCCGCGCAGGGAGCCGCCCCGGGCGCGCAGCAGGGCCAGTTCGGCGTCGCGGCGGGCGGCGGCCAGGCCCCCGCTCATCACCAGGACGACGGCGGCGACCGCGGCGACCCCGAAGGCCGCGACGGCGACCACCGGCGCGATCGCGTCCCGGGTCGCGGTGTAGGCGCCGACCACCTGCTCCAGGCCGGTGGACAGCTGCGCGACCGGCCCGGCGACCCCGCGCAGCGCCACCAGCCCGGGCCCGTCCTCCAGCGAGGCGACCGCCGCGACGAGCGCCGGGGCGTCCGCGCCGGTGAGCCGGCCGGTCGCCGGCGCGAACCGCCAGTACCGCTCCGGCTCGCCCCGCCCGCCGAGCAGCGCGGGCGCCGCCCCCGGCGCGAGCAGGACGCCCGCCTCCCAGTAGAACTGCGGTGGACGACCCGTGGTGCTGACCAGGCCCGGCGTGCGCAGGACGGGCTCCGCCGACCAGTAACTGCGCTGCGGATGCCGGGGTTCGAGCACGCCGGTGATCCGCACGGTCAGCGGCCGGTCCGGGTAGCCGGCCAGGGTGAGCGTGGACCCGGCCCGCAGCCCCAGTGCGTGGGCAGTCTCACGGGTCACGGCGCCCTCCACCGTCCTGGTGTCCACCCCCACCCGGCCGGCGGTGGGCAGCCGGCCCTCCCGCACGGTGGCGTGGGCGGCCGCCGCGGACTGGGCGAGCAGGGTGAAGCGCGGCGGCAGCCCGTCCGGCCGGGGCAGCGCGGCGTCCAGCCCCTCCAGGCTCTCGGCGGTCCGCACGCCGTACGCCGACTGCGCCGGGTCCGCCCGCAGCGGCGCGGGCAGCAGCGCCCGCGCCCGGGCGCCGACCGCCGCGAGCGCCGCCGGGCGGACCGCCTCCGCGCGGGCCTCGTCGGGCAGTTCGAGCCCGGGCGGGGGTGCCTTCAGCTCCAGCACGGCGGCCTCGGGCGCCGCCCCCGCGACGGCGTCGCGCAGCCCGTCCGTCTCGTACGCCTCGACGGCCCGGGGCAGCACGGCCGCGAGGAACGCCGAGACCAGGACCAGCACCGAGAGGGCGACGGCGGACCAGGGTGCGGTCCGCAACCGGGTCCGCACCCAGGGCGCGCCCCGCGTGTCCGACGGCATCCTCAGTCCTCCCCCTGGTGGCGGAGCACGACCGCCGGTTCGGCGCGGCGCAGCGCCGACGCGGCGGTGATCAGCAGCAGCGGCGCGGCCACCCCGGCCAGGAGCAGGGCCAGCCGGTCCGGCGGGAGTGCGACGAGCACCGGCGGCACCGGCCGCGCGGCACCCGAGGTCAGCACGATCAGCGGTACGACCGCCCGGGTCAGCACGGCACCGAGTCCGAGCCCGGCGAGCAGCCCGGCCCCCACGAGCAGGCTCTGCTCCGTCGCGACGAGCCGGGCGAGGTCACGGCGGGGCGTGCCCAGGGCGCGCAGCACCGCGAACTCCCCGGCCCGCTCGCGCCGCGCCCCGGCGGCGCTGACCGCGAACCCTCCGGCGGCGAGCGCCACGGCGGCCACCGACACCGCCGTCAGCGCCGAGCGCGGCCCGGCCCCGAGCGGATCCCGCAGCAGCTCGGCCGCCGTCTCGTCCCGCACCAGCACCTGCTCCGCCGCGAGGTCGGGGCGTGCCCGCAGCGCGGCGGCGACCTCGGCGGCCCTTCCCGGAGCGGTGCTCACCCACCACTCGGTGGGGGAGAGCGGTGCGCTGGCCCGCCGCGCCAGCACGGCGTCGACGGCCCGCAGATCCAGCAGCAGCGCCCCACCGTCCACGTCCTCCCCGTCCAGGCCGGTGGCCGTCGTCGGCAGCGCCTCGACCGCCCGGACGATCCGCACCCGCAACTGCTCCCCGGACAGCGGCACGTCCACGGTGTCGCCCGGCCGGGCTCCCGCCGCCCGCAGGAAGTCCCGGGTCGCGACGGCGGCCAGGGTCCCCGGCACGGCGTCCCCGGCGGTGGACAGGCGGACGCTGTGGACCGGCGCGGTGCCGGTGCTCTCGTCGGCGTCGGCGCCGGTGCCGTACGACACGGTCAGGGGCGCGGTGCCGGACGTGTCCGGCCGCACGGCGGAACGGGCGAGGACCTCGCCGTTGTCCGTGACCGACCGGTCGCCGCGCCACCGGGTCCCGGCGGGCACGGGGACGGCCCGCGCGGAGCCGTCGGGGCCGGTGGCCAGCAGCCGTTCGACGGTGAGCCGGTGCGTTTCGGGGCGGCCGGCGGGCGTGGTGTCGTCGAGCTGCACCCCGGTGAGCCGCAGCGGTCCGGCCGGGGCGGCCCGACGGCCCGCCGCCGTCACGTCCAGCTCCAGCGTGAGCCGGTGCGTCCGGCCGTCCACCGGGACCGTCCCGGCGCCCAGCCGGTAGCCGATGCCGTACCGGTCCTCGACGACCGCGGTGAGCACGGGCGCGCGCTGCGAGGGGGAGCGTCCCGTCCGGGTCCGTGTGTCGGCGATCCGCACGTCGAGGGCGAGCCGCCGGGTGCCGTCGGGCAGCCGCACCGCCCGGTCCCGGTCGGGCGCGGGCGGCGCCAGGTGGCGCAGCAGCCGCTCGGGGGACTCGTCGGCGAGGTCACCGCGCAGCAGCATCCCGTCCCGGGCGTGCGCGGTGTCGAGGGCGAGCACCGTCGCCTCCCGGTCGCCGGACAGGGACAGTGTGGTGCGGTGCGCGGGAGCCACGTCCCGGGCCCCGGGCAGCGCGGCGTACAGACCGGTCTGCCCGGGGCCGCCCGGACGCTGGTCGAGGACGCGTACGGCCGCGCCCGTGCGGAAGTCGGCCTGGTCGCCCTGCGAGCGGTCCCAGGAGGCGCCGTGCCCGATCGCCAGCATCCCGGTGGCCACGGCCACGATCAGCAGCAGCACCGGACCGGCCCCGCGCAGCGGCCGCCGGCTGAACTGCCAGCCCGCCAGCGCCGCCGGCAGGCCGCGTCCCTTCGCGGACCGCCGCTCCGCCAGCCGGGCCGCGAGCGGCAGCAGACGCAGCGTCAGCACCGTGCCGGCCAGCAGCGCCAGCGCGGGCGCCGCGACCAGCAGCGGATCGATGCCCAGCTCACCGGCCCGGTCGCGGCTGAGCGCCCCGCCGCCGGACGCGTCGGTCTGCCGTTCCAGCTGCCAGTACGCCACGCCCGCGATCAGCAGCAGCCCCACATCGGCTCCCGCCCGCACGGGTGCGGCCGTCGTCGCGGCACGGACGCGCCGCAGCCGCACCGTCGTCCCGGCCGTCGCCGCCAGGGCGGGCGCCACGACCGCCGCCGCGCACACCACCGCCACCCCGCCCGCGACCAGCCACACCCCGCCCGACGGGACCGTGCCGAGCCGCAGCCCGATCCCGTCGAGCGCGGACCACCGGGCCAGCAGCCGGGCCAGCGGGCCGGACAGCAGGGCCGCACCGACCGCGGCCGGCACCGCGAGCAGCAGCGCCTCCAGCACCGCCAGCCCCACGATCCGGCCGCGCGAGGCGCCCCGGGCCCGCAACAGCTCGGTCTCGCCCGCCCGTTCACCGCCCAGCAGCCGCGCCACCAGCAGCAGCGCGTACCCGGCGAGCAGCACCAGCTGCACGGAGACGATCAGCAGCGTGGAGCGGGACACCAGCAGCGCCCGCTCGGTCCGGTCGAGCACCTCGGGCAGGCCGGTGCGCACGTCCGCGCCGCCCCCGAGCGCCGGCTCCTCGCGCAGCGCCGCTGCCCCGCGGACGGTCGCCGCGCGCAGCGCGCCGATGCCGTCGGTCGTGAAGGTCCGGTAGTCGGCCGTCGCCACCCAGCCGGTGCCGTCCTCGGAGACGCGCCCGGAGGCGAGCACCGAGGTGTCCGCGAGCAGCGGCCCGAAGGTCGTGAAGGCGACGGTGCGCACGCCCTGGCCGCCGAGCGTGTCCACCTGCCAGTACGGGTCGGTGCCGTCGGCCGCCCGGTACACGCCGGTCACCCTCACCCGGAGCGGATCGCCGCCCAGCCGGTCGGTGAGCGTGAGCCGCGCGCCGGTTCGCAGCCCCAGCCGCTCGGCGGCCGCCTCGGGCAGGGCCACGGGAACCGCCGCGGTACGGCCGGCCGGGCCCGGGAAGGCCCCCGAGACCAGCCTGATCCGTGACCGGTCCAGGGCGGCGAGGAGCGTGAGGTCGGGCTCGCCCGCGCGGCCGTCGGCGTCCTGGAGGGAACGGGGCAGCGCGTACGGACCGGAGCGCTCCAGGCGCCGCACGGTCACCGGCAGCCCGCCGAACGCCTCCCGCGCCTCGCGCACCACGGCCCGCTGCGCCGCCTCCCGCCGCTCCCGGGGCACGTCCGCCTCCACGACGAGGGACGCGGAGGCCGCCGACCGGCCGCCGAGCGTGCCGCGCAGGGCCGCGTCCCCGACGGAACCGGAGAAGGCCGTGAGAGAGGCGAGGACCGAGGCGGTCACCACCACGGCGAGCAGGGCGGACGTGAGGAGCAGCCGATGCGCCCGCAGGCGCAGCAGCAGTAAGCCCGTCACGCTTCCCCCACCCGATGGCCGAGCCGCCGTTCTTCCAACCCGGCATGCATATCACGGGCTTACCGGCCCGGCACATGCGTTCGAACCGGGGTTGTTCCGCTCTTGACCGTCCGGACCGGTTCCGTATGGGATGCGGTGATGACCGAGAACACCGGCCTGGGGCCGGGCGCCGCCCTCGCCGACGACACCTCCGGCGAGCCGATGCTGCGGGTGGAGGACCTCCACCACTCCTACGGCACGGGGGCCGCGGCCGTGCGGGCGCTGCGCGGGGCCTCCTTCGCCGTGCGGCGCGGTGAACTGGTCGCCCTCAAGGGCCGCTCGGGCTCCGGCAAGTCGACGCTGCTCCATGTCATCGGAGGCCTCGACGCGCCGCAGAGCGGCCGGGTCGTCCTGGACGGCACCGACCTGTCGGGGCTGAGCGAGAGCGAACTGCTGGAACTGCGCCGCGACCGCATCGGTTTCGTCTTCCAGTCCTTCGGGCTCATCCCCATCCTCACCGCCGCCGAGAACGTGGGCGTCCCCCTGCGGCTGCGCCGGGCCGAGCCGCGCGAGCGCGAGGAGCGGGTGGCGCTGCTGCTGGCCCTGGTGGGTCTCACCGGCCACGAGGCGCAGCGGCCCGCCGAGCTCTCCGGCGGGCAGCAGCAGCGGGTCGCCATCGCCCGGGCCCTCGCCAACCGTCCGGCCCTGCTGCTCGCCGACGAGCCGACCGGGCAGCTCGACGCGGCCACCGGCCTGGCGGTGATGGAGCTGCTGCGGGCGGTGGTCCGCAGCGAGGGCGTCACGGCCCTCGTCGCCACGCACGACCCCCAACTCCTCGGTCTCGCCGACCGGGTGCTGGAGCTGAGCGATGGAGTGGTCGTCGAGGAGTGAGCGGGCCGGGGGGAGAGCCGAGGGGTGAGCCGAGGGGTGAGCGAGCCGAGGCGGAAGCCGAGGGGTGGGAGAGTGAGGCCATGGCCGCGATCAGTCTGAGCAAGGTGCAGGAGACCGCTCCCGCGCTGGTGAACCTGTACAAGAGCGCCGGGGTCTCCCTCACCGAGCACGGGCTGGACGGGCTGCGCGCCGCGGTCTACCTCGTGGTCGACCACTCCGGCTCGATGAGGCCCTACTACAAGGACGGCAGCGTGCAGGCGCTGGCCGACCGGGTGCTCGGGCTGTCGGCGCACCTCGACGACGACGGCACCGTGCCCGTGGTGTTCTTCTCCACGGACGTCGACGCCGAGACGGAGATCGCCCTGGCCGGTCACCAGGGGAGGATCGAGCGGATCGTGGCCGGGCTCGGGCACATGGGCAAGACCAGCTACCACCTGGCCATGGACGCCGTCATCGACCACTACCTCGACACCGGGACGACCGCGCCCGCCCTGGTCGTCTTCCAGACCGACGGCGGGCCGGTCGACAGGCTCGCCGCGGAACGGTATCTGTGCAAGGCGGCGAGGCTCCCGCTGTTCTGGCAGTTCATCGGCTTCGGCGACCCGCACGGCAAGCAGTTCGACTTCCTGCGCAGACTCGACGAGCTGGCCGTGCCCGGCAAACGGGTCGTGGACAACGCGGGTTTCTTCCACGCGGGCGTGGACCCCCGCACGGTCCCGGACCGTGAGTTGTACGACCGGCTCGTGGGGGAGTTCCCGAAGTGGCTGGTGGCCGCCAGGGCCGAGGGGATCGTGCGGGACGCCTGAGGCGGCTGAGCCACCCGCTCGCTCCCTCGGCCCAACCGCCCCCACGCCCCGTTTGCACGACGGCGGCACCGTGCCACGCTGGGAAGGATCCGACGGGGAGGCGACGACGCATGGGCGACGACGGCGCACGACGGGTGTACGGGGCGGCCTCGGCCCGCAGGAGCCCGCCCGCGGGCAAGGGCGAGCGGCTGGCCGACTGGGCGGACGGCCGGCTGGGGCTCTACGCGCTGGCCAAGGCCAACATGCGCAAGGTCTTCCCGGACCACTGGTCCTTCATGCTCGGCGAGGTCACCCTCTACAGCTTCGTCGTGCTGATCCTCACCGGCGTCTACCTCACCCTGTTCTTCGAGCCGAGCATGCAGGAGGTCGTGTACCAGGGCTCGTACACGGAACTCAACGGCGTCCTGATGTCCAGGGCGTTCGAGTCCGCCCTGGACATCAGCTTCGACGTGCGCGGCGGGCTGCTGATCCGGCAGATCCACCACTGGGCGGCGCTGGTCTTCATCACCGGCATGCTGGTGCACATGATGCGGGTGTTCTTCACGGGCGCCTTCCGCAAGCCGCGCGAGCTCAACTGGGTCTTCGGCTGGACGCTGCTGATGCTCGGCATCATCACCGGCCTGACCGGCTACTCCCTCCCCGACGACCTGCTGTCCGGCACCGGCATCCGCTTCGCGCACGGGGCGATCCTGTCGATCCCCATCGTCGGCACGTACGTGGCGTTCTTCCTCTTCGGCGGGGAGTTCCCGGGCGACGACATCATCTCGCGCCTCTTCCCGGTCCATGTGCTGCTGCTGCCCGGCATCATGCTGGGCCTGGTGGCCGCCCATCTGATCCTGGTCTTCTACCACAAGCACACCCAGTTCCCCGGGCCCGGACGCCAGGAGCGGTCGGTCGTCGGCATGCCGTTCCTGCCCGTCTACATGGCCAAGGCGGGCGGCTTCTTCTTCCTCGTCTTCGGCGTGCTGACGGTGATGGGAGCCATCGCCCAGATCAACCCCGTGTGGGCCTTCGGCCCCTACCGGCCCGACCTCGTCACCACCGGCGCCCAGCCCGACTGGTACCTCGGCTTCTCCGAGGGCCTGATCCGGGTGATGCCGGGATGGGAGATCAACCTCTGGGGCCACACGCTCGTCCTCGGCGTGTTCATCCCCTTCTCGCTGTTCCCGCTGATCCTGCTCGCCCTCGGCGTCTATCCCTTCGTCGAGGCGTGGATCACCGGTGACAAGCGCGAGCACCACATCCTGGACCGGCCGCGCAACGTGCCCGTCCGCACCGGCCTGGGCGTGGCCTGGCTGACCCTGTACGCGGTGCTGCTGATCGGCGGCGGCAACGACATCGTCGCCACCCATCTGCACCTGTCCATCAACGCCATCACCTGGTTCGTGCGGATCGGCGTCTTCGTGCTGCCGGTCGTCGCGTTCCTCGTCACGAAGAAGATCTGCATGGGCCTGCAGCGCCGCGACCGCGCCAAGGTCCTGCACGGCAGGGAGACCGGCACCATCAAGCGGCTGCCGACCGGCGAGTACATCGAGGTGCACGAGCCGCTCACCCAGGCGGACCTGCACACCCTCACCCAGCACGAGCAGCACCCGCCGTACACGATCGGGCCCGAGGTCGACGCCGGGGGAGTGCGGCGCAGGGTCAAGCGGTCCCAGCGGCTGCGGGCCCGGCTCGCGCACGCCATGTTCGGGCCCGACGCGCGGATCGAGAAGCCGACGGTGGAGGAGTACCGGGAGATCACCAGCGGCGATCACGGGCACTGACGACCAGGGCCCGGCACTCCTGCGGGGAGCCCCAGGCGGTGCGCAGGGCCCGGGCCTTGCCCAGCCACAGCGACAGGTCGTACTCCGCCGTGTAGCCGATCGCGCCGTGCAGCTGCAGGGCGGTGCGGGCGGTGGCGTACGCCGCCTCGCACGCGGCGGCCTTGGCGGCGGCGACGTCGGCCGGGCGCAGGGTGAGCGCGGCGCCGAAGAGCAACGGCCGTGCGAACTCCAGGGCGATCTTCGCGTCGGCCAGCCGGTGCTTGACCGCCTGGAAGGAGCCGACGGGCACCCCGAACTGGTGGCGCCGTCCGACGTGGGCGACAGTCCGGTCCAGGAGCGCCAGACCCACGCCGAGGGCCTGGGCGGCGGTGGCCAGCCGGGCCCAGGCGAGGGCGGTGGGCGAGGGGGCGGCGAGGAGTTCGCCACCGGGGGTGAGGGGCGTCAGGCGGCGGGCGGGGTCCAGGGAGGGCCGGGCGGGGCCGTGGCCGGGGGAGCGGCGGACCCCGTCCCGTTCCCAGGTGAGCCGGAGGGTGGCGGTGTCGCCGTCGAGGGCCAGGGGGGCCTCGGGGAGGTGTGGCGCGTGCGTCCCGACCGGTCGTCGCCGCGGCCCCTCGGCAGGGCCTGGCACTCCTGCCTCTGCTTCCCGGGCCGGGGGCGGTCCCGCCGGCCCCGGCGGTGTCACCGTCGCCAGCGTCTCCCCGGACGCCAGCGCGGGCAGCAGGCGCTCGGCGGTCCCCGGGCCGGACCCGGCCAGGAGCACCGCCGCCGTGACCGTCTCCACCAGGGGGCCGGGCACCGCGTGCCGGCCCAGTTCCACGAAGGCGACGGCCAGTTCGACCGGCCGCGGCCCGAGCCCCTTGTACGCCTCCGGCACGGCCAGCGCGAACACGCCCGCCTCCGCGAGCCTCGACCACAGGGCCTGTCCGGCCGCGGGCTCGCCCCGGCCCCACGCCCGGGCCACCCTGGGGGTGTCCGCCGCCGTCAGCAGGGCGTCCAGCGAGGCGGCGAAGGCCCGCTGCTCGACATCGAGCCGAAAACGCATCACCGGCGCCCCTTCGGCTGCTTGGACAGGAGTTCGGCATCGGGAAGAGCGCGCGTCACCGGCGTCCCCTTCGGCAGCCCGGGCGGCCGTTCGGCATCGGGGAGAGGGCGCGGCACCGGCGTCCCTTCGATAGTCCGGGCAGACGTTCGGCATCGGAGAGGAAGCGCATCACCGGCGTCCCCTCCGGTAAGCCCGGGCAGGCGTTCGGCATCAGGGAGAGCGCGCATCACCGGCGTCCCTTCGGTAGTCCGAGCAGGCGTTCGGCGATGATGTCGCGCTGGATCTCGTTCGCGCCCGCGTAGACGGGGCCGGCGAGTGCGAAGACGTACCGCTGCGCCCAGTCCGTGTCGGCCTGTTCGCCCTCGGGGCCGAGCAGGTCGAGGGCCGTCTCGTGCAGCGCCAGGTCCAGCTCGGACCAGTGGACCTTGTTCAGGCTCGACTCGGGGCCGACCGCCTCGCCGTCCAGGTGGCGGCAGGCGGCCGCGTAGGTGAACAACTGGTAGGCGCGGGCGCCGATCAGCGCGTCGGCCACCCGGTCCCGCGCGGACGGCTCACCGCCCCGCTCCCGCCACAGCTCCTCCAGCCCGCGCGCGGCGGCGAGGAAACGCCCGGGGGAGCGCAGCATCAGCCCGCGTTCGTCGCCCGCGGTCGACATGGCGATGCGCCAGCCCTGGCCCGGTGCGCCGATCACGTCTTCGTCGGGGACGAAGACCTCGTCCAGGAACAGCTCCGCGAACGCCGGTTTGCCGTCCAGCCGCGCGATCGGGCGGACCGTGACACCGGGGGCGCGCAGGCCGAACATCAGGTACGTCAGGCCCTGGTGGGGCCGGGCCGCGTCCGGGTCGCTGCGGAACAGACCGAAGGCGCGGTCGGCGAACGCGGCCCGCGAGGACCACGTCTTCTGCCCGCTCAGCAGCCAGCCCCCGTCCGTGTGCACGGCCTTCGCCCGCAGTGCGGCCAGGTCCGAACCGGCCTCGGGCTCCGACCAGGCCTGCGCCCAGACCACCTCGCCGGTGGCCATCGGCGGCAGGACCCGGGCCCGCTGCTCCTCGGTGCCGTGCTCCAGCAGCGTCGGGGCGAGCAACTGGACGCCGTTCTGCCCGACGCGGCCCGGGGCGCCCGCCGCCCAGTACTCCTCCTCGAAGAGCAGCCACCGCAGCAGCCCGGCGTCCCGCCCGCCGTACCGCTCGGGCCAGTTGACGACCGACCAGCGGTCCGCGGCCAGCTCCGCCTCCCAGGCGCGGTGCGCGGCGAAGCCCTCCTCGGTCTCCAGGGAGGGCAGCGGCTCGCGCGGCACGTGCGCGTGCAGCCACCGCCGGGCCTCGGCTCGGAACTCCTCGTCCGCCGGGGAGAACTCCAGGTCCACGACCGCCCCTCCTTCCCTAACAAGTGTTTGGTAGGTTAGCGTGAGCCCATGACAGCCGTCGAGAGCCCGACCTACGTGCCCGGCCACGGCCTGCTGGCGGGGCGCACCGCCGTCGTCACCGCGGCGGCCGGCGCGGGCATCGGCGGGGCCACGGCGCGGCGCCTGCTGGAGGAGGGCGCGCGCGTGCTGGTCAGCGACGCCCACACGCGGCGGCTGAAGGAGCACGAGGCGCGGCTCACCGCCGAGTTCGGCGCGGACGCGGTCGCCGCCCTGCCCTGTGACGTCACCGACGACACGCAGGTCCGCGCCCTCTTCGACGCGGCCGTCCGCGAGCACGGACGTCTCGACATCGTGGTCAACAACGCCGGTCTCGGCGGTACGGCGGAGCTGGCCGACATGAGCGACGACCAGTGGACGCGCGTCCTGGACGTCACGCTGAACGGCACGTTCCGGTGCATGCGCGCGGCCCTGCGCCGGATGCGGGAGACCGGCGACGGCGTGATCGTCAACAACGCCTCCGTCGTGGGCTGGCGCGCCCAGGCCGGACAGGCCCACTACGCGGCGGCGAAAGCGGGCGTGATGGCGCTGACCCGGTGCGCGGCGGTCGAGGCCGCCGCCTACGGAGTACGGGTCAACGCCGTGGCACCCAGCCTCGCCCTGCATCCGCACCTGGTGAAGGTGACCACCCCCGAGCTGCTCGCCGAGCTGACCGCCCGCGAGGCGTACGGGCGGCACGCCGAGCCCTGGGAGGTGGCCAACGTGATCGTGTTCCTCGCATCCGGCTACAGTTCGTACCTGACCGGGGAAGTGGTCTCCGTCAGCAGCCGGCATCCGTAGGACGACAATGGACCCGTGCCTCCTACGAAGAAGAAACCCCAGGTGACCACCGTCGAGCCCGCCGCGAGCGCCGCCTCGGGCGATCGCCGCAGCGAACTCCTCGGCACCGCCGCCGAGGTCTTCGCCGAACAGGGCTACAACGCCACCACCGTCCGCAAGATCGCCGACCACGCGGGGATGCTCGCCGGCAGCCTCTACTACCACTTCGACTCCAAGGAGTCGATGCTGGAGGAGATCCTGCGCACCTTCCTCGACGAGCTGTGGGACGGCTACGACACCGTCCTGGGCGCCGGGCTCGGGCCGCGCGAGACGCTGCAGGCCCTGGTCACCGAGTCGTTCCGGGAGATCGACCGGCATCGCGCGGCCGTCGCGATCTACCAGAAGGAGAGCAGGCAGCTCGTGGCGCAGGAGCGGTTCGCGTTCCTCGCCGAGTCGCAGCGCCGGTTCGAGCGGGCCTGGCTGTCCACGCTGGAGCGCGGCGTCGCCGAGCGGGCCTTCCGGGCCGACCTGGACGTCCGGCTCACCTACCGGTTCGTGCGCGACACGGTGTGGGTCGCCGCCTCCTGGTACCGCCCGGGCGGACAGCACAGCCCGGAGGAGATCGCCCGGCAGTACCTGTCGATGGTGCTGGACGGGATCGCCGTACGCGAATAACCCCCAGGTGCGAGGGAGTCGTCATGGCCGAGGCCTACATCGTCGAAGCGGTGCGCACGCCCGTCGGGCGGCGCGGGGGAGGCCTGAGCGCCGTCCACCCGGCCGACCTCGGCGCGCACGTGCTCCAGGAGCTGATGACCCGCTCGGGCGCCGACCCGGCCGCCGTGGACGACGTCGTCCTCGGCTGTCTGGACGCGGTGGGGCCGCAGGCCGGGGACATCGCGCGCACCTGCTGGCTGGCCGCGGGACTGCCCGAGGAGGTGCCGGGGGTGACCGTCGACCGGCAGTGCGGCTCCTCCCAGCAGGCCGTGCACTTCGCCGCACAGGCCGTGCTGTCCGGTACGCAGGACCTGGTGGTCGCGGGCGGTGTGCAGAACATGTCGATGATCCCCATCGCCTTCGCCACCCGGCAGGCCGCCGCACCGCTCGGGCTGACGCAGGGCCCGTTCGCGGGCAGCGCGGGCTGGCGGGCCCGGTACAGGGACAAGCCCGTGAACCAGTTCGTGGGCGCCGAGATGATCGCCGCGAAGTGGGGGATCAGCCGGCAGGACCAGGAGGAGTTCGCCCTGCGCTCCCATCGGCGGGCGGTGCGGGCCGTCGACGAGGGCCGCTTCGCCCGCGAGACCGTGCCCTACGGCGAGGTCACCACCGACGAAGGGCCGCGCCGGGACACCTCCCTGGAGAAGATGGCGGCCCTCAAGCCGGTCATGGACGGCGGCACGATCACCGCCGCCTGCTCCTCGCAGGTCTCCGACGGGGCGGCGGCAATGCTGCTGGCCTCCGAACGGGCCGTGCGCGACCACGCGCTCACCCCACGCGCGCGCGTGCACCATCTCTCGGTGCGCGGCGAGGACCCGATCCGCATGCTCACCGCCCCGATCCCCGCCACCGCCCACGCCCTGAAGAAGACGGGGCTGGCCATCGACGATATCGACCTCGTCGAGATCAACGAGGCCTTCGCGCCGGTCGTCCTGGCCTGGCTGAAGGAGACCGGCGCCGACCCGGAGCGGGTCAACGTCAACGGCGGAGCCATCGCCCTCGGCCACCCGCTCGGCGCGACCGGCGTCCGGCTCATGACGACCCTGCTGCACGAACTGGAGCGCACCGGCGGCCGGTTCGGTCTGCAGACCATGTGCGAGGGCGGCGGCCAGGCCAACGTGACGATCATCGAACGGCTCTGAGCCGCTCCAGCGTCGCGTCGGCCTCGGAGATGATCCGCTCCACCAGCTCCGCGCACGACGGCAGGTCGCCGATCACCCCGGCGACCTGCCCGGAGGCCATCACCCCCAGGTCCGTACGCCCGTCCACCAGCGCGGACTTCAGCAGCATCGGCGTGTTCGCCGCGAGCAGCACCTGGCTCCAGGAGAGGTCCTTGCCGTGCTTGAGGGCGAGCCCGTCGCGGATCATCCGCCGCCACGTCAGCCCCGACAGCCGGCGGAAGCCGGACGCGTGCCGCACCGCCCGCAGCAGCGCCCGGCCCCGCCCGGCCCGCTCCAGCGCGTCCACCAGCTCCGACCGCAGCATGCGGTGCGGCAGGCCGTCCACCGCCCGGGTCACCGTCACGTCCCCGACGGCCGCCGCCAGATACCTGGCCTTCACCGCGTCCGGCACCGTCGAGTCCGACGTCAGCAGGAACCGCGTGCCCATGGCCACGCCCGCCGCCCCGTAGGCCAGGGCCGCGACCAGCCCGCGCCCGTCGAAGAACCCGCCCGCCGCGACGACCGGGATCCGCACCGCGTCCACCACCTGCGGCAGCAGCACGCTCGTGGCCACCTCGCCGGTGTGCCCGCCGCCCTCCGCGCCCTGCACCAGCACCGCGTCCGCGCCCCACGCCGCGACCTTCTCGGCGTGCCGCCGCGCCCCCACGGTCGGCATGACGACCACGCCCGCCTCCTTGAGCTCGCCGATCAGCTCCCGGGAGGGGGCCAGGGCGAAGGAGGCCACGCGGACGCCTTCCTCGACGAGGATCCGCACGCGCTCGCCCGCGTCGGCGGCGTCGGCGCGCAGATTCACCCCGAACGGCGCGTCGGTGCGGGCCCGCACCTCCCGTACGGCCGCCCGCAGCCGGCCGGGCGTCATCGTCGCCGAGGCCAGGATGCCGAGGGCGCCCGCGTTCGCCGTGGCGGCGACCAGGCGGGGGCCCGCCACCCAGCCCATCCCGGTCTGCACGATCGGATGGCGGACGCCGACGAGCCGGGTCAGGGCCGTCTCCCTCACGCGGCCACCTCCCGGACCCGGGCGCCGGCCGGGTCCAGGACCTGCCGGATCAGCCGCAGCTCCTCCGCGGTCGGGGCACGGCTCGCCGGCACCTCGTCCGGGACGGTGAGCTCGAAGCCCGTCGCCTCCCTGACCTGCCCGAGCGTGACGCCCGGGTGCAGGGAGGCCAGCCGCATCGAGCGGTCGGGGGTGGCGAAGTCGAAGACACCCAGGTCGGAGACGACCCGCGGGATGCGGTGGTAGCGCGCCCCGGCCGCACGGTCGTACCCGACGCCGCAGACCACGTCGACCCGCTCCACGAAGACGCGCCGGGAGTGCCTGGGGATCCAGTAACTCGTGGGGTTGTTCAGGGTGTTGACCGGGGCGCCGCGCACCCCCAGCAGCTGCCGCCGGGGGCGCTCGCGGTCGCCGATGCAGGAGATGTTCTGGTTGCCGAACCGGTCGAGCTGGCTCGCGCCCATCATCACGTGCCGCCGCCCGCCGGTGACCAGGTCGAGGTGCTGCCGGTAGGGCAGCCAGCCCTCCGGTGTGCCGTCCGGGCGGACGAGGAGCGCCTCGCCGTCGGTGAGCAGCAGCTCCGGCGCGAAGGTCAGCCGGGCCAGCCGCGCCCCGAGCGAGGGGATCAGCCCCATGGGACTGGCGAGCACCTCGCCGTCGCCCCGCCAGGCCTCGGCGCAGGCGACCACGCAGTACTCGGCGCGGGTGGCCCCGGTCATGTCCCCTCCCCGACGGCCGACCGGTAGGCCTGGTCGTCCCCGGCGAGGAACCGCGCGGCGAACTCGGGCCAGGGCGTGGTGGCGTACGTCCGCTGGAAGGACTCGTCCCGGCCGTAGTCGGGCGCGCAGGACGTGAAGTGGGCGCCGTGCGGGGCCTCCACCACGCCGGTGACCGTGTGCCGCTTGATCAGCAGCGTCTGCGGCGGGGCCTGCCCGGTCAGTTCGGCCGTGTCGACGATCCGTTCGCAGGAGACGTAGGCCGTGTCGGCCGCCGCGCAGAACAGGTCGTCGAAGTACGGATCGGGGCCCAGGTACTGGCCGTTGCCCGACCGGTCGGCGCGGTTGACGTGGACCAGGGCCGCGTCCAGCCGCAGGGCGGGCATCGCCACGAACGTCTCCCCGTCCTCGTACGGCGACGTGACCGTGCGCAGGTCCGGGTTGATCCGCATGACGTCCGAGCCCAGTCCGGCCCGCACCGGCAGGAACGGCAGCCGGTGCGCCGCCGCCCGCAGCCCCCACAGGAACATCGCCTCGTCCATCTCCGCCAGGGTGAGGGCGCCGCGCTCGCGGGCCGCGCGGTAGTGCGGCTCCAGCGGGATGGAGTCCAGGGTGACGAACGGCGTGACGAGCCTGCGGATCCGGCCGGCGGCGGCGAGCATGCCCACGTCCGGGCCGCCGTACGAGACCACAGTGAGATCGGTGATCCCCGACCGGAGCACCGCTCTCACCAGGGCCATCGGCTTGCGGCGGGAGCCCCAGCCGCCGATGCCGAGGGTCATGCCGCTGCGCAGCCCGGTGGCGACCTGCTCGGCGGTCGTCGTCTTGTCCCTCACCGGCGTCCCTCCTCGCCGAACCCGGCGCGCACCCGCCCGCCCACCCCGCCCAGGCCCGCCTCGAAGGTGAAGCCCTGCTCGAAGCGGTAGCTGCGGCGCACGTCGACCGGATCGATGCCGTTCAGGGCGGACTTGGCCAGACGCAGCAACTGCCCGTCCTTCGCGGCGATCTCCCGGGCCAGCCCCAGGGCGGCGGCCCGCAGACCCTCACGCGGCACGACCCGCCACACCGAGCCGTGCGCGTGCAGGTCGGCGGCGGTCGCCGTGCGCGCGGTGTAGTACAGGGCCCGCATCAGATGCTGCGGGACCAGCCGGGCCAGATGCGTGGCCGCGCCCAGCGCGCCCCGGTCCAGCTCGGGCACGCCGAAGACGGCGTCCTCGCTCGCCACGATCGCGTCCGCGTTGCCCACCAGGCCGATCCCGCCGCCCAGGCAGAACCCCTGCACCGCCGCCACCACCGGCACCGCGCAGTCGTACACCGCGCCGAAGGCCTCCGCGCAGGCGTGGTTGGCGTCGATCAGCGCGCCGTCGCCGTCCCGCTGGATCTCCTTGATGTCCACGCCCGCGTTGAAGCCCCGCCCCTCGGCCGCCAGCACCACGCACCGCACCTCCGGGTCGCGTCCGGCCGCGCGCACCGCGTCGGCGAGGGCGGACCAGCCGGCCACCGGCAGGGCGTTCACCGGCGGGAAGTCGACCGTGACGACGCAGACGCCCTTTTCCCCGCACGAGGTGGAGACACCCATGGCCGCATCAGCTACCTTTCCACCAAACGTTTGTTAGGTGGAAAGGTAGCAGCGCATGGAGCTGGACGGGAAGGTCGCCGCTGTCACGGGCGGGACCCGCGGTGTCGGCGCCGGCATCGCGCGCGCCTTCCTGCGCGCCGGGGCGCACGTGCTGGTCTGCGCCCGCCGCCCTCCCGAAGACCCGCTGCCCGGCGCCGAGTTCGTGCCCCTGGACGTGCGGGACGCCGAGGCCGTCCGGCAGTGGTGCGCCGGCCTGCCGCGGCTGGACGTCCTGGTCAACAACGCGGGCGGCGCGCCCCACCGGCTGCTCACCGAGGCGGATGCCGAGCGGCACGCGCGCGTGGTGGAGCTGAACCTCCTGGCCCCGCTGACCGTGTCCCTCGCCGCCCACGACCACCTCCGGCGCGCGCACGGCTCGATCGTCATGATCGGCAGCGTCAGCGGCGGCCGCCCCTCACCCGGCACCGCCGCCTACGGGGCCGCCAAAGCCGGCCTGGAGAGCCTCGCCCGCTCGATGGCCGTGGAGTGGGCGCCCCACATCCGGGTCAACACCCTCGTCGTCGGCATGGTCCGCACGGAGCTGTCCTCCCTCCACTACGGCGACCGGGACGGCGTCGCCGCGGTCGCCCGCACGGTCCCCCTCGGACGACTCGCCGAACCGTCCGACGTGGGCGCCGCCGCGGTGTTCCTGGCGTCCCCCGCCGCCGCCTACATCAGCGGGGCGAGCCTGCACGTGCACGGGGGCGGGGAGCGGCCCTCGTTCCTGGACGCGGCGAACGCCGTTCACGGGCCCGATGCCGACAAGGGAGAGCTGGCATGAGCGGAATCCGTGAGGGCGGGGGCGGTGAGGGCCGGGGCGGAATCTGTGAGGGCCGGGTCGTCGCCGTCACGGGCGCGGGCCGCGGACTCGGCCGCGCCCACGCGCTGGCGTTCGCGGCCGAGGGGGCGCTGGTGGTCGTCAACGACCTGGGGGTGGGCCTCGACGGCACGCCCGAGTCCGACGGCCCCGCCGCCCGGGTCGCCGAGGAGATCCGCGCGGCGGGCGGGGAGGCGGTGCCGCACTGCGGCGACATCGCCACCACCGAGGGCGCCGCCTCGCTCGTCCGGACCGCTCTGGAGACGTACGGCCGGCTCGACACCCTCGTCAACAACGCGGGCTTCCTGCGCGACCGGATGCTGGTCAACCTCGACGAGGACGACTTCGACGCCGTCGTACGCGTCCACCTCAAGGGCCACTTCCTGCCCCTGCGGCACGCGGCCGCCCACTGGCGGGCCCGGACCAAGGCGGGCCACCGCCCCGAGGCCAGGATCGTCAACACCAGCAGCGGAGCGGGCCTGCTGGGCTCCGTCGGGCAGGGCGCCTACAGCGCCGCGAAGGCCGGGATCGTCGCGCTCACCCTGGTCGCGGCGGCCGAACTGCGCCGCTACGGCGTCCAGGTCAACGCGATCGCCCCCGCCGCCCGGACCCGCATGACGGAACGGACCTTCGCCGCCACCATGGCCGCCCCCGGCACGGGTTTCGACGCGATGGCCCCGGAGAACGTCTCCCCCCTGGTCGTCTGGCTCGGCTCGGCGGCGAGCGCCGGGGTGACGGGCCGGGTCTTCGAGGCGGAGGGAGGCCGCATCACCCTGATGGAGGGCTGGCGCCCCGGCCCCGGCGCCGACAAGGGGGCACGGTGGGAACCGGCGGAGGCGGGAGCGGCGATACGCGAACTGCTGACCCGGGCGACCGCCCCCGGGCAGGTCTACGGGGCCTGAACCCCAGCTCACCCCACCCGCGGGCCCCGGGGGCCACTGGGGGCCTAGGTGTCGCACTCCAGCACGCTGCGGCACAGCGCGCAGCGGGCCCGGACGCGGCCCGCCACCGGCACCCTGATGCGCTGGTGACAGGTGGGACAGGGGAACGACACGCGCAGCCGGCCGCCCGCGTCGGGGGAGAACGCGTACCGCACCCCCGGCTGCGGCGACGCCGGTGCGTGCCGCCGGTCACGGGCGTAGCGCCGCCGGCCCGCCCAGCCCGCCGCGGTCAGCGGCGGCTGCTGCGCGTCCCGCAGGGCCACCTCCCTGCCCCGCTCGTACGCCCGGTACGCCTGCGCACTGGTGAACCACACCGACGGGTCCTCCCCGAAGACCAGCGCCCGCTTGGCCAGCACGTACCCGAACTCCTCCGGCGTGAGGTACCCCAGCTTCTGCGACGACGCCCCGTCCTCCCGATAGGCGTCCAGCAGCAGCCACCCCGCGCCCAGGTACGTCGTCGCGGTGTCGGTGAGGATCTCGTTGTCCCGCACGCCCGGGAAGGACAGGTCCAGGCGGTGCAGGTACACGTGCGTCACCTCGTGCGCCAGGGCCGCCCCGATGTCCCGCCGGTGCGTGCGGAACCGGTCGTTCAGCTCCACGAAGTACTCCGGCCCCGCCGCCAGCTCGACGTTCGCCGCCTGCCGCATCTCCCGGAAGCTGACGATCAGCCGCGCGTCGGGCAACCGGTAGTGCCGCACCAGCTCGCGCGCCACCCGCTGCGCCCCCAGATACAGGTCGTCGGTGTCGCAGAACGCCACGTCCGCCGGGAGCACACTGGCCTCGAACGTCTGGATCGTGTCGTACGACAGGCGCCTGTACAGCGCCGTGATGGCGGCCCGCACCGTCTCCAGATGCGGGTAGCCGTGCTCGACCGGCCCGTCGTTCGCCACGCCTGACCCCCAAGACGCCCGGAACCCGGTTCCACTGTACGAGGGCCGGCCGCGCCGCGGAGGCGTCCGGCCGCGGCGAAAACCGGTCGTCCGCGCCCCGGGCCGCTGGCAGAATCCGCGGCGTGACCAGCGACCAGCGCTCCACCGCCGCCGCGCTCAGCGTGGGCGGCCGGGACGACGACCTCGAAAAGCGGCTCGACGAGGAGCTGACCGCCTTCAACACCGCCGCCTGTGGCGGGGCCACCACCGAGCCGCTCTCGGTCCGCGTCACCGACGAGGCCGGCGAGCTGGCCGGCGGACTCACCGCCTGGACCTGGGGCAGCCTGTGCTCCGTCGACCTGCTCTGGGTGCGCGACGACCAGCGGCACGCCGGCTGGGGGAGCCGGCTGATGCGCGCGGCGGAGGAGGAGGCCGTACGGCGCGGCTGCACCGACATGATCGTCTCCACCTACAGCTTCCAGGCCCCCGGCTTCTACCTCCGCCTCGGCTACCGGGAACGGGGCCGCGTCGAGGGCGTGCCCGGCGGCCACGAGGACGTCCACTTCCACAAGCGGCTCCCGGTGGCCGAGGTGTGAGACGGCCCGCTGCCGTACCGCCCGATCCCCGTAGGCTGACGCCCCATGACCACCAGCAACACCCGTACCGGCGACGTCGACCCGGCCGTCCGCGAGGAGCTCGCCCGGCTGCGCGCCAGCATCGACAACATCGACGCGGCCGTCGTGCACATGCTCGCCGAGCGCTTCAAGTGCACCCAGCAGGTCGGCCACCTCAAGGCCGAACACCAGCTGCCGCCCGCCGACCCGGCCCGTGAGGCCCGCCAGATCGCGCGGCTGCGCGCCCTCGCCGAGGAGGCCAGGCTGGACCCGGCCTTCGCCGAGAAGTTCCTCAACTTCATCGTGGCCGAGGTCATCCGCCACCACGAGCGCATCGCGGACGAGGCGCTCAACGGCACGGCCGCCCCGGGCAACTGACCGCGGGACAACCGCCGGTAACCGGCCACGGGGGGAGTGACAGGGCCGCCCGCACGGGGCATGCTGCGCTGTGCACAGCATGTCAGCTGACGAGCACTGCCCGTCAGTGTCCCGCACTACTCTGGTCCTCCACGAGGGAGGGGCGTCGGGCCATGCCGTCGGATACCAGGATCCTCATCGTCGACGACCACGAGGACACGCTGTACGCGCTGGAGAGCGCCCTGGCCCCGCTGGGCTACGAGCTCGGCCGGGCCACCAGCGGCGACGAAGCACTCAAGCAGGTCCTGCGCGGCCAGGTCGGCCTGCTCCTGCTCGACGTGCGCATGCCCGGAGTCAGCGGCCTGGAGGTCGTGCGCTACATGCGGCGCGTCGAACAGACCCAGCACATCCCGGTGATCCTGCTCACCGGCTTCGGCGCCGACCAGGAACTGACCACCGCCGCCTTCGCCCTCGGCGTCGCCGACCTCGTCATGAAACCCGTGGACCCCTGGGCCCTGCGCACGAAGGTCCGCTACCTGTACGACACCCACCGGCGCCACCTCGCCCTGCAGCGCGAGGTACGGCGGCTGCGCACGCTCGTACGGGAGCACACCGACGCCGCTGCACGCCCCGCGCGCCTGCCGCGCCCCGACGCGCGCGTACCGTCCCAGCGGCCCATGGGGGCGCACGCCGGGGAGCTCGAACGAGACCGCACATAGACCGGACATTGCGCACGTACCGATCCGCCTCTGTGCCTTGCCGATGGCATCAGGCAGCATGTCACGCATGTCCGTACTGACGCGCGACGAAGCGCAGACCCGAGCCGGCCTCCTCGACGTCCACCGCTACACCATCGACCTGGACCTGACCGGCGGGGACGAGACCTTCGACTCCCACACCCTGATCGCGTTCAGCGCCCGCACGGACGGTGACACCTTCGTCGAGATCAGGCCCGCCGAGCTGCGCTCCGTCACCCTCGACGGACAGCCCCTGGACCCGGAGGCCCTGGACGGCAACCGGCTGCCCCTGAAGAACCTCACCGCCGGCGAGCACGAGCTGCGCGTGCACGCGGCCATGCGCTACTCCCGCACCGGCGAGGGCATGCACCGCTTCACGGACCCCACCGACGGCGAGACCTACGTCTACACACAGCTGTTCCTGGACGACGTGCAGCGCGTCTTCGCCGCCTTCGACCAGCCCGACCTCAAGGCCGTCTTCGAGCTGTCGGTGCGGGCCCCGCAGGGCTGGACCGTCCTCGCCAACGGCATCACCGAGCACACCGGAGACGGCCGCTGGCGGGCCGCCCCCACCCCGCCGATCTCCACCTACCTCGTCGCCGTCGCCGCCGGCCCCTGGCACTCGGTGCGCACCGAGCACCGCGGCCTGCCCTTCGGCCTGCACTGCCGGCGCTCCCTCGCCCCCCACCTGGACGCCGACGCCGACGAACTCCTCGACATCACGCGCGCGTGCTACGACCGCTACCACGAGAAGTTCGACGAGCCCTACCCCTTCGACTCCTACGACCAGGCCTTCGTCCCCGAGTTCAACGCGGGCGCCATGGAGAACCCCGGACTGGTCACCTTCCGCGACGAGTTCGTCTACCGCTCCGCCGTCACCGACACCGAGCGGCAGACCCGCGCGATCGTCATCGCCCACGAGATGGCCCACATGTGGTTCGGCGACCTCGTCACCCTCAAGTGGTGGGACGACATCTGGCTGAACGAGTCCTTCGCCGAGTACATGGGCTACCAGACCCTCGTCGAAGCGACCCGCTTCACCGACACCTGGACCGACTTCGGCGTCACCCGCAAGGCCTGGGGCTACGACGCCGACCAGCGCCCCTCCACCCACCCCGTCGCCCCCGAGGCCGTCGACGACACCGCCTCCGCGCTGCTCAACTTCGACGGCATCTCCTACGCCAAGGGCGCCGGCGCCCTGCGCCAGCTCGTCGCCTGGCTCGGCGAGAAGGACTTTCTCGCCGGCATCAACACCCACTTCGCCCGGCACAAGTTCGCCAACGCCACCCTCGCCGACTTCATCGACTCCCTCGCCGGCGCGACCGAACGCGACGTCCACGCCTGGGCCGACGCCTGGCTGCGCACCACCGGCGTCGACACCCTCACCCCGCACATCGCCCCCGGCGACCACGGCACCTGCGCCCTCACCGTCGACCGCGCCGGCAGCCGCCCGCACCGCATCGCCGTCGGCCTGTACGACCGTGACCTCGGCGACGACGGCGGCCACCTCGTGCTGCGCGAACGCCTCCACCTGGACCTCCCGCAGGACGGCGCCCAGCCCATCGGCAAGCGCCCCGCCCTGCTCCTCCTCAACGACGGCGACCTCGGCTACGCCAAGGTCCGCTTCGACCCGGAGTCCTTCGAGACCGTCCGCAAGGACCTGTCCGGCCTGCCCTCCCCGCTCACCCGGGCGGTCGTCTGGAACGCGCTGCGGGACGCCGTCCGCGACGGTGAACTCGCGCCCGGCGCCTACCTGGAGACCGCCCGCGCCCACCTCCCCCTGGAGACGGACCTCGCCATCGTCCAGGGCGTGCTGGCCTTCGCCGCCACGCACATCACCGACCGCTACCTCACGCCCGAGGAGCGCCCCGCCGCCCTCGCCACCCTGTCCGAGCTGTGCCGCGACCTCATCCGCCGCACCGAGGACGGCGACAACCCGGGCCTGCGCCTGATCGCCGTGCGCCACCGCATCGACGTGGCCGCCCACCCGGACACCATCGCCGCCTGGCTCGCCGACGGCACCGTCTCCGGCGGCCCGGAGCTCGACCCCGAGCTGCGCTGGCGCGTCCTCGCCCGGCTCGCCGTGCTCGGCGCGACCGACGAGGCCGCCATCGCCGCCGAGCTGGAACGCGACCCGAGCGCCACCGGCCAGGAGGGCGCCGCCCGCTGCCGGGCCGCGCTGCCCGACCCGGAGGCCAAGGCCCGCGCCTGGGCGGCGATGTTCGCCTCCGACGACCTGTCCAACTACCTCTTCTCGGCCACCGCCCGCGGCTTCTGGCAGCCGGAACAGGCCGACCTGGTCCGGGAGTACGTGCCGCGCTACTACGCCGACGCGGTCCCGGTCGCCGACCGCCGCGGCCCCGCGATCGCCACGGCCGTCGGCCGGGACGCGTTCCCGGCCCACGCCGTCGACGCGGACAGCCTCCGCCTGGGCGAACAGTGCCTGCGCGACACGGACCCGAGCCCGTCCCTCCGCCGCAGCCTGACAGACCAACTGGCCGACTTGGCCCGAGCCCTACGCGTACGCGAAGCCCACACGGCATAACGGCCCCAGCCCCGGCTGCCCGCCACCCCCGCGGCGGACCGACCGTCGCCTCGGCGGCGGCCCGGCCCTGGCCTAGGCGGCGGCTCGGCCCTCGCTCAGGCGGCGGGCCGGTCCTCGCCTGCCCGACGAGGGGCCCGGGGAAGGTGACCGCGACCGGGGACGGCCCTCGCCGGCACTTCGGGCAGCCCTGGCCGCGATCGAGAGCAGTCCTCGCCGCCACCTCGGGGGGCAGTTCTCGCGCGGGCTTCGGGGTCCGGCGCGGGCAGTGGGCCGGGGGTGGTGGTCGGTGGTGACACCCGTGCGGGGAAGTACCTCCGTGCCCCCACGGTCGTTGGGCTGGGTGGGCGGGTCGTATCCGCGCCTCGGAGGTCAGTTCATGCGTACGCCGCCCCTTGCCTCGGGTTCCGACGGGCCGCACGCCCTGCGGGCCCTGGTCGCCATCGTGCTCGACGCGCTGCAGGAGGGCGCCCGGGGGCGGGGCGGGCCGTTGCCGGCGGGCGGGCCGGACGCCGTCGCCGCCCGGGTCCGGGAAGCGGTGGGGGAGATCCTCCCCGAGCAGGGCGATCCGCACGCCGTCCACACCCTCGTCCGGGCCTTCGCGGAGGGCGCCGCCGACCCCGCCCACCCCCTGTGCGCCGCCCACCTGCACTGCCCGCCCCTGGCCGTCGCCGCGGCCGCCGACCTGGCCGCCTCCGCCCTCAACCCGTCCCTGGACTCCTGGGACCAGGCCCCGGCCGCCAGTGAACTGGAGGCGATGGTCACGCGGCTGGCGGCCGAAGAGGTCTACGGCACCGGCCCCGCATGCGACCCGGACTCCCTCGTCACCACCGGCGGCACCGAGTCCAACCAGCTCGCCCTCCTGCTCGCCCGCGAGGCCCGCGGCGGCTCCGTCCGGCTCGTGACCGGCGCCAACGCCCACCACTCCCTGCCCCGCGCCGCCTGGCTGCTCGGACTCCCCGAGCCCACCGTCGTCCCCGCCCCCGACGGCCGACTCGACCCCGCCGCACTCGCCGAGACCCTCACCCGCCTCACCGGCCCCGTCCTCGTCGCCGCCACCGCCGGCACCACCGACGCCGGACTCATCGACCCGCTGCCCGAGATCGCCGCCCACTGCGCGGCCCACGGCGCCCGGCTGCACATCGACGCCGCCTACGGCGGAGGCCTGCTCTTCAGCACCCGGCACCGGCACCTGCTCGACGGACTCGACGCCGCCGACACCGTCACCCTCGACCTGCACAAACTCGGCTGGCAACCGGTCGCCGCAGGGCTCCTCGCCGTCCGCACCGCGCACGACCTCACCGCCCTGCGGCACCGCGCCGACTACCTCAACGCCGCCGACGACACCGACGCCGGCCTGCCCGACCTGCTCGGCCGCTCCCTGCGCACCACCCGCCGCCCCGACGTCCTCAAGCTCGCCGTCACCCTCAAGACCCTCGGCCGCGCCGGCCTCGGCACCCTCGTCGACCAGGTGTGCGCCCACGCCCGCGCGTTCGCCGCCCTGGTCCACGACCACCCCGGCTTCGAGCTGCACGCCCCGCCCGTCATCAGCACGGTCCTGTTCCGGCCCGCGGACACCCCCGACACCACCGTCGCCGCCGTACGCCGCGCGCTGCTCACCGACGGCCGTGCCGTCCTCGGCCGGGCCCGCCTGGACGGCCGGCTCTGGCTCAAGGCCACCCTCCTCAACCCCGCCACCGGGCCCGACGACCTGGCCGCCCTGCTGCACCTCGTGGCAGAGAGCCGAGCGACACTCGTGGAAGGACAGACCCCCTGATGAACCCCGTGCCCCCGCCGAACCGGCAGCCCGACGCCCCCCACGACCTGGTCGGCGTCGGCATCGGCCCCGCCAACCTCTCCCTCGCCGCGCTCTCCCAGCCGCTGCGCGACCTCGACACCGTCTTCTACGACCAGAGCCCCGCCTTCGCCTGGCACCCCGGCCTGCTCATCGAGGGCGCCACCGTCCAGGTCCCGTTCCTCGCCGACCTGGTCACCCTCGCCGACCCCACAAGCCCCTGGACCTTCCTCAACTACCTCAGGTCCCGCGAGCGGCTCTTCCCCTTCTACTTCGCCGAGCGCTTCCACATCCAGCGCGCCGAGTACGACGCCTACTGCCGCTGGGTCGCCGAGAGCCTCCCGGCCCTGCACTTCGGCCACCAGGTCGACGCCGTCCGCTGGAACCCCGAACGCGACCTGTTCGAGGTCGACTTCACCCAGCTCGACAGCGACGGAGAAGCCGAGGCCCTCGGCCGCACGTACACACGCAACGTCGTCCTCGGCATCGGCACCGAGCCCTACGTCCCCGAACCCCTCAAGCCCCTCACCGAGGCCCCCGGCGTGCCCGTCGTGCACGCCGCCGACTACCTCGACCACCGCGCCGCCCTGCTCGCCGCCGGCCACGTCACTGTCGTCGGCATCGGCCAGTCCGGCGCCGAGATCTTCCTCGACCTGCTGCGCAACCGGCCCGCCGGACGCGAGAAGCTGCACTGGCTCGGCCGCACCGAGGCCTTCGCGCCCATGGAGTACTCCAAGCTCGGCCTGGAGCACTTCACGCCCGACCACACCCGCTACTTCCACGCCCTGCCCGAGTCCGCCCGCGACCGGCTCCTCGCCGGACAGTGGCAGCTCCACAAGGGCATCGACGCCGGCACCGTCGCAGCCATCCACGACGAGCTCTACCGCCGCACCATGCACGGCGGCTGGCCCGACGCCGTCCTCACCCCCGGCGTCCGCGTCCGCACCGCCGGACGGATCGCCACGACCCAGGTGGAACTCCACCTGGAACACGCCCGGCAGGACAGCCGCTCCCGCCTCACCACCGACGCCGTCGTCCTGGCCACCGGCTACCGCGAACGCCCCCTCGACCGCGTCCTCGCGGGCCTCGACCCCTACATGCGCCGCGACAGCCAGGAACGGCCGCGCGTCGACGAGGAACACCGCCTCGTCCTCGACCCGTCCGTCTCCGGCTCGGTGTACGTCCAGAACGCCGAGACCCACACCCACGGCGTCGGCACACCCGACCTGGGCCTGGTCGCCTGGCGCGGCGCGGTCATCCTCAACTCCCTGACCGGCAGGGAGACGTACGGACTACCGCGCCGCACGGCCTTCACCACCTTCGGCCTCACCCAGCCCCGGCCGGTCCCGCCGCCCCGCCAGGCACCGGCCCTGACCCCGCTCGTCGACGACCGGAGGTGACGAAGGACGCGGCGCACGGCGATACGCGGCTCCAGGCGATACGCCGACCAAGGCGCGGTACGCGGCTCAGAAGACGGGCGTGCCGTTGCGCGTAAGCCTCCAGTCCACCGCGGCGAACTCGGCCGGGTCGATCGACCCCTTCGCCTTCACCCAGGCGATCATGGTGTTGCGGATCTCGTCCGAGTTCGACCACAGCAGCGGCGCGGCGGCGACATGCGGGAAGTTCCCGCCGCCGTTGGCCCGGTAGTTGTTCACCGCGAACACGAACCTCGCGTCGTCCGCGAGGGGCTGACCCCCGAACCGCACGTTCGTCACCCGCGACCCGGCCGGCTTCGCGATGTCGATCTCGTACGACAGACCGCTCACCACGTCGTAGTTGTAGTCCGGTGTGCCGTTCGCGTTGGTCAGCTTCGCCGGGTCCACCGGGGCGTCCGGCGCGGTCTGCGTGAAGTAGTTCGCCGAGAACTCCAGGTACGCCTTCATCTGGGCGCCCGTCATCAGACGCGCCTCCAGCGTGTTCTCGAAGACGTACAGGCCCGCCACGTCCCGGATCGTCACCTCGCCCGCCGGGATCCGGGCACTGCGCGAGAAGCACGCCGCCTGCGACAGCACCGGCAGCGCCGCGTGCTCCGTGCCCGCCAGCGCCTGCTTCACCGTGTCCGCCTGGATGTGGTTGATCAGGTCGATGATCGGCACGTCCTTGTACGGCGCCTCGGCCGACGTCATCTCCGCCGCGTTCGTGCCGATGACCTGGTTGACGTACGCCACGACCTTCTCGTGCTCGTCCGACAGAAGCCGCACGATCTTCGGATCCTCCTCCACGGTGTTGGAGTTCAGGACCTGCGCACCCACCTTCTCGACCTTCCAGCAGCCCTTCTCCCACACCAGCTCGAAGTCGAACAGCGTCAGCCGCTGCCCCCACTTCAGCGGCTCGGACAGCACGACCTGCTTGCCGGTCTTCTTGTTCGTCACGAAGTACTCGGGGATCTCCGTGTGCGCGTGCCCGACCAGGATCGCGTCGATGCCCGGCACCTGCTCGGCCACCAGACCGGCCGCGTTCTCGATGTACGGCAGCTGGTCACCGTAGGACGACGTCCCCGACGAACCGCTGTGCGCCGAGACGATGACGACGTCCGCGCCCATCGACCGCAGCTTCGGCACCCACTTCGCCGCCTGCTCCTCCAGGCCCGGGAACGTCATCTTCCCCTGCACGTTCGCCTTGTCCCAGATCGCGATGCCCGGGTTGGTCAGCCCCAGCACCGCCACCTTCACGTCCCGCCCGAACGGCGTGCGCAGCCGGTGCATGCTGTACGGCGCGAACGCCGGCCGCAGCGTCTTCGCGTCCAGCGCGTTGGCGCCCAGCAGCGGAAAGCGGCACTGCTGCTCGAACTTGCGCAGCACCGGGATGCCGTAGTTGAACTCGTGGTTGCCGAGCGCCGCCGCGTCGTAGTCCATGGCGTTCATCGCCTGCGCCATCGGGTGCACCGGACCGCCCTCGGCGGTGATCGGGTCGACCTTGGCGTAGTAGTACGACAGCTGCGTGCCCTGGATGGTGTCGCCCGCGTCGATGAGCAGCGTGTTGCGACGGCCCTTCTCCGCGCGGACCTTGTTCACCAGCGTCGAGACCTTCGCCAGGCCGACGTCGTTGTGGGCCTTGTCGTCGAACTCGGCGTCCGTGAAGTAGTCCCAGTTGAAGACGTTGCCGTGCAGGTCCGTCGTCCCCATCACGGTGAACGCGTACCGCTTGACGCGCCCCCGCGAGCCCTCCCCGGCCTCGGCCGCCTCGGCGCCCGGCGCCGCGACCGCACCGGCCAGCGCCACCCCCGCCCCGGTCACGGCGGACTTCTCCAGGAACTTCCGGCGGTTCAACGGCATGTCGGGCTCTCCTCGCGGAATCTGTGAACGACGCGCGTAGATAACGCGCGTAGATTCTGACCCGGTCATGACCGGCCGCAACAGTCCCGCCAGGTTGCGATCTGATGACTCGGAACCGCCCGCTCCAGACCACCCGCCCGCCACACCGTGACAGAGTGGGGCGTATGACCGCGCCCACGGCAGACGCCTCCCAGCCCGCCGTCCCCTACGGCACACCCGACGCCCCGCGCATCGCCGTACGCGGCGAGGCCCGCCTCGAAGTCGACCCGGAGATCGCCCGCATCGGCATCACCGTCGCCGCCCGCGGACGCGACCGCCGCTCCGCCCTCGACGACCTCACCCGCCGCAACGCCGGCGTCCTCGACCTGGTCAAGTCCTACGGCGACGCCGTCGAACGCCTGGAGACCGGCGCCTTCTCCATCACCCCCGAGCTCACCAAGCACGGCCGCGGCGAACGCGTGCGCACCTACCACGGCAGCGTCCATGTCACCGCCGAGCTCACCGACTTCACCGCCCTCGGCGAACTCACCACCCGCCTCGCCGACCTCGACCTCACCCGCGTCGACGGCCCCTGGTGGGCCCTGCGCCCCGACTCGCCCGCCCACCGCGAGGCCCGCAAGAAGGCCGTCACGGAAGCCGTCCAGCGCGCCCGCGAATACGCCGAGGCCCTCGGCACCACCCTCGCCGCCCTGGTCGAACTCGCCGACATCGGCGCCGAGAACAGCCCGCCCGCCTACCCCCAGTCACCCGGCCGCATGCGCTCCGCCGCCTTCGCCGGCGCCGCCGAGAGCGCCCCGGCCGCCCCGCTCGACCTGGAACCCCAGCGCCAGCACGTCCGCGCGCAGATCAACGCCCGTTTCACGATGGTGCCGCCGCGACTGTGACCCTTCGCAGGGGCGACCCCTTCGCACGGTTGACCCCCGCGCGGGCGATTCCCGAAAACGCGACCGAATTCCCCGGCGGCGTTCCCGGGAATCCCCGGGTGCTCATCGGAGCAGCCCGCCGCACAATTCAACACTTGTCAATAACGTTTCACGCAAAGTCTGTTGAGCGGCCATGCACGGCCAATTCTCTACCAGTCGGTAACTCATAGGCTCGGACCTATGCGCCGAGCAAAGATCGTCTGTACCCTTGGGCCCGCCACCGACTCGTACGACCAGATCAAAGGCCTGGTCGACGCCGGAATGGACGTCGCCCGATTCAACCTCAGCCACGGCGGACACGCCGAACACGAGGAGCGCTACCACCGCGTGCGCAAGGCCGCCGACGAGACCGGCCGCAGCGTCGGCCTCCTCGCCGACCTTCAAGGCCCGAAAATCCGGCTCGGCCGCTTCACCGAAGGCCCCGTACTCCTTGAACGCGGCGACACCTTCACCATCACCGTCGAAGACGGCGCCCAAGGCGACGGCCACGGCTGCGGCACCACCTACGCCGGCCTCGCCGCCGACGTCACCCCCGGCGAACGCATCCTCGTCGACGACGGCAAGGTCTGCCTCGAAGTCACCGAGGTCGACGGCCCCCGCGTCCACACCACCGTCGTCGAGGGCGGCGTCGTCTCCGACCACAAGGGCCTGAACCTGCCCGGCGTCGCCGTCTCCGTCCCCGCCCTGTCCAAGAAGGACGAGGACGACCTGCGCTGGGCCCTGCGCACCGGCTTCGACGTCATCGCCCTGTCCTTCGTCCGCAGCGGCCGCGACATCCAGGACGTCCACCGCATCATGGACGAGGAGGGCCGCCGCCTCCCCGTCATCGCCAAGGTCGAAAAGCCCCAGGCCGTGGAGCACATCGAGGACATCGTCGCCGCCTTCGACGGCATCATGGTGGCCCGCGGCGACCTCGGCGTCGAGATGCCGCTGGAGCAGGTCCCGATCGTCCAGAAGCGCGCGATCAAACTGGCCAGGCGCAACGCCAAACCGGTCATCGTCGCCACGCAGATGCTCGACTCGATGATCGACAACGCCCGCCCCACGCGTGCCGAGGCCTCCGACGTCGCCAACGCGGTCATCGACGGCACGGACGCGGTGATGCTGTCCGGCGAGACGAGCGTCGGCAAGCACCCGGTCGAAACGGTCCGCACGATGGCCCGCATCGTGGCGGCGGCGGAGGAGGACCTCCTGGCCAAGGGCTTGCCGCCGCTGACCGAACACAACAAGCCCCGCACCCAGGGCGGTGCGGTCGCCCGGGCGGCCGCGGAGATGGGCGACTTCCTCGGCGCGAGGTTCCTGGTCGCCTTCACCCAGTCCGGCGACACGGCCCGCCGCCTCTCCCGCTACCGCTCGCCCATTCCGCTGCTGGCCTTCACCCCCGACCAGGCGACCCGCTCCCAGCTCAGCCTCACGTGGGGCGTCGAGACGTTCCTCGGGCCGCGAGTCGGGTCGACGGACGCGATGGTCGAACAGGTCGACGAACTGCTCCTGCGCCACGGCCGCTGCCGCCCGGGAGACACGGTCGTCATCACGGCAGGCTCCCCACCCGGCGTCTCGGGCTCCACGAACATGGTCCGGGTCCACCACATCCCCACCTCCGACACCCCCACCCAGCCCTCCCTCAACACTTGGCCCCGACACGCGCGTCCATGAGGGCAACGGAGGCTTTGCGGGCGATGGAGACGGTGTGGGCGTTCGTCCGTCTCCATTCGACTCCGACCTGGTCGAGGGCCGTGGTGAAGAGGCGCATGATGTCGGCCGAGTGGTTGGTGAAGAAGTACCGGGGATACTCGTAGCGCTTCCGCTCGCCGTTCACCAGCCGGGTCGTCCGGTTCGTCACCCGGCAGCCGTCCGAGTGAACGAGGCCGCGGATGAACTCCCACGGGTGGGCGTCGACGATCGCCTGCTGCCACGGCACGAGGGCGATCGGCCGTTCGTGCTTCTTGCCGGGGCCGGCCTGCGGGAAGAGGATCGGCCAGTGCCGGCTGTACCCGACCACGGAGACGTATCCCCGTGCGCGGACGCGGTAGGAACGCCCGCTCGGACTCACGGCCCGCAGAGCCGCCTCACAGGCGTCGATCAGGCCCGGCCACGAAGCGGTGCAGGCGATACGCAGGTAATGCCCGCCGCGGCGGTGCGTGCTGACGCAGCCGTCGCCCAGATAGAGGCCGAGCAGGTAGGCGTAGGCCCGCTCGTCGGCGGGCGGCCCGGGCTCCGGAGCCGTCGGGCGGGGTCTGGGCTGCAGGCGGACTTGCCAGGAGCGGATCGCCGCCCGGGAGATGCCCGTCTCCCTGCTGACCGAGTTCAGGCTGCGTCCCTGTGCCACCAAGGCCAGTACCCGCTCTCGCGTTCCCACGTCGTACATGGGGACACTTTCGGCGACGCCACGCGACGGCGGGGAGCAGAAAGCGGATGTTCACAAGAACGTGGACATCCGCTTCGAAAGGGGGACCTTGGAAACCAAGGAAAAGTGCCCCGGGTCGGACTCGAACCGACACTGTATGGGTTTTGAATCCATTGCCTGCTGCCAATTGGGCTACCGGGGCCCGGTGAATCCAAGGTTGATCTGGACCCACTGCCCGACCACCATACCGCAGCTAGGTACGCTCTTGGGAGCAGTACCGGCCTGCCCCGTACCAAGGAGCCCACGTGAGCGCCCCCGAGTCGTCCCAGCCTGTTGACGTGCCTGATGAGGACAAGTCGCACGTGCCTCCGATGACGACCCGTGTCGTCATCGCCGAGGACGAGGCCCTGATCCGGCTCGACCTCAAAGAGATGCTGGAGGAGGAGGGGTACACCGTCGTCGGTGAGGCCGGTGACGGTGAGCAGGCCGTGGAGCTGGCCCGCGAGCACCGCCCCGACCTGGTGATCCTGGACGTGAAGATGCCGAAGCTGGACGGCATCTCCGCGGCCGAGAAGATCGCCGAGGAGAGCATCGCGCCGGTGCTGATGCTGACCGCCTTCTCCCAGCGCGACCTCGTCGAGCGCGCCCGGGACGCCGGCGCGATGGCGTACCTGGTGAAGCCGTTCAGCAAGACCGACGTCGTGCCGGCGATCGAGATGGCGGTCTCCCGCTTCACGGAGCTGAAGGAGCTGGAGAAGGAGGTCGCCGACCTCACGCTCCGCCTGGAGACGCGCAAGCTGGTGGACCGGGCGAAGTCGATCCTGCAGACGGAGTACGGGCTGACCGAGCCGGCCGCGTTCCGGTGGATCCAGAAGACGTCGATGGACCGCCGCATGTCGATGCAGCAGGTCGCGGAGGCGGTCATCCAGGACGCCGAGGAGAAGAAGGCCAACAAGGGCTGACCCGCAGCGTGGAAGAGGCCTGCTCCCCTCCGGCCGGAGGGAAGCAGGCCTCTTCGTATACGAGCTGGACGCTCAGTCCTCGCCCAGGTACGCCTTGCGCACCGACTCGTCGTGCAGCAGGTCCTGCCCCGTGCCGGACAGGACGATGTTGCCGACCTCCATGACGTGCCCCTGGTCGGCCAGGGACAGCGCCGCCTGGGCGTTCTGCTCGACCAGGAGGATCGTCGTGCCCTGGGACTTCAGCTCCGAGATCGTCGCCATGATCTTCTGCATCATGATCGGGGAGAGGCCCATGGAGGGCTCGTCGAGCATGAGCAGCTTGGGCTGGGACATCAGGGCGCGGCCCATGGCGAGCATCTGCTGCTCACCGCCCGAGAGGGTGCCGGCGGCCTGCTTGCGGCGTTCCCCGAGGATGGGGAAGAGGTCGTAGGCGCGCTGGATGTCCCTCTCGATGCCTTCCTTGTCCTTGCGCAGGAACGCTCCGAGCTGGAGGTTCTCCGCGATGGTGAGGCGCGGGAAGATGTGCCGGCCTTCGGGGGAGTGGGCGAGCCCGAGGGCGACGATCTTGTGGGCGGGAACCCCGCTGAGGGGCTTGCCGTCGAAGAGGATCTTCCCGGACGTCGGCTTGAGCAGGCCCGACAGGGTGCGCAGGGTGGTGGTCTTGCCGGCGCCGTTGGTGCCGATGAGGGTGACGACCTGCCCGGCGTCGACGCTGAAGGAGATGCCCTTGACGGCTTCGATCTTGCCGTAGGAGACCCGGAGGTCCTCGACCTCGAGGAGTGCGGTCACTTGGCTTCTCCCTTGGTGCTGCTGGTGGTGCTGGGCGCTTCCGCGGCGGCTTCGGCGGCCTCGACCTCGGCGGCTTCGGCCTCGCCGGGGTCGCCTTCGAACGGCTCTCCGAGGTAGGCGGCGACGACGCGCTCGTCGGCCTGGACGACCTCGGCGGTGCCCTCGACGAGCTTCTCGCCCTGGACGAGGACGGCGACGCGGTCGGAGAGGTTGAAGACGAAGCGCATGTCGTGCTCGATGAGCAGGACGGCGATGCCCTTGTCGCGGATGGCGAAGACGAGTTCCTCGGTGGCCCGCGTCTCCTGCGGGTTCATGCCGGCGGTGGGCTCGTCGAGGAGGAGCAGGCCGGGCTCGGAGGCCATGGCGCGTGCGATCTCCAGCTTGCGCTGCTCGCCGTAGGGGAGGTTGCGGGCGAGGTGGTCGCGCTTGTGGGCGAGGCCGATGAACTCCAGGAGTTCCATGGCGCGTTCCTCGCTCTCACGCTCGGCCTTCTTGAAGCCGGGGCCGCGCAGGAGGGCGGACCAGAGGCCTTCCTTGGTCCGGGTGTGGCGGCCGACGAGCACGTTCTCCAGGACCGTCATGTTGGCGAACAGGCGGATGTTCTGGAAGGTGCGCGCGATGCCGGCCTGGGTGACCAGGTGGGGCTTGGGCGGGAGCACGGTGCCCTTGTAGGAGACGGTGCCCTCGGTGGGGACGTACAGGCCGGTCAGGCAGTTGAAGAAGGTGGTCTTGCCGGCGCCGTTGGGGCCGATGAGGCCGACGATCTCGCCGGCGTTGACCGTGAAGTCGACGGAGCGGACGGCGGTGAGGCCGCCGAAGCGCATCGTGACGTCGCGGGCTTCGAGTACAGGTGTCGTCATGATGGTTACGCCCCCGCCTTGGTGACGGCCGGTTCGTCGGTCAGCGTGGTCTGTTTCGGTACGTCGAGTTGGCCCGTCTCGTGGAATTCGAGCTGGCGCCGGCGGTTGGCGATGATGCCTTCGGGGCGGAAGCGCATCAGCAGGATGAGCGCGATGCCGAAGGCGAGGAGCGACTTCTCCTGGAGGAAGACGAGCTTCTCGGGGAGCAGGTAGAGCAGGGCCGCGCCGAGGAGCGGTCCGGCGACCGTGCCCATGCCGCCGAGGACGACCGCGGCCAGGAGGAACGCGGAGTTGGGCGGGGTGGAGCCGGCGAACTGGTACGGCGTGGGGACCACGCTGTAGGTGACGTGGGCGCTGACGGTGCCGGCGAGGCCGGCGAGGGCGGCGCCGAGGGCGAAGGCGACGAGCTTGACGCGGAAGCCGTTGATGCCCATGGCGGTGGCGGCGGTCTCGTCCTCGCGGATGGCGATCCAGGAGCGGCCGATGCGGGAGTCCGCGGCGCGGGTGTAGACGAGGACCACGATGGCCATGATGAGGACCATCAGCAGGTAGTAGTTGGCGAAGCGGCCGAGGGTGAACCCGCCGATGTCGTGGGCCTGCCCGAAGTTGAACCCGAAGAGGTTCAGGTCGGGGATGGAGGGGATGCCGTTGGGGCCGTTGGTGACGTCGGGTCCGGACTGGCCGTCCATGTTGTTGACGGCGATGCGGAAGATCTCACCGAAGCCGAGGGTGACGATGGCGAGGTAGTCGCCGCGCAGCCGCAGGGTCGGGGCGCCGATGAGGACGCCGAAGACCAGGGAGGCGGCGGCGCCGGCCAGGGCGGAGGCCCAGAACGGCAGGTGGACGCCGGAGATGGTGGAGAACTCGGAGCCGGAGACGAGGGCGGCGGTGTAGGCGCCGACGCCGAGGAAGGCGACGTATCCGAGGTCGAGGAGTCCGGCGAGGCCGACGACGATGTTCAGGCCGAGGGCCACGGTCCCGAAGATCAGGATGTTGACGCCGATGTTGGCGTAGTGGTCGTCGGTCTGGGTGAAGGGGAAGGCGATGGCCGCGGCGAAGCCCATGGCGAGGGTGAAGCTGCGGTTGGCGGCGACGAGCGCGGAGAAGCGGTCGAGGAGGCCGGCGGTGTGCAGCGCCCAGAGGGCGAAGACGACGACGAAGAGGTAGCCGACGAAGAGTTCGCCGTACTCGGTGTCGATGCCGTAGGTGAAGACGCCGAGGCCGATGATCGTCACGACCGTGATGACGGCCCGCTGCACCCAGGGCGCGACGGCCTGCGGGGCGGCGATCCGCTCGGGCTTGGCGATGTAGGCCTTGAGGGTTTCCTTGGTGCCCTCGCCTGCGTGCTCCTGGGGGAGCGCGAAGGCGCCGAGGACGGGCAGCAGGGAGGCGACGGCCGCGATCCAGCCGCCGGGTTCGAGGTTGACGACACCGCCGAGTTCGGCGCTGATGGCGATGACGGTGAACCAGGTGACGGCGAATCCGCCGAGCGCGTTGAGGACGAGCGGCGCGTTGTTGCGGGCGGGCAGCAGCCAGCCGAGGCCGCGGATGCCGTACGCGGCGAGCGCGTACAGGGTGGTGAGGAGTCCGGCGGTGAAGGTGAGCCACTGCAGGCCGCCGGGGTAGCCGGTGATGGTGAGGTCGCCGGGGAACTCGCTGGTCCAGGTCCAGGCGAGGAAGGCGGAGGCCGCGGTGGCGATGCCGCCGCCGAGCAGCAGGGCGCGGGCGGCCGCCAGGGGCAGCGGTACGAGGCCGCGCGGGGCGGGCGGAGCGGGGGTGGCGTCCGGGGCGGGGGTCTTGGTCGTCTCGGTCATGTGATCACGCCCTGTCCGCGACGCGCTCGCCGAGCAGGCCCTGTGGCCTGAAGAGGAGCACGAGGATGAGGAGGCAGAAGGCCCACACGTTCGCCCAGCTCTGGCCGCCGAGCTGCTGCATGCCGGGGATCTCGTCGATGTAGGCGGAGGCGAGGGTCTCGGCGATGCCGAGGACGACGCCGCCGAGCATGGCGCCGTAGATGTTGCCGATGCCGCCGAGGACGGCCGCGGTGAAGGCCTTGAGGCCCATCAGGAAGCCCATGCGGTAGTCGACGTTGCCGTACTTGAGTCCGTAGGCGACGGCGGCGACGGCGGCGAAGAAGCCGCCGATGGCGAAGGCGATGACGATGATGCGGTTGGTGTCGATGCCCATCAGCTGCGCGGTGTCGGGGTCCTGCGCGGTGGCCTGCATGGCGCGGCCGGTGCGGCTGCGGCGCACGAAGAAGGCGAGGGCGGCCATGCAGATGATGGCGGCGAGGATGAGGAAGATGTCGGCGTCCTTGATGGTGACGGAGCCGATCTCGTGGGTGGCGTCGAGTCCCGGGAAGGCGCGGGCGCGGTCGGCGCCGGGGTAGAAGTTGCGCACGACCTCCTGGAGGGCCAGGGAGAGGCCGATGGCCGTGATGAGCGGTGCCAGGCGTGGTGCTCCGCGCAGGGGCCGGTAGGCGAACCGTTCCGCTCCGACGGCTATGAGGATGGCCACGAGGGCGCCGCCGAGGAGCATCAGGGGTACGGCGAGAGCCATCGAGGTGCCGTCGGGCAGGATGTAGAAGTAGACCGTGAGGGCACCGAACGCCCCGGTCATGAAGATCTCGCCGTGCGCGAAGTTGATGAGCTGGACGATGCCGTACACCATCGTGTAGCCGATGGCGATCAGCCCGTACATCGAGCCGAGAAGCAGCCCGTTGGCCAGCTGCTGCGGCAGGGTGTTCACCGCATGGCCTCCATGTCGCTGGTGGTCGTGTGCACTGGATGCGTGCGTGGTCGCGTGCTGTGTGGGGGTGTGAAAACGGGCCGCGCGGTCGGGGTCGTCCTCCCGCGCGGCCCGGGTGCGGCTATGGGGGGGCCGGTATTACTGCAGGTCGGCGGTGCCGGTCTCGACGGCCTTCCAGGCGCCCTTCTCGACCTGGTACACCGTCAGCTGCTTGTTGGTGGTGTCGCCGTACTCGTCGAAGGAGATCTTGCCGGTGAGGCCTTCGAAGTCGGACTTCTGGACACCGTCGACGACCTTGGAGCGCAGGTCGTTGATGTCGCTGGGCACCTTGCCGCCGTTGGCGTCGGCCGCGGCCTTGACGGCCTTGATGATGGCGGTGGTGGCGTCGTAGGCGTAGGCGCCGTAGGCGCCGTAGTCGCCCTTGTAGCCCTTGTCCTTGTAGGTCTGGATGAACTGCTTGGCGGCGGGCAGGGTGTCGGCGGGGACACCGATCGCCGTGGCGAGGTCACCCTCGGAGGACTTGCCGGCGGCCTCGATGTAGGTCGAGGCGAACATGCCGTCGCCGCCGAACAGCGGGATCTTGACGCCGGCGTCCTTGAGCTGCTTGGTGATCAGCGCGGACTCGTCGTACTGGCCGCCGTAGTAGAGCAGGTCGGCGCCGGAGTTCTTGATCTTGGTGACGAGGGAGCCGAAGTCCTTGTCGCCGGTGTTGACGTGGTCGGTGCCGGCGATCTTGCCGCCGAGCTTCTTGTACTGCTCGGCGAAGATCTTCGCGAGGCCGGCGCCGTAGGTCTGCTTGTCGTCGACGACGAAGGCCTTCTTCTTCTTGAGGCCGTTGTACGCGTAGCCGGCGGCGAAGCTGCCCTGCAGCTCGTCGGTGGTGGCGGTGCGGAAGTAGGTCTTGAACGGACGCTTCTTGTCCGTCTGCCAGTTCTTGCCCTGGGTGAGCTCCGGGTTGGTGTTCGCCGGGGAGATCTGGACCATGTTGGCCGAGGCGAAGACCTGCTGCATCGTCTGGGCGACGCCGGAGTTCAGCGGGCCGACGGCGCCGACGGCGGTCTTGTCGCCGACGATGTTGGTGGCGTTGGACTGTCCGGTCGCGGGCTGCGCCTTGTCGTCCAGGGCCTTGAGCTGGAACTTCACGCCCGGGACCCAGTTGTTCTTGTTGGCGTCGTCGATGGCTATCTGGGCGCCGTACTGGATGCCGAGGCCGGTGGTGGAGTTCTCACCGGAGAGCGGGGCGTCGACGCCGATGGTCAGCGTCGTGCTGCTCCCGCTGTCTCCGCCCTTGTCACCGCTGTCGTCTCGGGAACCGCAGGCGGTGAGAGTCAGAGCTCCGGTCGTGAGAACGGAGGTAAGTATCACCAAGGAACGCTGTCGCACAATCAGTCCTTTCACAGGCAGGCCCCGCCCTGGTCGGGGGGTGAGTGCCGCGCTGGTACCGAACTCCCGATGTGGAGCGGTGACTGGCCGTGACTCTAAGCCCGGGGTAAGGGCAGGGTCAGTGGTGCGGGCTCGCTTGTGACTTTCTTGTTATGACGGGGTGGATGTCCGCTCTCGGCGAGGGACCCTCTCGGCGGGTTTGGTGGATTTTCGCCGAAGTCCGCATTCTGAGAACGCGCACTTCCGGTTGGCCGTGGCTGAGATCGTGCGCTGCCCGGGCCGCAGGCCGCCGGGTCAAGATCGGAAAGGTTCCCGGCGTGGGAGCGGCCGAAGGGGAAATCGCGGTCTTGTATTGCGCGCGCGTTACGGAGCGTTACGTAGAGAAATGGCGGCGCGGCATCCGGGCGAGTGGGAAAAGGCCGATTTCGCCGGTTCGGGAGTGCGGTGATCTCCCGGGGGTGGGGAGGGGGCCGCGGGGAGGGGGCATGCCGAACGCCCCGCCGCTTCGGGGTCGGACCCGATGCGGCGGGGCGTTCGGCGGTGGTGCGGCCGGTGCCGGCTACGGCAGCCGTGTGAAGGGCGCGAGGAACGCGCGGGCGCCCGGGGTGTCCAGACGGTACGTCACATTGGTGGCGTAGCAAGGGGTGTCACCGGTGATGGTGGTGGCGGCGAGGACGCGCTTGCCGCCCAGCGTCGCGAAGTTGGGGCCGCCCGAATCGCCGTAGCAGGCACCGCCGTTGCCCTGCGGCGCGGTCATGGCGAGCCGGGCCCAGGAGTCGTTGAGGGCGTTGAAGGTGACGGGCGCCTTCATGCGGACGCCGCCGCCGGGGTGGGTGTGGCCGCCGGGGCCGTTGACGGCCTCCTGGGTGCCGTATCCGGCGACGACCCAGTCGGTGGCGTTCAGTCCCTGCGGTCCGAGCCTGCCGAGCTGGTTCGCGGTGGGCAGGGTCGCCGGGGTGAAGCTCCAGCGGGCCTCGACCGCGGCGGCGGACACCTGGACCACCGAGATGTCGTGGGTGTCGGAGGCGGGTCCCGGATAGTCGGGGTGCGAGTGGGCGGTGCCGGGCACGGCGACGGCGGCGGCCTGCGCGGCGGGGTCGCCGGGGTACTTCTTCGCCGCCGCGTCGAGCCCGGCCTGCACGTCCTGGTCGAGGGACACGTGGAAGCGCACGTTGTCGGGCCAGTCGGTGGTGCAGTGCGCGGCGGTCAGGAAGGTGTCCCGGTCGATCATGGTGCCGGAGCAGACCCAGTCGACCCGGTCGGGTGTCGCGGGGTCGCCGTCGTCGTCCCAGGTGGCCACGAGCGCGCCGACCTCGGTGCGTTCGGGGGCGGGCGTGGCGTTGTAGGAGTTGATGGCGGAGGACGGCAGCGCGGTGGCGAGCACGGCGGCACCGGCCGCGGCGGTGACGCCGAGGGCACGTACGGAGCTCAAGAGAAACCCTTCTGGGGGTGGGACGGGCCTTCTCCTGTGGGGGTGGAGCGTCAGTGAAGCGCCCGGGGGCGGCCGCGACAAGGGCCCGGCCGCCCTTCCAGGGTTTTCCCTGTGTCGGTCAGCTCGCGGAGCGGATGATCTCCTCGTCGCCCGGGTTCACGTCGCGCAGCAGACAGGTCAGCCGGGCCGTGCACACCCGCTTGTCGCTCTCGTCCGTGATGACGATCTCGTAGGTGGCGGTCGTGCGGCCCCGGTGCACGGGCGTGGCCACGCCCGTGACGACGCCGGAGCGGACCCCGCGGTGGTGCGTGCAGTTCAGGTCGACACCCACGGCGATCTTGGAGCTGCCGCCGTGCAGCATCGAGCCGACGGAGCCGAGCGTCTCGGCGAGCACCGCGGAGGCCCCGCCGTGCAGCAGGCCGTAGGGCTGGGTGTTGCCCTCCACCGGCATCGTGCCGACGACCCGCTCCGCCGAGGCCTCGAGGATCTGGACGCCCATCCGGGTGCCGAGGTGGCCTGCGGAGAACAGGGCCGGGAGGTCCACACCGAGTGCGGCGTACTCGTCGATGACCTCTTGCGGGAACTTCACATGCTGCTGCTCACCCATGGGGCCCGGCTCCGTTCGTCTGATCGCTGCGGCGCTGTCTCGATGCCTGAGCGAACGCTCAGTCGGTCGCCGATTGTTCCAGACGCACCACGACCGACTTGCTGGCCGGGGTGTTGCTGGTGTCCGCCGTGGCATCCAGCGGCACCAGTACGTTCGTCTCCGGGTAGTACGCGGCGGCACAGCCGCGGGCCGTCGGGTAGTGCACGACCCGGAAGCCCGGCGCCCTGCGCTCCACGCCGTCCCGCCACTCGCTCACCAGGTCCACGTACGCCCCGTCCGCCAGCTTCAGGGCCCGGGCGTCCTCGGGGTTGACCAGCACCACCCGGCGGCCGCCCCGGATGCCCCGGTAGCGGTCGTCGAGGCCGTAGATCGTGGTGTTGTACTGGTCGTGCGAGCGCAGCGTCTGCAGCAGCAGACGGCCCTCGGGCAGCCGCGGGTACTCCACGGGCGCGGCGGTGAAGTTGGCCTTGCCGGTGGCCGTCGGGAAACGGCGCTCGTCGCGCGGGGCGTGCGGGAGCGCGAAACCGCCCGGGCGGGCCACGCGCGCGTTGAAGTCCTCGAAACCGGGGATCACACGCGCGATGCGGTCCCGGATCGTGGCGTAGTCCTTCTCGAACTCCTCCCACGGCGTGCGGCTGTCCTCGCCCAGCACCCGGCGGGCCAGGCGGCACACGATGGCCGGCTCCGACAGCAGATGCGCGCTCGCGGGCTCCAGGCGGCCCCGGGAGGCGTGCACCATGCCCATCGAGTCCTCCACTGTCACGAACTGCTCGCCACCGCCCTGCAGATCGCGCTCCGTGCGCCCGAGCGTCGGCAGGATCAGGGCCCGCGCGCCGGTGACCACGTGCGAGCGGTTCAGCTTCGTCGACACGTGCACGGTCAGCCGGGCCCGCCGCATGGCCGCCTCGGTGACCTCCGTGTCGGGCGACGCCGAGACGAAGTTGCCGCCCATCGCGAAGAACACCTTCGCCTCGCCGTCGCGCAGCGCGCGGATCGCCCGGACGACGTCGTAGCCGTGCTCGCGCGGGGGCGCGAAGCCGAACTCCCGCTCCAGCGCGTCCAGGAAGGCCGGGGCGGGCCGCTCGAAGATGCCCATCGTGCGGTCGCCCTGCACGTTCGAATGCCCGCGCACCGGGCACACGCCCGCGCCCGGGCGGCCGATGTTGCCGCGCAGCAGGAGGAAGTTGACGATCTCGCGGATCGTGGGCACGGAGTGCTTGTGCTGGGTCAGGCCCATCGCCCAGCACACGATGGTCCGCTCGGAGGTGAGGACCAGGGAGAGGGCCTTGTCGATGTCCTCCCGGGTCAGGCCGGTCGCCGTGAGCGTCTCGTCCCAGTCGGCCGCGCGGGCGGCCTCGGCGAACTCCTCGAAGCCGTGCGTGTGGTCCCGCACGAACGCCTCGTCCACCGCGCCCTCCCGCTCCAGGATGAGCTTGTTGAGGAGGCGGAACAGCGCCTGGTCGCCGCCGATGCGGATCTGCAGGAACAGGTCCGTGAGCGCGGCGCCCCTGAGCATGCCCTGCGCGGTCTGCGGGTTCTTGAAACGCTCCAGGCCCGCCTCGGGCAGCGGGTTGACGCTGATGATCCGCGCGCCGTTGGCCTTCGCCTTCTCCAGGGCGGAGAGCATGCGCGGGTGGTTCGTGCCGGGATTCTGGCCGGCGACGATGATCAGGTCCGCCTGGTACAGGTCCTCCAGCAGGACGCTGCCCTTGCCGATGCCGATCGTCTCCGACAGGGCCGAGCCGGACGACTCGTGGCACATGTTCGAGCAGTCGGGGAGGTTGTTCGTGCCGAGCTCGCGCGCGAAGAGCTGGTAGAGGAACGCGGCCTCGTTGCTGGTGCGGCCCGAGGTGTAGAACACGGCCTCGTCCGGGGAGCCGAGGGCGGCGATCTCCTCCGCGACGATGTCGAAGGCGCGCTCCCAGGTGACCGGCTCGTAGTGCGTGCCGCCCTCCGGGAGGTACACGGGGTGGGTGAGGCGGCCCTGCTGGCCCAGCCAGTAACCGCTGCGGCCGGCCAGGTCGGCGACCGGGTGGGCCGCGAAGAACTCCGGCGTGACCCGGCGCAGCGTGGCCTCCTCGGCCACCGCCTTCGCGCCGTTCTCGCAGAACTCCGCCTTGTGCCGGTGCTCCGGCTCGGGCCAGGCGCAGCCCGGGCAGTCGAAGCCGTCCTTCTGGTTCACGCTCAGCAGCGTCAGCGCCGTGCGCCTGACGCCCATCTGCCGCTGCGCGACGCGCAGGGTGTGCCCGATCGCGGGGAGCCCTGCCGCGGCGTGCTGCGGCCCGGCGACCTGCGGCGCGTCCTGGACCGGATCACTCTTGGGCGGCTTCGACGCCATCGCACGCTCCCCTTCGACTGCGCTGTGAGGTACGTCTCCGATCCTCCCACGCGGCGGTGACAACGGGTGAGGGCGGGCCCGCACCCGAGATGCGCCAGGGACGGCTCCTCGCACGGGCCCCGCCGTCACCTGACGAGGCCGGGCCGCAAGATCCTTGCGTCGTCCCGCCCACCGGCCCCCTGTCCGTTGTGCCGCTCGGCCCGGTGTGCGATCTGTAGGACCTCGTCCGATGTGTAGGGCCTCCGCCGATCCGCAGGACGTCCGCTGATCCGCGGGACGTCCGCTGATCCGTAGGACGTCCACCGATCCGTAGGACGTCGGCAGGTACGCGGACCGGCCCGGCGCGGACCCGGGGCGGGGCCGAGTGTCAGTGGGGCGTGGCAGGATCGGGGGCGTGGCAGAGACAGCATCGAAGACGACCGACACGACCTCCGGCGGCAGCCGTCCGCGACTGATGCTCATGGACGGGCACTCGCTGGCCTACCGCGCGTTCTTCGCGCTGCCCGCGGAGAACTTCACGACCGCGACGGGCCAGCCGACGAACGCGATCTACGGCTTCGCGTCGATGCTGGCGAACACGCTCCGCGACGAGGCGCCCACGCACTTCGCGGTCGCGTTCGACGTCTCCCGCAAGACCTGGCGCTCCCAGGAGTTCACGGAGTACAAGGCGAACCGCTCCAAGACCCCGGACGAGTTCAAGGGCCAGGTCGAGCTGATCTGCGAGCTCCTCGACGCGATGGGCGCCGCCCGCTTCGCCGTGGACGGCTTCGAGGCGGACGACGTCATCGCCACGCTCGCCACGCAGGCCGAGGCCGAGGGCTTCGACGTGCTGATCGTCACCGGCGACCGGGACTCGTTCCAGCTGGTCAGCGACCACATCACGGTGCTGTACCCGACCAAGGGCGTCTCGGAGCTGACCCGCTTCACCCCGGAGAAGGTGTTCGAGAAGTACGGGTTGACGCCCGCGCAGTACCCCGACTTCGCGGCCCTGCGGGGCGACCCCTCCGACAACCTCCCCGGCATCCCCGGCGTCGGCGAGAAGACCGCCGCGAAGTGGATCAACCAGTTCGGTTCCTTCGCCGAGCTCGTCGAGCGCGTCGACGAGGTCAAGGGCAAGGCCGGCCAGAACCTCCGCGACCACCTGGAGGCGGTCAAGCTCAACCGCCGCCTCACGGAGCTGGAGCGCCGGGTCGAGCTCCCCAAGGGCGTCACCGACCTGGAGCGCGCCCCGTACGACCGCAAGGCCGTCGCGATGGTCCTGGACACCCTGGAGATCCGTAACCCCTCGCTGCGCGAGCGGCTCTTCGCCGTCGACCCCGGCGCCGAGGAGGCCGAGACCACCCCGATCAGCGCCGAGGGTGTGGAGCTGGACGGCACGGTGCTCGGCACGGGCGAGCTGACCGCCTGGCTCACCGAGCACGCCACCGGCCCCCTGGGCATCGCCACCGTCGACACCTGGGCGCTCGGTGCCGGCTCCGTCGCCGAGGTCGCCCTGGCCGCGCCCGGCGGACCGGCCGCCTGGTTCGACCCCTCCCAGCTGGACGAGGCCGACGAGACGGCCTTCGCGGCCTGGCTCGCCGACGCCGCGCGGCCCAAGATCCTCCACAACGCCAAGGGCGCCATGCGCGTCTTCGCCGAGCACGGCTGGAGCGTCGAGGGCGTCACCATGGACACCGCGCTGGCCGCCTACCTGGTCAAGCCGGGCCGCCGCTCCTTCGACCTGGACGCGCTGTCCCTGGAATACCTGCACCGCGAGCTCGCCCCCGCCGCAGCGGCCGACGGCCAGCTCGCCTTCGGCACGGACGAGGGCGCCGAGGCCGAGGCCCTGATGATCCAGGCCCGTGCCGTCCTCGACCTGGGCCAGGCCTTCGAGAGCCGCCTGGAGGAGGTCGGCGCCGCCGACCTGCTGCGCGACATGGAGCTGCCCACGTCCGCGCTGCTCGCCCGCATGGAGCGGCACGGCATCGCGGCCGACCGGCCCCACCTGGAGGCCATGGAGCAGATGTTCGCGGGCGCCGTCCAGCAGGCGGTGAAGGAGGCCCACGCGGCGGCCGGGCACGAGTTCAACCTCGGTTCGCCCAAGCAGCTCCAGGAGGTCCTCTTCGGCGAGCTGGCCCTGCCCAAGACCAAGCGCACCAAGACCGGCTACACCACGGACGCGGACGCACTGGCCTGGCTGGCCGGCCAGACGGACAACGAACTGCCGGTGATCATGCTCCGCCACCGCGAGCAGGCCAAGCTGCGCGTCACGGTCGAGGGCCTGATCAAGACGATCGCCGCGGACGGCCGCATCCACACGACGTTCAACCAGACGGTCGCCGCCACCGGCCGCCTCTCCTCGACGGACCCGAACCTGCAGAACATCCCGGTCCGCACGGACGAGGGCCGCGCGATCCGCCGCGGCTTCGTCGTCGGCGAGGGCTACGAGTCCCTCATGACGGCCGACTACAGCCAGATCGAGCTGCGGGTCATGGCCCACCTCTCCGAGGACGAGGGCCTGATCGAGGCGTTCACCTCCGGCGAGGACCTGCACACCACGGCCGCCTCCCAGGTCTTCGCGGTCGAGCCGGACGCGGTGGACGCCGAGATGCGCCGCAAGATCAAGGCCATGTCGTACGGCCTGGCCTACGGACTGTCCGCGTTCGGTCTCTCCCAGCAGCTGAACATCGAGGCGGCGGAGGCCCGCGCCCTGATGGACGCGTACTTCGAGCGGTTCGGCGGCGTGCGGGACTATCTGCGCCGGGCGGTCGACGAGGCCCGGGCGACCGGTTACACGGCCACGCTGTTCGGACGCCGGCGCTACCTGCCCGACCTCAACAGCGACAACCGCCAGCGCCGCGAGGCCGCCGAGCGGATGGCCCTCAACGCGCCGATCCAGGGCACGGCGGCCGACATCGTCAAGATCGCCATGCTCAAGGTGGACAACGCCCTGAAGGAGGCGGGCCTGTCCTCCCGGATGCTCCTCCAGGTCCATGACGAAATCGTCCTGGAGATCGCCCCCGGCGAGCGGGCGGCGGCGGAGGAGCTGGTCCGCCGCGAGATGGCCCACGCGGTCGAGCTCCGTGTCCCGCTGGGCGTCTCGGTGGGCGCGGGACCGGACTGGGAGTCGGCGGCGCACTAGTTCCGCCTGTCCCGGGGGCATCGAGGACCGGCCTCACCGGATCAGCCCCTCGATGCCCCCGGGCCCCTCCCGGGAGCCCGCCCTCCGAGCCCTGCGCCCGAGCCCTGCGCCCGAGCCCTGTATCCGATCCCGACCTCCGAGTCCGGCCCCGGGCCTGCACCCGATCCCGACCTCCGGGTCCTGCCTCTCAGCCCTGCTCGAGCCCTCTCACCAGCCCGTCACTCGCGTGGCCGCCGAGAAGGCGCCCCGCCTCCCGGCCCTGGCAAGGATGCGGGCATGGGTATACGCACGCTCATCAGCCGCACGGCCCCAGGGGTGACGCTCCGCGCGGCACTCCAGCCGGCTTTCCACGCGGCGCTCCCACCGACTCTCCGCGCGAGGCTCCTGTCGTCCTTCCGCGCGGCCCCAGGCGTGATTCGCCGAGCGAGGCTCCAGCCGGCCTTCCGCACGAGGCTCCTGTCGTCCTTCCGCGCGGTGCCGGACGTGAAGCTCCGCTCGGGCCGGGGCGGGACGCTCCGCACGGCACTTCCACCAGCCTTCCGCGCGGCCCCTGGCGTGATTCGCCGAGCGAGGCTCCAGCCGGCCTTCCGCGCGAGGCTCCTGTTGTCTTTCCGTACGGCACCCCCACCGTCACTCCGCGCGGCACTCCCGCCCGTCCTGCGCGCCGCGCTCCCTCCCGTCCCCGTCGTCGCGGTCGGCGTCAGCACCGTGCGTGTCCCGGCCGGTCCCTCCACGCGCCTCGGCCGCAGCGCGGTACGCCTCCGGTTGCGTATGCCCTACGGCCGCAAGCCCGTCGCCCTGAGCCGGGCGGCGGCCGATGTCCGCCGGCGTCCGGCGACGCACGGCCGTAAGCCCGCCCTCAGTGAACCGGCGAGCGGCTCGGCTCCTCGGCGACGCGGTCGGGACCGCCGCGGACCGGAGCCGGACGCCACACCCTGACGGCCACGGCGTAGAGCAGCAGCGCCGGGACCAGTCCCGCGCCCGCGCCGAAGCACACCGTCGGGATGATCTCCCACGGCTTCGCCGCCGACCCCCAGTGGGCCCACCACCGCGCGGCCCGGTGCGCCGCACCCACCAGAGCGAAACCGCCGATCAAGGCCGCGGCCCCCCACCGGTCCGGCACCGACAGCACCGGAACCCCCACCGGCTCGCCCTGCGGCATCCGCCGCAGCCCGCGCACCACGAACAGGGCGATCACGACCGCGGCCACCGCCGAACCGCCGTACTGCAGGTACCAGTACAGCGGCGAGCCCGCCACCTCCCGGCCCAGCACCGGGAACACCCGCATCCCCCACTGGTCGAGATGCGTGAACGCGTCCCACACGACATGCGTCAGCGACCCGAGCACCGCGGACCCGTACCAGCGCGCCACCAGCGCGGGCCGCATCCGCCCGCGGGGCGAACCGCACCGCACCAGGGCCGCCACCCGCCCCTGCCGGGCCCGTGGCAGCAGCGCCACCAAGGTTTCGCGCAGCAGCAGCCACAGCCCCACCAGCGCCCAGGTGACCAGCACATCGACCGTGAACACCCCGGGGAACGAGTGCGTGACGTCCCCGAACGCCATCGCCTCGGGCAGCACACTCGCCGCGTAATAGGTCATGTCGGGCGCGAAGGTTCCCGCCACCAGCACCGCGGGCACCAGCCGGCCCCGGCCGCTCCCGTCGGTGCGCAGGACGGGCAGCACGGCCGCCGCGTGGCTCAGCGTGAACGGCAACTCGGCTCCTCGCGACGGTCGTTACCAGGGGCGATCACAGGGCCCCAGTATGCGCGACGCCACGCGCCGGTACCCCGGGTGCCCTCCCCATGGCCAACCGGTGAAAAGCGGGCACGAACGGGTGTCTGAGCAAAGCAAGTTGTCGTAGGGTCGCCAGGGTCACCGTGCCGGGGTCGGAGAGATGCCTTCCGGAGGGCAACCACTCGGGCCGGTCGATCGTCACAACAGTGCGAACGCAACAGCAGTACGCGAGCGCACCACACGGAGCGCGACAGACAGAGACGGGCGCTCGGGCGTCCACGGGAGGGGTTCACTCTATGGCGGCGCAATTCGGCAGGAGGCTGCGCAAGGGAGCGGCGACGACCGCCGTGGCCGCGGTGGCGGTCGCGGCCCTGTCCGCCTCCCAGGCTCCGGGCGTGAACGACCACGGCAGACAGACCGCCGCCGACGCCACCCCGTCGCCCGACGTGAGCGCCTCCGACGGCAGCGCCACCGGCAACTCGCCGTACTACACGGACCTGCCGCCGCTGAAGAGTCCCAACCCCTCCCCGTCCACGGGTCCGTCCCCGAGCGGACAGGGCGAGACCGAGGCGGGCATCCCCGCGACCGTCCTCGATGCGTACAAGAAGGCCGAGGCCTCGCTGCGCGAGTCCAAGCCCGGCTGCAACCTGCCCTGGCAACTCCTCGCCGCCATCGGCCGGGTGGAATCGGGTCAGGCCCGCGGCGGCCGGGTCGACGCCGAGGGCACCACGATCGGGAAGATCCTCGGCCCGCAGCTCGACGGCAACGGCTTCGCCCTCATCAAGGACACCGACAACGGCGCGTACGACGGCAACAGCGCGTACGACCAGGCCGTCGGCCCCATGCAGTTCATCCCGTCCACCTGGGCGTGGGCGGGCCGCGATGGCAACGCCGACGGCAAGAAGGACCCCAACAACATCTACGACGCCGCCCTCGCCGCCGGGCACTACCTCTGCCGCAACAACTGGGACCTGTCCGACCAGGACGACCTCGACCGGGCGATCCTCAGTTACAACAACTCGCGCGAGTACCTGGCCCTCGTCATGAGGTGGCTGGAGTACTACCGCAAGGGCACGCACGAGGTCCCCGACGGCACGGGCACGCTGCCCGGCAACCGCAGCGACGGCGGCTCCGGCACGGGCAGCGACCGGTCCACGCCGTCCGGCCCGGCCACGCCGAGCACGCCCGGCCAGGGCGCCTCCAAGCCGAAGCCCAGCCCCAAGCCGGAGAAGCCCGGCACGCCGAGCCCGAAGCCGCCCACCACCCCGCCCGGCTCGCCGGCCCCGCCGCCCTCGACGCCCCCCACGCCCACCGACACGGTGGACCACCTGGAGAACGCGGGAGCGGCGAAGCTCACCGCCATGGCGGGCGACGCCTTCACCCAGCGCATCAGCACCCGCGCCGAGACGAAGGCCGGCAAGGCCGTCGCCAAGGTCCGCATCCGCTTCACGATCCTCGGCGACACGGACACCACCTTCACCGGCGGCGAGAGCGTGGCCACGGTCGCCACCAACAGCTCGGGCGTGGCCGTCGCGCCCGCGCTGCAGGCGGGGGAGAAGACCGGCGCCGTCACGGTCCGGGCCACGGTCGTGGGCCGGACGGTCGCGGGCCTCGACTACACGGCCACCGTCACCGAACGCGCCGCCGACAAGCTCGCCCGCACCGGTGACGCGGCGCTGACCTGCGTCCCGGGCGGTGAATTCGCCGACGCGGTCCAGGTGAAGGCGACGTACCAGGGCGCCGTCGCCGACGGTGTCGCGGCCACGGCCACCCTGATCAAGTCGGCCGCCGATCCCGCCGCCAACGACAAGGGCCCCTACTTCAAGGACGCCGCCGGCAAGCCCGTGCGCACCCTGACGGGCCTGAAGACGGACGCGAAGGGCCTGCTGACGCTGCCGAAGCTGTACGCGGACGACACGGCCGGCACCTTCCTGCTGCGCATCACCACCGCGGGCGGAGCGACCCTCACGGTCGAACTGACCGTGGCGGCCGCGGAGACGTCCTCGCCGAGCCCCTCGGCGAGCCCTGGCGCGTAGCTCTCAGGTACGACGGACGGCGCCCCTCTTCACGGAGGGGCGTCGTTGTGTGTGCAACGTGTTCTCATCTCCGCCGGGCGTTGCTACGGTGCCGAAACCTGACGGTCTATCAGCTCCGTCCGTGGGGAGGCCCCGTATGCGTGCCCTCATCGCCGCCGCCGTCGGTCTGGCCGCCGCGTTCGCCCTGGTCCTGACGGTGACCGCCCTCGCCCGGCCCTCGGGCGGCACGTCCCCGGAGCCCCTGCTGACGACCGTGCCCGCACACCCCTGACCGCCCGCCCGGGAGGGAGGCCGAGATGCGCCGCAAGGCCGGCCTGGTCCTGCTCGCCCTCGCCGTGTTCTTCGCGGCCCTGTCCCCGCTGCTGCGCTGGTACGCCTTCCCGCGCCTCGCCAAGATCCCCGCGAACCACTACCAGCACATGGTCCTGGAGGCGCGCGACGCCACCCTCCTCGACTACGCCACGATGCGGGCGAAGCAGGTCCCCAAGGTCACCGTCGTGCAGACCCTCAAGGGCAACGTGGAGGCCTCCGAACGGATCGAGGAGTCGGCCGGCCGGGACGTGGTCGTCTGGGACGGCCTGTCCTACGTCGTCGGCCCCGACGGCAGGATGGTCTCGAAGATCCCCGAGCGCTACATCTTCGACGCCCACACCCAGCAGCCCGTCCACGCCACCGGCGAGATGGTCGACGGGGACCCGGTGCGCCGCGAGGGCATCGAGTTCAAATGGCCGTTCCTCACAGAGAAGAGGGACTACGCCTACTTCGACGCCCAGGCCCGTGTCACCGCCCCCATCCACTACAAGGGCACCAGGGACTTCCGGGGCCTGGAGGTCTACTACTTCGAGCAGACCATCCCCTGGACGAAGGTGCCGATCCCCAGGACCCTGCCCGTCGAGGGGCTCAGCGCCGAGGCGGTCGAGAAGACCGGCACGACCCGCTGGTACACCACGGTCCGCAAGTTCTGGGTCGAACCCCTCACCGGCGCTCCCGTCTACGGCGAGGAGATCCACCGGGAGGAACTGCGCGGCGGCACCCTGCTCGGCGACCGCGACAGGGTCACCGCGTTCGCCGGCCACGTGAAGATGCGCGAGGACTACACCGCGCACACCGTCGACCTCGTGACGTCGCAGCGCCTGCCCATCCTGCTGCTGACCTCCTGGCTGCCGTGGGGCTCCCTGGCCCTCGGCCTCCTCCTGCTGGCTCTCGCGCTGTACCTGGAGGCCCGTGCCCGCCGCCGGCCGGGATCCGCCGCCACGAAGGCCGAGGACCCGTCGCCGGTCACCGCCTGAGCCGCGCGTTGGTGTGTCGCGTGGGCTCGGCCCCGGCCGGGTCCTCCGGCCACGGATGCTTCGGGTAGCGCCCGCGCAGCTCCGCCCGCACGCCCTTGTAGCCGTCCCGCCAGAAGGAGGCGAGATCGGCGGTGACGGCGGCCGGCCGCCCGGCCGGGGAGAGCAGATGCACGAGCAGCGGCACGCCGGCGACCCGCGGGGACTCCTGGAGGCCGAACATCTCCTGCAGCTTCACCGCGAGCACCGGCTGCTCGGGGCGCGTGTAGTCGATCCGGATGCGCGACCCGCTCGGCACGGTCATCCGCTCCGGCGCCAGCTCGTCGAGCCGTCCGGCCTCACCGGACGCCCACGGCAGCAGCCGGGCGAGCGCCTCACCGGCGTCGATCCGCGCCAGATCCGCCCGCCGCCGGGCCCGGCCGAGCTCCGGCTCCAGCCACTCGTCCACGCGCGCGTGGAGGGAATCGTCCCCGACGTCCGGCCAGGGCTCACCGAGGTGGTGCCGCAGAAACGCGAGCCGCTGCCGCAGCACCTCGGCCTCCGGCGACCACCGCAGCAGCCCGAAACCCTCCCGCCGCAGCCCCTCCAGCAGCGCCCCGCGCACCAGCTGCGGATCGGCGTCCCGCAACGCCCGCACGGCCAGCTCCACGGCCCCCAGCCGCTCCACCCGCCGCGCCACGACGTCCCCGCCGTCCCATCCGACCTCCTCCCGCTCCTCCAGCAGCGCCCCGGCCGCGAGCCGCGCCACGTCCTCGTCGACCACCGCTCCGAGCCGCACGCGCGCGTGCCCCTTGCCCACGGGCCGGTCGGCGACGGCGACGGCGAGCCACGGAACGCCCCGCAGCGCGCTCCCGTCACCGACCTCGGCACGGGTCCCGGAGACCATCAGGTACGACCCGCCGTCGCTCCTGGCGACCCGCTCGGGAAACGCGAGAGCGGCGACGACCCCCACCTGCCGCTCCTCCGGCGCCTGCGCCGGGGGCCCGGCGACGCCGGGTGCCTCACGGGAGCGGGAAGCGCCGGAGACGAGGGCCCGCAGCCGCCGGACCTCACTCCGCCACCGCGCGGCATAGGCGTCACCCCCGCGCCGAGCCCGCCGCAACGCACCCGCGAGATCGTCCCCGTACTCCCGAGGAGCCTCCTCGCTCAGCAGCGCGACGACCTCGGCGGCCCGCTCGGCCCCCACCGACGGCGCGGCATCCAGCAGGGCCCGCCCCAGCCGCGGATGCAGTCCCAGCCGGGCCAGCGCGACACCCCGCTCGGTGGCCCGCCCGGCCGAGTCCACCGCCCCCACGGCCTCCAGCACCTCCCGGGCGGCCGCCATGGCCCCGGAGGGCGGCGGGTCCAGCAACGCCAGCCCGGACGCGTCCGGATCCCCCCAGCACGCCACCTGCAGCGCGAACGCCGTCAGGTCGGCCACCTTGATCTCCGGAGAGGGGAAGCGCGGCAGACGCGCGTCCTCGGCCTCCGCCCAGCACCGGTACACCACCCCCGGTGCCTCACGCCCGGCCCGCCCCGCCCGCTGCCGCCCGGCGGCCCGGGACGCCCGCACCGTCGTCAGCGCGCTCAGCCCGCGCGCGTGGTCGACCCGCGGCTCGCGCGCCAGCCCCGAGTCCACCACGACCCGCACCCCCGGCACCGTCAGCGACGACTCGGCGACCGAGGTCGACAGCACCACCCGGCGCCGCTCCCCGGGGACCAGCACGGCGTCCTGCACGGCAGCGGGGGCCCGGCCGTGCACCTGCAGCACGTCCACCCCGTCCGGCTCCCCGAGCTGCCCGGCGACCCGGGCGATCTCCCCGACGCCCGGCAGGAAGCACAGCACGTCCCCCTCGCGCTCGGCCAGCGCCCGCCGCACCACCGACGCCACGTGCGTCAGCAGCGCCGGATCGACGCGCATCCCGTGCGGCGGCCGCACAGCACGCACCGGCGGCGCCCACACCACGTCGACCGGGTGGGCGGCGCCGTGCGCCTCGACCACCGGGGCGCCGCCCAGCAGGTCCGCCCACCCCTGGGCGTCGGTCGTCGCCGACGCGGCGACCAGCCGCAGCTCCGGCCGCAGCGTCTCGCGCACGTCCCACAGGAACGCCGCCACAGTGTCCGCGTCCAGATGCCGCTCGTGGCACTCGTCGAGCACCACCACGTCCACGCCGGCCAGCTCCTGGTCCCGCTGCAGCCGCTGGAGCAGCACACCGGTCGTCACGACCTCCACGCGCGCGTGCCGCCCGACGACCCGCTCCCCGCGCACGGTGTAGCCGACGCTCTCGCCGACCTGCTCACCCAGCAGCCAGGCCATCCGCCGCGCGGCCGCCCGGGCGGCGATCCGCCGCGGCTCGGCCACCACCACCCGCCGCGCGGGCCCCTCCCCGAGCAGACCGGCCAGCGCGAGCGGCACCAGGGTCGTCTTGCCGGTGCCCGGCGGCGCCACCAGCACGGCAGTGCCGTGCCCCTCCAGGGCGTCGTCCAGGGCGGGCAGGGCACCGCGCACGGGCAGGGCGGCCAGGGCGTCGTCACGGATCACGTGTCTCAGTGTCGTACGGCGGCGCGGCCGCCCCGCACGCGCGTGTGGCCCAGTCGCTCAGCCTTCGGCCGGGGAAGCCCCCGCCTCGCTCCGCTCGCACACGAAGATGGCCGTGCCGGGGATCAGGTTCCCGCGCAGCGGAGACCAGCCGCCCCACTCGGACGTGTTCCAGGCCGGCCACTCCGGCTCCACCAGGTCGACCAGCCGGAAGCCCGACGCGACGACGTCCCGGACGCGGTCGCCGAGCGTGCGGTGGTGCTCCACGTAGACCGCGCGGCCCTCCTCGTCCTGCTCGACGTAGGGCGTGCGGTCGAAGTACGAGCCCGACACCGACAGCCCCTCGGGGCCCGGCTCGTCCGGGAAGGCCCAGCGGATCGGGTGCGTCACCGAGAAGACCAGCCGGCCCCCGGGCCGCAGCACCCGGCGCACCTCGCGCAGCACCAGACGCGGATCGGCCACGAAGGGCAGCGCCCCGTACGCGGAGCAGACAAGGTCGAACGACCCGTCCGCGAAGGGCAGCGCACCGGCGTCGGCGCACACCAGGGGGAACGATCCGCCGATCCGCAGCGCGTGCTGCAACTGCCGGTGCGAGATGTCCAGGGCCACCGGACGCGCCCCCTGCGCGGCCAGCCAGCGCGAGCACTGGGCGGCGCCGGCGCCGATCTCCAGCACGTCCCGGCCCTTCAGCTCCTCGGGCGGGCCGAGCAGCTCCGCCTCCACCTCGTCCAGACCCTCGGGACCCCATACGAAGCGGTCGTCGCCGAGGAACGTGCCGTGCTCGGTCTGGTACTCGTCCGCGTTGCGGTCCCACCAGCCACGGTTGGCGCGGGAGCTCTCCGTGACGCCGGCGGTACGCCGGGTGGCCTCGGGTTCGGACGCTTCGGGCTCTTGGATGATCGGCTCCCTCGTCGTACTCTTCCGTCCAGCCGGTCCCGGAGGTCACGAAGGGGTCATCGAAGGGCCTGTGTGGCCTCGAACGACACGACTTGTGCCGGGTATGCGGTGTTCCGCCCCGCGTGGGCGGCTTCGCGCATTGACCCTGCCCGGCTGCCCCCGTATGCTACAAGTTGCGCTGCGGGCCTGCGCACCTCAGACGTAGCAGGCTGCGCTCGCATCTGTATGTATGTCCCCTCGGTTGTCGAGGCGCCACCGATCTTGTGTGGCGCTTCCTTGGCTGTCCGGCTTCTGCAGAGCGAAACGGGCTCCCGGCGTAGCAGTACCTACGACTTCAATGTCCGTACCGGAGCCCTTTCCCACATGACGAGCAGCACCGAGACCACCGCCACCACCCCGCAGGTAGCGGTCAACGACATCGGTAACGAGGAAGCCTTCCTCGCCGCGATCGACGAGACGATCAAGTACTTCAACGACGGCGACATCGTCGACGGCGTCATCGTGAAGGTCGACCGGGACGAGGTCCTGCTCGACATCGGTTACAAGACCGAAGGTGTGATCCCGAGCCGCGAGCTCTCGATCAAGCACGACGTCGACCCGAACGAGGTCGTCGCCGTCGGTGACGAGATCGAGGCCCTTGTCCTCCAGAAGGAGGACAAGGAAGGCCGCCTGATCCTCTCGAAGAAGCGCGCCCAGTACGAGCGTGCCTGGGGCACCATCGAGAAGATCAAGGAAGAGGACGGGATCGTCACCGGTACCGTCATCGAGGTCGTCAAGGGTGGTCTCATCCTCGACATCGGCCTCCGTGGCTTCCTCCCGGCCTCCCTGGTCGAGATGCGCCGCGTTCGCGACCTCCAGCCCTACGTGGGCAAGGAGCTCGAGGCCAAGATCATCGAGCTGGACAAGAACCGCAACAACGTGGTCCTGTCCCGCCGTGCCTGGCTGGAGCAGACCCAGTCCGAGGTCCGCCAGACGTTCCTCACGACCCTCCAGAAGGGTCAGGTCCGTTCCGGCGTCGTCTCCTCGATCGTCAACTTCGGTGCCTTCGTGGACCTGGGTGGCGTCGACGGTCTGGTCCACGTCTCCGAGCTGTCCTGGAAGCACATCGACCACCCGTCCGAGGTTGTCGAGGTCGGCCAGGAAGTCACCGTCGAGGTCCTCGACGTGGACATGGACCGCGAGCGCGTCTCCCTGTCGCTGAAGGCGACCCAGGAAGACCCGTGGCAGCAGTTCGCCCGCACCCACCAGATCGGCCAGGTCGTGCCCGGCAAGGTCACGAAGCTGGTTCCGTTCGGTGCGTTCGTCCGCGTGGACGAGGGCATCGAGGGTCTGGTCCACATCTCCGAGCTGGCCGAGCGCCACGTGGAGATCCCGGAGCAGGTCGTCCAGGTCAACGACGAGATCTTCGTCAAGGTCATCGACATCGACCTCGAGCGCCGTCGCATCAGCCTCTCGCTGAAGCAGGCCAACGAGTCCTTCGGTGCCGACCCGTCGGCGGTCGAGTTCGACCCGACCCTGTACGGCATGGCCGCGTCCTACGACGACCAGGGCAACTACATCTACCCCGAGGGCTTCGACCCCGAGACCAACGACTGGCTCGAGGGCTACGAGAAGCAGCGCGAGGAGTGGGAGCGCCAGTACGCCGAGGCGCAGCAGCGCTTCGAGCAGCACCAGGCGCAGGTCATCAAGTCCCGCGAGGCGGACGCCCAGGCCGCTGCCGAGGGTGGCGAGGCCGCCGCTCCGGCCGCGTCCGGTGGCGGTTCGTACTCCTCCGAGGGCCCGGACAACTCCGGCGCGCTGGCCTCGGACGAGGCGCTCGCCGCGCTTCGCGAGAAGCTGGCCGGCGGCCAGAGCTGAACGCTCACTGAGCAGTAGCTCCTGACCGAGGGGCCGTACCTTTCGAGGTGCGGCCCCTTGGCGTTGTCCGGACCCTCGGGGCGGACGTCGAACCGGCCGGCAAGATCGAATTCCTCTCCCTCCGGGAATGCCCACGGCCGCAAGGGCGTTGTCGAGTACGGACACGAGGAGGAGCGGTCACTGTGCTTGATCCGCAGGATTTGTACGCATGGGAGCCGAAGGGGCTGGCCGTCGTCGACATGGCGCTCGCCCAGGAGTCGGCCGGACTTGTCATGCTCTACCACTTCGACGGATACATCGACGCGGGCGAGACGGGCGACCAGATCGTCGACCGGCTGCTCGACTCGCTGCCCCACCAGGTCGTCGCCCGCTTCGACCACGACCGGCTCGTCGACTACCGCGCCCGCCGTCCGCTGCTGACGTTCAAGCGCGACCGCTGGACCGACTACGAGGAGCCCACCATCGAGGTGCGGCTCGTCCAGGACGCCACCGGCGCCCCCTTCCTGCTGCTCTCCGGCCCCGAGCCGGACGTGGAGTGGGAGCGCTTCGCCGCGGCCGTACGGCAGATCGTGGAGCGGCTCGGCGTCCGCCTCTCCGTGAACTTCCACGGCATCCCCATGGGAGTCCCGCACACCCGGCCGGTCGGGATCACCCCGCACGGCAACCGCACCGACCTCGTCCCGGGCCACCGCAGCCCGTTCGACGAGGCGCAGGTGCCCGGCAGCGCCGAGGCTCTCGTCGAGTACCGCCTGCTCCAGGCCGGCCATGACGTCCTGGGCGTCGCCGCGCACGTCCCGCACTACATCGCCCGCTCGCCCTACCCCGACGCGGCCCTGACGGTCCTGGAGGCCATCACGGCGGCGACCGGACTGGTCCTGCCCGGCATCGCCCACGCCCTGCGCTCGGACGCCCACCGCACCCAGACGGAGATCGACCGGCAGATCCGCGAGGGCGACGAGGACCTCACCGCCCTCGTCGAGGGCCTGGAGCACCAGTACGACGCCGTGGCCGGCGCCGAGACCCGCGGCAACATGCTCGCGGAGCCCGTGGACATCCCGTCGGCGGACGAGATCGGCCGTGAATTCGAGAAGTTCCTGGCGGAACGAGAAGGCGACAACTGACCCGGAGGTGGCGCGCCCCCTCGGGGGCGCGGGGAACGACGCGAGCAGCCCTCGCGGCCCTCGCGGCCCCGCGCCCGGCACGTCGGCCGCACCCCGTCCTCGGGGCCCCCGGCGGAGCGTCTAGGCTGCGGCCATGCTGAAGGTGGGCCTGACCGGTGGCATCGGTGCCGGCAAGAGTGAGGTGTCACGGCTGCTCGTCGCGTGCGGAGCCGTGCTGATCGACGCGGACCGCATCGCCCGGGAGGTCGTCGCGCCGGGCACGCCGGGGCTCGCCGCGGTCGTGGAGGCCTTCGGCGAGGAGATCCTCACCGAGGACGGCAGCCTGGACCGGCCGCGGCTCGGCTCCATCGTCTTCGCCGACCCGGCGAAGCTCGCCGCCCTCAACGCGATCGTGCACCCGCTGGTCGGCGCCCGCTCCCGTGAGCTGGAGGAGGCCGCCGCCGAGGACGCGGTCGTCGTCCACGACGTCCCGCTCCTCACGGAGAACGGCCTGGCACCGCTGTACGACCTGGTGATCGTGGTCGACGCGAGCCCCGAGACCCAGCTCGACCGGCTTGTACGGCGTCGGGGCATGACCGAGGAGGACGCCCGCGCGCGGATGGCCGCCCAGGCCTCCGGTGAGCAGCGCCGCGCGATCGCGGACATCGTGATCGACAACGACGTGCCGCTGGAGGAGCTGGAACGCCGCGTGAAGGACGTGTGGGCCGAGCTCGTGCGCAGGTCGCAGGCGCCCCAGGGGTCTCCCCAGGAATAGCGGCCCCCTTAGGGGGCGTTGAACCGGGGGAGTGAGGGAAGGACTCTGCCGTGCCCGAGACCAGCGGTTCGACCGGACGTACCCCGGAGACGCACGTCATCGACTTCCGTGCCGCGGAGCAACTGCTCGCGGCGCGGGACCCGCGGGGCGCGGTGAAGCTGCTCGACGAGGTCATCGCCGCCCACCCGGAGAACACCGCCGCGCGGCTGCTGCGCGCGCGTGCCTTCTTCGCGGCGGCGCAGCTGCGGCCGGCGGAGCTCGAATTCTCGATCGTCCTGGAGCGCGAGCCGGACAACGCCTTCGCCCACTTCGCGCTCGCCCGCACCTTCGAACGGCAGGGCCGCCCCGACCAGGCCAAGCGCCACTTCCGTCTGGCGGCAGCGCTGGACCCGAACCCGGAGTTCTTGAGGGCGGCTCGCTTCGACGCGTGAGGTCTTCGTCCTGGGCGCGGTGGTCCGGTTCGATGCGTGAGGTCTTCGCCTTGGGTGCGGTGGTCCGGTTCGATGGGTGAGGTCTTCGCCTTGGGCGCGGTCGTCCGGTTCGCTGCGTGAGGCCGTTGCCCTAGGCGCGGTCGTCCGGTGGCTGTTTTCGCGTCGGCCGGTCGTGTGTGGGCCGGTCGTCCAGGGGTCGGTAGGGCGGGATGTCGGGGCCCGGCTGGTAGTGCGGGCCCTGGCGGATGTGCCGGAGGACGACGACCAGGTCGATCGTGACGACCACCAGCAGTACGCCGCAGGCGATGGCCCAGCCGGACCGCCCCGCCAGGGTGAACGCGACGGTCCCGACGACCGCCCAGACCAGCCCCCACAGGCTCAGCCAGAAGCGGGCCCGCAGCGCACTACGCGCCGTCCTCGGTTCACTGCCCGTACGCATCGTTCGATCACTACTCCTGAGGGCAACGTACTCTTCGTGGCCAGGGTTCACCAAGGGCTGACAGGGGAGCCGCGCATGCTGCCGGACGCCGACGCTTTGCCGGGGATTCTGCTCGACCTCGCGGTGCCGCACGAGGACATCAACGAGCTGGTCGCGCTGCGGCGGACGCTCACCGCGGACGCCGGCGCCATGCGGCTGCTGGAGGAGTGCGTGGAGGAGCTGGTGCGGGACATCGGGGAGGTCGGGGAGGCGGGGGCCGGGGTGCCGCTCGGCGACCGCCTCGCCGAGGCCCCGGCGACGCTCGGGTCCTACTTCGCGGCGTACGTCTTCGTCGCGGCGCTGCCGCACACCCGCGCCTTCCACCGCGAGCGGGGCGTCCCCGACGACATCGGCCGGCACACACTCGCCGACTTCGGGCGGAACATGGCGTTCCATCGGCGGCAGCACGGCACGGGCGGAGTGCTGGTGCCGCAGTGGCTCACGCTTCACTTCCGCGGTGAGCTGTACCAGCTGGGACGACTCCAGTTCGAACGGGCGCGGCTCGGACAGCGGACCGGCCGGGCGGTGGCGGCTTCCGGGACCGACGTGACGCCGGGGGAGCCCTGCCTGAACCTGCACATCCCCGGCTTCTACGGACCGCTGTCACCCGAGGCGTGCGACCGTTCCCTCGACAGCGCGAGGGCCTTCTTCGCCCGGCACTTCCCGCAGGAGCGCCACCGGGTCGCGGTCTGTCATTCCTGGCTGCTGGATCCGCAGTTGAAGCGGTACCTGGATCCGGAGTCCAACATCGTCCGCTTCCAGGAGCGTTTCAGGTCCGCGCGTGAGCCCGGTGCGGAGCCGGACCGGGCCGACACCGATCCGGTCCGCTTCGTCTTCGGAGACCCGAATCTGCCGGTGGAGAGCCTGCCGCGGCGTACGTCGGTGGAGCGGGCGGTGGGGGACCATCTGCGGGCGGGCGGCCACTGGCACCTCGGGCACGGCTGGTTCCCGCTGTAGCGGCCCGGTTGTCCGTCCTCGGCTGGCCGTCCTTGCGGGGGCATCACCCTGTCGTCCGTACTCGGCTGTCCGTTCTTGCGGGGGTTTCACTCGGTCGGGTGAAGGTGGTGGGGACGGGAACGGGCGTGCGGGGAGCGGCCGTTGGACGGGCATGGAGCTGAAAATGCGTGAGGGGTATGAAGGGACGGGCCCCGGGGCCATCACCCCGGACGGCTGCGCGGTGGAGCTGTACGCGCGGTTGCCCGTCGGGGACGAGCCGGACATCATCGCCGCCGCGGTCCCCGAGGGCGCGCGCGTCCTGGAGCTGGGCAGCGGGGTCGGACGCATGACGCACGCGCTGCTGGAGCGGGGGTTCACGGTCACGGCGGTGGACGAGTCCGCCGAGATGCTGGAGCGCGTCCGGGGCGCGCGGACGATATGCAGCCCCATCGAGGAGCTGGACCTGGGCGAGACGTTCGACGTGGTGCTGCTCGCGTCGTTCCTGGTGCACGCCGGAGACGCCGAGGTGCGGCGGGGCCTGCTGCGCACGTGCGCGCGCCATGTCGCCGAGGACGGCTGCGTGCTGATCCAGCGGGAGGGCGAGGACTACCACGCGAACGTGCCGCGCGAGCGGGTGGACCCCGCCGGCTTCACGGTACGGATCGTGTCCTCGGAGCCGGTCGGCGACGGCGTCAACTCGGTGCGCGCGGAGTACGAGTTCCCCGACGCCGTCTGGACCCAGACGTTCCGGGCCCGGCCGCTGAGCAGGGAGCAGTTCGAAGAGGCGCTGGGGGAGGCGGGCCTGAGGGTGGACCGGTATCTGACGGACGACCGGACGTGGGTGAGGGCGGTGGCGTAGGGCGGAGCGAATCCGCTGCCGGACTGCGATGAGTTCCGCAGCGGCGGGCGGTCTACCCCTGCGACACCAGCACGGACCGCACGCAACCGCGGACGCGCGCACGCACCAGCACGGACCCTTTCCGAGGAGACCTCCATGTCCGAGCCCACCGCTTCCGTCGCAGCTGCCACCGCTTCCGGCGCTGCCGCCGCTTCCGGCGCTGCCGCCGCCCCGGCCGGCCCGGCCAGCTCGGCCGGCGTCGTCATCGGCGAATCCGCGACCCCGCGCGGGCGGCGTGCCCGGGTCGCCCTGCGCGGCCTCCAGGTGCTGCTCGCCCTCTTCTACGCGCTCGCGAGCGCCCTGCCCAAGCTGATCGGGCACGCGTCGGCCGCCGAGTCCTTCGACGAACTCGGCTGGGGCAGTGCGGGGATGTACACGATCGGCGCGCTCGAACTCGCCGGGGCGGTCGCCCTGTTGGTCCCCGTGCTGCAGTCGGTGGCGGCGATCGCGATGGGCGCGTTGATGGTGGGCGCGTTCGTCGTGCAGACAGCCGTCTTCGACGGGGAGTACGCGGCGACGCCCCTCATCCTGCTCGTGCCGCTCGCCCTCATAGCCTGGGCCCGACGGGGGCACAACGCCGACCTGGTGCGGCTGCTGCGGCGGGGTGCGTGACGTCGCCCGGTCCGGCCGCGAGGGGCCGAGCCGGATCAGGGCCTCGGCTTGCCCGACTTGCCGCGGGGGCCGGGTCCGGGACCGGAGCCGAAGCCCCCGCCCGGGCCGAAGCCGCCGCCCGGTCCCGGGCCGAAGCCGCCGGCGGGCCCGGGTCCGGGCATGCCGCGCAGGCGCTCCATCTCGCGGCGGTCCCGCTTGGTCGGGCGGCCCGCCCCGCGGTCACGGATGCCGGCGGGGGCGACGGCCTCACGGTGCGGCGGCGGGGGCGAGTTGTCGATATAGCACTGCACCGCCACGGGGGCGCCGACCCGCTTGCGGATCAGCCGGGTGACGACGACGACCCGCTCCCGGCCTTCGTGCCGCAGACGGACCTCGTCGCCGACGCGCACGCCGTGGGCCGGCTTCACACGTTCGCCGTTGACCCGCACGTGACCGCCACGGCACGCGGTGGCGCCCTGGGAGCGCGTCTTCACCAGGCGTACGGACCAGATCCAGCTGTCGACGCGGACGGTCTGGCCGCCCTGCGGACCGGCTGCCTCGGCAGCGGCGATGGCGCCGGCGACCTTCGGGTCCAGGGCCTTCGCCTCGCCGGGGCCGGAGATCCCGGGAGTGGCTGCGGCTGCGGCTGTGGATGCGGCCGTGGCTGCGGGTGCGGCCTCAGCGACCGGAGCGTCCCCGGACGACGCCTGCCGGGACCCGGACCCGGTGTCCGTGGGCGCCGTCTCCTGGAACCCCGTCTCCTCGGCGGTCGTTCCGTCCGTCCTGTCGTACTCCGCACCTCGTGAAGCCATGAGTCCGACCTTAGTCCTCCGGGCCGGGCGACCGGGCGGGGATTTTCTGCGCGCTAGAGGTCACCCTCCAGGTCACCCTCAACATCTACCAAATTAGTTTTGCAAAAACTCTTCTGCAAAACACTCCCGCGCCCTACGCTCCCGGCATGGACAGCGACGAGCATCGGCGTGTACTCGACCCCGAGCAGGACAGCGGCGCCCTCAAGGCCCTCACCCATCCTTTGCGCATCCGGCTGCTCGGGCTGCTGCGGCAGGACGGGCCCGCCACGGCCAGCGAGCTCGCCGCGCGGACGGGGGAGTCGTCCGCATCGACCAGTTATCACCTGCGGGTGCTGGCGAAGTACGGGTTCATCGGTGAGGCCGAGCACCGGGACGGGCGGGAGCGGCGGTGGCGAGCGCTGCACACCGTGACCTCCTGGAGCAACGAGTCGATGGAGTCCTCCGCGGCGGGCCGTGCGTTCGTGGGGCTGGCGCGACGGCGGCAGATCGAGCACCTGGAGGCGTCCCTCGCCCGGCACGAGGCGGACATGGCGGCCGGGCGGTTCGGTCAGGAGTGGGTGGAGCCGTCCGGGATCAGCGATCTCATGCCCCGGCTGACGGCCGAGTCGCTCACCGAGCTCTGGGAGACCATCGCCGGGAAACTGGAGGAACTGACCGCACGGGACGCGGACGACCCGCGTGCCCGGCACGTCGTGCTCCTCACCGCCGGGCTGCCGCTCGCCCCGCCGCAGCGGAGCGAAGGCGACACGGCCGACACGGCCGACACGGCCGACACGGCCGACCGGCAGGACGCGTCCCACGAGGCCGACTCGTGACGGACCGGCTGACCGAGACACCGGACACCCCCGGCGCATCCGACCCGCCCGCGCCGACGGACCCGCCCGCCCCGACGGACCCGACCGCGCCGACGGACCCGACCGTGTCGACTGACTCGCTCAAGCCCACTGACCCGCCCGGGGTGCGGAGTGCTCGGCGGCGTTACGTCATCGTCTGCGCGCTCTTCTGGCTTCCGCCGGGGCTGAGCCTGGCCTCGATGGTGCTCCTGCTCAGCGAGCGCGGCATGTCGCTCGCCGCCGTCGCGGGGCTGTTCGCCGTCCATTCGCTGACCGTGGCCGTGCTGGAACTGCCCACGGGCGGGCTCTCCGACGTCCTCGGCAGGCGGCCGGTCCTCGCCCTGGCCGGCGGGCTGAACGCGGTCGCCTTCGCCCTGGTAGGCCTCGGCACCACCCTCGGGGTGCTCACCGCGGGCATGGTGCTCATGGGCACGGCCCGTGCTCTGGCCAGCGGGACGGCGGAGGCCTGGTACGTCGACGCCGTGCAGGGATGTGCCGGTCCGGACGCCGACTTGCGTACGGGGCTGGCCCGGGGTGGTTCCGCCACCTCCGCGGCGCTCGCGGTCGGCCTGCTGATCGGCGGTGCCCTGCCCTGGCTGCTGAGTCTGGGCCCCGATCCCGGAGCCCGGTTGAGCGAGGCGACCTCCGGGGCGGTGCTGCCGTTGTCCGTGCCCCTGCTGCTGGGGGCCGCGCTCCGGATCGTGTTCGTCGGCTATGTGCTGACCGCCCTGCGGGAGCCGCCGCGGCCACCGGCCACGCTGCGTTCGGTGCTGCGCGGTGTCCCGGTCACCGTGCTGAGCGGGGTGCGGCTGGGCGGGCGGGACGCGCTGGTGCGCCGGGTCGTGCTGACCGCCGCGGCCGTCGGCAGCGCACTGGCCACTGTGGAACTGCTCGTCCCGGGCCGCACCGTCGAACTGACCGGCGGGACCGGCTCGGGGGCGCTGGCCTACGCGGTGCTGGCCTGCGCGGGTTTCGTCTGCCTCGGGATCGGCAGCCATCTCGCGCCGCTCGCCGCCCGGCTCTCGGGCGGCGGTGAGCGGGCCGTGCTGGGCTGTCTCGCGGCCGGGGCGGCCGGCTTGCTGCTGCTCGGCGTCACCGCGTCCGGCGGCGCGCACCCCGTGGCGACGGCCCTCGCGGTCGCCGGCTTCGGACTGGTGTATCTCGGTCTGGGAGCGGCGTCACCGAACGAGAACGACCTGCTGCACCGGCGCGTCCCCCGTACGGGCCGTGCCACCGCGCTGTCCGTGCAGTCCCTCGCCCAGCAGCTCACGGGCGCGCTCATCGGCCTCGTCGTCGGGGCCCTCACGCCGGGGCCGCTGCCCTGGCTGCTGACCGGTGCCCTCCTGCTGGCCGGAGCCCTCCTGTGGCTCCGGCGCGCCCAGCCGCCTCTGACCCCGTGCACCCCACCTGCGCCATCCGCGCCTACCGTGGAGTGATGGACGCCAGCAGTCTCTCCATCCTCGACCGGCGCATCACCGACTGCCGGGCCTGCCCGCGGCTGGTCTCCTGGCGCGAGGAAGTGGCCCGCGGCAAGCGCGCCGCCTTTGCGGACTGGACCTACTGGGGCCGGCCGGTGCCCGGGTTCGGGCCGGCGGACGCCCGGCTCCTGATCGTGGGACTGGCCCCCGCGGCCCACGGCGGCAACCGCACCGGCCGGATGTTCACCGGCGACCGCTCCGGGGACGTCCTCTACAAGGCGCTCCACGACGTGGGGCTCGCCTCGCAGCCCACCTCCTCGCACGTGGGGGACGGGCTGGAGCTGTATGGCGTGCGGGTCACCGCGCCCGTGCACTGCGCTCCGCCCGCGAACAAGCCCACGCCCGGCGAGCGGGACACCTGCCGCCCCTGGCTCGTGCAGGAACTGCGGTTGCTGCGCCCGACGCTGCGGGCCGTCGTGGTGCTCGGCCGGTTCGGCTGGCAGGCCGCGCTGCCCGCGTTCGCCGAGGCGGGCTGGCCCGTGCCCCGGCCCCGTCCCGCCTTCGCCCACGGGGCCCGGTACCTGCTGGACGACCTGGAGCTCTTCGGCTGCTTCCACGTCAGCCAGCGCAACACCTTCACGGGCCGGCTCACCCCCGTGATGCTCCGCGATGTGCTGCGCACGGCGGCGCGGGCGGCGGGACTCGACCCGGCCGACGAGGTCTAGGGAGCCTCCTCGCCGAACAGGTGCCGCACGGTGGAGCGGTAGTTGGTCCGCACGTGCGTCAGCGCGTGCGCGCGGGCCCGGTCCGGGTCGCCCGAGGCGATGGCCTCGTACAGCTCGCGGTGCTCCACGAGCAGTTGGGGCCACTCCTCGTTGCGGCGGGTCATCCAGCGCAGCCGCCCGGCGACCGGCTCCAGGGCCTCGGTGAGCAGGCTGTTGCCGGCCATGGCCACGATGCGGTCGTGCAGCCGGCTGTTGACGTCGGTGATCGCCTCGGCGTCCCCGGCCTCGGTGGCGGCGGCCGCGCGGTCGAGGAGCTCCCGGACCTCGGCCAGGTCCTCGGGGGTCGCACGGGACGCGGCGAGTCCGGCGGCGTAGACCTCAAGGGCCTCGCGCAGTTCGAAGAGTTCCTTGACGTCGGTGGGGGTGAGGCGGCGTACCACCGTGCGGCGGGGCGTCTCGAAGTGGACGAAGCCCTCGGCCACCAGGGCGCGGATCGCCTCCCGGACCGGCACGCGTGAGACGCCGAAGCGTTCCGCCAGCTCGCGTTCGACCAGGCGGTCGCCGGGAAGCAGGCTGCCCGCGATGATCTGCTGCCGCAGCTCGGACGTGACGCGTTCGCGCACCGCTCCCAGGGGTTCGATCTTCGTCATGCCGCCCATCCTCGCCGACGCGAGGGGTCTTTTACGGAGCGTTAACGGGAGCGATATCCGTCGGAACGGTTGACGACGAGACCATGGCGGCAGTTTGGTATACCAAACACGTCGTGCAGCCCCCCACAGCGCAGTCCTCCGTCGTCCCCCTGCTCTGGAGGCCCCGTGTCCCTCGCCGACCGTGCCGCAGCCACCGGCACCCCCGCGTTCGTCCCCGATCCCCGGCTCACCAACGAAGACCTCGCGCCCGCCAAGAAGCGCAACTGGAAGGTCTTCGACCTCTTCGCCATGTGGATGTCCGACGTCCACAACCTCGGCAACTACACGTTCGCCGCCGGACTGCTCTTCCTCGGCATGAACGTCTGGCAGATCTTCACGTCCCTGCTCGTCGGGTTCGTGATCATCTACATCGGCATGAACTGGATGGGGAAGATCGGCCAGCGCCACGGCGTGCCCTTCCCGGTGGTCAGCCGCATCGCGTTCGGCATCTGGGGCGCCAACATCCCGGCGCTGATCAGGGCCGTGATCGCCATCATGTGGTACGGCATCCAGACCTACCTCGCCTCCGTCGCCGTCAACGTCATGCTGCTGGCGGCCTGGCCGGGTCTGGAGTCCTGGACGCACAACTCCTTCCTGGGCCTTGACGCGCTCGGCTGGGTCTCCTTCATCGCCCTGTGGCTGGTGCAGGCGGCGATCATCAGCCGGGGCATGGAGTCGGTCCGCAAGTTCCAGGACTTCTGCGGCCCGGCGATCTGGCTCGTGATGATCGCGCTGGCCGTGTGGATCCTGGCCAAGGCCGGCTGGACGATCTCCCTCACCTCCACCCCGCACCCGGTGTCGGTCGGCGAGCAGTGGCGCCAGTGGTTCGGCGCGATCGGCCTGGTCCTGGCCACGTACGGCACGCTGATGCTCAACTTCTGCGACTTCTCCCGCTTCGCGCCCGACTACGCGTCCGTCAAGCGCGGCAACTTCTGGGGCCTGCCCGTCAACTCCACGGCCTTCGTGATCGTCTCGGTCATCGTCACCGCGGGCGCCTTCGAGGTCTTCGGCAAGGAGATCACCGACCCCGCCTACCTGGTCGCCGAGATCGGCAACACCTGGGTACTGGTGGTGGGCGCCCTGACCTTCGCCATCGCCACCATGGGCGTCAACATCGTCGCCAACTTCGTCTCCCCGGCCTACGACCTGGCCAACGTCTGGCCGCAGAAGATCACCTTCAAGGTCGGCGGCATGATCAGCACCGTCGCGGCCCTGCTGGTCACCCCCTGGAACCTCTTCTCCAACCCGACCGTCGTCAACTACTTCCTCGGCGGCCTCGGCGCCTTCCTGGGCCCGCTCTTCGGCGTGATCATGGTCGACTACTACTGGGTCAAGCGCGGCCGCGTGAACGTCGACGAACTGTTCGACGCCACGCCCGGCTCCCGCTACCACTACCGCAGGGGCTTCAACCCCAAGGCCCTGTGGGCGTTCCTGCCGGCGGCCGGGGTCGCGGCGGTGCTCGCCCTGGTGACGACTTTCAGCGACGTGGCGCCCTACTCCTGGTTCATCGGCACGGCCATCGCGGCCGGACTGTACGCGGCGCTGTGCCGCCCCGAGCGTGCCACCGCGGAGGTCTGAGAGACGTGCGGATCGTCGTCACCAACTGCAACACCACGCAGGAGATGACCGAGGAGATCGTGCGAGGTGCCCGGGCCGCCGCAGGCCCGGGCACCACCGTGACCGGACTGACCCCCGCCTGGGGGCCCGCGTCCGCGGAGGGCTGGCTCGACAGCTACCTGTCCGCCGCGGCCGTCCTGGACACGCTGCGGACCTACGACGGGCCGCCGTACGACGCCGTGGTCATGGCCGGGTTCGGGGAGCACGGGCGCGAGGGCGTACGGGAGCTGGTCGACGTCCCGGTCGTCGACATCACCGAGGCGGCGGCCCATCTGGCCTGCCTGCTCGGCCGCCGCTACGGCGTCGTCACCACGCTGGAGCGGTCCCGCGGCCAGATCGAGGACAGCCTGGAGACGGCCGGCGTCGCCCGGAACTGCGCCGCGGTCGTCGGCACGGGCCTGAACGTGCTCGACCTCGCCGACGACGAGCGCACCGAGACGGCGTTCCTCGCCGCCGCCGAGCGGGCCTGCGCGGCCGGGGCGGAGGTGCTGGTGCTGGGCTGCGCCGGCATGACGGGCCTGCAGCGCGTGGTCGCGGAGAAGCTCGGCCTGCCGGTCGTCGACGGGGTCGCCGCGGCGGTCAGGCTGGCGGAGTCGCTGGTGGCGCTGGGGCTGACCACCAGCCGGGCGGGCAGCTACGCCGAGCCGCTGCCCAAACGCCGGGTGTGGGGGAGGCCGCTGGGCGGTGGGTCATGACGGAGGCCGCTGGGCGGTGGGTCATGACGGAGGCCGCAGGGCGGTTGCTCATGACGGGCCGTCGAGGGTGACGTCGTCGCGATGGGCCCCGTAGAAGGCCGCCTGGCGGGCCATGACCTCCCGCATCCCGGTGCCGCGCGGCATGCCGTACACGGTCCCGGGGAAGTCCAGCGCCTCCTGGACCTGCCACAGCTCGTCGTGCTCCCCGGGTGCGAAGAGCCGCGCCCGGGGTGCTCCCGCCGCGATCCAGCCGATTGGGCAGGACCGTGCCGGGCGGCAGCACGGAGTTGACGTGCAGCACACTGTGGATGCGCAGTTCGGAGCCGGCGCCCGCGACGGCCCCGGGAAAGACGCAGGCGCCGGTGGCCACGAAGACCTCGTCCTCCAGCGTCCCCCCGTTGACATGCGCGTGCGGCCCCACGAGGACGGCGTCCCCGAGCACGGCGGGGTGCCGGGCCCGCCCCCGTACCAGCGCGTTCTCCATCACGACGACGTCCGAGCCCACCCGCACCCGCCCGTCCTCCGCCGTGAGCACGGCACCGTGCAGCACCCGGCTGCGCTCACCGAGGACGACGGCCCCGCACAGCACGGCCGTCGGGGCGACGTACGCGGACTCGGGGACGACGGGGCGCTGCCCGCGGTGCTCGATCAACATGGCGGTCCTCGCCTACTCGGGTACGACGGCTGTCGCCGTGATCTCCACCAGCTGTCCCGAGTACCCCAGGCAGGCCACGCCGATCAGCGTCGAGGAGTGCGGACCGGCACTGAGCCCCGACGCCTCGACGACGGCCCACACGGCGGACAGCACGGCCGGCTCGCCGCTCACCACGTACACGTCGGTCGCCACGACATGCTCCAGATCGCTGCCGACGGCCTGCAGTTGCTCGCGCAGATTGGCGATCACCTGTTCGGCCTGCCGCACGGGATCCCCGGGCCCGACGAGCTCCCCCCGGGCGTCCAGGGGCACGGAGCCGGCGAGGAACGCCAGCCGCGTGCCGGCCTCGACCACGGAGGCGTGGGAGTAGGAGGGCGGCGGGAAGAGGCTCGGGACGGTGACACGGCGGATCACGTGAGGGCTCCGATCTGCGCACGAGGACGCTGCGGACGGCAACCGGGCAACCCGCCGATCATGCGCGGCCCGGCCGCCCCTGCACACCCGGATTTCGCTTCACCCCGGCCGCGGGGGAGGCGGTCGGCGCCGTCACGTGACCCGCGCGAACTGGACGCGGGTCGGCTGCACCGCGTCCGGGCGCACGGTGACGCCCTCGACGGTGAGGCGCTCGCCGTGGAGGTCGGTCAGCCGCAGGGGGCCGCCGCAGCCGGTGCCGTCGGGGGAGAGGAAGTAGTTGTACTCCGTGCGGGTCAGCCGCTGCCAGCCGCTGCCCGTGCGGACCTCGAGGCGGGCCAGGGGGTTGCGGTGCCCGAGGGCCTGGATGCCGCACCAGTGGCGGCTGGAGCCGGTCTTGTAGCGGATCGAGATCGTGTCGGACGTGGCCGGGCTCAGCAGGCTCCAGCTGACCGGTATCCGGCCCGTGGACAGGCCGGCGAGCTTCGCGAAGGCCTGCTTGCTGAGGTCCAGCTGCCCCGGGGCGCAGGGCAGCGGGCACTCGTTGGTGACCCGGACCGTGACGGAGGCGCCGTTCGCCGCGCGGACCAGGAGGTACGCCCCGCACGCCGCCGACGTCTCGTAGTCGGTGTGGCTCATCGCCGCGACCATCAGGTCGGGGCTCGGGCCGAACGAACAGGCACCGTCACCGTCCGCGGCGTCGTAGTGGGTGGCGACGCCCCGGTACGTGACGCCCGGCGCGATCCGCCCCGCCGCCGTGCCGGACGCCGGCCGTGCCGGGGACCGCGGGGCGGTGGTGGGCGAGGGGCGCGCGGACGGGGTGGCCGGTGCGGAGGTCCGGCCCGGGGACGCCGCGGAGGGCCCCGGCTTCGCCTTCGCGGCCGGTGCCGGCTTCCCGGGCGCGGTCCCCGCGCTCCCGGGCGCGGTCCCCGCGCTCGGCCGGCCGCCCGCGTCCGGCCCGGCGGCCGTGCGCACGGTGTCCGGCTCACCGCCGGGGCGGAGCGCCACCACGAGACAGACGACGAGCCCCACGGCTGCCACGACGGCCGCGGAGAGCAGTGCCGTGCGCCGCTTGCGCGCGGGACGGGGACGGCGGTGGGATGCGGATGCCACGGATGAGTCCTTCGGGTCCATGCGCGGTCGGGGAGAACGCGCGCTTCCGACTCGTCTGTGGCCGCCGGGCCCGGAAAGGTTGCCGCCGGGAGCCGCTCCGTGCGGACCCGCCGGGCAGCCCGCCGCGTGCGAACCCCCTTGGCGGCCCGCCGCTCGCGCACGCACCGGTTGCGTACATCGCGCACGCACCGGTTGCGTACATAAAGAACGCGGCTGTCGAGGCCCTTCGTCACGTTCCGGAAACCTGCCCTCCAGGAACCCCGCCTACCGTGGAGGCCACACCACGCCCCGGCCACCGTCGCCCGAAGGCCCACCCCTGCCTCCGGCCAGACGACAGGAGCCCCGTGTCCCGCCGCCCCACGCCGCACCTTCCGCCCTGGCTCGCGCACGCCCTGCGCGCTCAGCGGGGCCCGGTTCCCTGGAGCGCGGTGACGCGGGGGGCCCTGTCGGCCGGACCGCTGCTGCTCGTGGCCGTCGCGACCGGGCACACCTCCCTCGGCGTGGTCGCCGCCATCGCCGCCATGCTCGCCGGGATCAACGACCGGCCCGGAAGCCGGCGGGCCTCCGTCAAGCGGCTCGGGGTGCCCGCGCTGGGCGGGGCCCTGGGACTGGTCGTCGGCACCTACGCGGGCCAGGAGACCGGCGCGGTCGTGCTCACCGCGCTGTTCACGGTCGTCGGCCTGGTCGCCGGCGGCATGAGCGCGGTGGGGCCCGTCGCGTCCGCCACCGGCACGCAGCTGCTCGTCGGCGCCGCGGTCGGGGCCGGGATGCCGCTGCCGGAACCCGGCTGGGAGCGCGCGCTGGCCTTTCTCGCCGGCGCCGGCTGGCTGCTGCTGCTCCGGCTGGCGCTGCCCACGCCCGGATCGCTCGCCGGGGACTTCCGGTTCGACGGGGAGCGGCAGGCGGTGGCCGGGGTGTACGACGCCGTCGCGGATCTCCTCGACGCCGTCGGCGGGCCCGACGCCATCCGCCGCCGGGCCGCGCTCACCGCCGCCCTCGACCATGCCCAGGACGCCCTGGCCGGACCCCGGTTGCGGCGCTACGCCTCCTCGTCCGCCGAGCGGCGGCTGCACGCGCAGTACGCCGCCGCCCTCCCGCTCGCCGAGGCCGCCACCGCGCTGGCCTGGGCGGAGGAGGCCGTGTCCGGACGGGCTTCAGAAGGCCCCAGGCGACTCGCCGCCGCCGTACGCGGCAACACCCACACCGGCCCCCTGCCCGCCCCCTCCCGCTCGGCTCCCGCCCTGCGCGCCCTCGACGACGCCCTGCTGCACGCCGCCGAGGTGTTCGACCAGGGCCGGGCCGGCGAGCTGCACACCCGGACCCGTACCGCCGGGGACCGGCTGCGCGCCGCCCTCGGAGGCGCCGGACGCGAGTACGGGCTGCGCGTCGCCCTCTGCTTCGGGGCCAGTGCGGCCGTCGCCCAGGCCCTGCACCTCAGCCGGTGGTATGGGCAGCACGAGCACTGGTACTGGCTGCCCGCCACCGCCGTCTTCCTGGTCAAGCCCGACCTGGGACCGCTGGCCTCGCGCGTGCTGAACCGGGCCGCCGGGACCGTGCTCGGCGCGCTGCTCTTCGCCGGGTTCGCCGCGGTCCTGCCCCGGCCCGAGGGGCTGATCGCGCTCGTCGCCCTCAGCGGCGCGCTGATCCCCGTCGCCACCCGCCACTTCGCCGCCCAGACGGCCGTCGTCACCGTCCTCGTCCTGGCCCTGGTCATGGTCGGCGGCGAACCGCAGGCCTCCGCGGGCCGGATCGGCGAGACACTGCTGGCCTGCGCGATCGTGCTGATCGTGGGCCACCTGCCGATGCCCGGGCAGTACGGCGGCGGAGTGCGCGCCCGGCTCGCGGCGGCGAGCGAGGCCGCCCACGCCTACCTCACCCACGTCCTCGACGAGGCCGACGCCCCGCGCATCGGCACCGCCGGCACCCCCTCCGGCCACCGGGCCACCCGCTGGACCCTGCGCCGCGAGGCGTACCGCACCCTCGCCGAGGCCCGTACGGCCATCTCCCTGGCCGCCCACGAACTGCCCGCCCTCGCCCGGCACACCGAGGGCGCGGACGAGGTGGCCGGCCTCCTCGAACGGCTCGTCGACACGACGACCGCCTGCGCGGTGCACCTGGACGACACGGGCCGGATCGGGCGCCGCCACCGGGAACGGCTGACCGCCGTCCTCACCGAACTCGCCATACCGGCCGAGCGCCTGGGGCTGCGCGTGCCCCCGACGACCCTCGCCGGGTAGCGGGCCCCGGCGCACCGCACCCCGTGTCCGTTCAGCCGTCGATCCGTACCCACACCGGCGCGTGGTCCGAGCCGGGGGCGCCCCGCCGCTCCCCGGGGTCGGGGCCGACCGAGGGCAGGGCGGGCGGGCCCTCGCCGGGCAGACCCGTGCCCGCCGCCGACGCCCGGCGCACCAGACGGTGGCTCAGCAGCACGTGGTCGATCAGCTCCCGCCGCCCGGAGTTGACGCGGGACCAGCGCTGTCCGGCCGGGATGAGCGGGGCCACGTCCCACAGGCGCGCCGCGTCACCCCGGTCCGGCCGGTCGTAGCCCGGCGTGCCGAGCTCCGAGCCGGGCGGACCCAGCAGGATCTGCGTGGTCGCGGCCTGCACCTCGTCGTTCAGGTCGCCCAGTATCGCCACGTCCCTGCCCTGCCCGTCCCCGTCGAGCAGCTCGTCCGCGAGGGCGCGCAGAGCCGTCGCCTCCGCCGCCCGCCGGAACAGGGCGTATGCACCGTAACGGGCGCGTTCGCCCTCGTCACGGGGGTGGAACCGGCCGTCCGGATACGACAGCAGCTTCGACTTCAGGTGACAGACGGCCACCCGCAGGGGACCGTCCCCGACCTCCACCGCGAGCAGGCCCCGCCCCGCCGCCGGCACCGTCGCCCCGGAGTCGTCCGCCTGCACGGGCCGCAGCCCCGCCGGGAACCCGGCCGTGTCGGCCAGCACGGTCGGCTCCGCACGGCTGAGGAACCCGACGCGTATGCCCCGGCTGTCCGCGTGCTCGGACAGGGCGATGTGCCAGTCGTCGCCGAGCATCCCGGCCAGGTCCTTCAGGGCCTCGGGGTCCCCGACCTCCTGCACGCCGAGCAGGTCCGGGTCGAGTTCCGTGATCACGGCGGCGAGGGCGGCGAGCTTCGCCCCGTACGCGGCCTCGTCCCGCGGGCCGTACGGGCCGCCGGGCCGGTAGAGGTTCTCCAGGTTCCAGGTGCCGAGCAGCATGCCGGGCTCCTTTCCGAAGCCGACAGGCGGGGTGGTGAGGCCAGGGTGCGCGCCCGGGCCGCCCCGCGACAGAGCCGCGGCAGGATGTGCGGTTCGGCTCATACCGCCCTACGACCCCGTCGTACGTTGGCGTGATGACGCCTTCTGCCGCGGACAGTCCCGCCGAGCTCATCATCAGCGCATGTACGGTCCTCGTGCACGACGATCAAGAGCGGATCGGGTTCCTGGAGGACGCCGCGGTCGTCGTACGGGACGGGACCGTGGCGGCGGTCACGAGCGCCGCGGAGGCGGCGGACCTGCCCGCGGCCGAGCGGCTCGACGCCCGCGGCCAGGTGGCCCTGCCGGGCCTGATCAACTGTCACACGCACGCGCCGATGGTCGCGCTGCGCGGCCTCGCCGAGGACCTGCCCACCGAGGAGTGGTTCAACGACGTCGTCTGGCCGGTGGAGTCCAACCTGACGGACCGGGACGTCGAGTTGGGGGCGCGGCTCGCCTGCGCCGAGATGATCCGCGCCGGCGTCACCTGCTTCGCCGACCACTACTTCGCGATGGACGCGGTGGCCGACGTGGTCGCCGAGTGCGGCATGCGGGCCCTGCTCGGCCAGGCCTACTTCTCCTCCCAGGGGCCCGAAGGCCGCGAGCGCTCCCTGGACTTCGCGTTGCGCCGGCGCGGCTCGGCGGGCGGGCGCGTCACCACCGCCCTCGCGCCGCACGCCCCCTACACGGTCGACGACACGGACCTCGCCGCCACCGCGGACCTCGCGCGCGAGCACGGCCTGCCCGTGCATCTGCACGCCGCCGAGAACCGCGACCAGACGCAGACCAGCCTCGCCCGCCACGGCGTCACCCCGGTCGAGGTCCTGCACCGCACCGGCATCCTCGACACGGACGTGCTCCTCGCCCACGGCACCGGCATCACCGACCGCGACCTGCCCCTGCTGGAGAGGGCGGACGGCCGTACGGCCGTCGCCAGCGCGCCCCGCGGCTACCTCAAGTTCGCCTGGCCCGACACCACGCCCGTGCGCGCGCTGCGCGACATCGGCGTCGACGTGGGACTGGCCACCGACGGCGCCGCCTCCAACAACTCCCTCGACGTGTGGGAGTCCATGGCCCTCACCTCACTGGTCCAGAAGGCGGCCGAGGGCGACCCGCGCTGGCTGACCTCCCGCCAGGCCCTGCACCACGCCACCCTGCAGAGCGCCCGGGCCGTGGGACTGGGGGAGACCGTGGGCGGGATCGCGCCCGGCCGCCGGGCCGACATCATCCTGGTCGACCTCACCGGGCCGCACACGCGGCCGGTCCACGACCTCGCCGCCACCCTCGTGCACAGCGCCCGCTCGGCCGATGTGCGCACCACGATCGTCGACGGCCGGATCCTGATGCGGGACCGCGAACTGCTGAGCATCGACGTCGCGTCGGTCGTACAGGAGCTGGAGGAGCGGCTGCCCGCGCTCGTCGACCGCAGCCACGGCCGGCGCGTCCAGCAGTACGACACCTGAGCCGGGTGGACGCCGGAAGTCTCCGGGAAGTTTTTCCGGGAGATGTCCCGTGCGGCGATGAGTTCCGCGCCTCCCGCCGGTCACCACCCCGGACGGACCGTTGTCACAGGAGGGCCCATGTCGCTTCCGGAGATCGTCTCGCGCGAGCAGTGGCGCGCGGCGCGCGCGGAACTGCTGGTCAAGGAGAAGGCCGCGACCCGCGCGCGGGACGCGCTCAACGCCGAGCGCCGCGGACTGCCCATGGTGGCGGTCGAGGAGGAGTACGTCTTCGAGGGCGGGGACGGCAAGGCCACCCTGCTCGACCTGTTCGAGGGCCGGCACCAGCTCGTCGTCTACCACTTCATGTTCGCGCCCGAGTGGGAGGCCGGGTGCCGCAGCTGCTCCGCCTTCCTGGACCAAGTGGGGCATCTCGCTCATCTCGCGGCGCGGGGCACGTCGTTCGCCGTCGTGTCCCGGGCGCCGTATCCGAGGATCCTGCCCTTCAAGGCGCGGATGGGCTGGACGCTGCCCTGGTACTCGTCCTACGGCAGCGATTTCAACCGCGACTTCGAGGTGACGCTCGAACGCGACGGCGAGCTCGTCGAGCGCCCCGGCCTGAGCTGCTTCCTGCGGGACCGCGACCGCGTGTTCCACACGTACTCCACGTACGAGCGCGGCCTCGACGGCCTCGGTTCGACCACCAGCCTGCTGGACCTCACCGCGCTGGGCAGGCAGGAGGAGTGGGAGGAGCCCAAGGGGCGTGCGTCGGCTCTCGGGGCGCCTGCGGGAAGTGAGCGCGTCAGGTATCACGACGAGTACGACGAGTGACACGCATAGTGAGGAAATCAGCCAAGCGGCTGAGAGTTTGCTCACACGTGATGGTGAACGCGTGTCAACTACGTCTCAGAACCGTCACTTCGCGAGCCGTTCCCCCCATGGTTGGCGTTTAACTCTACGAGTACAGCGCTACATGGAGGTGCAGGGTGGTGAACGGGCGAACGGTGCTCGAGCGCTTTCCCGCCGGCGGGCCGCGTGGCTCCTGGCCGGCGGAGGAATTCGCGCAGGCGCGGCGTCTGGAAGGCCTGCCCGCCGAGGTCGTCATGGATCTGGCATCCGACATGTTCCTGGTCATCGTGCGAAGCGGGGACGGAGCCGACGTCACCGCCTGACCGTGCCGGGGGCGCCGCAGGCCGGCGCCCTCAGTCGATTTCGCCCTCAGTCAAGCTCGCCCTTCAGTCAAGCTCGCCCTTCAGTCAAGCTAGCCCTTCAGCCGAGCTCGCCCTCCTTCGTGGTCAGCCCGCCTTCGGTGCCGGTACCTTCCGGGCCGGCGGGGGCGACGCGGCGAACTGCTCCGCCTGCAGCGCGTACAGCTCGGCGTAGAGCCCGCCGGTCGCCAGCAGCTCCTCCGGCGTCCCCGACTCCACCAGCCGCCCCTGGTCCAGGACGTGCACCAGATCCGCGTGGCGTACGGACGCCAGCCGGTGCGTGATCAGGACGACCGTCTGCCCGCTGTCCGCCAGGGCACGGATCCGCTCGAATACCTCCAGCTCGGCCCGGGCGTCCAGGGCCGCCGTCGGCTCGTCCACGATCAGGATGCGGCCCCTGCGGTAGGCCGCCCGGGCGATGCCCAGCCGCTGCCACTGGCCTCCGGAGAGCTCGTGCCCGCCGGAGAAGTTGCGGGCCAGCAGCGTGTCCAGCCCGCGCGGTAGGTCCGCGATCACGGGCTCGGCCCCGGCCTCGGCGACCGCCGCGGCCAGCCGCTCCTCGCTCACGGGCGCGGACGTCCGCCCCAGGGCGACGTTCACCCGGGCCGTGAAGGGCCACCTCTTGAAGTCCTGCGCGACCATCGCGATCCGCTCGGCCAGCCGGTGCCGGTCGGCGCTCGCCGCGTCCACGTCGTCCCACAGGATCCGCCCCCGCTCCGGCTTGTACAGCCCGGCGAGCAGCTTGACCAGGGTCGTCTTGCCGGAGCCGTTCTCCCCGACCAGCGCCACGATCCGGCCCAGCGGCAGGGTGAGCGAGACGTCGTCCAGGGCGGGCCGGGCCGAGTCCCCCGGGTAGCGGAACGTGACGTTCTCGAACCGGATCTCGCGCGGGTCCTCCGGCAGCGCGCGGCCCCCCGCCGGGATCGCCCGCTGTGCCGCCTCCGCGTACAGCCGGTGCAGGTCGCCGACGAAGAGCGCCTCCTCGTGCAGCGCGTTGACCTCCACCACGAGCGTGTCGAGGCTCTGCGAGCCGGTGCGGATGGCGATCACGGCCGTGCCCGCCACGGACAGGGCCATCGCCCCGGCGAGCAGCAGCGCGCCGAGCGTGGCGTACGTCGCGACGGTCGCGAGGCCGGTCCAGGCCGCCGCGATCAGCCCGGTGCGGGCGGCGAGCCGGGCGAGACGGGCCTGCTCGGCCTCGGCCGTCTCCGACATCGCGCGGAAGTGCCGCAGCAGGAACGCGCCCACCCCGTGCACCCGGATCTCGGGGGCCGCCTCCGGCTCGATCAGCAGGCTGCCGAGCAGCCGGCCGGCCCGGGCGTGCTGCGCCCAGGCGTGGAAGGACTCGTAGCGCCGCCGGGCCACGGTCAGGGCGCTCCAGGCGCTCGGCAGCACCATCGTGACCAGCAGTGGCAGCAGGGCCGGGTGCAGCACGGTCAGCACGCCCGCGGCGGCGACCAGCGAGATCATCGCGTTGATCACGCGCGTCCCGTACGAGATCATCCGGCGGGCCGAGGCCGCCCCGTACTGCGCGGTGTCCAGCAGTTTGTGGAAGGCGTGGTCCTCGATGGCGGCCAGCTCCACGGCCGCGGCCCGCTCCAGGTACCGCTCGGTCGCGACCCGCTCCACCTTGGGCTCCAGGCGGCCGGTGGCGTAGGTGCTGGCGGCCCGCAGCAGGGCCGCCAGCAGCATCACGACGGCCACCGTGACCAGGGCGGGGACCGCGCCGCGCAGCCGCTCGTCGATGGGGCCGCCGCCCATCAGCCGGGCCAGCACGCTGTTGACCGCGAGCAGGCTCACGGCCTGTGCCACGCCCCGGCCTCCCTCGGCGGCGAGCACGATCCGCGCGGCGCCCGGGTCGGCCTGCCGGGCGAGCCGCAGGCTGGACGCCAGCAGGGACGGCAGCCGGGTGATCATGGCGCGGAAGTTCAGTTCGAGGAACGCGTCGGCGTGCTGGTTCCAGCCCATGTCGTAGCGGAGCGGCCCGCCGAAGAGCAGCCGCTCCGACTCGGACACCTCCGGCGCGGTCCGCTTCTTCGCCACCGTCGACCGACCTCCCCGCTCATCCCGCCGCCCGGTTCGTCCCGGCTCGTGAGCGGCCACTATCGCGGGGGCGGAGCGGGCCGGGGCAGGGCGCAGCCCGGGGCGCCGGAGGCGCGCGGGCGCACGACACGACCGGCAGAGGCCCGGGACGGCGCGGGAGGCGGGACGGGTGCGACGACCGGAGTGCGGCTGCGGCTGCGCGCCGGAGGGCTCGGGATGCGGCTCGGTGCGGAGCGGCGGGACTGCGGCCGGGGAAGGAGGCCGGCCGGGCCTACACGGTGACCGGCTGCGGCACCTGCGCGCCGGAGGGGCCTACGCGTTGACCGGCTGCGGCTGCGGCTGCGGCTCCCGCGCCTCGGCGCGGCCTACGCGCTGACCGGGCGTGACCAGGCCGGGGCCGTCCCCGTGACGCGGCAGAGGCTCAGGTACAGGGGGATCGGGGGGGTGTACGGGAGCGTGCCGTCCGGCCGGTGGATCAGCTCGGGCAGCTCCGGGACGTCCGGGACGACCGCTCCGGCGGCGTAGCGCGCGGGGGCCGGCCATTCCAGGGCGTGGTCGGAGTCCGACGGCACCAGCCACCACCAGTGCGCGGCGTCGGCGTAGACGCAGCCCACGCGGGGCAGGCGGGGCATGATCAGCGGGCCGTACCGGGCGGGCATCGCCACGGCGTCGCAGCCCAGCGGGGTGGTCATGCCCTCGGGTACGGGCAGGCGCAGGATCGGGAGCGGGGTGCGCTGCGCGCGCCGGAGGCGGGCCAGGGTGTCCAGGTGCAGGACCCGGCCGCCGCCGGGCCTCATGCCGTGCCCCGCTCGCGCCCTCGCCCCTGCGGGGGAACGTCCGGGGCGGTGTCGGCCGGGTGGGCCCGGTGGCGCGCCTGGTGGGTGTCCTGACCGTCGTCGCCGGGCTCGTCGGACGGGCCGCGCTTGGGGCGGGCGCCCCAGCCGAGGTCGCCCCGGGGTTCGTCCGGGCCCGCGGCGGTGGAACGGCCCGTGCCGGCGCGGGGGCCCTTGAGCCGCGGGTCGTCCAGGACGTCGTCCCAGTCCGCGTCGTCGAGGTCGTCGAAGGCCGCTAGGGGGTCCTGCGGGGCGTCCGCCGTGCGGGGCAGCTCCGCCCAGACCAGCAGCCCGGGCCCGTGCTCATGGGCACCCCAGGCATGGCAGAGGGCGTCGACGAGGAGCAGTCCCCTCCCGTGCTCCTCCTCGGGCCGGGTGCGGCTGGCCGCGTGGGGCTGACCCGGGGCGCAGCCCTCGTCCCGTACGGCTATCCGCACCAGGTCGTCGCCGTCGTGCAGCTCGCACACTATGTGGGTGCTCGCCGTGTGCACGATGGCGTTGGTGACCAGTTCGGAGACCACCAGGGCCGCGCTGTCGCACGTGTCCTCGCACACTGACCAGCCGGTCAGCCGGGCCCGCGTCAGGTGTCTGGCCCGGGCGGGAGAACCCGGGTGTGCGGCCAGCTCGAAACGGAACCGGCGCTCGGCAGCCGGCCCGAGGGGGCCTGCTCCCGTGGCAGCGCCAAGCCCGAGGGGGCCTGCGGCGGCGTCTGTTCCTAAGGGCGCGGACGGAATCACGCTTGCCACTATCTCCCCGGCGTGAACACTTGGCAAGTGTCACTCTGAAAATTGCAGAGTGCGGTGTGACGGTCTGGAAGGGCGTGGCACACTGCTCGCAACAGCACCCCGCGCGGCGCCAGTTGAGATCCTCGAAGATTCGTTCGAAACGCATGTTCGGATCAGTTCTTCGAAAAGGTCTTCGAATGGCGCCGCAGGGCTGTCAGCGTTCTTTTGTGGCCGGCTCGTCAGAACTCTTCGTGGAGGTGGAGCGTGAGCGAACCGCGGTCCGCGCCGACGGTCGGCCAGGTCGTTCTCGGCCGCCGCCTGTTGGACCTGCGTGAGCGCGCCGGGATGAAGCGCGAGGAGGCCGCCCGCATCCTGCGCGTCGCCCCGGCCACGGTCCGCCGGATGGAGATGGCGGAGGTCGGGCTCAAAATCCCGTATCTGCAACTGCTCCTCAAGGCCTACGGAGTCTCCGACGAAGAGGCCGACGCCTTCGTCCAGCTCGCCGAGGAAGCCAACAGGCCCGGCTGGTGGCAGCGTTTCCACGACATCCTGCCCGGCTGGTTCTCGATGTACGTGAGCCTGGAGGGCGCGGCCGGCGTCATCCGCAGTTACGAACCCCATTTCGTCCCCGGTCTGCTGCAGACCGAGGACTACGCGCGCGGGGTGCTCCGCTCGGGCGCCATCGGCCAGACCCGGCCCGAGGACATCGAGCGCCACGTCGCCCTGCGCATGCAGCGCCAGACCCTCCTCACCCGCGAGGACGCGCCCCGGCTGTGGGTCGTGATGGACGAAACCGCGCTGCGACGCCCGGTCGGCGGCCCCGAGGTGATGCGCGCGCAGATCGACAGACTGCTGGAGGCGACCGCGCTGCCCAACGTGACGCTGCAGATCGCTCCGTTCGCGGCCGGGCCGCACCCCGGCACGTACGGACCGTTCGTGCTGTTCCGATTCGCCATGCCCGAACTGCCGGACATGGTCTACAGCGAGTACCTGACCGGCGCGGTCTACCTGGACGCGCGCGCCGAGGTGGCGACCCACCTCGAGGTCCTGGACCGCATGGCGGCGCAGGCCGCTACGGCACATCGCACGAAGGAGATCCTCCGGGATCTCCGCAAGGAGCTGTGAATGGATCGCATCAAGCCGCGCAAACACGTCTACAACGGCATGCCCGCGCGCGACTTGGGCAGCGAAGGCTGGCACAAGCCGTGGAGCGGCGGCAACGGAGGAAACTGCCTGGAGGCGATGAAGCTCGCCGACGGCCGGATCGCCGTCCGCCAGTCCACCGACCCGGACGGGCCCGCGCTGATCTACACCACCGCCGAGATGACCGCCTTCATCGAAGGGGCGAAGGCGGGAGAGGCGGACTTCCTGCTGTCCTGACGTGCTCGCCCCTTGCTCACGCTCGACTTCCCTTTGCTGACGCTGAATTGCTGAAGCTGAATTGCAGAAGCTGATGTGCTGACGCCGAATCGCTGATGCCGAATCGCTGGTGCTGAAGTGACCACCCTCTGTGCCTTATGGAGTGCCTCATGACCGGGCAGGACCCCACGTCGTCCGTCAGGATCGACACGACCAGACCGCATCCCGCGCGGATGTACGACTGGTACCTCGGCGGCAAGGACAACTATCCGGTCGACGAGCAGATGGGCCGGCAGATGCTCACCCTCGACCCGAGGGTGCCGGTGATGGCGCGCGTCAACCGCGCGTTCATGCACCGGACCACGCGCTGGCTGGCCCAGCAGGGCGTACGCCAGTTCCTGGACATCGGCACGGGCATACCGACCGAGCCCAACCTCCACCAGGTCGCCCAGCGGGTCGCCCCCGACGCCCGGGTCGTCTACTGCGACAACGACCCCATCGTGCTGGCCCACGCGGCGGCCCTGCTGCGCGGCACGGACGAAGGCGTGACCGAGTACCTCCAGGCCGACGTGCGCGACCCGGACGCCATCCTGGAGGGCGCGCGGAAGGTCCTGGACTTCACCCGGCCCGTCGCGCTGTCCCTCATCGCGCTGCTGCACTTCGTCTCCGACGAGGACGGCGCGCACGACCTGGTCGGCCGGCTCCTCGCCGAACTGCCCTCCGGCAGCTACCTGGTGATCACCCACGCCACCTCCGACTTCACCCCGGAGGAGTCGAAGGCGGCCACCGAGAAGCTCCGCGCCGCCGGTGTCACCCTCGCCCTGCGCTCCCGCGCGGAGTTCACCCGCTTCTTCGACGGGCTGGAGCTGATCGAGCCCGGCGTCGACGTGCCGCACCACTGGCACCCCGAGCTGGGCGAGCCCGTGCCCGGGCAGGACGACGGGGTGATCCCGGGGTACGGGGCGGTGGCCCGCAAGCCGTAGCCTCGCTTTCCGCACGGGCCGGTCAGGGCGGCGGCAGTGCGCCGCACAGCGCCTCCAGGGCCGGCCCGTAGGCGTGCTCGGAGGGGGTCGCGTACCCCACGACGAGCCCGTCGCCCACCGGCATGTCCGTCTCCGGGTGCCGGAAGGCGGCCAGACCGTCGAGGGCGACGCCCTGCCAGGCGGCGGCCTTGACCGCGGACGCCTCGGTGCCGGGCGGCAGCCGCAGCACCGCGTGCAGCCCCGCCGCGACACCGGTGACCTCGATGTGCGGCGCGTGCGCGGCGAGCGCCGCGACCAGCCGGTCCCGGCGGCGGCGGTAGCGCTGCCGCATCCGCCGCACGTGCCGGTCGTACGACCCCGACGCGATGAAGTCCGCCAGGCACAGCTGGTCGAGGACGCTCGCCCACGCCTCCCGCTCCCCCTTGGCGGCCCGTACGGCGTCGACGTACCGCTCCGGCAGCACCATCCAGCCCAGCCGCACCGCAGGGGACAGGCTCTTGCTGACCGAGCCGACGTGGATCACCCGCTCCGGGTCCAGACCCTGGACCACGCCGACCGGCTTGCGGTCGTAGCGGAACTCCCCGTCGTAGTCGTCCTCCAGGACCAGCGCGTCCCGGGTGCGGGCCCAGTCGAGCACGGCCGTCCGGCGCGCCGGGTGCAGCGGGCCGCCGGTCGGGAACTGGTGCGCCGGCGTGAGCAGTACGGCCCGCTCGCGGCCCAACCGGTCCACCCGGGCGCCGTGTTCGTCGAGCGGCAGCGGCACCGTCCGCACCCCGGCGGCGGCCAGGACCTCGCGGTGGAACCCGAGCCCGTACGCCTCCACCGCCAGGGGCCCGCGCAGCACGCCCCCGCCGAAGAGCAGCCGCAGCGCGTGCGCGAAGCCGGAGCAGATCACGATCCTGCCCGGCTCGGTCCGCACGCCACGCGCGCGTGCCAGGTACTCGGCCAGCGCTTCGCGCAGTTCGGCCCGGCCCGCCGGATCACCCGGTCCGAACACCTCGTTGGGCGCCTGCTGGAGGGCCCGGCGGTAGGAGGCCAGCCAGGCCGAGCGCGGGAAGGCGGAGGCGTCCGGGGTGCCCTGTGTCAGGTCGTGCCGGGGGCCACGCGCGCGTGCGGGGGAGCGTGCGGGCACGCGGGCGGCCGGCCGCAGCGGCGCGGCGCGCTCCGCGACCCGCGTCCCCGAGCCCTGCCGGGCGGTCAGCCAGCCCTCCGCGACGAGCTCGGCGTACGCGTCCGCCACCGTGTTGCGGGCCACGCCGAGGTCGGCCGCGAGCGACCGGTACGGCGGCAGCCGGGTGCCCGGAGCCAGCCGCCCGCTGCGGACGGCCTCCCGCAGGGCCCGGATCAGCGCCGCGCGCCGGCCGCCCGGCCCGGTCAGCTCCAGATGCAAATCCGACCCGATCCGCTCCGCCGAATTGACCCACGAATCTGCCATGGAAATGCACCCTAGCGTGGGTCTTTCCGGCCCATAGGTTGAACGGTATGACGACGCACACGAGCACGAACACCGCCCCCGTGAAGGCGCCCCGGCTGGAGTTCGCCAAGGCCGCCCCGAAGGCCTTCCGGGCCCTGATCGCCTTCGACGCCGCCGCCCGTGAGGGCCTCGACCCGGCCCTCGTCGAACTGATCCAGATCCGCGCCTCCCACCTCAACCACTGCGCGTACTGCCTCCACATGCACACCAACGACGCCCGCAAGGCCGGGGAGAGCGAGGACCGGCTGCACATGGTCGCCGTGTGGCGCGAGGCGCGGCACTTCTTCACCGAGCGGGAGCAGGCGGCCCTCGCCCTCACCGAGGCCGTGACGCTGGTGGCCGGCGCGGGCGTCCCGGACGACGTCTACGCCGAGGCCGCCGCGCGGTTCGACGAGCGGGAACTGGCCCAGGTGCTCGCCCTGATCTGCACGATCAACACGTGGAACCGGGTGGCACTGTCCACGGCGAAGCCGGCGGGGACGGACGAGCGGTGACGTCCCGGCCCCGGAGGCCCCGCGGCTGGGGCTCTGCGGGCACTGCACCGCCGTCGGCCGGGGGTGCCATGCCAGCCGTCGGCCTGGGCGCTGTACCGCGGTCGGCCGGGGCGCGCTGCACTGCCGGCGGCCGGAGCCCGCTGCACTGCCGTCGGCCTGGGCGCTACACCACCATCGGGCGGTCGTACGGGCCGATCGGTGCCGGCAGGGCCGAACCGCCCGTCAGATGACGGTCGACGGCCGCCGCCACCGCCCGCCCCTCGGCGATCGCCCAGACGATGAGCGACTGCCCGCGGGCGGCGTCACCCGCGGCGAACACCCCGGGCACGTTGGTGGCGAACCCGGCGTCCCGCGCGATCGTGCCGCGGGGCTCCAGCTCCAGTCCGAGCTGGTCGACGAGGCCGTCCTGCCGGTCCGGCCCCGAGAAACCGAGCGCGAGCAGCACGAGGTCGGCCGGAAGCGTCCGCCCGGTGCCGTCCACCGGGCGGCGCCGCTCGTCGACCTCCACCAGGTGCAGCGAACGGACATGCCCCTGCGCGTCCCCGTCGAAGCGCAGGGTGGACGCCGCGAACAGCCGCGCGTCCGCGTCCGCGACCGGGGCGGTCCGCAGGTCACGGGCCTCCTCGTGCGCGGCGGACAGCCGGTAGAGCCGTACCGGGTAGGTCGGCCACGGCTCGGTGTCCTCGTCGCGCTCCGCGCCCGGCAGCGCGTAGATGTCCAGCTGGGTCACGGACGCGGCACCCTCCCGGACGGCCGTGCCCAGGCAGTCCGCGCCGGTGTCGCCCCCGCCGACGATCACAACGTGCTTCCCCGCGGCCGACAGGGGAGACGTCTCCAGATCGCCCTCCCCCACCCGGTTGGACAACGGGAGGTACTCCATCGCCTGATGAATGCCCGTCAGCTCACGCCCCGGCACCGGCAGTTCCCGCCAGGCCGTGGCGCCCGTCGCGATCACCACGGCGTCGTAGCGGGTCCGCAGCTCGTCGGCGCCGATGTCCCGCCCGACCGCCGTCGACGTGCGGAACCTGGTCCCCTCGGCCCGCATCTGCTCCAGCCGACGCTCCAGATGGTGCTTCTCCATCTTGAACGCGGGGATGCCGTACCGCATCAGGCCGCCGAGCCGGTCGTCCCGTTCGTACACCGCCACCGTGTGCCCGGCCCGGGTCAGCTGCTGGGCGGCGGCCAGCCCGGTCGGTCCCGAACCGATCACCGCGACCGTCCTGCCCGACAGCCGGTCCGGCGGCCGCGGCGGCGCGAAGCCTTCCTCCCAGGCCCGGTCGGCGATCGCGCACTCGACGTTCTTGATGGTCACGGCCGGCTGGTTGATCGCCAGCACACACCCCGCCTCGCAGGGCGCCGGGCACAACCGGCCCGTGAACTCGGGGAAGTTGTTCGTGGCGTGCAGCCGGTCGGCGGCCGCCCGCCAGTCCTCCCGCGACACCAGGTCGTTCCACTCCGGGATCAGGTTCCCCAGCGGGCACGCCTCGTGGCAGAACGGGATGCCGCAGTCCATGCAACGGTCGGCCTGTTTGCTGATGATCGGCAGCAGCGCCCCGGGGACGTAGACCTCGTCCCAGTCCCGCACCCGCTCCTCGACCGGCCGGCGCGGCCAGTCCTGGCGGGGCGTGGTCAGAAAACCCTTGGGATCGGCCATGGCCGTGTTCCTTGCGTGCGCGGGTGACAGGCCGTGCGTCGTCGGGCGGCACTCTTCTCGCCACGATACGTCCGCGCCCCGGCCACCGCCTGTCGCCGCAGGGCGGGCAACGCGGCGTGAGGGCGAGCCCGGGTTGTGTGGTTTATCCGGTGGGGGCGGTGGGCGGTGGGCGGTGGGCGGTGGGCGGTGAGTGGAGGGCGGTGGGTGGTGGCGGGTGCGGGTGCGGGCGGGGGTGCCGCCGTGCCTCAGGTGAGTGCCAGGACGTACGCGAGGGCCGCCCCGGCCGAGGCCACCGTGCGGACGTGGTTCCACAGCGTCCACTCGCGCAGGTACGCCGACCAGTACGCCGCCGCCTCCGACGTGCCCGGCTCCAGCCCGGCCAGCGCGTCGTTGCGCGGCACATTGGCGACCATAGTGAGCCCGAACGAGCCGAACAGGTACAGCGCGCTGCCCACCAGCAGCTCCACCGTCCCCTCCTCCGGCCACAGCACGAACGTCACCACGGCGATCACCGCGCACAGCACGGCCGACCCGAGAAACACGGCCATGAAGGGCGGGGTCACCGCGGCCACGTTGATCGCCTTCATCGCGGCTACCCCCTGCGCGGGCGGCAGCGCGCCGAGACCCCGCATGACGAAAGTCGAGAAGGCACAGAACACCCCGGCCACCAGACCGGTCCCGAGCACGCCCAGCACCGTCAGCCAGAAGTACGGTCCGTCGATCATCTCAGCCTCTCCCGCCCGTCGGGCCGGGATCCTGCCCGGCACCCGCCACCACCACAAGTGAAATTCCGTACGGGCACCGCGACCATCGCCGAGCGACGCGCGGGCATACGCGAACGTCCACGGGCCCTCGGATCGCCCCCTCCTTCCCCTGTCACCCCGTGGAGCCGAGCCCCGTCCGCGTCCACCCCCTGAGCACCGTCTCCACCGCCGCCGCGATCCGCCGTCGCGCCTCGTGCCGCGGCACACCGCTCATCAGCAGCCGGTCGTACGGGGTGTCCAGATGCCGTACCGACGCCACGACCGCCGCCATCACCGCGTCCTCGGTCAGCGCCCGCCCCGCCGCGCTCCGGCCCACCCGCCCGCTGCCCCGCTCCGAGGCATGCGCGGCGATGGCCCGCGCCCGGTCGGGCGGGCACCCCGGAAGCAGCCGGAGTATCTCCGCCGCGAACGCCTGCGCGAACAGGGCGTCCTGATCCGCCCGGCGCCGCGCGTCCCGGACCCGGCGCCGCCGTCTCGCCTCGGAGTCCGCGAGACACCGCTGCTCCGCCCTGGCCAGGGCCGCCTCCTCGACCAGGACGCCCTGCCGCTCGTAACGGCTCTTGCGCCGGTTGAACCGCACCACCACCGCCGACAACACGCTCTCCTCCCGCGACCTGCGCGTCAGCGCGGTGTCGCCGCGCGGCAGGAACACCAGATGTCCCAGGTCGGCACAGTCGAGGCAGCGCGGGGCGCTGTCCTCCAGGACGAGCAGCGGCAGCGGCCCCCGCCGGCACTCGGCACACTGCCGCCGCTTGAGGGGCTGGAAGACGAGAAGTCCGGAGTGGGGCGGGAACAGTGCGCGAGCGGCCATACCGTGTTCTTTCCCCCCGGCGGCCGTGCGCACCGGGCGGGTCGGCCGGCGGCGGAGAGACCTCGGGGACGCTCTGCCGTGGCCTGACGCATCATGGGCCGTGTGCGACTCGAAGCGATCACCTGGGACCGGCTCGGCGACCTGCTCGCCGAGCGCCTGCTCGACCTGAAGCCCGCCGACGGCAGTCCCTGGCCGCGCATCGCCTTCGACGGCGCTCCGGCGGCTCACCCGGGCGACCTCGCCCACCGCGTCCGCGAAGCGCTGCGCGTCCGCGGCCGCTCCGCGCTCGTCGTCGGCACGGAGGGCTTCCTGCGCCCCGCCTCCGTCCGGCTGGAGTACGGCCACCGGGACGTGGAGGCCTACTACAGCGGCTGGTACGACACCGGCGCCCTGCGGCGTGAGGTCTTCAACCCTCTCGAAGCCAGCGGTGACGGTCGCGTCCTGCCCGACCTCTGGGACCCGGCCACCGACCGGGCCACCCGCAGTCCCTACGTACAACTCCCGCCCGACAGCCTGCTGTTGATGCACGGTCCCTTCCTCCTCCGGCACTGGTTCCCCTTCGATCTGAGCGTCCACGTCCTCCTCTCCCCGGGCGCCCTGCGCCGCCGCACCCCCGACGACGAGCACTGGACCCTGCCGGCCTTCGAACGCTACGAGCAGGAGACGGACCCGGCGGGCACGGCGGACGTGCTGGTGCGCGCCGACGATCCGCGCCACCCCGCCTGGAGCGGCTGAACAGCCCGCGGTCGAGGACGGGGCGCTCCCGCGGTGGTACGGCTGTGCGGTGTCCGCGTGTGCGGGCGTTCGACGGCGCGGCGAGAATGAAGGACGCCGGGACTCGCGGTGCGTCCCCGCTCCGCGCCGGCCGTCCGGCACAAGGAGGTACCCCATGACCACCGCCGGAGACATCATGCACCGCGGCGTCCAGTGGATCCCCGCCCACGAAACCCTCGACCGCGCCGCTCAGCTCATGCGCGAGCTGAACGTCGGTGCCCTGCCCATCAGCGACGAGAACGAGCGGCTCTGCGGCATCCTCACCGACCGCGACATCGTCGTCGGCTGCGTCGCCATGGGCCACGACCCCGCCAGGGTCACCGCCGGTGAGATGGCCAAGGGCACGCCCCGCTGGATCGACGCGAGCGCCGATGTCGGCGAGGTGCTCCGCGAGATGCGCGAACACCGGATCCGCCGCCTGCCCGTGATCGAGGACAAGCGACTGGTCGGCATGATCAGCGAATCCGACCTGGCCCGGTGCCTGACCGACGACCAGATCGCCTCCTTCACCGAAGGCGTCTACGCCAGGGACACGACCACGGCCTGATCCGGCGCGTACCCCGGTGCCGCGAGACCCGTGTCAGAGCCAGCCGGTGCGCCGGAACAGCCGGTACAGCGACAGGCACGCCACGGATATGACGCCGATGACCATGCCGTAGCCGTACCTCCAGTGCAGCTCCGGCATGTGGTCGAAGTTCATGCCGTACACCCCGCAGACCATGGTCGGCACCGCGATGATCGCGGCCCACGCCGTGATCTTCCGCATGTCCTCGTTCTGCGCGACCGTGACCTGCGCGAGGTGCGCCTGGAGGATGGAGTTGAGGAGTTCGTCGAAGGCTGCGATCTGCTCCTTCGCCCGCAGCAGATGGTCCGAGACGTCACGGAAGTACGCCTGTATCTCGGGGTCGACCGCGCGGATCGGCCGGGTGGCCAGATCCTCCAGCGGCCGGCTGAGCGGCACCACCGCCCGCTTCAGTTCGAGCAGTTCACGCTTGAGCTGGTAGATGCGGCCCGGGTCGGCCCGCGCGCCGTCCTGCGCGAACACGTCCGTCTCGACCTGGTCGATGTCCAGCTGCACCGAGTCCGTGACAGTCAGATAGTCGTCGACCACGTGGTCCGCGATCGCGTGCAGCACCGCGGAGGGGCCCTTGGCGAGCTGCTGCGGGTCGGACTCCAGCTCCTCCCGCAGCGGACCCAGCGAGCCGTGCCGGCCGTGCCGCACCGTGATCACGAAGTCGTGGCCGACGAACACCATGATCTCGCCGGTGTTCACCACCTCGCTCGTGGCCGTGAGCTCCTCGTGCTCGACGTAGCAGACCGTCTTGAACACCGCGAACAGCGTCTCGCCGTAGCGCTCCAGCTTGGGACGCTGGTGGGCCTCGACGGCATCCTCGACGGCCAGGGGGTGCAGGTCGAAGAGCTCGGCGATGCCCGCGAACTCCTGGTCCGTCGGCTCGTGCAGGCCCAGCCAGACGAAGCCCTCCCGGTGCTTGCGCACCCGCTCCACGACCTCCACCAGATCGCCGCGCACGGGGGTGCGGACACCGTCCCGGTACGACACGCAGTTCACCACCGAGGAGCCCAGAGGGGAGCGGGCCGGGTGGCTCAGGTCGACGCGCGGGCGCCGCCGGGCCAGCCGGGCCACCTTGCGCAGGCCACCGACCCCGCCGAGGCTCGTGACCTTCCGTAGATTCCCTGCCATGGACATCCGGATCTCCTTGCGTGGAACTCCTCGCGCCGTCCCTGCGCCCTGGCCCGCCAGTCTGCCAGTCCCGCGTGAGCTGCGGGTAAGCCTGTGGAAAGGGCCCGTTCCGCTTGGTTCCCGGCTGTGGACGAACGACGCGTCGGCGCTGACGCTCCGACATATCGACGCCTGCGCGGGCCGGGTGGTTCTCACGGCAGCTCATGGCGGGACCGGGCGGCACCGGGCAGGACCAGGCGGGACCGGGCGGGAGCGGGGGAACCGGGCGGGGCCTGCGGTGCGCGCGGCCGGGCGTCGGCGTGGTCTTCGTCCTCCTCGGGAGCGTCGACCGTTCCGGATAAGTCGGACAACTGGGATGATCGTGGCATGACGCGAACCGATGGGTACCTCCTCGACACCCGGCAGACCGAGGCGGCCGAGCACTTCAGCGCCTTCGCCGCACTCTTCGACCCGACGACGTTCCGGCACCTCGAAGCGCTCGGTGTGGGATCCGGCTGGCGCTGCTGGGAGGTCGGGGCCGGCACGACCGTGGTGTCCTGGCTGGCGAAGAAGGTCGGCCCGACCGGACGCGTCGTCGCGACCGACACCGACACCGCCCGGCTGGCCTCCGCGTCCCGGCCACCCGTCGAGGTACGCGCCCACGAGCTCGGGTCGCAGGAACCGCCCGGGGAGGGCTTCGACCTGGTGCACGCGCGTCTCGCCCTCGTCCACGTCACCGACCGGGAGCGGGCGCTGCGGTCCATGGTCCGGGCCCTGCGCCCCGGCGGCCGTCTCCTCGTCGAGGACGCCGACCCCGGCCTGCAGCCCCTGCTGTGCCCCGACGAGTACGGCCCCGAGCAGCAGCTCGCGAACCGGCTGCGCAGCGGCTTCCGCAAGCTGCTCGCCGACCGCGGCACCGAACTGCCCTGCGGCCGTACCCTGCCCCGCATGCTGCGGGAGGCCGGCCTGACCCGCGTCCACGCCGACGCCTACTTCCCGCTCGCCTCGCCGGCCTGCGCGGCCCTGGAGTCCGTCACCATCCGCCAGATCCGCGACCAACTGGTCGCCGCCGGACTCGCCACGGATCAGGAGATCGACCGCCACCTCGCGAACGTCACCTCCGGCGCGCTCGACCTGACCACCCCGCCCATGATCACGGCGTGGGGACGCAAGGCGTAGCGGGCTGGGGCACGGAGCCGGTCCAGAAACCGGAGCGACGCACCGGCACGGCCGGCGCAGGGGAGCGCGGACCGGCACGGCAGTGCGTCGGCGCGCGTGGCGCAGGGCAGTGCGTCGGCGCGCGTGGCGCTGGGCCGGGCGTCGGTATGAGTGGCGCAGGGCAGCGCGTCGGTACCACGGGCGCAGGACAGGGCGTACCACTGGCGTCGCGCGCACCGTCACTCCGGCGACGGCGGCCGTCCGCCCACCCGTTCCACCGCCCGCGCACCGGCCCGGCAGCCCTCCGCCGCCGCGGACTCCGGATCGGCGCCCGCGAGCAGGGCGGCCAGGAACGCGCCCGTGAAGGCGTCTCCGGCGCCCGTCGTGTCCCGCGCCCTCGCCGGCACGGCCGGAACGCGGGCGCACACCTTCCCCGCACGGGCCACGAGCGCCCCCTCGCAGCCCTGCTTGGCGACCACCAGCGGAATGCGCCGGCTCAGCGCGGCCGCCGCGTCGGCCGCGTCGGTGACGCCCGTCAGCAGGCACGCCTCGTCCCGGCTGGGCAGCAGCACGTCCACGCCCTCGACGAGCGACAGGAAGCGCTCCGCGCCGAGCTGTCCGAGGAACCCCGCCGACGCCGGGTCCACACTCACGGGCACGCCACGCGCGCGTGCCGCCTCCAGGGCCACGGCCGCCAGTGCGCGACTCGATTCCGAGAACAGGAGGTAGCCCGACAGATGGAGACGGGCGACGCCGTCGAGCAGCGCGTCCGACCAGTCGGCGGGTTCGAGCCGCAGCGACGCCCCGCTGTCGGTGAGGAACGTCCGCTCCGCGGCGGCGCCCTCGTCGACCAGGCAGATCACCGTCCCGGTCGGTGCCTGCGGGTCGACGACGAGTCGCGGCCGTACGCCCTGCGCTGCCAGTTCCCGTTCGTGCCAGGCGGCCGCGTCCGCACCGACCCGCCCGAGCAGCCGCACCTCGGCGCCCTGGTGCGCGGCCCAGCACGCCACATTGGCGCCCGCCCCGCCCGGCACCGTCCGGATGGTGGCGGCCGTGTCCGTACCGGCGGCGAGTGGCGCCCGATGCCGAGCGACGACATCCGTGACGACGTCCCCTACGACGAGCAGCCCGCTAGGCACCCCCGAGCCGCCACCCGTCGAGCCCGGCGCGGCCGCCGCGCCCGGACGGCCCGCCGCGCCCGGGCCGCCCGTCGAGCCCGCGCCCCCGAGCCCTGAGCCCGCCCCGGGACCGCCCACCGACTCCGCACCGCCCCCGGCGGAGCCTGAACCGGTACCGCCACCCCCGGCCCCGCCCCCGACCCCGCTCATCCCCGAGTCCAGGCCGCCGCGATCCGCGCCGCCAGGCGGACATTGCCGCGGACCGCCGCCAGGTTGGCCTCCAGGGAGGCACCGTCGGTGTGCCGCACCAGATAGTCGAGCAGGAACGGCGTGACCGCCTGGCCGGTGACTCCCTCCGCCTCGCACGCGTGCAGCGCGTCCGCGAGCACGCGTGCGTGCAGCTCCGGATCGAGCTGTTCCTCCTCGGGAACGGGATTCGCGACGATCAGCGCCGACTCCGGCCCGGCGAGCGTGTCCTGCGCCCGCATGACGTCCGCCACCTGCTCCGGCGTCCCCAGCGTCCAGTCCACCGGATGTCCCGAGTCGGACAGGTAGAAGCCGGGGAAGCGGTCCGTCCCGTACCCGGCCACCGCGACCCCGAGCGTCTCCAGCCGCTGCAGGGTCGCCGGCACGTCCAGGATCGACTTCACCCCGGCACACACCACCGTGATCCGCGTCCGGGCGAGCAGGCCCAGATCCGCCGACTCGTCCTGCGTGGCCGTCCACTCCCGGTGCACCCCGCCGAGCCCGCCCGTCGCGAAGACCCGGACCCCGGCCAGCGCCGCGAGCAGCGCCGTCGCCGACACCGTGGTCGCCCCGCTCGCCCCGGAGGCCACCGCGAGCGGCAGGTCGCGATGGCCCAGCTTGCGGATCCCGTCCTCGTTCGCGACCCGCTCCAGCTGCTCCTTGTCGAGCCCGACACGAGGCCGCCCGTCGAGAACGGCGATCGTCGCCGGGACCGCGCCCTCCTGCCGCACGGCCGTCTCCAGCTCCAGCGCCACCCGGAGGTTGCGGGGCCGCGGCAGCCCGTGGGCTATGATCGTGGACTCCAGCGCCACCACGGGCTGACCCGCGTCGAGCGCCTCCCGCACCTCTTCGGACACCACCAGCACCACGCGCCTGCCTCCTGTCAGCCGGCCAGTCGGTCTTCCCTCATCTCTGGCGGGCGGCACACCGGGCCAAACCCTTGCGGGCCGTCGGACACCTCACGAGCCTGGGGTGCATGACGGACCACACAGCACGTCTCGACCACGTCGTCCTCTGGGTGCGCGACCCGCTCGCCGCCGCCGACTTCTATGAGAAGGCCGTCGGGCTGGAGGCGCTCCGGCTCGGCGAGTTCGCCGCCGGCGAGGTGCCGTTCCCCTCCGTACGCGTCAACGACGAGACCATCCTCGACCTCATGCCGCTGACCTTCGCCGAACGCATGACGATGCTGCCCGGCGCCGCGGACAGCGCCGGGCACCCCGTGAACCACGTCTGCCTGTCCCTGGCCCACGGCGACTTCGACGCGCTTCTCAGCCGCCTCCAGGAACGCTCCGTGCCGGTGTCCGACCTCTCCTACGACTCGTTCGGGGCCCGGGGCAAGGCCACCCGCAGCTTCTACTTCCGCGACCCGGACGGCAACGTCTTCGAGGCACGGCACTACGACTGACCGGACGGCCTTCACCGACCCACCGGCCCGGTCCGCCGCAAGCCCGCGCACCCGTGTCGCGGCGCGGACCGGCCCGGTCCGCCTAGAAGAGCGGCTCGGGCAGCACCCCTTCCAGGGCGAGCAGCTTCCGCTTGGTCTCCAGCCCGCCCCCGAACCCGCCGATGCCGCCGCCGCTCTCGACGACCCGATGGCACGGCACCACCACCGGGAGCGGATTGGCCCCCATCGCCATGCCCACGGCCTGCGCGGCGCCCGGCTGCCCGACCCGCCCGGCCAGATCGCCGTACCCCACGACCGAGCCGTACGGCACGCCGTCGGCGAGGGCACGCAGGACCTGCCGGTTGAAGCCGGAGATCAGCGACCAGTCCAGCGGCAGGTCGAAGTCCTTGCGCTCACCGGCGAAGTACGCCTCCACCTGGCCTATCGCCTCGGCCAGCAGCGGGGAGCCGGGCGCCTCCACGGGCTCGGTGCCGAACCGCGACGCCAGCCGCTCGACCGCCCGCTCCCGCACCGCCTCCGTGGCATGGAAGACCACGTTGACCAGGCCGTCCTTCGTCGCGGCCAGCAGCAGCGGACCGATCCCGGTGCCCACCACGGCCCATACGACCCGCTGCCCGTCCTGCCCCTGACTGTCCATGCGCCCACGGTACGACCCACCACTGACAACGCCGCCGCCGTGAGCCGGCCACGCACCAGGGACCAGCCACGCATCAGGCGTCGGCCACGCACCAGGGACCGGTCACGCATCAGGCGCCGGTCACCCGCCGACGGCCTCCCTGACCACGTCCGGCCTGTTCGTGATGATCCCGTCGACGCCGTACCCGGCGACCCGCTGGGCCGTCGCCGCGTCGTCAACCGTCCAGGTGAAGACCTCCATCGGTCTGCCGTGCGGCCCGGTGAACGCCTGGACGGACGACACGTACGCCAGGCTGAGCGAACCGTGCGACGGGTTGATCTGGTCGGCGAAGCCGGCCAGCCCCGGCAGGTCCGACACGGGGGGCGTCCCCAGGAGCCCGGTCTTCACCCCGGGTTTCAGCGCGTGCACCGTCCGCACGCTGTCCGCGCTGAAGCTCTGCACGATCAGCCGGCCCGCCAGATGCGACCGGTCGAGCCAGCCCTCGTTGCTGAGGACCTTCAGCGTCTGGCGCTCGATGCCCGGGTACAGCTCCGGGTTCTTGATCTCCAGCAGCAGCTTCTGGTGGTGGCGCTCGACGCGGTGCACGAACTGTTCCAGTGTCGGCACGCGCGCGCCCGCGTACGCGGGGCCGAACCAGCTGCCCGCGTCCAGCCGGGCGATCTCCCGGGCCGTGAAGTCCCGCACCCTCCAGGGAGCCCGGTCGGGGAAGACCTCCTCGACGTCGGTGGTGCGCCGCAGATTGTCGTCGTGGAGGACGACCAGCTCGCCGTCCCTGGTCCGCTGGACGTCGTTCTCCACCCAGCGGATGCCCAGCTCCGCCGCCTTGTCCACCGCGGCCAGCGTGTTCTCGGGCGCGTAGGCGGAGGCGCCCCGGTGGGCGATGACACGCGGCGGGCCGCCACCGTCGGTGGCGGCCCGCGCGGGGGAGGCGGGAAAGAGGAGGGCGGCGGTCCCCAGGAGCGCGGTGGTCGAGGCGGCAACAGTGCGCGCGTGCATGCGTACTCCTCGCGTCGGACGGTCGTCGGCGTCATCACGGACAGCACAACTGTGACAGCAGAGGGTCAACGCGAGAGGGGTGCAGGATGGCCACAGGGTGAATGGAGCTGACCCAACTCCGCTCACTGGTGCCGCACAACTGGGGCGGGGCCGTGTTTCTTTGCGGGAAAGTCGTTCGACCATTCCGGTGGGAGTCATACTCTCTGCGTCAACCCTGACCGCCGGTGCGGTCCTGGGAGGGGGCGCACATCAGGTATTACGGGACGCAAAGGGCGGGAAGGGCAGCCGCGCATGCAGGGCACGGTCGACGGATTCAGCTACGGCCTGGTCACACCCCTGGTCGCCTACCTCATGGCCTGCCTCGGCGGCGCCCTGGGACTGCGCTGCACCACCAGATCCATGCTCGTCGCCCAGTCCTGGCGCCCCGGCTGGCTCGCCCTGGGGTCGGCCGCCATCGGCTCCGGCATATGGACCATGCACTTCATCGCCATGATGGGCTTCACGGTCCAGGAGGTCCCGATCCACTACGACAAGGCGATGACCTTCGCGAGCCTGGCCGTCGCGATCGTGATGGTGGGCGTCGGGATCTTCATCGTCGGCTACAAGGGCGCCCGCGGAACGGCCCTGTTCACCGGGGGCACCATCACCGGCCTGGGCATCGCCTCGATGCACTACCTCGGCATGGCGAGCATGAGCCTGGACGGGAAGCTGGAGTACAACACCTTCACCGTCGGCGCCTCCGTCGTGATCGCCATGTGTGCCGCCACCGCGGCGCTGTGGGCGGCCGGCCAGATCCGGGGCCTGATGTGGAGCGTCGGAGCCAGTCTCGTCATGGGCCTGGCCGTCAGCGGCATGCACTACACCGGGATGGCCGCCCTCAGCGTCCACCTCCACGGCACGGCCGAGCCCACCACGGGGGAGTCGCCGGCAGGCCTGCTCGCCCCCATGCTGATCGGCCCCCTGGCCTTCCTGCTGCTCGCGGGGGTCGTGGTGATGTTCGACCCGCTGATGGTCATGGGCAAGCCCGCCGTCACCCCCGTCGAGCCCAAGCCCGGCATCCCCGCCCGCGCCCACGACACCGTCCACCACAACCCGGCCCGCCTGCGGTTCCGGCCCCACCGCCCCGTACGGCACCAGAGCTCCCGCGCCCCGCAAAACCGCTGATCAGAGCAGGTTGTCAGTGGGAGGTCGTACGGTGGAACCCATGCGGCCCGTTTCCCAGATCGAACGCACGGTGGCGCCCTTCGAGGTCGTCAGCCCCTACCAGCCCAGCGGCGACCAGCCGGCCGCCATCGACGAGCTCGCCCGGCGCATCCAGGCGGGCGAGAAGGACGTCGTCCTGCTCGGCGCCACCGGCACCGGCAAGTCCGCCACCACCGCGTGGATGATCGAGAAGCTCCAACGCCCCACGCTCGTGATGGCGCCGAACAAGACGCTGGCCGCCCAGCTGGCGAACGAGTTCCGCGAGCTCCTGCCGAACAACGCCGTCGAGTACTTCGTCTCGTACTACGACTACTACCAGCCCGAGGCCTACGTCCCGCAGTCGGACACCTACATCGAGAAGGACTCCTCGATCAACGAGGAGGTGGAGCGCCTGCGCCACTCAGCGACCAACTCGCTGCTCACCCGCCGCGACGTCATCGTGGTCGCCTCGGTCTCCTGCATCTACGGCCTGGGCACCCCGCAGGAGTACGTGGACCGCATGGTCCCGCTCCGGGTCGGCGAGGAGATCGACCGCGACGAGCTGCTGCGCCGCTTCGTGGACATCCAGTACACGCGCAACGACATGGCCTTCAGCCGCGGCACCTTCCGCGTCCGCGGCGACACCATCGAGATCTTCCCGGTCTACGAGGAGCTCGCCGTCCGCATCGAGATGTTCGGCGACGAGATCGAGGCGCTCTCCACCCTGCACCCGCTCACCGGCGAGATCATCAGCGACGACCAGCAGCTCTACGTCTTCCCGGCGTCCCACTACGTCGCGGGCCCCGAGCGCATGGAGCGGGCCGTCAACGACATCGAGAAGGAGCTCGCCGAGCGCCTCGCGGAGCTGGAGAAGCAAGGCAAGCTCCTGGAGGCCCAGCGCCTGCGCATGCGCACCACCTACGACATCGAGATGCTCCGCCAGATCGGCACCTGCTCCGGCGTGGAGAACTACTCGATGCACTTCGACGGCCGCCTGCCCGGCTCCCCGCCCAACACCCTGCTCGACTACTTCCCGGACGACTTCCTCCTCGTCATCGACGAGTCGCACGTCACGGTCCCGCAGATCGGCGCCATGTACGAGGGCGACGCCTCCCGCAAGCGCACCCTCGTCGACCACGGCTTCCGCCTGCCCTCCGCCCTGGACAACCGCCCCCTGAAGTGGGAGGAGTTCCAGGAGCGCATCGGCCAGACGGTCTACCTGTCGGCCACCCCGGGCACCTACGAGATGTCCCGCTCCGACGGTGTCGTCGAGCAGATCATCCGCCCCACCGGCCTCGTCGACCCCGAGGTCGTCGTCAAGCCCACCGAGGGCCAGATCGACGACCTGGTGCACGAGATCCGCCAGCGCACCGAGAGGGACGAGCGCGTCCTGGTCACCACGCTCACCAAGAAGATGGCCGAGGACCTCACGGACTACTTCCTGGAGCTCGGCATCCAGGTGCGCTACCTGCACAGCGACGTCGACACCCTCCGCCGCGTCGAGCTGCTGCGCGAGCTGCGCGCCGGTGAGTACGACGTGCTCGTCGGCATCAACCTGCTGCGCGAGGGCCTGGACCTGCCCGAGGTGTCCCTGGTGGCGATCCTGGACGCCGACAAGGAGGGCTTCCTGCGCTCCGGGACGTCCCTGATCCAGACCATCGGCCGCGCCGCGCGCAACGTGTCCGGCCAGGTGCACATGTACGCGGACAAGATCACCCCGGCGATGGAGAAGGCCATCGACGAGACCAACCGGCGCCGGGAGAAGCAGATCGCGTACAACACGGAGAAGGGCATCGACCCCCAGCCCCTCCGCAAGAAGATCAACGACATCGTCGCCCAGATCGCCCGCGAGGACGTCGACACCGAGCAGCTCCTCGGCTCGGGCTACCGCAAGTCGAGGAAGGACGGCGGCGGCACCAAGGCGCCCGTGCCCTCCCTCGGCAAGGCGGCCGAGCTGGCCAAGCCCGCCAAGGGCAAGGGCAAGGCCAAGGAGACGGTGCCCACCGACCGCCCCGCGGCCGAACTCGCCGAGCAGATCGAGGAACTCACCACGCGGATGCGGGCCGCCGCCGCGGACCTGCAGTTCGAGATCGCGGCCCGACTGCGCGACGAGGTCTCCGAGATGAAGAAGGAACTGCGCCAGATGAAGGAGGCGGGCCTGGCCTGACGGCGCACCGCGCACGCGGTGTGTTGCAAGACCGACACAAAGTGCGGACCGGGGTACGTCGCTGTCAGTGCCCCTGCGTAGGGTGCTGGTCAACCGCGACTGCGCGGCAACAGGGGACGTTCGAGAGGGGAATCAGCGCGTGACCGTCAACATGACCAAGGGTCAGGCCATCAGTCTGCAGAAGAACGACGGGGGCAGCCTGACCGCGGTGCGCATGGGTCTCGGCTGGCAGGCGGCTCCCCGGCGCGGCCTGTTCGGCTCGCGCACGCGAGAGATCGACCTCGACGCCTCCGCCGTGCTGTTCGCCGACAAGCAGCCGGTCGACGTGGTCTTCTTCCGCCACCTGGTGAGTGACGACGGCTCGGTCCGCCACACCGGTGACAACCTGGTCGGCGGTGTCGGCCAGGGCGGCGACGACGAGGCGATCCTCGTCGACCTCGCGCGGGTCCCGGTTCACATCGACCAGATCGTCTTCACCGTGAACTCCTTCACGGGCCAGACGTTCCAGGAGGTGCAGAACGCGTTCTGCCGCCTCGTCGACGAGACCAACGGCCAGGAGCTCGCCCGCTACACGCTGGCCGGCGGCGGCCAGTACACGGCCCAGATCATGGCCAAGGTGCACCGCTCGGGCTCCGGCTGGACGATGACGGCCCTGGGCAACCCGGCCAACGGCCGCACCTTCCAGGACCTGATGCCGGCCATCCTGCCGGTGCTCTGAGAGCACCCGGGACCGGGACCGGTGGGCCCGGCGGGCAGCACACGACACCACACAACGACACAGGGGGACGAAGGCGATGACGGCCGAGCTGGTGCGGGGGCAGAACCACCCGCTCTCCCAGGCCCGTCTCGAGATCCGGATCTCGGCCGGCACGCCGATCGTGGCCGCGGCTGCGCTCAGCGACGAGAACGGCCGGATCCACGGCGTGGAGTGGGTCGCCCACCCGGGCGCGCCCACCCAGCCGGGTCTCGAGGTCTCCCGGCAGGCCGCCGCGGACCACCGCCTCGCGGTGGACCTGGACGCCGTGGCCGAGACCGTCCACCGGGTCGGTGTGCTGCTCGCCCTGCCCACCGGCGGGACGGGCCCGGTCCGCTTCGGCTCCGTGGCCGCCCCGTTCGTCGCCGTCACCGGCCTCGACGGCGCCGAGATCGCCAGCTACACCATCCACGGCCTGGACGCGGAGTCGGCCGTCGTCGCCCTGGAGCTCTACCGCCGGCAGGGCGCCTGGAAGGTGCGCGCCGTCGGCCAGGGCTACGCGGGCGGCCTCGCCGAACTCCTCACCGACCAGGGCCTGCCGCAGGCCCAGCAGCTCGCGGGCAGCATCAACGAGGCGGTGGCCCACGGGCTGGCCCGCTCGGTGCAGGCGCCCCCGCCGCGCACGGCCGACGGCGACCGCTCCCGGCAGGCGGCGGCCCCGGCCCTCGGCCCGGACCAGGCCGGCGCCGCGCCCCAGCCCGGACCGGTCCCTCCGGTGTCCCCGTACGGCGGCCAGACCTCCGGCGGGCCGGGGCAGACGTCCCCGCAGCCGCCGTCCTACCCCGGCGCCACGCCCGACCCGAGCACCGTCACCCAGCCGTCCGCCCCCACCGCGGGCGGACCGATCGACTACAGCCACCCGCGCCGCCAGAACGCCGCGCCGCCCCCGCCGCCGCCCACCGCGCCCCCGGCCGCGCCCGGCCAGCCCGCCCGGCCCGTCGCGGGCGACGCGACCGGCTGGTCCATGGAGGAGCGGCTGTACAACCAGGTGTGGGGCATGTTCGAGGACCTTGCCCGCACCACGGCCGCCTACCGCAGCGCCGTCGACTTCGCCGAGTCCCGCATGGACAAGGAGCTCGAACAGGTCCTGTCCGACCCGCGCAGCCGGATCGGCGGGCAGGGCGACGCCGCCCGTGAGGCGGCCCGGGCCCGGCACGCCCAGCTCGTCGACCAGGCGAGGGAAGCCCTCGACCGGGACCTCGCCCAGCTGCAGGCCGAGGCCGACGTGGTCGAACCGGCCCTGCCGCCGGCGTACGCCCGCTGGGACAACCCCGTGTGGCACGCCTACCGGGTGCCGATGGAGATCCCCATGGCCCTGCGCCTGGGCGACCTGCACCTGCCCGAGGCCGAGCGGATCCGCATCCCCATGCTGGTCCGGCTGCCGCTGGAGCGCGGCCTGTGGATCGACAGCGGTCGCACCGCGTCGTCCGACGGTTCGTTCACCGACGCCCACTCCCTGGGACGTCTCGCGATGGAGACGGCGGTCGCGCACGCGGCCCGGCTGCTCGCCGTCTATCCGGCGGGCGAGTTCACCGTGCACGTCATCGACCCGGCCGGCTCTGGAGCGCAGCCGCTGGCGCCCCTCGTGCAGACCGGTGTGCTCGCGGCCCCGCCCGCGCTCGGCGCCGCGGGCGTGACGGACGTGCTGACGCGGCTGACCCAGCGGGTCGACCTGGTGCAGATGGCGGTCCGGGGCGGCGCCGCGGACGCCCTCCCGCCCGGCTTCGACACCGCCCAGCAGCTGCTGATCGTCAACGACTTCCCGCACGGCTTCGACGACCGGGCCGTGAACCAGCTGCGCTACCTCGCCGACGAGGGCCCCGCCTTCGGCGTCCATCTGATGATGGTGGCCGACCGTGAGGAGTCCTCCGCGTACGGGCCGCTGCTCGACCCGTTGTGGCGCTCCCTGCTGCGCCTGACGCCGGTGGCCGACGACCACCTGGCCGACCCGTGGGTCGGCCATGCCTGGACGTACGAGCCGTCGCTCGTGCCGCCCGGCAGCCAGGTCCTCCAGCAGGTGCTCGCGCAGGTCGCGGCCGCTCGTACCAAGTATGCGTAAAGCCGTCTGACCAGGGTTTTTGGTCTTTCTTTTGCCAATCGCTTTACCTGTTCTTGGTGATTGGGTACTCTTGTGGGCACGGAGGGGAGTACTCCCTGTCTGCTGCGGCGTACCCGTCAATACGGAACAGGTCGGTGAAGGCCGGATCTGGGCCCGGGGCGTCGGCCCATCGTTGGGTGGAAGAGACCTCCGGCAGCTACGACGCTGACATTTGCCGTTACGACTGCCGGAGGCGCAGTGGATGTTTCCGTGACCCTATGGGTCCTGACGATCGTGGGCCTGGCCGCCCTCATCGCGGTCGACTTCTTCATCGGCCGCAAGCCGCACGACGTGTCGATCAAGGAAGCCGGAATCTGGACGGTCGTCTGGATCGTCCTCGCCGTGCTCTTCGGGCTCGGCCTGATGGTGTTCGGCGGCGGTCAGCCGGCCGGTGAGTTCTTCGCGGGCTTCATCACCGAGAAGTCGCTGAGTGTCGACAACCTCTTCGTCTTCGTCCTGATCATGGCGAAGTTCGCGGTGCCCTCGCAGTACCAGCAGCGCGTGCTGCTCGTCGGCGTCCTGATAGCCCTGGTCCTGCGCGCGATCTTCATCGCCGCCGGTGCCGCGATCCTCGCCAGCTTCTCGTGGGTGTTCTACCTCTTCGGCGCCTTCCTCATCTGGACCGCCTGGAAGCTCATCCAGGAGGCCCGCGCGGACGAGGAGGACGAGGAGTGGGAGGAGAACAAGCTCCTCAAGGCCGCCGAGCGCCGCTTCGGCGTGGCCGACCGCTACCACGGCACCAAGCTGTGGATCCAGCAGAACGGCAAGCGGGTCATGACCCCGATGCTGGTCGTGATGCTCGCGATCGGCATGACGGACGTGCTGTTCGCCCTGGACTCCATCCCCGCGATCTTCGGCCTGACCCAGGACCCGTACATCGTCTTCACCGCCAACGCGTTCGCCCTGATGGGCCTGCGCCAGCTGTACTTCCTCATCGGCGGCCTGCTGAAGAAGCTGGTCCACCTCAGCTACGGCCTGTCGATCATCCTGGGCTTCATCGGTGTGAAGCTCGTGCTGCACGCACTGCACGAGTCCGGGGTGCACGTCCCGGAGATCAGCATTCCGGTCTCCCTCGGCGTGATCTGCGCCGTCCTGATCGTCACCACGATCACCAGCCTGCGGGCCTCCAAGAAGCAGGCGGCGGCCGAGGCGGCGCAGGGGCAGAGCGGAAGCGCTCCGAAGGACAGCATCGACGTCTGACCACGTCGGTCGTAGGAACAACCATCACCCGGACCGGTGCCCGGCGAATTGCCGGTCACCGGTCCCGGTGCTTGCTTGGACCTGAGCGCGTTTCCGGCCCGGGGACGCCGTGGCCGGCTGGAGGTGCCATGAAGTTCGTCCAGATCATCGACTTCGAGACCGAGCGCTTGGACGAGATGGAGCAGATCTTCGAAGAGGCTGGGCAGCGTGTCGCCGGTCGGACCGGCGGCCCCACCCACCGGATGCTCCTGAAGGACCGTGACAACCCCCGCCGCTACCTGGCTCTCATCGAGTTCGACTCGTACGAGGAGGCCATGAGCAACAGTGACGACCCCGAGACCGGCAGGATGGCCGAGCGGTTGGGCGCGCTCTGCATCGGCGACCGGGTCTACACCAACTGCGACCTCGTGGACGCGCGTGACCTCAAGTAGGACGTCACCACGGGCGACGGAGTCCCTCACGGCCGGCGGGTGGCGGAAGCCCGCGAACGGAGTGCGGGGCTCCGCCACCTCTGACAGGATCACCGCATGATCGAACGGCGGCGGCCGCTCGCGGCGCAGTGGACGACCCTGGTTCCCCTGCTCGCCGTCGTGCTGCTGGTGTTCACCTGGGGGCGTGATCTGCCCGGCCCGGTCGTCGCGCTGGTCACGCTGGTGCTCGCGGGAGCCGTCCTGGCCGCCGTGCACCACGCGGAGGTGGTGGCCCACCGGGTCGGCGAACCGTTCGGCTCCCTCGTCCTCGCGGTCGCCGTGACGATCATCGAGGTCGCCCTCATCGTCACCCTCATGGCCGACGGCGGGGACAAGAGCTCGACGCTGGCCAGGGACACGGTCTTCGCCGCGGTGATGATCACCTGCAACGGCATCGTCGGCCTGTGCCTCCTGGTCGCTTCCCTGCGGCACGGCACGGCCGTCTTCAACCCCGAGGGCACGGGTGCCGCCCTCGCGACCGTCGCCACCCTGGCCACGCTCAGTCTGGTCCTGCCGACGTTCACCACCAGCAAGCCGGGTCCGGAGTTCTCCACGGTCCAGCTGACCTTCGCGGCGCTGTCCTCACTGGTGCTGTACGGCCTCTTCGTCGCGACGCAGACCGTGCGGCACCGGGACTACTTCCTGCCGATCACCCGGCACGGCGAGGTGATCACCGCGGAGGCCCACGCCGAGGCGCCGACCGCCCGCACCGCCATGATCAGCCTGGGGCTGCTGGGCCTGGCGCTGATCGGCGTGGTGGGTCTGGCCAAGGGGGTGTCGCCCACCATCGAGTCGGGAGTGCAGGCGGCCGGTCTGCCCCATGCCGTCGTCGGTGTGATCATCGCGCTGCTGGTCCTCCTGCCGGAGACCATCGCGGCCCTGCGCTCCGCCCGCCGCGACCGGGTCCAGACCAGCCTGAACCTCGCCCTCGGTTCGGCGATGGCCAGCATCGGCCTGACCATCCCCGCTGTCGCGCTCGCCTCGGTCTGGCTGTCCGGCCCCCTGGTCCTCGGCCTGGGCGCCACACACATGGTGCTGCTCGCCCTGACGGTGGTCGTCGCCTCGCTGACGGTCGTCCCGGGCCGGGCGACCCCACTCCAGGGCGGTGTCCATCTGGTGCTGTTCGCGGCCTACCTGGAGCTGGCGATCAATCCGTGACACCACCTCTCCGGGGAGCCCTTCCGGCTCAAGCCGCCTCCGCAGCCGCCCCCGCCGGCACCGGCCGCGTCTCCGGCAGCAGCGCGAAGCACGTCAGACTGCACAGCGCGATCACCGTCAGGTACGCGGCCACGCCCCAGGGCACCCGCCCGCCCTGTTCGGCGAGGGCCGTCGCCACGATCGGGGTGAGCGCACCTCCGAGGACACCGCCGAGGTTGTAGCCGACGGCGGCCCCGGTGCAGCGCACCCGCGGCTCGTAGAGCTCCGGCAGATACGCGGCGATCACGGCGAACATCGTGATGAACGAGAGCATCGCGCCGAGGAAGCCGAGGAACATCGGCAGCGGCGCGCCGGTGGCGAGCAGCGCGACCATCGGGAACATCCACAGGGCCGCGGCGGCGCACCCGATCAGGCACAGCGGCCGTCGCCCGTAGCGGTCCCCGAGCAGGGCCACCAGGGGCGTGAGCGCGCCCTTCACGACCACCGCGCCCATGATGCAGGTGAGCATGACACCGCGGCCGACACCGAGCCGCTCCGTGCCGTAGGCGAGGGACCAGGTGGTCACGGCGTAGAAGATGGCGTAGCCGATGGCGAGGGCTCCGCCGGTCAGCAGCAGGAGGCGCCAGTGGTGGCGCACGACCTCGACGAGCGGCACGCGCGCGTGGTCGTCGAGTTCGAGGAAGCTCGGGCTCTCGGCGAGCGACGAGCGCAGCCACAGCCCCACCAGGGCCAGCACGCCCGCCGCCCAGAACGGCACCCGCCACCCCCACGCGGCGAACTGCGCCTCGGACAGCGTCGAGGACAGTCCGAGGACCACTCCGTTGGCGAGCAGGAACCCGAGCGCGGGCCCGACCTGCGGGAAGCTCGACCACAGCCCGCGCCGCTCGGCGGGCGCGTGCTCCACCGTCAGCAGTACCGCCCCGCCCCATTCACCGCCGAGGCCCAGCCCCTGCAGGAAGCGCAGGACCAGGAGCAGCAGGGGAGCGGCCACGCCGATCGAGTCGTAGGTCGGGACGCAGCCCACGGCGACCGTGGACGCGCCGGTCAGCAGCAGGGAGGCGACGAGGACCGGCCGCCGCCCGCGCCGGTCGCCGATGTGACCGAACAGCACCGACCCCAGCGGCCGGGCCACGAACCCCACGCCGAAGGTGGCGAAGGCGGCCAGCGTCCCCGCGACCGGTGAGAACGTCGGGAAGAACAGCGGCCCCAGGATCAGGGCCGCCGCGGTGCCGTAGACGAAGAAGTCGTAGAACTCGATGGCCGTGCCGGCGAGTGAGGCGGCCGCGAGGCGCGGCATGGAAGGTGCCCTTACGGTGCGTACGTCGTGCATGCCGCGTCAACTACCCACGGTGACGGGCGGTTACGGGGGCGCGCGGGGGGCGCGGAGGGCACGGGGGGCTCCGAGGGGTTCCGGGGGGCTCGGGGGGCTCGGGGGGCTCGGGGGCCCACTCAGTACATGACCGTGATGCGCCGAGCCGGCCCGTCCACGCGCACGATGCCCCCGTACGGGATCACCAGTTGCGGGTCGGTGTGCCCGAAGTCCACGTCGAAGACGACGGTGGCGCCGGGGGCGTAGGTCCGCATGGCGCGCAGGACGGCCTCGCGCTGTTCGGCGGCGTAACGGGCGCCCTCCTCGGGGCTGTTGCGGCGTGCCAAAGACCAGGTCTTCGGGCGCCCCATCAGCAGGGCCGAGAAGCGCTGGAGCAGCCCGCGCTCGCCCATGCTCCGGATCGTGCCGTGGACCTCCGCGGCACTCGGCATGTCCTCCGAGGTCTCCAGCAGCAGGACACCGCCGTCGTACACGGACAGGTCGTGCGAGACCTCCCGGTCGGCCATCAGCAGCCAGCCGACGATCTCCAGGCAGCCGCCCCAACTGCGGCCCTCCACCACCCGGTCGGGGTTCACCCAGGTCCAGCCGCTGCCCGGTCGCGTCTCCGGCTCGGCGTCGAAGGTCGCGGGGTCGGCCCAGTCCCGGTCGACGTCCCGCCACCGCTCGGCGGGCCTCAGCTCGTACGGGCCGGACGTGAACAGGGCCGCCCGCAGGGACTCGGCGGTCTGCGGATGCATGGCTCCGGGACGGCCCAGCTCGCACATGACGCTGCAGCCGTGGTAGCCGACGATGCCGCAGGTGTGCAGGAAAGCGAGCAGGTTGGTGTTGTCGCTCATCCCGAAGAACGGCTTCGGGTTCGCCCGGAACAGCTCACGGTCCAGGTACGGCAGTACGGTGATCTGGTCGTCGCCGCCGATCGAGGCGATGACCGCCTTGATGTCCGGGTCGGCGAAGGCGGCGTGCAGGTCGGCGGCCCGTTCCTCGGGTGTCGAGCCCATCTTCCGGGTCGCCGGATACTCGACCGGCTCCAGCCCGTACTCCTCGCGCAGCCGCTCCAGGCCCAGTTCGTAGGGGAGCGGGAAGAGTCCCGGCAGGCCGGACGAGGGCGAGACGACGGCGACGCGGTCACCGGGCGACGGCTTGGGCGGACGGACAGGGCTCGTCATGCCGGGAGGCTACGGCCCGGCGGGCTGTCGGCGCACCGTGATAAACCGGCTGTGCAGCGGTCCGTCACGGGCCGCCCGACCTCGAACGGACCGGAGGAAACGTGCCCCGCACCCTGGCCAACGCCCCGATCATGATCCTCAACGGCCCCAACCTGAACCTGCTCGGCCAGCGCCAGCCGGAGATCTACGGCTCCGACACCCTCGCCGACGTCGAGGCCCTGTGCGCCAAGGCGGCGGCCGCACACGGCGGCACGGTGGACTTCCGGCAGTCCAACCACGAGGGTGAATTGGTGGACTGGATCCACGAGGCACGGCTCGGGCACTGCGGGATCGTGATCAATCCGGGCGCCTACTCGCACACCTCCGTCGCCATCCTGGACGCCCTCAACACCTGTGACGGCATGCCCGTGATCGAGGTCCACATCTCCAACATCCACCGGCGCGAGTCGTTCCGCCACCACTCCTACGTCTCGCTGCGCGCCGACGGCGTCATCGCCGGATGCGGAGTGCAGGGGTACGTGTTCGGCGTGGAGCGCGTCGCGGCACTGGCTGGTCCGGCCCACGCCGAGGCGTGAGCCCCCCTCGCCCGGCCCGCGCCCCTCACAGCCGCCCCGCTCCACAGTCGCCCCGCCTCACAGTCGCCCCGCCTCCACGATCCGCCGCAGGAACCGCCGTGTGCGTTCCTGCCGGGGCTCTTCGAAGATCTGCCGGGCGGTGCCGTGCTCCAGCACCACGCCGTCCTCCAGGAAACACACCTGGTCGGCGACCTCCCGGGCGAAGCCCATCTCGTGCGTGGCCAGCACCATGGTCATGCCCTCGTCCTTCAGGCCGCGCACGACGGTGAGGACCTCGCCCACCAGCTCGGGGTCGAGGGCGGCGGTGATCTCGTCGAGCAGCAGCAGCCGGGGGCGTACGGCCAGGGCGCGCACGATCGCCACGCGCTGCTGCTGGCCGCCGCTCAGCCGGTCCGGGTACTCACTCGCCTTCCCGCCGAGCCCGAGCCGCTCCAGCAGCTCACGCGCGCGTGCCTCGGCCTCGGCACGGGACACCCCGTGCACCCGGCGGGGAGCGAGCGTGATGTTCTTCAGCACGGTCATGTGCGGAAACAGGTTGTACGCCTGGAAGACCACGCCGATCCGGCGGCGGACGGCGTCCTGGTCGGTACGCGGGTCGGTGATCTCCTCGCCGTCCAGCCAGATCGCCCCGTCGTCGATCTCCTCCAGCAGGTTGGCGCACCGCAGCAGCGTGGACTTGCCGGAGCCGGAGGCGCCGATCAGCGCGGTCACCGTGTGCGGGGCGACCTCCAGGTCCACGTCCCGCAGCACGACCGCACCGCCGAAGCTCTTGCGGACGGACTCCATCCGCAGCACGGGCACCCCGCTCATGCGACTCCTCCCTGGGCCCGCCGGCGGTCCATGCGGGCCGTCACCCAGTCCGTGAAGCGGGTCATGGGGATGGTCAGCGCGACGAAGACCAGGCCGGCGACGATGTACGGCGTGTAGTTGAGGCTGCGCCCGACGATGATGTCGGCGGCCCGTACGGCGTCCACGGCTCCGCCGATCGAGACGAGCCCGGTGTCCTTCTGCAGCGACACCAGGTCGTTGAGCAGCGGCGGCACCTGGCGGCGCACCGCCTGCGGCAGCACCACGTACCGCAGCGCCTGCCGGTTGCTGAGTCCGAGCGAGCGGGCCGCCGCGCGCTGCGAGGGGTGTACGGACTCGATGCCGGCCCGGAACACCTCGGCGACGTACGCCGAGTAGGTCAGGGTGAGCGCGGTGCCGCCGAGCAGCACCGGGTCGACGGTCACCCCCTGGAGCCGCAGCGCCGGGACACCGAGGACCACGATCATCAGGTTGATGATGAGCGGCAGCCCGCGGAAGAAGTCCGTGTAGGCGGCGGCCAGGAACCGCAGCGGGAAGAACACCGGGCCGCGCAGCGTCCGGGCCACGGCGATCAGCATGCCGAGGACGAGCACCGCGGCCCCGCAGACCAGCAGCAGCCGGACGTTCAGCCACAGCCCTTCGAGGACCACCGGGAACGCCTCGCGCGCGTAGCCCCAGTCGAAGAACGTCTCTTTGGTGCGCGGCCAGCCCGGGGCGTTGACGACGACCAGGTAGAGGACGGCACCGGTGACCAGTGTCGACACCGCGCCGATCGCCGTGGCGCGCCGGGCGCGCCGACGCCGGTGGCGCTCGCGCTCCAGGCGCCGCCGGGACGGGACGTAGCCGTCGTGCCCGTCGTGTCCGGCGCCCTCGGCGAGTTCCTCGTCGTGCACCGTCACTTGAGCACCGGTGCGTCGGCGGCGTCCGACAGCCACTGCTGCTCGATCTTCCCGAGGGTGCCGTCCCGGCGCAGCGCGTCCACGGCCCGCGAGACGCAGGAGGTGAGCGCGCTGCCCTTGTCGAGGACGAGGCCGAACTGCTCCGGTGTGCCGCCGCGATGCTCGAACTGACCGACGATCGTCGCGTCGGTCACCTCGGCCCCGGTGATGTAGAAGGCGGTCGGCAGATCCACCACGATGGCGTCGACCTGGCCGTTCTTCAGTGCGGACTTGGCCTGGTCGTTCTTGGCGTACACGGCGGGCGCGCGCGTGGGCCGCACCACGTCGTTGATGTAGTCGAGGCTGGTGGTGCCGACCTGGGCGCCCAGCTTCACGCCCTTCAGACCGGCGAGGCTCTTCGCCTTCGCCGCCTCGGAGTTCTTGAGCGCGACGACGGCCTGGCGGACGTCGTAGTAGCCGGACGAGAAGTCCACGGCCTTCCTGCGCTCGTCGCTGATGGACACCTGGTTGATGTCGAAGTCGAACGTCTTGTCCCCGGGCGCGAAGGCCTTGTTGAACGGGACGGTCTGCCAGACGACCTTGCCCTTGCCGTATCCGAGCCGCTGGGCGACGGCGTAGGCGACCGCCGACTCGAAGCCCTTGCCGTTGGCGGGATCGTCGTCCTTGAACCAGGGCTCGTAGGCGGGCTGGTCGGTCGCGACGGTCAGCTTGCCCGGCGTCTCGGTGGCCAACTTGCCTTTCTCGCACCCCTGGGAGGCCGACGCGGAGGGCTTGCCCGAGCTTTCCGGTTGCGGGGCACAACTCACGGCGGCGAGGAGGACGACGACGGCGGCGGTGCGGCGCAGGGCTCGCTGAGCAGGAAGCATGGCGGGAGATTGACAGCCGGCGGTCCTCTTTGTCGAGGTCACGCCGAGAGATGTCCGGATCGTGGGAACGGGTGTTGCAACCGTGTGAACTGCGCCCGGTGGAGACGCTGTTCGGCATGCGCCGGGGCCGCCGGTCGAGGGCGGGGAACGACAGACCGGCGGCCCGTCCGCCCAGGAGCCGTCATCCTGCGCGGGGCTGCGACCAGTTGACCGCGTGCGCGCACGAGAGGGGAGCGCATGTACGAGACTGGTGTGTGCGAATGCTTCACACGGGGCGCGTACGCGGCTCACTCCCCGGCGTACTCACGCGCCGGCGCGCTCACTCCGCGGCCCACTCACGCGCCGGCCCCACTCAGGCGCCGGCCCCACTCAGGCGCCGGCCCCACTCACGCGCTGGCGCGCTCACGCCCCGGCCCCGCCCCGGCGTACTCCGTGCCGCGCCGTCCTCACCACCCGCGCGCGTGCCACTCCGGCAGGTGCGGGCGCTCCGCGCCCAGGCTCGTGTCGTTGCCGTGGCCCGGGTAGACCCACGTCTCGTCCGGGAGGACGTCGAAGATCTTGGTCTCGACGTCGTGGATGAGGCTGGCGAAGGCCTTCGGGTCCTTGTGGGTGTTGCCCACACCGCCCGGGAACAGGCAGTCCCCGGTGAACACATGAGGGTGCCCGTGCGGGTCGTCGTAGACGAGGACGATCGAGCCGGGCGTGTGCCCGACCAGGTGGCGCGCGGTGAGCTCGACCTGCCCCACCCGGATCGTGTCGCCGTCGTCGACCGGCACATCGGTGCGCACGGGGATGCCCTCGGCGTCCTCCCGCCCCGCGTACGTGCGGGCGCCGGTGGCCGCCACGACCTCGGCGAGCGCCTGCCAGTGGTCGCCGTGCCGGTGGGTCGTGACGACCGACGTGATCCCGTCGTCGCCGATCATGCCGAGCAGCGTCTGCGCCTCGTTGGCGGCGTCGATCAGCAGCTGCTCGTCGGTGGCCCGGCAGCGCAGCAGATAGGCGTTGTTGTTCATCGGACCCACCGCGATCTTCGTGATCATCAGGTCCTTGAGCTCGTGCACGTCGGCAGGCCCGCCGACCGTCACCTGTCCGCTGTACGTCATGTCCGCCAGCCTATAGCGGCGGAGCGGGCCGGGTCCTACAACGGGGGCAGTGCGGGCAGCGGTCCGCCGTCAACCGTCAGCGCGGCACCGTCGCGGCGTCCCGCGAGCCACCCCAGGAGGTCCGCCGGCGTCCCGGTGACGGTCACCTCGGGGCGGTCGCCCGGCGTGCTTCCCGTGCGCCACGCGCGCGTGCCGTCCGTCACGTGGGTGGGCGGTACGTCGGGATGCCCGGCGAACCGGTCCGCGAGGAACTCGATCTCCCGCTCGGTGAACTCCTCGGGCAGGTCCTCCAGCTCGTACCCGATGCCGAGGTCCACATGGTGCAGCTCCACCTCCACCCACCGCCGGAACGGCACCCGGGCCGCGGCGTCCTTGACGCCGTTGCGCAGCTCCACCGTGCGCGACCAGTCCGCCGGCGCGTCCCCGGTCTCCTGAAAGCGGGCCGCGCTCTCCCGCAGGTCCGTGAGCTGGACGTCGAGGGCGCGCGGGGCGTCCCGCTCGATGTCGGCGTCCCGGGCCTCGGCGGAGGCGTACATGGGACGGCCCTCCAGGACGTTCACGAGGGCGTCCGCGTTCCGGGCGAGGTGGGCCAGGACATGGCCGCGGGTCCAGCCGGGCAGCCGTGACGGCTGCGTCACAGCGGCGTTGTCCAGGGGGCCGACTGCGGTCAGCAGCCGTTCCGTCGCGTCCCGTACAGACGCCAGGTCATGAGCGTGATCAATCATGGTGCTGACCCTAGCTCCGCCACTCCTTCGGGTGAAGGTGGTGAAGGAGTGCCGTAAATCGAATGCACGTGCTATATGGTCGGACGTGGCGTCGGGCATGCTGGAGAGCCGGGGTTTGTTGGCAACCCGTGAATCCGACCGGCGTTGTCAGTGGCTCCCCCTAGTCTGAGAAAGACGGGGGCCCCGCCCCTGTCACTTCTCTCAAGAAAGGTGCGGACCGGCGTGGCCGACCGTCTCATCGTTCGTGGAGCGCGCGAGCACAATCTGAAGAACGTCTCGCTCGACCTCCCGCGCGACTCGCTCATCGTCTTCACGGGCCTGTCGGGGTCGGGCAAGTCCTCGCTGGCCTTCGACACCATCTTCGCCGAGGGACAGCGGCGCTACGTCGAGTCCCTCTCCTCCTACGCCCGGCAGTTCCTCGGCCAGATGGACAAGCCGGACGTCGACTTCATCGAGGGCCTCTCCCCGGCCGTCTCCATCGACCAGAAGTCGACCTCGCGCAACCCGCGCTCCACGGTCGGCACGATCACCGAGGTCTACGACTACCTGCGCCTGCTCTTCGCGCGCATCGGCAAGCCGCACTGCCCCGAGTGCGGCCGGCCGATCTCGCGCCAGTCGCCGCAGGCCATCGTCGACCGGGTCCTGGAGCTGCCCGAGGGCAGCCGCTTCCAGGTGCTGTCGCCGCTGGTGCGCGAGCGCAAGGGCGAGTTCGTCGACCTCTTCGCCGACCTGCAGACCAAGGGCTACTCCCGCGCGCGGGTCGACGGCGAGACGGTCCAGCTGTCGAACCCGCCGACGCTGAAGAAGCAGGAGAAGCACACCATTGAGGTGGTCGTCGACCGCCTCACGGTCAAGGAGGGCGCCAAGCGCCGCCTGACCGACTCCGTCGAGACCGCCCTCGGCCTGTCCGGCGGCATGGTCGTGCTCGACTTCGTCGACCTCCCCGAGGACGACCCCGAGCGCGAGCGCATGTTCTCGGAGCACCTGTACTGCCCGTACGACGACCTGTCCTTCGAGGAACTGGAGCCGCGCTCCTTCTCCTTCAACTCGCCCTTCGGCGCCTGCCCGAACTGCACCGGCATCGGCACGCGCATGGAGGTCGACCCGGAGCTGATCGTCCCGGACCCGGACAAGAGCCTGGACGAGGGCGCCATCCACCCGTGGTCGCACGGCCACACCAAGGACTACTTCGGCCGCCTGATCGGCGCCCTCGCCGACGCGCTGGGCTTCCGTACGGACATCCCCTTCGCCGGCCTGCCGCAGCGCGCCAAGAAGGCCCTGCTGCACGGCCACAAGACCCAGGTCGAGGTCCGCTACCGCAACCGCTACGGGCGCGAGCGCCGCTACACCACGGCCTTCGAGGGCGCCGTCCCCTTCGTCAAGCGCCGGCACAGCGAGGCCGAGAGCGACTCCAGCCGCGAGCGCTTCGAGGGCTACATGCGCGAGGTGCCCTGCCCCACCTGTGAGGGCACGCGCCTCAAGCCGATCGTCCTCGCGGTCACGATCATGGGCAAGTCCATCGCCGAGGTCTCCGCGATGTCGATCAGCGACTGCGCGGACTTCCTGGGCGAGCTGAAGCTGACCGCCCGCGACAAGAAGATCGCCGAGCGCGTCCTGAAGGAGGTCAACGAGCGGCTGCGGTTCCTGGTCGACGTCGGCTTGGACTACCTCTCGCTCAACCGCGCCGCGGGCACTCTCTCCGGCGGCGAGGCCCAGCGCATCCGCCTGGCCACCCAGATCGGCTCCGGCCTGGTCGGCGTGCTGTACGTCCTCGACGAGCCGTCCATCGGCCTGCACCAGCGCGACAACCACCGGCTGATCGAGACCCTGGTCCGGCTGCGCGACATGGGCAACACGCTCATCGTCGTGGAGCACGACGAGGACACCATCAAGACCGCCGACTGGATCGTCGACATCGGCCCCGGCGCCGGTGAGCACGGCGGCAAGGTCGTGCACAGCGGCTCCCTGAAGGAGCTCCTCGCCAACGAGGAGTCGCAGACCGGCCAGTACCTGTCCGGCAGGAAGGCCATCCCGCTGCCCGGCATCCGGCGCCCGCTGGACCCGTCCCGGCAGCTCACGGTGCACGGCGCCCGGGAGAACAACCTCCAGGACATCGACGTCTCCTTCCCGCTGGGCGTGTTCACGGCGGTCACCGGCGTCTCCGGCTCCGGCAAGTCCACGCTGGTCAACGACATCCTGTACACGCACCTGGCCCGTGAGCTGAACGGCGCGAGGAGCGTGCCCGGGCGGCACACGCGCGTGGACGGCGACGACCTCGTCGACAAGGTCGTCCACGTCGACCAGTCGCCCATCGGCCGCACCCCGCGCTCGAACCCGGCGACGTACACCGGCGTCTTCGACCACATCCGCAAGCTGTTCGCCGAGACCACCGAGGCGAAGGTCCGCGGCTACATGCCCGGCCGCTTCTCCTTCAACGTCAAGGGCGGCCGCTGCGAGAACTGCGCGGGCGACGGCACCATCAAGATCGAGATGAACTTCCTCCCGGACGTCTACGTCCCGTGCGAGGTCTGCCACGGCGCCCGGTACAACCGGGAGACCCTGGAGGTCCACTACAAGGGCAAGTCCATCGCCGAGGTCCTGAACATGCCGATCGAGGAGGCCACGGAGTTCTTCGAGGCCGTCCCCGCCATCGCCCGGCACCTCAACACGCTCAAGGACGTCGGCCTCGGCTACGTCCGCCTCGGCCAGGCCGCGACCACCCTGTCCGGCGGCGAGGCACAGCGCGTGAAGCTCGCCAGCGAACTGCAGAAGCGCTCCACCGGCCGCACGGTCTACGTCCTGGACGAGCCGACGACCGGTCTGCACTTCGAGGACATCAGCAAGCTGCTGAAGGTCCTGTCCGGCCTGGTCGACAAGGGCAACACGGTCATCGTCATCGAGCACAACCTCGACGTGATCAAGACCGCCGACTGGATCGTCGACATGGGGCCCGAGGGCGGCGCCGGCGGCGGCCTGGTGGTCGCCGAGGGCACGCCCGAGGAGGTCGCCGCGGTCCCGGCCAGCCACACCGGCAAGTTCCTGCGGGAGATTCTCGGCGCCGACCGCATCAGCGACGCCTCCTCGGTGAAGGCACCGCGCCGGGCGGCGAAGAAGACGGTCCCGGCCCAGGCCACGGCGAAGAAGACCGCCACCAAGCGGGTCGGCGGCGCCGCGACCGGGAAGGCGGCCACCAAGACCGCCAGGACCACGAAGGCGGCCACCAAGGCGACTACGAAGGCGGCCGCGAAGAAGACCACGCGGACGACCAAGAGCTGACGGCTCCCGCCGAACGCGCCGTGCCCCACGGGTGACTCCCGTGGGGCACAGCGCGTTCAGTGCCGAAACGACGGCCGGAACGACGGCCGGAACGTCTGTCGAAGCGTCTGCCGGAACGACTGCTTCAGCTCAGGCGGCCTTCGGCTCCACGAACTGCATGTCGAGCTGGATCTTCACCACTTCGCCGAGCAGTCCGGGAGCGAAGTCGAGCCCGAACTCGCTGCGCCGGATCTCGCCCGTCGCCTCGAACCCGGCGTGCCGGCTGCCGTCCATCGGCACCTCGACCAGCCCGCCGAACTCCACGGCGAGCGTCACCGGGCGCGTCACGCCGCCGATCGTCAGCTCGCCCTCCATCGTCCAGTCCTCGCCCGCACCCGACACCCGCGTCGAGCGGTACGTCATCGTCGGGCGCTTCTCGACGTCGAGCAGGTCGGAGGCGCGGACATGGGCGTCCCGGTCGGCGTTGCCCGTGTCGATCGAGGCCAGGTCGACCGTCGCGGAGACCCGCACGTCATCGACCCGCTCCCCGACGAACAGCTCGGCCTCCAGCCGTTCGAAACGGCCCCGCACCTTGGCGATGCCCAGGTGACGGATGGTGAAGTTCACGGAGGAGTGGAACGGGTCCAGGGCCCAGTGCCCCGGGGCCAGCGGAAGGGTGGTGGTGGCGGTGTCATTCGTCATGCCCTCCACCCTGCGGCCCCCGCGGCCCGGCAGGGAGACCGGCCCGAGGCTGGTAGTGACAGGGCCATCCTCCGCGCGCGGCGGGGCGGTACGTTCGGACGGGTGAGCGACAACGAGTTGGGCACGTACCTGCGCACCTGGCGCGAAGCCGTCACCCCCGCCGAGGCCGGGCTCCCCACGGGCCCACGGCGCCGCACCCCGGGCCTGCGGCGCGCCGAGCTGGCCATGCTCGCCGACATCAGCGTCGAGTACCTCACCCGGCTGGAACAGGGACGCGACCGCAACCCGTCCGCCCAGGTGCTCGGCGCCCTCGCCGACGCCCTGAACCTGTCCCTGGCCGACCGGATGCTGCTGCGCCGCCTGACCAAGGAGGCCGACGGCGGCGACCCCCTGGTCTGCGCCGCCGCCCCGGCCCTCAGCCGTACGGCCCGCCCGACGGTACGGGCCGTACTGGACCGTCTGGAGCCCGCTCCGGCGCTGGTGGTCAACTGGATCGGCGACGTCCTCGCCCACACCGCCGGCTACGCGCGGCTGGTCGGCCCCATCGGCCTGCTCGACGGCGAGCCGCCCAACCTGCTGCGGTACCTGTTCACCGACGCGCGGGCCCGCAGCGCCTACCGCGACTGGGAGCGGGTGGCCGACGACCTCGTCGCCCGGCTCCGGCACGGCGTCCCCCTCAGGGACCCCTACCTCACCGAGCTGGCCGACGAACTGACGGTGACCGCGGGGGCGGACTTCACCGACCGGTTCGCCGACCTCGCCATGACACCCAGGACGACGGGCTCCCAGCACCTCGACCACCCGGAAGCCGGCTCCCTGCGGCTGCTGCACGAGACGCTCGCGCTCCCCGACGAGGGGCAGCGCGTCATCATCCACCTGCCCGCGGACGACGCCACAGCCGCGGCCCTGGACCGCCTCAACGGCCGCCGCCCCGGCGCGCTGCGGGCGGTGGGGGAGACGGGCTGAGGCGCCACCCGCCCGGAACCTCACCACAGGCTGGGAGTGACGCGGGGCCCCTCCTCCAGCGAGGGCGGCCGAGCGAGGTCAGTCGGCGTCAGCCGTCCAGCTCGTGCGCGTACGGCGGTTCCGCCCCCGCGCGCGAGCACGTCACCGCCGCCGCCCGCGCCGCGAAGCCCAGCAGCTCCGACCAGCCGTCCGGCCCCAGCGCGGCCAGGGCCGGACCGCTCAGCGCGTCGCGTACCGCGAGCCCGTGCAGCAGCGCCGCGTTCACCGTGTCGCCCGCGCCGATCGTGTCCACGACCTCCACCCGCTCGCCCGGCACGGAGTACGTGCCGCCGTCGGCCGTGAACGCGGTCAGCCCGTCACCACCCCGGGTGATCACGACCGCAGCCGGACCGGCCGCGAGCCACTCCTGGGGCGTGCCGCCGAGCCACCGGGCGTCCTCCTCGGACAGCTTCAGCAGCGTCACCGACGGCAGCCAGCTCTTGAACCGCGCCCGGTAGGCGTCCGCGTCCGGGATCAGCCCGGCCCGGATGTTCGGGTCGAGCGCGGTGAACACGCCCTGGGCGGCCGCCGCCCGCATCAGTTCCTCGTACGCGCTCGCCCCCGGCTCCAGCACCAGCGAACAGGTGCCGAAGGAGACCGCGCGGGTGCCGTCCGGCAGCGCGGAGGGCGCCGCGAACAGCCGGTCCGCCGTCCCCTCGACGTAGAACGAGTACGCCGCCGAGCCGTCCGCGCCGACCGTGGCGACGGCCAGCGTCGTGGGCTCGGTGCCGCGCTGCACGGCCGACACGTCCACCCCGGTCTCGCGCAGCCGGTCCAGCAGGGCCTCCCCGAACGCGTCGGACGAGACCCGGGAGCAGAAGGCGGCGGGGGAGCCGAGGCGGCCCAGGGCCACCGCTGTGTTGTAGGGGCCGCCGCCGAGCGCCGGCTGCAGTGCCGCCAGGGCACCCGTGCCCCGCGGTACCAGGTCGATCAGTGCCTCACCGGCGACGACGATCACGACGGGATTCCTTCCTCGGACGGGCAGCCGCACGACGTGCGGTGGACGAAGGTGCAGGGCAGCCGCAGGGTCCGGGCCGGCCGGTCCGGCTCGGCGAGCCGCTCCAGGAGCACGCGCACGGCCCGGGCACCGATGTCCTTGCTGGGCTGGGCGATCGCGGTGAGCCGGGGCGAGAACAGATCCGCCCAGGCGAAGTCGTCGAAGCAGCACAGCGCGATGTCGTCCGGCACGGACAGGCGGTGGGCGCGCAGGGCCCGCAGCGCTCCGATGGTCATCGCGTTGTTTCCGGTGATCAGCGCGGTGGGCGGCACGGCCTGTGACAGCAGGGCGGCGACGGCCACCTCGGCGCCGGCCGACTCCGAGTCGCCGTGCACCAGGAGCCGCTCGTCGTACGGCAGCCCCGCGAAGGCGAGGCCGCTGCGGTAGCCCATGATCCGCTCGGTCGTGGTGCTGAGCCCCGGCAGTCCCGCCACCATCCCGATCCGCCGGTGCCCGAGCCCGGCGAGATGGGCGACCAGCCGGGACGTCGGTTCGGCACTGTCCGCGCACACCTGGTCGAACCGCGGGCCGCCGTCCGTCTCCGGGGCCTTCACCAGCCGGTCGAGGAAGACGGCGGGTACGTCGTGCCGCCCCAGGTAGGCGAGCAGCCCCCGCGGGTCGGCGGAGGGGGCGACGATCATGCCGTCCACCCGGCGCTCGTGCAGCAGCTGGACCACCTTGCGCTCATGCCCGGGGTCGTCGTGCGGATCGGCGAGCAGCAGGCTGTAGCCGGCTTCCAGCGCGGCGGCCTCGACGCCCTGGAGGATCTCCGTGAAGTACGGGTTGCTGATCGCCGACACCGCCAGTCCGATGGACCGGGTGCGTGACGTCACCAGGGCACGGGCCAGGGTGTTGGTGGTGTAGCCGAGTTCCTCGACGGCGTCCAGGACCGCCTGGCGGGTGTGCGGCAGCACCGGCCGGGTGCCGTTCAGCACGTGCGAGACGGTCGCCACGGAGACACCGGCGCTCCGCGCGACGTCGGCCATCGTCGCCATGCCGTTCGCCTCCTCGGTGGGGTCGCGTCGTCGGGTCTCCGGCCTCGGGTCTCCGGTCTTCGGGACTCCGGCCCTCGCGTCGGTCCAGGCGGGGAACGTACCGCATTCCGCGCCGCACGTAAACGCTTACGCAAGCGTTTACGTACACGCCCGCACGTGAGCCCGCCAGTACGCCCCTACGCCCCTACGCCTCCGACGGCCGCGCCCCCACGGCCGTCGCCGCCGCCGGCACCCTCACAACCCCGGTTCCCAGTCCCAGCCGATCCCCAGGAACCCCGCCCGCACCCGGGGCTCGACCAGATGGACCGACCGGTGCCGCCCGGACATCGTCAGCTCCTGGCACCCGCTGCGGGGCGCCGCCGCGGTGTGCTGGGCGAAGCGGTGGCAGCGCAGCGGCAGGGCCGTCGCGTCGAAGGAGACCTGGAGCGCGTACTGGCCGCCGGGGGAGTCGAAGCCGCGGACGTACTCGCGCGAGACGCCGGCGGTGCCGTCCTCCACGCCGTAGCGGAACAGGAACGTGTCCCCGGCCCGCAGCCGGGTGTCGAAGAGCAGCTCGGCGGCGAGCACTCCCGTGTCGCTGTGCCAACGGACGCGGCCGGTACGGCAGTTCTCCAGCGCGTGCACCCGCATGCGCTCCGGCACGGCCCCCCGCTCGCCGTGGTGGACGGCGACGAAGCGGTCGACGCCGTCGCGGTGGGCGCGCACGATGTGGTGCGACTCGCGCTCGGCCAGCTCGCGGCGCGCCCCGATGCGCAGCCGCTCGTGGTGCCCCAGGGTGTGCAGGCCCCCGTCCGGAGGGCACTCCAGCTCGGCCAGCAGCTGGTCCAGCACCCCGGAGGCCTCGACGAGAGAGCGGTAGGAGCGGGCCGAGGAACGCTGCCCGGACGGGCCGTCGCCGGACGCGGCGAGCAGCCGGATCAGCGACTCCTCGGGCAGCTGCAGGATCTCCTCCAGCGCGCGGACGGCCCGCAGCGACTCGGGCCGCTGCGGACGCCGTGCCCCCTGCTGCCAGTAACTGAGGCTCGTCACGCCCACCTTCACCCCGTGGCGCGACAGATGGTGCTGCACCCGCTGCAGCGGCAGCCCGCGGGCGGCGATCGCGGCCCGCAGGGCTACGTGGAAGGGGCCGCCCCGCAGGGCCGAGTCCAGTTCGGCGGTGACGGCGTCCGCGTGCTGTGGCGCGTGCGGCATGCAGGGGCCTCTCTGTGAGTCGGCGACGGCTGGTCAGACCGTTCGCGCGGGCCGCCCGGGGCCGTCCCGCCGGCGCCGGGCGGGTCTTCACATCCGTACGCCGTCGTTCAGGGTCCCGAGTTCCCCCGCATTGAAGCGTGTTGACCTGGTCCCGACAACACCTGATGCCGGACAGTGATGTACGCCCGCCCGCACGCGGACATGCGAACGCCCGGGGCGAGGCGCCCCGGGCGTTCTCGGTGGACGACGGCCGCTAGGAGCGGTCGCCGCCGTTCCGCTCCTCCAGCGAGAGGCGCTTGGCCCTCACTATGTCGGCGTCACGCGGGTCCAGGAGGTCGCGCAGCCCGAACGTCTCGTCCGCGTGCCGGCGGGCACGGACCGTCCGCCGGGTTTTCTCGATCCGCATCCGCTTCATCTGCGCAGCCCTCCGACCCGTGGCCCGAGCCGCTCCCTGGGGGAGACGGCCGGTCCGCACCGACAATCCGTGCTCGCACCGGCACGGCGCGACGTCGCCGGACGCCGCCGTGTCCCGTGGGAAGCCTGCATTCCCGCTCCCGGCCTGCTGTAACCCCGTGGCGGCACATGCCGTGGAAAATCGCCTCGCGCCGGGACCGTGATCACACCCTGCCGTCCGCTCGGAGTGTCGGTGCTCGCCAGTAGGGTGTGAGACATGGCCGACCCCTCCAGCTACCGCCCCAAACCGGGCGAGATCCCCGACTCCCCGGGGGTCTACAGGTTCCGTGACGAGCACCGCCGGGTGATCTACGTCGGGAAGGCGAAGAGCCTGCGCCAGCGCCTGGCGAACTACTTCCAGGACCTGGCGGGCCTGCACCCGCGCACCCGCTCCATGGTCACCACGGCCGCGTCCGTGGAGTGGACGGTGGTGTCCACGGAGGTCGAGGCGCTGCAGCTGGAGTACTCCTGGATCAAGGAGTACGACCCCCGGTTCAACGTCAAGTACCGCGACGACAAGAGCTACCCGTACCTCGCGGTGACGATGAACGAGGAGTACCCGCGCGTGCAGGTGATGCGCGGTCACAAGAAGAAGGGCGTGCGCTACTTCGGGCCGTACGCGCACGCGTGGGCGATCCGCGACACGGTCGACCTCCTCCTGCGCGTCTTCCCGGTGCGTACGTGCTCGGCGGGCGTGTTCAAGAACGCCGCCCGCACCGGCCGCCCCTGCCTCCTCGGCTACATCGGCAAGTGCTCGGCCCCCTGCGTGGACCGCGTCACCGCCGAGGAGCACCGCGAACTGGCCGAGGAGTTCTGCGACTTCATGACCGGCCGCACGAGCACGTACATCCGCCGCCTGGAGCGGCAGATGGGCGAGGCGGCCGAGGAGATGGAGTACGAGCGCGCGGCCCGCCTGCGCGACGACATCGGGGCCCTGAAGAAGGCCATGGAGAAGAACGCGGTCGTGCTCGCCGACGCGACCGACGCCGACCTGATCGCGGTCGCCGAGGACGAGCTGGAGGCGGCCGTCCAGATCTTCCACGTGCGCGGCGGACGCGTCCGGGGCCAGCGCGGCTGGGTCACCGACAAGGTGGAGGAGGTCACCACCGGCGCCCTCGTCGAGCACGCCCTGCAGCAGCTGTACGGCGAGGAGACCGGCGACGCCGTCCCCAAGGAGGTCCTCGTCCCCGCCCTGCCCGACCCCGTCGAGCCGGTCCAGGAATGGCTCGCCGGGCGGCGCGGCTCCGGCGTCTCCCTGCGCATCCCGCAGCGCGGCGACAAGAAGGCGCTGATGGAGACGGTGCAGCGCAACGCCCAGCAGGCGCTCGTGCTGCACAAGACCAAGCGCGCCTCCGACCTCACCACGCGCTCGCGCGCCCTGGAGGAGATCGCCGACGCCCTCGACCTGGACAGCGCCCCGCTGCGGATCGAGTGCTACGACATCTCCCACCTCCAGGGCGACGACGTCGTGGCCTCCATGGTCGTCTTCGAGGACGGGCTCGCCCGCAAGAGCGAGTACCGCCGCTTCCAGATCAAGGGCTTCGCGGGGCAGGACGACGTCCGCTCCATGCACGAGGTGATCACCCGCCGTTTCCGCCGCTACCTCGCCGAGAAGGAGAAGACGGGCGAGTGGACCGACGGGCAGAACGGCGGGGACGGGCGGGACGGCCAGGGCGGCGAGGGCACCCTCGCCGGCCCGGACGCCCTCACGGGCACGGAGACCCCGGCCGGGCCCGACGCCCTCACGGGCACGGAGTCACCCGCCGGGCCCGACGTCCTCACCGCCTCGGGCGCCCCGGTCGGCCCGGGCGGCCTCACCGAGGACGACGGCCGCCCCAGGAAGTTCGCCTACCCGCCGCAGCTCGTGGTGGTCGACGGCGGCGCCCCGCAGGTCGCGGCGGCCCGCCGGGCCCTGGACGAGCTCGGCATCGACGACATCGCCGTCTGCGGACTCGCCAAGCGCCTGGAGGAGGTCTGGCTGCCCGGCGACGACGACCCGGTGATCCTGCCCCGCACCAGCGAGGGCCTCTACATGCTCCAGCGGGTCCGTGACGAGGCCCACCGCTTCGCGATCACCTACCAGCGCGCCAAGCGGTCCAAGCGCTTCCGCTCCAGCCCCCTGGACGACGTCCCCGGCCTCGGCGACACGCGCAAGCAGGCACTCCTGAAGCACTTCGGTTCGTTGAAGAGACTGCGATCCGCCACCATCGACCAGATCTGCGAGGTCCCCGGGATAGGCCGCAAGACGGCGGAGACGATCGTCGTGGCCCTGGCCCGCTCGGCCCCGGCCGCACCCGCCGTCAACACCGCGACTGGAGAGATCATGGAAGAGGAACCCGGCACCATGGGTTCCGGCGGCGAGCCCGTACGCACGGGCGCACCGGACGAACGACGGGGGCAGGAGACATGAATGTGAACGAGCACCACGGGCAGCAAGCACAGACCGGAGCGGGAGCACAGGTGAGTACGGGCATGGCGAACGACAAGGCCCCGGTCCCGGACGCGGCCATCCCCGAGCTGGTGATCATCTCCGGCATGTCCGGGGCGGGCCGCTCGACGGCCGCGAAGTGCCTGGAGGACCTCGGCTGGTTCGTCGTGGACAACCTGCCGCCCGCGCTGATCCCCACCATGGTGGAGCTCGGCGCCCGCTCCCAGGGCAACGTGGCCCGGATCGCCGTCGTCGTCGACGTCCGCGGCCGCCGCTTCTTCGACAACCTCCGCGAGTCCCTCGCCGACCTGGAGGCGAAGAACGTCACCCGGCGGATCGTCTTCCTGGAGTCCTCCGACGAGGCCCTGGTGCGCCGCTTCGAGTCGGTGCGCCGCCCGCACCCCCTGCAGGGCGACGGCCGCATCGTCGACGGCATCGACGCCGAGCGCGAGCTGCTGCGCGAGCTGCGCGGCGACGCCGACCTGGTGATCGACACCTCCAGCCTCAACGTGCACGAGCTGCGCGCCAAGATGGACGCCCAGTTCGCCGGCGAGGAGGAGCCGGAGCTGCGGGCCACGGTGATGTCGTTCGGCTACAAGTACGGCCTGCCCGTCGACGCCGACCTCGTGGTCGACTGCCGCTTCCTGCCGAACCCGCACTGGGTCCCGGAGCTGCGCCCGTACACGGGCCTCAACGAGGAGGTCTCGGGCTACGTCTTCAACCAGCCCGGCGCCAAGGAGTTCCTCGACCGGTACACCGAGCTGCTCCAGCTCGTCGCCACCGGCTACCGCCGCGAGGGCAAGCGCTACGTGACCATCGCCGTGGGCTGTACGGGCGGCAAGCACCGCTCGGTCGCCATGTCGGAGAAGCTCGCCGCCCGGCTCGCCGCCGAGGGCGTGGAGACGGTGGTCGTACACCGGGACATGGGACGCGAATGACACGACGTACTCCGCGGCTGAGCCGGCTGCGCCGGGTGGTGCCCGAGGGCGACACCGGAGGCAGGGGTCCCCGGCCCGCCGAGGCCCGGGGCGGCCGGCCGCGCCGCCGCGGCACCCAGCCCAAGGTCGTCGCCCTCGGCGGCGGCATGGGCCTGTCCGCCTCCCTCGCCGCGCTGCGCCGGATCACCGGCGACCTCACCGCCGTCGTCACCGTCGCCGACGACGGAGGCTCCAGCGGGCGCCTGCGCGACGAGCTGGGCGTGCTGCCACCCGGCGACCTGCGCAAGGCGCTGGCCGCGCTGTGCGGTGACGACGACTGGGGCCAGACCTGGGCCCGGGTCATCCAGCACCGCTTCCAGTCCCAGGGCGACCTGCACGAGCACGCGGTGGGCAACCTGCTGATCGTCGCCCTGTGGGAGCAGCTCGGCGACCACGTCCAGGCCCTCGACCTGGTCGGACGCCTGCTCGGCGCGCAGGGCCGGGTGCTGCCGATGTCGGCCGTGCCGCTGGAGCTGCAGGCCCTGGTCAGGGGGCACGACCCGGCGCGCCCGGACGAGGTGGACACCGTCCGCGGCCAGGCGACCGTGGCCCTCACGCCGGGCGAGGTGCAGTCCGTGCACCTGGTGCCGTGCGACCCGCCGGCCGTGCCCGAGGCGGTCGCGGCCGTCCTGGACGCCGACTGGGTGGTGCTCGGCCCCGGCTCCTGGTTCTCCTCGGTCATCCCGCACCTGCTGGTGCCCGAGCTGCTGGACGCGCTCACGCAGACCAAGGCCCGCCGGGTACTCTCGCTGAACCTCGCCCCGCAGCCCGGAGAAACCGAGGGCTTCTCCCCGCAGCGTCATTTGGAGGTTTTGGGACGACACGCCCCTAAACTCGCCCTGGACGTGGTGCTGGCCGACGAGGCCGCCGTGCCCGACCGGGACTCCCTGACCGATGCCGCCAAGCGGTTCGGGGCCGCGGTCGAGCTGGCGCCGGTGGCCCGGCCCGACGGCACCCCGAGGCACGACCCGGAGCTGTTGGCCGCCGCGTACGACCGTATTTTTCGGATGCATGGAAGGATCGGCCCATGGCGATGACGGCAGCGGTGAAGGACGAGATCTCCCGGCTCCCCGTCACCCGGACCTGCTGCAGAAAGGCGGAGGTCTCCGCCATTCTGCGGTTCGCCGGCGGCCTCCACCTGGTGAGCGGTCGGATCGTGATCGAGGCGGAGCTGGACACCGCGATGGCGGCCCGCCGCCTCAAGCGGGACATCCTGGAGATCTTCGGCCACGGCTCCGAGCTGATCGTGATGGCCCCGGGCGGACTGCGCCGGGGCTCGCGTTACGTGGTGCGCGTGGTCGCGGGCGGCGACCAGCTGGCCCGCCAGACCGGCCTGGTCGACGGGCGCGGCCGCCCGATCCGCGGCCTGCCCCCGCAGGTGGTCTCGGGGGCCACCTGCGACGCCGAGGCCGCCTGGCGCGGGGCGTTCCTGGCGCACGGCTCGCTCACCGAGCCCGGCCGTTCCTCCTCCCTTGAGGTGACCTGCCCGGGGCCCGAGGCGGCGCTCGCCCTGGTCGGCGCCGCCCGCCGGCTGTCGATCGCCGCGAAGGCCCGCGAGGTGCGCGGGGTGGACCGGGTCGTCGTCCGTGACGGTGACGCGATCGGCGCGCTGCTGACGCGCCTGGGCGCCCACGAGTCCGTGCTGGCCTGGGAGGAGCGCCGGATGCGCCGCGAGGTGCGCGCCACGGCGAACCGGCTGGCCAACTTCGACGACGCCAACCTGCGCCGCTCGGCCCGCGCCGCCGTCGCCGCCGGCGCCCGGGTGCAGCGCGCCCTGGAGATCCTCGGCGAGGACGTGCCCGAGCACCTCGCCGCGGCCGGCCGGCTGCGCATGGAGCACAAGCAGGCCTCCCTGGAGGAGCTGGGCGCGCTCGCCGACCCGCCGCTGACCAAGGACGCGGTCGCCGGGCGGATCCGCCGCCTGCTGGCCATGGCCGACAAGCGCGCCTCCGACCTCGGCATCCCGGGCACGGAGGCCAACCTCAGCGAGGAGCTCGCCGACAACCTCGTGGGCTGACAGCGGCCCACGGACCGTCAAGAAGCCGGTGCCGACCGCCACTTGGGTGGTCGTCACCGGCTTCCGCGTGTCGTTCGGGCACCCTTGACTCGATCATGGACTGTCATGAGCCTGGCATCTGTTCGCTGCTGTGGCGGACCCACGCTAGGGGGGTTCATGAGACGAAGAGCGAGATCGATCCTCGCTGTCGGCGCGCTCCTGATCGGCGGAGCGAGCATCGCGCCCATCGCCCAGGCACAACCGGGGAGTTCGAACCCGTCCGACCCGGACGAAGTCAAGGTCTTCCGCGCCGACGTCACCCGCAAGCAGGTACCCCTGCTGCTGGCGGCCGGCCAGGACGGCCACGAGCTCAGTGAACGGGTGCCCGAGAAGGGCACCGCCACCGTCGAGGTCTACCTGACCGCCCGTCAGGCGAAGAACCTGCGGAAGCAGGGCGTCGACCTCGCCGAGCACACCCTCTCCACCCGCGCGGACGCCCGTGTCGAGGCCGCCGCCGAGGGCGTGTTCCGCCCGTACAGCGGGCAGGGCGGCCTGAAGGAGGAGATCCTCGAGGCCGCGCAGGAGAACCCGGACCTCACCAAGGTCGTCTCCATCGGCAAGACCGTGAAGGGCCAGGACATCCTCGCCCTGAAGCTCACCAAGGGCGCGAAGAAGAGCAAGGACGGCGCCAAGCCCGCCGTCCTCTACATGTCCAACCAGCACGCGCGCGAGTGGATCACGCCGGAGATGACCCGGCGCCTGATGCACCACTACCTGGACAACTACACCAAGGACCGGCGCGTCAAGAAGATCGTCGACAGCACCGAGCTGTGGTTCCTGATCTCGGCCAACCCCGACGGCTACGACTTCACCCACGCCGCCGACGCCAACCGCATGTGGCGCAAGAACCTCCGGGACGTCAACGGCGACGGCACCATCACCACCGGTGACGGCGTCGACCTCAACCGCAACTTCGCCTACAAGTGGGGCTACGACAACGAGGGCTCGTCCCCCAATCCCACCAGCGAGACCTACCGCGGCGCCGGCCCGAACTCCGAGCCGGAGACCCAGGCGCTGGACGCCTTTCAGAAGCGCATCGGCTTCACGTACGGCATCAACTACCACTCCGCCGCCGAACTGATCCTCTACGGGGTCGGCTGGCAGGTGGCCACGAACACCCCGGACGACGTCGCCTACAAGGCGCTCGCCGGCACGCCCGAGAACCCGGCGGTCCCGGGCTACCACCCGCAGGTCTCCTCCGAGCTGTACACCACCAACGGCGAGGCGGACGGCCACGCGGCGAACGTCAACGGCCTGGCCATGTTCACCCCCGAGATGTCGACCTGCCAGACCGTCTCCAACCTCGACCCGGACGACGAGTGGAAAGCGTCCGACTGCCGTTCGGTCTTCACCTTCCCGGACGACGAGAAGCTGATCCAGCAGGAGTTCGCCAAGAACGTCCCGTTCGCGCTCTCCGTCGCCGAGTCCGCCACCCACCCCGACCGGCCGAAGTCGTCGGTGGGGCTGAGCGCCGCCGACTTCACCCCGGCCGCGTTCTCCACGTCGTACTCGCGCGGCGCCGACCAGGAGGTCTCCGTCGTCGCGCGGAAGGCGCTGCGCGACAAGGAGCTGAAGTACCGCGTCAACGGCGGCCGCACCCACGACATGGCGCTCAGGCCCTGGAAGGGCGGCGAGACCTACGGCGGTGAGGACAACCTCTACTTCGACGAGTACCGGGCGAAGGTCAAGGACGGCGAACCCGGAGACAGGGTCGAGGTGTGGTTCACCGCGGAGAACCGCAACGGAAGGAAGGTCTCCAGCGAGCGCTTCACCTACACCGTCGCCGAGCGGCCCCGGGCGAACACCCTCGTCGTCGCCGAGGAGGGCGCGACCGCCACGCAGGCGCAGACGTACGTGGACGCGCTCAAGGCCAGTGGCCGCAAGGCGGCCGTCTGGGACGTCGCCCAGCGCGGAGCGCCGGATGCCCTGGGCGTGCTGAGCCACTTCGACACCGTCGTCCACTACACGGGCACGAGCGTCCCCGGCAACGCCACCCAGCTGCAGCTGCGGGCCTTCCTCAACGAGGGCGGGCGGCTGATCGAGGCCGGCGAGCAGGCCGGCGGCAGCGTCGACCTCGGCGGCGGTGCCCTTTCGGACGACTTCAGCCAGTACTACCTGGGCGCCTACAGCCGGACCTCGGCCGGCGGAGCCACCGGATTCACCGGCTCGGGTGAGCTGGGCGGCTTCACCGGCCCGCTCGCCGCGGCCCCCGGCAACCCGCTGGACAAGGCGGGGCGGTACAGCGTCACCTCCGACGAGCTGCCCGCGAAGGAGTTCCCGCGGTTCGCGAGCCAAGGCGCCGGCCAGTTCGCCGGGGCCGTCAACCCCTACGGCCCGTACGCCGGCTCCTCGATGGCCGCGGCCGTCCACACCGACGACGGCTACAAGCGCCTCATGCGCACCGTGGACCTCACCGGTGTCACCGCGGCCGACCAGCCCACGCTGCGCAGCCGGCTGATGTGGGACACCGAGCCCGGCTACGACAACGTCCTGATCGAGGCCCACACCGCCGGTGCCGACGACTGGACGACCCTGCCCGAGAAGGGCGGCGCGACCAAGGCGACCGTGCCGACGGAGTGCGAGGGCGGGTTCTACATCCGCGAGCACCCCTGGCTGACGCACTACCTGACCCAGTCCGAGGCCGGCTGCACGGCCACCGGCAGCACCGGCGCGTGGCACAGCCTCACCGGCAGCTCCGGCGGCTGGGAGCAGGTGGAGTTCGACCTGAGCGCCTACGCGGGCCGGACGGTCGAGGTCGCGATCAGCTACGTCACCGACCCGGGCACCGGGGGCCACGGCGTCCTGGCCGACGAGGCCTCGCTCGTCGTCGGCGGCACGGCCAGGGAGACCGAGGGCTTCGAGACCTCGCTCGGCGCCTGGAAGGTCGCCGGACCGCCCGCGGGCAGCCCGGCCGTCACCAAGGACTGGACCCGCACCGGGGCGCTGTTCCAGACCTACGGCGCGGTCACCACGGACGACACCGTGCTGCTGGGCTTCGGCCTGGAGCACGTCGCCACCGCCGCCGACCGGGCGGCCCTGATGAGAAAGGCGCTCGCCTCCCTCGACGTGTGACCTCCCCCCGAAGGGGGAACTCCGCGGTGGACAGGCACCACTCCGAGTAGCGAAATCGGGTGATCCTCGCGCTCGGGGTCGGGCGGTCCGTACCCCTACTGGCCGGTACGGACCGCCCTGCCGTGTATGGGGCATCTGGATGTCACCACCGGGGCCTCAGGGAGGTAGGGTCGGAGGCGGTCGGGGACATCCCAAACAGAGCTCGCCGGCTCTTCATGGCCGGCGTACCAACGAGGAGATCGGTTCGTGACGATCCGCGTAGGCATCAACGGCTTCGGCCGCATCGGTCGTAACTACTTCCGCGCGCTGCTGGAGCAGGGTGCAGACATCGAGATCGTGGCTGTCAACGACCTGGGTGACACCGCGACCACCGCTCACCTGCTGAAGTACGACACCATCCTCGGGCGCCTCAAGCAGGAGGTCTCGCACACCGAGGACACCATCACCGTCGGCGACAAGACCATCAAGGTCCTCGCCGAGCGCAACCCCGCCGACATCCCCTGGGGCGAGCTGGGTGTCGACATCGTCATCGAGTCGACCGGCATCTTCACCAAGAAGGCCGACGCCGAGAAGCACATCGCCGGCGGCGCGAAGAAGGTCCTCATCTCGGCTCCGGCCAAGGACGAGGACGTCACCATCGTGATGGGCGTCAACCAGGACACGTACGACCCGGCGAACCACCACGTCATCTCCAACGCCTCCTGCACCACCAACTGTGTGGCGCCGATGGCCAAGGTCCTCGACGAGAACTTCGGCATCGTCAAGGGCCTCATGACGACGGTGCACGCGTACACGAACGACCAGCGCATCCTGGACTTCCCGCACAAGGACCTGCGCCGCGCGCGTGCCGCCGCCGAGAACATCATCCCGACCACGACCGGTGCCGCCAAGGCCACCGCGCTGGTCCTGCCGCAGCTGAAGGGCAAGCTGGACGGCATGGCCATGCGCGTCCCGGTCCCCACCGGCTCGGTCACCGACCTGGTCCTGGAGCTGGGCCGCGAGGTCACCAAGGAAGAGGTCAACGCCGCCTTCCAGAAGGCGGCCGAGGGCGAGCTGAAGGGCATCCTCGAGTACACGGAGGACCCGATCGTCTCGTCCGACATCGTCAACGCCCCGGCGTCCTGCACCTTCGACTCCTCCCTGACCATGGTCCAGGAGGGCAAGAACGTGAAGGTCATCGGCTGGTACGACAACGAGTGGGGCTACTCCAACCGCCTCGTCGACCTCACGGTCTTCGTCGGCAACCAGCTCTGATCGAATAGAGCAGGCCTCGATGTGAGGGCAGGGCTCGGGCAGCGCGTGACCGCGCGGTCCGAGCCCTGACTCACGTACAGAACCGACCTGTTCGATCACGAGCGCTTCCGAGCGAACACGAGCACTTGCAGGAGTCCCCATGAAGACGATCGACGAACTCCTCGCCGAAGGAGTCGCGGGCAAGCGGGTCTTCGTCCGCGCCGATTTGAACGTGCCGCTGGACGGCACCAGCATCACCGACGACGGCCGCATCCGCGCCGTGCTGCCCACCGTCAAGGCGCTCGCCGAGGCGGGCGCCCGCGTGGTCGTCGCCTCGCACCTGGGCCGCCCCAAGGGCGCCCCGGACCCCGCCTTCTCCCTCGCTCCCGCCGCCGCCCGCCTCGGGGAACTCCTCGGGGCCGACGTGGCGTTCGCGACCGACACCGTCGGCGAGTCCGCCGAGTCGACCGTCGCCGCCCTTGAGGACGGCCGGGTCGCCGTCATCGAGAACCTCCGCTTCAACGCCGGCGAGACGAGCAAGGACGACGCCGAGCGCGCCGCCTTCGCCGACCAGCTCGCCGCCCTCGCGGACGTCTACGTCGGTGACGGCTTCGGCGCGGTGCACCGCAAGCACGCCTCCGTCTACGACCTCCCGGCCCGGCTGCCGCACTACGCCGGCCACCTCATCGCCACCGAGGTCGGCGTCCTGCGGAAGCTCACCGACGACGTCAAGCGGCCCTACGCGGTCGTCCTGGGCGGCGCCAAGGTCTCCGACAAGCTCGCCGTCATCGACCAGCTGCTCGGCAAGGCCGACCGACTGCTCATCGGCGGCGGCATGGTCTTCACCTTCCTCAAGGCCAAGGGCCACGAGATCGGCTCGTCCCTGGTCCAGGAGGACCAGCTCCCGGTCGTCCGGGAGTACATCGAGCGCGCCGAGAAGAGCGGCGTCGAGCTGGTCCTGCCGGTGGACGTCGTGGTCGCGCCCGAGTTCCCGGACCTCAAGACCAAGGCCCCGGGCCGGCCCAGCACGGTCGCCGCGGAGTCGATGCCGGCCGGCCAGATGGGCCTGGACATCGGCCCCGAGTCCCGCAAGCTGTACGCCTCGAAGATCGCCGACGCCGCCACCGTCTTCTGGAACGGCCCCATGGGCGTCTTCGAGCACCCCGATTTCGCCGAGGGCACCAAGGCGGTCGCCCAGGCTCTCCTCGACTCCCAGGCCTTCACGGTGGTCGGTGGCGGCGATTCCGCCGCCGCCGTCCGCATCCTGGGCTTCGACGAGAACGCATTCGGCCACATCTCGACCGGTGGCGGCGCCTCCCTCGAATACCTCGAGGGCAAGACGCTCCCCGGCCTCGCCGCACTGGAGGACTGACCCTTTATGGCTCCATCCAATCTTTCCGGGCGCACGCCGCTGATGGCGGGCAACTGGAAGATGAACCTCAACCACCTCGAGGCCATCGCGCACGTCCAGAAGCTCGCCTTCGCCCTGGCCGACAAGGACTACGAGGCCGTCGAGGTCGCCGTCCTGCCGCCCTTCACCGACCTGCGCTCCGTGCAGACCCTGGTCGACGGCGACAAGCTCAAGATCAAGTACGGCGCCCAGGACATCTCGGCCCACGACGGAGGCGCCTACACCGGCGAGATCTCCGGACCGATGCTGGCCAAGCTGAAGTGCACGTACGTCGCCATCGGCCACAGTGAGCGCCGCCAGTACCACGGCGAGACCGACGAACTGGTGAACGCCAAGGTCAAGGCCGCCTACAAGCACGGCCTCACCCCGATCCTGTGCGTCGGTGAGGAGCTGGACGTCCGCGAGGCGGGCAATCACGTCTCGCACACCCTCGCCCAGGTCGAGGGCGGTCTGAAGGACCTGCCCGCCGAGCAGGCCGAGACCGTCGTGATCGCCTACGAGCCCGTCTGGGCCATCGGCACCGGCAAGGTCTGCGGCGCCGAGGACGCGCAGGAGGTCTGCGCCGCCATCCGCGGCAAGATCGCCGAGCTGTACACGCAGGAGCTGGCCGACAAGGTCCGCATCCAGTACGGCGGCTCCGTGAAGTCCGGCAACGTCGCGGAGATCATGGCGCAGGCCGACATCGACGGCGCCCTGGTCGGCGGCGCCTCCCTGGACGCCGACGAGTTCGTCAAGATCGTGCGCTTCCGCGACCAGTGAGTATGCGCTAACGGCGATTCGTCGTACCCTTGCGGGGTCCAGCGCCGTGCTGGGCCCCGCGTCGTCCATCCGAGTCCGAGGAAGTTGGTCCAGCCGTGGTTTTGGGGTTCTCGATCGCCCTGATCGTCTTCAGCCTGCTGCTGATGCTGCTGGTGCTGATGCACAAGGGGAAGGGCGGCGGCCTCTCCGACATGTTCGGTGGCGGCATGCAGTCCTCCGTCGGTGGCTCCTCGGTCGCCGAACGCAACCTCGACCGGATCACCGTCGTGATCGGTCTGCTGTGGTTCGCGTGCATTGTCGTGCTCGGCATCCTCATGAAGGTGAACAACTGACCGAGCCGCGTTCGCACGGAACCCGTACGTAAGGCCCCATGTTCGGTACGCGCAGCTGAGCGCGGCCTATCATGGGGCTTGCGTCTAGGTGTGAGGGTTGTAACTCCAATCACTGGACGCGCGTTGGGCCTTACGTAGACTGAGGCGCTCGCGGCGAAGCGGAACGCCGACTCGCTTCGCGGCACCATCACGCAGGGAGTTACGACCGTGGCAAGTGGCAACGCGATCCGGGGGAGCCGGGTCGGGGCGGGGCCGATGGGCGAGGCCGAGCGCGGCGAGTCCGCGCCGCGGCTGCGCATCTCCTTCTGGTGCTCCAACGGACACGAGACCCAGCCGAGCTTCGCCAGCGACGCGCAGGTGCCCGACACCTGGGACTGCCCGCGCTGTGGCTTCCCGGCCGGCCAGGACCGGGACAACCCGCCGGACCCGCCGCGCACCGAGCCCTACAAGACGCACCTGGCGTACGTGCGGGAGCGGCGCAGCGACGCGGACGGCGAGGCGATCCTCGCCGAGGCGCTCGCCAAACTGCGGGGCGAGATCTAGCAGCCGGAACCGGCCGGGCACCAGCGGGTGCCCGGCCGGAGCTGCTTTCCCGGTCGCCGCCGACCGATTGTCAGTGGTGCCCTCTACGGTTTGTGCATCGGGCGAACTGAGGGGGAGCGGTGGCGACGGTCGAGGTGCGGGGCGTGCGCGCACCCGCGTGGCGCGGGGGCTTCGGACGGCTGTGGAGCGCCGCCGTGCTGTCCAGCTTCGGCGACGCGCTGCGCACGGCCGCGCTGCCCCTGCTCGCCGTCACGCTCACCGACGAGCCGCTGCTCATCGCCTCGGTCACGGCCTGCGGCTATCTGCCCTGGATCGTCTTCGGCCTGCTCGGCGGGGCCGTCGCCGACCGCGTCGACCAGCGGCGCGCCATGTGGCTCGTGGACGCCGTGCGCGGGCTGCTCGTCGGTGCCTTCGCGGTGGCCGTCGCCCTCGGCCACGCGTCGATCGGCCTGCTCCTCGTACTGGCCTTCGCGCTCACCACGCTCCAGACCCTGTTCGACAACGCCGCAACGGCGCTGCTGCCCGCCCTGGTCGACCACGACGCGCTGGGCAGCGCCAACGCCCGGCTGCTGACCGGCCAGCGCATCGCCGGCGGCCTGCTCGGCGCGCCGGTCGTGCCGCTGCTGCTGGCGGCCGGGGCGGCCGTGCCCTTCGCCGCCGACGCGGTGACGTTCCTCGTGGCCGCCGCGCTGATCGCCTCCCTGCCGGCCGCCGCGTCCGAGCGCACACCGAGACCGGCGGGCAGCACCCTGCGCCGCGAAATCGCCGCAGGACTGCGCACGCTGGCGCGCGACAAGGCCCTGCGCGGCCTCTGCGCCGCCACCGCGCTGTGCAACATCGGCATGGGCGCCCTGGTCGCCACCCTCGTCGTCCTGGTGACCGGCTGGCTCGACGCCGGGAACGCCGGATACGCGGCGGCGATGACCGCGTACACGGCCGGCAGTCTGGCCGGGGGAGTGGCGGGCGGCCGGCTCGTCGCCCGCTTCGGACGGATGCGCATGGTGCTCGTCGCCGGCACGGCGCAGACCGGCGCGTTCCTCGTCATGGGGTCGGTGCGCAGCATGGTCGCGCTGACGGCCGCCCTGGCCCTCTTCGGGTTCATGGGCATGGTGTGGAACGTCAACACCACGACGCTGATGCAGCAGCGCAGCCCCGCCGAGATGCTCGGCCGGGTGAGTTCCGCCTACCGGACGCTCGCCGTCGCCGGTGCGCCCCTGGGCGCCCTGCTGGGCGGGGCCGTCGCCACCGCCCGGGGCGAGAACACCCCGGCCCTGCTCGCGGCCGCCTTCTTCGTCCTGTCCGTCATCGCGCTGATACCCGGGCGCCGCCGGGACGTACCTGTTGTTGTGCCGGAGGACGGTATGACGACAGGTCACGGCAACCGCTGATCAATTAGGTTGGGACCGGCAGCGGGGCAGGTACGCAGCAGTACAGGCAGGACAGGAAAGAAGGCTGAAGTCCGAGATGAACGCAGACGGCCGTACCAGGCTCGACCAGACGTCCGAGTGGACGGCGCTGGCCAAACACCGTGAGGAGCTGGGCGATGTCCAGCTGCGCGAACTGTTCGCCGCCGACCCCGGCCGCGGCAGCGCGTACACCCTCCGGGTCGGGGACCTGTACGTCGACTACTCCAAGCACCTCGTCACCGACGACACCCTGCGCCTGCTGCGCGAACTGGCCGTCGCCACCGACGTGTTCGGGCTGCGGGACGCCATGTTCCGCGGCGAGCGGATCAACACCACCGAGAACCGGGCCGTGCTGCACACCGCGCTGCGGGCCCCGCGGGACGCGGTGGTCGAGGTCGACGGGGAGAACGTCGTCCCGGGTGTGCACGCGGTGCTCGACAAGATGGCCGCCTTCGCCGACCGGGTCCGCTCGGGCGAGTGGACGGGCCACACCGGCAAGCGCATCCGCAACGTCGTCAATGTGGGCATCGGCGGCTCCGACCTCGGCCCGGCGATGGCCTACGAGGTGCTGCGGGCCTTCACGGACCGCTCGCTGACGGTGCGTTTCGTGTCGAACGTGGACGGCGCCGACCTGCACGAGGCGATCCGGGACCTCGACCCCGCGGAGACGCTGTTCGTCATCGCCTCCAAAACCTTCACCACGATCGAGACGGTCACCAACGCCACGTCCGCGCGCGCCTGGCTGCTGGACGCGCTCGGGGACGAGGCCGCCGTCGCCCGGCACTTCGTGGCGCTGTCGACCAACGCCGAGAAGGTCTCCGAGTTCGGCATCGACACGGCCAACATGTTCGAGTTCTGGGACTGGGTCGGCGGGCGCTACTCGTACGACTCCGCGATCGGCCTGTCCCTGATGATCGCGATCGGGCCGGACCGCTTCCGGGAGATGCTCGACGGCTTCCGCATCGTCGACGAGCACTTCAGGACCGCGCCCCCCGAGGCGAACGTGCCGCTGCTGCTGGGCCTGCTGGGCATCTGGTACGGCAACTTTCACGACGCCCAGTCGCACGCCGTCCTGCCCTACAGCCACTACCTGTCCAGGTTCACCGCCTACCTCCAGCAGCTCGACATGGAGTCCAACGGCAAGTCGGTGGACCGCGACGGCAACCCGGTGGAGTGGCAGACGGGTCCGGTGGTGTGGGGCACGCCCGGCACCAACGGGCAGCACGCCTACTACCAGTTGATCCACCAGGGCACCAAGCTCATCCCGGCGGACTTCATCGGCTTCGCCCGGCCGGTCGCCGAGCTGAGCGACCAGCTCAAGGCGCAGCACGACCTGCTCATGGCCAACTTCTTCGCCCAGACGCAGGCCCTCGCCTTCGGCAAGACGCCGGAGGAGGTGCGCGGCGAGGGCGTGCCGGGGGAGCTGGTGCCGCACAAGACGTTCCGCGGCAACCACCCCACGACGACGATCCTGGCGCCGGAGCTGACGCCGTCGGTCCTGGGCCAGCTGGTCGCCCTCTACGAGCACAAGGTGTTCGTGCAGGGCGCGGTGTGGAACATCGACTCCTTCGACCAGTGGGGCGTCGAGCTCGGCAAGGTTCTCGCCAAGCGCGTCGAGCCCGCCCTGACCGAGGGCGCCGAGGTCGAGGGCCTGGACGCCTCCACGAAGGCATTGGTCGCGACCTACCGGGAGCTGCGGGGCCGGAAGTAGGGCGACCGGCTCCGGGCCGCGGCGACCGCACCGCCGGCGTCCCCGCGCGGGACGGCCGCCGCGGCCGCACCGCCTGCGTCCTCCTGTCAGGTCACCGCGCTGAGGGTGTCCGCGAGGCGGCGGTGGGCCGCTCGGGTCGCGGGGACGGCGGCCAGGGCGGCCGCGCAGAGCACCGCTGCCGCCCCGACCAGCAGCATCAGTACGGCCGACGGGCCCTGGGCGATCCCGGCGCCGATGCCGCTGGACCGGCCCTGTGCGTCGATCAGCCAGTGCGCGAGCGGCAGGCCCAGCGCGGAGGCGGCGAGTACGGCCGCGAGGGCCGTGAAGCCGGTGGCGGTGACGGTGATCGCCGTGATCTGCCGGGGGGAGAGGCCGATGGCCTTCAGGGCGAGCAGATCCCGCTCGCCCTCGCGGACCGTGCCGCCGATCGCGGTGAGCAGCTCGATCAGCCCGATGAGGGCCAGGACGGCGATCAGCCCGGCGACCACCGCGCGCAGCGGCGAGAGCCCGTCGGCGGGGTTGGTCACGGTGTGCACGTCGAGATGGCCGCGCCCGGCCGTGGTCAGCCGGTCGGCGACCTTGCCGGGGTCGGCGCCGGGGGCCAGCCGCAGCTCGTAGAGGGTCGGGCGCAGGCCGGGGTCGTTGTCGCGGAGGGTGTCGAGGGACGTGGAGATGACCCGGCCCGCGTTCTGCGGCTCGATGCTGCGGCCCACGATGTGCAGGATCTGTGGCTGGTCGCCGACGGTCATGCGCACCCAGTCGCCGACGCGCACGTCGAGCAGGTCGAGCAGCCCCTGTCCGGCCACGGCCTCGTCGGCGCCGCGGGCGGGGCGGCCCTCGGCGAGGGTGTACGGGTAGGGGTCCTGGCGGGTGCCGAGGCCGCGCAGGGCGATGGTCGCCGTCTGGCCGGGGACCAGCGCGGCCGTCTCGACGCCGGGGTAGGCGGCGGCCACCTGCGGGTCGCGTTCCAGCAGGGAGCGGGCCTGCCGCTCGCTCAGACCGGCGTCGGCGCGGACGCTGAGCGTGGTGGGCAGACCCACCTGCTCGGGCTCGCTGTGGAAGCGGTCGATGGTGGTCCAGGCGCTCATCGCCACGACGATCAGCAGCAGCGGCAGGGTGAGGCGGGCGACGGTGGCCAGGGACCGGGGCCGGCGGGTGAACGCCTTGTGCCAGCCCAGCACCAGCGCGGGCGGGACCCGCACCCCGAGGGCCCGGCGCGCCACGCCCGACAGCCGCCCGCCCGGGGTCGCGGCGGGCCGCGGCACCGGCACCGGAGGCACCCGTCCGGCCCGCCACGCGGCGAGTCCGGTCGTGGCGCCGATGAACAGCACCGCACCGGCCGGGATCACCAGCAGGGCCACCGTGTGCCCGGGCAGGCCCTGCCACACGCCGACCGCGTCCCCGAGCCGCCCGGGTATCCGGCTGCCCAGCGCCTCGGCGAGTCCGGCGGCGGCCACGGCGCCCAGCAGGGCGTAGGCCAGGTGCTGGAGCAGGAAGATGCGCACCACCTGGCCGGGTGTGAAGCCGATCGCCTTCAGGACCGACAGGTCGCGCAGATGGCCGCGGATGCGGGTGCCGATCGCGCCGTGCACGGCGAGTCCGGCGGCGACCAGCGCGCCCAGCCCGAACAGGCCCAGCACCTGGCCGAGCAGCCGGTTGTCGCCCTGGGCCTCGGCCCGGGCCTGCTGCCAGGTGGAGACCTCCCCGATGGCCCCGGCGCCCAGGACGGTCACGGCCCGCTGCACGACGTAGGACGTGTCCTCGGGGTCCGTCAGCCGCAGCCCGATCACCTGACCGCCGGGGTCGGGCACGGCCTGCGGCAGCGCCCACACCAGACCCGGCTGCTCCCCGGGCCGGTAGCGCGGCTCGGCGCTGTCGGCGACGCCGACGACGGTCAGCCGGCGCGCGGTGCCGGGCACGGTGAGGGTGTCGCCGGGCTGGGCGAGCAGGGCGCGCGCCAGCCGGCTCTCCAGGACCACGCCGTGCGGGGTGGCGGGGTCGAGCCAGTGGCCGGAGACCAGGGGCGGGCGGCCGACGGAGGGGCGTTCGGCGGTGGCGCGCAGTTCGACGGAGGCGCGGCTGCCGCGCGAGGAGACGGTGGTCGCGGCGGTGGGGTAGGGGCCGGCGACCTCGTCGACGCCGTCGAGGGCGGCCAGTTCGCCGGTGTCGGCGGCGGTGTCGGTGTGCAGCCACACGTGGGCGCCGTGCGACTGCGTGAAGACCCGCTGCCAGGGGTTGGTCGCGTAGCCGAACAGGGCCGTGGCCAGCAGCAGGGAGGCGACGATGCCCGCGGTGGCGAGGACGAGGAACAGCGCCTCGCCGCGGTGCGTGCGCAGATCGGAGTGGGCCCAGCGCAGGGTGGCTCGCATACGGGTCAGCCCCTCCGGGGATCGTCGTACCCGCGCATCTCAGTCCTTCAGCTCCAGCACACCGGATATGCCGGCCCGGCGCGGCGGGGTGCCGCCGTCGAGGGTCGCGTCGTCGGCGATGCGGCCGTCGAAGAAGCTGATCACCCGGTCCGCGGCGCTCGCCAGCCGGGCGTCGTGCGTGACCAGCAGGATCGTCTGGCCGCGCTGGTGGAAGCGGGACAGCAGCCGCATCACCTCGCGGGTGCCCTTGCTGTCGAGGCTGCCGGCGGGCTCGTCGGCCAGCAGCAGCGGCGGATGGTTGACCAGGGCCCGGGCCAGGGCCACGCGCTGCTGCTCGCCGCCGGACAGCTCGCCCGGCATGCTGCGCTCCTTGCCGGTCAGGCCCAGCTCGGCCAGCAGCTGCTCCCGCTCGGCCCGGGCCTGCTTCGGCGCCACTCCGGCGAGCAGGGCGGGCAGCTCCACGTTGTCCGCGACGGAGAGGTTCGACACCAGGTTGAAGAACTGGAAGACGATCCCGATCCGCTTGCGGCGCTCCACCGCCCAGCGGGCCTCGCTGTAGGTGTCGGTGGACTCGCCGTCGAGCCAGATGCGGCCCGCGTCCGGCCGCTGGAGCCCGCCGAGCAGGTGCAGCAGGGTCGACTTGCCGGCACCGGACGGGCCGGTGATCGCCACGAACTCGCCCGGCCGGACGCACAGGTCGACCCCGCGCACGGCATGGGCGGGTGCGCCCTCGCCGTGGTGGGTCTTCACCAGCCCCTCGGCGCGCAGCACAGGAGCGGGACGGTCGTCGCTCACTCCAGCTCCTCCAGCTCTTCCTGGCACCGCTCCAGCCAGTCGAGGTCGGCCTGCAGGTGCAGCATCGCGCCCTCGATCAGCAGGTGGGCGATGCGGTTGTCGCGGTCTTCGGCGGCGGCCAGCTTCGACAGCTGCCGCATGGTGTTCAGGTACTGGCGCCGCTGCTGGTTGATCAGGGCGACCTGGTCGGCGAGGCCGGTCTGCGGGGCGAGCGCCAGTTTCATGAAGAACTCGTCCCGTACCCGCGGCTCGTCCTCGGGTTCCTCGAACCAGGCGCGCAGCGCCTCCCGCCCGGCGTCGGTGAGGTGGTAGACCTTTTTGTTGGGCCGGCTGGACTGCGCCACGTCCTCGCCCTCGATCAGTCCCGACTTCTCGAGGCGGCCGAGGGTCACATAGATCTGGCCGACGTTCGGCTGAGGGTACGCGGAGCCCAGCAGTTGCTCAAGGTCCTGCTTGAGCTCGTAGCCGTGGGCGGGTCCGCGGGCGAGGAGTGCCAGGAGGGGCAGGCGCACGCGTGCAGTCCTCCTGTCCGGTCCAATGTGCTCCAGGCCCTAGTATCGCCCATACCTAACAGGTATACATGGCCTCTGTTCCGGGCAAGGGTGCCCGTCGCCGGGTGTACAGGGAGGAACCTATGCGGTGGATCCATGCCGCCGGTAGGGGCCTTCTCGTTCTCGTGGTGGTCCTGACCGGGTATGTCGCCGCCGGAGCACAGGCCGGCGAGCCTCCCGCGGGCGGCCGCGGACCGCTCACCCTGGCCACCGCCGGGGACCTCACCGGCTATCTCGGCCCCCTCCTGGAGGGCTGGAACCGCGCCCACCCCGGCGAGCGGGTCACGCTCGTGGAGCTGCCCGACTCGGCCGACGAGACCCGGGCGCAGATGGCCACCGACCTGCGCGACGGCGACCGCAGCCGGTTCGACGTGCTCAACATCGACGTCAACTGGACCTCCGAGTTCGCCGCGGCGGGCTGGATCCGGCCCCTGCCCCGCGACCGCTTCCCGCTGAAGACCTTCCTCCAGCCCGTCGTGGACACGGCGACCTACGACGGACAGCTCTACGCGGTCCCGTACGTCACCAACGCCGGGCTGCTCCTGTACCGCAAGGACGTCCTCGCGAAGGAGGGCGTCGAGCCGCCGCGCACCTGGGCGGAGCTGGCGCGGTACGCGAAGACCATCGCCCCGAAGTACGGCCTGGACGGGTACGCCGGGCAGTTCCTGCCCTACGAGGGCCTCACCGTCAACGCGGCCGAGGCGGTCTACTCGGCGGGCGGCTCGATCCTCGGCGACGAGGGCGAGCGCGTCACGGTCGACTCGGCGGCGGCCCGGGAGGGCATCGGCTACCTGGCACGCGGGGTGCGCGAGGGCTGGATCCCCAGACAGGCCCTGACGTACAAGGAGGAGGAGTCCAAGCAGGCCTTCCAGGACGGCCGGCTGCTCTTCCTGCGGAACTGGCCCTACGCCTACGTCGGCGCCTCCGGGCCCGGCTCGAAGGTCGCCGGCGAGGTCGGTGCCGTACCGCTGCCGGGGCCGGACGGGCCGGGGACCAGTGTCCTCGGCGGCTCGAACCTGGCCGTCAGCGCGCACGCCCGGCACCCCGACTCCGCGGCCCGACTGATCGCCTACCTCACCAGTGAGCACGTGCAGCGCCAGGTGCTCACGCGCGGCGCGCTGCCGCCCGTGCGGGCCGATCTGTACGCGGACCCGGAGCTGGTCCGCCGGTTCCCGTATCTGCCGACGCTGCGCCAGAGCGTGCTCGCGGCGGAGCCGCGCCCCAAGAGCCCGCGCTACGACCAGGTGAGCCTGGTGGTGCAGGCGGTCGTGCACGACGCGATGGCCGGGCGGCAGACGCCCGAGGCGGCGGTGCGCCGGCTGGCGCGGGAGCTCGCGCTGATCTCGAACCGCTGACGTCTTCGACGGCTCGACTACTTACTTGTTAGGTAACGCGGACGTCTCATCTCGCTGATTCCTGTCCGTTGTGTACCAATATCCGCCACATCAACTCCGCGGTAGCTTCTGCCTTTTCATTGACACCCTCTCGTCACGCCTACTTAACATGCATGCATAACCGCTGCCCTCCTCAGAGACAGGTCGATGGGTTGAACAGGCACCACTGGTGGCGTGACGCAGTGATCTATCAGGTGTACGTCCGCAGCTTCCTCGACAGCACCGGCGACGGCATCGGCGACCTCGCCGGGGTCCGGGCCGGGCTGCCGTACCTGAAGAAGCTCGGCGTCGACGGGATCTGGCTGAGCCCCTTCTATCCCTCGCCGCAGCACGACCACGGCTACGACGTGGCCGACTACTGCGACGTCGACCCGCTCTTCGGCGACCTCGGCGAGTTCGACCTGCTGGTGGGCTCCGCGCGGCGGCTCGGCATCAAGGTGCTGCTCGACATCGTCCCGAACCACTGCTCCAGCGAGCACCCCTGGTTCCGCGAGGCGCTCGCGGCGGCCCCCGGCAGCCCGGCCCGGGCCCGCTTCCACTTCGCCGACGGCCGCGGCCCCGACGGGTCCGAGCCGCCCAACAACTGGCACGCCATGTTCGGCGGCCCGGCATGGAGCCGGGTGACCGAGGCGGACGGACGCCCCGGCCAGTGGTACCTGCACATGTTCACGCCCGAGCAGCCCGACTGGAACTGGCGCAACCCCGAGATCGCCGCCGAGTTCGAGCGTGTCCTGCGCTTCTGGCTGGACCGGGGCGTCGACGGCTTCCGCATCGACGTCGCCGCCGGCCTCTACAAGCACCCCGAGCTGCCCGACTCCGACGACCCGGAGGCCGACGCCCGCACCCGCGACTCGGTCAACCCGCTCGCCTGGAACCAGCCCGAGGTCCACGAGGTGTGGCGCCGCTGGCGCTCCATATGCGAGGAGTACACCGAGCGCGACGGCCACGAGCGCCTCCTGGTCGGCGAGGTCTCCGTGCCCACCGCACGCGAGCACGCGCAGTACGTCCGCCCCGACGAACTGCACCAGGCCTTCTTCTTCGACCTGCTCAGCGCGCCCTGGGACCCGGACGCCTTCCGCAAGGTCATCTCCGAGGCCATGCAGGACATCGCCGGCACCGGCTCCACGGTCACCTGGGTCCTCAACAACCACGACCAGGTCCGCACCGTCACCCGCTACGGCGAGCCCGCCACCGAGGGCAGCGGCCTCGGCGCCGCCCGCGCCCGCGCCGCCGCCCTGCTGATGCTGGCGCTGCCCGGAGCCGCCTACATCTACCAGGGCGAGGAGCTCGGCCTGCCCGAGGTCGTCGACCTGCCCGACGACGTGCTCACCGACCCGATCTTCCGCCGCACCGGCAGCAGGGCCCGCATCCGCGACGGCTGCCGCGTGCCGCTGCCCTGGTCGGGCCAGGCCTCGCCGTTCGGCTTCACGCCGGGCGCGGAGAGCGCCAAGCCGTGGCTGCCGCAACCCGAGTACTTCGCCGAGTACGCCACCGACCGCGCCCTCGCCGACACCCGCTCCTTCTGGCACCTGTACCGCGACGGCCTGCAACTGCGCGCCGCCCTGCCGCAGCTGGGCGAAGGCACCCTGCGCTGGCTGGACACCCCGCCCGGCGTCCTCGCCTTCGAGCGCGACGACCTGGTGTGCGCCGTCAACTTCGGCACCGCCCCCACCCCGGCGCCGGTCCCCGGCTCCCCCCTGCTCGCCAGCGGCCCCTGCCCGCCCGGAGTCCTCTCCGGCTCGACGGCCGCCTGGTGGATCCGTTCCTGAACGCCCCGCAAGTCAACTCCCCGAAGGGACATCAACGATGATGCGACGACGTACCACCCTGCTCACCGGCTGCACCGCTCTCGTCCTCGCGCTCGGCGCGACCGCCTGCGGCGGCGGCCCCGTCGCGGCCGGCGGCGGCGACAAGGCGCTCGACGGCCAGACCGTCACCGTCGCCGGCGTCTGGTCCGGCACCGAGCAGAAGAACTTCCAGAAGGTGCTGGACGCCTTCACCGAGAAGACCGGCGCCAAGACGCAGTTCACGTCCACCGGTGACAACGTCTCCACCGTCGTCGGCAGCAAGATCGAGGGCGGCAACGCCCCCGACGTCGTGATGGTCCCGCAGGTCGGCGTGCTCAAGCAGTTCGCGCAGAAGGGCTGGCTCAAGCCCCTGTCGAAGAAGACCGAGCAGTCCGTCGACGCGGGCTACGCCCCCGTGTGGAAGGAGTACGGCAGCGTCGACGGCACCCTGTACGGCCTGTACTTCAAGGCCGCCCACAAGTCGACCGTCTGGTACAGCCCCGACGCCCTCGCCCAGGCCGGCGTGAAGCCCCCGAAGACCTACGACGAGATGCTCAAGGCCGGGCAGACCGTCTCCGACTCCGGGCTCGCCGCGTTCTCCGTCGCCGGTCAGGACGGCTGGACGCTCACCGACTGGTTCGAGAACATATACCTCTCCCAGGCCGGGCCCGAGAAGTACGACGCCCTCGCCGCCCATGAGCTGAAGTGGACCGACTCCTCCGTCGTCGACGCCCTCACCACCCTCGGCAAGCTCTTCAAGGACAAGCAGCTCATCGCGGGCGGCCAGAAGGGCGCCCTGAACACCGACTTCCCCGGCTCGGTGGAGAAGGTCTTCGGGCCGGAGCCCGAGGCGGGCATGGTCTACGAGGGCGACTTCGTCGCCGGTGTCGCCAAGGACCAGTTCGGCAAGAAGGTCGGCGAGGACGCGAACTTCTTCCCGTTCCCGGCGGTCGGCGGCGGCGAGGCCCCCGTCGTCAGCGGTGGCGACGCCGCCGTCGTCCTCAAGGACGGCAAGAACCAGAAGGCCGCCCAGGCGCTCCTGGAGTACCTGGCCACCCCGGAGGCCTCCGCGGTGTGGGCCGAGGCCGGCGGCTTCCTCTCCCCGAACAAGAAGCTCAACCTCGCCTCCTACGGCGACGACGTCACCCGCGCCACCGCCAAGTCCCTGGTCGAGGCCGGCGACTCGGTCCGCTTCGACATGTCCGACCAGGCCCCGGCGGCCTTCGGCGGCACCAAGGGCACCGGCGAGTGGAAGCTGCTCCAGGACTTCCTGCGCGACCCGTCCGACCCGAAGGGCACCGCGGCGAAGCTGGAGGCCGCGGCGGCCAAGGCGTACCAGGACTGATACGCCATGACAGCCACCCTCGTGAAAGAGACGAGCCCGCCGGCGCCGCCCGGCCCGGTCGCCGAACGCACCCGGCGGCTACGGCGGCGCGGGAAGATCGTCGCCCTGCTGTTCGTCTTCCCGGCGCTGCTGCTGCTCGGCGCACTGGTCGTCTACCCCGTGCTGTTCAGCGTCGGCCGGAGCTTCTTCGACGCCTCCGGGACGACCTTCGTCGGCGGCGACAACTACACCGAGATGTTCCGCGACCCGGCGACCCTCAAGGCCGTGCGCAACACGGCCATCTGGGTCGTCGTGGCCCCGGCCCTGCTCACCGGACTCGGCCTGATCCTGGCCGTGCTGGTGGAGAAGGTCCGCTGGGCCACCGCCTTCAAACTGCTCCTCTTCATGCCGATGGCGGTCTCCTTCCTCGCCGCCGGCATCATCTTCCGCCTCGCCTACGACGAGGACCCCGACAAGGGCGTGCTGAACGCCGCGGTCGTCTCGGTCCACGACGCCTTCAAGGGCGAGTCCTCCTACCCGACGGCCCGGGCGCGTGACGGCCAGGGCCTGACCAAGGAGAAGGACGGCTCCTACCGCAGCGCGGCCGCCGCGCCCGGGGACGCGCTGACGCTGGGCCTGGTCGGCGTACAGCCCGCCGACCTGCCCGGTGACGCCAGGCCCGCCGCACCGGCGGCGGGGCAGAAGGCCGCCGCGGACGAACTGCGCGGTGTCGTCTACCTGGACTTCACCCCCGGCGGGGGAGGGGAGCAGGGCAAGGTCGACGCACGGGAGAGCGGACTGCCCGGGATGAAGGTCGAGGCGGTCCGCGACGGCGAGCCGGTCGCCACGGCCACGACCGCCGCCGACGGCTCCTTCCGCTTCGAGGGTCTGGAGTCGGGCTCCTACGCGGTGAGGCTGCCGGCGTCCAACTTCGCCCCGCCCTACGAGGGCGTCTCCTGGCTGGGACCCGCGCTGGTCACCCCGGCGATCATCGGTGCCTACCTGTGGATCTGGACCGGCTTCGCGATGGTCCTCATCGGGGCGGGCCTGTCGACGCTGCCCCGGGACGCGCTGGAGGCGGCGCGGATGGACGGCGCCAACGAGTGGCAGATCTTCCGCCGCATCACGGTGCCGCTGCTGGCCCCGGTCCTCACGGTCGTCTTCGTCACCCTCGTCATCAACGTGATGAAGGTCTTCGACCTCGTCTACATCATCGCGCCCGGGCCCGTGCAGGAGGACGCGACCGTCCTCGCCACGCAGATGTGGCTGGTGTCGTTCGGCGGCGGCAACAACCAGGGCCTCGGCAGCGCGCTGGGCGTGCTGCTCCTGCTGCTGGTCGTCCCGGCGATGGTGTTCAACGTCCGCCGTTTCCGAAGGAGTCAGCGATGAACGCGGTGCGGCGCTCCCTGGGCAACGGAGTCGTCCAGGCCTTCCTCGTGCTGGTGGGGCTGGTGTGGATGACCCCGCTGGCCGGACTGTTCCTGTCCTCCCTGCGGTCCGCCGAGGACACGGCCAAGGGCGGCTGGTGGACGGTGCTCTCCAGCCCGGGGCAGCTGTCCTTCGACAACTACTCGGCGCTACTGCAGAACGCCGGCATCACCCGGGCGTTCTGGAACACGGTGCTGATCTCGGTGCCGACGACGGTGCTGGTCGTGGTCGTGGCGGCGCTCGCCGGGTACGCCTTCGCGTGGCTGGACTTCCCGGGACGGGAGACGATCTTCCTGGTCGTGGTCGCGCTGCTGGTGGTGCCCGTGCAGATCGGCCTGCTGCCGGTCGCCAAACTCTTCGGGCAGCTCGGCCTGTTCGGCACGATCCCCGGAGTCGTGCTCTTCCACGTCGCCTACGGCCTTCCCTTCGCGGTGTTCCTCCTGCGCAACTACTTCGCCGAGATGCCGAAGGAGATGCTGGAGGCCGCCCGCATGGACGGCGGCACCGAGTGGCGCATCTTCACCCGCCTGGTCCTGCCCGTGGGCCGCCCGGCGATCGCCTCCCTGGCCATCTTCCAGTTCCTGTGGGTCTGGAACGACATGCTGGTGGCGCTGCTCTTCGCGGACAGCTCCGCACAGCCGCTGACGGTGGAACTCCAGTCCCAGATACGCCAGTTCGGCAGCAACATCGACGTCCTGGCCCCCGGGGCGTTCCTGTCCCTGATCGTCCCGGTCGTGGTGTTCTTCGCCTTCCAGAAGCACTTCGTCCAGGGCGTGATGGCGGGGTCGGTCAAGTGATCGGACAGTACACAGCATCAAGCCGCCACATGTTTCACAACCAATACATATCTTGTAGGCGATCTGTGTCGTGCGGGAAGATCGGAACTGATAGGTAGATACCTCCAGGGGGCTGTGACGCTGGTTGCCCCTGTGCGTTCGCAGGAGGTTCCGCCGCATGACCCATCAGTTCCGACCCGTGCCCACCGTCGAGGATCCGACTCTCGAGCGTCTGAGGGCGGTCCTCGACGACTGGCGCAACTCGTTGCTGGACATGGGCGGACGCAACCGTCTGCTGAACTTCCGTCCCACCAAGAGCTCGACCCTGGACATCACCTCGCCCGGCGTCGGCACTCTCGTGGCGGAACTCACCAAGGGTTGGGACTTCTCCTCGGTCTCCTCGGACACCGAGGACGGCCGCGCCGGGACCGTCGAACAGCGGTCCCGGCCCGGGCTGGTCACGCAGAAGGCCACCCAGGCCTCGCTGGACGCCACGCTGTACCAACTGCGCCAGAAGTCCGGCCAGATGTACAACGACTATGGTCTGTGGGTGCTGTGGCTCGGCATCGGCATGCTGGACTGGTGCGAGGCGGAGGCGCACGAGAGCAGCACAGCCCCGCTGGTCCTCGTTCCGGTGGAGCTGCGGCGTGACAGCAACCGCCACTACCGTCTCCACCTGGCTGAGGGCCAGGAACGCATCCACAACCCGGCACTGGCTGTGAAGCTCGAACGGCTCGGTGTCGACTGGGACCCGGTCACCGGTACAGATGTCAGCGACGTGCCGGCGGTGCTTGCCGCCGCACACTCCGTCGCCGGAAACCACCAGGGCTGGTCCGTGCGCGAACACGTCGTGCTCGGCCTGTTCGCCTCGCACCGGGAGGCGATGTACCAGGACCTGCAGCAGAACGAGGACCAGATCCTCGCCCATCCGCTCGTGCGGGCCGCTGCCCTCGGTCCGGACGCGGGGCTGCCCGACGACCTCATCGGCTTCGATCCACCCGACCTGGACCGCATCGACGAAGTACAACTCCCCGAGAAGACGCCTTTGGTGCTCGACGCCGATGCGTCCCAGCGCCAGTGCATCGCGGCGGTTCTGGACGACCGGTCGTTCGTGATGAGCGGCCCGCCCGGCACGGGCAAGAGCCAGACCATCACCAACATGATCGCGGCCCTCATGCACGCTGGCCGCAGCGTGTTGTTCGTGAGTGAGAAGGCAGCGGCGCTCGACGTGGTGCGCAACCGGCTGCGCGGGGTGGGTCTCGGTGACTTCGTCATGGCACTGCACAGCGGTGACACCAGCAAGAAGAGCGTGGCCACGGAGCTGGCTCGTGTTCTGACGACCGAAGCACGCGTCACGGGCGCCGCCGCCCACGAACTGGAGCGGGCACGCAGGCTGCGTGAGGAGCTGTCCGCCTACGCCGCTGCCATGAACCAGGTGCGCGAACCACTGCAACGCAGCCTGCACGATGTTCTCGGACGCCTCGTGCTGCTGGAGCAGGCGGGGACCCCCGACCTGTCGCTCAGCGCCGAGGACGCCAAGGCCGTGCGCGCCCTGAGTGCCGGTTCGCTGCTGGAGGCCACCGCAGCGGCACACGCTGTCAGCCGCGCCTGGCGCCCGGCAGCCGAGGGTGAGGACTTTCCCTGGCGCGGCCTGGTCGGCTCCGATGCTCACCAAGTGGTCGCGGAGGCCGCCGACGCCTTGGACGCCTTGGTGACTGCGGCTGGACGCCGCCCCTTTGCCGCCACGCAGGATGAGCCCCGTTCCGTACGGGAAGTCCACCACATGGTGCGGACGCTGGGGGAGGGCCTGCCAGCCGGCACGGACACCTCGACCGACGGCCTGCCGGACGATGTGTCCGCTCAGCTCGCCCAGCTCGCCGACCTGTTCGGCCTGCCCAAGCCGGACGGTGCCGAGTCCGCCTTCGCCCTCTGCGAGCTCGCCGACCTCACCGCATCAGACCACCGACCGCCACGCGGTTGGTTCGTCGCCGACGAACTGGGCCGTGCCCGCGACGCCGCAGAGGAACTCAGACGCGCTCTGGACGCCGAAACGGCGGCCCGCGAAGCGGCAGCGGACGTCTTTGGGGAGCAGGTCCTCACCGCAGCAGATCTCCCCGACGTCGTCGGCCGGTTCGCCGACCAGCACCGCGGAGTGCTGGCCCGCTTCTCCGGTCAGTACAAGGAGGACCGCAGCTTCGTGCTTGCGCTCACTCGTACCGGCACCTGGGACAAGTCACTGCCGACTCGGCTGCCTCAGGCCCTGGCGTGGCTCACCGCCGCGCGCGAGGCGGCACGGCTGGCCGACAGCCACACGACACTCCTCGGCAGATACACCCCGAGAGCCACGAGCGCCCTGGAGGAACTCGACCGCGCTCTTGCGACGGCCGAGCGCATCGCCGCGCTGAGCGGTGCGGCCGTGCGGAGAGATGCCCTCGCCGCGCTTCTCTCCGACGACGCCGACGGGGACGACCTGCCGCTGCTCCTCGCGCGGAACGTGCGAAGCTCGCTCGCCTCGTGGTGCGCGGTCGCCTGCAGCCGCGCAGAGCGCTGGAGCCGTTCGGTGACCGCCCTGCTCGGCTTGTTCGAGCCGGGACGGCGCATGCAGCTCTCGCCCGCGTTGCAGGGCCCCTTCGACCAGGCTCAGCGGGTGATCGGGGCACTTCGAACCGACCGTGAGGGACCCGACGAGTGGCATGCCCACACCGCAGGTCTCTCCGTCCTGTCCCGGCATGGCGCCGGCGGCCTGGTGGCCAGCGCGGCCGAACGAGGTGTCGATCCCGAGCGCCTGCCCGACATCGTCGAACAAGCGGTGCTGCGTGCTTGGGCCGACGACCTCCTCGCCACGGACAAGCGCCTGCGCAGCACCCGGTCCGACGACCTGAACGCGAGGGTGGTCGACTTCCAGGAGGCCGACCGACGCCTGATCGCCGCCGCCGGTGGTGCTGTCATCGAGGCGTGCAACGAGCGACGGCCCCGGCGCTTCGCCGGTGGCGCCGGAGCAGTGATCGTCCGGGAGGCGGAGAAGAAGACTCGGCACATGCCGGTACGGGAACTCCTCGGCAGGGCACGTGAGGTCGTTCAGTCGGTCAAGCCCTGCTTCATGATGAGTCCGCTGACCGTCAGCCAGTTCCTGCCCGCGGACTTCCATTTCGACGTCGTCATCTTCGACGAGGCCTCCCAGGTGCGGCCGGGCGACGCGATCAACTGCATCTACCGCGGAAAGACACTCGTCGTGGCCGGCGACGACAAGCAGCTGCCACCGACCTCGTTCTTCGACGCGTCGGTGGACGATGCCTCCGACGAGTGGGACGAGGAGACCCCGGACTCCTTTGAGTCCCTGCTGCACGCATGCAAGGCCGGGGCCCTGCGGGAGCTGCCCCTGCGCTGGCACTACCGCAGCCGTCACGAGAACCTCATCACGTTCAGCAACCACGAGTTCTACGAGAACTCCATGGTGACGTTCCCCGGAGCTCTCGACGAGGGCAACGACGTCGGCGTCGCCTTCCTGAAGGCCGACGGCATCTACGACCGGGGAGGTCGTCGGGATAACCGGGTGGAGGCGGATTTCGTCGCTCAGCGAGTCATACACCATTTCGACACCCGGCCCGGCAAGACGCTCGGTGTGGTGGCCCTTTCACAGGCGCAGGCATCGGCGATCGACCAAGCCGTGCAGCAGGCGCGGCTGAAGCGCCCGGACCTAGACCACTGCTTTACCGAGGACCGCCTCGATGGCTTCTTCGTCAAGAACCTGGAATCCGTGCAGGGCGACGAGCGCGATGTGATGATCATGTCTGTCGGCTACGGCCCCGACGAACACGGCAAGGTGGGCCTGAACTTTGGTCCCATCAACAAGGGCGGCGGCTGGCGTCGCCTCAATGTCGCGGTGACCCGAGCCCGGTACCGCATGGAGGTCGTCGCCTCCTTTCGCGGCACGGGCCTGGCCGACAGCGCCAACGAAAGCGTGCAGTACCTCAAGCGTTATCTCGAGTACGCGGAGAACGGTCCCGCGGTCCTGGCCCGGGACGTCGTACAGTCCGACGCCGAGCCGGACAGCCCGTTCGAGGAATCCGTCCTCGCGGTCCTGCGCGGCTGGGGCTACCGGGTCCAGCCGCAGGTCGGCGTCGCCGGTTACCGCATCGACCTCGGAGTGCGCCATCCCGAGTTGCCGGGCGCGTACGCCCTGGGTGTCGAATGCGACGGCGCCATGTACCACTCCAGCAAAGCAGCCCGGGACCGCGACCGGTTGCGCGAACAGGTTCTGAACGGACTCGGCTGGCGCTTGTACCGGATCTGGGGCACCGACTGGTACCGGGGACGCGCGGCTGCGGAACTGAGGTTGCGTGAAGCGGTCGAGCAGGCCGTCGCCCGAGGTCCGCTCGTCGCGGACCACTCGGCTTCGCAGTCCCGCGCTCCCGCCCACCAGGGGTCGGGGACATCGGAAGGTGCGGTCACGGACGAGGTGGAGGACGGCCTGCCGGCGGTGCCGTCACCGCGTACGGCCCTCCGAGAGGAAGTCGCGTACGAACGAGTGCCGGTCGACACCGGCGGGGAACGCGCTTGGAGCGCCGGGTACACGACGAGCCAGATCATCGTCAGCTCGCAGTACGAACTGCATACACCCGAGGCCCGCCCTGCCCTGCGAACCCTGCTGGCTCAGGTGATCGAAACAGAAGGCCCCATCCATGAGGACCTGCTGGTCCAGCGGGCCCGGGAGGCCTGGAGAGTGGGGCGGGCAGGCAACCGGATCCGGGACAACGTTCGGGAAGTGGCTCATGCCTTGGTCGCTTCCGGCCTGGTCGCCACGGACGGCGCGTTCTTTGACCTCGCACAGCACGACGCGCTGAAGGCGCGGCATCCGGGGGACGGCCAGACCGTGCGCAAGGTCGTGCACATCGCCCCGGCCGAGAGGTACGTCGCCTTGGCCGAACTCGCGGCCGAGTGTCCTGGGATGTCGAGGGACGAACTGATCAAACAGGCCTGTGAGTTCTTCGGATGGCGGCGCACGGGGAAGGACATTCGCGACTGCCTGGCCGCCGACATCGAAGAACTGCACCTTCAGCAACGGCTGGAAGGCGGGCCGGAGCGCATCACGGCGGCTCGCTGAGGTGGGCGGCGGGGCTCGGAGGCCACCGCCGCCCCTGCTCAGGCCGAAGCCGGCGGGTACAGCGATCGTGGCAGCTGGGAGGCCGCCGCCGCGTCCAGCAGCCACAGGGTGCGGCTGCGGCCGTACGCGCCGGCCGCCGGGGCCTGGATCTCGCCCGCGCCCGAGAGGGCGATCGCCGCCGCCTGGGCCTTGTCCTCCCCGGCCGCGAGCAGCCACACCTCACGGGCCGCGCGGATCGCCGGCAGCGTCAGCGTCACCCGCGTCGGCGGCGGCTTGGGCGCGCCGTGCACGCCGACCACCGTGCGGTCGGTCTCCCGGACCGCCGGGAGTTCCGGGAAGAGGGACGCGACGTGCGTGTCCGGGCCGACGCCCAGCATCAGCACGTCGAACGCGGGAACCGGCCCGTGGTTCTCCGGGCCGGCCGCGGCCGCCAGCTCCTCCGCGTACGCGGCGGCGGCCGCCTCCACGTCGTCGCCGTGCGGGCCGTCCGACGCGGGCATCGCGTGCACCCGCTTCGGGTCCAGCGGCACCGCGTCCAGCAGCGCCTCCCGCGCCTGCGTGACATTGCGGTCCGGGTCGCCCTCCGGCAGGAAGCGCTCGTCGCCCCACCACAGGTCCAGCCGGGACCAGTCGACCGCGTCCCGCGCCGGCGCCGCCGCCAGCGCGGCCAGCAGGCCGTTGCCGTTGCGGCCGCCGGTCAGGACCACGGACGCCGAGCCCCGGGAGGCCTGCGCGTCCACGATCCTGGTGATCAGCCGGGCCGCCGCGGCCTGCGCCATCAGCTCCTTGTCCCGGTGGACGACCAGCTGCGGTGCCGTACTCACTTCACCTCCGCCTTCCGGGCCGGTTCCGGAGCGGGCGGCTCCTGCCTCACCGGTGCCTGCGCCGTCGCCTGCGCAGCGGGAGCTTTCGCAGCCGCCTCGACGGGAGCGGGGAGGGCGAGTCGGGCCCGCCCGTCACTTTTGGGCACCGGCCCCGAGGCCTTCAGCCGGTCCACGCCGTACCGCAGGGCCGACGCGTAGGTGTCGTCCGGGTCCAGCCGCCGCAGCTCCTCCGCGATCAGCTCGGCCGTGTCCCGGCGCTTGAGCGCCACCGCGCGGTCGGGCTGGCCCTCGATGGAGAGGGTCGCCAGGGTCCCGTCGGCGCGGTCCAGGTGGATCGGTCCGCAGGTGGTGTCCATGCGGACCGCCGTCAGACCCGGGCCGCTGGACAGGGAGCGCTTCACGGGGACGTCCAGCCGGTCCGCGAGCCACATCGCCAGCAGCTCGCAGCTCGGGTTGAACTCCTCGCCCTCCACCTCGACGGCGCTGACCTCGCAGGCGACCTGGTCGAGGGCCGCCGCCAGCATGGAACGCCAGGGCGTGATGCGGGTCCAGGACAGGTCCGTGTCGCCGGGGGTGTAGGTCCCCGACCGGGTGGCCAGGTCCCGCACCGGCTGCTCGGAGGCGTACGTGTCGGTGACGCGGCGCTGGGCGAGGGCCCCCAGGGGGTCCTTGGCCGGGTCGAGCGGTGCGTTCACCGGCCACCAGACCACCACCGGGGCGTCCGGCAGCAGCAGCGGCAGCACCACCGACTGGGCGTGGTCGACGACCTCGCCGTACAGCCGCAGCACCACCGTCTCGCCGGTGCCCGCGTCCGCGCCGACCCGGACCTCCGCGTCCAGGCGGGACTGCGTACGGTCGCGGGGCGAGCGGGAGACGCGCTTGATGACCACCAGCGTGCGCGAGGGGTGCTCGCGCGAGGCGTCGCTCGCGGCCTTCAGCGCGTCGTAGGCGTTCTCCTCGTCCGTCACGATGACCAGCGTGAGCACCATGCCGACCGCCGGGGTGCCGATCGCCCGGCGGCCCTGCACCAGCGCCTTGTTGATCTTGCTGGCCGTGGTGTCGGTCAGGTCTATCTTCATGGCCGGCGCCAGCTCCGTCCGTGTCGCTCGAGCATTTCGTCCGCCTCGACGGGCCCCCAGGTACCGGCCGGGTACTGGGCGGGCTTGCCGTTGCTGTCCCAGTACTCCTCGATCGGGTCGAGGATCTTCCAGGACAGCTCGACCTCCTCGGTGCGCGGGAAGAGGTTCGAGTCGCCGAGCAGGACGTCCAGGATGAGCCGCTCGTACGCCTCCGGACTGGACTCCGTGAAGGACTCGCCGTACGCGAAGTCCATCGACACGTCCCGGATCTCCATCGACGTGCCCGGCACCTTCGAGCCGAAGCGGACCGTCACGCCCTCGTCCGGCTGGACGCGGATGACGATCGCGTTGGAGCCGAGCTCCTCGGTCGCCGTGGAGTCGAAGGGGGAGTGCGGGGCCCGCTGGAAGACGACGGCGATCTCCGTCACCCGGCGGCCCAGCCGCTTGCCGGTGCGCAGGTAGAAGGGGACGCCCGCCCAGCGGCGGTTGTCGATCTCCAGCTTGACGGCCGCGTAGGTGTCGGTCTTGGAGGAGGCGTCGATGCCGTCCTCCTCCAGGTAGCCGCGCACCTTCACGCCGCCCTGCCAGCCGGCCGCGTACTGGGCGCGCACGGTGTCGCGTCCCAGGTCCTGCGGCAGCCGCACGGCCCCGAGCACCTTGGTCTTCTCGGCGGCCAGCGCGTCGGCGTCGAAGGACGCCGGTTCCTCCATGGCCGTCAGGGCCAGCAGCTGGAGCAGGTGGTTCTGGATGACGTCACGGGCGGCGCCGATGCCGTCGTAGTAGCCGGCCCGGCCGCCGATGCCGATGTCCTCGGCCATGGTGATCTGCACGTGGTCCACGAAGGACCGGTTCCAGATCGGCTCGAACATCGTGTTGGCGAAGCGCAGCGCCAGGATGTTCTGGACGGTCTCCTTGCCCAGGTAGTGGTCGATGCGGAAGACCTGGTCCGGGGCGAAAACCTCGTGGACGACCTTGTTCAGCTCCTCGGCCGACTTCAGGTTGTGCCCGAACGGCTTCTCGATCACCGCGCGCCGCCAGGAACCGCCGGTCTGGTCCGCCAGCCCGTGCTTCTTCAGCTGCTGGATGACCACCGGGAAGGACTTCGGCGGCACCGAGAGGTAGAAGGCGAAGTTGCCGCCCGTGCCCTGCGCCTTGTCCAGCTCCTCGATCGTGGAGCGCAGCCGCTCGAACGCGTCGTCGTCGTCGAACGTGCCCTGCACGAAGCGCATGCCCTGGATGAGCTGCTGCCAGACCTCCTCGCGGAAGGGCGTGCGGGCGTGTTCCTTGACCGCGTCGTGCACCTCCTGCGCGAAGTCCTCGTGCGCCCACTCGCGGCGGGCGAAGCCCACCAGCGAGAAGCCCGGCGGCAGCAGACCCCGGTTGGCCAGGTCGTACACGGCCGGCATCAGCTTCTTGCGCGACAGGTCGCCCGTGACGCCGAAGATGACCAGGCCCGACGGCCCCGCGATACGCGGGAGCCGTCGGTCCGCCGGGTCACGCAGCGGATTGCTGCTCGACACCTGTTCAGCCCTCCGAGGGGGCGAGGCGCTTGAGCTCGGCCTCGGTGGACTTCAGCAGGTCGTTCCAGGAGTCCTCGAACTTCTCGACGCCCTCCTTCTCCAGCAGCTGCACGACCTCGTCGTACTTGATCCCGAGCCGCTCGATCGCGTCGAGGTCGGCGCGGGCCTGCTCGTACGTCCCCGCGACGGTGTTGCCGGTGATCTCGCCGTGGTCCTCGACGGCGAACAGAGTCGCCTCCGGCATGGTGTTCACCGTGTTCGGCGCGACCAGGTCGGTGACGTACATGGTGTCGCTGTACGCCTTGTCCTTCACTCCGGTCGACGCCCACAGCGGCCGCTGCTTGTTGGCGCCCGCCTTCTCCAGCGCGTTCCAGCGGTCCGAGGAGAAGACCTCCTCGTACGCCTGGTAGGCGAGCCGGGCGTTGGCGACGGCGGCCTTGCCGCGCAGCGCCTTGGCCTCGTCGGTGCCCAGCGCGTCGATCCGCTTGTCGATCTCGGTGTCCACGCGGGACACGAAGAACGACGCCACGGAGTGGATCCGCGACAGGTCCAGGCCGCGCTCCTTGGCCTTCTCCAGGCCCTCCAGGAACGCGTCCATGACCAGGCGGTAGCGCTCCAGCGAGAAGATCAGCGTGACGTTGACGCTGATGCCCAGGCCGATGGTCTCGGCGATGGCCGGGATGCCCGCCTCGGTCGCCGGGATCTTGATGAGCGTGTTGGGGCGGTCCACCAGCCAGGCGAGCTGCTTGGCCTCGGCGACCGTGGCCCGCGTGTTGTGCGCCAGGCGGGGGTCGACCTCGATCGAGACCCGGCCGTCCTTGCCGCCGGTGGCGTCGAAGACGGGGCGCAGCACGTCGGCGGCGTCCCGGACGTCCGCCGTGGTGATCATGCGGATGGCCTCTTCGACCGTGACCTCACGGGCGGCCAGGTCGGTCAGCTGCGTGTCGTAGCCGTCGCCCTGCGAGATCGCCTTCTGGAAGATCGACGGGTTGGTGGTGACGCCCACGACGTGCTGCTGGTCGATCAGCTCGGCGAGGTTGCCGGACGTGATCCGCTTGCGCGACAGGTCGTCCAGCCAGATCGCCACGCCTTCCTCGGAGAGGCGCTTGAGTGCGTCTGTCATGGAAATTCCATCTCCTACGTGTCGTATATGAGCGTCAGCGCTGGGCTGCGGCGATCGATTCCCGGGCGGCGGCGGCCACGTTCTCGGCAGTGAAACCGAACTCCCGGAAGAGCACCTTGCCGTCGGCCGAAGCACCGAAGTGCTCCAGGGAAACGATGCGGCCGGCGTCCCCGACGTACTTGTGCCAGGTGAGACCGATCCCGGCCTCCACCGCGACCCGCGCCTTGACGGACGGCGGCAGGACGCTGTCCCGGTACCCCTGGTCCTGCTGCTCGAACCACTCCACCGACGGCATCGACACCACGCGCGTGGGCACGCCGGCGCCCTGGAGCTGCTCGCGCGCCTCGACGGCGACGTGCACCTCCGAGCCGGTCGCGATCAGGATCACCTCGGGGTCGCCGCCCTCGGCCTCGAACAGGACGTAGCCGCCCTTGGCCGCGTCGTCGTTGGGCTCGTAGGTCGGCACGCCCTGCCGGGTCAGCGCCAGGCCGTGCGGCTGGCCCTTGCCGAACTCCTTCGTCCAGCGGCGCAGGATCTCGCGCCAGGCGATGGCCGTCTCGTTGGCGTCGGCCGGGCGCACCACGTTCAGGCCCGGGATCGCCCGGAGGCTGGCCAGGTGCTCGACCGGCTGGTGCGTCGGGCCGTCCTCGCCCAGGCCGATGGAGTCGTGCGTCCACACGTACGTCACCGGCAGGTGCATCAGCGCCGACAGCCGCACCGCGTTGCGCATGTAGTCGGAGAACACCAGGAAGGTGCCGCCGTAGATGCGGGTGTTGCCGTGCAGCGCGATGCCGTTCATCTCGGCGGCCATCGCGTGCTCGCGGATGCCGAAGTGGATCGTGCGGCCGTACGGGTCCGCCTCCGGCAGTGGGTTGTCCGCCGGGAGGAAGGAGCTGGTCTTGTCGATCGTGGTGTTGTTCGAACCGGCCAGGTCGGCCGAGCCGCCCCACAGCTCCGGGACGACCGCGCCGAGCGCCTGGAGGATCTTGCCGGAGGCGGCACGCGTGGCCACGCCCTTGCCGACCTCGAAGACCGGGATCTTCTCCTCCCAGCCCTTGGGCAGCTCACCCTTGGCGATCCGGTCGTACTCGGCGGCGCGCTCGGGGTTGTTGTCGCGCCACTGCTGGTACGCCTTCTCCCACACCGCGCGGGCCGCCTGGCCCCGCTCCAGGGCCTTGCGGGTGTGCGTGATGACCTCGTCGGAGACCTCGAAGGTCTGCTCCGGGTCGAAGCCCAGGACGCGCTTGGTGGCGGCGACCTCGTCGTCGCCGAGCGCCGAGCCGTGCGCGGCCTCGGTGTTCTGCGCGTTCGGGGCCGGCCAGGCGATGATCGAGCGCATCGCGATGAACGACGGCCGGTCCGTGACGGCCTTGGCCTGCTGGACGGCCTCGTAGATGGCGGCCGGGTCCAGGTCGCCGTTCTCCTGCGGCTCGACGCGCTGCACGTGCCAGCCGTAGGCCTCGTACCGCTTGACGGTGTCCTCGGAGACGGCCGTCTCGGTGTCGCCCTCGATCGAGATGTGGTTGTCGTCCCACAGCAGGATCAGGTTGCCGAGCTTCTGGTGGCCGGCCAGCGAGGACGCCTCGGCGGAGATGCCCTCCTGGAGGCAGCCGTCACCGGCGATGCAGTAGATGAAGTGGTCGAAGGGCGACTCGCCCTCCGGGGCCTCCGGGTCGAACAGGCCGCGCTCGTAGCGGGCGGCCATCGCCATGCCCACCGCGTTGGCGACACCCTGGCCGAGCGGGCCGGTCGTCGTCTCCACACCGGTCGTGTGCCCGTACTCCGGGTGGCCGGGGGTCTTCGAGCCCCAGGTGCGGAAGGACTTCAGATCGTCCAGCTCCAGGCCGAAGCCGGCCAGGTAGAGCTGGGTGTAGAGGGTCAGGGACGAGTGGCCGGCGGACAGCACGAAGCGGTCCCGCCCGACCCAGTCGGCGTCCGCCGGGTCGTGCCGCATCACCTTCTGGAAGAGGGTGTAGGCGGCGGGCGCCAGGCTCATGGCCGTGCCGGGATGGCCGTTACCGACCTTCTGTACGGCATCGGCGGCCAGGACACGCGCGGTGTCGACGGCCCGCTGGTCCAACTCGGTCCACTCGAGGTCTGTGGTGGTCGGCTTGATGCTCACCCTGGGTCAGGGCTCCTCTCCACATGTCGGATGCCGGTGTCTCGGGGCGCCCACCGGCCGCAGCCGAGCCTACCCCCGTGGGACGTGCGTTTTTCCGAGTCACTCCAGAGTGCAGGGACTCATTCCGATCCGCCTCCTGACTGGGCCGTTCCGCATTCGACAGGTGAATACGGAGCCGCTCATCCGGGTGCTCAATCGAGCTTCCGGCCGCCCGTCGGAAGCCGCCCGCCAACACGAGGCGACCCCCGCGGATGTCCGAGTCTGGGCAACGTCTAAAGTGGCGTGGTACGCGCGAGCCTTTACCGGGACTTCACACGGCCGAGGGCTTGCTGGGATGTCTCTGTAGGGGTGTGCGTGACGGCCGTTGAATCCCGTCCAGCGGGGATGCTCGGGACGGACCAGAGCCCGGCCCACCGGCCGTTCGGGGCCCGTGTGATGGCCTTCGTGGCTCTCACCAAGCCGCGGATCATCGAGCTGCTGCTGATCACCACGGTGCCGGTGATGTTCCTGGCGCAGCAGGGCGTGCCCGACCTGACGCTGGTGCTGCTGACCTGTGTCGGCGGGTACATGTCCGCGGGCGGCGCCAACGCCCTCAACATGTACATCGACCGCGACATCGACGCGCTGATGGACCGCACCTCGCAGCGGCCGCTGGTCACCGGCATGGTCAGCCCGCGCGAGTGCCTGGCCTTCGGCATCACCCTGGCGATCACGTCCACCCTGCTGTTCGGCCTGACCGTGAACTGGCTGAGCGCCTGGCTCTCCCTCGGCGCACTCCTGTTCTACGTGGTCGTCTACACGATGATCCTCAAGCGCCGCACCTCGCAGAACATCGTGTGGGGCGGCATCGCCGGCTGCCTGCCGGTGCTGATCGGCTGGTCCTCGGTCACGAACTCGATGTCCTGGGCGCCGGTCATCCTGTTCCTCGTCATGTTCTTCTGGACGCCGCCGCACTACTGGCCGCTGTCCATGAAGGTCAAGGAGGACTACGCGCGCGTGGGCGTGCCGATGCTCCCGGTGGTCGCCTCCAACAAGGTCGTCGCCAAGCAGATCGTGATCTACAGCTGGGTCATGGTCGCCGTCTCGCTCCTGCTGACCCCGCTCGGCTACACCGGCTGGTTCTACACCTCGGTCGCCCTGCTGGCCGGCGGGTTCTGGCTCTGGGAGGCGCACGGCCTGCAGAACCGCGCGAAGGCGGAGGTGACGGGCGCGAAGCTGAAGGAGATGCGCCTGTTCCACTGGTCGATCACCTACGTGTCCCTGCTCTTCGTGGCCGTCGCGGTCGACCCCTTCCTGCGCTGACGCGACCGACGTACGTCACACCGCCCTGCCCTCGCGAGTGGATCTACCCGTGAGTAGCATCCTGGTCATGGCAGACACGCAGCAGGTTGACCCGAAGGCCGAGCGCAAGGCCGCCCGGCTCGCCCAGCAGATCAGCTCCTTCTCCAAGGCCCACGGCGGCGCCGAGGGCCAGGTCGCCTACCTCGGCCGGCGCGGCGCCCGCATCGTCCTGGTCGGCGAGGACGGCAACTGGGGCGACCTGGTCGCCCCCTCCTTCGAGATCGCCGAGCAGGCGGTGGAGAAGTCGGGCATCACCCGCCACGAGTCCTTCGACGGCGAGTTCGCCGCGAAGGTCAAGACGGGCCGCTACGAGTGGAGCCGTATGGCCGGTATCCAGGTGGGCGGCCCCAAGAACGACTGACCGGCTTTCGGGGGCGCGGGGAACTGCGCGAGCAACCCCATCCGGTCCGCAGCCGCCGTACGGCACCGGCCGCCCACCCCGGGACCGCGACCTCACACCCGGTTCACCCGTTAGGACCCGTATGAGCAACAGGGTCCACACCGGGAGGCCCGGATGATCGAAACGCCGTCACTTGTGGACCAGTACTGCCACGGCGTACTCCGCACGGAGCTGGGCCTCGGCACCTTCGAGGCCCACCTCCTGCGCACCGAGGGCCCGCCCGCCCCCGGCACCACCCTCTTCGACACCCAGACCGGCTTCGCCGTCAGACGCTGGTGCCCGCCCCTGCTCGGCCTGGAACCCCACTGCGCACCGGCCCGCTACCTGGCCCGCCGCCGTGAACTGGGCGTGCTGGAATCCGGCCGCAGACTGCTGCGCGGCAGCGGCATCACCACCTACCTGGTCGACTCCGGCCTCCCCGGCGATCTCACGGAACCCGGTGAGCTGGCTTCCGCCGGAGCCGCCGAGGCCCATGAGATCGTCCGGCTGGAGCTCCTGGCCGAGCAGGTCGCCGACACCTCCGGGACCGTCGAGTCCTTCCTCGCCAACCTCGCCGAGTCGGTGCACGCGGCCGCCGCGCACGCCGTCGCCTTCACCTCCGTCGCCGGCGTACGGCACGGCCTCGCGCTGGCGCCGGAGCCGCCCGGGCCGGGGGAGGTGCGGGGGGCCGCCGGCCGCTGGCTCGCCGGGCGCGGCGTCGGCGGGGAGCTGAGCGATCCCGTGCTGCTGCGGCACCTGCTGTGGAGCGCGGTCGCCTCGGGGCTGCCGCTCCAGTTGCACGCCGGGCTCGGCGCTCCCGGCCTGCGCATCGACCGTACGGACCCGGTGCTGCTGACCGACTTCGTCCGGGCCACCGCGGGGCTCGGCACGGACCTCGTGCTGCTGCACGCCTACCCGTACCACCGGCAGGCCGCCCATCTCGCCGGTGTCTTCCCGCATGTGCACGTGGACTCCGGGGCGGCCCTGGTGCGCACCGGCGCCCGGGCGGCGACCGTTCTGGCGGAGATCCTGGAGCTGGCCCCCTTCGGCAAGATCCTCTTCTCCACCGGCGCCCGGGGGCTGCCCGAGCTGCACGTGGTGGGCGCCCGCTTGTTCCGCGAGGCCCTCGGCCGGGTCCTGGGCACCTGGGTCGCCGAGGGCGCCTGGTCCCTGAGCGACGCGCAACGCGTGGCGGGCATGCTGGCCTCGGCGAACGCGCGCCGGGTTTACGGGCTGGGGCAGGGCGGGTGAGCGCCCGCGGGTGTACGGCGCTCGGTCAGCCCGGGTGAGCGTCCGGTCTAGGCCTTGGTGAGGCTCGCCTCGGCGGCGGGGCCGGGCACCTCGGCCAGGACCCCCGGGCGTTCGCGCAGCGACAGCACCACCCGCAGCACCCAGATCCACATCACGGCCGAGCCGAACATGTGCAGGCCGACCAGGATCTCGGGCAGGTCGGTGAAGTACTGGACGTAGCCGATGGCGCCCTGGGCGAGCAGGATCAGGAACAGCTCGCGGGTGCGGCGCAGCGGGCCCCCGGGCGCGTCGACGGCCTTGAGGACGAACCACAGGGCGAACGTCAGCGTCACCACGATCCAGGCCAGCACGGCGTGCAGCTTGCTCACCGTCTCCCAGTCGACCGGCATCCGCTCGACCTCGCTGGAGTCACCGGCGTGCGGGCCCGCCCCGGTGACGACCGTGCCCACCAGGATGAGCAGCACGGACGCGGCGACCAGGAACCACACCAGCTGCTGCACGGCCTTGCCGACCAGCGGCCGCGGCTCCCCGTCGCCCTCGCCGACGCGCTGCCACATCACCGTGGCCACCGCGATCAGCGCCGACGTCGCCACGAAGTGCGCCGCGACCGTGTACGGGTTCAGACCGACCAGCACCACGATGCCACCCAGCACCGCGTTGCTCATCACGATCCAGAACTGCGCCCAGCCCAGCCGGACCAGGCCGCGCCGGTACGGCTTCTGCGAGCGCGCGGCGATGATGGCCCAGCCGACGGCGGCGCACAGCACGTACGTGAGCATGCGGTTGCCGAACTCGATGGCGCCGTGCACGCCCATCGCGGCGGTCGACGTGAGCGAGTCGTCGGTGCACTTGGGCCACGTCGGGCAGCCCAGACCCGAGCCGGTCAGGCGGACCGCACCGCCGGTGACGACGATGAGCACCGACATCACGAGCGCGGACAGGGTCGCGCGCCGGACGGTCCGGGGTTCCGGGGTCCAGCGTGCGGCGATGAAGGCGAGCGGGTTCCGCAGGGCCGCCAGGGCGTCGGCACGGGTCACTTTTGGCACGCGTCCCATCGTAGGCGGCCGCTTGTGCACGCTTTCACGAGGGTCCGGCATGGCCTCTCACTCCCAGCGGAAGAACGTCCCGGCGGCGGTGAGGGCGGCGACCGCCCAGACCGCGAGGATCCCCACATCGCCCCAGGGCATCCCGGCGCCGTGCTGCAGGACGTCCCGCAGGCCGTCCGAGAGCGCCGCGATGGGCAGCAGGCCCAGTACGTCCTGCGCGCCCTGCGGGAACTTGTCGAGCGGGACGACGACCCCGCCGCCGACGAGCAGCAGCAGGAACACCAGGTTCGCCGCGGCCAGGGTCGCCTCGGCCTTCAGCGTCCCGGCCATCAGCAGCCCGAGGCCCGAGAAGGCCGCCGTGCCGAGGACCAGGAGCAGCAGCACCGCGAACGGGTTGCCGTGCGGCGACCAGCCCAGCGAGAAGGCGATCACCGTCAGCAGGATCACCTGGAGAATCTCGGTGACCAGCACGGACAGCGTCTTCGCCGTCATCAGCCCCCAGCGGGGCAGGGGCGAGGCGGCGAGCCGCTTCAGGACGCCGTAGCGCCGCTCGAAGCCGGTCGCGATCGCCTGGCCGGTGAACGCCGTCGACATCACCGCGAGCGCCAGGATGCCCGGGGCGAGGAAGTCGACCGCCTCCCCGGAGCCCGTGTCCACGATGTCCACGGTGCTGAACAGGACGAGCAGCAGCGTCGGGATGACGACGGTGAGCAGCAGCTGCTCGCCGTTGCGCAGCAGCATCTTCGTCTCGAGCAGGGCCTGGGCCGCGATCATGCGGGGGAGCGGGGCCGCGCCGGGCCTCGGCGTGTACGTCCCGGTGCCGGTGGCGGTCATGAGCGCAGCTCCTTGCCGGTGAGCTCCAAGAAGACGTCCTCCAGGGTGTGCCGCTCCACCGAGATCTTCTCCGGCAGCACGCCGTGCTGGGCGCACCAGGAGGTGACCGTCGCGAGCAGTTGGGGGTCGACCTTGCCGGTGACCCGGTAGGAGCCCGGCGTCAGCTCGGCGGCCGAGCAGTCGGCGGGCAGGGCCTTCAGCAGCGAGCCCACGTCGAGGCCGGGCCGGCCGCTGAAGCGGAGGGTGTTCTCGGCGCCGCCCCGGCACAGCTCCTCCGGGGTGCCCTGGGCGATGACCCGGCCGGCGTCGATGATCGCCACGTCGTCGGCGAGCTGCTCGGCCTCGTCCATGTAGTGCGTGGTGAGGATCACGGAGACGCCGTCGGCGCGCAGGTCCCTCACCAGGTCCCAGGTGGCGCGGCGGGCCTGCGGGTCGAGGCCGGCGGTCGGCTCGTCCAGGAACACCAGCTCGGGGCGGCCGACCACGGCCATGGCCAGGGCGAGCCGCTGCTGCTGCCCGCCCGACAGCCGCCGGTAGGACGTACGGCCGCAGGAGCCGAGCCCGAGGCGTTCGATGAGGGCGTCCACGTCCAGGGGGTGGGCGTGCAGTCTCGCCACGTGGCGGAGCATCTCGTCGGCGCGCGAGCCCGAGTAGACGCCACCGGACTGGAGCATCACGCCGACGCGGGGCCGCAGGTCCGAGGACTGCCGGACCGGGTCGAGGCCCAGGACGCGCACCGTGCCGGAGTCCGGCTTCCGGTACCCCTCGCAGGTCTCGACCGTGGTCGTCTTGCCCGCCCCGTTGGGTCCGAGCACCGCGGTCACGCCCCGGTGGGCCACCAGGTCCAGCCCGTCCACCGCGGTCTTGTCGCCGTACCGCTTCACCAGGGCCTGGACCTGGACCACGGGGTCGCTTCGCATGACTCCAGAGTCTAGGTAGGCGCGCGGGGGTCCGAAGCGGGGGGTGCGGCTACTCCTCCTCGCGCGGCCGGTGCGTCGCGAGCCACCGCTCGGCGTAGTCCACCGCGTCCTTCACCGGGAACAGCCGCGCCTCGGCCGCCCCGACCTTCCCGCGCAGGACGGGGCGGTCCCGCTCGAAGTCGTAGCCCAGCTCGTCGAAACGGTCCGAGCTGATCGACACCTCGGTCACGGTCTCCCAGCCGTGCGGGCCAGGGCGGCCGACGGCGACGCGCGGGGAGGGGATCCGGTACTCGGCGAGGTGGAAGCTGGTGCAGGAGGCGTATCCGGCGCCGAGCAGCAGGACCCGGGCGCCCGTCGCCTCCAGCTTCGCGAGCGGACTGCGCTCGCCGAGCCGGCAGTCGGGCGCGTGCCCCTCGACGATCTCCGCCGCGCGCGGGCCGACCGCCGCGAAGGAGGTCTGCGGATGCGCGCTGCGCAGGGCGCCGGGCCAGGTGCGCACGGTCTCCGGGACGACGCCGACGCCGCGGCTGGGCGTGACGAGCGGGTCGTAGGCGGGCATCGTGGCGCGGATGTCGGCCCACCACTCCGGGTTCACGGGCGGTTTGCTCCACAGCGCGGGGTCGGAGATGTCGCCGGTCTGGGTCGGAACCACGAGCGTGCCGTCCGGGCCGAGTGCGTCGAGCAGTCCCAGCACCACCGCGACGGCACCGCCGTTGACCCAGCCGAGAGCGCTGAGCGAGGAGTGCACCAGGAGGGTCTCGCCGGGCCGCACACCCAGCTCGCGCACCTGGTCGCGCAGGGTGTCCCGGGTGACAAGTGGGCCGGTGGGAGGGGGTGTGACCATGGTGGGGGAGTCTCCCCGAAGTGGCTGCACCATGCCACCGCTTTGATCGATCAGAGATCATTTCCGCAGGTCAGATTAGGTATACCTAAGTGACGCAGGGCACCGTCGGGCGGGTCGGACGCGGCTTGCCCGGTCCTGAGGAATTACGCAACAATGGCGTTGTGAAAAACGTCGGCGAGGCTCGGGAGACCCCCACGGGGACCCCCCAGGAGGAGCTCGCGACCGGGGAGCGGTCCACCCGCAACCGGGTCGCGCGGTCCATCCTGGACCACGGCCCCTCGACCGTCGCGGAACTCGCCGAGCGGCTGGGCCTCACCCAGGCGGCCGTACGCCGGCATCTCGACGCCCTCGCGGGCGACGGTGTCGTGGAGCCCCGCGAACAGCGGATCTACGGCGCGCGCACCCGCGGCCGGCCCGCCAAGGTGTTCGCCCTGACCGACTGCGGCCGGGACGCCTTCGACCAGTCGTACGACAAGCTCGCGACGGACGCGCTGCGCTGGATCGCCGAGCGCGAGGGCGGCAGCGAGGCCATCGCCGCCTTCGCCCGGGCACGGATCGCCGCGCAGGCGGGCGCCTACCGCCGGGCGGTGGAGGCGGCCCCGCCGGAGAAGCGGACCGAAGCGCTGGCCAAGGCCCTGAGCGCGGACGGGTACGCTGCTACCGCGCGCAGCGCCCCCCACCCGCAACAGGGTGAACAGCTCTGCCAGCACCACTGCCCGGTCGCCCACGTCGCCGAGCAGTTCCCGCAGCTGTGCGAGGCGGAGACGGAATTTTTCGCGGAGCTGCTCGGTACGCACGTACAGCGGCTCGCCACCATCGCGCACGGCGACGGCGTCTGCACGACGTTCATCCCCAAGATTTCCCACAACGCATCTGCAAGCACGGCCGGGAGGAACCCCGCATGACTCTCCCCACGGAGACTGCCCACCCTGAGCTCGAGGGTCTGGGCAAGTACGAATACGGCTGGGCCGACCGGGACGAGGCCGGTGCGTCGGCACGTCGCGGCCTGGGCGAGGACGTCGTCCGGGACATCTCCTCCAAGAAGAGCGAGCCGGAGTGGATGACCAAGCTCCGCCTCAAGGGCCTGCGCCTGTTCGAGAAGAAGCCCATGCCGAACTGGGGCTCGGACCTCTCCGGCATCGACTTCGACAACATCAAGTACTTCGTGCGCTCCACGGAGAAGCAGGCGGAGTCCTGGGAGGACCTGCCCGAGGACATCAAGAACACGTACGACAAGCTCGGCATCCCCGAGGCGGAGAAGCAGCGCCTCGTCGCCGGTGTCGCCGCGCAGTACGAGTCGGAGGTCGTCTACCACCAGATCCGCGAGGACCTGGAGGAGCAGGGCGTCATCTTCCTCGACACCGACACCGCGCTGAAGGAGCACCCGGAGCTCTTCAAGGAGTACTTCGGCACGGTCATCCCCGCCGGTGACAACAAGTTCGCCGCGCTGAACACCGCCGTGTGGTCGGGCGGTTCCTTCATCTACGTGCCGCCGGGCGTCCACGTGGAGATCCCGCTCCAGGCCTACTTCCGCATCAACACGGAGAACATGGGCCAGTTCGAGCGGACCCTGATCATCGTCGACGAGGGTGCCTACGTGCACTACGTCGAGGGCTGCACCGCCCCGATCTACAAGTCGGACTCGCTGCACTCCGCGGTCGTCGAGATCATCGTCAAGAAGAACGCCCGCTGCCGCTACACGACCATCCAGAACTGGTCGAACAACGTCTACAACCTGGTCACCAAGCGCGCCGTGGCGTACGAGGGCGCGACCATGGAGTGGGTCGACGGCAACATCGGCTCCAAGGTGACGATGAAGTACCCGGCCGTCTACCTGATGGGCGAGCACGCCAAGGGCGAGACGCTGTCCATCGCCTTCGCGGGCGAGGGCCAGCACCAGGACGCGGGCGCCAAGATGGTCCACATGGCCCCCAACACCTCGTCGAACATCGTCTCCAAGTCGGTGGCGCGAGGCGGCGGCCGCACCTCCTACCGCGGTCTGATCGAGATCGGCGAGGGCGCCCCGGGCTCCAAGTCCAACGTGCTCTGCGACGCGCTGCTGGTGGACACCATCTCCCGCTCGGACACCTACCCCTACGTGGACGTCCGCGAGGACGACGTGTCCATGGGCCACGAGGCGACCGTCTCCAAGGTCTCCGAGGACCAGCTCTTCTACCTGATGAGCCGCGGCCTGAGCGAGGACGAGGCCATGGCGATGATCGTGCGCGGCTTCGTCGAGCCCATCGCCAAGGAGCTCCCCATGGAGTACGCGCTGGAGCTCAACCGGCTGATCGAGCTGCAGATGGAAGGCGCGGTCGGCTGACCCGCCCCCCTCGACAGCAGACGTCCATCCAGGAAAGAGAGCACTACGACAGCCATGGCTGAGGCCCAGAACATCCCCGTGGGGTCGACGACCGCGGGCTCGATCGCGGTCGCCGCGGAGTCGACCGTCGCCACCCGCATGAGCGCGCCCCCCTCCTTCGACGTCGCGGACTTCCCCGTCCCGCACGGCCGTGAGGAGGAGTGGCGGTTCACCCCGCTGGAGCGCCTGCGCGGCCTGCACGACGGCACCGCCGTCGCCACCGGCAACGGCGTGAAGGTCGACGTCCAGGCCCCCGAGGGCGTCACCGTCGAGGCCGTCGGCCGCGACGACGCGCGGCTCGGCAAGGCCGGCACCCCGGTGGACCGGATCGCCGCCCAGGCCTACTCGGCCTTCGAGAAGGCCTCGGTCGTGACCGTTCCCAAGGAGACCGTCCTCACCGAGCCCATCCGCATCGCGGTGCACGGCGAGGGCGGCACCGCCTTCGGCCACCAGGTGATCGAGCTGGGCGCCTTCGCCGAGGCCGTCGTGGTCATCGACCACACCGGTGACGCGGTGCTCGCCGCCAACGTCGACTACCTGCTGGGCGACGGCGCCAAGCTCACCGTCGTCTCCGTGCAGGACTGGGACGAGAAGGCCGTCCACGTCGCGCAGCACAACGCGCTCGTCGGCCGCGACGCCTCCTTCAAGTCCGTCGTCGTCACGTTCGGCGGTGACGTGGTCCGGCTGCACCCGCGCGTGCAGTACGCCGGCCCCGGCGGCGAGGCCGAGCTGTTCGGCCTCTACTTCACCGACCGGGGCCAGCACCAGGAGCACCGCCTCCTGGTCGACCACAACGTCCCGCACTGCAAGTCGAACGTCGTCTACAAGGGCGCGCTCCAGGGCGACGCGGCCCACGCCGTGTGGATCGGTGACGTGCTCATCGAGGCCAAGGCCGAGGGCACGGACACGTACGAGATGAACCGGAACCTCGTCCTCACCGACGGCGCCCGGGTCGACTCCGTGCCCAACCTGGAGATCGAGACCGGTGAGATCGTCGGCGCCGGCCACGCCTCGGCGACCGGCCGCTTCGACGACGAGCAGCTTTTCTACCTCATGGCCCGCGGCATCCCGGAGCACGAGGCCCGCCGTCTGGTGGTCCGCGGCTTCTTCGCCGAACTGGTCCAGCAGATCGGCCTCCCCGACATCGAGGAGCGCCTGATCGCCAAGATCGAGGAGGAGCTGGAGGCGGCCGTCGCATGACCTTCGTACGCGCCTGTGGACTGGGCGAGCTGGAGGAGGACACCCCGAAGCGGGTGGAACTCGACGGCACGCCCGTGTCCATCGTGCAGACCGAGGGCGAGGTGTTCGCGATCCACGACATCTGCTCGCACGCGAACGTCTCCCTGTCGGAGGGCGAGGTCGACGACTGCCACATCGAGTGCTGGCTGCACGGCTCGCGCTTCGACCTCCGCTCCGGCAAGCCCGACGCCCTTCCGGCGACGCGTCCCGTCCCCGTATACCCCGTAAAGATCGAAGGGGACGACGTGCTCGTCTCCCTCACCCAGGAGTCCTGAGGCACCCATGGCAACGCTTGAAATCCGAGACCTGCACGTCACCGTCGAGGCCGACAACGCCACGAAGGAGATCCTCAAGGGCGTCGACCTCACCGTGAAGCAGGGCGAGACGCACGCCATCATGGGCCCCAACGGCTCGGGCAAGTCGACCCTCGCCTACTCGCTCGCGGGGCACCCGAAGTACACGATCACCGGCGGCACCGTCACCCTCGACGGCGAGGACGTCCTGGAGATGTCCGTCGACGAGCGCGCCCGCGCCGGCCTGTTCCTCGCCATGCAGTACCCGGTCGAGGTCCCCGGCGTCTCCGTCTCCAACTTCCTGCGCACCTCCGCCACCGCGATCCGCGGCGAGGCCCCCAAGCTGCGCACCTGGGTGAAGGAGGTCAAGGAGGCCATGGAGCGCCTCAACATGGACCCCGCCTTCGCCGAGCGCAACGTCAACGAGGGCTTCTCCGGCGGTGAGAAGAAGCGCCACGAGATCCTCCAGCTCGAGCTGCTCAAGCCGAAGGTCGCGATCCTCGACGAGACCGACTCCGGACTCGACGTCGACGCGCTGCGGGTCGTCTCCGAGGGCGTCAACCGCGTCCGCGAGACCGGCGAGGTCGGCACCCTGCTGATCACGCACTACACGCGCATCCTGCGCTACATCAAGCCCGACCACGTCCACGTGTTCTCGGCCGGCCGCATCGTCGAGTCCGGCGGCGCCGAGCTCGCCGACAAGCTGGAGAACGAGGGTTACGAGGCATACACGAAGGGTGGCGCATCCGCGTGACACAGCTGCCGGGCCTCCTCGACACCGAGGCGATCCGCAAGGACTTCCCCATCCTGGACCGGCAGGTCCACGAAGGCCGGAAGCTCGTGTACCTGGACAACGCGGCGACCAGCCAGAAGCCGCGCCAGGTGCTGGACGCACTCAGTGAGTACTACGAGCGCTACAACGCCAACGTCCACCGCGGTGTGCATGTGCTCGCCGAGGAGGCCACGGCGCTGTACGAGGGCGCGCGCGACAAGGTCGCGGAGTTCGTCAACGCGCCTTCGCGCGACGAGGTGATCTTCACCAAGAACGCCTCCGAGTCGCTCAACCTCGTGGCGAACATGCTGGGCTGGGCCGACGAGCCCTACCGCGTGGACTCCGAGACCGAGATCGTCATCACCGAGATGGAGCACCACTCCAACATCGTGCCGTGGCAGCTGCTCGCGCAGCGCACGGGCGCGAAGCTGAAGTGGTTCGGCCTCACCGACGACGGCCGCCTGGACCTGTCGAACATCGACGAGATCATCACCGAGAAGACGAAGATCGTCTCCTTCGTGCTGGTCTCCAACATCCTCGGCACCCAGAACCCGGTCGAGGCGATCGTGCGCCGTGCCCAGGAGGTCGGCGCCCTGGTCTGCGTCGACGCCTCCCAGGCCGCCCCGCACATGCCGCTGGACGTACAGGCCCTGCAGGCCGACTTCGTGGCCTTCACCGGCCACAAGATGTGCGGCCCGACCGGCATCGGCGTCCTGTGGGGCCGCCAGGAGCTGCTGGAGGACCTGCCCCCGTTCCTCGGCGGCGGCGAGATGATCGAGACCGTGTCGATGCACTCGTCGACGTACGCTCCCGCCCCGCACAAGTTCGAGGCGGGCACGCCCCCGATCGCCCAGGCGGTCGGTCTCGGCGCGGCGATCGACTACCTCAACTCGATCGGCATGGACAAGATCCTCGCCCACGAGCACGCGCTGACCGAGTACGCGGTCAAGCGGCTGCTGGAGGTCCCCGACCTGCGCATCATCGGCCCGACCACGGCCGAGGAACGCGGCGCCGCGATCTCCTTCACCCTCGGCGACATCCATCCCCACGACGTGGGCCAGGTTCTCGACGAGCAGGGCATCGCGGTCCGGGTCGGCCACCACTGCGCCCGGCCGGTCTGCCTGCGGTACGGAATTCCTGCGACCACGCGAGCGTCGTTCTATCTGTACTCCACGCCGGCCGAGATCGACGCGCTGGTCGACGGCCTGGAGCACGTTCGGAACTTCTTCGGCTGAAGGGCGTGAGCTGAGACCGTGAAGCTGGACTCCATGTACCAGGAAGTCATCCTGGACCACTACAAGAACCCGCACGGGCGTGGTCTTCGGGATGGCGACGCCGAGGTGCACCACGTCAACCCGACGTGCGGTGACGAGATCACGTTGCGCGTGAAGTACGACGGCACGACGATCGAGGACGTCTCGTACGAGGGCCAGGGCTGCTCGATCAGCCAGGCGAGCGCGTCCGTACTGAACGACCTCCTCGTCGGCAAGGAGCTCTCCGACGCGCGGAAGATCCAGGAGACCTTCCTGGAGCTGATGCAGTCCAAGGGCAAGCTCGAGCCCGACGAGGCGATGGAGGACATCCTGGAGGACGCGGTCGCGTTCGCCGGGGTGTCGAAATACCCGGCCCGGGTCAAGTGCGCCCTGCTGAGCTGGATGGCCTGGAAGGACGCTACGGCCCAGGTACTGGGCGGAGCCGACGCCGAGAAGGAGACGACGGCATGAGCGAGACCGTGGAGATGAAGCCGGCCTCGGAGGAGGAACTCCGCGAGGCCCTGATGGACGTCGTCGACCCCGAGCTGGGCATCGACGTCGTCAACCTCGGCCTGATCTACGGCATCCACGTCGACGAGTCGAACATCGCGACCGTCGACATGACCCTCACGTCGGCGGCCTGCCCTCTGACGGACGTCATCGAGGACCAGGCCAAGTCCGCCACGGACGGCCTCGTCAACGAGTTGCGCATCAACTGGGTCTGGATGCCGCCGTGGGGCCCCGACAAGATCACGGACGACGGCCGTGAGCAGTTGCGGGCGCTCGGGTTCAACGTCTGAGACCCCGAAGCGGCGAAAAGCGAAAAGGGGCGGCACCCTCCCGGGTGCCGCCCCTTCGCGCATGCTCCCTCAGCCCACTCCGGCCACCAGCCGGAACGCCGAGTCCGCGCGGTACAGGGCGCTGTGCTCGTACGGGTCCAGACGGAGCCGGAAGTCGCGGTGGCGCAGGAAGCGGCCGGGGAAGTTGACCGACTCCAGCATGACCGCGCCCGAGGAGGCCGCGGGCCGGGGGCAGAAGGTGGCGTCCTTGCGGAACAGCGGCGAGCCGTCGTCGGCGTCCTCGACCAGGACGAAGCCGCGGTGGCGGAGGTAGCGGCCGTCCGCGGTGGCGAACGAGGAACAGGAGGGGGCGGCGAGCCCGGGGACGCGCCGGAAGGTGGCGTCCTCGCGGTGCCGGGCGCCGGGGCCGACCGGGTCCAGGCGCACGGAGCCGTCGCGGACGCGCCAGTAGCGGTCGGGGTAGTTGACCGAGCGTATGGAGATGCCCGGGGCAGCGGGCCGCTTCGAGGGCTTCGAGGGGCCGGCGGACTCCGGCGTCCCGGGTGTCTTCTGCTGCGGCCGCGGAGCGGGGGCGGAGCCCGTGGGAGCGGTCGTGGCCGGGGTGGGGGAGGGACGGCCGCGGTCCGCGCCCGGGGCTGCGGCGGAGCTCGTGGAGGGGGTCGCGAAGGAGATCAGACCGCCGGGGGCCGAGCTGCCCAGCGTGGTCGGCTCCGCCGCCCGGTGCGCCGGCTCGTCGGACTCGTTCTCCATCACGGAGACGGCCGTGACGCACGCGGTGATCGTGGCCAGGGCCAGCGCACCGGCCAGCCAGAGCCGTCGCGTTCCCGGTGCCCGGGTGGTGTCCGGGGCCCAGCCGCTCTCCCAGGGGCGTTCCTGGGGCGGGCGGGACTTCTCGTCTGACATGCGGCGTTCCTCCGGCGGGGCACCCTTGACGGCGGCGCAGTTGTGGTGGCCCGGTGTGTGATCGGTGACACCGTAGTGGACATCTGAGACGCCTGTGGCTCGTTTGAAGAGAGCGGTTTCTCGCCGATATCAAGCCGTTGCCGGCTGGTCCGTACCGCTGTTGTGTACGGGCGTACAGATGCTGTGTACGCTCGTACACATGGGTTACCTTCTGCTGGCCGGCGCCATCACCGCCGAGGTGGCCGCGACCACCGCCATGAAGTACAGCGACGGGTTCAGCAAGATCGGGCCCTCGCTGCTCACACTCCTCGGATACGTGCTCTCCTTCGCGTTGCTCGCGCAGACGCTGAAGACCGTCTCGGTCGGCACGGCCTACGCCATCTGGGCCGGGGTCGGCACCGCCGCCATCGCCACCATCGGCATCGCCTTCCTCGGCGAGGGCCTCACCGTCGCCAAGGCCGCCGGGATCGCGCTGATCATCGTCGGGGTCGTGGTGCTGAACCTGGGCGGTGCGCACTGATGCCCCGGCGGCACGACCCCGAGCGCCGGCAGCGGATCATCGACGCGGCGATCCGGGTCGTCGGCGCGAAGGGCATCGCCGGGCTGAGCCACCGCACCGCGGCCGCGGAGGCCGACGTGCCGCTCGGTTCCACGACGTACCACTTCAAGACCCTCGACGAACTGCTGGTCGCCGCGCTGCGCCAGACCAACGAGGGCTTCGCCAAGGTGATCGCCTCGTGCGGCGACATGGACGACCCGCGGACCGATCTGGCCGCCTCCCTCGCCGGCTGGATCGGACAGTGGCTCTCGGGCGACCGCACGGGGGTGGAGCTGGAGTACGAGCTGTACCTGGCCGCGCTGCGCCGGCCCGCCCTGCGGCCCGTCGCCGCCGAGTGGGCCGAGGGCGTCGCCGAGCAGCTCTCCCGCCGCACGGACCGCGTCACCGCGCGGGCCCTGGTGGCGGTCGTCGACGGGATCTGCCTCCAGGTGCTGCTGACGGGGGTGCCGTACGACGAGGAGTACGCGCGGGAGGTCCTGGGGCGGGTGCTGACGGGGACGGCGGCCGGGGCGGGGTGAGGGGGAGGAGGCGGTCCTCGGAGGGCGCCTGCGCTGTCGGGGTGGCACCGGCTGTCGGGGTGGTACCGGCTGTTGGGGTCGTACCGGCTGCCGGGGTGGCACCGACCGGCTTGTGAGACGTCCGGGGACCGGTTCGCATCGACCCGTGTCCGCCGGTTAGGTTGCCCTCATGACCGACACGACTGCTCCTCGCACCACCGGCGCCGTGGCCGCCGGCCTCGCCACGATCGCCGCCGACGGCACCGTTCTCGACACCTGGTTCCCCGCGCCCGAGCTGGCCGACGCGCCCGGCCCGTCCGGCACCGAGCGGCTGTCCGCCGAGCGTGCCGCGGAGCTGCTCGGCGGCGGCGCCACCGCGGCGATCGGCCCGGACGCCCGCCGGGGCGTCGAAGTGGTCGCGGTCCGCACGGTCATCGCCTCGCTCGACGAGAAGCCGATCGACGCGCACGACGCCTACCTGCGTCTGCACCTGCTCTCCCACCGCCTGGTCAAGCCGCACGGCCAGAACCTGGACGGCATCTTCGGCTTCCTCGCCAACGTCGCCTGGACCTCGCTCGGCCCGGTCGCCGTCGACGACCTGGAGAAGGTCCGGCTGAACGCCCGCGCCGAGGGCCTGCACCTCCAGGTGACCTCCGTGGACAAGTTCCCGCGCATGACGGACTACGTGGCCCCCAAGGGCGTGCGCATCGCCGACGCCGACCGGGTCCGCCTCGGCGCGCACCTCGCCGAGGGCACCACCGTCATGCACGAGGGCTTCGTCAACTTCAACGCCGGCACGCTCGGCACGTCGATGGTCGAGGGCCGTATCTCCGCGGGTGTCGTGGTCGGTGACGGCTCCGACATCGGCGGCGGCGCGTCGACCATGGGCACGCTGTCCGGCGGCGGCAACGTCATCATCTCCATCGGCGAGCGGTGCCTGGTCGGCGCCGAGGCGGGCGTGGGCATCGCCCTCGGCGACGAGTGCGTCGTCGAGGCCGGCCTCTACGTCACCGCCGGCACCCGCGTCACCATGCCCGACGGCCAGATCGTCAAGGCCCGCGAGCTGTCCGGCGCCTCCAACATCCTCTTCCGCCGCAACTCGGTCACCGGCACCGTCGAGGCCCGCCCGAACAACGCGGTATGGGGCGGCCTGAACGAGTTCCTGCACAGCCACAACTGACGCCCCGTACGAGGTACTCCGCGTGACCTCGTGGTGGTTTTGGCAGATGAACGGGTGGACGCAGGGTCCGATCAGAAGCCGAAGCGATGAAACGAGGGCCGGGGTATGAGGAACGAGCGGGGGCGGGGCGTGGTGCGTCGCTGGGTGGCGGGGGCCGTCGCGGGGATCGTGGTGTGCTGGCTGCCCGCGGGCGCCGCGCACGCCGACGAGACCAGCAAGGACTCGCACAACGGCCACCGGGTCGGTCTGATCAACGTCAACGTCGGTCAGATCGACGACCCGGCGGAGGACGTGCTGGAGCACACGCTGCTCTTCGGGGACGGATACGCCTGGAACTGAAGGCGGGGGCTTCGGCCTCGTACGGATGCATGGGGACGGCCCGTGTCTCGCAGATGTCTGCGGCACGGGCCGTCCCCGTTTTCTTCGTGCGGGTGGCATAGCGCGGCGTCCCCGCACGCGTCCCAGGGAGTACGGGGGGCGGGCACCGGGCCCGCCCCGGGGGAGAGCGAAGGTGACGATGGATGCCGAAGCGCAGGAGAGCTTCCGGGAATTCGTGGCGAACCGGTCGTCCGCGCTGCTGAAGACGGCAGTCCTGCTGAGCGGCGGCGACCGGCACGCCGGCGAGGACCTGCTCCAGAACGCGCTGATCAAGGCCGCGGGCCGCTGGCACCGCATCGAGGAACCCGAGGCCTACGTCCGGCAGGTCCTCTACCGGCAGCAGGTCAGCCGCTGGCGTCTGAAATGGCCCCGACGCGAACTGAGCGTCGCCGAACCACCTGAGCCCGCCGCCGGCCAGGACACCTCCGGCGCGGCCGAACTGCGCCTGGTGATGCGCGGCGCGCTGGCCCGGCTGACCGCGCGGCAGCGCACCGTGCTCGTGCTCCTCCCCCACTTTCGGCTTCGCTCAAGCGGGGGGACCCCCACCTTCGAGGACCTGCCCGAGGCCGAGGTGGCCCGGATCCTGGGCTGCTCCGTCGGCACCGTACGGTCCGCCACCCACCGCTCCCTCGCCCGGCTGCGCGCCCTCGCGCCCGAGCTGGCCGCCCTCGGCCCGGCCACCGCCGAGCAGCCGGCGTCCCGTGACTACTCGCCCGTGGAGGTCCGCCAGTGAACGTCGACGAACTCGTGCGTGACGCGCTGCGCGACCAGGCCGACGGGCAGCAGCCCGCGCCACCCGGCTTCGCCGACCGCGTGCTCGCGGTCCGCCGGCGCCGTCGCGGCCGGCGGATCGCGTCCGTCGCCGCGGCTGCCGCGGCCGTGATCGCCGTGGCCGTGGCCGTGCCCGTCCTGGACTCCGGCAAGGAGGACGTCCGTCCCTCGGGCGGGGTGGAGCAGACGGACATCACGGCCCGCCCGGACCAGTCGCCGCCGCGCGACATGATCGCCGCCGGGCGGGTCGCACTGGCCGCGTACTTCACCAGGGCGACCGTCGAGCAGTCCGCCGGCCGTGCCGTGTCGCAGCGCACGTACTGGCTGCTGGACCCGCGGACGAAGAAGTACGTGAAGGACGACCGCTGGGCCTACGTCGCGGTCGCCCCGGGGATGACGACCGCCGCCGTCCTGGAGCGGGACCTGCCCGTGCCGCGCATCGGGCTGCTCGACCTGGCGAGCCGTCAGGTCAAGCGGTGGATCCCGGTCGACCGGCCGGTCGCGGGCGTGGAGTTCTCCGCCGACGGCAGGAAGCTCGTCGCCACGTCGTACAGCGACAACCCCGACCGGCGGGTGAGGATCGAGGGGTCGGAGGGCTGGGACGCCCCCTTCACGGAGTCGGACCGGACCGGGTTCCACGTCATCGACGTGGCCTCCGGGAGCAGTTCCTGGGCCGGGGTGGAGATCGGCGGCAGCGCGCACGATCCCGACGCCTTCATCAACTCCCGCCAGGACTTCGCGTTCACCCGCGACGGCCGGCTCGTCTGGTCGGGCATGCCCAGCGAACCCAGGCTGAAGTTCTACGACTTCACCGGGAAGGACGTGCCGGGGCCCACACCCGACCGCTATCGGGACTGGTCCGTCGAGGCGGGGGTCTCCCCGGACGGGCGGCTCGTCGCCGGGCCGTTCGCGGGGCGGAAGTGGAAGACGTCCTCCTTCGTCCTCGACGCGCGCACCGGGAAGCAGCAGGAGGTGCGCGGGCAGCAACTCCTCGCCTGGGCCGGCGGGAAGTCGCTGGTGGCCTGGGACATCGGGCCGGACGGGAACGAGTTCCACCAGCGGCTGGTGCTGGTGACCATCGGCCGGGAGAAGACGACACCCCTCAGTGACTTCCGGTCGCCCAAGGACGACACCAAGGGGCGGTGGGAGCCGGTGTTCGCCGAGCGGTGATCGGTGCCGAGTGGTGATCCGTGCAGGGTGGGGCCGGGGTGGCCGGGTGGTCATCGGGTGCCGTCACGTGTCGTGCAAGGTGCTGTGAAGCGCGAGCAGGCTGTCCGCCGTGGTGCGGTCGGCGGGGCGCAGGGGGGCGCGGACCGGGCCCGCCGGGAGGGCGAGGTCGTTCAGGAGCGACTTCGCCGTGACGGCTCCCGGCAGACCCGCCGACATCATCGCCTCGATGAGGGGCGTGGCCTGCTGCTGGAGGCGGGCGGCCCGGTCCGTGTCGCCCGCGTCGAACGCGTCCAGGACGGCGCGCAGGTGGCCCGGGATCACGTTGGCCACCGTGCTGACGTAGCCGGCGCCGCCCACGGCGTACAGCGCGAGAACGTGTTCGTCGCACCCGGCGTAGTACGCCAGGTCCGTGCGGGCCAGGACCTTCTGGGCGGCCAGGAAGTCGTAGGAGCAGTCCTTCACCGCGACGATCCGGGGGTGGTCAGCGAGGCGGAGGATCGTCTCCGCTTCGACGCGGGTCCCGGTGCGGGCCGGGATGTCGTAGAGCATCAGCGGGAGCCCGGTGGCGTCGGCGATCTCGCGGAAGTGGGCCTCGACCGCGTCCTGCGGGGGCCGGCTGTAGTACGGCGCCACCACCAGCAGGCCGTCCGCGCCCGCCTTCTCCGCCTCCCGGGCCAGTTCGGCGGTGTGGCGGGTGTCGGCGGTGCCGATGCCCGCCACGATCGTCGCCCTGCCGGCCACGGCCTCGCGGACGGCGGTGATCAGGGCGGACTTCTCGGCGTCCGTGGTGGTCGGGGACTCGCCGGTCGTGCCGGAGAGGACGAGGCCGTCGCAACCGGCCCCGACCAGGTGGTCGGCGAGGTGCTGGGCGCCGTCCAGGTCCAGGACGCCGGCGGCGGTGAAGGGGGTGATCATGGCGCAGAGCGTGCGGCCGAAGAGGTTCGTGCGCGGTGGGGTCATGCGAGTAGTGTCGGCGGGAGAACTGTGTAGCTCTACTTAATTCTTCTACAGGGTTTATTTAAGAGCTGCTGCAAAAAAGGTGTTCTTCCCTGTGGGGGCCTCATGAGTCACCATGGCCGGGAGGGTCGGCGACGGATGCCCGGGAGGCGTCATGAAGCTCGGCAAGGCACTGGCCATGGGAGTCGCGGAGGAACAGCCGCAGGCGCGGGGCGTCGGCTCCGATGCGCGGGAGAGCGTGGGCGGCGGCGAGGCCGTCGGTGCGGGGGTGCTCACGGTCGATGAGGGCGTCGGGGCACCCGCGGCTCAAGTCGAGGCCACCGCGAATCAAGTCGAGGCCCCCGCGGTTCAAGAGGTTCCGGTCGCGCGATGAGGCTGCGGCTTCCCTCGGAGCGTCCGACGGAGCCGCCGACCGGATACAAGATCGCCCACCCGGTGCTGTCCCAGGACGGCACCCGGGCCGGCTTCACCGGTGTGTCACTGGGCGGTGCGCTGCCGTACGGAGTGGTCGCCGAGGCTGCCTGTGTGTACGGGCTGCGGCACCGGCCGCCGCATCGCCGCTGTGACTGCGGCTTCCACTGCGTGCACGACCGGGCCGCCGCCGAGGCCCTGCTGTGCGCCGACGAGCACCGGGGCGCCGTGCTGCTGGAGGTGTCCGTCCTCGGGGCGTACCTCCGCTTCGAACGGGGGTTCCGGTACGCGCGGCAGCGGGTGCGGACCGTGACGGTGGGGAGGTGCGCGTGCGGCGCGGGGGCGTGCGCGCTGGCCGATGCCGGGTGGGGGCGCGTCGGATGGCGTGGGCTCGCGCCCGCGTGTGAGGTGTGTGCACGCGGGCGGGGCGTCGCGGTGTCGCTCGGCGGGTTCGCCCGGTTGGCGGGCGATGGGGTGCGTGTCGTCGGCGGGGGTGGTATCGAGCCCGGCGGTGCGGGTGCGGGGCCGGGCGGGGGCGCGGTGGTGGACGGGCTGGGGGTGCCCGAACTTGTCGCCGAGGCCGCCTTGTTGCAGGCGCGGCTCGACTGGTTCCAGGCGCAGCTGGCCCGGCTCGGGCAGCGCGGGGACACCGCCGGGCCGCAGGGATAGCCGGGGGAGCGGACGGGTACTCGGGGGTTCCTACTTCGAGAGGAGGCGGAACCGTGACCGGGACGATGGATCATCGGGCCGTGCGCGACGAGCACCACTCCGTGGGCGAGCTCGTCGGGCAGGCCGCGGAACAGCTCTCTCGGCTCGTGCGGCAGGAAGTGGCGCTCGCGAAGGAAGAGCTGGCCGAGAAGGGGCGGCGGGCGGGGCGAGGCGGTGGACTGCTCGGTGCGGCGGGCGCTGTCGCCTATGCCGGGTTCCTCGCGATGGCCGGTGCCGGCGCTGCCGCGCTCTCGCTGGTGCTGCCCGTGTGGGCTGCCGCGCTGATCGTGATGGGCGTGCTGTTCGTGATCGCGGCGATTCTGGCCGCGATGGGGCGGGGCCAGCTGAAGCGGGCCGCGCCGCCCACCCCTGAGCAGGCGATCGGCAGCGTGAAGGCGGACGTCGAGGAGATCAGGGAAAGGGCGCATCGATGACTGAACCGACCGGTGGGGCGAAACCGACGGGTGGGGCCAAGGGGCCCGATGAGCTGCGGCGGCAGATCGAGCAGACGCGGGGAGAACTCGGGAACACGGTGGAGCAGTTGGCCGGGAAGGCCGATGTGAAGGGGCGTGCGCGGGCGCGGGCCGCCGACCTGCGGGACAAGGCCGGGGCGATGACGGTGCAGTTGCGCAGCAGCGCGGCGCAGGCGGGGCACTCCGTGCAGGACCGGGCCGCGCACGTGGGGCCCCGGCCGGTGCGGAACGTGGTGCAGGCCGGGATGCGGCATCCCAAGCCGGTGCTGATGGCCGGGGCGGCGGGGGCCGTGGTGGCGGTCGGGGTCGTGCGGTGGAGGTATGTGCACGGGCATCGGTGACGGCCGGTGTGACCGCTTGGCGGGTGTGCGTGTGATCGTGGGGGTGCGCGTGCGTGCGCGTGGTGCCGGGTCCGGGGCGGGTTCGTCGACGCGCCAACCGCTGCGGGCGGACACCCCCGGCACGTCCCCTTCTCGCCGTACGCGGGTGCGGGTCGGCCCGGCGCCAACGCCGTGTGCTTGACCTCAAGTTCGGTCGAGGTCCGAGAGTGAGGGCGTCACAATCGGCGAACACGACTGGAGAGCTCCATGGCCCGGCGGACCGAACAGCACCCGGATCTCACCGACCCCCGGATCGGTGCTCCCTTCTTCAGTACCTGGCGGGTCGGGAGTCCCGAGCGGCAGCGGCAGGCCGTGGAGGCGATCGCGCGGGCCTGGGAGCGGCGGCCCTGGCCGGCCGGGGACCTGCTCGGGTACCACGTGTACGCCGGGCACGACGGGGACACCCTGCTGCACTACTCGCAGTGGCGCAGCGAGCAGGCCTACGAGGCGTTCGTGAAGACCCACCGGCAGGAGCGTGTCGACGAGATCGACACGGCCGTGCCGGGGATCGAGCGGGTGTGGCTCGGGCGGTACCGGCGGTACCGCAGTGCCCGGCGTGCGGACGCGGCCGTTCCGGGGTGTGTGGTGATCGTCGACGTGCGTTTCGACGGGCCCGACGCGGAGCGGCAGCGCGCCTGGGTCGATGCGGTGTTCGAGGCCCTGGAGAGTGAGCCGGAACCGCATCCCGGGGGTATCTCCGCCCACTTCCACCTCAGTACGGACGGCACCCGGGTGCTGAACTACGCCGAGTGGGAGAGCGCCGGGGCGCATGCCGACGCCCTGGCCGCGCCGGGCGATGGTGTCGGCTCGGCCACCGAGTCGTGGAAGCGGGTGCAGAACTGGCCGGGCCTGCTGGAGAGCGGCTCCGTCTGGCGCTACGACCACGTCCTCGGGCTGGTGCCCTGAGGGGCGGGCCGGCCGGACACCGGGTCCGGCCGGCCCTGTCCCGCTAGGGGCGGAAGCGCAGGACCTGCGGGTCGTGGTCGCTGATCTGGTCGTGGAACTCCGCGTTGACGTGCACGCTGTCGTACTCGAAGTCGCAGCCGCGGCGGATCGACGGGCTGATCAGGATCTGGTCGAGGACCTGGCTGTTGCCCTGGTAGACGTACGAGTAACGCTCGCTGCGGGGGAGCGACTTGATCGCCGACCAGAGTTCGCCCTCGCCCTCCAGGAGCTCGGCGGTGCGCGAGAACTCGAAGTCGTTGATGTCGCCGAGCGTGACGACGTCCGCGTTCTTCTGGGTGTCGAGGATGTCCTTGACGAAGGCGTTCACCAGGGTGGCCTGCTGGTGGCGCTGCGTCTCGGAGCTGCGGGAGGGCGGCTGGTACTGCGAGGTCAGGCCCTGGTCGCCGCCCTTGGAGTTGAAGTGGTTGGCGATCACGAAGACCGTGCGGCCACGGAAGACGAACTCGCCGGCCAGCGGCTTGCGGCTGTTCTTCCAGGCCTCGTCGTCGGGGGCGATGCGGCCGGGGCTGAGGGTGAGGTGGGCCTTGCCGCGGATCTTCGTCACGCCGGTGGCCGTCGTGGCGTCGCCGCCCGGGCTGTCCGTGAAGGAGACGCGCTCCGGGTTGAACAGGAACACCTGGCGGATGTTGCCGCCCGGCTCGCCGCCGTCGGTGTTGTCCGCCGGGTCGATCGAGCGCCAGTCGTACTTCGGGCCGCCCGCCGCGACGATCGCGTCGATCAGCTTCGTCAGGGTCTGGTCGGCGGCGACCGTGCCGTCGTTCTTCGCGCCGTTGTTGTCCTGGATCTCCTCCAGCGACACGATGTCCGGCGACTGCAGGTTGTTCACGATCGCGGAGGCGTGCGCGGCGAAGGTCTCGTCCGTGGGGTCGAGGTTCTCCACGTTGTAGGTGGCGACCGCCAGTTCCGAGGAGCGCTGCTTGCGGGTGGTCTCGCGCTGCCGGTCGGCGCTCTCGAGCGTGCCGAGTTCGCTCGCGACCAGGGTGTAGCCGCCGAACTGGTTGTAGTCCAGGGGCCCCGCCGTGGTGCCCGCGAGGGTGTCGCCGACGTTCGCCTTCGGGAAGTCCGCCGACGATCCGAGGGACTGGATCTGCAGGCGGCCCGTGTTCTGGGCGTCGTAGGAGCCGTAGACCGTGCCGCCGTGGCGGGCGCGGTTCTCGTGCGGCTTCACCGTCACCCAGAGCTCGGTGTACGGGTCGGTGGCGCCGACCACGCGGGTGTCGGCGACCCGGACGGTCATGCCCTCCAGGGACTCGTAGTAGTCCAGGGCGTACTGCGCGGGCTGCAGGGGGAGGGCGTTGATCGAGCCGTTCGCGGCCGGGTCGCCCGCGGGGGTGTAGGCGGCGGGGACCGAGCGCGCCGTGACGGCCGTGGCGGCGGGCAGTTCGTTGCCGCTGGACAGGACCGTGGTCGTCGGCTTGGTGATCTCCGTCAGGGCCTGGTTGCCGGAGCCGGTGCCGCCGGGGACGTACTCCGAGACCGTGCCGGTGACCTTGACGGAGTCGCCGACGGCGACGCCCTTCGGGGTGGAGCTGGTGAAGACGAAGACGCCCTCACTGGTCGCCGGGTCGGCGTCCGGGTCCGGGTCCTGGATCCAGAAGCCGCGGGAGGAGCCGTAGGTGCGGACGCCGGTGACGATTCCGGTCACGTCCGTGACCTGCCGGCCGGCGTACGGGGATATCCGGGTGCTGCCCTGGATGTCGTGGATGCGGACCGATTCCGCGTGCGCGGGAGTGGTGAGGACGATCGTGGAGGCCGCGGAACACGCGGCGGCGACGGTGAGCGCGGCGAGGCGCGCGGACGACTTGCTCGGCAACGGGATTCCCTCCGGGGACGTGACAGGGCGCCGGGACGAGGGTGGTGCTCGGACTGTCTGCCGCTGTGCGTGCGGCGGGCGGTGACGCGCGTAGACATCGACGGGTGCGGCGCCTGGTGGGGCAGGTCCGGTGAACAAGTGTCCGCCGACTTCTACGCGCGTCAATCTCCAGCCTGTCCATGTCACTTGTCAAGGTTTCGGCCATGTACGGCAGTCGACGGGGAGATGAAGTGGGCGGCATGGGTGGAAATCCGTCTAGGCTGAGCGGCTGAGTCACCTGAAGGCGCGCTAGGAGAAACAGCCGATGTCAGACAGCTCCCCCCTGCCGCCGGTGCGGCTGCACACCGAAGCGGAGCTGGCGCGCGACGCGCTGTCCACACCGTTGCTGTCCCGGGCCGCCCGGCTCGCCCGCTGGGCCGGGCCGGACACCCGCGTCGACGCCGGGGGAGGGCTCGTCGAGGAACAACTGCCCGCGGCCGCCGAGGCCCTCGGGCTGAGCGGGGACGACGCCGCCGCCGACGCCAGCGAGGCGTGGCGGGTCGCGGTGGACTCCGGGCTCGTCGAGATCGTCGACGAGGAGGAGGGCACCGTCCGCGCGGGCGAGGACCTCGCGCTGCTCACCGGCGGCTCCCCGCACGACGTGCTCGCCGTGTGGCTCGCGGCTCTGGAGACCGTGCTCGCCGACGCGAGCGTCCCCGACCTCGACGGACTGCTCGACGAGGACGGCGAGGTCGACCTCTCCGCCCTCGACTGGGACCCGGAGGCCGAGGCCGAGTTCCTCGACGGCGTGCTCGGCAACCTCTACCTGCTGACGGCCGGCGAGGACGCGCCCGGCGAGTCCCCGGTGCCACTGCCGGCCCTGGCCGCCTCGGTGATCGTGCCCAGCGACATGGGCGAGCCCACCAACGACGTCCTGGAGCAGGTCTCCGACGCGATGATGCGGCTGGACGACCAGTTCCGGATGCTGGAGCCGGTCGGCCTCGTGGAGTACCAGCCCGTCGACGAGGCCCTCATGGCCGACGCCGACGAGGAGCCCGCGGCGCCCGTCGACGACACCGACGTCTCCCGCTACGGCATGGTCCGGCTCACCCCGCTCGGCCTGTACGGGATGCGCGCGCGGCTGCTGGAGGCCGGGTTCGAGGCGCCGGCCGTCGGGGACCTGGCGGACAAGGGCGCCGACGCGCTGCTGGACGGCACGGCGGCGTTCCCGCCGGCCGCGGCGCAGGCCGAGACCGAGCAGTGGCTGCAGCGGCGCGAATCGCTCACGGCGGCACGGGAGTTGCTGGCCGCGGCGCGCGGCTCCGACGCCGGGGCTCCGCTGCGGCGGCTGCGCTGCCAGCAGGCGCTGTCGCTGGTCGGCGCTTCGGCCGAGCCGGCGTTGCGGGAGGTGCTGGACGACGCCGAGCTGGGCGGACTCGCCCGGGTGTGGCTGACCGAGCACGGGGCGGCGGACGTGCCCGCGCCGTCCGAGGCGATGGTGTACTGGCTGACCATCGACACGGTCGCCGCGCAGCTCGCGGCGGAGGGCAACTCCGAGGAACTGCGGGCCCTGGTCGAGGGGCTTGCGCAGCAGCACAGCGGGTTCTTCGCGGCGGTGTGGCGGGTCGACCACCCCGCGACCGCCGACGTGCTGGAGGCGATGGGGCGGTTGCATCCCGACAAGAAGGTGGCGAAGGAAGCGCGGAAGGCCGCCTTCAAGGCGCGATCGCAACAGGGCGGTTGACGCCGGTCCGCGGGTGCGGCGCGCCGTCGTGGCTTGGCGCGCCGTTCCCCGCGGCCCCGGGGTGTTGTTCAAACGGAGTTCACATGTGAGCGGGACGGTGTCGCCGAACGAGGTTCGCCACCCTCCACGGCAGCCCCCGTCACAGGAGACTCCATGTCGCTCACCCGCAGGGACTTCGCCAGAAACTCCGCGATCACCGGTGCCGGTGTCGCGCTGGCGGGCAGTGTCGGCGCCCTCGCCACCGCACCGAACGCCCTCGCGTCCTACGACACCGACAGCGCCGAGGGCGCGGCGGACGCCCGGCACGGCGTCGGCTACGGGCCGCTCGTGTCCGACCCCCGGGGCATCCTCGCCCTGCCGGCCGGCTTCTCGTACAAGATCATCACCTACAGCGGCAGGACGAGACTGGAGTCGGGCGAGTTCACGCCGTCCAACCACGACGGCACCGCCGCCTTCGACGGCCCGCGCGGCACCACCCTGCTCGTCAACAACCACGAGCTGAAGGGCCCCCGCGCCAACTGGACGCACCCGGTCCCGCTCACCGAGGGCCTCGTCTACGACCCCGCCGCCTCCGGCGGCTGCACGGTCGTGGAGATCCGCCCCGACGGACGGGTCGCCGAATGGGTGGGCATCGCGGGCACCTCCACCAACTGCGCCGGCGGCCGTACCCCGTGGGGCACCTGGCTCACCTGCGAGGAGAACTCCGACCGCGCCGGCACCAACGGCATGACCAAGGACCACGGCTACGTCTTCGAGGTCGACCCCGTCGACCGGCGCGCCAACCGGGACCCCAAGCCGCTGAAGTTCTTCGGCCGTTACGACCACGAGGCCGTCGTCATCGACCCCAAGCGCGGCCACGCCTACCTCACCGAGGACGCCGCGAACCCCAACGGCCTCTTCTTCCGCTGGACCCCGCCGCAGGGCTTCGCGTACGGCCCCGGCCGGTTCCGCCGGCTCGCCGACGACGCCGGTGTGCTGCAGGCGCCCAAGTGCTTCGACTCCGGGGGCAAGTTCGTCGACGACCTGTCCCGCGCCACGAGGATCGGCACCGTCTACGGCGTCGACTGGGTGGACGTGCCCGACCGCGACGCCCGCACCACCCCCGTGCGCAAGCAGTTCGGCGCCGGCGAGGTCACCCGGGCCCGCAAGCTGGAGGGCATGTGGTGGGGCGACGGCGGCGCCTACATCGTCTCCTCCTACGCCCGTGAGGAGAGCCCGGTGCAGCACGACGGGCAGGTCTGGTTCTACGACCCCAAGCGCCGCACCCTGACGCTCAAGGTCCTGCTCGGCGTGAACCCCGACCCGTCCCGCGACGGCGCCTTCGACGGCCCCGACAACATCACCGTCTCCCCGTACGGCGGGCTCGTCATCGCCGAGGACGGCGAGGGCGTGCAGCACCTGTTCGGGGCGACCGACAGCGGCCGCACCTACCCGATCGCCCGCAACGAGCTGAACATCGGCACCGAGGAGGAGCCGGAGTACAGCGAGTTCGCCGGTGTCACCTTCTCGCCCGACGGCCGGACCCTCTTCGCGAGCATCCAGACGCCCGGCATTCTGCTCGCCATCACCGGCCCCTGGAAGCGGCAGAAGAGGAATTAAATTCGCTCGCAGGTCCGGCTCCGCGCCTCCTACAGTGAGATCACAACGTCACGCACTTCCCGGTGCGATGGCGGCGGCTACTTCTCTTCCAAAGAATCCGACGCCGCCGCCGACTTGATCTCGGGAGGCGCGGCATGTGTGGGTGCCCGGTGCGAAGGCAACGGTTACTTCCTGGGATCGGACGGTTGCGGGTTCAAGTCCCGTCGGCGACCTCGGGTCGCCGTAGCTCAATGGGCAGAGCATCTGAATAAGTCCGTCGCCGACTTCGGTCCTCGGGCACCCACCATTTTCCTGCCGCGACTCCCTCGAACACGAAAAGAATTCGGGGGAATTCACCATGGCGCGATTCAACGGCAAGGCGGCGCGGGCCCGTCCCGTCTCGCGGGTGACGTCCACGGGACGTGTGCTGCGGACGTACGAGGGCGGCCGGGGCCGGGAGCGGGACGCCCGCTCCGAGCTCTTCCTGCTCGCCGTGAGCAACTTCGTCTCCCAGCAGACCTTCTACGAGACCGGCGCCGACCGCGACGACCGGTTCCGCCGGCTCGTGCGCGAACTCGCCGTCGAGGACCCGCAGTGGACGGCCGGCCTGCTCGGCTGGCTGCGCGGCGCGGGCAACCTGCGCACCGCCTCGGTCGTCGGCGCGGCCGAGTACGTCAAGGCCCGCCTCGACGCCGGCGCCACCGGCGGCCCGTCCAACCGGCAGGTCGTCGACTCCGTGCTCCAGCGCCCCGACGAGCCCGGCGAACTGCTCGCGTACTGGACCGCGACGTACGGCCGCAACGTGCCCAAGCCGGTCAAGCGTGGCATCGCCGACGCCGTCCGCCGCCTCTACCACGGCAAGGCGCTGCTGAAGTACGACACCGCCTCCAAGGGCTACCGCTTCGGCGACGTCCTCAACCTGGTGCACGCGGCGCCCGACCCGGACAAGCCCTGGCAGGGCGAGCTGTTCCGCTACGCGCTCGACCGGCGGCACCACCCGGACACCGCCGTGCCGCCCGCCGGCCGCACGCTCGGCGCGCACCGCGCGCTCATGGCGCTGCCCGTCGAGGAGCGGCGCGCGCTCGTGACCGCCGAGGGCGGTGCCGAGCGGCTGGCCGAGGCCGGCATGACGTGGGAGGCGCTGGCCGGCTGGCTGCAGGGTCCGATGGACAAGGCGGCCTGGGAGGCCGTGATCCCGTCCATGGGCACCATGGCGCTCGTGCGCAACCTGCGGAACTTCGACGAGGCCGGGGTGTCCGACGAGGTGGCCGAGCGGGTCGCGGCGCGGATCAGCGACCCGGCGGAGGTGGCGCGCTCGCGGCAGTTCCCCTTCCGGTACCTCGCCGCCCACCAGCACGCCCCGTCGCTGCGCTGGTCGTACGCCCTGGAGCGGGCCCTCGGCCACTCGCTGGCCAACGTGCCCGTGCTGCCCGGCCGGACGCTGGTGCTCGTGGACCGCTCGGGCTCGATGTTCTGGTCGCGGCTGTCCGACCGCTCCGAGCTCAACCGGGCCGACGCGGCGGCGATCTTCGGTACGGCGCTCGCGCTGCGGGCCGAGCGCGCGGACCTGGTCGAGTTCGGCACGACGAGCGAGCGCGTGCCGTTCCGCCGGGGCGAGTCCGTGCTCCGGGTCCTGGACCGCTTCCACAGCCTCGGCGGCACCGACACCACCGAGGCGGTGCGCCGGCACTACGAGAAGCACGACCGGGTGCTGATCGTCACCGACGAGCAGTACACGCACCACCACCTGGGCGACCCGACCGAGCAGATCCCGGCCGACGTGCCGGTCTACACCTGGAACCTCGCCGGGTACCGGGCGGGCCACGGCCCGTCGGGCACCGGGAACCGGCACACCTTCGGCGGCCTGACGGACGCGGCGTTCCGGATGGTGCCGCTGATCGAGGCCTCGCGTGACGCCGACTGGCCCTGGGCGGCCTGAGTGCCGTGGCCCGCACCGCGTGGGGAGTGCGGGTCACGGCCCTCTGGCCCCTTGTTCAAGCCCGACCCCTTGTTGAAGCCCTGGCTGACATCTAACATTTCAGTTCATGGAAGCCATCCGGCCCGTGCCCCGGACCCTGCTCAGGGACCGGGCCTACGCGGCCATCCGGGACGCCATCGTGGCCGGGGAGCTCGAACCCGGCGCGGTGGTGCGGGACGCCGACCTCGCCGAGCGGCTCGGGCTGTCCCGGGCGCCGGTCCGTGAGGCGTTCTCCCGCCTCGTCGACGAAGGGCTGCTGGAGAGCAAGCCGCAGAGCTACACCCGCGTCACGCCGCTCGTCGCCGCCGACGTCCGGGACGCCGCCGCGGTGGTCGGCGCCCTGCACGAACTGGTGACCCGCACGGCCGTGCCCCGGCTGACCGAGGCGGACCTCGCCGTGATGCGCGCCGCCAACGAGCGGTTCGCCGCGGCGGTGCGCGCCGGGGACGTGGACGCGGCCCTGCGGGCCGACGACGACCTGCACGAGGTCCTGGTCCAGGCGAGCGGCAACCGCGCGGCCGCCGCGACCGTCGCCCGCTACACCCCGCTCATCCGCCGCCTGGAGCGCCGGCGCTTCGGCGAGGGCGGCAACTGCCGCTCGGCCGGACTGCACGAGCGGCTGATCGACGCCTGCGCGGCCGGCGACACGGCCGAGGCGGTCCGCGTCACGGCGGAGATCTGGCGGGGCCTGGAAGAACTCGCCGACTGAGGCGCAGCAGAAGGGCTCGCCGACCGAGGCGGGCCGGCGAGCGACCCGCACCGACACCGACCGGACCGACATCGACCCGGAGGGACTCATGCCTCTTTCCTCGTACGCGCGTTACCCCCTCCTGTTCGGGCCCTCGCCGGTCCACCCCCTGGAGCGCCTGACCGCACATCTCGGCGGCGCCACCCTGTGGGCGAAGCGGGAGGACTGCAACTCCGGCATCGCCTACGGCGGGAACAAGACCCGCAAGCTGGAGTACCTGGTCGCGGACGCCCTCGCCCAGGGCTGCGACACGCTCGTGTCGATCGGCGGCGTGCAGTCCAACCACACCCGCCAGGTCGCGGCCGTCGCCGCCCGGGCGGGACTGAAGTGCGTGCTCGTCCAGGAGAGCTGGGTGGACTGGCCGGACGCCGTGTACGACAAGGTCGGCAACATCCTGATCAGCCGTCTCGCGGGAGCCGATGTCCGGTTGGTCAGGGCCGGGTTCGGGATCGGGTTCAAGGAGAGCTGGGAGCAGGCCCTCAGGGAGGTCGAGGAGTCGGGCGGGAAGCCGTACGCCATCCCGGCCGGGGCCTCCGACCATCCGCTCGGCGGCCTCGGATTCGCCGCCTGGGCGCACGAAGTGGTGCAGCAGGAGCGGGAGCTGGGCGTCTTCTTCGACACCGTGGTGGTGTGCTCGGTGACCGGGTCGACCCAGGCCGGCATGGTCGCCGCCTTCGCCGCGCTGGAGGAGGCCGGCGGGCGGCCCCGGCGCGTGCTCGGCGTCGACGCCTCCGCGAAACCGGCCGCCACCCGGGCCCAGATCGCCCGCATCGCCCACCGCACCGGGCAACTCATCGGTGTCAAGCGCGAGTTGACCGAGGCGGACGTCGAGCTCGACGAGCGCTACCACGCGGGCACCTACGGCGTCCCCGACGAGGCCACCCTGGACGCCATGCGCCTCGCGGCCCGGACGGAGGGGATGGTCACCGACCCCGTCTACGAGGGCAAGTCCATGGCCGGGATGGTCGACCTGGTGTCACGCGGCGAGATCGGCCGGGACTCCACGGTGCTCTACGCCCACCTGGGCGGCCAGCCGGCACTGAACGCGTACAGCGCACTGTTCTAGGGCGGCGTCGGAGCAGCGGTCGGGGGCAGCGGCCGGTGGGGGCCCGGCCGGTGCGGGAGCCGTCTAGTAGTAGCCCTTCCTCCCGTCCAGCAGTTCGCGCACGATGTCCGCGTGACCGGCGTGCCGTCCCGTCTCCTCGATGAGGTGGATGAGCATCCAGCGGAGGTTGGCCTTGGCGGAGGCGTACCCGGGATGCCGGCCGGTGTCGTCCAGGGACGCCGCCGCCACGATCTCGTCGCTGCGGGCGCACTGGGCCTCGTAGTCCGCGAGCACCTGCGCCAGCGTGCGGGAGCCGGTGCGCCAGTCGGCGTCCTCCTCCGTCTCGTCGAAGGACGGGTTCCGCGACGCGTCCCCGCCGAGGAACAGCACCTCCAGCCAGGTGTGCTCGACCCAGCGCATATGGCTGACCAGCCCGGCCATCGTCATCCCGGGGGAGGTCGGGACGACGGAGCGGTGCGCGTCCGCCTCGCCGAGACCCTCGCACTTCCAGCGCAGGATCCGGCGTTGCAGCTCCAGCCATCCGAGGAGCGCGGTGCGTTCGTCGGCCTGGAAGGGCGGACGTTCCAGTGAAGGGGTCATGCCGGCGGACCGTAGCGTGCGCCGCTCCGGGCTGTCGCCGGATTTTCGGCGCCCCATGGTGTCTCATGGCTCCCCCTGGCCCTCCCCCTGGCCTCTCGCGGTGTCCCGCGGCGACCCGGCACCGGCCGGTCGGCCGGGAATCAACGGGCCGGTCGGCGGGTTGTGAGCCGTGACCCGACGTCACCGAGGAGCCGTGATGACCGACGAACCAGCCGTCGAAGCAGCCGTCGAGCCAGCCGTCGAATCCCCCGCCCAGTCCGCCGACGGGCCGGCCGTCGAATCCGCCGTCCGGGAACTGCGCCTGGTCGTGACCGCCGACGACTACGACGCCGCGCTGCACTTCTACCGGGACGTGCTCGGCCTGCCCGAGCGGGGCGCCTTCGCCTCCGAGGACGGCCGGGTGACGATCCTGGAGGCCGGACGGGCCACCCTGGAGCTGACCGATCCGAACCATGCCGCGTTCATCGACGAGGTCGAGGTGGGGCGGCGCGTGGCCGGGCACATCCGGGTCGCCTTCCAGGTCGACGACTCCGCCGCCACCACCGCCAGGCTCGCCGCGGCCGGCGCCGAGGTCGTCGCGGAGCCGACCCGCACCCCCTGGAACTCCCTGAACTCCCGGCTCGAAGCACCGGGCGCCCTGCAGCTGACGCTGTTCACCGAGCTCGGCGACTGACGCCCCCGGGCCGCGTCCGCCGCCGGATAGGGTGCTGGGCGTGCGGACGGACAATCAGCCCGCGGAGCCGGGAGCCGAGCGGCCCGGCGGCACGCGGCGCCGGGCCACCATCCACGACGTCGCACGCCTGGCCGGGGTGTCACGCCAGACGGTCTCCCGGGCGGTCAACGACAAGGGCGAGATCGACCCGGCGACCAAGGAGCGGGTACTGGAGGCGGCACGGCTCCTGGACTACCGGCCGAGCCGGTTCGCCCGCGGGCTCGTCCGCAAGGGCGCGGTGACGGCCGGCCTGGTCATCCCGGACCTGCGCAACCCCTTCTTCCCCGAGGTCGCCGCCGGGGTGCTGGAGGCCGCCGAGCAGCGCGGCTGGCAGGTCGTCGTCTGGGACTCGCGGATCGACGGGGCCCGGGAACGGCAGGCGCTCGACGTGCTCTCCCACCAGGCGGACGCCGTCGTGGGCTACTTCAGGGACCCCGACGACGTGCTCATCCGGCACCTCGGGGGCGTCCCCCTGGTGCTGCTGGAGCGCGGCCCGCAGCAGACCCGGTTCGCGGCCGTCGGCATCGACGCCGCCGCCGGAGTCGCCCAGGGCATGGACCACCTGCACCGCCGGGGCCACCGCAGGATCGGCATGCTGGACGGCGTGCACGGCCCCGGCCCCCGCCGGCAGGCCTTCCTGGAGCAGGCCCGGCGGCTCGGCCTGCCCGTCGACGAGGACTGGGTCGTCATCTGCCCCGAGCACAGCGTGCGGGGCGGCGAGGCCGGCATGGAACGCCTGCTGCGGGAGCGGCCCGGGATCACGGCCGTCTTCGGCTTCAACGACCTCATCGCCGTCGGCGCGATGCGCACCGCCCGCCGGCACGGCCGCGCGGTCCCCGGCGAGCTGGCCGTGCTGGGCTTCGACGGCCTCTCCCTGGGCGAGCTGGTGGAACCCGCCCTCACCACCCTGCACATCGACAAGCGGCAACTGGGCCGGCTGGCGGTGGAGCAGGTGGCCCGGCTGCGGGCCGGCGAGGAGCCCTTGCGCGGGACGGACGCCTGGGTGACACCCGAGCTCCTGGTGCGCGAATCCGCCTGAGCCGGGCCCCGCCGACCGGGACGTCCGATGGCCCTGTCTCGGTAGGGTGCGCAGAGAGTCCCCGGTCGGTGAGGAGTACTGCGTGGCGCAGGTCAGGCCCATGCGGGCGGATGCCCGGCGCAACTACGAGCGGTTGCTGCGAGTGGCCGTGGAGGCGTTCGCCGAGCACGGGGAAGGGGCGTCGCTCGACGACATCGCCAAGCGGGCCGGGGTCGGCTCGGGGACGCTGTACCGGCACTTCCCGACACGGCACGCCCTGCTGGAGGCCGCCTACCTGGACCGGATCGAGGCGCTCGCGGCCCGGGCCGACGCGCTGGCCGCCGAACTGCCGCCGGGCGAGGCGCTGCTGGAGTGGCTCCATGAACTCGGCACCGGGATGATCCGCATGCGCGGGCTCCGGGCACTCCTCGGCCCGGCCGTCACCGAGGGCGGCTCGGCGGCCGCCACGGCCTGCGGCGACTGCGTGCGGAACGCGGCGGGGCGGCTGGTGCGGGCGGCGCAGGAGGAGGGCACGCTGCGGCCGGACGTGGAGCCGATGGACGTGCTCCGGCTGGCCCACGGCGTGGCGACGGCGTCGGAACTGGCCGACGGACAGGGGCGCCACATCCGGCGGTATCTCGCGCTGCTGACGGAGGGCTTGCGGCCGCGGGACGCTGACGCGGGGAGCTGACGCGGAGCGCTGACGTCGGACGCCCCCGGGCCGGGGGCGTCCGAGACGTCGGGCGGCGTGGTGCGTGGTGTCACAAGGCCTGTGCCGCCGGCTTCACCATGCCCCTCACCGTGCGGGACTTCACGAAGTCGCCCATCGCCGTCATGTCCCACTCGCCGGAGAACTGGCGGATCAGCTTGGCCATCATCACGCCCGTCTGGGGCTCGGCGCTGGTGAGGTCGAAGCGGACCAGCTCCTCGCCGGTCGTGCCGTCCAGGAGGCGGCAGTAGGCCTTGGCGACCTCCGTGAACTTCTGGCCGGAGAAGGAGTTGACCGTGAAGACCAGGCCGGTGACCTCCTGGGGCAGGCGGCCGAGGTCGACCGTGATGACCTCGTCGTCACCGCCGCCCTCGCCGGTGAGGTTGTCACCGGAGTGCCGGATCGCGCCGCCGATGATCTGCAGCTTGCCGAAGTAGCAGCTGTCGATGTGGTTGCGCTGCGGCCCGTAGGCGATGACCGAGGCGTCCAGGTCGATGTCCTTGCCGCGGTAGGCCGGCTCCCAGCCGAGGCCCATCTTGACCTGGGAGAGCAGGGGACGGCCGCCCTTGATCAGGGAGACCGTCTGGTTCTTCTGGAGGCTTACGCGGCCCTTGTCCAGGTTGATCTTCCCGGCGCCGGGCGCGGGCGGCGGGGGCGTGGCCGGGGCGGCCGGCGCTGCCGCGGGCGTGGTGACGGGCGGGGCCGGCGGCTGCACGGGCGGGGC
>NZ_NOKT01000050.1 GCF_002237655.1 Streptomyces sp. XY006
CCGCGCCGGCCACTCCCGGCCCCCGTCCCACCCCGGGCCCGAAGCCCGCGCCGCGGCCCGCCCCGGCGTCCCCGGCTCCGACCACGCCCGAGTTCACGGCACCGCCGTCGGCTCCCGCCGCGCCCTCCCAGGGCTCCGGCCCGCGTCCGGGCGCCCCGCGTCCGGCCGGCCAGACCCCGCGTCCGGGCGCTCCGCGTCCGGCCGGTCCCGGCCAGGGCGGCCAGGGCCGTGGTGACCGTGGCGACCGTCCCGGCGCTCCGCGTCCGAGTGGCGGTGCCCCGCGTCCCGGTGCCCGTCCGGCGGGTCCCCGTCCGGGCAACAACCCCTTCACCTCCGGTGGGTCCACCGGCATGGCGCGCCCGCAGGCGCCCCGTCCCGGCGGTGCCCCGCGTCCGGGCGGCCCCGGTGCGCCCGGCGGCGCCCCGCGTCCGCAGGGCCAGGGCCAGGGCGGTCCCCGTCCCCAGGGTGCGGCGGGCGGTCCCCGTCCGCAGGCTCCCGGTGGCGCCCGTCCCACGCCGGGCGGCATGCCCCGTCCGCAGGGCGGCGGTCCGCGTCCCGGTGGCGGTCCCGGTGGCCCGCGTCCGAACCCCGGCATGATGCCGCAGCGTCCGGCTGCCGGCCCGCGTCCCGGCGGCGGTGGCCCCGGTGGCCGCGGTCCCGGCGGCGGCGGTCGCGGTCCCGGTGGCGGCGGTCGTCCGGGTGGCGGCGGCTTCGCTGGCCGTCCCGGTGGCGGCGGCGGCGGTTTCGCCGGTCGTCCCGGTGGTCCCGGTGGCGGCGGTGGCGGTTTCGCCGGTCGTCCCGGTGGTCCCGGTGGCGGCGGTGGCCGTCCCGGCTTCGGTGGTCGTCCCGGTGGTCCGGGTGGCCGCGGTGGCACGCAGGGCGCCTTCGGCCGTCCCGGCGGTCCCGCGCGTCGTGGCCGCAAGTCGAAGCGGCAGAGGCGCCAGGAGTACGAGGCCATGCAGGCCCCGTCGGTCGGCGGCGTGATGCTGCCTCGCGGCAACGGCGAGACCGTTCGCCTGTCGCGCGGTGCGTCCCTCACCGACTTCGCGGAGAAGATCAACGCCAACCCGGCGTCGCTCGTCGCGGTCATGATGAACCTCGGCGAGATGGTCACGGCCACGCAGTCCGTCTCCGACGAGACGCTCCAGCTCCTCGCCGACGAGATGAACTACACGGTTCAGATCGTCAGCCCGGAGGAGGAGGACCGCGAGCTGCTCGAGTCCTTCGACATCGAGTTCGGCGAGGACGAGGGCGACGAGGAGGACCTGGTGGTCCGCCCGCCGGTCGTCACCGTCATGGGTCACGTCGACCACGGTAAGACCCGGCTCCTCGACGCCATCCGCAAGACGAACGTCATCGCGGGCGAGGCCGGCGGCATCACCCAGCACATCGGTGCCTACCAGGTCGCGACCGAGGTCAACGACGAAGAGCGCAAGATCACCTTCATCGACACCCCGGGTCACGAGGCGTTCACCGCCATGCGTGCCCGTGGTGCCCGGTCGACCGACATCGCGATCCTGGTCGTCGCGGCCAACGACGGCGTCATGCCGCAGACGGTCGAGGCGCTCAACCACGCCAAGGCGGCCGACGTCCCGATCGTCGTCGCGGTCAACAAGATCGACGTCGAGGGCGCCGACCCGACCAAGGTGCGCGGTCAGCTCACCGAGTACGGGCTGGTGGCCGAGGAGTACGGCGGCGACACGATGTTCGTCGACATCTCCGCCAAGCAGGGTCTGCACATCGACTCCCTGCTGGAGGCCGTGATCCTCACGGCCGACGCCTCGCTCGACCTGCGGGCCAACCCGCACCAGGACGCGCAGGGCATCGCGATCGAGTCCCGTCTCGACCGCGGCCGCGGTGCCGTGTCGACGGTCCTCGTCCAGCGCGGCACGCTGCGGGTCGGCGACACCATGGTGGTCGGCGACGCGTACGGCCGAGTCCGGGCGATGCACGACGACAACGGCAACCTCGTCACCGAGGCGGGCCCGTCGACGCCGGTCCAGGTCCTCGGCCTGACCAACGTCCCGGGCGCGGGCGACAACTTCCTCGTCGTCGACGAGGACCGTACGGCCCGCCAGATCGCGGAGAAGCGAGCCGCCCGCGAGCGGAACGCCGCGTTCGCCAAGCGCACGCGCCGCGTGTCGCTGGAGGACCTGGACAAGGTGCTGAAGGCCGGCGAGGTCCAGCAGCTGAACCTGATCATCAAGGGCGACGCGTCCGGATCGGTCGAGGCTCTGGAGTCCTCCCTGCTCCAGCTGGACGTCGGCGAAGAGGTCGACATCCGCGTCCTGCACCGCGGCGTCGGTGCGGTCACGGAGTCCGACATCGACCTGGCCATGGGCTCCGACGCCATCGTCATCGGCTTCAACGTGCGCGCCGCCGGGCGTGCGCAGCAGATGGCCGAGCGCGAGGGTGTCGACGTCCGGTACTACTCGGTCATCTACCAGGCGATCGAGGAGATCGAGGCGGCCCTCAAGGGCATGCTCAAGCCGGAGTACGAGGAGGTCGAGCTCGGTACGGCGGAGATCCGCGAGGTCTTCAAGTCGTCCAAGCTGGGCAACATCGCGGGTGTTCTCATCCGCTCCGGCGAGGTCAAGCGCAACACCAAGGCGCGCCTCATCCGCGACGGCAAGGTGGTCGCGGAGAACCTCAACATCGAGGGTCTGCGTCGCTTCAAGGACGACGTCACCGAGATCCGCGAAGGGTTCGAGGGCGGTATCAACCTCGGCAACTTCAACGACATCAAGGTCGACGACGTCATCGCGACGTACGAGATGCGCGAGAAGCCGCGGGTGTAACACCCACGGATCACCAGCCGGCCGACGCGGCACCCGCCGCGTCGGCCGGCTGGCCGTTGGGGCGCGGTGCGCGCCGGGGCGCGGTGCGCGCCGGAAAACCCGATCGAGCCCCCGGCACGATCGCGGTAACGTTCCTGGTGTTCCTGCGCCCCGACCGCGCAGGCCATCGATCCCGTACCGGCGGGTCATCCGGACACACATGTACGTGGGGACTCTGTCCTTCGACCTGCTCCTCGGCGACGTACGGTCGCTGAAGGAGAAGCGCTCCGTCGTCCGCCCCATCGTCGCCGAGCTCCAGCGCAAGTACGCGGTGAGCGCGGCCGAGGTGGACCACATGGACCTCCATCGCAGGGCGGTCATCGGCCTGGCGTTGGTGTCCGGCGACGCGGGGCACTTGAGCGAGGTGCTAGACCGGTGCGAACGGCTGGTCGCCGCCCGCCCCGAAGTGGAGCTGCTGTCCGTCAGGCGGCGCTTCCACGGCGAAGACGACTGACGAACCGAGAACGAACCGGACAGGAAAGAACGGGAGACGGACCAGTGGCCGACAACGCGCGGGCTAAAAGGCTGGCGGACCTCATCCGAGAGGTGGTGGCCCAGAAGCTGCAGCGCGGGATCAAGGACCCGCGGCTCGGCTCGCACGTCACCATCACGGACACCCGGGTCACGGGTGACCTCAGGGAGGCGACCGTCTTCTACACCGTGTACGGGGACGACGAGGAGCGCGCGGCGGCCGCCGCCGGCCTGGAGAGCGCCAAGGGCATCCTGCGCTCCGAGGTGGGCCGGGCCGCCGGTGTGAAGTTCACGCCGACCCTGACCTTCGTCATGGACGCCCTGCCGGACAACGCCCGCACCATCGAGGACCTCCTCGACAAGGCGCGCCAGTCCGACGAGAAGGTGCGCGAGGCGTCCGCCGGTGCGAAGTACGCCGGTGACGCCGACCCGTACCGCAAGCCGGACGAGGACGACGAGACGGACGACACCGCCGAATGACCCAGAAGCACACCACGCCCGACGGCCTCGTCATCGTCGACAAGCCGTCGGGCTTCACTTCGCACGACGTCGTCGCCAAGATGCGCGGCATCGCCAGGACACGACGCGTCGGGCACGCCGGCACCCTCGACCCGATGGCGACGGGCGTCCTCGTCCTCGGCGTCGAGAAGGCCACCAAGCTCCTCGGCCACCTCGCGCTGACCGAGAAGGAGTACCTGGGCACCATCCGCCTGGGCCAGAACACCCTCACGGACGACGCCGAGGGGGAGATCACCTCCTCCGCCGACGCCTCGCGGATCACCCGGGACGCCATCGACGCCGGCATCGCCCGGCTCACCGGCGACATCATGCAGGTGCCGTCCAAGGTCAGCGCCATCAAGATCAACGGCGTGCGCTCCTACAAGCGGGCCAGGGAGGGCGAGGAGTTCGAGATCCCCGCCCGGCCCGTCACGGTCTCCCACTTCGGCGTGTACGACGTCCGGGACGCCGTCGCCGAGGACGGCACGCCCGTGCTCGACCTGGTCGTGTCGGTCGTCTGCTCCTCCGGCACCTACATCCGGGCCCTCGCCCGCGACCTGGGCGCTGATCTCGGAGTCGGCGGTCACCTCACCGCCCTGCGCCGCACCCGCGTCGGCCCCTACAAGCTGGACGCGGCCCGCACCCTGGACCAGCTCCAGCAGGAGCTGACCGTGATGCCGGTCGCCGAGGCCGCCGCGGCCGCGTTCCCCCGCTGGGACGTCGACGCCCGCCGCGCCAAGCTGCTGACCAACGGCGTGCGGCTGGAGATGCCCGAGCAGTACGCGGGCACCGGCCCGGTCGCCGTGTTCGACCCGGAGGGCCGCTTCCTCGCCCTCGTCGAGGAGCAGCGGGGCAAGGCCAAGAGCCTGGCCGTCTTCGGCTGACCGCCCGGCCCGGGCGGTCCGCCCGTGGAGCGGCGGCCACGGGGTACCTCCACTTCCGCCGCTCCACGGTCCCCCCTCGGTTCCCCCACCCCTAGGGTGTATCCAGCCGCCCCCGTCCGTTCACCCGTCCGTGCGGGCGCTCGGAGTGAACCGGGGGAGCGGAAGGGGGCGCTTTCGCGAAGCGATCTGTCCCGCTGATCATCCCGCCCCTAACGTCGAACACAAGAGCACGGGTGTACGGCGGGGAGGCTCGACGATGACGTCGCGGAACCGGTCCCGGGAGACGGACGACAGCGCACCGGACTCCCCGGACCACCCCGGAGCGGTGGAGTGCGCGGACCAGGCGCCCCCGGACGAGGCGCTGGTGCGCATCCACGACCTGGCGGGCCGCCCGCGCGGCACCGGCTTCCTCGCCGACCACCACGGCACGCTCGTCACCAGCCACGAGGCCGTCGACGGCCTGCCCCGGCTCGTGCTGTACGGAGCGGGCGACCGCCGCCGGGTCGTGACCGCCGACGCGATCACGCCACTGCCCGCCCTCGACCTGGCCCTCGTCCGGACCGAGGGCCTCGGCGTGCCGCCGCTGCCCGTCACCGCCCGGGACGGGGCCGGGACGGGCACCTACGTGCGGATCGCCGCCGGCGGCTGGCGCGAGGCGCGGGTCCTGGGCGCGACCGGCGTGACGTACGCGGCCACGGACCGCTTCCACCGCATCGACGGCGCGCTGGAGCTGGCGGTCGGCACGGCCGGGCGGGACGCGCTGCGGCTGGGCGGGGGAGCGGCCGGCGGTCCGGTGGTCGACGCCGCGACCGGAGCCGTCGTCGCCGTCCTCGGCACCGCGCTGCGCTCCGGCCACCGCGACGTCGGATTCGCCGTGCCGCTGCACCCGGGAGTACCAGGGGCGGCCGGCCCGCTGGCCGAGCTGCTCGCCGAGAACGCGGCGACGGTCCCGGCGTACGGCGACGACCTCAACCTGGCCGCGGTGCTGGAGCTCACCGGCGTCTGCGTGGGCCTGGACGGCCCACCCCGGCCCCCGGGGCTCGCGGAACCGGTCGAACGGGCGGCGGTGGCAGCCGAGTTCGACGCCTTCGCGTCGGGCCCGGAGCCCGTCCTCGGTCTGGTCGGCGCGCCCGGCAGCGGCCGGACGACGGAGCTCGCGGCCCTCGCGGCCCGGCGCGCCCGCACCGGGCACCCGACGCTGTGGCTGCGCGGCTGCGACCTGCGCGACGACGACACATCGGTGGCGGACGCCGCCCGCCGGGCCCTGACCCGGGCCGCCCCCGCCGTGGCCGCCCCACGGACCCCGGCCGACCTCGGCGACCTCTCGCCGGAACGCCTCGCCCACCGCGCCCGCGCGCTCGGCCGCCCCCTGCTGCTCCTGCTCGACGGCCCCGAGGAGATGCCGCCCGCCCTGGCCCGCCGCTTCGCCGACTGGGCGGACGGGACGCTGCGCTGGCTGCGGGAGACGGGCGTACGGCTGGTGACGGCCTGCCGCGCGGAGTACTGGGAGGAGGCGTCGGACCCGCTGCACCGGCCCGCGCGCGTCCTGCTCGGCGACCTCACCGAGGACGAGGCCCGCCAGGCCCGCGAGCACCTCGGCATCCCGGAAGGCGCCCTGGCCGGCACCGACGCCCGGCACCCCCTCACGCTCCGCCTGCTCGCCGAGATCCGGGCCGCGCTCGGCGACACCCCGGAGCGGCCCGCCGTCCCCCTCGACCGCAACGACGTCTTCTCCGCCTACGTGGACCTGAGCGCCCTGCGGATCGCCCGGCGCCTGGCCGCCGGCGACGGCCTGCGCGGCACCGCCGTACGCCGGCTGGCCGCGAAGGTCGCCGGGCAGGTGCACGAGGCCGCGCGGCGCAGCCTCGGCCCGGGCCTAGGGGACCTGGACCGGGAGACCTTCGGGGCCGTGTTCCCGTGGGGCACCGCCCCGGAGCGGCTCGGCGGTGGCAGCGGCTGGGCCTCGGCCGTGCTCGCTGAGGGCCTGCTCGTGCCCTCAGGACCGGGCTACCGCTTCGCCCACGAGGAGCTCGCCGACTGGCTCCACGGCCTGCACCTCGACCTCGACGAGGCCCTGCACGCCCTCGTTCATCGCACCCGGGACGAACCGGCGGACCCCGTCCCGCACCACCGCATCGGTCCCGTCGTCCAGGCCCTGCTGTGTCTGGAGCGGCAGCACGGCACCGGGCCGCTGGCCTCCCGCCTGGCCGACCTGGTGCACGCCCTGGACGCCGACCCGGGGTCCTGGTGGGCCGCCCGGCTGCTGGCCGGGACGCTGTCGGCCGTGCCGGACGCCACGCCGTACACCGACGTGCTGCGGCTGCTCGCCGACCGGGTCGTGGCCTGGCGGCGGCAGGAGCGGCCCGTGCCCGACGTGCTCGGGCCGGACTTCTGGACCGGCCTGCGGCTGCCGGAGGGCCCGCGGTTCCGGCTGCTCAGGCAGCTGGTGCACGCCGACGGACCGCCGTGCGAGACCGGCCCCCGCTTCCTGGACGCCGTCGCACGGCTGCTGGCCGCCGACCCCGTCGCCCTACAGCCGCAGCTCGTCCGCTGGTTCGACGACGAGCAGCCGCTGCCCGCCACCCCGCACGCGACCGTGGCCCTGGCCGCGCAGGCGCTGCTGCACACCCACCGCCACCGCGCCCCGGACGAGCTGACGGACGTCCTCGCCGACCGCGCGCACCGGCGGGCCGACGAACTGCTCGCAGTCCTGGCCGAGGAGGAGCCGTCGGCGCTGTGCCGGGCCGCCGACCGGTGGGCGCGCGACGAGCGGCCGGCCCGGCGCGCCGCGGCGATGGCCCACGGACTGCGCGTCGCCCCCCACGTCACCACCGCGGGCGACCGCGCCCTGCTGCGCTACGCGGCCCTCACCCTGCTCGCCCGCCCGGCCGACCGGGCCCTGCACGGCGGTGCGCTCGCCCTGCTCGTCCAGGATCCGCACACCCGGATCCGTTACCTGCCCCGGGCGCTGGAGCACTTCGCGGCGGGCGACCCGCACCTTCCGCCGGACGCGCTCGCCGGTGCCCTGCTCACCCACCCCGAGCCGGTGCTCGGCGCCTTCGCGGCCCGGCTGGAGCGACCGGACGCGGACGAGGCGCTGCGGGCGCTCGCCGACGCCACCCCGCCCGGCCTGGCCCGGCCCGTCGCCGCGCTGGTGAGGCACGCGGCGGAGAAGCGCCCGGACCTCGCCGGGCCGGTCGCCGCGTACGTGGACCAGCGGCTCGACCGGGGCCCCGCCGCCCGGGCCGTGCTCCTGCCCCTGGTCACCGCTCTGCTGGAGGGCGGCACCGTGCGGCTGCGGTGTGCCCTCGCCGGCGTCCTCACGCCGCCCGGCATCCCCGCCTCGCGCCCGCTGCGCCGGGAGCTGCGCGAGGTGCTGCTGGCCCGCGAGCACGACACCGACGTCCTGGACGCGCTGCTGCACGCCGCCGCCCGCAACGGCGGCGACGACCTGCGCGAACTCGTCCACCGCGTCGGCCTGCTCCTGGGCCGCACCCCCGAGGGCGCGGGCCGCTTCGACCGCGCCCTGGTCGACCTCGGCCGGCACGTGCCCGGCTTCGCCGCCCGCGTGGCCGGCTGGCTCGCCGACGCGCCCGAGGAGTGGGCGGCCCTGGTCGGGCCGAGCTCCCACCGCACGATCGAGAACCTGGCCGGCGTCGGCGTCCCGGTCTGACCGGGCGCGGGGTGCCGTGCGCCCGGTCACAGCCTCCATGCCGATGCGGGCGGCGGCGACCCGGCATGGCACCCTTAGACCTGCGTACGCGTCACCACGGACAACCGACCGGACACGGGTTCGACGAGCTTTCGACAAGGAGCAGGCACAGTGCAGCGCTGGCGTGGCTTGGAGGACATCCCCCAGGACTGGGGGCGCAGCGTCGTCACCATCGGCTCGTACGACGGAGTCCACCGCGGACACCAGCTGATCATCCGGCATGCCGTGGACCGCGCCCGGGAGCTGGGCGTGCCCGCCGTCGTCGTCACCTTCGACCCGCACCCCAGCGAAGTGGTCCGCCCCGGCAGCCACCCGCCGCTGCTCGCCCCGCACCACCGCCGCGCCGAACTCATGGCGGACCTCGGCGTGGACGCGGTGCTCATCCTGCCCTTCACGACCGAGTTCTCGAAGCTGTCCCCGGCCGACTTCGTCGTCAAGGTGCTCGTCGACAAGCTGCACGCCAAGGCGGTCGTCGAGGGCCCCAACTTCCGCTTCGGCCACAAGGCCGCCGGCAACGTGGAGTTCCTCGCCACGCAGGGCAAGACCTACGACTTCGAGGTCGAGGTCGTCGACCTGTACGTGACGGGTGAGGCGGGCGGCGGGGAGCCGTTCTCCTCCACGCTGACGCGGCGTCTGGTCGCCGAGGGCGACGTCCGGGGCGCGGCGGAGATCCTGGGCCGGCCGCACCGGGTGGAGGGCGTCGTCGTACGGGGCGCCCAGCGCGGACGCGAACTGGGCTTCCCCACCGCCAACGTGGAGACGCTGCCGCACACGGCCGTGCCGGCCGACGGCGTGTACGCCGGCTGGCTGCACGTGCAGGGTGAGGCGATGCCCGCCGCGATCTCCGTCGGCACGAACCCGCAGTTCGAGGGGACCGAGCGGACGGTGGAGGCGTACGCCATCGACCGGGTCGGGCTGGATCTGTACGGCCTGCATGTCGCGGTCGACTTCCTGGCGTTCGTGCGGGGGCAGGCGAAGTTCGACACGCTGGACGCGTTGCTGGAGCAGATGGGGCGGGACGTGCGGAAGTGCAAGGAGCTGGTGGCGGCCGAGCAGGCTGCCTAGTCCGCCTGCGGGCGAGCAGGCTGCCTAGTCCGCTCGTGGGGCGTCCGCGGGTGCGTGGTGGCTTGTCGCGCCGTTCCCCGCGCCCTTGAGGGACATCGCCCAGTGGCAGGCGACCTGTGACTGTCCGTCCCCGCTCAGCACCTCCAGGTCCCGGTTCCTGCACGCGTCCGCCACGCCCGCCCGCTCCGCCTCGGCGCTCGCCAGGACCTGGCAGCGGGCGTGGAAGCGGCAGCCGGACGGCACGCGTGACGGGTCCGGGGGTTCGCCGGTGAGGATGACCGGGGCGCCCGGGGCCTCGGGGAGGACCGACAGCAGGGCCTGGGTGTAGGGGTGCCGGGGGGCCGTCAGGACCTCCTCCACCGCGCCCGTCTCCACGATCCGGCCCAGATACATCACGGCCACCCGGTCGGCGATGTTCCACGCCAGGCCCAGGTCGTGCGTGACGACCAGGGCGGACAGGCCCAGTTCGGTGCGCAGCCGGAGCAGCAGGGCGAGGATCTCGCCGCGCACCGAGGCGTCGAGGGACGCCACCGGCTCGTCGGCGACGAGGAGTTCGGGTTCCAGGACGAGCGCGCCCGCGATGACGACCCGCTGGCGCTGCCCGCCGGACAGCTCGTGCGGATAGCGCAGGAAGAAGCGCTCCGGGGGCCGCAGCCCGGCCCGGGACAGGGCCTCGGCGACCGCCGTGCGCTCGTCCCCCGCGAAGCCGTGGATGCGCAGGCCCTCGGCGACCGCGTCGTACACCGTGTGCCGGGGGTTGAGGGAGCCGCTGGGGTCCTGGAGGACCAGCTGGACGCGCTTGCGGTAGGCCTTCAGGGAGCGGCCGGAGTAGTCCAGGGGACGGCCGTCGAAGGTGACCCGGCCGGCCGTCGGCTCCACCAGACCCAGCAGGCTGCGCGCCAGGGTCGTCTTGCCGCAGCCGGACTCGCCCACGAGGGCGACGATCTCGCCGGGCCGGATGTCGAGGTCCACGCCGTCCACCGCGCGGGCCGGGGGGCCGCCGTGCCGTCCCGGGAAGGTGACGTGCAGACCCTCAGCGCTCAGCAGGGGTGCCGTGCCGACCTGGGGGGCCGTGGGGGAGAGGGTCATGGCGTGGTGGGCCTCGCTTCCTGCAGCGCTTGTGGATCCTGCGGCTCCGCGAGGGGCGCGTCCGGCGGCGGCCCGGCCAGGACGCAGGCCGCCCGCCGCCCCGGTCCCGCCTCCCGCAGCGCCGGGTCCTGCTCGGCGCACGACTCCAGCGCCACCGGGCAGCGCGGGTGGAACGTGCACCCGGACGGCAGCGCCGCCGGGTCGGGCGGATCGCCCGCCAGCCCCTGCGGCGCGAACCGGGAGCCCGGGTCGCCGATGCGCGGGAACGCCGCCGACAGGGCTCGGGCGTACGGGTGCCGGGCGTCCTCGTACACCTGCGCCGCCGGGCCCTCCTCGACCACCCGGCCCGCGTACATCACCGCCAGCCGGTCGCAGGTGTCGGCCAGGACGGCCAGGTCGTGGCTGATCATGATCAGGCCCAGGTCCTGGTCCGCGACCAGCTGCTCGATGAGCCGCAGGATCTGGGCCTGGATCATCACGTCGAGCGCGGTGGTCGGCTCGTCCGCGATGATCAGACGCGGGTCGCAGGCCAGGGCCATGGCGATCATGACGCGCTGGCGCTGGCCGCCGGACAGCTCGTGCGGGTAGGCGTCGGCGCGGGCCGCGGGCAGGCCGACCTGCTCCAGCAGCTCGCCGGTCTTCCTCTTCGCCCCGGCCGCGGTCGCCTTCCTGTGCAGCAGGATCGGCTCGGCGATCTGGTCGCCGATGCGGTGCACGGCGTTCAGCGAGTGCATCGCGCCCTGGAAGACGACCGAGGCCCCGGCCCAGCGGACCGCCCGCACCCGGCCCCACTTCATGGTCAGCACGTCCTCGCCGTCGAGCAGGACCTCTCCGGTGATGCGCGTGCCGGCCGGCAGCAGCCGCAGCAGGGCCAGCGCCAGCGTCGACTTGCCGCAGCCGGACTCCCCGGCCAGACCGAGCTTGCGCCCCGCGTCCAGGCGCAGGTCCACCCCGCGCACGGCGGCCGCGCCGCCCGGGTACGTCACGGTCAGGTTCCTGACGTCGAGCAGACTCAACGCGACACCCCCAGCCTGGGGTTGAGGACGGACTCCACGGCCCGTCCGCACAGCGTGAACGCCAGCGCCACCACGGCGATGGCGATGCCCGGCGGCACCAGGTACCACCAGTCCCCGGCACTGACCGCGCCGGCTTCCCGGGCATCCTGGAGCAGCCCGCCCCACGAGACGACCGTCGGATCGCCGAGGCCCAGGAAGGCCAGCGTCGCCTCCGCGAGGATGGCCGAGGAGATGATCAGGGTCGTCTGGGCCAGCACCAGCGGCATCACATTGGGCAGGACGTGCCGGGACATGATGTGCCAGTGGCCACCGCCGAGCGCCTTCGCCCGCTCGATGTACGGCCGGGTCTCCACGGCGAGGGTCTGCGCGCGCACCAGACGGGCCGTGGTCGGCCAGGTCGTGACGCCGATCGCGACGACGATCGTGGTCAGCGAGCGGGACATCACGGTGACCAGGGCGATCGCCAGCACCAGGGTCGGCATGACCAGGAACCAGTCGGTCACGCGCATCATCACCGTCGCGTACCAGCCCTTGAAGTGCCCGGCCGTGACCCCGATCAGCGTGCCGATCGCCACCGACAGCACGGCCGCGAGCAACCCGACCAGCAGCGACACCCGCGAGCCCCAGATCACCAGGCCCAGCAGGTCCCGCCCGAACTGGTCGGTGCCGAGCGGGAACTCGGCGCTCGGGCTCTGCATCGGACGCCCGGGCGCCTCGGTGACACTGCTCACGTCGGAGCCCACGAACACGGGGGCGAACAGCGCCAGCAGCGCACACAGGACGAGCACGGCCAGGCCGTACAGCCCCGCCCGTTCCGCACGGTACCGGCGCCAGAAGCGGGCGACGGAGGCCCGGCGGCGCTGCCGGGCCAGGGCGCGCGGACTCGGGGCCGTGCCGGTCGACGTCGTCATCGGGCCACCCGGGGGTCAAGCAGCGGATACACCAGGTCGGCGAGGGTGTTCATCAGGATCACCGCGGCGGCGAACACGAAGAACAGGCCCTGCACCAGCGGCAGGTCGGGCACGCTCAGCGCCTGGTAGAACAGCCCGCCGAGGCCCGGCCAGGAGAACACCGTCTCCACCAGGATCACGCCCGCCACCGTCCGGCCGAGGTTGATGAAGATCAGCGTCACGGTCGGCAGCAGCGCGTTCGGCACGGCGTGCCGGCGGCGCACGAGGTCGTCGCGCAGCCCCTTGGCCCGCGCCGTCGTCAGGTAGTCGCTGCCCATCTCGTCCAGCAGCGCCGACCGTGTGACCAGCAGCGTCTGCCCGTACTCCACCGCCACCAGCGTCACCACCGGCAGCACCAGATGGTGCGCCACGTCGAGGACGTAGGCGAAGCCCTCCTCGCCGCCCGACTCCATGCCACCGGTCGGGAACAGGCCCGGCAGCGGGCCGATGCCCACCGACAGCACGATGATCAGCAGCAGTCCGAGCCAGAAGGACGGGATCGAGTACAGGGTGAGCGCGAGGCCGGTGTTGACCCGGTCGCCGAGCCCGCCGCGCCGCCACGCCGAGCGCGTGCCCAGGAAGATGCCGAGCGCGGTGTACAGGACGAAGGCCGTGCCGGTGAGCAGCAGGGTGTTCGGCAGCGCCTCGGTGATCTTGTCGACCACGGGCGTCCGGAACTGGTACGACGTCCCGAAGTCGCCCGTGAGGGCCTTGCCGCAGTAGTCCGTGAACTGCCGCCACAGCGGCAGATCGAGCCCGAACTCCTCGCGGTAGGCGGCCAGTTGCTCGGCCGAGACCTGACGGCCGCCGGTCATGGTCTTCACTGGGTCGCCGGGGATCAGCCGGAACAGGAAGAAACTGGTGACGAGGACGGCCAGCAGCGACACGGCCGCACCGGCCACTTTGCCGGCCAGGTACCGCGGGTACGCGGAGCGCTTGCGCACCCGGGGCCCGGCCGCCGTCTGCCTCTCCTCGACCAGCGCGGGGGTCGCGTCGGCGGTCATCGGCGCACGGTCACTCACGGTCGTCGGCACCGGCCCGGCGGCGCACCGCCACGACCGTACCGAGGCCGATCAGCAGCACGAGACTCGTGGCGATGACGGCCACGACAGCCGTGGACGAACCGCCGGAGGAGTCGCCGGAGTCCGCCGGGACGGCCGACCACCAGCTCCAGTAGCCGTCCTGGCCGTAGATGTTCCCCGCCTTCGCCGGCATGGTCGTGATCGACTTGATCTGGTCCGTCCGGTAGGCCTCGACCGCGTTCGGGTACGCCATGACGTTCATGTACCCGAGGTCGTACAGCCGCGACTCCATCTGCTTGACGATGTCCGCCCGTTTGGCGGGGTCGTACTCGGCGAGCTGGCGGGCGTAGAGCTCGTCGTAGGTCTTGTCGCAGATGAAGTTGTCCGTCGCGCCCGTGTCCTTCGGGGTCGCCGGGAGCGCGCCGCAGGTGTGGATGGACAGCACGAAGTCCGGGTCGGGGTTGACCGACCAGCCGTCGAACGCCAGGTCGTACTTGCCGGCCAGCCACGGGTCCGTGACGTTGTCCAGGCAGTCGAGCCGGACGCCGATGCCGAGGTCGCCCCACCACTCCTGGAGGTACTTGCCGACGGCCTTGTCGTTCGGGTCGGTGGCGTGGCACAGGACCCGGTAGGTGATCGGCTTGCCGTCCTTGCCGACGCGCTTGCCGTCACCGTTCTTCCGGTAACCCGCCCGGTCGAGCAGCTGCGCCGCCTTCGCCGGGTCGTACGCCAGTTTCCGGCTCGCGGAGGGCTTCCAGAAATAGTCCTGAAAGCGCGGTGGGATGTAGCCCTCGCCCTCGACGGCGTGGCCCCGGAACACCTTGTCGATGATGGCCTCGCGGTCGACGGCCATGAACAGCGCGTTGCGCACCCGCTGGTCCAGCAGGGAGGGGTGGCCGTCACCGAACTTCTCGCCGTTCTTGGCCTTCGCGCCCGGGTTGGTGGCCAGGGCGTAGAAGCGCCGGCCGGGCGCGTCGTTCACCTGGATGTCGTCCGCGCCCTTCAGCGAGTCCGCCTGAGCGGGCGTGAGGGAGGGCGACCCGGCGACGAAGGACACCTCGCCCTTGCGCAGGGCGGAGACGGCCGCGTCCTGGTCCTTGTAGTAGCGGAAGACCAGCTCGTCGAATTTCGGCGCCCCGCGCCAGAACGACTTGTTCGCCTTGAGCCGGACGTAGCTGTCGGCCTTGTAGCCGGTGAGCACGAAGGGGCCGTTGCCGACGACGGGGAAGCTCTTGTCGTTGTTGAACTCGGAGAAGTCCGAGACCTTCTCCCACACGTGCTTCGGCACGATCGGCACGTCCAGCGCGGTCATCGTGGCCTGCGGTTTCTTCAGCTCGATGACCAGCTTGGTGGGGCTCGGTGCCGTCACCTTCTCGAAGTTCCCGACGTAGCTGCCGTTGGCCGTGGCCGCGCCGTCGTCCGTCATCATCTTGTTGAACGTCCAGGCCGCGTCCTCGGCGGTGGCCCGCTTGCCGTCCGACCACGTCGAGTCCGAGCGGATCGTGTACGTCCACGTGAGCTTGTCCGGCGACGGCTCCCACTTGGTGGCCAGGCCCGGCACGGCGTGGTTGTCCTTGGGGTCGTAGTTCGTCAGGTACTCGTACATGAGCCGGTGGATGCTCGTGCTGAGCAGCCGGACCGCCAGGAACGGGCTGAGCGAGTCCACGCTCTGCGCGACCGCGACGGTCAGCACCTTCTTGCCGTCGTCGGCCGCCCGGGCCTGCCGGGGCGCCGGGTCGAGCGGGGTGGCGAGCCCGGCGGTGAGGGTGAGCGCGGCCGCCCCGGCCAAGGCGACGAGCCGGAGGCCGCGCGGGAGGCTGCGTGTCTGATCGTTCGTGCCCATGGTCGGACCTCGCGTCATCGCTCGGACGGGAAGGACGGGTTGATCAGCTGTCAGGGGATGCTGAGTGTGTATCAGCGGCCGTCTCCACCCGTCAACGGCGCATTCACCCCTTGTGGCCTGCGGAAATAACGAATTGGCGAGCTTTTCGCGCCCATTGGTAGAGACCACTGACGCGCCCCTGGCCAGGGCCTGGCAACGGATTTCGCCCGTTCCGGCCCCGGAACGCACGACGGCCCGCGCCGGGTCGGGACGGCACGGGCCGGAAAGCGGACCGGCCCCTCGAAAGGGGCCGATCGGGTGAGGCGATTACTGCGTCGGGGGCGGGGGCGGCGGGGTCTGCCCCTGCGGCTGCTGCCCCTGCGGATCGGGCTGACCCGGGTGACCGGGGTGACCGGGGTGTCCGGGCTGACCCGGCTGTGGGTAGCCGTAGCCCGGCTGCGGCGGGGCGGCCGGGGGCTGGCCGGGCTGTCCCGGCTGCGGGTAGGGCGGCTGCCCGGCGGCCTGCGGGTACGGCTGCTGTCCCGGCTGGGGGTAGGGCTGTCCGGGCTGCGCGTACGGCTGCCCCGGCTGCGGGTACGGCTGCGCCGGCTGCTGGGGATGGGGCTGGGGCTGCTGGGGGTACGGGCCGGGCTGCTGCTGTCCGGGATACGGAGGCTGTCCGGGGACGGGCTGTCCGGGATAGGGAGCCTGGCCGGGAACGGGCTGTCCGGGGACGTGCTGGCCGGGGACGTGCTGGCCCGGGAGCGGCGGGGCGGCGACGGGCGGCGGGTTGCCGTCGGAGGTCCACAGCCCGTGCGACTGCTGGTGACGGACGAAGTCCTCGGCGACCATCGCCGCGAGGTTGAAGTACGCCTCCCGCACCTTCGGCCGCATCATGTCGAGGTCGACCTCCGCACCGGCGGCGAGGTGCTCGTCGAACGGCACGACGACGACGCCCCGGCAGCGCGTCTCGAAGTGCGCCACGATGTCCTCGACCTTGATCATCTTGCCGGTCTCGCGCACTCCGGAGATGACGGTGAGGGACCGCGAGACGAGGTCGGCGTATCCGTGCGCCGACAGCCAGTCCAGCGTGGTGCTCGCGCTGCTCGCCCCGTCCACGGACGGGGTCGAGATGATGATGAGCTGGTCGGCGAGGTCGAGGACCCCGCGCATGGCGCTGTAGAGCAGACCCGTACCGGAGTCGGTGAGGATGATCGGGTACTGCTTGCCGAGCACGTCGATCGCCCGCCGGTAGTCCTCGTCGTTGAACGTCGTGGACACGGCCGGGTCGACGTCGTTGGCGATGATCTCCAGCCCGGAGGACGCCTGCGAGGTGAACCGCCGGATGTCCATGTACGAGTTGAGGTACGGGATCGCCTGGACGAGGTCACGGATGGTCGCCCCGGTCTCCCGCCGCACCCGGCGCCCGAGGGTGCCCGCGTCCGGGTTGGCGTCGATCGCGAGGATCTTGTCCTGCCGCTCGGTGGCGAGCGTGGAGCCGAGCGCGGTGGTGGTGGTCGTCTTGCCGACGCCGCCCTTGAGGCTGATCACCGCGATCCGGTAGCAGGAGAGCACGGGCGTACGGATCAGGTCGAGCTTGCGCTGCCGCTCGGCCTCCTCCTTCTTGCCGCCGATCTTGAACCGCCCGCCACCCGCTGCCGGGCGGCTGCTCTTCGCCTTCTGCTTCTTGCTGTTGAGCAGCCGGTCGGACGACAGCTCCACGGCGGCGGTGTAACCGAGCGGCGCGGCCCCGGGATTGGTCGGCTGCCGCTGATCGTGCTGCATGGGCTGCGGCCAGGCGGCACCGGTGCGGGGGTCGACGGGGGGCTGTGCCTGGCCGGGCTGCCCGGGCTGAACCGGCGGCTGCTGGCCACCGGGGTGCGGGGGCTGAGCGTGCGGCGGCTGGGCGTGCGGCGGCTGGGCGTGCGGCTGTGCCTGCGGGGGGATGCCGGGCTGGGGCTGGGATTGGGGCTGCTGGGCCGGCGGCTGGGGGAAGCCGTAGCCGCCCTGGGGGTTCGGCGCCGCCGGGGCGGGAGCACCGGGGTGCGGGAAACCGTAGGCGCCCTGCGCGTCGGGGGCGGGGCTGGGAGCGGGCGGGGTCTCCGGCTGCTGCGCCGGGGGCATGCCGGGGTGCGGCTGCGGCTGCTGCGGCTGCTGTGGCTGCTCGGCGGGAGCAGGCATGCCAGGGTGCGGGAAGCCGTAACCGGCCTGGGCGTGGGGGGCGGCCGGGGCAGGAGCCCCGGGATGCGGGAAGCCGTAACCGCCGGCCTGAGGCGCGGGCGCCGGCTGAGCGGGCGGCTGGTTCGGCGGCGTCGGCACGCCCGGCTGGTGCCATGCGGCGGGCGCGGGCTGCGGCGCCTGCGGCTGGAACGGCGGCTGCTGAGCCGGCACCGACGGCTGAGGCGGCTGAGGCGGCACCGGCGCCTGGCTTTGGGCCGCGGCCGGCTGGGGCTGCGCGTCCGTGGGCTGGGGCTGCTGCGGCTGCTGCGGCTGCTGCTGAGGCTGGGCCGGCCACTCGCTCGCCGGTGCCGGAACGGCCGGCTGATACGACGGCGGCAGCGGCGGCACACCCTGCGGGGCCGGGGGAGTCCACGCGGGCTGGGCATCGGACGGCCCCGGCACGGCGGCGTCCTGCGCCGCGCTGTCCTCGTCTTCGCCCTTGTCCTCGACCTCGTCGTCCACAGACTTGGCGTTGGCAGGCTCGGCATCTGACGGCTCGGCGTCCGCGAGGGGGAAGTCGTCGTTCACCGAGGAGCCGGCGTCCTGGACGTCGGCGGGCACGGCATCGACCGGCGCCGCGTCCGCTGGCACGGCGTCTACAGGAACCGAATCCGACGGAGCTGCGTCCACGGGCTCAACGTCCGCCGGCACGGCATCCGAGGGCTCAGCGTCCGCGGGAACGGCGTCAGCGGCAACGGCGTCGGCAGGCTCGGCGTCCGCGGGAACGGCGTCGGCAGGCTCGGCGTCCGCGGGAACGGCGTCGGCAGGCTCGGCGTCCGCGGGAACGGCGTCAGCGACGGCGGCGTCGGCAGGCTCGGCGTCCGCGGGAGCAGCGGCAGCGGCAGCGGCGTCGGCAGGCTCAGCGTCCGCAGGAACGGCGTCGACCGGCACCGCGTCCGTGGACGCCGTCTCCTCCGGCGCGTCGTCCTGCGGCTCGGTGTCCTCGCTCGTCGACTCGTCGCTCTCCGCCCCTGGGGCGTCCTCGTCCGCAGTGATGTCCACCGGGACGTCCACCGGCTCCGCGTCCTCGGACCGGGCCTCCTCGGGAGCCCCGCTCTCCTCGGCAACCGCCTCCGTGCCCTCGACCTCGCCGGCGTCCTCAGCCTTCTGCTCCGCGTCCTGGACCTCGTCGGCCGCCGCGGCACGCTCCGCGATCTCCTGCTTCAACGCGACGGCGGAGAAGCGCATGGTGGCACCGCTCTCCAGGTCACCGTCAACGGACTCGGCGGACTCGGCGTCATCGGAGGCCGGCGTGGCCGGCGTCGCGGGAGCGGCCGGAGCCGCCTCCGGCGGAGCGGGCGGCGTCCACTGCGTCTGCTGCCCACCGACCGGGATGTTCGGCACAGCCGTAGGAGAGGCCGGACCTGCCGAAGGCTCCTCCGCCCGCCCGTCGGACTGGTCGGACTCCTCGGAGCGGGCCCCCTGTGGCTCGAACCCCATCGGCAGCCTGGGCACGGCGGACGGCCCCCCGGCAGACGGCGCGGGAGGCGTGAAGGGCGCACCCGGAGCGGGCGCGGGAGGCGTGAACGGAGCTCCCGGAGCGGGCGGAGGCGCGGGCGGCGTGAAAGGCGCCCCGGGCGCCGGAGCCGGCCCCGGTACGTACGAAGAGGACGGACCGCTGGAAGGAGCAGGCGGATACGCGTAGCCACCCCCGGAGGGATTCGCGTGCGGCGGCGGAGTCAGACCGGGCAGCGGCGGAACCGGCCCGCTCGGCGCACCGGAGGAACCCGCACCCGTACCAGAACCCGAACCCGAACCAGTACTGGAACCCGAACCGGCACCCCCAGAGGCACCCCCGGCGGCACTCCCGGAGACACCAGAGCCCCCCGAAGCCCCCGACCCCCCGGACGACGCCGCCCCGGCCCCCGAACCTCCCGAGTTCGTAGCCGAACTCCCCGAGGCGTTCTGCGTGTACCAGGCGGGCGGCGCGTAGTCGATGGTGAACTCGCCCGTCACCTCTGCCGCGGACTCCGCGTCGGGCTGGTCATCGCCGGGTGTCGCCCAGCCCCCGCGGATCCCGTCCCGATCGCTGCTCACAGTGTTCCTCCTGGTGTGGTCGAGCACCCTCATGCCGTGCTGGGGCGACCCTTGCTTGTCGTCCGACGTCGTGCGAAGCCGTGCGAAGTCGTTTGAGGCGTATCGAGGTCGTCCGAGGCAGTCCGATCCACAAACTCCCCCGTGTTCCCCCTGGGACACCGGCGCCCGCTCCACGGTTTCCGGCGCAGTGCCCCGTCCCAGCCTAATCACCACAAGCCCCGCCACGGCAGGCCCGTCCACCCCCGAGCAGCTGTCCGCCGCGTCACAACCTGCCCAGAAGGTGCCCCGAAGTGACGTACGGGGCAGACAGGTTGAGGAACAAAAAGGGGCGAGAAACGTGAAGAACCCGAAACCCCCTTGCTGAAAGCGCCGTTGCGGCCCCGGACAGCACAACGAGGGGCGGCCGTCCGCCGGCTCACCCCTCGTCGTGCGTCCTCGCGCCTACTGCCCCGCCCGGGAGCCTCCGTCGCGCTGCCTCGGCTCCAGGTCGAACTCCCCGTCCCGCGCTCCCAGCACGAAGGCCCGCCACTCCGCCTCCGTGTAACGCAGCACCGTCTCCGGGTCGAGGGAGGACCGCATCGCCACGGCCCCCTCCGGCAGGTACGCGATCTCCACCCGCTCCTCGTGCTCCTCGGTGCCCGGCGCGCAGTGCCACTCCACGCCGGAGATGTCCAGGGCGTAGAGCTCGTCCCGCTCCCGCTCCTTGCGCGCCTTGATCTCCTCAGCCGTCTCCGCCATGCCGCAGCGACCCCTTCCCGACGTACGAACGATCCGAGCCCGCCCACCCTAGTGGCCCTCTCCGCTCCGGCCGGGGGCTTCGGGGGCCAGGGCAAAAAGGGCCCCGACCACCTGGTACTCTGGTCGACGGCCGTTTGTGTACGCACCCCCGGAACCAGCCGTTCTGGAGGCCGCGCCCAGCGGATCCCCGCCTTCCGAGTCACGGAAGCTCCCCCGAGAAGCAGACCGGGGGCACTCGGTGGCCATCACAGACCAATGAGGAGTACGCGTGTCGCTCGACGCCGCTACGAAGAAGCAGATCGTGTCCGAGTTCGGTACCAAGGAGGGCGACACCGGCTCCCCCGAGGTCCAGGTCGCTCTGCTGTCCCGTCGGATCTCCGACCTGACCGAGCACCTCAAGACCCACAAGCACGACCACCACTCCCGCCGTGGCCTGCTGATCCTGGTGGGTCAGCGTCGCCGCCTTCTCCAGTACCTGGCGAAGAAGGACATCCAGCGCTTCCGTGCGCTGGTCGACCGCCTCGGCATCCGCCGTGGTGCGGCGGGCGCCAAGTAAGACGCCGTGAAGGGAGCGGTTCCCGGCAGAAACGGGGCCGCTCCCTTTGCTGTACGCGCGCAACTGTACGTGCGGAGTGTCACCACCCCTTTGTAGTGTGGTAGCACAACGCAATACGGACGACACAGCACGACAAGAGGAGAGGCGCTCCACGCCGCCGCCGGTCCTCGGTAGTGGCCCCCGGGAGAACAGAGCCCCGGGTGCTTCGATCGAAGACCGGCCCGCACAGCACGGCGCGCATCTCCGGGAGTGTCCCCCTGCCACACGGGCAGTCGAGGGACGAAAGACGACAAGTAAACGGAGAGATCGCTAGTGGAGAACGAGACCCACTACGCCGAGGCCGTCATCGACAACGGCGCCTTCGGCACCCGCACCATCCGCTTCGAGACGGGCCGCCTGGCCAAGCAGGCCGCCGGCTCCGCCGTGGCGTACCTGGACGACGACACCATGGTGCTGTCGGCCACCACCGCCTCCAAGAACCCCAAGGACCAGCTCGACTTCTTCCCGCTGACGGTGGACGTCGAGGAGCGGATGTACGCCGCCGGCAAGATCCCCGGCAGCTTCTTCCGCCGTGAGGGCCGCCCCTCCGAGGACGCCATCCTCACCTGCCGCCTGATCGACCGCCCGCTGCGCCCGTCCTTCAAGAAGGGCCTGCGCAACGAGATCCAGGTCGTCGCCACGATCATGGCGCTCAACCCCGACCACCTGTACGACGTCGTGGCGATCAACGCCGCCTCCGCGTCCACGCAGCTGGCCGGCCTGCCCTTCTCCGGCCCGATCGGCGGCGTCCGCGTCGCGCTGATCAACGGCCAGTGGGTCGCCTTCCCGACGCACACCGAGCTCGAGGACGCCGTCTTCGACATGGTCGTCGCGGGCCGCACCCTGGAGGACGGCGACGTCGCGATCATGATGGTCGAGGCCGAGGCCACCGAGAAGACCATCCAGCTGGTCAAGGGCGGCGCCGAGGCCCCGACCGAGGAGGTCGTCGCCGCCGGTCTGGAAGCCGCGAAGCCCTTCATCAAGGTCCTCTGCAAGGCCCAGGCCGACCTCGCCGCGAAGGCCGCCAAGCCGACCGCCGAGTTCCCGATCTTCCTCGACTACCAGGACGACGTCCTGGAGGCGCTCACCGCCGCCGTCAAGCCCGAGCTCGCCCAGGCGCTCACCATCGCCGGCAAGCAGGAGCGCGAGAGCGAGCTGGACCGCGTCAAGCAGCTCGCCGCCGAGAAGCTCCTGCCGGAGTTCGAGGGCCGCGAGAAGGAGATCTCCGCCGCGTACCGCTCGCTCACCAAGCAGCTGGTCCGCGAGCGCGTGATCAAGGAGAAGAAGCGCATCGACGGCCGCGGGCTGACGGACATCCGTACGCTCGCCGCCGAGGTCGAGGCCATCCCGCGGGTCCACGGCTCCGCCGTGTTCGAGCGTGGCGAGACCCAGATCCTGGGCGTCACCACCCTGAACATGCTCCGCATGGAGCAGCAGCTGGACACCCTCTCCCCGGTGACCCGCAAGCGCTACATGCACAACTACAACTTCCCGCCGTACTCCACCGGCGAGACCGGCCGCGTCGGCTCCCCGAAGCGGCGCGAGATCGGCCACGGCGCCCTCGCCGAGCGCGCCCTGATCCCGGTCCTGCCGACCCGCGAGGAGTTCCCCTACGCGATCCGCCAGGTCTCCGAGGCGCTGAGCTCGAACGGCTCGACGTCCATGGGCTCGGTCTGCGCCTCCACCATGTCGCTGCTGAACGCCGGTGTGCCGCTCAAGGCCCCCGTCGCCGGTATCGCCATGGGCCTGATCTCCCAGGAGATCGAGGGCGAGACGCACTACGTCACCCTCACCGACATCCTCGGTGCGGAGGACGCCTTCGGCGACATGGACTTCAAGGTCGCCGGCACCAAGGAGTTCGTGACCGCCCTCCAGCTCGACACCAAGCTGGACGGCATCCCCGCCTCCGTCCTGGGCGCGGCCCTGAAGCAGGCCCGTGACGCCCGCCTCCACATCCTCGACGTGATGATGGAAGCGATCGACACCCCGGACGAGATGTCCCCGAACGCCCCGCGGATCATCACCGTCAAGATCCCCGTGGACAAGATCGGCGAGGTCATCGGCCCCAAGGGCAAGATGATCAACCAGATCCAGGAGGACACGGGCGCCGAGATCACCATCGAGGACGACGGCACGATCTACATCGGTGCCGCCGACGGCCCCTCCGCGGAGGCCGCCCGCACCACGATCAACGGCATCGCCAACCCGACGATGCCCGAGGTCGGCGAGCGCTACCTCGGTACGGTCGTGAAGACGACCACCTTCGGCGCGTTCGTCTCCCTGCTGCCCGGCAAGGACGGTCTGCTGCACATCTCGCAGATCCGCAAGCTGGCCGGCGGCAAGCGCGTGGAGAACGTCGAGGACGTCCTCGGTGTGGGCCAGAAGGTCCAGGTCGAGATCGCCGAGATCGACTCCCGCGGCAAGCTCTCCCTGATCCCCGTGATCGAGGGCGAGGACGGCGACGAGACGAAGAAGGACGACGCCGACCAGTGACGTCCCGTGGCTCCAAGGCGACGGCCCGCACCTCCTCGGAGGCGCGGGCCGTCGCCCGTACCCAAACCCTCATCAAGGGCGAGAACGGCATCGGCACGGTCCGCAAGACCACCCTCCCGGGCGGCCTGCGCATCGTCACCGAGACCCTGCCCTCGGTCCGCTCCGCGACCTTCGGCATCTGGGCACACGTCGGCTCCCGCGACGAGACCCCCGCGCTGAACGGCGCCACCCACTACCTGGAGCACCTGCTCTTCAAGGGCACGAACCGCAGGTCCGCCCTGGACATCTCCTCCGCCATCGACGCCGTCGGCGGCGAGATGAACGCGTTCACGGCGAAGGAGTACACGTGCTACTACGCACGTGTGCTCGACACGGACCTGCCGCTCGCCATCGACGTCGTCTGCGACATGCTGACCGGCTCCCTCATCCTCGAAGAGGACGTCGACGTCGAACGCGGCGCGATCCTCGAAGAGATCGCCATGACCGAGGACGACCCGGGCGACTGCGTGCACGACCTGTTCGCGCACACGATGTTCGGCGACAACCCCCTCGGCCGCCCCGTCCTCGGCACGGTCGACACGGTCAACGCCCTCACCGCCGACCGCATCCGCCGCTTCTACAAGAAGCACTACGACCCCACCCACCTGGTCGTCGCCTGCGCCGGCAACATCGACCACGCCAAGGTCGTCCGGCAGGTCCGCACCGCCTTCGAGAAGGCCGGCGCCTTCAAGGACCTGACCGCCGAGCCCGTCGCCCCGCGCGACGGCAGGCGCGCCCTGCGCACCGCCGGCCGCGTCGAACTGGTCGACCGCAAGACCGAGCAGGCCCACGTCGTGCTCGGCATGCCCGGCCTGTCCCGCACCGACGAGCGCCGCTGGGCCCTGGGCGTGCTGAACACCGCCCTCGGCGGCGGCATGTCCTCCCGCCTCTTCCAGGAGGTCCGGGAGAAGCGCGGCCTGGCCTACAGCGTGTACTCGTACACCTCCGGCTTCGCCGACTGCGGTCTCTTCGGCGTCTACGCCGGCTGCCGGCCCTCCCAGGTGCACGACGTGCTGAAGATCTGCCGCGACGAACTCGACCACGTCGCCGAGCACGGCCTCACCGACGACGAGATCGCACGGGCCATCGGCCAGCTCCAGGGCTCCACGGTCCTCGGCCTGGAGGACACCGGCGCGCTGATGAACCGTATCGGCAAGAGCGAGCTGTGCTGGGGCGAGCAGATGTCCGTCGACGACATGCTGTCCCGGATAGCGTCGGTCACCCCGGACGACGTCCGGGCGGTCGCCGGCGAGATCCTGGGACGCAAGCCCTCCCTGTCGGTCATCGGCCCGCTGAAGGACAAACAGGCGGCCCGCCTGCACGACGCCGTCGCCTGACAAACCCCTGGTGAAAGAAGCACAAGAGATGAGCAAGCTGCGCGTGGCGGTCCTCGGCGCCAAGGGCCGGATCGGCTCCGAAGCCGTCCGGGCCGTCGAGGCCGCCGAGGACATGGAGCTGATCGCCGCCCTGGGCCGGGGCGACAAGCTGGAGACGCTGACCGAAGCCGGCGCCCAGGTCGCGGTCGAGCTGACCACGCCCGACTCGGTCATGGCCAACCTCGAGTTCCTCGTCGGCCACGGCATCCACGCGGTCGTCGGCACCACCGGCTGGACCGAGGAGCGCCTCGCCCGGCTGAACGGCTGGTTGGAGCAGTCCCCGCAGACGGGCGTGCTCATCGCGCCCAACTTCTCCATCGGGGCCGTCCTCACCATGAAGTTCGCGCAGCTCGCCGCCCCGTACTTCGAGTCGGTCGAGGTCGTCGAACTGCACCACCCCAACAAGGTGGACGCCCCTTCCGGCACCGCCACGCGCACCGCGCAGCTCATCGCCGAGGCCCGCCGCGCCGCCGGCACCGCCCCGGCCCCCGACGCCACGGCCACCGCCCTCGACGGTGCCCGCGGCGCCGACGTCGACGGCGTCCCGGTCCACGCGGTCCGGCTGCGCGGGCTCCTCGCCCACCAGGAGGTCCTGCTCGGCGGCGAGGGCGAGACCCTGACGGTCCGGCACGACTCGCTCCACCACAGCAGCTTCATGCCGGGCATCCTGCTCGGCGCCCGCCGCGTGGTGAGCACCCCGGGCCTGACCTTCGGCCTGGAACACTTCCTGGACCTGAACTGAGCCCCTGACCGTCATGCGCGCGAAGCTCACCTACGCCCTCACGGCCGCCGTCCTGGTCGTCTACTTCGTCCTGGTCGGCAGCCGCGGCCTCCTGCTCATCGAGACCGGCACGCCCCTCACCGTCACCTTCGGCGTGGCGGTGCTGATCCTGCCTGCCATCGGCCTGTGGTTCCTGTGGAAGAACACCCAGTTCGTCCGCAGGGCCAACGCCCTCGCCGCCGAACTCGACGCCGAGGGCGGCCTGCCCGTCGACGAGTTGAAGCGCACGCCCAGCGGCCGCATCGACCGGGACTCGGCCGACGAGGTCTTCGCCCGGCGCAAGGCCGAGACGGAGGCCGCTCCCGACGACTGGCGCACCTGGTTCCGCCTCGCCGTGGCCTACCACGACGCCCGCGACACCCCGCGCGCCCGCAAGGCGATGCAGCGCGCCATCGCCCTGTACGACGGCAAGCAGCCCGAGACGGCCTGAACAGGGCCTCCGTATGCCGATGGGGCCGGACCGCGCGAGTGGCGGTCCGGCCCCATCGGCATACGGGGGGGAAAGTCAGTGCGGGCGGTACTCGTCCGCCCAGACCTCCACCGAGTCGGCCGCCCGGTCGAAGGCCTCCATACGGCCCACGAAGTCCAGGTTGTGCGTGGACATCAGCAAAGGCACCCCGTCCGCCGTCCGCCCCTGCCGCTCCAGCAGCAGGGCCTGGCCCTGCACGGTCCGCGGCAACCCCAGCCAGCGCACCGGCTGCTGCACCGTACGCACCGAGACCACCTGCTCCCAGGGCGCCGTACGCGTGGTGAAGAAGGCCACCTGGCGCAGGCCGCGCGCGCTCACCCACACGCCCACGCGCAGCAGCCGCAGCGCGCCGGCGATGACGAGCAGCGCGAGGCCGAAGACCAGCCCGGCCGAGGCGAGTTCGGCCGTCGCCGCGATGACGACGGCCGCGAACAGCACGAACGAGGCGAGCAGCAGCGCGAGCGCCGCCGCCGCCACCCGCCATGGCCCGGGACGGTACGGCCGCCGCCAGCGGTCACGGTCGTCGTAAGGGAGCGGAACGTCGTCCGCCGCCTCGAAAACGCGGTCGGCCGTCAGAAAGGGCAGGGGCACGGCGGGTCCTCACTCGATCCATGCGTGGGCTGTGCCCGGTGAGGCTACCGATCTGTGTCCCCGGTCACCACTGGCGGGGGGCCGGATGGAGTCACCGCCCGTCCGGGGGCGGTTCAGCGCCTCTCGGACGCCTGGGACTGCTGCGGCTGCTGGGCCGAGTGGTCGGGCGACAGCGCGGGCGTCCCGATGACCAGGGACCCCACGAGCCCCGCCACGATGGTGAGCCCGGTGAGCCATCGGCCGGCCATCTGGCCGACGGACAGCCGCTCACGCGGAGGGGGAGTGACATTGCTGCGGAATCTGTCGGCCTCGGCGACGAAGGCGAACGGTACGGGTTCACGCCGACCGAACATCAGGGGTGCGTCTCCCTTCGAGGGTGGAACGGATCACGTGCATCTGTAGAGACGAACGAACTCCCACAGAGGTGCCCTGTTTCACCGACTTCATTGCGGCCCGTCACCAAACGTAGAGTGGCGTCGCCAAGAGACGCGATGGGAAGGCCCTGCGAACCGTGACCGACACCCCCGACGACTTCAAGATCGACCTGCGCAGTGATGTCACCGTCGAGCTGGTGAAACACAGCGCGGCCGACACCGACGTGCTCTTCGCGGCCCGGGTTTCCACCCTGGGGGAGCAGTCCCTGGACGAGCTGAAGAAGGACCCCGAGCGCTCCAAGGGCCTGATCAACTACCTGATGCGGGACCGGCACGGCAGCCCCTTCGAGCACAACTCGATGACCTTCCTCATCAGTGCCCCGATCTTCGTCTTCCGTGAGTTCATGCGGCACCGGGTCGGCTGGTCGTACAACGAGGAGAGCGGCCGCTACCGCGAGCTCCAGCCGGTCTTCTACGTGCCGGACACCTCCCGCAAGCTGATCCAGCAGGGACGCCCGGGCAAGTACGAGTTCGTCGAGGGCACCCCCGAGCAACACCGGCTGGTCGGCGAGGCCATGGAGAGCTCCTACCGCCAGGCCTACGAGAAGTACCAGCAGATGCTCGCCGCCGGCGTCGCCCGCGAGGTGGCCCGCGCGGTCCTCCCCGTCGGCCTGTACTCCTCGATGTACGCCACCTGCAACGCGCGCTCGCTGATGCACTTCCTCGGCCTGCGCACCCAGCACGAGCTGGCGAAGGTGCCGTCCTTCCCGCAGCGCGAGATCGAAATGGTCGGCGAGAAGATGGAGGCCGAGTGGGCCCGGCTCATGCCGCTCACGTACGCCGCCTTCAACGCCAACGGACGCGTGGCGCCGTAACCCGGGCCGCTTTCCCGATCAGGCACAGATGTACGGTTCAGCCGTGCGAAGTGTCCGTATTGCGGCATTTCGAGAAGTTCATCTAGCCTGATCAAACGGGTCCGGCACTGCTTGAACCCCCGAGCAAGCAGTGCCGGGCTCCACCTTTGTCACGACTTGTCGCCTGCCCCGAGGGCAGACCCGGTCCTGAGCAACGAGTAGCGTGTAACCCATGGCTCCGACCTCGACTCCGCAGACCCCCTTCGGGCGGGTCCTCACCGCCATGGTCACGCCCTTCACGGCGGACGGCGCACTCGACCTCGACGGCGCGCAGCGGCTCGCCGCCCACCTGGTGGACGCAGGCAACGACGGCCTGATCATCAACGGCACCACCGGCGAGTCCCCGACCACCAGCGACGCGGAGAAAGCGGATCTCGTACGGGCCGTCCTGGAAGCCGTCGGCGACCGGGCCCACGTCGTGGCCGGAGTCGGCACCAACGACACCCACCACAGCATCGAACTCGCCCGCGCGGCGGAGCGCACCGGCGCCCACGGCCTGCTCGTCGTGACGCCGTACTACAACAAGCCCCCGCAGGAGGGCCTCTACCGGCACTTCACGGCCGTCGCCGACGCCACCGGCCTGCCGGTCATGCTCTACGACATCCCCGGCCGCAGCGGCGTCCCGATCAACACCGAGACGCTCGTCCGCCTCGCCGAGCACCCGCGGATCGTCGCCAACAAGGACGCCAAGGGCGACCTCGGCCGCGCCAGCTGGGCCATCGCCCGCTCCGGCCTCGCCTGGTACTCCGGTGACGACATGCTGAACCTGCCGCTGCTCTCCGTCGGCGCGGTCGGCTTCGTCTCCGTCGTCGGCCACGTGGTCACGCCCGAGCTGCGCGCCCTGGTCGACGCGTACACCTCGGGCGACGTCCAGAAGGCCACCGAGATCCACCAGAAGCTGCTCCCCGTCTACACGGGCATGTTCCGCACGCAGGGCGTGATGACCACCAAGGCGGCGCTCGCTCTGAAGGGCCTGCCCTCCGGCCCGCTGCGCGCCCCCATGGTCGAGTGCGCGCCCGAGGAGATCGAGCAACTCAAGATCGATCTTGCCGCCGGCGGGGTACAGCTCTGACATCAGACTTCGCGCGGACCCCGCGCATGTGCTTCACAACTGAATAAGCGGGCCACCGGTGCCCGCACCACCCCACAACGACAACTGCTTCTGCACGAACGTCACGCGCGCCACGTGCCCAACCGGTACGTGGCGTGCGTGGTGAGGAGAGTCTTTTGAGTCATCCGCATCCCGAACTCAGCCCGCCCCCGCCGCTCCCCCAAGGCGGCCTGCGGGTCACCCCACTCGGCGGTCTCGGCGAGATCGGCCGCAACATGACGGTCTTCGAATACGGCGGCCGTCTGCTGATCGTCGACTGCGGAGTGCTCTTCCCCGAGGAGGAGCAGCCCGGAATCGACCTGATCCTGCCGGACTTCTCGTCCATCAGGGACCGCCTCGACGACATCGAGGGCATCGTGCTCACGCACGGCCACGAGGACCACATCGGCGGCGTCCCCTTCCTGCTGCGCGAGAAGCCGGACATCCCGCTGATCGGCTCCAAGCTGACCCTCGCCCTCATCGAGGCCAAGCTCCAGGAGCACCGCATCCGCCCCTACACCCTTGAGGTGGCCGAGGGGCACCGCGAGCGCATCGGCCCGTTCGACTGCGAGTTCGTCGCGGTCAACCACTCCATCCCGGACGCGCTGGCCGTGGCCATCCGCACCCCCGCGGGCATGGTGGTCCACACCGGCGACTTCAAGATGGACCAGCTCCCGCTGGACAGCCGCCTCACGGACCTGCACGCGTTCGCACGCCTGAGCGAGGAGGGCATCGACCTCCTGCTCTCGGACTCGACGAACGCCGAGGTGCCGGGCTTCGTCCCGCCCGAGCGGGAGATCTCCAACGTCCTGCGCCAGGTCTTCGCCGGCGCCCGCAAGCGCATCATCGTCGCGAGCTTCGCCAGCCACGTGCACCGCATCCAGCAGATCCTGGACGCCGCGCACGAGTACGGCCGCCGGGTCGCCTTCGTCGGCCGCTCCATGGTCCGCAACATGGGCATCGCCCGGGACCTCGGCTATCTGAAGGTCCCGCCGGGCCTGGTCGTGGACGTCAAGACGCTCGACGACCTCCCGGACAGCGAGGTGGTCCTCGTCTGCACGGGTTCCCAGGGCGAACCGATGGCGGCCCTGTCGCGCATGGCCAACCGCGACCACCAGATCCGCATCGTCCAGGGCGACACGGTCATCCTGGCGTCGTCCCTCATCCCCGGCAACGAGAACGCGGTCTACCGCGTGATCAACGGCCTCACCCGCTGGGGCGCCAACGTGGTCCACAAGGGCAACGCCAAGGTCCACGTCTCCGGCCACGCCTCCGCGGGCGAGCTGCTGTACTTCTACAACATCTGCCGCCCGAAGAACCTGATGCCGGTGCACGGCGAATGGCGCCACCTGCGCGCCAACGCCGAACTGGGCGCCCTGACCGGCGTCCCGCACGACCGCATCGTCATCGCCGAGGACGGCGTCGCCGTCGACCTCATCGAGGGCAAGGCCAAGATCTCCGGCAAGGTCCAGGCGGGCTACGTCTACGTCGACGGCCTCTCGGTCGGTGACGTGGGCGAGCCGGCTCTGAAAGACCGGAAGATCCTCGGCGACGAGGGCATCATCTCGGTCTTCGTGGTCATGGACTCGTCCACCGGCAAGATCACCGGCGGCCCGCACGTCCAGGCCCGCGGCTCGGGCATCGAGGACTCGGCCTTCGGCGACGTGATCCCCCGGATCACCGAGGTACTCGAACGCTCCGCGCAGGACGGCGTGGTCGAACCCCACCAGCTGCAGCAGCTCATCCGCCGCACACTGGGCAAGTGGGTCTCCGACACGTACCGGCGCCGGCCGATGATCCTGCCCGTGGTGGTGGAGGTCTGACGGACCGTCGGGTCTGAGCCAGTGCCAACTGGGAGCGGGGCGCCCCGATTTGCATCGGGGCGCCCCGCTCCAGTAGGTTTACAACTCCTCCCGACGGGGCACCCGGGCCAACTCAGGCACCGAGGACATGTCCGGCCGGGGCGGGAAATCCGACTCAGAAACTTCTGATAAAGTCGGAAGCGCCGGAAAGGAAACCGCGAAAGCGGAAACCTGGAAAGCACCGAGGAAATCGGGTCGAGAAAAGATCTGATAGAGTCGGAAACGCAAGACCGAAG
>NZ_NOKT01000051.1 GCF_002237655.1 Streptomyces sp. XY006
CCGGCCCGGTGGCGCACGCGCAGGTGCCCGAGGCGGCCCCGGCCGCTGCGGCGCAGGTCGCGCAGGCGCCCGAAGCGGCACCGGCCGCCGCTGCGGCACAGGCCGCGGAGGCGGGGCTCGCGGCTGCCGGGCAGGTGGCGGAGGCTCAGCAGGCGGTGGCGGCACAGGGGGCCGAGGTTCAGCAGTCGGTGACGGCGCAGGGATCCGAGGCTCAGCAGCCGGTGGCGGCGCAGGTGGCTGCCGAGGCCGGGCCCGCTGTTTCCGCGCAGGCCGCGGGAGCCGGGCCGGTGGAGGCCGTGCAGGTCGCGGAGGCCGGGGTCGCGGCTGCCGCGCAGGTGGTGGAGGCTCAGCAGGCAACGGCGCAGGGCGCCGAGGCTCAGCAGCCGGTGGCGGCGCAGGTGGCTGCCGAGGCCGGGTCCGGCGTTCCCGCGCAGGCCGCGGGAGCCGTGCAGATGGTGCCCGAGCAGACGATGGCCGCGACGCCGGCTGAGGAACCGGCCGCGGCCGGTGGCCCGGGCGGTGAGACGGCTGCCGCCGAGACCGAGCAGCTCGCGGCGGGCACGGGTCTGCCCGTCAGCCCGGAGCCGGGGCAGGCCGCCGGTCCCGAGGCACCCCAGGGCACGGAGGTCGCGGGTGACTCCGCCGCCGTGCCCACGGAGCCGGTCCAGGTCGCAGACGCGCAGGACGCGCCGACTGCCGCTCCCGCCGCGGGCGTTGGCCCGGACGCGGAGCAGGTGGCCGGGGCCGAGCCTGCCGCCGTGCAGGACGCGGCGGTTGCCGCTCCGGCGGAGGGCGCCGGCCCGGATGCCGCCCAGAGCCCCATGCAGGACGCGGTGGTCGCCTCTGTCCCCGCTCCTACGGCATTGGAAGCCCTCCAAGTCGCCGGTGCCGAGGCCGCGCAGGCCGCCGCCGAGCAGGCCGCAGCCGCGCAGGCCGTGCCCGCGCCGGGCGTGCCCGTCGAGGCGGAGCCCGCTCCCGTCGTACCGGAGACGGCCCAGCCGGTCCCCGCCGAGGCACCCGCGCAGGGTCCCGCTGCCGCTGCTCCCGAGCCGGGCGCGCTGCCCGCCGCTGCCACGGAACCCGCGGCGGCCCCTGAAGCGATCCCCTTCCCCGACGCCGCCACCGGCCCCGAGCAGCCCGACGTGGCGTCTCCGGAGGCCGTTGCCGAGGAACCGGCCGACGGTGCGGCGGCTGCCGCCCAGGTGCCCGAACCGATGACCCCGGAACCCTCCGCGACCCCCGACACCCCCGAGTCCGCGACGGCAGTCCCGGCAGCCCCGGCGATCCCGGACGCTCCCGAGGCTCCGGCACCCACCCCGGCCGCGTCCCCCGCCGAAGCCGCCGCGCAGGAACCGGTCGCCGCCGTCGACGGCACCGGCGCGCAGCCCCCGGCGCAGCACGCCCAGCCGGCCCACACCGAGACGGCCGCACCCCAGCCCGACATGACAGCTCCTCAGATCGCCACTCCCGCCCCCGAGGCCCCCGTCGCCCCGGCCGCCCCGGTCACGGAAGCCGAGCAAGCCGCCGAAGCCGAGCAATCCGCCGAGGCAGCCGAGCCCACGGCCACCCCGGCCCCCGCAGCCGAAGCCCCGTCCCCCGCAGCCGAAGCCCCGGCCCCCGAGGACGTCACCGTCGTCCTCCCCGCCGCCCCGCCCGCAGACGAGCAGTCCGGTCAAGTCGGCCAGGCCGGTCAGCCCGGTCAGCCCGTCCAGGGCCCGCAGCAGTCCCAGCCCGGGCAGCCCGGGGCGGCGGAACCCGTCGCCCTCGTCCCCGCACCCCGCGACGGCGACGCCGCACTCGCGCAGAACGCCGACGACCTGGACACCCGGGCCGCCGAACAGGAAGACCTGGCGGACCAGGAACGTTCAGAGGGAGAGGGCGCCCCCGCAGTGACAGAGGCACGAGAGTCCAGTGGCCCGGCCGCACCCCCCTACGACCCCGCCGAGCGCGAGGCCGTCCTGAAGGTCATGCGCGAACGCCGCGACATCCGCAACGGCTTCCGCAGCGACCCCATCCCGCACGAGGTGCTGCTCCGTGTCCTGGAGGCCGCCCACCACGCGCCCTCCGTAGGCCACTCGCAGCCCTGGGACTTCGTCGTCATCCGCTCCGCGGACACACGGCGCGCGATGCACGAACTGGCCATGCGCCAGCGCGACGCGTACGCGAAGTCCCTCCCCAAGGGCCGGGCCAAGCAGTTCAAGGAACTGAAGATCGAGGCCATCCTCGACACGCCGGTGAACATCGTCGTCACCGCCGACCCGACCCGCGGCGGCCGCCACACCCTCGGCCGCCACACCCAACCCCAGATGGCCCCGTACTCGGCCGCCCTGGCCGTGGAGAATCTCTGGCTCGCCGCCCGCGCCGAAGGCCTCGGCGTCGGCTGGGTCAGCTTCTTCGACGAGCGCGAGATGGTGCGCGCCCTCGGCCTGCCCGAGCACCTCGAGGTCATCGCCTATCTGTGCGTCGGTTACGTCGACGAGTTCCCGGACGAGCCCGAGCTGCTGCAGGCGGGCTGGTCCAAGCGCCGCCCGCTGTCGTGGGTCGTGCACGAGGAGACGTACGGCCGACGCGCACTGCCCGGAGAGGAACCGCACGACCTGCTCGCCGAGACCGTCGCGCAGATCCGCCCGCTGGACGCCAAGGCGCTCGGCGAGGCGTGGGAGCGCCAGAAGCGCATGACCAAGCCGGCCGGCGCGCTGGGCATGCTGGAGATCATCTCCGCCCAGCTGTCCGGTCTGTCCCGCCAGTGCCCGCCGCCCATCCCGGAGCCCGCGGCCGTCGCGATCTTCGCCGGCGACCACGGTGTCCACGCCCAGGGCGTGACCCCCTGGCCGCAGGAGGTCACGGCCCAGATGGTGGCCAACTTCCTCGGCGGCGGCGCCGTCTGCAACGCCTTCGCCACCCAGGTCGGCGCCGAGGTGTGCATCGTCGACGTCGGTGTCGCCGCCGACCTCCCGGCCACGCCGGGCCTGCTGCCCCGCAAGATCCGGGGCGGCACGTCCGACATGACGACCGGCCCGGCGATGACCCGCGAGGAGGCCAGGCAGGCCATCGAGGTGGGCATCGAGACGGCCCGCGACCTGGTCGCCGCCGGCAACAAGGCACTGCTCACCGGTGAGATGGGCATCGGAAACACCACCGCGTCCGCCGCCCTGATCTCCGTCTTCACGGGCGCGGACCCGGCCGAGGTCACCGGCCGCGGCACCGGCATCAACGACGAGACGCTCGCCCGCAAGACCGAGGTCGTCCGCCGCGCCCTGGAACTCCACCAGCCGGACCCGGCGGACCCGATCGGCGTGCTCGCCGCGATCGGCGGCTTCGAGCACGCCGCCATCGTCGGTCTCCTCCTCGGCGGCGCGTCCCTGCGCACGCCGGTGATCCTGGACGGCGTCAGCGCCGGTGCAGCCGCCCTGGTCGCCCGGGCGATCGCCCCGGAGGTCCTGGCCGCCTGCATCGCGGGCCACCGCAGCGCCGAGCCGGGCCACGTGGCGGCCCTCAACAAGCTGGGCCTGCGTCCCCTGGTCGACCTCGACCTGCGCCTGGGCGAGGGCACGGGCGCCCTGCTGGCCCTGCCCCTGGTGCAGAGCACGGCCCGGGCGATGCACGAGGTGGCGACGTTCGACTCGGCGGGCGTGACCGAGAAGTAGGGCCCTCGCGGCCCCCGGGATCCGTGCCCATCCGTTCCGCGCGGCGGAGCGGATGGGCACGGATCATGTCCGGCCGCGCGGCCGGCGTGCCCAGCCACTGGACCACCCGGGCCGCCCTTCCGCCCGCCCATTAAAATCCGCACGTCAGGGCTACCGCACCGCTGTCTACAGGAGCCGCACCCTCATGGCCGAACACCCCGCCTACCCCGTAGGCCTCCGCCTCACCGGCCGCCGCGTGGTCGTCCTCGGCGGCGGCCAGGTCGCCCAGCGCCGCCTCCCGGCGCTCGTCGCCGCCGGCGCGGACGTCCTCCTCGTGTCCCCGCAGGCCACGCCCTCGGTCGAGGCGATGGCGGATGCCGGCGAGATCACCTGGCTCGAGCGCCCCTATCAGGAGGGCGACCTCGCGGACGCCTGGTACGCGCTGATCGCCACCAGCGACGCGGACGCCAACACCCGGGCCTCGGCCGAGGCGGAGCGGCACCGCGTCTGGTGCGTCCGGTCCGACGACGCCGACCAGGCCACGGCCTGGACCCCGGCCACCGGTCACAGCGAGGGCGTCACGGTCGCCGTCCTCACCACCGACGCGCGCGGCCGCGACCCCCGCCACACCGCCGCCATCCGCGACGCGGTCGTCGAAGGACTGCGCGACGGCACGCTGGTCGCCCCGCACCACCGCACCCGCACGCCCGGAGTCGCCCTGGTCGGCGGCGGCCCCGGCGATCCGGACCTGATCACCGTGCGCGGCCGCCGCCTGCTCGGCGAGGCCGACGTGGTCATCACCGACCACCTCGGACCGCGCGACCTGCTCGCCGAGCTCTCCCCGAACGTCGAGGTCATCGACGCGGCGAAGCTCCCCTACGGCAGGTTCATGGCCCAGGAGGCCATCAACGAGGCCCTGATCGAGTACGCCAGGCAGGGCAAGTCCGTCGTGCGGCTGAAGGGCGGCGACCCCTTCGTCTACGGACGCGGCATGGAGGAGGTCCAGGCCCTGGCCGAGGCCGGCATCCCGTGCACGGTCGTGCCCGGGATCTCCAGCTCCATCTCGGTCCCGGGCGCCGCCGGCATCCCGGTCACCCACCGGGGCGTCGCCCACGAGTTCACGGTCGTCAGCGGCCACATCGCCCCCGACGACGAGCGCTCCCTGGTCGACTGGCCCTCCCTCGCCAAGCTGACCGGCACGCTGGTGATCCTCATGGGCGTCGGCACGATCGGGAAGGTCGCCGAGACGCTCATCGCCCACGGCAGGTCCCCCGACGCGCCCGTCGCCCTGATCCAGGAGGGCACCACGGCCGGCCAGCGTCGCGTCGACGCCACCCTGGCCACCGTCGGGGAGACCGTGCGGACCGAGGACGTGAAGCCCCCGGCGGTCATCGTCATCGGCGAGGTCGTGAACGTCGGCCCGAAGCCCGCCGCACCCCGTAAGTAACCCCGGGTAACACAACCCGTACCGAGCCGTTGGCACCGCACCCAGGACAAGGCAGTATCACCCTGTGGCCGATCTCATCACCGTCGAGGATCCCGACGACCCGCGCCTGCGCGACTACACCGGCCTGACCGACGTGGAGTTGCGCCGCAAGCGCGAACCCGCCGAGGGCCTGTTCATCGCCGAGGGCGAGAAGGTCATCAGAAGGGCCAAGGAGGCGGGCTACGAGATGCGGTCCATGCTGCTCTCGGCCAAGTGGGTCGACGTCATGCGCGACGTCATCGACGAACTCCCCGCCCCCGTCTACGCCGTCAGCCCCGAGCTCGCCGAGCAGGTCACCGGCTACCACGTGCACCGCGGCGCCCTGGCCTCCATGCAGCGCAAGCCCCTGCCCACGGCCGCCGGCCTGCTGCGCACCGCCCGCCGCGTCGTCGTCATGGAGTCGGTCAACGACCACACCAACATCGGCGCGATCTTCCGCTCCGCCGCCGCCCTCGGCATGGACGCGGTCCTGCTCTCCCCGGACTGCGCCGACCCGCTGTACCGCCGTAGCGTGAAGGTCTCCATGGGCGCCGTCTTCTCCGTGCCGTACGCCCGGCTCGACACCTGGCCCAAGGGCCTGGACTCGGTCCGCGAGGCGGGCTTCACGCTCCTCGCCCTGACCCCGGACGAGAAGGCCAGGTCGCTCGACGAGGCCGCCCCGCACACCATGGACCGCGTGGCCCTCATGCTCGGTGCCGAGGGCGACGGACTGTCCACGCAGGCCCTGGTCGCCGCCGACGAGTGGGTCCGCATCCCCATGTCCCACGGCGTGGACTCCCTCAACGTGGGCGCGGCGGCCGCCGTCGCCTTCTACGCGGTGGCCACCGGCCGCGCCCGGGTCTAGGACCGTGCCGGTGGAGCAGCGCGACGCCGTCGTCGCCGTCCTCCTGCGCGGCGGGCGCCTGCTCGCGATCCGGCGCGGGCCGGGCGTCGCGAGCCCCGGCTACTGGCAGCCGCTCAGCGGCAAGGTCGAACCGGGCGAGACCCAGGAGCAGGCGGTCGTCCGGGAGGTCCGCGAGGAGGTCGGCCTCACCGTCGTACCGGAGGCGAAGATCTGGGAGTCGGAGACCGACGACGGCCGCTTCCGCCTCCACTGGTGGACCGCCCGCGCGGACGCGGGAGAGGTGGTCCCGGACCCGGACGAGGTCGCCGAGACCCGCTGGGTCACCCCCGAGGAGTTCCTGGCCCTGGACCCGGTCTTCGACGGCGACCGCGAGTTCTTCGAGCGGATCCTGCCGGGACGGTGACCGCCTTGGGCGCGGGCGCCCGGGACGGTGACGGCCCCGGGCGCGGGCGTCAGGGTCCGTACCCGCCCGGCCCGGAATCCGGCTGCGTCTGCTCCTGCCGTACGCCGGCCCCGTCGTCGCCGAGTCCGCGCGCCGGGCCCTGGCAGCCCTGCACCAGCGCGATGCCGACCGCGACCAGCAGCGTGACCACGACGAACACGAAGAGCCGCTGGCGCAGCAGCCGCGGATTGGCGGGCCGCAGCCCCGTCCCCGTGTTCCTGGACGCCGGGCGCCCGGTGCCGCTGTGCGGCGCGGGCCGGCTGCCGCTGCCCGGCCGCGTCCCGTTGCGCCCGGTCGGTGTCGGCCGGGAACCCGAGCGCGACGGTGTGCCGCCGCGCGCGGCGCCGCCCCCGCGCAGCGGGCTCCGGCTCCGCTGACCACCGCCCGACGGCCGGTTGCCGGTGCCGGAGGGCCGGGACGTGCCCCGCGCGCCGGTTCCGCCCTGGGACGCCGGGCCGCCGTCCGGTGCGACGGCACCGTCCCGGCCCGGGGCGGATCCGCGCGGCGGGGGAGTGCCCCGGCCCCGCTGCCCCCCGGACGTCCCCAGGCCCTGCCGGCCCCGGGCGCGGTCGGGATAGGTGTCGACGGGCCGGTCGGACTCGCCGCCGCGCGGCGCGGGCGGCCGTACACCGGCGAGGTCCTGGGACTCGCGGGCCGCGATCTCCTTGAGCCGCAGCGACAGTTGGAGCGTGCTGGGCCGCTCCTCGGGGTCCTTCGCCAGGCACGCCCGGACCAGCGGGGCCAGCGCGTCGGGCACGCCGTGCAGCTGCGGTTCCTCGTGCACCACGCGGTACAGCATCACCTCGGAACTGCCGTGCCCGAAGGGCGAGTCGCCCATCGAGCAGTAGGCGAGGGTGGCGCCGAGCGAGAACACGTCCGTGGCCGGTGTGACGGCGGCCCCGCGCACCTGCTCCGGTGCCAGGAAGCCCGGCGAGCCTACGGCCGTGCCCACGTGGGTCAGCGTCGAGGCGCCGGTCGCCCAGGCGATGCCGAAGTCGATGATCCGCGGCCCCTTCGGGGACAGCAGGATGTTGGACGGCTTGAGATCCCGGTGCACGACCCCGGCCTCGTGCACCGCGACCAGGCCCTCCGACAGGGCGGCCCCGACGGCGGCGACGTCGGCAGCGCCGAGCGGCCCCTCGGCGGCGACCTTGTCGTGCAGGGAGGGGCCGGGCACGTACTGGGTGGCGAACCAGGGCCGGTCCGCGTCCAGGTCGGCGGCCACCAGCCGGGCCGTGCACCCGCCGCGGATCCGGCGGGCGGCCGAGACCTCACGGGCGAACCGCGAGCGGAACTCCTGGTCCTCCGCCAGATCCGGCCGGATGACCTTCAGCGCGACCCGCTGCCCCTTCTTGTCGGAGCCCAGGTAGACCACGCCCATCCCGCCCGCGCCCAGCCGTCTGTGAAGCTTGAACGAGCCGACGACGCGCGGGTCCTCGCGCCTCAGGCGCATCATCGCCATGTTCATCCCCGCTGCCCGGTCCTGTGACGAGCCACAGCTTACGTTTCCACGGCCGCCCGCGCGCAGAGGCCGCGCCCTCTCGGAGTGATGGATTGTCAGTGGTGGGTGGGAGACTTGAAAGGTGGTCAGGGAGGGCGCGGGGAGGCGGACTTCGCGCCGTTGGTGATCCCAACCACCCGTCGCAGAAGGGGGATTGGTCCTGTGAAGGGTGATCGCGTGGAGATAGTCGTGGACGCGGGGGACACGACGCGCACGTACGAGGTGGTGGCGAGCCGGGCCGGGCGCAGGGTGGAGACGGCGGTGCGCCGAGGTGTCGTGGAAGTGAGCGAAGTCACGCGTAGCGGGACAGTCGTACGTACGGCGCGGTTCATGGCGAACCGGGTGCTGGCGCTGGTGGAACAGCCGGTTCCGCGGGAGGAGGGCTCGGAGAAAGCGGGATGATCCGGGCGTCCCGTCGGGGAAGACCCTGAGACCGGGACCAGCGTCTCCACCCAGGGGAGTACATCGCGGAGGACGGCTCATCCTCCGGGAGGCCCGGCAATCGGTACGAGGGCATGACGCCCGTGGCGGGCCGCGCGCCTAGATTTGAGGTCAAGCGGCGGGTGCAGCACTCGTCCCCCGAGGTCAGACACCCGCCGCTGCCAAGGACAACAGAGCGAGGTCAGGAGAGGGACCATGGCCCACACGGCACCGCGGACACTGCTCCGCGAGGAGGGACGCAAGGTGTACGCCGCCGCGTTCCCGCGCCGCCAGGGCCGCCGCCACCCCGTGGTGGCGACGCTGATGGCCCTTCCCCTGGCGGTCCTGCTCCTCCTCGTCTTCGACGGGTGGGAGACAGTGGCCACACAGGCGTCGTCCGTGGGAGAGATGCTGGGGCGCTGAGCGGCGACCCCAGGCCCGGAAGAGCGGTCCGGGCGGGGACATCCACCCATGAAACCCCGTGGGGACGGGGGTGCGGCGGACGGCACAAATGCCGGCGCAGCTGGGGAGCTGCGCCGGCATTGCTTTTCCCTCCGGACCGTGTGCCCGACCGACCCCGCCGGTGCAGCCTCGTCGGCACGGCCCCGACATCCGGAACGCCCGGCCTCGGAACTCACGGCCCCGGCACCCGGAACGGCCGGCCCCCCGGCACCCGGCACTTATGGCCCCGGCATCCGGAACGTCCGGCCCCAGAACGTGCGCCCCTGGCACCCGAACCCCCGCCCCGCCCCCGGCGTACCCTCACCCCGTGACAGCCGCCCCCGACCCGCTCATACCCGCCCTCGCCGCCCGGGCCCGGGTCGCTGCGCATGCTCGCCCGGCGTCCTGCCCCTGCGGCACGGCCACCCTCGCGGACCGGCCCGACGGCACCGTCGTGCGTCACGGCGACACTGTCGCCAAGGCTCACCCGCCGGGCACCGGCCCCACCGAGCTGGCCGGACGTCTCGCCGTCGCCGCGCACCACCCCGGCGTTCTCCTGCCCCCGCTCACCCCGGCCCCCCTCGATCTGCACGGTCGCCTCGTCACGCTCTGGCCCTACGGCACCCCCGTGGACCCCGACGACCCGGACGCCGCCCCCTGGGAAGCCGCCGCCGGGCTCCTCGCCCGCCTCCACCGCACCCCCGCGCCCGAGGGCCTGCCGCCCATGCGCGGCCCCGTGAAGGCGGCCCTCGCCATCGCCCGGCTCCGCGAGATGGCGGCCGCGCGCCCCGCGGCCGCCCCCGTCCTGCGCGCCTGGGACACCCTCCCCGCCTGGGCCCGCGCAGAGGCCCCCATGCCGGACACCACCACCCTCTGCCACGGCGACCTCCACCTCGGCCAGCTCGTACGCCACCCCGCCCCCGGCGGCCCCTGGCGGCTGATCGACGTGGACGACCTCGGGGTCGGCGTCCCGGCCTGGGATCTCGCCCGCCCCGCCGCCTGGTACGCCTCCGGCCTGCTCCCGCCCACCGAATGGACCCGGTTCCTCGCCGCCTACCGCGAGGCCGGCGGCCCGGCGGTGCCCGCCGACGGCGACCCCTGGCCCGCCCTGGACGTGCCGGCCCGCGCCCTCACCGTGCAGACCGCGGCCCGGGCCGTCGCCAAGGCGCTCGCGGCCGGCCGAGCCCTGGACGAGGTGGAGCAGGCGGTCCTGGACGCCTGCGACCGGATGGCCGCCCTCCCGCCGCAGTTGCCGCAGGACCACGCGAAGTAGGGTGCAACCGACCACAGCCGGACAGAGTCTGTCCTGGCGAGACGCGAAGCAGGACCGACCGGCGAGGAGTTGAACGACCATGCAGTGTCCGAAGTGCCGAGCTCCGATGCACACGTACAACCGCAACGGTGTCCAGATAGAGCAGTGCAGCGGCTGCCGAGGGATCTTCCTCGACTACGGCGAGCTGGAGTCGCTGACCCGTCTGGAGGCCCAGTGGTCCCAGCCGGCCCCGCCGCCCCCGCCCGCGCCGCAGGCCTACCCGGCCCCTCCGGCCCCCGCCTGGGGCGCCCCGCACGGCGGCCACGGTCACCACGGCCACCACCGCAACAAGAGCTTCGGGCACATGCTGTTCTCGTCCTGAGCGAGCGGCGGCACGACAGAGCCCCCGGCCGTCGAACGGCCGGGGGCTCCGGTGTGATGTGGACGATACTGGGATTGAACCAGTGACCTCTTCCGTGTCAGGGAAGCGCTCTCCCGCTGAGCTAATCGTCCTCGGGACCATGACCACCGACTGCAGCGGATCATGGGCACTGCGTGCGCGATACTGGGATTGAACCAGTGACCTCTTCCGTGTCAGGGAAGCGCTCTCCCGCTGAGCTAATCGCGCGGGTGGATCTTCGAGAAGATCCAGTGGACGATACTGGGATTGAACCAGTGACCTCTTCCGTGTCAGGGAAGCGCTCTCCCGCTGAGCTAATCGTCCTTGGAGGTGGAGACGGGATTTGAACCCGTGTAGACGGCTTTGCAGGCCGTTGCCTCGCCTCTCGGCCACTCCACCAGGAGTGTAGGGGGCCGGGAGCCCCCTGTTCCTGCGAGCGGACGACGAGGCTCGAACTCGCGACCTCAACCTTGGCAAGGTTGCGCTCTACCAACTGAGCTACGTCCGCTTGTCGTTTCGGTCCGCTCTCGCGGCCCGGCGACGAGTTGAACTCTAGCGGATTCCGCTGCCAGTACAAAAACGCGTTTGCGCAGCGTGCTGCGCTTGCCCTGCTCAGGGGCGTCGGCTCCGCCCCTGAGGGGAGATCCCCCGGCCAGCCGCCGGACGCCCGCCATAGACTCGACTGCGTGCTCGACCTCCCGCCCCTCGCCCGCTTCGGCGACCGTGTCGCCACCGGGCTCCTCGACGTCACCGACGACCCCGAAGCCCTGGAATCCAGTGGTTTCTGGGCCGTCTGCGCCGACTTCGAGGGCCGTCTGACCTGCGCCCGCTTCGCCCAGGTGCGCAGGGCCGAGGTGCCCGCGCCCGTGCCGGACGCCTGGCGCGCACCCGCGGCGGGTGACTGGACGTCCTCGCTCGACCGCGCCGCGTACACGGCCGCGGTCCGGCGCATCCGCGCGCACATCGCGGCCGGCGAGGTCTACCAGGCGAACCTGTGCCGCGTGCTGTCTGCGCCGGTCGCGCCCGGCGCCGATGTCGACGCCCTCACCGCACTGCTGGCCCGCGGCAACCCGGCCCCCTACGCAGGAACGATCCGTCTGCCCCGGCACGGCGTGGAGATCGCCACCGCGTCCCCCGAGCTGTTCCTGCGCCGCGAGGGCCGGGTCGTCGAGTCCGGCCCGATCAAGGGCACCGGCCGGATCGAGGCGGATCTGCTGGAGAAGGACTACGCCGAGAACGTGATGATCGTGGACCTCGTCCGCAACGACATCGGCCGGGTCTGCGCCACGGGCAGCGTGACCGTGCCCGACCTGTGCGCCGTCGAGAAGCACCCGGGCCTGGTCCACCTCGTGTCGACGGTCCGCGGTGAGCTGGAGGACGGGACCGGCTGGGCCGAGCTGCTCGGCGCCGCCTTTCCGCCCGGCTCGGTCACCGGCGCGCCCAAGTCCAGCGCCCTGCGGATCATCGACGCGCTGGAAACGGTGCCCCGCGGCCCGTACTGCGGCGGCATCGGCTGGGTCGACGCCGACCGGCGGACCGGTGAGCTGGCCGTCGGCATCCGGACCTTCTGGATCGACCGGGACCCGGGCATGCTGCGCTTCGGCACCGGCGCCGGCATCACCTGGGGATCCGACCCCGAGGGGGAGTGGCGGGAGACCGAGCTGAAGGCGGCCCGGCTGCTCGCGATAGCGTCGGGCACGTACGAGGTGAGTGGAGAGGACCTGACGTGAAGATCTGGCTCGACGGCGGACTGCAGGACATCGAGTCCGCCCGCGTCTCCGTCTTCGACCACGGACTGACCGTGGGCGACGGCATCTTCGAGACGGTGAAGGCCGTGGACGGCCGGACGTTCGCGCTCACCCGCCATCTCGACCGGCTCACCCGGTCCGCGCGCGGCCTCGGCCTGCCCGACCCGGACCACGACGAGGTACGCCGCGCCTGCGCCGCCGTCCTGGAGGCCAACCCCGTGCCGCTCGGCCGCCTCCGCATCACCTACACCGGCGGCCACGGCCCGCTCGGCTCCGACCGCGGCGACCACGGCCCGACCCTCGTCGTCGCCGTCGGCGAGACGACCCGCCGCCCCGACTCCACCGCGGTGATCACGGTCCCCTGGACCCGCAACGAACGCGGCGCCCTCACCGGCCTGAAGACCACCTCGTACGCCGAGAACGTCGTCGCCCTGGCCCGCGCCCGTGAACAGGGCGCCTCCGAGGCCCTGTTCGGCAACACGGTCGGACAGCTCTGCGAGGGCACCGGGTCGAACGTCTTCGTCGTCCTCGACGGCGAGATCCACACCCCGCCGCTCGCCTCCGGCTGCCTCGCGGGCATCACGCGCGAGCTCACCGTCGAATGGACCGGAGCGGAGGAGACCGACCTGCCGCTGGACGTCCTGGAGCGTGCCGACGAGATCTTCCTGACGTCCACGCTGCGGGACGTGCAGGCCGTGCACCGGGTCGACGGCCGTGAGCTGCCGGGCGCGCCCGGGCCGGTGACCGCCAAGGCCATGCGGATCTTCGAGGAGCGCTCCGGGGACGACCTCGACCCCTGACCCGCGCGTTTATTGAGCTGAACCGGGCCGTGGATCCGGGTAGAACACCCCTGATGACCACGACCCTGCGGCCGACCGAGCCGCTTCAGCAGAACGCCGACGGGACGCGCTCGCGCCGCTACCAGGTGTGCGTGAACGGCCGTCCCGTAGGGGCGATACACCTCGGCACGCACCCCGTGTTCGGCGACGCGGTGGCCCGGATCATGGAACTGCGCATCGAGGAACCGGACCGCGGGCGCGGCCGGGGCACGGTGGCCGCGCTCGCCGCGGAGGAGGTGGCCCGCGGCTGGGGGTGCCGCCGGATCGAGGCCATGGTCCCCGGGGACGCCGGGCCCGCGCTGCGCTTCGCCACGGCGCTCGGCTACGTCGTACGCAACCGCGGCATGGAGAAGCGGCTCGGCGAGACCCCGCCCGAGCTGCCGTCCGGCAGCCGGGCCCGGCCCATGACCGAGGCGGAGTTCGGCCCCTGGCTGGAGCAGGGCAAGGAACACTACGCCCGCAGCTGGATCGACCGGGGCGTGCCGGAGGCCGAGGCCCGGGCCAAGTCGGAGCGCGACCACGCCACGCTGCTGCCCGACGGCCTCGCCACCCCCGGCATGCTCATCAGCGTCGTCGAACACCTGGGGACACCGGTGGGCACGCTGTGGCTCGCGGTCCGGGAGAACGACGCCTTCGTCTTCGACGTCGAGGCCGACGCCGCCCACCGGGGCCGGGGGCACGGCCGCACGCTGATGCTGCTGGCGGAGGCCCAGACGATCGCCGAGGGCAGGCGCGCCCTCGGCCTCAACGTCTTCGCCGGCAACACCCCGGCCGAGCGCCTCTACGCGTCCCTCGGCTACGAGACGACGCAGTACGCCATGTACAAGCCGCTGCTGTGACGGCCCGGGGGCCGGAGCCGGCGAGGGGGATCAGTGCGCGGGGCCGGCCAGCAGCCGGTCCGCGATCTCCTCGATCCGCTCGCGCAGTCCCTCCTGGCTCTTGCCCCCGTCGAGCCGCTCACCGCCGATGACGTACGTCGGGGTGCCGGTCACGCCGACGGCCTTGCCCTCGGCCTGGTCGGCGTCCACGATCAGGATGTGCCGGCCGTCGACCAGCGCGGTGTCGAACTCCTCGGCGTCCAGACCCAGTTCCCGGGCCACCTCCACCAGGAAGGGCTCGCCCTTGCGGCCCAGCTCCTCCACCCGGCCCAGCACGGCCTCCACGTACGCCCATCCCCGGCCCTGGTCCCAGGCCTCCTCCGCGGCCTGGGCGGCGGCGAAGGCGTGCTTGTTCTTCTCCAGGGGGAAATGCCGCAGCCGTACTTCGAGACGGTCGCCGTAGCGCTCGCGCAGGGCACGAAGGTCGTCCAGCGCGGTGCGGCAGTCCGGGCACTGCAGGTCGCACCAGATCTCGAGAACGGGGGCGGGGGAGGAGTCGCTCATGCCGACAGTCTTCCAGCAGCGCGGGCGGAGGGTGCACCCCGTACCGGCACCTGGGGAGGAGGGGACCCGGAGATGTCCCTGATGTCCGGCCGCAGCATGGCCCGCCGGGGTGCCGCGGGTGCAGGATGGAAGGGACGAAGTGCCCCCGCCCGACCGTGCCACGCCTGGAGGACCGGATGATTGCCGAGACCGTCTGCTCCGCCGTGGCCGCGGCGGGCCTGGGCATCGCGGCCGTCACGGCGTACCGCAAGCGTTTCCTCGCGGCGGTCCGTATCGCGGCCTACTCGCTCGTGCCGATCGGGCTGGTCATGACGGGTGTCGTGGAATGGCTGGCCGACACGGCGTTCAGCCCGACGGCCTGGGCCGGCTTCGGCGTGCTGGGCCTGTCGTGGGTGCTGTTCGCGACCACCCGCGTGGTGGAGCGCCGCCGCGGCGGCACCCGCAAGGAGCGCAGGGCGGCCGCCCGTGCGGCGGACCGTCCCGGCGCGGTGGCCCCCGGGGCCTCGGCGCCCTCCCTGGGGCAGGGCGCGCGCCCGGCGGCCCGGCCCGCGGCGGCGCCCCGGGGCGACGACGACTTCAGCGACATCGAGGCGATCCTCAAGAAGCACGGCATCTGACGTCCGCGCGGTGGCCGAACCGTCACAGTGAGTCCGCGGACGCGCGGAAGTGATCACAAGCCGAACCGGACCTCACGGAATCGGCGCACTCCCGCACGGAACGAGGCCGCCGATCGCGTCCGGCACGGCGACTGCGTCATCATCGCCGCGAGATGCTGGACACGACGGAACAGAGCGACCCCGCCCCGCCGCAGGACGAGCCCCGTACCCCTCGGGACGAACCACGTGGTTGCCTCTTCGCCCTTTCCCAGCCACCGCTGATGATCTTCCTTGCGGTGATCGGGTGTCTGCTGCTCATGGCCTCGTTGCACGATCTGCTGCTGCTGTGAGCCGTACCCGCGGTACCCGGCGTCACCCGCCGGGACCGCGTCGGCATCGACGACGTACCTCCGGCGGCCCGGACGGCCCAGACGGCCCCCGGCGGCCCGGCGGTCAGCCGGCCGCCTCCTTGCGCCGCGCCCGGTACGCGGCCACGTGCAGCCGGTTTCCGCAGGTGCGGCTGTCGCAGTAGCGGCGTGAGCGGTTGCGGGACAGGTCGACGAAAGCCCGCCGGCAGTCGGGCGCCTCGCAGCGCCGCAGCCGCTCCTGCTCGCCGGCGACCACGAAGAACGCCAGCGCCATGCCGCAGTCGGCGGCCAGGTGGTCCGCGACGGACGCGCCGGGCGCGAAGTAGTGGACGTGCCAGTCGTAGCCGTCGTGGTCGGTGAGCCGGGGGGTGGTGCCGGCGGCGGCGACCAGTTCGTTGATCAGGCCGGCGGCGGACCGGGCGTCGGGGGCCGCGAAGACGGAGGCGAACCGGCCGCGGATCTTCCGCACCGCGGACAGGTCGAACTCCGAGAGCACGCCGACATCGCTGATCTCGTGGTTTCGCACGAAATCGACGAGGGCCGCCACGTCCGCCAGCCCGTCGGCTGCCGTGTCGTCCTCCGGTGCGGTGTTCACCAGATCGACCACGGTGTCGAGGGCGCACCGGGTGTCATGGGTGATCAGCACGATTCGCTCCCTGGCCTGGGGGTCGGGCAGGCGCCCGTCGGTGGGGGCCGATGGTAACGGCTCCGCATGCGCCGGACCGCCCTCACGCCCGTACATGGCTTCGAATACAACGCTGCCGGGGCCGCCATGGTTCCCCAGGCGGCCCCGGCAGCGTCCGGGTGGCGCGACGCGGACCGGCGCCGCCCCGCGTGCTCCGCGGTGCAGGCGCCGGTGTATCCCGTATGCGGTTGTCCGAGCCCGAGCCGTCTCCCCGAGTCGACGGCGCCGGGCGGCTTTGTGAGGGCCTCGACCTAGCTTTCCGCCAGGATGTGCGAGAGCTCCTGATCGAGATCGAAGTGCCGGTGTTCCGTGCCGGGCGGCACAGCGGCGTCGGTGCGCTTCAGGAAGGACTCCAGAGCCCGCGCCGGGGCCTCCAGCAGGGCCTCGCCCTCCGGAGAGCTCAGGGCGATGCACACGACGCCCTGACCATGACTGCGCGACGGCCAGACGCGGACGTCGCCGGTGCCCGTGGGGCGGTGAAGTCCCTCGGCGAGGAGGTCGCGGGCGAACACCCACTCGACGGTTTCCTCGGCTCCGGTGTGGAAGGTGGCGTGCACGGCGTAGGGGTCGGCCGTGTCGTACCGCAGGCCTGCGGGGACAGGCAGGGAGGACTCGCTCGACACAACGAGGCGCAGGTGCAGCTCGCAGCTGACCGTGGTGTTCATAAGCGCCAGGGCCTTTCGCTCAGTGTGCGCTCGGGGATTCGCACGTCGGCGAAATCGACATGCCACCTACGGTGCCGTTGTAAACCCCTCTGAGTGTTTTGCGTGCCTTTACGTAACTCTTCCGGCCGAGAGATCGTTCGCGCCGTGCGTCCATTCCGGTGACTGGTTTCGCTCGGGTAGTGTTTGGCCGTATGAATACGGGGAGTGACGAGCCGGGCGAGGTGGCCGTGGCATCGAACGAGACGGGGACGAACGAGGCGCACGGCGAGCCGCATCGGGGGCTCGGCTCACGGGCGCCGGAATTCGTGAAGGCGCGTCGGCTGCTGCATGTGAGCTGGCAGGTCGGCGTCTTCATCATCGGGCTCGCGGTCGTCGTGGCGGGCATCATCATGCTGCCCCTGCCCGGGCCGGGCTGGGTCGTGATCTTCGGCGGCATGGCGATCTGGGCGACCGAGTTCGTGTGGGCGCAGCTGGTGCTCCGCTGGACCAAGCGGAAGGTCACCGAGGCGGCACAGCGCGCTCTCGACCCCAAGGTGCGGCGCCGCAACATCATCCTGACGAGCATCGGGCTGATCGTCGTGGCCGTACTGGTCGGTATCTACGTGTGGAAGTTCGGCATCGTCATGCCGTGGAAGATCAAGAACCAGTGAGCCGCTTCGGGGGGGTGCCGGCGCCGGCCGATGGTCACAGGCACCCCCTGACATGGGGTAATGTTCTTCCTGCGTCCGGGCGATTAGCTCAGTGGGAGAGCGCTTCGTTCACACCGAAGAGGTCACTGGTTCGAACCCAGTATCGCCCACCCGGAACGGCGGCCCACCTGCGACAACGCGGGTGGGCCGCCGTCGTTGTGGCGGGGAGGGGCTGGCGGATAAGCGCGGGGGCGGCGCCGATCGAGCCCGCCGCGAGCCGCGAGCCGCGAGCACGGCAGTGGGCCGCGGGCCCTTCGTCCGCCCGGCCAGCCCGGCCGTCCGACCGACCCGGCCGTCCGCCCCGGCTGTGCTACCGACCTGTCCGTCCGTCCGACTCGCCCGTCCGGCTAGCCCGCCCGTCCGACCGCCCGACCCGGCCGTCCGTCCGGCCGCGCCGCGCGCGACCCGGCACGGCCTGGCCGGCCCGCCCGCGTCTCGCAAGATCCGCAGGTCCGCCCGCCTTCGTCACGCTCCGTTCCGTGTCCGGCGGCACCGTCGGTCTGGCCGGAAACGGACACCGTTCGTCCCGCGGCTGCCTCCGCGTCACCGTCGCCTTTCGGTCGCCGCCGGATCCCGTCCGGCCGGTCCCGCCGCGTCCGCCCCGTCGGCCGCACGCACCCCACCAGCGACGTCCCCGCACCCCGCACTCACCCCGGCCGCCTCGCCCGGCCCGGCGCCCCGCGCCCTCGGCGAGAAATTCTTGTCCGAATCATTGACGCACCATCGGCCCCTCCGTACCTTGTGCCAGCAAGCGCTTACTTGAAACGATTCATGCGAGCGGGGCAACGTGCGGGGAGGTCCAACCGTGGTGAACGGCAGGAATGTTGAGAGACGAACGGTGCTGAAGGCGGCCGGGGCCACGGCGGCGACGCTGGGCCTGGCCGCGACCACCGGCTGCGGTGGTGACGGAGGGGTCTCCGCGGACGGGACGGTGACGATCCGTTATGCGTGGTGGGGCGCGGAGGACCGGGCTCAGAGAATCAGGAAGACGATCGCGCTCTTCGAGAAGAAGTACCCGAAGATCAAGGTGAAAACGGACTTCCAGCCTTATCTCGACTTCTGGAAGAAGTTCAACACCCAAGCCTCCGGCGGAAATCCACCGGACGTCTTCCAGAATGCCGTCGGCTTCCTCCGTAAATACGACGCGAAGAACGTCCTGCTCGATCTCGGCGAGCAGGTCGAGGCAGGCCACCTCCGGATGGAGGGATTCCGGGCCGGGTTGGAGAAGTTCGGCGAGATCGACGGCAAGCTCCTCGGTGTCCCCGTCGGCTCCAACTCGATGGCCCTCGTCATCGACAAGCCCGTCTACACCAAGGCCGGCGTGAAGCCCGAGCAGGGCTGGACCTGGGACGACTTCGAAGCGGGCATGCGGAAGATCCGCGACAGAACGGGCCGCGCCGGGGACAGCGGCATGTACGGCGTCATGTACCTCTACGACCTCTATCTGCGCCAGAACGGCAAGGCCTTCTTCACCGCGGACGGACTCGGCTTCACCGAGGCGGACCTGACGGACTGGTGGACCAGGGCCGAGCAGGGCGTCGAGCAGGGGCTCTACGCCGACCCCAAGAAGGTCGCCCAGATCAAGCCCAAGTCGGCGCTCGCCGCGGAGCTCTGCGGCAGCGAGTTCACCTGGGACAACTTCACCGTGCGCTACAGCGCCGAGGGCAAGAGCGAGTACGCCCTGGCGCCGATTCCGACCACCGACGGCAAGAAGACCGGCCAGTACCTCGGCTCGCTCATGCTGAGCGCCTCCAAGCGCACCCGGCACCCCAAGGAGGTCGCGCAGTTCATCGATTTCATGGTGCACGACCCCGAGGTCGCCAGAATCATGGGCTACGACCGCGGGGTGCCCGCCACCCAGGCGCAGTTCGACGCCTACCAGCCGACCGACGAGGTCAACAAGGCGATCGCCGCCTACGAGGAGTCCCTCGTCGAGGCCGGGGTCCTGGAGCCCATCACCCCGCACCCGAACGGCGCGGACATCTGCGAGTCCGCGTTCCTGCGCATCGCCGAGGAACTGGGCCTGGGCAAGAGGTCGGTGGACGAGGCCGTACAGCAGTTCTTCACCGAGTCGAAGACGGCTCTCGGCACCTGATGGGAACCACCGTGACACACGCCCCTGCGCGGGAGGCCCTGTCCCGGGACTCCGAGCCGCGGCACGGTCCGGTGAAGCCCGCGCGCCCCGCCGCCCTCAAGCGGCGGCGGCGCCGGGAGAACCTGGCCGGCTACCTCTTCATGTCCCCCTGGATCGCCGGGTTCCTGCTGCTGACAGCGGGCCCGATGGTCGCCTCGCTCTACTTCGCGTTCACCGACTACAACCTGTTCGACCCGCCGCGGTGGATCGGCCTCGACAACTTCTCCGAGATGTTCGGCGACCCGCGCTGGCGCCACTCGGTGCAGGTGACGCTGTGGTACGTCGTCGTGGGTACGCCCCTGAAGCTGATCGCGGCGCTCGGTGTGGCGCTGCTCCTCGCCCAGAAGCGGCGCGGGCAGGCCTTCTACCGGGCCGCGTTCTACGCGCCGTCGCTGATCGGCGCGAGCGTGTCCGTCGCGATCGTGTGGAAGGCGATCTTCTCGGACGACGCGGTCGTCGACCGCACGCAGCAGCTGTTCGGGATCGACGTCGGCGGCTGGACCGGTGACCCGGACATGATCATCTACGCGCTGGTGGCGCTGACCGTCTGGCAGTTCGGCGCTCCCATGGTCATCTTCCTCGCCGGTCTGAAGCAGGTCCCGAGGGAGCTGTACGAGGCGGCCGAGGTGGACGGCGCCGGCACGCTGCGGCGGTTCTGGAACATCACCCTGCCGATGATCTCGCCGGTCCTCTTCTTCAACGTTCTGCTGGAGACGATCCACTCCTTCCAGATCTTCAGCTCGGCGTACATCGTCGGCGGCGGCGCCGGAGGCAACGCCTGCGGTCCGGCCGACGGTTCGATGGTCTACACCTGCTACCTCTACGTCCAGGGCTTCGAGAACAGCCGGATGGGCCTGGCCTCCGCCATGGCCTGGCTGCTGCTGATCGCGGTCGCCCTGGTGACGGCGGTGCTGTTCTGGTCCCAGAAGCGCTGGGTGCACTACGAGGAGGGCGCCGCATGAGCTCCCCGGATCTCTCGGCTCCGCTCGATCAGGGGGCGCCCCCGCAGGCCACGCGGGCCGGCACGCCCGGCTCCGGAGCCTTCCGCCGGAGGCTCCCCGGGTCCGTCGCCTGGCACGTCGGTTCCCTGCTGATCCTCGGGGTGATCCTCTACCCGGTGGTCTGGGTCGTCGGCGCCTCGTTCAAGAGGAGCGAGGACATCGTCGGCAGCCTGGACCTCTTCCCGGGCGACCCGATCGCCACGAACTACACCCGGCTCGGCGAGGGCATCGCGGACATCGCCGTCTCCACGTTCTTCGTCAACTCGCTCGTTCTCGCGGTGGGTTCCGTGATCGGGATCCTGGTGTCCTGCTCACTGACCGCGTACGCTTTCGCGAAGATCAGGTTCGCGGGCCGGAACCTGCTGTTCACGCTGATGATCGGCACGCTCCTGCTGCCGTACCACGTGCTGCTGATCCCGCAGTACGTGCTGTTCCGCAACATGGAGATGATCAACACCTACACCCCGCTGCTGCTGGGGAAGTACCTGGCCACGGAGGCCTTCTTCGTCTTCCTGATGGTGCAGTTCATGCGCAACCTGCCCAAGGAGCTCGACGAGGCCGCACGGCTCGACGGCTGCGGGCACGCGCGCATCTACTGGTCGATCGTGCTGCCGCTGTGCCGCCCGGCCCTGATCACCAGCGCGATCTTCACGTTCATCAACGCCTGGAACGACTTCATGGGCCCGCTGATCTACCTGAACGAGCCCGACAAGTACACCGTCTCGCTGGGGCTGAAGATGTTCGTGGACCAGGACGCCGTGGCCAACTACGGCGGCATGATCGCCATGTCACTGGTCGCGCTGCTGCCGGTCCTGGCCTTCTTCCTCGCCTTCCAGCGCTATCTGATCGACGGCATGGCCACGTCGGGTCTGAAGGGCTGAGGGCGGGCATGGCCGGGACACGGGTGAAGGCACGTGGTGAGTCGCTGCTCGCGGAGCGGTTCGCGGTGTTCGCCGAGGCGTTGCTGACCGGCGTGTGGATCGCGGTCGCCTCGCTGGGCGTGGTGACGTACCCGGCGGCCTTCGCCGCCGGGGCGCGGCACCTCAGGCGACGCATCGCCCACGAGGGCGGCGGCCTGCGGGCGTTCGTCGCCGACTTCCCCACGGCCCTGCGCCGCGGATGGCTCGCGGGCCTCGCCGGATGGGCGGCGGCGGCCGCGGTCTGGGTGGACGTCCAGGCGGCCCGGGCCGGCATCCCGGGCGGGCCGCTCGCCGGGGCCGTCGGGGTCGTGGCGCTGATCGCTCTGGTCGTGGCCGGGCTGCGCGCTGCGGCGGTCTGGGAGCCGGGCGCCCGCTGGCGCACGCTGCTCGCGCACGCCGGGCGGCGGACCGTGCTGGATCCGGCAGGGTCCTTCCTGCTCGTCGGCGGGCTGGCCGTGGTGCCCCTGTCCGCCTGGTTCGCGACGCCGCTGGCGATCCCCGTCCTCGGGGCCGTCGCGGCGGCGGCCGTCGCCGTGGAGGAGCGGTACCGGCACCGCTGACGGCGGCCCCAGCCTGCCCCGGCCGGCGCCCCGGCGCCGTGCCCCTTTCTGTCATGCCCCTGACGAATGCAATGCACGGATTCGCTTCCCGTACGGACGAGGAAAGGCAGCTGCCCCCATGTCTCCCATCCCCCGCAGATCCCTGCTCAAGGCGGCCGCCGTGGCCGGAGCCGCCGCCCAGTTCAGCTGGGCGGTGGGGGCGCAGGACGCCCGGGCCACGCCCCTGGCCGCGCCCGCCGGCGCCGGCCCGGTGGTCCTGGACTGGCTGGAGGACGGCGGCCTCGGCGCCGCCCCCGGTTCCACCGTCGGCGTGCCCTGGCCGAGAGGCGCGTACCAGGAGGACCAGACCTTCGCGCTCACCGACGCGGACGGCACGGCCGTCCCCGTGCAGTCGTGGCCGATCGCCTACTGGCCCGACGGCTCCCTCAAGTGGACCGCGCACGCGGTCGGTTCGGGCAACGGCAAGCTCACCCTGCGGGCCGGCACACCCGCCGCGCCCGAGAAGAAGGTCACCGTCGACCGGAGCGGCGGCACCATCGACGTGTCGACCGGTGTCATCACCGCGCGGATCGCCACGTCCGGCTCCACGCTCGTCAAGTCGGTGACCCGCGGCTCGACGGAGATCGCCCGCAACGGCCGGCTGGTGCTGATCCGCCAGCCGGAGTTCGAGGACGGGGACCAGGGCACGGTCCGCACCGAGCGCTTCGACGGCGTCCTCTCCACGGTCCGGGTCGAACAGGAGGGCCCGGTCCGGGCCGTCGTCCGCATCGACGGCAAGCACCGCAAGGGCGACCGCGGCTGGCTGCCGTTCTCCGTCCGGCTCTACTTCTACGCGGGCGCCGACTCCTTCCGCATGGTGCACACCATCACCTACGACGGCACCCAGCGGCCGGGCAAGGCGTCCGGCGACTTCGTCCGCGGCCTCGGCGTCCGCTTCACCGTGCCGATGCGCGACGCGGCCTACGACCGTCACATCCGCATCGGCGGCGACGGCACCGGCCTGCTGCGCGAGGCCGTCAAGGGCGTCACCGGACTGCGCCGCGACCCGGGCGCGGCCGTGCAGGCGGCCCAGTACGAGGGGAAGAAGCTGCCCGACCCGGCCACCTGGGACCAGCGGGTCACCACCCGCCTGCAGTACATCCCCGAGTGGGGCGACTACACCCTCTCCCAGCTCTCCGCCGACGGCTTCACCCTGCGCAAGCGCACCAGGAAGGGCTACGGCTGGATCGGCGCGGGCGGCGGACGGCGCGCCTCCGGCTTCGGCTACGTCGGCGGAGCGAGCGGCGGACTCTCCTTCGGCCTGCGCGACTTCTGGGAGAAGTTCCCCGCCCAGCTCGACATCCGCGACGCCCACACCGACGCCGCCGAGGTCACCCTCTGGCTCTGGTCCCCCGAGGCACAGCCCATGGACCTGCGCTTCTACCACGACGGCATGGGCCAGGACACCTTCCCCGAGCAGCTCGAAGGCCTGAACATCACCTACGAGGACTACGAGCCCGGGTTCGGCACGCCCCACGGCATCGCCCGCACCTCCGAGCTGCTGTTCTGGGCCAACGCCTCCACCCCGGGCGCCGAGACGCTCGCCGAGCAGATCGAGGCCGTCCGGGTCCTGCCGCAGCTCGCCGCCCCGCCGAGACAGCTCATCGAGGCGGGCGTCTTCGGCAAGGGCCTGTTCGCCGAACCCGACCGCTCCACCCCGGCCAAGGCGAAGATCGAGGACCACCTGGACTTCCTCTTCACCTACTACAAGGACCAGGTGGAGATGCGCCGGTGGTACGGCTTCTGGGACTACGGCGACATCATGCACACCTACGACACCGTCCGCCACCAGTGGCGCTACGACGTCGGCGGCTACGCCTGGGACAACTCCGAGCTGTCGCCGGACCTGTGGCTCTGGTACGCCTACCTGCGCTCGGGCCGCGCGGACATCTTCCGCTTCGCCGAGGCCATGACGCGGCACACCGGCGAGGTCGACGTCTACCACCTGGGCACGTGGGCCGGCCTCGGCACCCGGCACGGGGTGCAGCACTGGGCCGACAGCGCCAAGCAGCAGCGCATCGCCAACACCACGTACCGGCGCTACTACTACTTCCTCACCGCCGACGAACGCGTCGGCGACCTCATGCACGCCAACGTCGACTCCGACGAGACGTTCCTCGTCCTCGACCCGATCCGCAAGATCCGCACCGAGCCGTACACGCCCGACCGGCACGCCCTGTCGATCGGCTTCGGCACCGACTGGAGCGGCCTGGTATCGGCGTGGCTGACCGAGTGGGAGCGCAAGGGCCCCAAGTGGGAGAAGGCCAGGGCCCGTGTGCTGTCCACGATGGAGACCATCGCCGCCCAGCCCAACGGGTTCGTGCAGGGCAGCGGTCTGTACGACCTGGACACCGGCCGGTTCGCCGTCGCCGCCCAGCCCAAGGTCGAGGTCTCGCACCTGTCGGCCGTCTTCGGCCTCAACGAACTGTGCGCCGAGCTCATCGACCTCGTCGACATGCCGGAGTTCACGGACGCCTACCTCGACTACTGCCGCTACTTCAACGCCACCAAGGCCGAACAGGCGGCCCGCTACGGCAGCAACTTCGGCTCCCTGATCCTCTTCCAGGGCCACTCGCGCCTCGACGCCTACGCCGCCGTCCGCAGCGGCGACGAGAAACTCGCCCGCCGCGCCTGGGACAAGTTCTACAACTCCGACGGATACAAGGAGTCCGCGCCCTGGAGGACCGAGAAGCTCGGCGGCCCGCTGACGCTGGTGCCGGGCAGCGAGGCGCCGTGGGTCTCCACCAACGACACCTCGCTGTACGGCCTCGCCGCGATCGAGAACCTGGCCCTGCTCGGGGACAGGATGCCGTAGCCGGCGGCTAGTTCATCCTGCCCAGCACGTTCCGTACCCGCCGCACGTCCCGGATCCGCTGCTCGTACGTCGCCCCGAGTGCGAGCAGCAGGAGCCCGGCGAGGGCGGGCGGCGCCCAGCGGGGGAGCGCCCCGGTGACCTGCACGACGTACGGGGCGAGTTCGTGCAGGGTGACCAGGGCCAGCACCGAGCCGCCGAGCACCAGGGGGGCCTTGAGGTGGTGCCGGGCGCCCAGCAGGGTGACCAGCAGGGCCGCCGTGCCCAGCAGCAGCGGACGCGTCCAGTGCGGGTCGCCCCAGGCCGCGGCCAGGCTCGGCAGCAGGGTCGCGGTCAGTCCCGCGCCGTACGCCGTCCACGAGGAGGTCCGAGGGTCGCGGCGCCGGCGCAGGGCTCCGACGAGCAGCGCCGGGACGGTCACCGGGAGCGTGTACGCCTCGGGCGTGGAGACGTCCCAGGCGGCCAGGCGCACCCACGCGGCCAGCACGAACAGGGCGGCGGCCGCGTAGCCGACGGGACGGCGGCCCGGGCGCAGCGCGGTGCCCGCGGCGATCACACCGCACAGGGCCAGCACCAGGGCGAGCAGCGGCGGGTCGGTCACCGCGAGGCCCACGGCGAGCAGGCCGGTGGCGGCGGCCGTGCTCTCCACCGCCACGACCGACACGGGCTCGGCCAGACGCGCCGCGAGCAGGGCGGCGGCAGCGGGCACGGCCAGCACCAGCAGCGCCGTACGGGCCGGCGGCCAGTCCGCAGCGGCACCCGTGGCCGAGGCCAGCGCGGCGGCGTACACCAGGGCGGCCGGAGCCGTGAAGCGCGTCAGTCCCGTCCGCCACGAGAACGCCGCGAACAGGGCCGTCAGCACGGCCAGCACGACCAGTGTGGCGTCCTGGGAGGCGAGGGAGACCAGCGTGAGGTCGACGGCCGTGACCAGCGCGAGGAGCAGGGCGGTGAGCCGTGCCTGGGGCACCGCGGTCCGGCCCGTGTACAGGGCGGCCGCCGTCAGGACGACCAGGACGGACACCCCGGCCGCGTACGGCACGTCGAGGATCGCCGGCAGCATCAGCGCCGCCGCCCACAGCAGGCCGAGCGCGCCGAGGCGGGCGCGTGAGCGCCACTGCTCCGCGCGGACCACCAGCGCGAGCACCGCCGCGACCACGAGCAGCACCAGGGGAGCGGTCTCCGCGTCCGGCGGCCAGGGCGCGTCCACGGTGACCGCCGCACGGGCGTCCGACGGCGCGCCGTTCCACACCCGGCCGAGCCACCCGGCCGGCCCCAGCACCACGAGGGCGAGGACGGGCAGCGTCCACAGCAGGGCCAGCGCCTGGACGGCGGCCGAGGCCCAGACGCCACCGTGCCGCACCGCGTCCGGCAGCCGTACGGCCCGGAGCACCGCCAGCAGCGCGGCACCGACGGCCAGATGGACCGGGACGACCCACTCCGGCGGCACCACCGTGCGCGGCACCGCGCCGAGCGCGGCGACGGCCAGCAGCCCCGCGGCGATCGTCAGGCCGAGGGAGTGCGCGGCTGCCGTGCCGCGCCAGGCGGCGGCCAGGGCGATCCCCGCCGCGAACAGGAGCAGCGCACCGGCGCGGGCTGCAGTGCCCGGCCCGCCCGCCGTCCAGGAGAGCCAGCCGGCGACGAGGACACCCGAGCCGCCCGTGGCGTACGCGCCGACGACCGCCGCGATCCGCACCGACGCGGCCGGCACGCGCAGGGTCACCACCGTGTCCAGCCCGGCCGTCACCAGCAGCGCGGCCGCGATCACGGCCGGCTCCGCGTCGGCGGCCAGCGCCCCCAGCAGCAGCGGGAACTGGGCCGCCGCCAGGGCCGCGGGCCGGGGCAGCCGCAGCGCGGCCGTGACCGGCAGCAGACCGTACGCCGCCCAGCCGACGGCCAGCACGGCCGAGGCGGCCGCCGCGTACGCGGTCCCGTCCGTCCCGGAGAGGGCCGCCGCGTGCAGCGCGTACGCGTCCAGCACGGTCAGGGCCAGGCCGAGCCCCGCCACGGACTCGGCCGTCGACCGCAGCCCCCGCCGCAGCAGCACCACGGGCACCGCGAGCGCGGCCAGCGTCACCGCGCCGAGCACCAGCGCCCGCCCGGTGATGCCCATGTGGCCCCAGCTGACCAGCGTGAACACCGCGGCCGCGAGGGTCAGCAGGACACCGCCGAGGACCAGGAGCACGTTCTGCACGCTGGGCGCGGGCGTCTCCGGCCGAGGCGGTGCGGCGGACGGCGTCCGCGGCTGGGCCCAGGGCCGCGACGGCTGCCCCGTCTGCTGCAGGGCCGCGACCAGCCAGGCGCGGCGAGCCAGCAACTGGGAGCGCCGGGCGTCCAGTTGCCGGAGTTCGGCGTCGAGGAGCCGCAGTTCCTCGGCCGGGGGCGGAAAGTGCGTCATGGCACGCAGTGTGTCCGGCGTCACCCCGCGGGACATGAGTGCGGATACTCAGGCGCGTACTCAGCCGGTCCCCGCCCCGAGTGGGCACACTGCGGACATGGACTGGAACCACTACCGCTTCCGCAGCCTGTGGCCCCTGCCCGCACCGCCCGCCGCGGTGTACGAGGCGCTGGAGCGCCCCGAGGACTACCCGCGCTGGTGGCGCCAGGTCCGCGAGGTGACCCGCCTCGACGACACCTCCGGGGTCGTCCGCATCCGTTCCGTCCTGCCCTACGACATGACCTTCACGGCGCGCGAGGTGCGGCGCGACCCCGGGGCCGGGGTGCTGCAGATCGCCGTGTCCGGGGACATCGAGGGCTGGGCGCGCTGGACGGTCACGCCCCGCGGCACGGGCAGCCTCGCCCGGTACGACCAGGTGGTGACCGTCACCAAGCCCCTGCTGAGGCGGTTCGCCGTACCGGGACGGCCCGTCTTCCGCGCCAACCACGCCCTGATGATGCGGTCCGGGCGGCGCGGACTGCTCCGGCACCTGCGAACGGTTTGAAGGAAGCGCGCCGGGACCTGTATTGTTCAGTGCGTTCCCGGGCGATTAGCTCAGTGGGAGAGCGCTTCGTTCACACCGAAGAGGTCACTGGTTCGAACCCAGTATCGCCCACCGGAAACAGCCGGTCCGTCGCAGACGGACCGGTTTTTTCATGCCCGCCCGGTGCCGCCCCGGGCTTCCGCTCGCCGCTGTCCCGCGCCGCGCGCTCAGGCCGCCGCCGGCAGATCCGGACGCAGCGGCCAGGCGGGATCGACCGCCTCGTCCACACCGCTGCGCGCGAACCACGCCTGCAGGCCCCGCGCCTGCGCCGCGTGCCACACCGCCTGCAGCGTGTGCAGTTCGCCGGGTGCGAGCCGCTCCAGCCGGGACGCGAACCGGCGGCCCACCGCCCGGGTCACCTCCAGCGCCGCCACGGCGTCCGCCGCCGCGTCGTGCGCGCCCTCCAGGGCGACGCCGTAGTGCGCGCACAGGTCGGTCAGGGTGCGGCGGCCCTTGCGGTAGCGGTCCAGGTGCTTGTCCAGGACCCTCGGGTCGAGCACCAGCAGCGGCGCCGCCTCGAACCAGCGGCCGAGCGCCGAGGCGCGATGCCGGCGCAACTCCCGGTCCAGCATGGTCAGGTCGAACGGCGCGTTCATCACCACGACCGGACGGCCGACATGGGCCTGCTCGGCCAGCACCTCGGCTATCTCGTACATCACCGGCGCCGGCCAGCGGCCGTTGCGCTGCAGGTGATCCTCCGTCAGCCCGTGCACCGCCGTCGCCTCCGCGGGCACCGGCACCCCCGGGTTCACCAGCCAGCGGCTGACCCGGGGCCGCATGCCCGGCGCGTCCTGGACGACGACGGCGGCCGACACGATCCGGTCGGTCTCGACGTCCACGCCCGTCGTCTCCGTGTCGAAGGCGGCCAGCGGCCCTTCGAACCAGCACGTCGTCATAGCCACACAACCCCTCGTTCACCTTCGGCAGTTGACGTACCGTCCGCTGCCCGATCCGGTGATACCCGGGCTGTTTGCGCCGTACGCCGGAAGGAGACAACAGGAGTACGGGTCGGTGCAGTTCAGCGGCCCGCAGCGGGGAATCACTTGTTCTGGAAGGCTGTTGGGCCATGGCCATAGCGCAGCCCGAACGGGGCGGGCTGCTGCCCGGGAGCACGGCTGCCTCTCGCGGCTCTCTCGCCACCACCGCCTGCATGGAGACACTGCAGGTCGGCTATCTGCACGCCGTCGCGGCGGCCACCGGCTGCTCGCTGTCGCAGCCCTTTCCCGACAACGGCATCGACTGGCACGTCAGCCACAGCGCCCCCGGGCACACGGTCGACGACGAGGTCACCATCAAGGTGCAGCTCAAGGCCACCTACCAGGTGCCGCCCCACCCGCCGGGCCGCGCCTTCTCCTTCACGCTGGACAACGACCACCTGGCCAAGCTCGCCCGCACCCCCGTCTCCGTGCACAAGATCCTGGTGGTGATGCTGGTGCCGCGCTCCCAGGACGACTGGCTGCGCGCCGGCCACGACCGGCTCGACCTGAGGCACTGCTGCTACTGGACCAACCTCGCCGGCCACCCCCTCACCGGCCGCCGCCGCACCACCGTGCGCATACCGACTTCACGCATCTTCGACGACCGGGCGCTGTGCGAGATCATGACCCGGGTCGGGACGGGAGGCAGACCGTGACCCACCGCCCGACCGAGGAACCGGCCCGGCCCGTCCGGCCCCACCCCATGGACGCCGCCTGGAGCGGCTCGCCGCCCGAGCCCGGCGCGGTCGACCCGGCCGTGCTCGGCGCCCTGCTGCGGCGGCACGGCTGGCAGCGCCGCGGCGGCGCCCCGGGGCGCTACGGCCGCTGGACCCCGCCCGGGCCGGGCGGCGGCACGAGCCTGCTGGTGCCCGAGAGCCGCGCCTTCCCCGACAGCGACGACCTGCTCGCCGAGGCCCTGCTCGCCCTCTCCCGCAGCGGCGCGCCCTCCGCCCGCGAGGTCCTCGTCTCCCTCGCCGTGCCCAGCGACGAGATCCGCTGGTGGCAGGACGTCCCCGCCGGGCCCGCCGGAGCGGCGCCCTGGACGGCCGAGGAGCGGCTGCGCGCCGCCGCCCGCCGGATGCTGCTCGCCGCGGCCCTCGCCGGCCGGGCGCGCGCCGGCTACCACGGCGCCCGCCACCGCCGCGCCGCCGCG
>NZ_NOKT01000052.1 GCF_002237655.1 Streptomyces sp. XY006
CGCGCGGCCGGGCGTCTCGGGCCGCGAACGGCCGGACGCCGCGCTGCCGGAGCGGCCGGGTGCCTCCGTGCGGGAGCGCGGCCGCGGGCCCGCGTCGGCCGCGTGCGGCCTGCGCGGCGAGGGCACGCCCGACTGCGGTGGGGAAGCGGACAGTCGCAGTTCGTATTCGCCGGTGTTCGGGTTGAGCACCCACTGGTCTGCGGGGTCGATGTCGTCCGCCCGCCCACGGCCTTGCGCGTCCACGGTTGTCTGTTTCCTCCGTCGGGGCACGCGGCGCCTCCCCCACCAAGGCGCCCGGGTCTCGGTCACACAGTGCGCGACCTCAGGACCGTTCCTCAGAGCCGGTCGCACCGGATCGCTCACACTAACCGCCCACTTCAGTGCAGAGCGACGGCGGTGACAAATTCCACGTCCCTACACCTGGGCAATTCGCCCATTTCTCGGGTGAAGAGTTCGTTACGTTGAAGTTGCCTTGGGGCCCGCTTTACTCACAGGAGTCCTCGGCCGCCGTGTTCCCCTCGAACGTCGGGGGAGGAGAAACGGTGACGACGGGGGTGGAGAACGGCCCCGCATGCGAATCCGCGTACGACCCGTCATGGGAATGGGTGGGCCGCAAGGGGGCGGAACCACGCGGCACGTCCCGCGCGATCACCACCGGCGCGTCCGTCCGCAGCCGCTCGAACAGGCGGTCCGCCTCGGGTTCCACGAGTTGGTCGCGATTGGCGTCGTACGCGTACGACTCCCGGGGGACGGTCAGGAATTGCACTTGTTCCATGGGGATGTCGCGCAGACCGCGCACGAGTTCGTACAAGCCGCGCAGACTCGCCAGATCCGGGTCGGTGGTGAGAGAGGACGTGGCCGCGTCCAGCACAGGATACAGCTTGGCGGGATTCAGCAGGACGTCATTGCTGCGCACCTTGTTGACGAGCGCTCCGAGGAATCGTTGCTGCCGTTCCATGCGCTCCGTGTCGCTGCCGTCGCCCAGGGATTTGCGGGCGCGGACGTAGCCGAGGGCCTGCTCGCCGTCGAGCGTGACCCGCCCGGCGGGCAGCCGCAGCTTGGCGGCCCGGTCGTCGATCGGCTCCCGCAGGCACACCTCGACACCGTCGACGGCGTCGACCATCTCCTTGAAGCCGTGGAAGTCGACGACGACGTGGTGGTCGACGCGGATGGCGGTGAGCTTCTCGACGGTGCGGATGGTGCAGGCCGAGCCGCCCATCTGGAACGCCTGGTTGAACATGGCGAACCGCGGCGCGCTGCGCGAACCGTCCCGGCGCCGGCAGCCCGGCAGGTTCACCATCAGGTCCCGGGGCAGGGAGACGGCGGTGGCGCTGCGCCGCCCCGCCGACAGATGCAGCAGGATCGTGGTGTCCGACCGCTCGGTGCCCGAGTCGCGCCCGTAGCGGGCGTTGTCGTCGCCGTGGCGGGAGTCCGAGCCGATCAGCAGGATGTTGCGCGCGTCCTTGACCAGCGAGGTGGGCCGCTCCTTCTCGTACCGCCTGAGCTCTTCCGCGGCCGCCTCGTCGGGGGTGATGTTCCCGCTGAGCTTCGCGTACACGGCCCACCCCGCGGCCACGCCCGCCACGAGGAGGCCGACGGCCACGAGCGCCGCGATCCGCACCCACCGCGCCCGGCGCCGCCGCAGCAGCCCGCGCCCGCTGGCGGACGCGCCCACGCCCGGCCCGACCCTGTAGCCCACGGCAGCAACCACCCCTCCTGTCGCCGGCACGTCCCACGCGCGGTGCTCCTACGACGATGGCGTGGATGGGCGACGGGGGCGGGATCGGGCTGGGCCGGACGGGGGAGGGGCCGGGGCACCCGGGGGAGCCCCCCGCACGGAACCCGGCCCGGCGGCCCCGCACGTCCTACCGGGCGATGGTGGTGACCCGCTCGCTCTCCACCCGCTTGTCCAGCGCCCCGTCGGCCGCCTGGTCCAGATTGCGGCACAGCACCACCGAACCACCCGTGGCCAGGGGCGCGTACAGCCCCGCGTTCAGCCCCTCCCACGTGTCGTAGGGGAGGCCCGACAGGATGCGGGAGCCGGGCCCGGTCAGCCCCAGCCCCGTCGCCTCGGCCCGCGCCCGCTCCACGACCTCGGCCCCGCTGAACTCCCGCCCCGCCACGATCAGCGCGGGCCCCTCCGGGTCCACCGGCGCGTACGGCACGAAGCGGTCGCCCTGGCCCGGCACCTCCACCGCGTAGTCGACGAACCCCTCGGGCGTCTGCGGGAACCGCCCGCCGAGCGGCCGCAGCGCCAGCGCGATCCGGGCCCCGGAACAGGCCCGCGCCGCCTCCAGCCGGTCCGGCCCGCTCACCACCACGTCGGCGGAGCGCACGTCCCCCGTCACGTCGGCGACGACCCCCACCGAGGCACAGGCCAGCAGCCACACCGCCGTCTGCCAGTGCGCCGGCAGCAGCAGCGCCACCCGGTCCCCGGGCTCGGCGGACAGCTCGTCCTGGAGGAGGTTCGAGGTCTTGGCCACCCAATTGGCGAAGGTGGCCACGGACAGTTCGACCCGTTCGCCCGTGGCGTCGTCGTAGAAGGTCACCAGGGGGCGTCCCGGATCCGCGGCGAGCGCGGAAGCCAGCAGGTCGGCAGGGGTGCGATCGGTGGCGTTCACCCGCGCAAGCGTACGCGGCGCGCCCCCCGCCGCCCAGCGGCCCGGCCACCGCCCCGCCCCGGATCCGCCACCGGTTCGGCCGAACGCTGCCGACGGCCCGTCAAATCCCAAATGGACAGACTTATACGACTATGTCCAAGATCAGGGGCATGCGTGGATTCCTTGCTTCCTCGATCGGTGTCACCTGTGCGGCCGCTCTGGCCCTTCCCCTCACCCCGCCCGCCCTCGCGGCGACCGCGAGACCGGTGCCGACCACGGAAGCCGCGGCGAGCGCGAGACACGCGCCCCACGCGGGGACCCCGGCCGCCACCACGACCACCCGGCGCGCGGCCCACGCGGCCACCCCCGGCAGCACCCAGTCGCTCCCCCTCCAGCCCTTGACCCGCAACCGCGCCACCCCCTCCGCCCCCGCCACCGAACATGGCCTGCGCCCCCGCGCCGTACGCCACTTCTCCCTCGTCGGCGTGGTCTGGGACGACCCCGAGGCCGAACTGCACGGCCGCGTCCAGGTCCGCACCCGCGCCGCGGACACCGGCACCTGGTCCGGCTGGCAGGACCTGCAGACGCACAACGCCGACCACGGCGCCGACCGGGGCACCCCCGAGAGCGCCTCGGGCCGCGTCCGCGGCGCCACCGCCCCGCTGTGGGTGGGCGACTCCGACGGCGTGGAACTGCGGGTCCGCTCCGAGGCCGGCCGCGCGGAATCCGGCTCCGCGCAGCACGGCACGGGCGCCCGCACCCTGCCCGCCGCGCCTCCCCTCCCGTCCGGCCTGCGGCTCGAACTCGTCGACCCGGGCGACGAGGCCGCGCCGCCCGGCGCCTTCGCGGACGGCCCCCGCACCGCCGCCCTCGCCGGGGAGAACTCCGCCGCCGCCGAGGCCTCCGCCGTCAACGCCGACCTCGCCCCCCTGGGCGCCACCGAGATCGCGGCCCTGAACCGGGCGGAGACCGAGCGGGAGTTCCTCGCGCTCAACGCCGGCGCGCCGGCGGGGCAGCAGCAGGCCAAGCCGTACATCGGCCCGCGCCCGGGCATCGTCACGCGACGCGGCTGGGGAGCGGACGAGGGGTTGCGGGAGAGTGGCTTCCGGTACACCAAGAAGGTCCGGGCGGCCTTCGTGCACCACACCGCCAGCGGCAACAACTACAGCTGCTCGCAGGTCCCTTCACTCATCCGCAGTATCTACCGCTACCACGTCAGGAGCATGGGCTGGCGGGACATCGGCTACAACTTCGTCATCGACAAGTGCGGAAAGATCTACGAGGGCCGCGCCGGGGGCGTGGCACGACCGGTCCTCGGCGCCCACACCCTTGGTTTCAACAGCAACAGCATGGGGATCGCCGTCCTCGGGTCGTACGACACGAAGAAGCCGTCGAAGGCCGCGGTCAAGGCCGTCGCCCGGCTGACCGCGTGGAAGCTGGGGCTGTACCGGGTGAATCCGAAGGGAAAGACTTACCTGAAGTCGGCCGGCAGCAATCTGCACAGCAAAGGCAAGAAGGTACGACTCAACGTGATCTCCGGGCACCGGGACGGCTTCAAGACGGAGTGCCCGGGACGGAAGCTCTACGGCAAGCTCGGCTCGGCCCGCTCCAAGGCGGCGCGGTACCAGGGCCGCTGAGTACACGTTCGACCGCCGTCGGGGGGCATGCGGGGGCATGGGGCGGAATGCCGCACGGCCAGCGAAGGCGCCACGGAACGGTCTGCATACACTGACCGGCCGAAAGACAGTTCGGCCGGTCCCGGCAGGAAGCAGAGACGACACGTGACAGAAGCCATCCTCCTGGTCGGCGGCAAGGGCACCCGGCTGCGCCCGCTCACGGTGCACACGCCCAAGCCCATGGTCCCGGCGGCCGGGGTGCCCTTCCTCACGCACCAGCTGGCGAGAGCGAGAGCGGCGGGTGTCGAGCACATCGTCCTGGCCACGTCCTACCTGGCCGAGGTCTTCGAACCGTACTTCGGGGACGGCTCCGCGCTGGGCCTGCACCTGGAGTACGTGACGGAGGAGGAGCCGCTCGGCACCGGCGGCGCCATCCGCAACGTCGCCTCCCGGCTGCACTCCGGCCCGGACGACCCGGTCCTGATCTTCAACGGCGACATCCTGACGGGCCTGGACATCCGGGCCCTGGTCGACACCCACGCGTCATCGGGCGCGGACGTCTCCCTGCACCTGACGAAGGTCACCGACCCACGGGCGTACGGCCTGGTCCCCACCGACGACACGGGCAGGGTGCTGGCGTTCCTGGAGAAGCCGCAGACGCCCGAGGAGATCGTCACCGACCAGATCAACGCGGGGGCCTACGTCTTCCGCCGCTCGGTCATCGACACGATCCCGCAGGGCCGGCCGGTGTCGGTGGAGCGGGAGACCTTCCCGGACCTGCTGTCGGCCGGGGCCCACCTGCAGGGCATGGTCGACTCGACGTACTGGCTGGACCTGGGCACCCCGGCGGCCTTCGTCCGCGGCTCGGCGGACCTGGTCCTGGGCAGGGCCCCGTCCCCCGCGGTCCCCGGCCGCTGCGGCGACCGCCTGGTCCTGCCGACGGCGACGGTCGCGGCCGACGCCAAGCTGGCCGGCGGCACGGTCGTGGGCGAGGGCGCGTTCGTCGCCGAGGGCGCGCGCGTCTTCGGCAGCACGATCCTGCCGGGCGCGGTCATCGAGCCCGGCGCGGTCGTCACCGACTCCCTCATCGGCACCCGGGCCCGCGTCGGCGAGCGGTCGGTCCTCACGGGCACGGTCATCGGCGACGGCGCGGTGATCGGCCCGGACAACGAACTCCGGGACGGCGCCCGCATATGGTGCGACGCCCGCATCCCAGCGGGCGCGGTCCGCTTCTCGTCGGACCAGTAGCACGGACGCGGGGCCCGGGGCCCCGGGCCCGCGGACCGGGCACCGTGGGCCGTGGGCCGTCCGTGGGCCGTGGGCCGTGGACCGGGCGCCGGGCGCCGTGGACCGGGCGCCGGGAACCGTGGGCCGAGAATCGGGAACCGTGGGCCGGGGCCCGTGGGCCGGGGCCCGTGGGCCGGGCGGATCCTCAGATCCGCCCGATGTCCCACCGCGGCATCTTCGGCGCCCTGCGCGCCGGCACCCGCCCGCTCAGCAGGATCAACCGGGCCGCCCGATGCCGCTGACCCGCGTACGGCTCCAGCAGCCGGAGCATCACGGAGTCGTCCGCATCCCGGTCCCCGGCCAGCGCCCACCCCACGATGCCCGGCAGATGCACATCCCCCACGGTCACCTCGTCGGCCGCGCCGTGACTGCGCTGCACCGTCTCCGCCGACGTCCACGGCCCCACCCCCGGCACGACCTCCAGCCGCGCCCGGGCCGCCACCGGCTCCATCCGCACGGCCTCCTCCAGCCGCGCGGCGACCCGGACGGCCCGCAGGATCGTCGACGCCCGCTTGTTGTCGACCCCGGCGCGGTGCCACTCCCAGGACGGGATCAGAGCCCAGGTCCGCGGCGCCGGCATCACGTGTATCCGCCCGGGCGCGGGCCCCGGCGCGGGCTCCCCGTAGGCGCGCACCAGCAGCCGCCACGCCCGGTACGCCTCGTCGGTCGTGACCTTCTGCTCCAGGATCGACGGGATCAGCGACTCCATCACCAGCCCGGTCCGCGTCAGCCGCAACCCCGGCCGCCGGTGCCGTGTCACCGCCAGCAGCCGGTGCCGCGGCACGAACGCCGACGGATCGTCGGCCGCCCCGAGCAGCTCCGGCAAACCCTCCAGCAACCACTCCGCCCCCGGCCCCCAGGCCTCCCCGCGGACCCGGCCACCGGCCGCCGACACCCGGAGCGTCCCCGCTCCGGCCGGCGTCAGGGCGGCCCGCCACACGGACCCGTCGGGCATCGCCCGGAACGTGGGATCGCCCGGCCCGCGCCGCAACGGCCCGAGCACCAGCCCGAGATCCAGCGGCCCGTCCGGCACCCACTCCCGCACCCGCCCGGGCCCCGCCGCCTGCCGCGGTATGCCTCCGGCCACGGCGACCTGCCCGCCGCGCACGGTCGTGCGGGTACTCCCCACGCCTGTCGGGCCGTGGGGGAGGGGCGGTCTGGGGGAGAAGCGGCCTGCCATGGATGACGTCCCTGATCGAGGTGCCGGATGACCGGAGGGGGGCCCTACGAGGGTAGGCGCCCGCCGGTACCGCTCACCCCACCCTCACCGCACCTCGATGAACGCCCCGGCGTCCCGCTCCGCCCGCGGCCGCGGTTCCTCCGCCGGATGTCCCACCGCGACCGCGCCCATCGGGTCCCAGTCCGCCCGCAGGCCGAGCACCTCGCGCACCACGTCCCGGCAGAACATCGTCGAGGACACCCACGCCGACCCCAGCCGCTCCCCGGCCAGCGCGACCAGGAAGTTCTGCACGCCGGCGCCCGCGGCGACGACGAACATCTCCCGCTCCGCCCCGTCCCGCCGCGCGTCCCCGTACGTGTGCGAGCCGTCCATGACCAGGCAGGGGACGACGAGGCAGGGCGCGTTGCGCAGGACGTCCCCGCGCCGCACCCGCTTGGCGATCGACTCCTCCGACTTGCCGTCCCGCCGCAGGTCGGCGATCCACGCCTCGCGCATGGCGTCCAGCAGCCGCGTCCGGGACTCCTGGGACTCCAGCAGTACGAACCGCCACGGCGTGGTGTGGTGCGGAGCCGGCGCGGTCACGGCCGCGGCCACCGCCCGCCGCACGGCACCGGGGTCGACGGGCTCGTCCGTGAAGGCCCGGACCGTGCGCCGCTGGGTCACCGCCAGCCGTACCGCCTCCGACGTGCCGAGGCGGAACATGTCGTCGCGGGCGCCGCGCACCAGGGCGCGTGCGCCCTCCCCGTCGTCCTCCGCCACGACGTGGGGCAGTCCGCGCACCACCGCGACGGGCAGCCCGGCGGACTTGCCCTTGACGAGGTCGCCGGCGGCGGCGAGTTCGTCGGCCGTGGCGACGACGGTGGCGCTGAGCGGGTTGCCGTGGGCGTCCGTGCCCCCGCGAAGGTCGTCGAGCACCCGCACTCCGGCGGCGCCGATCGCGACGTCCGTCAGCCCGGCACGCCAGGGCCGCCCGAACGTGTCGGTCACGACGACCCCGACGTCGACACCGAGGGCGTCGCGCAGCCCCGCGCGCAGGGCGCGGGCCGACGCGTCCGGGTCCTCGGGCAGCAACAGCACCGTGCCGGACGGGGTGTTGGAGGCGTCGACCCCGGCCGCGGCCATGACCAGGCCCTGCCGGTTCTCCACGATCCGCAAGGTCCCCCGGCGGGCCACCACCCGGACCGTCTCCGCGTCGATCGCGGCCTCCCGGTCCGCCGCCCGGACGATCCGGCCCTCCGCCTTGGAGACGATCTTCGACGTGACCAGCAGGACGTCCCCGTCGGCCAGGCCCGGCTCGGCGGCGGCTATCAGCTTGGCCAGATCGTCCCCGGCGGCGACCTCGGGCAGCCCCTGCACGGCCCACACCCGGTATCCGCCGGTGCGCCGCTCCGCACCGCTCACGCGCCGCGCACCTCCTCCGCCAGGGCCAGCGCCTCCCGGGCCATCCGCGCGGTCGCGTCGGCGTCGGTCATCATCAGCGGCACGGCCCGGCAGCGGATCCCGGCCGCCTCGACCCGCTCCACCGCTGCCGCGTCGACCGTGTCGACGAGCCAGCCGTCCAGCAGGCCCGAGCCGTAGTGCTCGGCCACCGCCGTCGCGGTCGACTCCACGCCCACCGCGGCCAGCACCTTGTCGGCCATGCCCCGCACGGGCGCGTCGCCGACGATGGGGGACAGGCCGATCACCGGCACCCCGGCGTCGGCGATCGCCTCGCGGATGCCGGGCACCGCGAGGATCGTGCCGATCGACACGACCGGGTTGGACGGCGGGAACAGGATGACGTCCGCCTCGGCGATGGCCTCCAGGACGCCCGGCGCGGGCTTGGCCTGGTCGGCGCCGACCGGCACGACCGCCTGCGCGGGCACCGAGGCGCGCAGCCGCACCCAGTACTCCTGGAAGTGGATCGCCTTGCGCTCGCCGTCGAGCTCGACCGCCACATGGGTCTCGACCCGGTCGTCGGTCATGGGGATCAGCCGCACGCCCGGCTGCCACCGGTCGCACAGCGCCTGTGTCACCGCGCTCAGCGGATACCCGGCGCCGATCATCTGCGTCCGCACGATGTGCGTGGCGAAGTCCCGGTCGCCGAGGCCGAACCACTCGGGCCCGACGCCGTACGCCCCGAGCTCCTCCTTCAGATGGAAGGTCTCGTCGGCCCGGCCCCAGCCCTGCTCCTCGTTGATGCCGCCGCCGAGCGTGTACATCACCGTGTCGAGGTCCGGGCAGACCTTCAGCCCGAAGAGGTGGATGTCGTCCCCGGTGTTGCCGACGACCGTGATGTCCGCGTCGGGCACGGCCCGCTTCAGACCACGCAGGAACCGGGCACCACCGATGCCGCCTGCCAGAACCACAATGCGCATGGGAGCCAGTCTTGCAGGCGCCCGCGACAACCGGTGCGCGGCTGTGGACAACCGCGACGCGGACCGGTCAGGCCGTGAGGGCGCGAGGCTCGGTGCGGGCCTCGCAGTGCGGAGCCGTGTGCATCGGCATCTCCGTCAGCCCCGGGTGGTACACGTGCAGACTCACCGCCGGCTCCAGTGCGTCGTTCACCACCTCGTGCACGTACCCCGGCGCGAACACGCGCTGCGCGCCCGCCCGCAAGGCGCGTGTGCCCCGCTCCGTACGCTCGGTCAGCATGCCGTCCAGCACGGTCAGCACCCCGGAGGAACGGCCGTGGTCGTGCAGCCCGCTGCCCTGCCCGGGCACCCAGGACAGCAGCCACACCTCGAAGCCCGGGCCGGTGCGCAGCCGGTGGTACCAGCGGCTGGTCGCGTCGTAGCGGACGAGGTGCTCCCACTGGGCGCGGTCCTCGGCGATGGCACGGGCGAGGCCGACGAACTCGGCGACGGTGGAGGGGTGCTCCCGCGGGGCCTGGAGCAGGTGCGTCACCTCGAGGATGTCGCCGGCGATCTGGAGGTCGCTGTCGCTGTTCATGGGGGGTGGTGGTTCCTCAGTGAAAAAGAAGGTCAGAGGGAACGGCGGCCGGGGAGACGGGTGGCCCGGGCCTTCAGCTGGAGCGGGTGGGGCTCAACAGCTGGAACAGCAACAGCTACAGCGAGCGCGGGCAGCACCGAAGGACCCGGCGGTGCGGGTCGTGGTGAGCGCCAAGTTCGCGAGCATGCCCACAAGGACACCGGTTCACACCCGCACTGTCAACTCGACACCCGGTATGTGGGATGAGGTTCACCTCATCCGGTCGATCGCTCAGATGAAAGGTTTGTTCATGCCCTTGCCGGGACACATGGCGTCCATCCGGGCGGACAAACCCCGTTGCGTACTCGTGATCCGACTGTGATCCGGTTCGCTTCGCGGGGCGTGTCGGAACGAGATCGAACTCCTGGGCGTCCTTCTCCGTAGAGGTCTGCGAGGGGTCCGGCGGACGGTGTGAGCCCTGCGGGGCTCTGTCCGTGTGTCAGGTTTTATGGTGATTTGAACACTTTCCGCATGGGCTTGGTTCCGCAGAGTGAATAAGGGGCTCAATAGCAGATCTCGGCTTGACTCGCCCGGAGCAGCACACTTGTAATTTCACTCGTGTCGTTCAGCCGGAATCGGTAACGGCTAGATCACGGGGACGCGAAAGACAGACGAGGGGCGCACATGACCGAGACGGTGCAGCAACTGCTGGTCGACGACGCGGACGAGGAACTCGGCTGGCAGGAGCGCGCACTGTGCGCCCAGACCGACCCCGAGTCCTTCTTCCCCGAGAAGGGCGGCTCGACCCGGGAGGCCAAGAAGGTCTGCCTCGCCTGCGAGGTCCGCTCCGAGTGCCTCGAGTACGCCCTCGCCAACGACGAGCGCTTCGGCATCTGGGGCGGCCTGTCCGAGCGGGAGCGCCGCCGGCTGAAGAAGGCCGCCGTCTGAAGAGGCCCTCAGCGTGAACGGCCCGTCGCCGGTGGGTTGTCCACAGGCGGCGGGCCCCCTTGTTGCGCAGCCGATAGTGTGGTCGCTCGTCCGAGACGCCACGCTGCCCCCACCGGTCGCGGGCGTCCACCGCAGTCCACCGAACCGGGGCCCGTACCTCGATGTCCGTGCACAGCCACCCGGCAGCTCATCACGACAGCGCTGCCACACCTGAGTTCCCGCGTCATGTGGTGACCGCGGTCCTCGTCTCCCACGACGGCGCCCGCTGGCTGCCCGACGCGCTCGCCGGGCTGCTCGGCCAGGAGCGGCCCGTCCAGTACGCGATGGGAGCCGACACCGGCAGCGCGGACGACTCCGCCCAGCTGGTCACCGACGCCCTCGGCGCCGACCGCGTGCTGCACCTGGCCCGCCGCACGGGCTTCGGCCAGGCCGTCGAGGAGTGCGACCGCACGGCCCCGCACCTCACCCCGGAAGAACTGCCGTACCTGAAGCGGCCCAGCGGCTGGGACCCCGTCACGCGCTCGTGGCGCGACGACGCCTACGACCTGCCCGAGCTCCCGCACGGCGAGCCGGTCCAGTGGCTCTGGCTGCTGCACGACGACTGCGCCCCCGAGCCCGACGCCCTGGCCCAGCTGCTGCGGGTCGTGGACAACGAGTACGAGCTGGGCCGCGAGGACGTCGCCGTCGTCGGTCCCAAACTGCGCGGCTGGTACGACCGGCGGCAGCTGCTGGAGGTCGGCGTCACCATCGCCCACTCCGGCCGCCGCTGGACCGGCCTGGACCGCCGCGAGCAGGATCAGGGCCAGCACGACCACGTCCGGCCCGTGCTGTCGGTGTCCACCGCCGGCATGCTCGTCCGCCGCGACGTCTTCGAGCAGCTCGGCGGCTTCGACCGGCACCTGCCCCTCATGCGCGACGACGTCGACCTGTGCTGGCGCGCGCACGCGGCCGGCTACCGCGTCCTCGTCGCTCCCGAGGCGGTCGTCCGGCACGCCGAGGCGGCCTCCCGCGAGCGCCGCACGGTCGACTGCGTGGGCCGCACGGCCGCCTCCCCGCACAAGGTCGACAAGGCCGGCGCCGTCTACACCCTGCTGGTCAACTCCCGTACGGCCGTGCTCCCCTGGGTGCTGCTGCGGATCGTGCTGGGCACCCTGCTGCGGACCCTCGCCTACCTCGTCGGCAAGGTCCCCGGGCAGGCCGTCGACGAGATCCGCGGCCTGATGGGCACCCTGCTGCGGCCCGAGCGGATCCTCGCCGGACGGCGCGGCAGAGGCGCCCCGCAGATCGACAAGGGCGAGCTGCGGCAGCTGTTCCCGCCGCCCGGCGTGACCGTCCGGGCCACCGTCGAGCAGGTCGCCGGGAACCTGGTGGGCAGCTCCGACCCGGAGGTCACCTCCGGTGCCGGCCGGCACGGCGGAGCCGTCGAGTCGGGCCCGGGCGGCGACGACGCCGACTTCCTGGAGATCGAGCAGTTCGCCCGGCTCAAGCGCATCGCGCGCAAGCCCGGCCCGGTGCTCTTCCTGGTGCTGCTGCTCGTCTCCCTGGTCGCCTGCCGCGCGCTGCTCGGCGGCGGCGCCCTCGCGGGCGGCGCGCTGCTGCCCGCCCCGGCCGACTCCGGCGAGCTGTGGGCGCGTTACCTGGACGCCTGGCACCCGGTCGGCGCCGGCGGCACCTCCGCCACGCCCCCGTACGTGGCGATCGTGGCGCTGCTCGCGTCCCTGCTGTTCGGCTCGACCGGCCTCGCCGTCACACTCCTGCTCGTCTGCTCGGTGCCGCTGGCCGGACTCACCGCCTACTTCGCCTCGCGCCCGCTGGTCGAGTCCCGGCTGCTGCGCGCCTGGGCGGCCGTCGTCTACGCCTTCCTGCCCGCCGCCACCGGCGCCCTCGCCGGCGGCCGCATCGGCACGGCGGTGCTGGCCGTGCTGCTGCCGCTCCTCGCCCGCGCGGGCATCGCCGCGAGCGGCCTGGCCAACCCCGCGGGCACACGCGGCAGCTGGCGCGCCACCTGGGCGTACGCCCTGCTGCTGACCGTCACCACGGCCTTCACGCCTCTCGTGTGGCCCATCGCGCTGCTGCTGGGAATCGGGGTGCTGGTCCTGCGCCGGTCCGACCTCCCGGCCTACGGGCTGCGGTTCCTCGCCCAGCTCGGCACCCCCCTGCTGGTCCTCGCGCCCTGGTCGCTGACGCTGCTCCCGTTCGGCTTCTTCCGGGAGGCCGGCCTGGAGTACGGCCCCTCGGCGGCCTCCGCCCTGGACCTGCTCGGCGCCAGCCCGGGCGGTCCCGGCACCGTCAGCGGCCTCATGCTCATCGGCATCGTGCTGGCCGCCCTCGCCGCCCTGCTGCGCTCGGAACGCCAGGCGGCCGTCCGGACGGCCTGGACGGTCGCCCTGACCGGCTTCGTCTTCGCGGTCCTGGCCAACGGCTCCACCTGGGCCGGCCCCGCGACCCTGGTCTACGGCATCGCCCTCCTCGCGGCCGCCGCGCTCGGCGCCGACGGGGCACGCGCGCGCGTGGCCGAGCAGAGCTTCGGCTGGCGCCAGCCGGTCGCCGCCCTCATCGCCTTCGCCTCGGCCGCGGGCCCGCTGCTGATCGCCGCCGGCTGGATGATCCGCGGCGCCGACGGACCGCTGGAGCGGCGCGACCCCGTCCAGGTCCCCGCGTTCGTCGCCGAGGAGAGCGGCACCCGCGACCAGGCCCGCACCCTCGTCCTCGACAGCGACTCCGGCGCCCACGTCGGCTACATGCTGGTGCGCGGCTCCGGGGCCCGGCTCGGCGACGGCGAGATCGCCGCGGCCGACGGTGAGAACAGCAGGCTCGACAAGGTCGTCGCCAACCTCGTCGCCGGCTCCGGCGCCGACCAGGCCGACCAGCTCGGCGGCTTCGCCGTGCGCTACGTCCTCGTCCACCAGGGCACGCCCCGCGAGATCACCCGCGTCCTGGACGCCACGCCCGGCCTGACCCGGCTCAGCCAGCAGAGCGGCGGGGCGCTGTGGCGGATCGACCGCGAGGTCGCGCGCGCCACGATCGTCCCCGCCTCCGGCTCGGGCACGCCCCAGCCGGTCGCCGCGAGCCCCGTCGAGATCCACACCACGATCCCGGCCGGCGCCGACGGGCGCGTGCTGCGTCTCGCCGACACCGCCTCCGACGCCTGGACCGCGACCCTCGACGGCAAGCCGCTGACCCCCACCACGGTCGACGGCTGGGCCCAGGGCTTCGAACTCCCCGCGGGCGGCGGCAGGCTGGACGTCACCTACGACGACCCGATCGGCCACACCGCCTGGCTGTGGACCCAGGGCGCGCTCGCCCTCGTCCTCGTGGTGCTCGCCCTGCCCGGCCGGCGCCGCGACATCGACGACGACCTGCCCGAGGAGCCCGCCGTGCCCGCCCAGGCCGTGGCCGGGGAGGGCCGCCGCGCCCGCCGCCTGCGGGCCCAGGCCGAAGCCGAGGCGGAAGGCGCCCCCGGACCCGAGGAGTTCCCGGAGTCCCCGCAGGCGGCGGAGTCCCCGGAGTTCCCGCCCGCGCAGCCCCAGCAGCCCCCGGCGAGCGTCCCCCAGCAGAACCACGGCCAGTGGGACGCCACCGGCTACCCGGACGGCGCGTACACCGGCTACGGCGACCAGTACCAGAACAACGCCGCGTACCCGGCCGACGCCTACGGGCAGCAGTACCCGGCGGATCCGCACCAGGGCGGCCAGTACGACCCGTACGCGTACGGCGGCGGCCCCCAGGCCCCGTCCTACGACCAGCAGGGGTACGACCAGCAGGGCTACGACCAGGCCTACACCCAGGGCTACGGCACGCCGTACGACCCGGCGCAGCAGCACCACCCCCACGGCACGGGCAGTGAGCGTCCCGACGGGAGCCAGCAGTGAACCGCACGACCCTGTCCCTGATCGCCGGCACGACCGCGCTCGCCGCCGTCACCGGCTTCGCCGCGCTGTCCCAGCCGGACGCCCCGGGCGCGCGGACCACCGCCGAGGCGGCCGCCCAACTGCCCGTGGAGCGCACCAGCCTGCTGTGCCCCGCGCCCAGCACGTCCGAGATCGCGGAGACGTCCTACACGTCCTTCACGCCCGTCACCAAGGGCACCGGCGGCGACGGCGAGGCCGAACTGCGCGCGGCGGCCGAGCAGTCGGCGGACGGACCGGCCGCGGGCGAGGAGGACGGCGCGTCCGACGGCAAGACCGGAAAGCAGACCGGCAAGCAGCCCGGGAAGCAGACCGACAAGCCCGTGCTGACTCCCAAGGAGCCCGGCAAGCCCGTCACGGGGGACAGCTCCGGCTCCGAGGCGCCCGCCCTGGTCGGCACCGCGGACGGCCGCTTCGCACCCGGCTGGACGGTCCAGGAGACCACCGAGGTCGCCGCGGGGACCGGCCGCGGCCTGCAGGGCGTCAACTGCACCGCTCCCGACACGAACTTCTGGTTCCCGGGCGTCAGCACGGCGGCCGACCGCACCGACTACGTCCACCTGACGAATCCCGACGACTCGGCCGCCGTGGTCGACATCGAGCTCTACGGCAAGGACGGCACCCTGAAGTCGGCGGTGGGGGAGGGCCTGACCATCCAGCCGCACTCCACCGACCCGGTGCTGCTGTCCACCCTGACCGCCGAGAAGCAGTCCGGGCTCACCGTGCACGTGAACGTGCGCAGCGGGCGGGTCGGCGCCGCCGTGCAGGCCCTGGACGACAGGATCGGCGGCGACTGGCTGGCGGCGTCCGCCGACCCCGCGGGCAGCCTCGTGCTGCCCGGGATCCCCAAGGACGCCACCTCCGTGCGCCTGGTCGCCTTCGCCCCCGGCGACGCCGACGCGGACCTCAAGGTGCGCCTCGCCTCCCCCTCCGGTCTGATCACCCCGGCCGGTCACGAGACCGTGCACGTCAAGGGCGGCATGACGACCGCCGTCGACCTCGGCGACGTCACCCGCGGCGAGGCCGGCTCCCTGGTGCTGACGCCGACGGACCGGTCCGTGCCGGTGGTGGCGGCCGTGCAGGTGGTGCGCGGCAAGGGGGACCGGCAGGAGTCGGCGTTCATCCCGGCCACGCGTCCCGTGGGCACGCGCGCGACGTCCGCCGACAACAGCGCCAAGGGCAGCACGCTGTCCCTGACCGCCCCCGAGCGCGCGGCCACCGTCAAGGTCACCGCCTCGGCGGGCAGCGAGGGCGGCACACCGGTGTCGAAGACGTACACGATCAAGGCCGGCACGACCCAGGACATCGAGCCCCCGGTTCCCGCCGGACTGAAGGGCACGTACGCGCTCACGGTCGAGCCGGTCTCCGGCGGCCCGGTCTACGGCGCCCGCGCCCTGGCAGCGGCGGAGGGCGGTGTCCCGGCGTTCACCGTGCAGACGCTCCCCGACGACCGGGGGACGGTGGCCGTCCCGGAGGCGGACGAGGACCTGTCGGTGCTGCAGAAGTAGCCCGAGGGGCCGGTTCGGCCCTGGTCTCAGCCCTGGTCCTCGCCGTAGCGCGGGTCGACGGTCTCCGGTGTGAGCCCCAGCAGCTCGGCGACCTGCTCGACGACGACCTCGTGCACCAGCGCGGCACGCTCGTCGCGGCCCTTGGTGCGGATCTCGACCGGCCGCCGGTAGATCACCACGCGCGCGGGACGCCCCTCGCGCGCGCTGATCGTGCCGCCGAGCGGGACCGCCTCGTCGTTCCAGGCCTGGCCGGGCCCGTCGAGCCGCGGCACCTCCAGCACCAGGAAATCGATGTCGGCGAGCTGCGGCCACCGCCGCTCCAGGCGTTCCACGGAGTCCTGCACCAGATCCGCGAACGCCTCCGCGCGGCTCGCGGCGAGCGGCACCTGCGGGGGTGCGATGGGGCCGCGCATGCCCCGGCCGTGGCGATCACGGCGGCGGGGCCCGGGGGCGGCGGCACGGGGCGTTACGGGCTTGTCCATCACTGGTGAAGGGTAGTCCCCGCCGCGCCCCTGCGCCCGGCACCGCACGGGCGCGGAGACGGCTTCCAGCCGACCCGTCCGGCATGTCGTTACATGACCATTCAAGCCAAGGTTCGGCTCGATTCCCTATCCCGCAGAGACCGGCCAGCTCACGGCAATTGAGGGTTTTGTGACGACTCTTGACCGCTTGCGGGCCCGTTCGGCACCTCGCGCGAGAGTGTCCGGGCAGGTCAGAAAGGTGCCCCCGAAGGGGGGTGTGGGGTGTTTCACGCCACGACACGGTGGAGTGACCTGGTGGAGAGTCGTCGCGGCCCGCTCAAGAGTGCGGTACCGTCCAACGTCGTGAGCCCTGTACGTCGCTGTTCGCGCACCGCCTGCGGCCGTCCCGCCGTCGCGACGCTGACGTACGTCTACGCCGACTCGACCGCGGTCCTCGGCCCGCTCGCCACCTACGCCGAACCCCACTGCTACGACCTGTGCGCCGAGCACTCCGAGCGCCTCACCGCCCCGCGCGGCTGGGAGGTCGTCCGGCTCCTCGACGGCTCGGCCCCGGCCCGCCCGAGCGGGGACGACCTGGAAGCGCTTGCGAACGCCGTGCGGGAGGCGGCCCGTCCCCAGGAGCGGGCGGCCGGGGCCGGTGGCGGCGGCCGTGCGGCCGACCCGATGGAGGTCGCGCGGCGAGGGCACCTGCGGGTCCTGCGGTCACCCGACAACTGACCCGGCTCCTCGGTTTCTCCCCACGCGCACCCATTGACGCCACCTTGGCGCGGACATGACCATTCCGTTCTGAGGCTGTGGGAAATCGCTTTCGCATGGCGGAAACCGGGGAGGCGCCCGTGTACGTCCAGGAACTGGAACCCGTCGCCGGCTCACTCGGCCTGTCCGCCCTGGTGGCCGCCTTACCCCTGGTGATCGTCCTGGTCCTGCTCGGCGGCGTCCGCATGAAGGCGCACCTGGCGGGCCTGACCGGCCTCCTCGCGGCCGTCCTGGTCGCCTGGCTCGCCTACGGCATGCCACTCGGCCAGACCCTCTCCAGCGGCGCCCAGGGCGCCGTCTTCGGCCTCTTCCCCATCCTGTGGATCGTCGTCAACGCCCTGTGGGTGTACCGGATGACCGTCCGCACCCGGCACTTCGACATCCTGCGCCGGTCCTTCGGGCGGCTCTCCGACGACCCGCGCATCCAGGCCCTCGTCATCGCCTTCTGCTTCGGGGCCCTGCTGGAGGCGCTCGCCGGCTTCGGCGCGCCCGTCGCGATCAGCGCGGTCATGCTCGTCGCCCTCGGCTTCGAACCGGTGCGCGCCGCCGTCGTCGCGCTGGTCGCCAACACCGCGCCCGTGGCCTTCGGCGCGATGGGCACCCCGGTCGTCACCCTCGCCCAGGTGACGGGGCTTCCGCTGGACTCCGTGGCGTCCGTGGTGGGCCGTCAGACGCCGCTGCTGGCCTTGGTGGTGCCCCTGGTGCTGGTCTGGCTGGTGGACGGCCGGCGCGGCCTGCGTGAGACCTGGGTCCCGGCCCTCGCGTGCGGAGTCGCCTTCGCCGTCGCCCAGTTCGCCGCCTCCAACTACGTCTCCGCCCAACTCGCCGACATCGGCGCCGCCCTGGCCGGAGCGGGCGCCCTGGTCGCCGTCCCGCACGCGCGCGTGCCCGCCGCCGACTCCGTACGCGCCTCCGTGCTGACCGGCGCCCGCAGCGACGAACTCGACCAGGAGGACCCGCCCCGCGAGGTGCTGCGCGCCTACGCCCCCTACGCGCTGATCGTCGTGATCTTTTCCGTCGCCCAGGTCCCGGCCGTCAAGGACTGGCTCGCCCGGGCCACGCAGACCTACGACTGGCCCTTCCTGAACGTGGCCGGACCCGACGGCGAACCCGTCGGCGGCAACGTCTTCACCTGGCCCGTCGTGTCGACCGGCGGCACCCTCGTGCTGCTCGCCGGGATCGGCACGGCCGCCGTCCTCGGCGTCCACGCGCGCGTGGCGGTGAGGGAATGGCTCGCGACCGTCCACGAACTGCGCTTCGCGATCCTGACGGTGACGTCCGTCCTGGCCCTCGCCTACGTCATGAACCTCTCCGGGCAGGCGGCCACGATCGGCCACTGCGTGGCGGCGGCCGGAGCCGGCCTCGCCTTCCTGTCACCCGTCCTCGGCTGGTTCGGCGTCGCCGTGACCGGCTCGGACACCTCCGCCAACGCCCTCTTCGGCGCCCTGCAGGTGACCGCCGCCCGCGAGTCCGGACTCTCGCCCGAGCTGCTGGCCGCCGCCAACAGCTCCGGCGGCGTCCTCGGCAAGATGATCTCCCCGCAGAACCTCACCATCGCCTGCGCGGCCGTCGGACTGGCGGGCCGCGAGGGCGACCTGCTGCGCAAGGTGCTGCCCTGGAGCCTGGGCCTGCTGCTGGTGATGTGCCTGATCGTGGTGGGCCAGAGCACCCCGGTCCTGGGCTGGATGCTGCCCTGACCTGAGGTTACGGCTGTGCGTCCAGTCGGCCACCGCCCGGCGGTCCGGCGCGGGGTGCGGGTAGTTTGGACCGCCCGATAGGACTTTCAGGAAGAGGCTGGGCGTGGCTGCTGATCTGTCGCAGGTCGTCAAGGCGTACGACGTACGCGGGGTCGTCCCCGACCAGTGGGACGAGTCCGTGGCCGAGCTCTTCGGGGCGGCCTTCGTACGGGTCACCGGTGCGAGCGCAATCGCCACCGGGCACGACATGCGGCCCTCCTCACCGGGCCTGTCGCGGGCCTTCGCGCGCGGGGCCGCCGCACAGGGCGCCGACGTGACGGAGATCGGCCTGTGCTCCACGGACCAGCTGTACTACGCCTCGGGCGCGCTGAACCTGCCGGGCGCCATGTTCACCGCCTCGCACAACCCGGCGCAGTACAACGGCATCAAGATGTGCCGCACGGGCGCCGCCCCCGTCGGCCAGGACACCGGCCTCGCCGAGATCCGCGAACTGGTCGAGGGATGGAGCGACTCGGGCGCCCCGGAGCCCGCCGCGACCACGGGCACGATCAGCGCCCGCGACACGTTGTCGGACTACGCGGCCCACCTGCGCTCCCTGGTCGACCTCACCTCGATCCGCCCCCTGAAGGTCGTCGTCGACGCGGGCAACGGCATGGGCGGGCACACGGTCCCCGAGGTCTTCGCCGGCCTGCCCCTGACCCTGGTGCCGATGTACTTCGAGCTGGACGGCACCTTCCCCAACCACGAGGCCAACCCCTTGGACCCGGCCAACCTCGTCGACCTGCAGAAGCGCGTCCGCGAGGAGGGCGCCGACCTCGGCCTCGCCTTCGACGGCGACGCCGACCGCTGCTTCGTCGTCGACGAGCGCGGCGAGCCCGTCTCCCCGTCGGCGATCACCGCCCTGGTCGCCTCCCGCGAACTGACCCGGCACGGCGGCAAGGGCACGATCATCCACAACCTGATCACGTCCTGGTCGGTCCCCGAGGTCGTGCGCGAACACGGCGGGACCCCGGTCCGCACCCGCGTCGGCCACTCCTTCATCAAGGCCGAGATGGCCCGCAGCGGCGCGATCTTCGGCGGCGAGCACTCCGCCCACTACTACTTCCGCGACTTCTGGAACGCCGACACGGGCATGCTGGCCGCCCTGCACGTCCTCGCCGCGCTCGGCGGCCAGGACGGTACCCTGTCCGCCCTGGTCGCCGCCTACGACCGCTACACCGGCTCCGGCGAGATCAACTCCACGGTCGCCGACCAGCAGGCCAGCCTCGCCGCGATCCGCACGGCGTACGAGGGCCGCGAGGGCATCACCCTCGACGGCCTCGACGGCCTCACCGTCTCCGCCGCCGACTGGTGGTTCAACGTCCGCCCGTCGAACACCGAGCCCCTGCTGCGCCTGAACGCGGAGGCGAGGGACGCGGCGACCATGGCCCGCGTCCGGGACGAGGTGCTGGGGATCATCAGGGGCTGAGGCCCCGCGCCCACCGGCGGTAACCTGACCAGGCACGACCCAAGCGCCCGCTCCTCGAAGGAACCCCTCATGCCCCTGGAATCCGGCCTCCTCGAGATCCTCGCCTGCCCCGCCTGCCACTCCCCTCTCACGGAGCAGGACACCGAGCTGATCTGCACCGACACCCAGTGCGGCCTGGCCTATCCGGTGCGCGACGGCATTCCCGTCCTCCTCGTCGACGAGGCCCGCCGCCCCGCGTAGCCGGCCCGGCGCGTCCCCGGGTGCGCATGGCCCCGGGGCCCGGCGGGCACCGACGTAGGACCACACCCGCACCACGGATCCCGGCGACCGGAGGCTTCCGCTCATGCTCGACGAATCGCTGCTCGACTCCCCGGAGGGCCTCGCCGAGGCCGACCAGCGCGGCCTGCTCCGCGGCGCCGCGGAAGCCGGTGCCCGCGTCCGCACGGCCGCACGGCACGCGGCCGAGGCCGGCATCAACGACCTCAAGCCCGACGGCCGTCCGCGCGCCGTCCTCATCGCGGGCCCCGGCGCCGCCGCCACCCACACCGCCGACCTCATCGGCACGCTGGCCGGCGCGGGCAGCCCCGTCACCCGCCTCGCCCCCACCGGCGTCGCCCCCGCCGCGGGCGCCCTGCGCTGGGAACTGCCCGGCTGGGTCGGCTCGGTCGACCTCCTCCTGATCACCACCCCCGACGGCACCGAACCGGGCCTGTCCCTCCTGGCCGAGCAGGCCTACCGCCGCGGCTGCACCGTCGTCGCCGTGGCCCCCGGCCGGTCCCCGCTCGCCGACGCCGTCAACGGCTCGCACGGCCTGTTCGTCCCCATGGCGAGTGCTCCCTACGACCAGGAGGAGCCGTTCGCCGCGTCCGCGCCCGGCGTCCTGTGGGCCCTCCTCACCCCGCTCCTCGCGCTGCTCGACCGCACGGGAGTGCTCGCCGCCCCGCCGGACGCCCTCGGCAAGGTCGCCGACCGCCTCGACCTCGTCGCCGAACGCTGCGGCCCCGCCGTCGCCACCTACAGCAACCCCGCCAAGACCCTGGCCGCCGAACTCGCCGACGCGCTCCCGATCGTCTGGACCGAGGGCGTCTCGGCCGGTCCCGCGGGCCGCCGGTTCGCCGCCGCCCTCGCCGAACTGTCCGGCACCCCCGCGGTCGTCGCCGAACTCCCCGAGGCCCTCGCCGCGCACAGCGCCCTGCTCGCCGGACCGCTGGCCGCCAGCGCCGACCCCGACGACTTCTTCCGCGACCGCGTCGAGGAACCCCCCGCCCTGCACGCGCGCGTGGTGCTGCTGCGCGACCGCCCCATCGGCGGCCTCACCGCCGCCCCCGGCGCCCGCGACCTCGCCCTCAGCCACGACACCCCGATCAGCGAACTGGAACCGGAGGAGGGCGGCGAACTGGAGACCCTCGCGGAACTGATCGCCATCACGGATTTCGCCGCGGTTTACCTGGCGCTCGCTTCGAGGGCCTGATCTTGCCCCGGACGCCCTGACGCGCCCGCCCGCACACGCAGAGAGAACCTCATGGACCGCCTCGACAACACCATCCGCCCCTACGCCTGGGGTTCCCCGACCGCCATCCCGCAGCTGCTCGGCGTCGAACCGACCGGCGAGCCGCAGGCCGAGATGTGGATGGGCGCCCACCCCGGCGCGCCCTCGCGCACCGAGCGGGGCACGCTCGTCGAGGTCATCGACACCGACCCGGAGAAGGAGCTCGGACCGGCCGCCGTCGCGAAGTTCGGCCCCCGCCTGCCCTTCCTCCTCAAGATCCTCGCCGCCGGGGCACCCCTCTCCCTCCAGGTCCACCCGGACCTCGCGCAGGCCAAGGAGGGCTACGCGGACGAGGAGCGGCGGGGCATCCCCGTGGACGCCCCGCACCGCAACTACAAGGACGCCAACCACAAGCCCGAACTCATCTGCGCCCTCACCGCGTTCGACGGCCTGTGCGGCTTCCGCGCCCCCCTGGAGGCCGCCGCGCTGCTCGACGACCTCGGCGTCGACTCCCTCAAGCCCTACGTCGACCTGCTCCACGCCCACCCGGAGGACGCCGCCCTGCGCGAGGTCCTCACGGCGATCCTCACCGCCGACCGCGAGGAGATGGCCCGCACGGTCGAGGAGGCGGCCGCCGCCTGTGACCGCCTCGGCGGCGCCTACGCCCCCTACGCGGACATCGCCCATCACTACCCGGGCGACCCGGGCGTCATCGCCGCGATGCTGCTCAACCACGTCCGGCTCCAGCCCGGCGAGGCCCTCTACCTCGGCGCCGGCGTCCCGCACGCCTACCTCAGTGGTCTCGGCGTGGAGATCATGGCCAACTCCGACAACGTCCTGCGCTGCGGCCTGACCCGCAAGCACGTCGACGTCCCCGAACTCCTGCGCATCGTCCGCTTCCACGCCGCCGGCCCGGGCGTCCTGCGCCCCGAGGCAACTCCGGACGGCGAGGAGGTCTACGAGACGCCCATCGACGAGTTCCGCCTCTCCCGTTACGTCCTGCCCGAGGCCGGCACCACCCACGACCTCACCCGCCCCACCCCGCAGATCCTGCTCTGCACGGCCGGCACGGTCCGCGCCGGCGACCACGACCTGACCCCCGGGGCGTCGGTCTTCGTCCCGGCCGGCGAAAAGGCCGAAGTGTCCGGAACGGGAACGCTTTTCCGGGCCACCGTCATCGCCTGACCGTTTCGACGCCCCCCGTGCTGGTGACCTGAGACACCGCGGCCGGAACGGGCTGCAACAATGGCCCACCGTCAAGCACGGGCAAAGCCACGGACGCCGCACACGGCGGCGTCCCGGCCCTGAACACGGCGTACGAAGGGACATCGCGAACATATGAGCGCGTCAGGCGGCACCAAGGCGATCGTGGCGGCACTGGCCGCCAACCTCGCGATCGCGGTAGCGAAGTTCGTGGCGTTCATCTTCAGTGGCTCGTCGTCGATGCTCGCCGAATCCGTGCACTCGGTCGCCGACTCCGGCAACCAGGCACTGCTCCTGCTCGGCGGCAAGAAGGCCAAGCGCGAGGCCACCCCGCAACACCCCTTCGGCTACGGCCGCGAGCGCTACATCTACGCCTTCCTCGTCTCCATCGTCCTCTTCTCCGTCGGCGGCATGTTCGCCCTCTACGAGGGCTACGAGAAGATCAAGCACCCGCACGAGCTGACCCACTGGTACTGGCCCGTCGGCGTCCTCGTCTTCGCGATCATCGCCGAGACCTTCTCCTTCCGCACGGCCATCAAGGAGTCCAACGCCCTGCGCGGCAAGCGCTCCTGGAAGGAGTTCGTCCGTCACGCCAAGGCCCCCGAGCTCCCGGTCGTCCTCCTGGAGGACCTCGGTGCCCTCGTCGGCCTGGTCCTCGCCCTCGGCGGCGTCGGCCTCGCCCTGCTCACCGGTGACAGCGTCTGGGACGGCATCGGCACCCTCTGCATCGGCGTCCTGCTCATCCTGATCGCCCTGGTCCTCGCCGCCGAGACCAAGTCGCTCCTGCTCGGTGAGTCCGCCGGCGTCGAGGAGACGCAGAAGATCGAGGCCGCCGTCGTCGACGGCGACACCGTCACCCGCATCATCCACATGCGCACGCTCCACCTCGGCCCCGAGGAACTCCTCGTCGCCGCCAAGATCGCCGTCCGCCACGAGGAGACGGCCACCGAGATCGCCGCGGCCATCGACGCCGCCGAGGCCCGCATCCGCGAGGCCGTCCCGATCGCCCGCGTGATCTACCTGGAGCCGGACATCTACAGCGAGGCCGAAGCCGCCAAGGGCCCCGACCCCGAGGCCTCCCCCGGAGGCCCGGCCCCCGCGGCCCACTGACCCCCGCACCTCGCGCCCACGGGGCCCGCCGGACCACCCGGCGGGCCCCGTCGCCGTCCCGGCCGCGCCCCGTCGCTGGCCCGGCCGGGCCCCGTGATCGGCCCGATGATCGGCTCGATGTGTTCGCGGGCGGGCTGGGGTTCGCCCCCGCCCCCGGTGTAGCTTGGGGTGGAGCCAGACGTCGCTGCTGATGGCGGTCGGGCGGTCCCGAGCGGGGACCGGCCGAGGGAGAGAGGGCCTCCGACGGACTGCGCTGCGCGTACGCGGGCATGCCCGTGTCCTCTTTCGGGCACCCCTGTGTCCGCCGCCGCGCAGACCAGCCGTACCCACCTCGACCCAACCCCGAGGAGCAGCTCGACATGACGACTGTCGACAACCGACAGGACTTCAAGGTCGCCGACCTCTCCCTGGCCGAGTTCGGCCGCAAGGAGATCACCCTTGCCGAGCACGAGATGCCCGGCCTCATGGCGATCCGCAAGGAGTACGCCGAGGCGCAGCCCCTCGCCGGCGCCCGCGTCACCGGCTCCCTGCACATGACCGTGCAGACCGCCGTGCTCATCGAGACCCTGGTCGCCCTCGGCGCACAGGTCCGCTGGGCCTCCTGCAACATCTTCTCCACCCAGGACCACGCCGCCGCGGCCATCGCCGTCGGCCCGAACGGCACGCCCGACAACCCGCAGGGCGTCCCGGTCTTCGCCTGGAAGGGCGAGACCCTGGAGGAGTACTGGTGGTGCACCGAGCAGGCCCTGACCTGGCCGGACAGCCCCACCGGCGGCCCCAACATGATCCTGGACGACGGCGGTGACGCCACCCTCCTCGTCCACAAGGGCGTCGAGTACGAGAAGGACGGCAAGGTCCCCTCGCCCGACACCGCCGAGTCCGACGAGCACCGCGTCATCCTGGAACTGCTGACCCGCACCCTGGGCGAGAACCCCCAGAAGTGGACCCAGCTGTCCTCCGAGATCCGCGGTGTCACCGAGGAGACCACCACCGGCGTCCACCGCCTGTACGAGATGCAGCGCGACGGCGTCCTCCTCTTCCCGGCGATCAACGTGAACGACGCCGTCACCAAGTCGAAGTTCGACAACAAGTACGGCTGCCGCCACTCCCTCATCGACGGCATCAACCGCGCCACCGACGTCCTCATCGGCGGCAAGACCGCGGTCGTCTGCGGATACGGCGACGTGGGCAAGGGCTGCGCGGAGTCCCTGCGCGGACAGGGCGCCCGCGTGATCGTCACCGAGATCGACCCGATCTGCGCCCTCCAGGCAGCGATGGACGGCTACCAGGTCACGACCCTCGACGAGGTCGTCGACAAGGCCGACATCTTCATCACCACGACCGGCAACAAGGACATCATCATGGCCTCGGACATGGCCAAGATGAAGCACCAGGCCATCGTCGGCAACATCGGCCACTTCGACAACGAGATCGACATGGCCGGCCTCGCCAAGATCCCCGGCATCGTCAAGGACGAGGTCAAGCCGCAGGTCCACACCTGGACCTTCCCCGACGGCAAGGTGATCATCGTCCTGTCCGAGGGCCGCCTGCTGAACCTGGGCAACGCCACCGGCCACCCGTCGTTCGTGATGTCCAACTCCTTCGCGGACCAGACCCTGGCCCAGATCGAGCTGTTCACCAAGCCCGACGAGTACCCGACCGGCGTCTACGTGCTGCCCAAGCACCTCGACGAGAAGGTCGCGCGCCTCCACCTCGACGCGCTCGGCGTGAAGCTCACCGAGCTGCGCCCCGAGCAGGCCGAGTACATCGGTGTGAAGGTCGAGGGCCCGTACAAGCCGGACCACTACCGCTACTGAGCCCAGCAGCACCGCTGCCGGTCACTCGGCCACCGGTCGGAATCCCGAGGCAGGCCCCCCGCACCCCCGTGCCGGGGGGCCTGCCCCGTACCGGGCGACCGGCATCCCGGTCGCCCGGCGTTCCGGATCGGCCGGTGACCGGCCCAGCCCGTCAGGACCCAGGACCCCTATGCCCCGCGGCCGCTATTCGCTCCATGATCCGCACGATCACACCCCCCTCGCCGAAGAACACTTCCAGTGCGCCCCCGGCCCCTCCGGCTGGCGCTACGTCTCCCAGCTGACCACCCCCTCGGGCGATCACCACGGCTCCGTCGACCTCACCCTCGACGAACTCGGCCGCCCCCTGCGCCTCGAACTCCACGCCGCCGCCTGGCAGGTCCGGGGCGCCGCCCTCGACGGCGTCACCTGGGTCCGCACCGATCCGACCGGAACCGACGCCACCGAAGGCAATGTGCGCGCCCACGCCTTCACCGGCACCTCCCCGGCCTTCCTCGTCGCCACCGCCCGTCTCCTGCGCCTCACCCCCTCGGCCGCCACCCGCGTACGCCTCGTCGCCTTCACGGATCCGGTCCTCGCCCCGCGCACCGTGGACCAGTCGTGGACCTTGCTGAAAAGAGAAGCACACGCCACTGACAACGGCCCCCTGACCGTGGACGAATACCAGGTCACAGCCCTGGACACCGGCGAACAGCACGCCGTGCACATCGCCGGAGACGTGGTGCTCGCGGCCCCCGGCGTCGAGCTCGAGGACCTCGAATCACCGCCGTCGCAGTTCGACTGAGCGGGGAGTGAGCGGCGAGTGAGCGGAGAGCCCCGCGCTCCGCACTAGGCCGGCGGCACGAACCCGGTACCCGGACGCTCCCCGCCCGGCACCTCACGCGAGGTGGCGGGCCGATCCTCAGGACCCGCTCCGGCGTCACGGTCGGACGCGGCCGGCACGACCGGCGCCCCTGTGGCAGCCGCGGGGAAAGAGGCGGACGGTTCCGGAACAGCCGCCGAGGCGGACGCCGGCCCGGCCGACGCGGGAGGATTCCCAGCCGCAGCCGCAGCCGCAGCCGCAGCCTCGGTAGCCGTAGCCGCAGCCTCGGTAGCCGTAGCCGCCGTAGCTGCGGCGGTCGCCGCGGCCGTACCCGAACCGCTCCCGCCCCCGAAGGCGCGCCGCGCCTCCCGTGCCTGCCGCTCCTGCACCACGGCCGCCAGATAGGCCGCCGGCGGAACGCCCTGCGGCACCGGAGCCCCCGTACGCTCCGCGAGGTCGGACGCCAGCCGTTCGGCCATCGACCAGCCCACCTGCGGGTCCAGCTGCTGCATCCGCGTCAGGTACTGCCGCACGGCCAGCCACAACCCGTCCGGCACCGCCGACAGATCGAGCTGCGAGAACCGCCCCGCCAGCCACGGCGGAGGAGGCGGCACGAAACCGGTCCGCGTGACCGGGATCCGCTCCCGCACGACGAGAGTCCCCGCGAACACGTCCCCCAGCCGCCGCCCCCGCGCCGACACGAACGAGGCGATACAGGCGACGATCCCGAACGTCATCAGAATCTCGATCACCCCGATCAGACCCCGCACCAGAGCGTGCCGGAACCGGATCGGCCCGCCGTCGTCACGCACCACACGCAGACCGCACGCCATCTTCCCGAGCGAGCGTCCATGGCTGAGCGTCTCCACCGCGATCGGCACACCCACCAGCACCAGGACGAACGACGCGATCGACAGCGCCGTCTGCGCCGCCTGGTCCAGCGAAGCGGTGGAAGCGACCAGGGCGATGGTCACGGCGACGTAGACCGCCATGGCCGCCACCAGATCGAGCAGCACGGCCAGCGCCCTGCTGGGCAGCCTCGCGGGGCGCAGCTCCAACGCCACAGCCTCGCCCGTCACCAGCTCACTCACGCCCGCCGTCCTTCCCCTGACCTGCCCCCGACAGGGCCAGTCTGCCAAGCTGAGGGCGCATCGCGCCCCAGTACGACAAGCTGATCCACGACGAGCCGCCGACGAACAGCCGAGGAGCAGGCACACCGATGGACCTCGACGTCTTCGTCTCCGCCCACCGAGCGGAGTGGGACCGCCTCGAAGCCCTGCTGCGCCGCCAGCGCCGCCTCAGCGGCGCGGAAGCCGACGAACTCGTCACCCTCTACCAACGCACCGCCACGCACCTCTCGCTGATCCAGTCCAGCGCCCCCGACCCCCAGCTGACCGGCCGGCTCAGCCAGCTCGTGGCACGCGCGCGCAGTGCCGTCACAGGCACGCGACGTGCCTCTTGGCGCGACGTCACCCGCTTCCTCGCGCACGGATTCCCCGCCGCCGTCTACAAGTCCCGCCGCTGGTGGGTACCGACCGCGCTCCTCTCCACCGCCGTCGCGGTCCTCCTGGGCTGGTGGATCGGCACCCACCCCGAGGTACAGGCCTCCATCGCGGCCCCCAGCGAACTGCGCGAGCTGACCCGCCCGGGCGGCCAGTACGAGACGTACTACTCCAGCCACCCGGCAGCCAGCTTCGCCGCCCAGGTGTGGACGAACAACGCCTGGGCCGCCGCCCTCTGCCTGATCCTGGGCGTCTTCCTGGGACTGCCGGTCCTCTGGATCCTCTTCCAGAACATGCTCAACCTCGGTATCGGCTTCGGCCTGATGTCCTCGGCCGGCCGCCTCGACACGTTCCTGGGCCTGGTCCTGCCGCACGGCCTGCTCGAACTGACCGCGGTCTTCGTCGCCGCCGGCACCGGCCTTCGCCTCGGCTGGACCCTCATCGACCCGGGCCCGCGCACCCGGCGCGTCGCCCTCGCGGAAGAGGGCCGGGCCGCCATAGGCATGGCCATCGGCCTCGCCCTGGTCCTCTTCGTCTCCGGCGCCATCGAAGGCTTCGTCACCCCGTCGGGCCTTCCGACCTGGGCCCGCATCACCATCGGAGTCGTCGCTGAACTGGCCTTCCTCGCCTACGTCTGGGTCCTGGGCGGCCGTGCGGCCCGCGCGGGAGAGACCGGCGACGTCGAAGCGGCGGAACGCAGCGCCACGGTCCCCACGGCTGCTTGATCGCCTTGCCGACCACCGGATGTGCGACCACGTCCGTTCAGCTGCTAGTCTCCTCTTCGCCCCACAGGAGCCGTTGACACGGCAAGCGCGGGGAGGTAGATTCGAACAGTTGCCTGGAGAGGGGTTCTCCCTCCGGATCGGCGACAGTGAGCATCTGTCTGCTTCTTGAATCACTGATTCCAATGAAGCCCCCTCCCGATAAATCGGAAATGAGCGGCCGGTCAGTCCGGCCCGAAACTTCTGATAAAGTCGGAACCGCCGGAAAGGAAACCGCGAAAGCGGAAACCTGGAAAGCACCGAGGAAATCGGGTCGAGAAAAGATCTGATAGAGTCGGAAACGCAAGACCGAAG
>NZ_NOKT01000053.1 GCF_002237655.1 Streptomyces sp. XY006
GGCGGGCCGGGGCGGCTCGCGGGGGTGGCCGGGCGGGTCGCGGGCGGGACCGTCGCGCTACGGGCCGGGCCGCCGCACGGGCGGGCCGGGTCGTCCGGAGGGGTCCCGGGTCACGCGGTGGTGGCTCGGGGCACGCGTGGTGCCGCGGGTCACGGTCCCGGCCGGAACCGGCTCCGGGGCGCCGCCGCGGCGGGGGCGGGCCGCTCAGCCGGCGGTGCGGCCGGTATCAGGGACGCCGTCGCGGGCGGCGTTGCGGACGCGTACACGGACCACTCGACGCATGTCACGCCCCCCTCATGCCGGCCCGGGAACCGGGCACCCCTTGTCCAGCGACGAGCGCGGCCACGCTCATCAGAGCGTAAGAGCTCGGTAAAGGAGTTTAGCGCACACCCACAGGCGATCTTCGCAAACGCGTTCTGTCCGGACCTCGTCAGCCGGCCTCCGACGGGCCGGTCAGGGCGTCCAGTTCGGCGGCGAAGAGGTGCTCCGGGTCGAATCCCATGCCGGTGAAGTGGCCGGCGAGCTCCAGGGAGAGCACGCCGTGCATCCGGGTCCAGAAGGCCAGGGCGCGGCGCAGGGTGGCGGGCGGCGCGGGGTGGCCGGCGGCCCAGGCGCGGTGGGATGCCAGGTGCTCGTCGAAGGGGGTGGCCGCGTCGTCCGGCGGCGCGGGCAGCGCGGCGCAGGCGTCCAGGAGGGTCGCCATGGTCTCGGCCGCGATCGCGGTGATGTCGTCGGGCGCGTGGTAGCCCGGCACGGGCGTGCCGTAGACGAGGAAGTAGCGCTGGGGATCGGCCAGGGCCCAGGCGCGCAGGGCGTGCGCCAGCGCGGTGACGTCGGGGCCGTGCTCCGCGGCCGTCGCGCGCAGGGTGTCGGCGAGGCTCCGGTACGCGTCCCGGACGAGCTCGGTGATCAGCTCGTCGCGTCCGCCGAAGTACCGGTACAGCGCCGGGCCGCTCATGCCCATCTGCTTGGCGATCGCGTTGAGGGAGAGGGCGGACGCCCCCGCCGCGGCGATCTGCTCCCACGCCCGTGCCTTGATCTCCGCGCGGACCTGGGCGCGGTAGCGCTCGCGCGGGCTCTTCGTCGCCTCTGCCTCGGTCATGGTTAGAGGCTATCACTCAAGTTATTGACACTCGCATCGCCGAGGAGTTACAACTTCTAACGAACACGAGAGCTAGTCACGGACAGTGGAGGCGTCATGAACACCGAGGAACTCGTCGAGGTCGTACTGCCGGGCAAGGTCGAGCCGGAGGGACTGGAGATCCGCCACGGCGCCGTCCCCGCCCCCGGTCCCGGCCGGCTCGTGATCCGGACGGAGGCGACCGGCGTCTCCTTCGCCGAACAGCAGATGCGCCGGGGCCGCTACTACGACCAGCCGCCGTTCCCGTTCGTCCCCGGCTACGACCTCGTCGGCAGGGTGGTGGCGGCCGGCGAGGGCGTGGAGCCGGGCCTGATCGGCACCCGGGTCGCCGCGCTGGTCAAGGTCGGCGGCTGGGCCAGCCACGTGCCGGTCGACGCGGCCGACGTGGTCCCGGTCCCCGAGGGGATCGGCGCGGCGGAGGCGGAGACCCTCGTCGTCAACGGCGTCACCGCCTGGCAGATGCTGCACCGCAAGGCCCGCGTCCGGGCGGGACAGACCGTCGTGGTGCACGGCGCCAACGGCGGTGTGGGCTCGGTCCTGGTCCAGCTCGCCCTCGCCGCCGGTGCCCGGGTGATCGGCACGGCCTCCGTACGCCACCACGACGCCCTGCGCGCACAGGGGGTCGAACCCGTCGGCTACCGCGCGCCCGGCCTCGCCGCCCGGATCCGCGCGCTCACCCCCGCCGGGGTGGACGCCGTCTTCGACCACGTCGGCGGCAGCGGCATCGTCGACTCCTGGCGCCTGCTCGCCCCCGGCGGCACGCTCGTCTCCTACGGCAGCGCCTCCACCCGGGACGCCGAGGGGTCCAAGCAGTGGCCCGTGCTCAAGCTGCTGCTGCGGGTGTGGCTGTGGCAGGCGCTGCCCAACCGGCGCCGCGCCTTCTTCTTCAACATCTGGGCCGGCCGGGCCCTGGCCAAGGACCGCTTCCGCTCCCGGCTCCGCACCGACCTCGGCCAGGTCTTCGCCGCCCTGCAGCGCGGCGAGGTCACGGCCCGGATCGCCGCCCGGCTGCCCCTCACCCGGGTCGCCGACGCCGTACGGCTGGCCGAGTCCGGCACCGTCACCGGCAAGGTCGTCCTCATCCCGTAACGCGCTCCACGGCACACCTCCCCGCCCCGCACCTCACCGCTCCGAGAGGAACACCATGTCCGCCACCGGCACCTCCCCCGCCCCGCGCCCCCGCGCCCGCACGGCCGCGCTCACCGCCGCCCTCGCCCTCGCCACCGTCGTCGCGGGCACCGCCCCGGCCGCCGCCCGGGCCACTCCCGCGCACCAGGACGGCACGGCCCGGTGCGCGGGGCGCGGCGTGGACGACGGCGCCCTCATCCGCTACGAGTCCGGCACGTTCATCAGGGCGTCCCTGCGCACGGTGTGGAAGCTGCAGACCGACGTGGAGCGCTGGCCGGCCTGGCAGCCGCCGGTCACCTCCGCGGAACGACTCGACGCGGGCCGGCTGCGCGAGGGCTCCCGCTTCCGCTGGACGACCCCCGCCCCGGCCACGCCCTCCACTCCCGCCACCACCCTCGCCATCACCTCCACCGTCCGCGCTCTGCGGCCCCACGACTGCCTCGTGTGGAGCGGCCCCGCGATCGGCGAGGGCCTGCGCATCGACCGGGGCGTCCACCTGTGGACCTTCCGCGAGGTCGCCGGAGGCGTCCGGGTCCACACCGAGGAGACCTGGACCGGCTCCCAGGTCGAGGCGGACGTCCCCACGGCGACGGCGGCACTCGGGGCGGGCCTGGAGGCGTGGCTGCGGGATCTGAAGACGACGGCCGAGGCACGGGAGTCCGGCACGGGTACGGCACGCCACGCGGGCGGTTGACCGCGCCGCACGGTGACGCCGGCCCCCGCCGCACAGCCGGACGGGCCGGGTGGACGGGGCGGGCCGGGCGGACGGGGCGGACCGGGCCAGGGCGAGCCGACCGGGCAGGCCGGGTGGGCCAGGCGCACCGGGCAGGCCGCAGGCCGGGGCCGCAGACCCAGGGGCCGGAGGCCGGGGCCGCAGACCCAGGGGCCGGAGGCCGGGGCCGCAGACCCGGTGGGGGCCGGCGTCGTCGCAACGCGCCCTGTGCCCGGGCCCGTTACCGTGTCCGGCAGCCGGTGGCGGTGGTCGGTAGCCGACAGTCGGCAGTCGGCAGCCCGCCGGCGACGCGGATCGGCTCGGGCGGGACGGGGGCGTACGGGGTGACGGCGATGTGCGGGAGGTTGCGCGGGGAGTGGGAGCGGGTGCGGGGGCGTGCCGCGGCCAGGCCGCTTCTCGTCGATCTCGGGATCGCCCTGCTCGTGCAGGGCGCCATGACGATGCCGTTCCTGGTACCGCGCGATCCCGCGCTGCCGCCGGCGACCTGGGGGGCGTACGGGCTGAGCAGTCTCACCGTCCTGCCCCTGGTCTGGCGGCGGCGGGCTCCGCTCACCGTGCTGTTCGCGGTGCTGGCCGCGAACGCGCTGTACCGGCTGACCCTGGACGGGCCCGGGCAGCCCCTGCCGTACACCGGGCTGGTGGCCGTCTACACCATCGCCGCCCTGTCGCCCGCGCCGCGGCGGCTGCTGACCGGGCTCGTGCTGCTGGTCGCCGTACCGGCCGGGGTGTGGCTCAACACCCGGTCCGCCCGCGAACTGACCTTCTCCTGCTTCGTGTTCGCCGCCGCCTATGTCTTCGGGCGGCTCACCGACGCCCGGCAGCGCGCGCACCGCGTCGAGGCCGAGCGGGCCGCGGCCCGCGAACGGGCCCGGATCGCCCGGGAGATGCACGACATCCTCTCCCACGCGGTGAGCCTGATGATCGTGCGGGCCGAGGCCGGCCCCGTGGCGGTGCGGGCCGCGCCCGAGCGGGCCGAGGCGGCCTTCGACGCCATCTCCGCGACCGGCCGGGACGCCATGGCGCAGCTGCGCCGGATGCTGGGCGTGCTGCGCGACGGCGACGAACCCGACGGCTCCCCGCGCACCCCGCAGCCCGGTCTCGCCGAACTCCCCGCCCTGCTCGACCGGGTACGGGACAGCGGGCTGGACGCCCGCCACCGCGCCGCGGGCCGCGTCCGCCCGGTCCCGGAGGGGGTCGGGGCCACCGTGTACCGGATCGTCCAGGAGGCCCTGACCAACACCGTCCGGCACGCCGGCGCCCGTACCGTGACCGTGGAACTGGACTGGGAGGAAGAGGAGTTGGGGATCCGGGTGACGGACGACGGGTGCGGGCCGCGGCCCGCTGCCGGGCGCGGGGGCGGGCACGGGCTCGTCGGGATGCGGGAGCGGGCGGCGGCGCACGGCGGCACCGCGGTCGCCGGGACCGGCCCGGACGGCCGGGGCTTCGAGGTGCGGGTCCGCCTCCCGCTGGCCCCGGCCGCCACGGAGGTGGCGCGGTGACCATCCGGGTGGTCGTGGCCGACGACCAGGAACTGGTGCGCAGCGGCTTCGCCCTGATCCTGGACGTGCAGCCGGACATCGAGGTCGTCGCGGAGGCGGCCGACGGGGCCGAGGCCGTCGCGGCGGTGCGGCGGCACGCCCCCGACGTGGCGCTGCTCGACATCCGGATGCCCCGCATGGACGGCATCGAGGCCTGCCGGGCGATCGGCGCGGCCGGGGACTGCCGCACAGTGATGCTCACGACCTTCGACTCCGACGAGTACGTCTACGAGGCACTGCACGCCGGTGCCGTCGGGTTCCTGCTGAAGGACGTCCGGCGGGACGACCTCGTGCACGCGGTGCGGGTCGCCGCCCGGGGCGACGCGCTGCTCGCGCCCACCGTCGCCCGGCGTCTGGTCGAGCAGTACACCCGGCCTCCCGCCGCCCGGCCCCGCAGACCCGACCCGCGGCTGGACGTGCTGACGGCACGCGAGCGCCAGACCCTGCTGCTGCTCGCGCGCGGCCTGTCCAACGCCGAGATCGCGGCCGAGCTGGTGGTGAGCGACCACACCGTCAAGACGCACGTCGGCAACGTGCTCGCGAAGCTGGGGCTGCGGGACCGGATCCATGCCGTGATCTGCGCCTACGAGACGGGTCTGATCGCGGCCGGGGAACCCCGCCCGGGGGAGCCGGAACGGCCGGTTCCTCCCCCGCGCCGGTGAGCCGGCGGCGTCCGGGAACCGCTCGCGCGGGCGATCCGCCGGCCGGGGCCGCCGCGAAGGATGGAGCCGTACCCGACGACGGCTCACCATCACGGAGTTGACCATGAGGACCCGTACCGCCCTGCTGGCCGCCGTGCTCGCCGTGGGGGTGGCGGCCGGACCGTCCGTCCTGCCGGACCCCGCCCACGCCGCGCCCGCCGCCTCCGCCCGCTCCCCGCACGCCGCCCTGGAGGCCGCCCTGGCCGGGCTCCCCGACGCCGACGCGACCGCGGCCCTCGTCCGGGTCGGGGGCACGGAGGGCGTCTGGCGCGGCAGTTCCGGTGTGCACGACCTGCGCACCGGCCGGCCGGCGGATCCGGCGGCCCGGTTCCGCGCCGGGTCGGTCACCAAGGTGTTCACGGCGGCCGTCGCCCTGCAGCTGGCCGCCGAGGGCCGGCTGGACCTCGACCGCACCGCCCGCTCCTACCTGCCCGAGCTGATCCCGGCGTCCTACGCGGGCGTCACCGTGCGGCAGTTGCTGAACCACACGCACGGCATCCCGGCCCCCGACTTCCCCGGCAGCACCGTCGAGGAGTGGTACGCCCAGCGCCTGCGGGTCCACGACCCCCGGGACATGGTCCGCTCGGCGACCGCGAAGGAGCCGGAGTTCGCGCCGGGCACACGGCAGCACTACCTCAACATCGGCTACACGATCGCCGGTCTGCTCATCGAGCGCGTCACCGGCGACACCTACGAGCACCAGCTCGCCCGCCGGGTGCTGCGCCCGCTGGGGCTGCGGGACACGTACTCCCCGGGCACGGACCCGCGCATCACCGGACCGCACAACCACGGCTACCAGCGGATGCGGCTGGACGACGGGACGACGGGGCTGCGCGACGTGTCCGTGTGGACGAGCACGGACGGCTGGGCGGCCGGCGACCTCGTCTCCACCACGAAGGACCTGGAACGCTTCACCCGCGCCCTGTTCCGCGGCGAGGTCGTGCGCGGGCCGCTGCTGGAGGAGATGTTCACCCTGCCGAAGGTGACCGACCTCGTCACCGGCGATGCGGCCGCGTACTCCGCGGGCCTGTCCATGAAGGTGCTGGGCGGACGCGAGGTGTGGGGCAAGACCGGCGGACGCTGGGGCTACAACGCGGCGATCGCCTCCACCCGCGACGGCTCGCGCACCCTCGTGTACAGCGTCAACTCCACCGACGCCAAGGGCCGGGACATGAACAGGGTGGCCCAGGACCTCATGGTGGCCGCCTACGGCAGGCCGTAGCGCTCCCTCACACCGGGGGCGTCGCGCGGACCAGGCCCGTCTGGTAGGCGATGACGACCAGCTGGGCCCGGTCGCGGGCGCCGAGCTTGGTCATGGCCCGGTGGATGTGGGTGCGCACGGTCAGCGGGCTGAGCACGAGGTCGTCGGCGATCTCGGCGTTGGAGCGGCCCTCCGCGGCCAGGGCCATCACCTCGCGCTCGCGGACCGTGAGATCGGCGAGACGCTGCGGCGGCGCGGCGTCCGTGCCGGGGGCCGGTGCCATGAGGAAGCGGGTGATCAGGGAGCGGGTGGCGCCGGGCGAGAGCAGCGCCTCGCCGGAGGCCACCGTGCGCAGGCCGTCCAGCAGGGTGTCGGCGGTGACGTCCTTGCCGAGGAAGCCGCTGGCCCCGGCGCGCAGGGCCTGGGCGACGTAGTCCTCGGTCTCGAACGTGGTGAGGATCAGCACGCGGGTGGCGGACAGCTCGGGGTCCGCGCACAGCGTGGAGGTGGCGGCCAGGCCGTCGGTGCCGGGCATGCGGATGTCCATCAGGACGATGTCGGGGCGGTGGGCGCGGGTGAGCTCCACCGCCTCCCTGCCGTCGGAGGCCTCGGCGACGACCTCCATGTCGGCGCAGGAGTCGATGAGGATGCGGAAGGTGGCCCGCAGCAGGGCCTGGTCGTCGGCGAGCAGCACCCTGATGCTCATGCGGGGGTTCCTTCCGGGAGGTGGTCGGCGGGCTGCAGCGGCAGTGCGGTGGTGACCTCGAAGCCGCCCTGGGGGCGGGGCCCGGCGCACAGGTCGCCGCCGATGGAGCGGGCCCGTTCGCGCATGCCCATGACGCCGAACCCGCGGCCCCGGGCGGCCTCGGGCTTGCTGGGGCCGTCGTTGGTGACGGTGATCAGCAGCCGGGAGCCGGTGTAGGCGAGCTGCACGTGGGCGGCCTCGGCGGCGGCGTGCTTGGTGACGTTGGTGAGGGCCTCCTGCACGATCCGGTACGCGGTGAGGTCCACGCCCGGCGACAGCGGCTGCGGCTCGCCCTCGGTGCTGACGGCGACCTCCAGACCGGCGGACTCGCACGCCGAGACCAGCTCGGGCAGCCGGGCCAGTCCGGGCGACGGCTCGGGCGGGCCCCCGCCGTCGGCGTCGTCCCGCTCGCGCAGCAGCCCGAGCGCGGCCTTCAGCTCCCGCAGCGCGGCGGAGGTGGTGCCCGTCAGGTCGGTGAGGATCTTCCGGCTCTGCTCGGGGCTGGTGAGGGCGAGGTGGGCGGCCGTGCCGGCCTGGGCGTTGGCCAGGGCCATGTGGTGGGCCACCACGTCGTGCAGCTCCCGGGCGATGCGCACGCGCTCCTCGGTGACCCGCAGCCGGGCCTCCTCCTCCCGGGTCCGCTCGGCGTGCTCGGCCCGGGCCTGCACGGCGTGCAGGTAGGCGCGCCGCATCCGGGTCATGTTGCCCGCGGCCAGGGGCAGCAGCAGCCAGAAGAACGGGCCGATCGTCCGCAGCAGCAGGGAGAGGTGGTCCATGGAGTCCGCGAACACGGCGGCGGTGATCACCGCGAGCATGGTGACGAGGCCGTAGACGCGGATGGTCTTGCGGGGGGAGACGGTGGAGAACCAGTACAGCGCCGCCATGATCGGCGCCAGCACCAGCGGGGTGAGCAGGTAGCCCATCGCGACCACCGCCACCGTGCAGGCCGTGTTGGCCAGCACGACGGTGCGCGGGTAGGCGCGGTGCTTGAGCAGGAACAGGCAGGCCACGCCCATGACGGCGATCCCGGTCGCGTCCTGGTCGGGCGGGCTCGCGCTGGGCAGGGTCAGGGAGGTGCCGTAGGTCGCGCAGGCCATCAGCGCCAGGGCCGTCGCCAGGTCGACGAGGAAGGGGCGTCGGTGGGCGAACTCCTCCAGGCGGTCCGCGTAGCGCCGCTCCGGGCTGGTGGTCATGGGGCTCTCCGGTGGGTGGACTGTCACCATCGTGGTCGATGCCGGGTGGGGACGCCCGGGGGCCGCCCGTGTCCTTCGCCACGAGCGGCCCGGGGACGCCTCCTCAGGTGCGGGCCGGCTCCAGGTCGGGGGCGCCGTCCGGGGCGGGTGCGGCCGCCGGCCGGGTCAGGGCCTCCCCCTCCACGTCCACGCGGGGCAGCAGCCGGTCCAGCCACTTCGGCAGCCACCAGGCCTTCTCGCCGAGCAGGGCGAGAACGGCCGGCACGATCGCCATGCGGACGACGAACGCGTCGAACAGGACGGCGGTGGCGAGCCCGAACCCGATCATCTTGATCATGGAGTCGCTCTCGCCGACGAACCCGGCGAACACCGCGATCATGATGAGCGCGGCGGCCACGACCACCCGGGCGCTGTGCCGGAAGCCGGACACGACCGCCCGCTCGGGCGTCTCGCCGTGGACATGGGCCTCCCGCATCCGCGAGACCAGGAACACCTCGTAGTCCATGGCCAGGCCGAAGACGATGCCCACCAGGAAGATCGGCATCAGGCTCATGATCGGCCCCGTCTGCTCCACACCGAGCAGTTCCGCGCCGTGCCCCTGCTGGAAGACCACCACGACCGCGCCGAGCGAGGCCAGCACCGACAGCAGGAAGCCGAGCGCCGCCTTCAGCGGGACGAGCAGCGACCGGAAGACCACCAGCAGCAGCACGACCGCCAGGCCGACCACCACGATCAGATACGGCACCAGCGCCGCCTGCACCTTCTCCGCGATGTCGATGTTCATGGCGGTGGTGCCGGTGACCTCGTAGCTCGCCCCGCTGCCCTGCTCGACGCCGGGCCGCTCGCCCCGGATCGTCGTCACCAGGTCCTTGGTCTTCTCGTCGGTCGGGGCGGTGGACGGCACGACCGAGAAGACGGCGGTGTCACCGGCGTCGTTGAAGCGGGCCGGGGAGACGGACACCACGCCCTCGGTGGCGCCGATCTCCTCGGCGACCTCGGCGGTCGCAGTCTTCGGGTCGGCGGCGCCCCGGGCGTCCACGACGATGGTCAGCGGCCCGTTGAAGCCCGGTCCGAAGCCCTCGGCGAGCGCGTCGTAGGCCCGGCGTTCGGTGGTGGAGACCGGCTTGGCCTCGTCGCCGGGCATGCCCAGCTGCAGGCCGGTCACGGGCACGGCCAGGGCCCCGAGGCCCAGCACGCCCAGGAGCAGCACGGGCAGCGGGCGGCGCAGGACGTAACGGGCCCAGCGGGTGCCGCCGTTGGACTCGGTGCCGCCCTCGATCCGGCCGCTCCTGCGGGCCTTGCGGGTCAGCACGGCGTTCGGCCAGAAGCCGAGGAACGCCGGCACCAGGGTCAGCGCGACCAGCACGCCGACGACGACGGCGCCCGCCGCGGCCAGCCCCATCTTGGTGAGCATCGGGATGCCGACGACGGCCAGCCCGGCCAGCGCGATGACGACGGTGAGCCCGGCGAAGACCACCGCGGACCCGGCGGTGCCGACGGCCAGTCCGGTCGCCTCCTGCGGCGTGCGCCCCTTGGCGCGCTCCTCGCGGTAGCGGGAGACGACGAACAGGGCGTAGTCGATGCCGACGGCCAGGCCCAGCATCGTCGCCAGGGTGCCGGTGGTGGTGGACAGCCCGAGGGCGCTGGACAGGGCGAGGATCGTGGCCATGCTCACGCCGATCCCGACGACGGCCGTGAGCAGGGGCAGCCCGGCAGCGGCCAGCGAGCCGAAGGTGACGAGCAGCACGACCGCGGCGATCGCGACGCCGATCACCTCGGCGGCGCCGCCCGGCCCGCCCTCCTCGGCGAGCGCGGTGCCGCCGGCCTCCACGGTCAGCCCGGACTCCCGGGCCTGGTCGATCGTCTTCTCCAGGTGGGTGCGGCTGGCGTCGGTCAGGTCGGCCGCGCCGACCTTGTAGGTGACGGTCGCGAAGGCGGTCGAGCCGTCCCGGCTGATGGCCTTCGCCCGGAACGGGTCGACGGTGCTCGCGACCTGCGTCCCGTCGCCCAGCCCGGCGACGGCCTCCTCTATCGCCTCCTTGTTCTCGGCGGCGGTCACCTTCCCGCCGTCCGGCGCGATGAACACGACCCGGGCGGTCGCGCCGTCGCCGGTGGCTCCGGGGAAGCGCTCCTCCATCAGGTCGAAGGCCTTCTGGGACTCGATGCCGGGCATCGAGAACTCCTCGTCGACGGCGCCCGGCGCCTTGAGGGCGCCCAGCCCCACGGCGGCCAGCACGGCCGCCCAGACCAGGGCGACGTACCAGCGTCGCCTGAAGGCCAGACGGCCCACTCGGTACAGGAAAGTTGCCACGGCAGGAGGTCTCCGCATCTCGTGTCGATCGTCCGCCCAGCGTCTCCGCCCCAGGGCCCTGTCGTCGTCGTGCGGCTGCCGACAATCCGGGGTACTCGCCACGCAGTAGAACCGGCACCCGGGTCCACCCCGGGTACGAGATTTCCCGGGCCTTCCGTCATCCCCTGTGCTACCGTCGTCGTTGTTGCAGTTTTGGTTCCCAGAGACTTCGAGTGCTCTATCGGCCTTTGTCGACGAGCACTCTTTTTTGTTTCCGAGGATTTTCGGATCTCTCCACAGGGTGATCATTTCGGCGACTACGGGTCCGCAAGGTGCGGGCCCTGAGTACTGCCCCTCAAGGGAGATTCATATGGCTACCGGCACCGTGAAGTGGTTCAACTCGGAAAAGGGCTTCGGCTTCATCGAGCAGGAGGGCGGCGGTCCCGACGTGTTCGCCCACTACTCGAACATCGCGACCTCCGGCTTCCGTGAGCTCCAGGAAGGCCAGAAGGTGACCTTCGACGTCACGCAGGGCCAGAAGGGCCCGCAGGCCGAGAACATCGTTCCCGCCTGACGCGGACGCGTCTGCCCTGACCGGGGCCCGCACCCCTCGCGGTGCGGGCCTCGGCTCGTTTTCTCCCACTCCGGCTCGCTCTTGCGAATCCTGCGGCCCTCCGGTGCCGTCGCGCATTCCCCGATACGTGCCGCATCGAGGAAGGTTCCCCATGGACCGCACGGCTCGCAGGAGCAACAACGGCTCCCCCCGCTCCCGCAACGGAGGCTTCCGGCCCCGCAAGGCGGCAGGACAGAACGCCGGCTCCCGCACGGCGAACACCGGCCACGGCGCCCGCCGCCCCGCCCCCGCCCGCGACTTCGCACCGCCCGCCACCCTCACCCCGGCGCTGCCCGCCGTCGAGACGTTCGCCGAGCTGGACCTGCCGCCGCGGCTGCTGGCCGCGCTGCGCGCCGAGGGCCTGACCGAGCCGTTCCCGATCCAGGCGGCGACGCTGCCGAACTCGCTGGCCGGCCGGGACGTCCTGGGCCGCGGGCGCACCGGCTCGGGCAAGACGCTCGCCTTCGGTCTCGCCCTGCTGGCCCGGGTCGACGGGCAGCGGGCCGAGCCCCGGCAGCCGCTGGCGCTCGTCCTGGTGCCCACGCGGGAACTGGCCCAGCAGGTCACCGACGCCCTCACCCCGTTCGCCAAGGCGCTGCGGCTGCGGCTCGCGACGGTGGTCGGCGGGCTGTCGATCGGCCGCCAGGCCAGTGCCCTGCGCGCCGGTGCCGAGGTCGTCGTCGCGACGCCGGGCCGGCTCAAGGACCTCCTGGACCGCGGCGACTGCCGTCTGGACCAGGTCGGCGTCACGGTGCTCGACGAGGCCGACCAGATGACCGACATGGGCTTCATGCCGCAGGTGACCGCCCTGCTCGACCAGGTGCGCCCCGGGGGCCAGCGGATGCTGTTCTCCGCCACCCTGGACCGCAACGTGGACCGGCTGGTGCGGGCGTATCTGCACGATCCGGTGGTGCACTCGGTCGACCCGTCCGCGGGCGCGGTCACCACGATGGAGCACCACCTGCTGCACGTGGACGACGACGACAAGCACGCCACCACGACCCGGATCGCGGCCCGTGACGGACGCGTGATCATGTTCCTGGACACCAAGCACGCCGCCGACCGGCTGGCCAAGAAGCTGCTGGCGGTCGGGGTGCGCGCGATGGCGCTGCACGGCGGCAAGTCGCAGTCCCAGCGCACCCGGACCCTGGCCCGGTTCAAGGACGGCGACGTCACGGTCCTGGTGGCCACGAACGTCGCCGCGCGCGGCATCCACGTGGACAACCTCGACCTGGTCGTCAACGTGGACCCGCCCGCCGACCACAAGGACTACCTGCACCGGGGCGGCCGCACCGCCCGCGCCGGCGAGTCCGGGACCGTCGTCACGCTGGTCCTGCCGCACCAGCGGCGCGAGATGTCCCGGCTGATGACCGACGCCGGCATCACCCCGCAGGTCACGCGGGTGGGCCCCGAGGAGGCGGAGCTGAGCCGCATCACGGGTGCGCGGGAGCCCTCGGGCGTGCCCGTGGTCCTCACCCCGCCGCCGGCCGAGAACCGGCCCGCCCGCTCCGGTTCCGCCCCGGGCGGCCGACGGGCCAGGCCGCCCCGGGCCCGCCGCCGCTGACCGCTGCCGTACGTACGGGGGACGGGCTCGCCGCCGGGCGCTCAGGCCCGTTCCCCGCTGCCGTCCCGCGCCCTCTCGTGGGCGGCCAGTTCGTGCGCGCTGCCCTCGAAGGCCGGGCCGCAGCCCGGTGGCAGGTGCTCGACGACCTGCGCCACCGCGACCCGCGCACAGCCGGTCTCGGTGATCCGCGGGCTGCTGCGGCTCGGGCCCTCCACACGGTACCGGCCGTCCGCCGACGTGCCGATGTACGGGATGTCCCAGGTGAGGGGATGTTCCGTGCAGCGGCTGAAGTGCAGCTCCCACATGCCGGTCCAGGGGTGCAGCCGGCGCAGGCGCGGCTCGGTGTGCGCCACCCGCACCAGTTCCGCGAAGGCTTCGGCGAGCGGTGAGGCGTGGTGTGCGGCGGCCTCTTCGGCCCGGGCCAGGAGGATGCGCCAGGCGCCCGGGGCCGGCGGCGGACCGTGGGGGTGTCCCACGCGCTCAACCACCCCTGCGCGCCGTGCTCTGCCGCACCACCAGCCGCGTGGGTACCAGCGTCGTCCCGTGCCCGCCTGCGGCGGAGCCGCCGCCCGTGTCGCCGCCCTCGCGCATCTTGCTGAGCACCCCTTCCACGCACAGCCGCCCCACCTCGGCGAAGTCCTGGTGGACGGTCGTCAGGGGCGGGAGGAAGGACGCGGACTCGGGGATGTCGTCGAAGCCGACGACGCTGACGTCCTCGGGGACGCGGCGGCCCCGCTCGTGCAGGGCGCGGAGCAGGCCCAGGGCCATCTGGTCGTTGGCGGCGAACACCGCCGTGCAGCCGGGCTCGTCCGCGAGCAGCAGCCCGGCGCGGTAGCCGGACTGCGCCGACCAGTCGCCGCGCACCGGGGGCGGCGCCGGGCGGCCCGCCTCGGTGAGCGTCGTGCGCCAGGCGTCGGCGCGGCGCTGCGCGGCGAAGGAGTCCTCCGGGCCCGCCAGGTGCCACACCGTCTCGTGGCCGAGGCCGAGGAGGTGGCGTACGGCGTCCCGGGCGCCGCCCGCCTGGTCGGTGTCGACGACGGGGTAGCGGTCGCCCGCGTCCGAGTCGGCCACCACGACCTGCACCCCGGGCGGCACGGAGACCGTCGCCGCGTCGAGCAGGTGGATCTCCATGATGACGATCACGGCGTCCACGGCCAGTTCGCCCAGCCGGGAGAAGGCGCCGTTCACCTCGTCCTGGGTGGGGACGGCCACCGGCAGCAGCGTGACGGCGTAGCCGTGCCCGGCCGCCGAGGTGGCGATGGCCTCCAGGGTGCGGATGTTGCCCATGGTGGAGAGGGAGAACGTGATCACCCCGAGGGTGCGGAACTCCCCGCGGCGCAGCGCCCGGGCCGCGCTGTTGGGCCGGTAGCCCAGTTCGCGCATGGCGGCCAGGACCTGGCGGCGGGTGTCCTCGGTGACCCCGGCGAAGCCGTTCGAGACGCGGGAGACCGTCTGGGAGGAGACCCCGGCGAGCCGCGCCACGTCGGCCATGGAGGCGCCCTGGCGGGGGCGGACCGCGCGCCTTCTCGTGCGACCCGTGCCCCCCGGCTCGCTCTCGCCGTCCACTGCGCCCACCCGCCCCTCGCTTCCCCCGCCGTCCGCGCGGCGTGAACTTTCGGTCCGGAACGACTCCTTGACCCTTGAGATTCGGACAGTGTAGACATCCCGCCAGCCGATGTTTACGTAAACATCGACGGGCACGAACCGCACAAGAAGGCCATATACCCGGACCAGTCGCACCACCTGGGCCCCGATCTCTGCGTCCGCCGGGACGCGCGGCACGCAGAAGAGCTGGAGTACTCGAGATGGCACACCGCACCCGCAGGCGACGACTCCTCGGGGCCGTCGGCGTCACCGCCGTGGCGACCGGGACCCTCCTGGCCACGACGACCCTGCCGGCCGCCCCCGCCGAACCGCCGGCCGGCCGGGCCGCCGCCGGCGTCACCGTCCGGCCGGACCCCTCCTACGCGGGCGAGAGGTTCGAGGGCTGGGGCACCAGCCTGGTCTGGTTCGCCAACGCCACCGGCGACTACCCGCCCGCGATACGCGAGAAGCTCTACCGGCTCCTCTTCGGCGACGAGGGCCTCGCGCTGAACATCGCCCGCTACAACATCGGCGGCGGCAACGCCCCGGACGTCGAGGACTACCTGCGCGCGGGCGGCGCGGTCGAGGGCTGGTGGAAGGCCCCGGCGGGCACCACCCGCGAGGACGTCGACTGGTGGGACGCGGACGACCCGGCCGACTGGAACAAGGACGCGGACCGGACGCAGCGCTGGTGGGTCGACCGCATCAAGAAGGACATCACCCACTGGGAGACCTTCAGCAACTCCCCGCCCTGGTTCATGACCGAGAGCGGCTACGTCTCCGGCAACTTCGACGCCGGAAAGGACCAGCTGAAGCCCGGGTCGGTCGAGGACTTCGCGCAGTACCTGGTGGGTGCCACCGAGCGGCTGGAGAAGGCGCACGGCATCGAGGTCGACACCCTCGACCCGTTCAACGAGCCGAACACCGACTACTGGGGCACCAGGCTCGGCCCGGACGGCGAGCCGGTCGGCGGCCGCCAGGAGGGCGCGCACATGGGCCCCGAGCTCCAGCAGAAGGTGCTGCGCGCGCTGGCCCCGGTGCTGGAGAAGTCCCGGTCGGACGCGGAGATCTCCGCGATGGACGAGACGAACCCCGGCATCTTCGCCACCAACTGGAACTCCTACCCGCAGGAGGTCCGTGACCTGGTGGGCCAGATGAACGTCCACACCTACGGCACCGGCGGGCGCACCACCGTCCGCGACCTGGCCAAGGCCGCCGGCAAACCGCTGTGGATGAGCGAGGTCGAGGGCGACTGGGGCGACGGCCAGAGCTTCACGGACATGCGGCCCGGCCTCGGCCTGGCCCAGCGCATCGTCGACGACCTGCGCGAACTGGAGCCCAGCGCCTGGGTGTTCTGGCAGCCCGTCGAGGACTACGACAACATGAAGCCGGGCGGCGAGTCCGCCAAGGGCGGCAACTGGGGCGAGATCCAGCTGCCGTTCAGCTGCACGGCCCGGGACACGCTGGAGACCTGCCCGGTGTACACGAACACCAAGTTCGACACCGCCCGGAACTTCACGCACTTCATCAAGCCCGGCGACCGGCTGATCAAGACGGACGACACGTCCAGCACGGCCGCCGTCTCCCGCAGGGGCGACGCGGCGACCGTCGTGCACGTCAACAGCACCGCCGAGGCGCGCGAGGTCACGCTCGACCTGTCGAAGTTCGGCCACGTCTCCGCCCGCGCCTCCGTCACCCCCGTGGTGACCAGCGCCGACGGCAAGCTGGCCAGGCAGCGCCCGGTCCGCGTCACCGGCGAGCGGGCCACCGTCTCCGTGCCCGCGCAGTCGGTGACGTCCTTCCTCGTCCAGGGCGTCTCGGGTGTCGCGAAGGACGCGGCGGAACTGCGCAAGGGCCACTCGTACCGCCTGACCGGTGTGCAGAGCGGCAAGGACCTCACGATCGCCGGCGACGGCAGGGGCCTGGTGATCCGCGGCGCTTCGGCCGACCCGGCCGGCCGGCACTGGACGGTGGAACGGGTCCGTGACGCCGGCCACCGCGCGCGCTACGTCCTCGCCGAGTCCGCGTCGGGCAAGCGTCTCGCCGTCCGCGGCGGCGCCCTGGTCGCCGAGCCGGACACGGGCCGCCGTGACAGGGCCGCCGAGTGGATCGCCTCCACGACCGGCGACGGCACATGGACCCTCGTCAACGCGGCCACCGGGCAACTCCCGGACGTCTCCGGCCAGTCGACGCAGGAGAACGCGCCGGTCGGCGTCTGGCAGCCCAACTCGGGCGCGAACCAGCGCTGGAGGCTGACGGAGGTGACCGGCTGACCACGCGTCAGGGCCGGTCGGCCGCGGCCCCACGGCCACCGGACGGCGGCAGCCGGTGGCCGTGGGGAGCGGCTAGCCGCCGCTGACCGGGCGGAAGCGGTCCGTCGCTCTCGGGCGGAAGCGGTCCGTCGCTCCCACCACCGCCCCCGTCGAGGTGCTCCCGGACAGTCCGTGGCCCTCGTCGCCGATCAGCACCAGCTCCGCGTCCGGCCACACCCGGGCCAGCCGCCACGCCACGTCCGGCGGTCCGCTGATGTCCATGCGGCCGTGGATCAGCACCCCGGGGATGCCGGCGAGCTTCCCCGCGTCGCGCAGCAGCGCCCCGTCCTCCAGGAAGGCGGCGTGCCGCCAGTAGTGCGTGACGAGGCGGGCGAACCGGAACCGGAAGCGCGGGTCCTCGAAGCGCGGGTCGGGCCGGTGCCCCGGGTGGGTGGACACGTGCACGTCCTCCCAGCGGCACCACTCCCGTGCGGCCCGCTCCCGCACGGCCGGATCGGGGTCGGCGAGCATCCGGGCGTACGCGTCGGCCAGGTTCCCGTCACGCTCCCCCTCCGGTACGGCGTCCCGGAACCGGGACCACTCCTCGGGGAAGATGCGCCCCATGTCCCGCGTGACCCACTCCACCTCGCGGCGCGTGGTGTTGGTGACGCTGAGGAGCACCAGTTCGGAGACCCGCTCGGGGTGCTGCTCGGCGTAGGCCAGCGCGAGGGTGACGCCCCAGGAGCCGCCCAGGACCAGCCAGTCGTCGATGCCCAGGTGCTGCCGGAGCAGTTCGATGTCGGCGATCAGGTGCCCGGTGGTGTTGACGGCGAGCGAGGTCTCCGGGTCCGCCGCGTCGGGCGTACTGCGCCCGCACCCGCGCTGGTCGAACAGCACGACCCGGTACGCCGCCGGGTCGAACAGCCGCCGCCAGAACGGCCCCGCACCGGACCCCGGCCCGCCGTGCAGCACCAGCGCGGGCTTGCCCTCGGGGTTGCCGCAGGTCTCCCAGTGGACGAGGTTGCCGTCGCCGACGGCGAGCATGCCGTGGGCGTACGGCTCGACGGCCGGATAGAGCTCGGACATGTCGGACGTTCCTTCCTGGAATCACGGGACTCCGCACCGGAATCACGGGACTCCGCAAGTGAACACCCCTACAACCGCCGCCCGGTAATGCAAAGATCACGTCGCAACTTGCCGACAATCCCGCCCCGGCCGCTCCCCGCGACCGGGTCCGGCCGGAAACTGCCACGGACCGACTCGATCGACCGACCAGTCCGATCGACGACCCACCGACCAACCGACCGAGCGCCGGGCCGACGTCCCGCGCCCGAGGGGGAAACCACACAGTGAGAACAACAGAACACGGCGAACACCGCTCCGGTGCGCCCACGCGCAGACGTCTGCCCCGGCTGCGCACGGCCCTCGCCGCCGCGCTCGCCCTCGCCGTCTCCGGCGCCGCGGCGCCGCAGGTGATGGCGGCGCAGCCCGCCGCGACCGACCCGCAGCCGGCCGTGCCGAGCCTCGCCTGGGCCGACTGCCAGGGCGGGTTCGAGTGCGCGAACGCCGAGGTGCCGCTGGACTACCGCGACCCGCAGGGCCGGACCATCACCCTGGCGGTCGTGCGCAAGAAGGCCGCGGACCAGGGCGCGAAGAAGGGCACCCTGTTCCTCCAGCCCGGCGGCCCGGGCAACTCCGGCGTCGACTTCGTGCGCAACAACTACGCCGGACTGCCGGCCTCCCTGCGCGACAACTTCGACGTCTTCGGCTACGACGTCCGCGGTGTCGGCCGGAGTTCGCAGGTGGTGTGCTGGGACGACCCGACGTACACGCAGGCCGTCACCGCCGCCAAGGGCGTGCCCGGCCCGGACGCCTACGAGCCCGCCGTGCGCCAGGCCGCCTCGTTCGTCCAGGGCTGCCAGGACAACGCGGGCGGCATCGCGCCGTACGTCGGGACCGGGTACGTGGCCCGGGACGTCGACCTGCTGAGGCAGGCGCTCGGGGAAGAACAACTGACCTACTACGGACGGTCGTTCGGCAGCTACATCGGGACCGTCTACGCCGCCATGTACCCCGAGCGCGTGCGCGCCCTGGTGCTCGACGGCGGCTACGACCCGGAGCACTACGCGAACAAGCCGTACGCCTACGACCGGCCCCAGTACCTGGCGCTGGACGGCGCGATGGGCCGCTTCCTCGACTGGTGCAAGGACGACCAGGCCACGTGCGGGTTCGGCGACGGCGACCCCCGGGCCGCCTTCGAGAAGCTCAAGGCCGACCTGGACGCCAACCCCGTCCCGACCGCCAACGGCGGGCAGGCAGGCGGCTACACCCTCGTGTACCGCCTGATGTTCAACATCAATGAGGGCAAGGTCATCTGGCCCTCCCTCGGCCAGGCCCTGCGCAAGGCGCAGCAGCGCGACAACACCTCGTTCCTGCTGCGGCCGCCGTCCCCGGCCAGCTACGACTTCCTCAACCCGAACGTGGCCGTCGAGTGCGTCGACAAGGACTACCCGCGTGACCCGGCCCTGCTGAAGCGGAAGGTCACCCGGAACGCCGAACTGGCCCCGCTGCTGGGCCCGGCCATGGCGTACGGCCCGCCGACCTACGACCACCAGCACGCCACCGCCTGCGTCCAGTGGACGGGCGAGAAGCCCAGCCGCTACGCCGGCTCCTTCCGGGCGAAGGGCTCCGCGCCGATCCTGGTCCTCGGCACCACCGGCGACCCGGACACCCCGTACCAGGACTCGGTGGCCCTGTCCCGCAAGCTGGACAACGGCCGGCTGCTGACGTTCCGCGCCGAGGGGCACACCGCCTTCGGCCGCAGCGCCTGCGCGACGGACGCCGTGACCGGTTACCTCGTCGACCTCGAGGTCCCGGCGCGCGGCACCACGTGCGCGGACGAGACCCAGCCGCCGTCCGCCACACCGAAGAAGGCCCCCGCGGGCACGACCCTCGGTGAGCTGCGCAACGGCGTCGACGACCGGCTCGACCGCATCGGCACCCTGCGCTGACCCACCCCGCCCCGGGCCGGCGCCGTCCACACGGCGGCCCGGGGCGGAGACCGTCCCGGACTCACACCACGTGCGACTCGGGCCGGATCGTGGCGCCGGTCCGGAAGCGGTCGGCGCCGAGGGGGCCGACGTCGACGCACGGGGTGCGCTCCAGGCAGAGGTCGCGGACGACCTCGCCGACCGCCGGCGCCTGGAGGAAGCCGTGGCCCGAGAAGCCGGTGGCGTAAAGGAAGTTGACGACGTCGGCGGAGCGGCCGATGAGGGCGTTGTGGTCGGGGGTGACCTCGTAGAGCCCGGCCCAGCCGCCGGCCGTCTCCAGGCCGGCCAGGGCGGGGGCGCGGTGGCGGACGGCCTCGCGGAACAGCTCCAGCCAGTGCGGTGTCCAGGTGGTGTCGAAGCCGTCCGGCTCGCCGGGGTCGGCGAGCCCGAACAGCAGCCCGTCGTCGCTGTTGTGGAAGTACGCCGAGGACGCGAAGTCGATGGTGAAGGGGATGCGCGGGGCGGGCGGCACGAGCGGCACGGTGAAGGCCAGTTGGCGGCGCACCGGCCGGACGGGCAGGTCGGCCCCGGCCATGGCGCCGATCCGCGCCGACCAGGCCCCGGCGGCGCAGACGACCGTGTCGCACTCGATCCGGCCGCGGTCGGTGTGGACGGCCGTGACGCGGTCCCCCGTCAGGTCCATGCCGGTGACGGTGGTGTGCGTGGCGAGGACGACCCCGGCCCGGGCCGCCGCCCGCGCGTAGCCCTGGACGACGAGCCCGGGCCGCGCGTGGCCGTCGTCGGGCGAGTAGGCGGCGGCCACGAGCCCGTCGGTGCTGACGTAGGGGCACAGCCGGCGGGCCTCGTCGGGGTCCGTCATGCGGCTGGGGACGCCGAGGGAGTTCTGCAGCCGGACCCCGGCCTCGAAGTCGGCGGCCTGTCGCTCGTCGGTGAGCAGGAACAGGTAGCCGACGGTGTCCAGCCGGATGTCGGCGCCGGGACGGCCGGGGAAGTCCCGGAAGGCGCGCAGGCTGCGCCGGCCCAGTTCGATGTTGAGCGGGTCGGAGAAGTGCGCCCGCACCCCGCCGATGGGCTTGCCGGAGCTGCCCTGGCCCAGCTCCCCGCGCTCCACGACGACGACGTCCCGCACCCCGGCCTCGGCCAGGTGGAAGGCGATGCTCGTGCCCATCACGCCCCCGCCGACGATCACGACGCCGGCGGTGCGGGGCACGGTGGCGAAGGCGGACGGCGAGGCGGACGAGGAGGGGGAGGGGGAGGGGGAGGGGGAGGTCAACGGGCCGTCCCTTTCCGGTGGGTTGGCGTGCTGCGCGTCCTCGGCCATCGTGCGCCGGTCCAAGGCCCCGGCCGCACGGCCCTTCGGGGACTTTGCCATCTCTTTACAACCCGCTCCGCCCCCGCCTCGTCTCTCCGCACGACCTGTTCACCGACCTGGGAGTGCGACTCCATGCGCCGAACCGTCCTTGGCCTGCTGGCCCTCACGGGCACCGCCGTACTGATGGGCACGGGGCCCGCGTTCGCCGACGGGGCGACGACCCCGAGCCCCGTCCCGTCGGCCGCCGAGCCGACCACCCACCCGGAGGCGAGCGACACGCCGAAGCCGGCCGCACCCGCCGAACGCAGCCGCCCGGCCCGCCCGGCCCCGAGCGCCGAACCGACCCGGGCACCCGCGCGGGACCAGGTGTCCGTCGTGCCGAGCGGCGCGCCCGACACCGGTGTGACGACCGGGTCCACGGGCTCCGGCACCGGCGGCACGGTGATCGGCGCGGGCGCCGCCGCGGTGCTCCTCGTGGGCGGCGGCACCGTCTTCGTCGTGCGCCGCCGGGCGAGCGGGGCATGACCGCGTTCTCCAGGCGCGCGTTCACGGCCGCGGCCCTCGCGTCCGTGCTGACGGCCTGCGGCGGGGGAACGGCGGCGCCGCCGGCCGCCACCGCGACGCCGCCGCCGAAGCCGGCCGCGGGGTCCCGCCCCGCGTCCGGTCCGGCCCCGGTCCGGCTGCTGATCCCGGCGATCGGCGTCGACACCCCGGTCATGCCGCTGGGCCTGGCGGCGGACGGCACCGTGCAGGTGCCGCCCGTCGAGGCGGACGACCGGGCGGGCTGGTACCGGCACTCGCCGGTGCCGGGCCGGACCGGACCGTCGGTGCTGCTCGGCCATGTCACGGTCGGGCGGTACGGCGACGGCGTCTTCCGCCACCTGGGCCGGCTGCGCCCCGGCGACCGGATCGAGGCGCGCCTGGAGAACGGCACGGCGGCGGCCTTCGCCGTCACCGCCGTGCGGACCGTCCCGAAGAACGACTTCCCGGTGGACGACGTCTACGGGAACGTGGCCCGTCCGGAGGTGCGGCTGATCACCTGCGGCGGAGCGCGTACCGCGGACGGCTACGCGGACAACGTGATCGTGTTCGCCGTGCAGGACGGCGCCGGGTCCCCCACCTCTGGAGAGCGTTGAAACGGTCCCGCGAGAAGGCAGCGTCCGAGCTGTTCGCCGCCCTCTACCCGCGTCTCGCCGGCTGGTGCCGCCGGCTCGTCGACGACGACGAGACGGCCCACGAGATCGCCTCGGAGGCGTTCACCCGGCTGTGGGCGCGCTGGACGTCCGTCGAGGAGCCCCGCGGGTTCCTCTACGTCACCGCGGCCAACCTCGTCCGGGACCACTGGCGCAAGCTGGAGCGCGAGCGCCGCGCCCTGCACCGCGTCACCTCGGAGGCCGCGGTGCGCCCCCACCCCGAGCAGGCCGACCCGTCGGTGCGGCTGCTGGTGCAGGCGCTGCCGGAGCGACTGCGCGTCCCGATCCTCCTCCACTACTACGCTGACATGCCGGTCCGGGAGGTGTCCGCCCTGACCGGGCGCAAGGAAGGAACCGTCAAGGCCGATCTGCACGCGGCCCGGGAACTGCTCCGCGTCCATCTGAGGAGAAGCCTTGACCACACGCCTTGACGACGTCCCGGGCGAGCCGGAGTCCGGCCCCGACGACCCGCTCGCCGTGATCCTGCGGCCCTCCTCGCCGGACTACCTGGGGGCGCCGCCCGGACAGTTCGAGGCGGTCCGCCGCCGGGCCACCCGCCGGCGCCTGCTGCGCACCGCGGCCGGAGCGGGCCTGTGCTGCGCGGTGGCCGCCCTGGTCGTGCTGCCGCTGCGCCTCACCGCGCCCGAGGCGCCCGCCGTCCCCACCGTTCCGATGGCCCCGCCGCCGCCCCGGGCGCCCACCACCCCGGCTCCCGCGACCCCGGCTCCCGCGACTCCCACGCCCTCCGCGTCGGACTCGGCCCCGCACTCCCCGTCGGAGCGCTCCCGGACGTCCGCTCCCGGTACCGGGAGCCCGCGCACCGAGACCTCCCGCCCCACCGGCCCCGGCACGGCCGCCACCGGCTCCGCCGCCCGCGACGAGAGCACCAGGCCCGCGCCCGATTCCCCTTCGGCCACCCCGACCCCGGTCCGGCCCGTGCCCTCCGCGGCCCGCACGCCCGGACGGTGACGGCGCGGCCGGACGCCGGGTGGGGGAGTTTGCGGAACCTTTGCCCGGGGGCCGGGCGTTGGGAGGGTGTGCGCGCGTGAGCGGGTGCGTCCTTTGATGCTGACGAATACCGAGGTGACGGCAATGGCAGTGTGGGACCGGCTCAAGGATCAGGCCAAGGCACTCCAGCAGGGTCAGGCCGGCCGCGGCGCGACGGGCGGGCACAGCGGCGGCCACGGCGCTCCGAGGTCCGGCGGGGGCGGCAAGGCCCAGCTGATCGGCCTGTTCAAGACGCAGCTCGGGTCGCTGAAGAACGAGCTGAAGAGCGGTGCCTACCGGGACGCGAGCATGGCGATGTGCGCCCTGGTCGCGGCGGCCGACGGACAGGTGGACGCCTCCGAGCGCCAGCAGGTCGAGTCGATGATCCTGAGCAACGACGTGCTGCAGAACTTCCCGCCGGAGCAGCTGCGCCAGCGGTTCAGCAAGCACGTGGACCAGCTGACGATGAACTTCCAGCACGGCAAGGCGGAGGCGATGCAGGAGATCGCCAAGACCGCCAAGAAGCCCACCGAGGCGCGGGCCGTGATCCAGACCGGCATGGTCATCGCCGGTGCCGACGGCCACTTCTCCCAGGCCGAGGCCCAGGTCCTGCGCGAGGCCTGCGCGGCGCTGGGGCTCTCCCCGGCCGAGTTCCAGCTCTGAGTCAACGGGCGCGCGGGGCGTCCACGGCGGCTGGCTCGTCCGCCCGCGGGGGGCCTGCCCGCATGCCGTGCGGCCCTGGTGGGCAGGGCGTTGAGTGAGATGAGTATCCGTATGTCACTCGACCCGCCGGTGGCCTCCCTGCGTTCCTCCCGGCGTTTCTTTCTCGCCGCCGCGGCGCTGCTGCCACTCCCGCTCGCCGGGTGCGGTGCCGGTGAGCGGTCCGCGAACCGGCCCGACCGGGGGGCGACGGCCAGCCGGCCCGCCCCGCCGTCGAGCCGGCCGCCGGTGCACCGGCCCCGGTTCGCGGACCTGGAGCGCGCGTACGGCGCCCGGGTCGGGGTGTACGCCCTCGCCACCGGAACCGGCGCCACGGTGGTGCACCGTGCCGGGGAACGCTTCGCGTTCTGCTCGGTCTTCAAGGCCCTGGCCGCCGCGGCGGTCCTGCACCACCGCTCCCCGCACGACCTGGACCGGCGCGTCACCTACACCCGGGCCGACCTGCGCTCCACCACCCCGGTCACCGGCAGGCACCTGGCGACGGGCATGACCCTGCGCGAACTCTGCGACGCCGCCGTCCGCTTCAGCGACGGCGCGGCCGGCAATCTGCTGATGCGTGAGATCGGCGGGCCCGGGAAGCTCACCGCCTACCTGCGCGCCCTCGGCGACCGCACCAGCCGCATGGACCACTACGAGCCCGAACTGCACGACGTCCCGCCGGACGACCCGCGCGACACCACCACCCCCGAGGCGATCGCCACCGACTTCCGCAGGCTGCTGCTGGGCACCGCGCTGCCCGCCGGCGACCGCGCGCTGCTCCTGGACTGGCTCTCCCGCAACGCCACCCCCGTCGGCGCCCGCCGCATCCGGGCCGGGCTGCCCCGCGGCTGGCGCGTCGCCGACAAGACGGGCACGGGCCACTACGGCCGGGCCAACGACGTCGCGGTCGTGCACCCGCCCCGCGGCGAGCCGCTCGTCCTCGCCGTGCTGACCGACCGCCCCGGCCGCGACGCCGAGCCCTCGGACGCCCTGATCGCCGAGGCGACCGAACGGACCGTCGCCGCCCTCGGCCTGTGAGAACGGAGGGGGCTATAACGGGGCCATGATCTATCACGTCGTACCGAGCAGCGTCTGGCACTCCGCGTCGGCTGAGCCGTACGCCCCCGCCTCCCTCGCCGAGGAGGGCTTCGTGCACTGCTCCCCGGACGAGGCGACCACCCTGGCCGTCGTCAACGCCTTCTACCGGGACGCGCCCCGGCCCCTGCTGGTGCTCGCGCTCGACGAGACGCGGCTGACCGCGCGGGTGGCGTGGGAGGCCGCGGCCCCGGCACCGCCGCCCGGCGTCTCCGGGGACACCCTGTTCCCGCACGTCTTCGGCCCGCTCGACCGCGACGCCGTCGACCACGTCCTGGAGGTGCGGTGGGACGGGGAGGGCAGGGCCTCGGAACTGGGTGGGGCAGGATGACCGGATGACCGTTCAGCAGACCCCCGGCACCGCCCCCGCCCCCGCTCCCCGCCCGGCCGGGGGTGCGGCGCGCTGGGCGATCGTGGCCCTCACCCTCGCCGGGGTCGCCTGGACCGTCCGGGCAATCTGGCATCTGCGGCTGTCCCTGGCGGGGCAGCCGGCGTCCGGCCCGCCCGACCAGGGCGACGGCGCGCACCGCCCGCTGACCGCGCTGGAGGACTCCTACCACCAGGTCGCCTGGGTGGGCGGCGTCGTCACGGCCCTGTGCGCCGTGGTGTTCCTGTTCTGGCTGGACCGGGCGCGGGAGAACGCGCGGGCCCTGTCGGGCGCCGCGCCGCGCTACGGCTCCTTCTGGCTCCTCCTGGGCTGGGTCGTGCCCGTCGCCAACCTGTGGATACCCCGGGGCGTGGTCGCGGACGTCCACCGCTCGGTCTTCCCCGAGCGGCGGCTGCCCGCGGTCGTGAACTGGTGGTGGGGGCTGTGGCTGGCGGGCCTGGCCGGCAACGCCGGGATCCTCTACTCCGACGACACGGACGAGATCATCGCCCGCGCCTACACCGGCGTCCTCCCGCTGCTCACCGCCGATCTGGCCATCGTGGCGGCGGCCGTGGCCGCCGCCCTCATGATCCGTACGCTCACGGCGGCGCAGGAGGAGCAGCTCGCCCGCACCGGTCACTGAACCGCCGCGCGCGGCCGGTACACCGACACGGCGAACGACGCGGTCACCCGCACCGGCGTCACCGCCCGGGCGACCCGCTCCCGCAGCCGGGCCCCGTCGAGGTGGTGCGCGCTCGGGCTCATCGCCACCAGGCCGACGACGTCCTCGGCCGTCAGGACCGGGGCGAACTCCAGCGGCTCGGTGCGTGCGAGCCGGAAGGCGGCCGACAGGGTCCGGCGCAGGCGTTCCTCCTTCCTGGGATCGACCGCCAGCAGCCCCAGGGGCTCGCGCAGTTCGCGCAGGTGCCGTGCCGTGGGCGTGACGACGAGCAGGGCGCCGTCCGGGCGCAGGACGCGGCGGAACTCGGGGCCGTTGCGGGGCGCGAAGACGTTGAGGACGAGGTGGGCGCAGCCGGTGCGCACAGGCCAGGGCCGCCAGACGTCCCAGCCGGCGGCCTCCGCACGGGGATGGGCCCGGACCGTGGCGCGCAGGGCGGCGGGCGAGGTGTCCAGGCCGACGCCCAGGGCGCCGGGGAGGGCGTCCAGGACAGCGGCCAGATGGTGGCCGGTGCCCGCGCCGGCGTCCAGCACGGTGGCGTCGGCCGGTGCCAGGCCGGCGGCGAGGTCCGCGAGAGCGCGGGCGAGCGGGTCGTAGTGCCCGGCACGCAGGAAGGCGGCGCGGCTGCGGACCATCCCGGCGGAGTCGGCGCTCGGGGCACGCCGGTGGCCGGTCAGCAGGCTCACGTAGCCGTGGCGGGCGATGTCGAAGGTGTGCCGCGCGGCGCAGCGCAGGGCGCCGTCGGCGCGGGTGAGGGCGGAGGGGCACAGGGGGCAGGTCAGGACGGTCAGCAGCCGGTCGGAGGGCATGCGGGCGGGACCCGAGGGCATGGCGGTGCTCCTGGACGACGCGGCCCGGCGACGTGCCGGGCCGCGGTGCGGGCGGTGGACGTAAGTCACCGGCGTCCGCCCGGGGCGGACAGGCCGGGGACGGCGGCGTGCGGATGCACGTCGCCGTCCTCACCGCGGCGTCAGAGGAAGCAGTGCGGCAGAGCGTTGCAGGCCAGACCCATACGGCCAGGCTACCCGCGCCGGCCGGAGCGCCGGGGCGCTGCGGTCACGGCCCGCGGCGACGAGCGCCCGGCTCCCGTGAACGCCGGCGGCCCGCACCCGATGCCGGGTGCGGGCCGCCGTGCTGCGCTGTGCCGGGCCTGACTTGAGCGGTGGTGACACCAAGACAGGCCCGGCGTCGACCGTGGTTACGCCGCGTCAGGCCCGGTGTCGACCGTGGTGACGCCGTGTCAGGGCGTGCCTGTCATTGCCCGGGTCAGCCGTCGTCGCGGGAGCGGAGCTTCAGGCGCGGTCCGAAGCGGAAGGCCGCGAAGCCCACCGCCGCCAGTGCCCCGGCCGCCGCGGCGAGCAGGCCCATGCCGCCCGCGCCGGTGGAGGCGAGGCTGCCGCCGTCGAGGTCGGTCGACGTGCCGCCGGTGGTGGAGGTGCCGCCCGTGGAGGTGCCGTCACCGCCGGTCGTGCCGCCGGCGCTCGCCGAGGGGCTCGGGTCCGCCGAGGGGCTCGGGCTGCCCGACGGGTCGTCGTCCGGGCCCGGGTCCTGCGTGCCGTCGCCGGGGACGACCTCGACCGCGAACTGGGTCATGGCGCCGCCGACCGACGCGGTCACCGTGTAGGTGCCCGTGCCCTCGCCGGCCGTCAGGACCGGGGCCGTGGCACCGCCCTGCTCGTCGGTCTCCACGCGGACGACCCGCTCACCGTCGGCGAAGCGGGGCGCCTCCTCGCTCTCGTCCTCGACCCGGAACTCGACCTCGGTGCCGGCCGGTGCCGCGGCACCCGACTTGACCACCTTGGCCCGCAGGGCCTCCTCGAAGTCGGCGCCCTGCTCGGCCCGCTGGTCGTCGCCGCCCGCGACGGAGACGGTGTACGCCGAGTCCTTCACCGTCACGGAGAAGACCGTCGAGACGCCGCCGACCGCGGCGCGGACGGTGAACTCGCCCTCCTTGCCGCCCACCTGGACCGGCTGGGACGCGGCCCGGCCGCGCGCGTCGGTCGGCACCACGAGCTCGGTGGAGTCGACGCCGCCCTTGACGTAGAAGTAGGCGCCCTGCTTTCCGGGGTCCTCGATGGTGAAGGTGACGGAGGCGTTCTCCACGGCGTTGCCCGCCTTGTCCCGGGCCACCACGGCCAGCGGGCCGGCGGCACCGCCCGGCTGGACGGTCTCGTCGGTGCCGGAGACCTGGACCAGCTCGGCGATCGCGGGGGTCTTCCACTGGAAGACCACGCGCCCGGCGCCGGAGCGGTCGGTGTTGACGCCGCCCTCGGCGATGCCGCCGCGCACCGGCTCGTCGGAGGCCGCCCAGAACGGGTCGGTCTTCGCCGGGGGCACCGTGCGGCTGCCGGTGAGCAGACGGGCGTCGGTCACGCGGTCGGGGTCGGCGTAGCCGCTGCCGCCCGCACCGCTGCCGATGGTGCCCCGCTCCTCGTCGGTACCGCCGCCACCGCCGCCGCCCGCGTGGCCCGCGCCGCCGCCACCGCCGTAGCCGTGCGCGCCGGAGCCGCCCGCGCCGCCCTTGCCGCCGCCGGACGCGTCGGCGCCGGAGGAGCCGTTGCCGCCGCCCGCGCCGCCCTCGGCACCGGCCGCGCCCTTGCC
>NZ_NOKT01000054.1 GCF_002237655.1 Streptomyces sp. XY006
CCCGCCGGCTGCGGCACGGGCGCGTGCGGCTGCGCCGCCGGGGCCGCCGTGCCGGCGCGGCCCGCCGCGCGCAGCGCGTACTCCACGTCCGCCCGCAGGATCAGCCCGTCCGGGCCGGAGCCCGTCAGCTCGCGCAGGTCGAGGCCGTTCTCCCGGGCCAGCCGGCGCACCAGGGGCGAGATCACCGGGACGGGACCGTCGTCGACGGCCACACCGCCCGTGTGCCCGTTCACCGGGGCGGAGGGACCACCGGCCGCAGCCGGCACGCCCCCGTCGGCACGAGCGGTCGCGGCCGCTCCGGTCCCGCCACCCGGGGTCTGCCCGGCCGCCGCGGAGGCACTCGTCACCGGCCGTCCGGGCCGCACCCTGCGGCGCCGCGCGGGGGCCTCGGACGTGCCGTATCCCACCAGGACGTTCCCCGAGCTCTCGCCACCCGCGCGGGGCGGGCTTCCGGCGCCGGGGTCCGCGCCGCCGCCGGACGGCGACCGCTCCCCCACCGCCACCGTGATCAGCGGCGCCCCGACGGGCAGCTCCTGGCCCTCCTCGCCGAAGCGGGCCGTGACCACGCCGCCGTAGGGGCAGGGCACCTCGACCATCGCCTTGGCCGTCTCGACCTCGACGACCGGCTGGTCGATGGCGACGACGTCGCCGACCTCGACCAGCCAGCGCACGATCTCCGCCTCGGTGAGCCCCTCACCGAGGTCGGGCAGCTTGAACTCCAGCACCTGTGCCATCAGCTCTCGGCCTCCCACTGCAGGCGCCCCACGGCGTCCAGGATCCGGTCCACACCGGGCAGGTGGTGGCGCTCCAGCATCGGCGGCGGGTACGGCACGTCGAAGCCGGCCACACGCAGCACCGGCGCCTCCAGGTGGTGGAAGCAGCGCTCCGTCACCCGGGCCGCGATCTCCCCGCCCGGGCCCCCGAAGGAGCCCGACTCGTGGACCACGACCGCGCGTCCCGTCCGCCGCACCGAGGCGCACACCGTCTCGTCGTCGAACGGCACCAGGGAGCGCAGGTCGACGACTTCGAGGTCCCAGCCCTCGGCCCGGGCCGCCTCGGCCGCCTCCATGCAGACGGGTACGGACGGCCCGTACGTGATGAGCGTGGCGCTCCGGCCGGAGCGCCGCACCACCGCGCGGCCGATCGGTTCAACGGGCGCGGGCTCCTCGGGGTTCCAGGAGTCCTTCGACCAGTACAGCCGCTTGGGCTCCAGGAAGACGACCGGGTCGTCGGAGGCGATGGACGCGCGCAGCAGTCCGTAGGCGTCGGCGACCGTCGCGGGCGTGACGACATGGAGCCCCGGAGTCGCCATGTAGTACGCCTCGGAGGAGTCGCTGTGGTGCTCGACGCCGCCGATGCCGCCGCCGTAGGGGACGCGGATGGTGATCGGCAGGGGCATCGCGCCGCGGGTGCGGTTGCGCATCCGGGAGACGTGCGAGATCAGCTGCTCGAACGCCGGGTAGGCGAACGCGTCGAACTGCATCTCCACGACCGGGCGCAGCCCGTACATGGCCATGCCGACGGCCGTGCCGAGGATGCCCGCCTCGGCCAGCGGGGTGTCCGTGCAGCGGTCCTCGCCGAACTCCTTGGCGAGTCCGTCGGTGACGCGGAAGACGCCGCCCAGGGTGCCGACGTCCTCGCCCATGACGTGCACGGCGGGGTCGGCGGCCATCGCGTCGCGCAGCGCGCGGGTGAGGGCCTGGGCCATGGTGGCCGGCTTGACGGCGACGGTGGTCATCGGTGCGTGCCCTCCTCCGGCTCGGCCTCGGCCTCCAGCTCGGCCCGCAGCTGCTCCCGCTGCTCGCGCAGCTGGGGCGTGGGCTCGGCGTAGACGTGGGCGAACAGGTCCATCGGGTCCAGGACCGGGTCCTGGTTCATCTGCTCGCGCAGGGCGGCGGCCATGGTCTCGGCGTCCTGGCGGGCGGCCTCGATGCCGGCCTCGTCGAGCAGGCCGCGCGCGGTCAGCTCGCGCTCCAGCAGCACGATCGGGTCGTGCTCGCGCCAGGCCTCGACCTCGGCGTCGCCGCGGTAGCGGGTCGCGTCGTCGGCGTTGGTGTGGGCGTCGACGCGGTAGGTGATCGCCTCGACGAGGGTGGGGCCGCCGCCCGCGCGGGCGTGGCGCACGGCGTCGGAGAGGACCTCGTGGACCGCCGCGGCGTCGTTGCCGTCGACCAGGCGGCCGGGCATGCCGTAGCCGACGGCCTTGTGGGCCAGCGACGGGGCCGCGGTCTGCTTGGCGAGCGGGACGGAGATCGCGAAGCCGTTGTTCTGCACGAGGAAGACGACCGGGGCCTGCCAGACGGCCGCGAAGTTCAGCGCCTCGTGGAAGTCGCCCTCGCTGGTGCCGCCGTCGCCGACCATGGCCAGCGCGACCACGTCGTCGCCCTTGAGGCGGGCGGCGTGCGCGAGGCCCACGGCGTGCGGCAGCTGCGTGGCGAGCGGGGTGGACAGGGGGGCGACCCGGTGCTCGTACGGGTCGTAGCCGGTGTGCCAGTCGCCGCGCAGCAGCGTCAGCGCCTGGGCCGGCTCCACGCCGCGGGCGACCACGGCGAGGGTGTCGCGGTAGCTCGGGAAGAGCCAGTCGCGCTCCTGGAGCACCATCGCGGCGGCGACCTCGCAGGCCTCCTGGCCGGTGGTGGAGGGGTAGACGGCGAGGCGGCCCTGCTTGGTGAGGGCGGTGGCCTGCGCGTTGTACCGGCGGCCGCGGACCAGCTGGGCGTACAGCGTCCGCAGCAGCTCCGGGTCGGCCTTCGCGGCCGCCTCGGTGCCGAGGACGCGGTACGGCTCGGCGTCGGGCAGCAGCGGCGCGGGATCCGTCCGGGGCTGCCATGCGGGCGGCGGGGTGGGCTGGTACGCGCCCCGCTGCTCCATGACCGTCATGACGGCACCTCCTCGTGGGAGCGGCTCGAAGAGGCGCGTCGGCTGTGACCCGCCTCACCTACCGATTGTTCGGTCGTCGGCACCATTTGGCTATGGCTGGCCTCAGGCTGTGGACAAACGGTTCTCCACAGCCTGAGATGGACGCAGTACGTCCATGGCAGGGAGGGTGGCGCGGGTGGCATCTGAACAAATGGCCGAGAGTGCGGACGACAGTGGCGCGCTGCCGCCGGCGCGGCCGCTGGACGCCATCGACCAGGACATCCTGCGCATGCTCCAGGCGGACGGACGCGCCTCGATACGGTCGGTCGCCGAACGGGTCCACGTCTCGCGCGCCAACGCCTACGCCCGGATCAACCGGCTCGTCGAGGACGGCGTCATCCGCGGTTTCGGTGCCCGCGTCGACCACGAGCGGGCGGGGCAGGGCACGTCCGCGTACATCACGCTGAAGATCGTGCAGAACTCCTGGCGCACGGTGCGCGAGCAGCTCAGACAGCTGCCCGGCGCCTCCCACATCGCCCTGGTGGGCGGGGACTTCGACGTGCTGCTGCTGGTGCACGTGTCGGACAACCGGTCGCTGCGCGAGCTGGTGCTGACCCGGCTCCAGGCGATCCCGGAGGTGCTCAGCACGCGCACGCTGCTGGTCTTCGAGGAGGAGGACCTGGAGCCGCAGAGCTGACCCGGACCACTCCCGCGGAGCCCGGCCACTGGAGCAGCCCGGCCGCTCCCGCGGAGCCCGGCCGCTTCGCGCGCTACAGCCGCTCCGAGCGGCTCAGCCGCTCCTGCGCAGGCCGCCGAAGGCCAGCTGCACCACCGCGTCGGCGACCTCGCGCTCGTTCATCCCGCGCCCGTCCGGGCGGTACCACTCGACGATCGAGTTGATCATCCCGAAGACCAGCCGGGTCACCAGCCGCACCTCCACGTCGCCGCGCACGTCCCCGTCGGCCGCCGCCGCCTTGAGCAGGTCGGCGACCCGGTGGTCGAAGTCGCGGCGCCGCTCCAGGGCCCACCGCTCGGTGCCGGTGTTGCCGCGCACGCGCAGCAGCAGCGTCACGTAGGGCAGTTCGGCTATGAGGACCTCGACCATGCGCCGCACGACGTACTCCAGGCGCTCGGCGGCGCGCCCCACGCGCGCGTGCTCCTCGTCGAGGATGCCGAAGAGGCCGTCCAGGGCCCGGCTCACGGCCCGGCGCAGCAGTTCCTCCTTGCCGGTGACGTGGTGGTAGATCGAGGACTTGGAGATGCCGGCCGCCTTGGACAGGTGCTCCATGGAGGTGCCGTCGTAGCCGCGCTCGTTGAACACCCGGACCGCGACGGACAGCAGCGTGTCCGGGGTGTAGGTGTCGCGCCTGGCGGTGGTCATGAGGTGTTGCCCTCCCGCGGGTCGGAGGCGTGGGCGTGGCGGTACAGCGCGAGGGACGGCGCGTAGCGCCCCGAGGGGTCGCGCAGGTGCAGGTCGTCCAGGAGCGCGTAGGCCCAGGAGCGGCCGAGCCTGCGGCTCCACTCGAAGGGACCCAGAGGGTAGTTGACACCCAGGCGCATCGCGGTGTCGATGTCCTCCTCGGTGGCGACGCCCTTGGCGACCGCGTCGTGCGCGAGGTCGATGATCCGCGCGACCGTGCGGGCGACGATCATGCCGGGCACGTCGCCGATGACGGTGACCTTCTTGCCGAGCGCCTGGAAGAGGCCGATCGCCTCGGCGAGGGTCTGCGGTGCGGTGTCCTGGGAGGCGGACAGGGCGATCCGGGTCGCCTTGCGGTAGTCGAGGGCCAGGTCGAAGTAGACGACGTCCCGGAACTCCACCGAGGTCTGCCCGTCGGCGAGGGCCAGCTGGCCGCCGCTCGGCAGCACCAGCCGGGTGCCGTTGTCCTCGTCCTCCTCGCGGACCTGGACGCCGGCCTCACGGATCATCGGGAGCAGGTCACAGGCCGGGCCGAGGTCGCCCTCGGCGACGACGTACGCGGGCGGCTGCCGCTGCTCCGCCGTGTCCGGCTCGGGGCGCTCGGCGCCGTCGCCGTGGTCGTACCAGCCCTGCCCCGTCTTGCGGCCCAGCCGGCCGGACTCGACCAGGCGGCGCTGGGCGAGGGACGGGGTGAAGCGCACGTCCTGGAAGAAGGACTCCCAGACCGACCGGGTGACGGACTCGTTGACGTCCTGGCCGATCAGGTCGGTCAGCTCGAACGCGCCCATCCGGAAGCCGCCGGACTCGCGCAGCACGGCGTCGATGGTGGCCGGGTCGGCGCCCTGCGCCTCGTACACCGCGAAGGCCTCGGCGTAGAAGGGCCGGGCGATGCGGTTGACGATGAAGCCGGGGGTGTCCGCGCAGGCGACCGGCGTCTTGCCCCAGGCGCGGGCGGTCTCGTACGCGCGCGTGGCGTACGTGACGTCGGTGGCGAAGCCGGAGACGACCTCGACGAGCGGCAGCAGCGGGGCGGGGTTGAAGAAGTGCAGGCCGACGAACCGCCCGGGGACGCGCAGGGCGCCGCCGATCGCCGTGACGGACAGCGACGAGGTGTTGGTGGCGAGCAGGCAGTCGTCGTCGACGATCTCCTCCAGCGCGCGGAACAGCTCCTGCTTGACGTCCAGCCGCTCCAGGACCGCCTCGACGACCAGGGCGCAGTCGGCGAGCTCGGCGAGGGTCTCGGCGGGCAGCAGGCGGGCCCGGGCTGCGTCCCGGTCGGCGGCCGTGAGCCGCTCCTTCTCGACGAGCCGGTCCAGGCGGGCCCCGATCGCGTCGGCCGCCTGCCCCGCCCGCCCGGGGAGGGCGTCGTACAGCCGTACGGGGTGGCCCGCGACCAGCGCGACCTGGGCGATTCCCTGGCCCATGGTGCCGGTGCCGACGACGGCCACGGGGCTGCTGAGGTCGAGTGCTGTCATGTGCGCGATCCTCCCGCACGGGGTTTTCCACAGATGCGGCGGACCCCCTTGAACCGACCGATCGTTCGGTTACTCTAGCTCTGTCCGAGTGTTCCTGCCCAGGTTTCTGCCCAGGTCATGAACTCGACGAGGAGTTCTTGAGACGAGGAGTTGGTCACCCATGACCGCCGCACTCTCGGCGCACGAGCTGATCGCCCGGCACCGGTCCACCCTCGACCAGGCGCTGGAAGCGATCCGCACGCGCGCGTACTGGTCCCCGCACCCCGAGCACCCCAAGGCCTACGGGGAGAACGGCAGCCTGGACGCGGCGGCGGGCAAGGCCGCCTTCGACGCCCTGCTCGGCAGCCGTCTCGACCTGGGCCAACCCGGGACGGACGACTGGGTGGGCGGCGAGACGTCCCCGTACGGCATCGACCTGGGCGTGACGTACCCGCACGCGGACCTCGACGTGCTGCTGCCCGCCATGAAGGCCGGGCAGCGGGCGTGGCGGGACGCCGGAGCCGAGCAGCGCGCGGTGGTCTGCCTGGAGATCCTCAAGCGCATCAGCGACCGGACGCACGAGTTCGCGCACGCGGTCATGCACACGTCGGGCCAGGCGTTCATGATGGCGTTCCAGGCGGGCGGGCCGCACGCGCAGGACCGCGGTCTGGAAGCGGTGGCCTACGCCTATGTCGAGCAGGTGCGCACGCCCGACAACGCCGAGTGGACCAAGCCCCAGGGCAAGCGCGACCCGCTGGCGATGACCAAGCAGTTCACGCCGGTCCCGCGCGGCATCGCCCTGATGATCGGCTGCAACACCTTCCCGACGTGGAACGGCTACCCGGGCCTGTTCGCCTCCCTCGCCACCGGCAACGCGGTCCTGGTCAAGCCCCACCCGCGCGCGGTGCTGCCGCTCGCGCTCACCGTGCAGGTCGCGCGCGAGGTGCTCGCCGAGACGGGCTTCGACCCGAACCTGGTGGCGCTGGCCGCCGAGCGCCCCGGCGAGGGCATCGCCAAGACGCTCGCGCTGCGTCCCGAGATCCGGATCATCGACTACACGGGCTCGACGGAGTTCGGCGACTGGCTGGAGGCCAACGCCCGCCAGGCGCAGGTCTACACGGAGAAGGCCGGCGTCAACACGGTCGTCGTGCACTCCACGTCCGACTACAAGGGCATGCTCTCCAACCTGGCGTTCTCGCTGTCCCTGTACAGCGGCCAGATGTGCACGACCCCGCAGAACCTGCTGATCCCGCGCGAGGGCATCGCCACGGACCAGGGCCCCAAGTCCTACGACGAGGTCGCCGCGGACCTCGCCCGGGCGGTCGACGGGCTGCTGGGCGACGACGCCCGGGCCAACGCCCTGCTGGGCGCGATCGTCAACCCGGACGTGAAGGCCCGCCTGGAGGCAGCGGCCGGGCTGGGCGAGGTCGCCCTGGCCTCCCGGGAGATCACCAACCCGGACTTCCCGGGGGCGGTCGTGCGCTCGCCGGTCATCGTGAAGCTGGACGGGGCCAAGCCGGACGCGGAGGCCGCGTACATGAGCGAGTGCTTCGGGCCGGTGTCCTTCGCCGTGGCCGTCGACTCGGCCGCGGACGCGGTGGAGCTGCTGCGGCGGACCGTGCGCGAGAAGGGCGCGATGACCGTCGGGGCGTACACGACCGACCCGGAGGTCGAGGAGTCGGTGCGGGAGGCGTGCCTGGAGGAGGCGGCGCAGCTCTCGCTGAACCTGACCGGCGGGGTGTACGTGAACCAGACGGCCGCGTTCTCCGACTTCCACGGGTCCGGCGGGAACCCCGCGGCCAGCGCGGCGCTGTGTGACGGTGCGTTCGTTGCGAACCGCTTCCGCGTGGTCGAGGTGCGCAGGGAGGCCTAGGAGCCCGGCGGTGCGGTGCGTGCGCGAGTGCCGGTCGTTCGTGGTCGCTCGCGCAGTTCCCCGCGCCCCTACAGGGGTGCTCCGGAACCCGCGCTCCAGTGGTACAGGGTCATCGCCACGCTGGTCGCCAGGTTGTAGCTGCTGACCTGCGGGCGCATCGGCAGGGACAGCAGATGGTCCGCCCGCGCGCGCAGCTCGGGCGACAGGCCGGTGCGCTCGGAGCCGAACGCGAGGACGGCGTCCTCCGGGAGCTTGACGCCCCGGATGTCGTCGCCCTCCGGGTCGAGGGCGAACAGCGGGCCGGACGGCAGGCCGGACACCTCCAGCCGCTCCACCGCCGTCGCGAAGTGCAGGCCCGCGCCGCCGCGCACGACCGTCGGGTGCCAGGGGTCGACCGTGCCCGTCGTCACCACGCCGGTCGCGCCGAAGCCCCCGGCCAGGCGGATCACCGCTCCCGTGTTGCCCAGGTTGCGGGGGTTGTCGAGGACCACCACCGGAGTGGCGCGGGGCATCCGGGCCAGCCGCGCCAGCTGGGACTCGCGCGAGGGCCGCACCGCCAGGGCGGCCACCGCCGTGGGGTGCGGGCGCGGCACGAGCGAGGAGTACGTCCCGTGCGGGACCTCCGTCAGCAGCGCGGCGAGCACGTCCCGCACGTCCGGGGCCAGCTCGTCCGCCAGGGCGAGCGCGGCCGTCCGGTCGGCGGTGACCGCCACCGGCACCTCGGCGCCGAACCGCAGCGCGTGCTTGAGGGCGTGGAAGCCGTCGAGCAGGACGGTGGTGGCGGCGAGCCGGTGCCAGTCGGCGACGGGGTCGGTCATGCCCCGAAGCCTACGTGCGTGGCCTCGGGGCTCCCAGGGCTCCCAGGGCTCCCGGGGCCGCGCTGCCCGGGCATCCGCACCCGCTCGGCCCGGCGGCACAGGACCCGGTTTCGCACGCGGGCCGTCCCGGCGCCCAGACGGCGCAGGAACGACGTGGGCAGGAACACCGCGTCCGCCGCGATCATCGCGAGCGAGAAGAACGGCAGCCCGAGGACGACGGCGATCGCGGCGTGCTCGGTGATCATGACGGCCAGCAGGACGTTCTTCACCCGCCGGTTGAACAGCGTGAACGGGAAGGCGACCTGGACGAGGACCGTCCCGTAGGTCACGAGCATGACGAGCGTGCCGCTGGCGGACAGCAGGTCGGCGAGGGCCGGCCAGGGGGAGAAGGACTCCAGGTGGAGCGGGTAGTAGACGGCGGTGCCGTCCTGCCAGCGGGAGCCCTGGATCTTGTACCAGCCCGCCGTCGCGTAGATCAGGCACGCCTCGGCCATGATCACGAGCAGGGCGCCGTTGTGCACGACGTTGGCGACGACGTCGAGCACGATCCGCGGCTCGCCCGAGCCGGCCCGGCGGCCGGCCAGCCACCACAGGGCCTGGGCCGCCCACACGGTCCACAGCAGGGCCGGGATCAGCCAGTCGCCCTGCATCCGGCCGACCAGGGTGACGGTGAGCAGCGCGCAGCCGAGCACGCCCCACAGCGCCGGTCCCGTCCGGTCGGTGACCCGCTCCCCGCGTATCCGGGCCGCCCGGGCCCGGGGGGCCCGGCGGGCGTCCAGCGACCAGACCTGGGCGCAGCGGGTGAACACCAGGTAGATCGACATCAGGTGCAGCACGTTGTCGCCGCCGTCGCCCATGAAGACGCTGCGGTTCTGCAGCGACAGCACACCGACCATGAACAGCACCGACATGGTGCGCGTGCGCCAGCCCAGCAGCAGCAGGACGCCGGCGAGGACGGCCAGCGCGTAGACGGTCTCGAACCAGACGCGGCCGTCGAACCACATCAGGGCGGTGAAGGCGCCGTTCGTGCCGATCAGCTGCTCGGCGAGGTCCCGGCTCCACGGGCCGTCGGGGCCGTAGAGCTCCTGGCGGTGGGGGAACTCGCGGAGCAGGAACAGCAGCCAGGTGGCGCTGAAGCCGATGCGGATCACGGCGGTCTGGTAAGGGCCGAGGGCGGACTCGGTGACCCGGGCGATGCCGCGCGAGAGCGCCAGCGAGAAGCGGTTCACCGCACGCCTCCCAGGGCCTCGTCGCGGGGCACCTTCCACCACGGCAGCTCACGGTAGGACGGTGTCGTGGAGACCTTCTCCCGGCTCCACTCGGGCGGGGGCACGTTGGTGGTGCGCGAGCGCACCTGCACCCCCTCCAGGACACCGCCGCCGCCGGTCGTCGCCCGTACCGCGTCGTTGCGGTCCAGGCGCAGCACCGCGATCCGGCGCAGATACGCCTCGGAGAGCGCCCCGCGCAGACCCACCGGGCGGTTCTGGCTGTCGTGGGTGGCGACGAAGAAGTCCCAGGCGCGGCGCAGCTCGTTCTGCTGGGTGTGGCTGGGCAGCAGGTTGCCGTCGATCGCCCGGCCGTCCTCGGCGGACAGGTCGTACCAGCCGCTGGTCACCGTCATGCCGTCCGTCCCGCGCACCGACGCGCGGACCTGCACGGAGATGTTCTGCTGCAGCGGGTTGGGGGCGAACAGCTTCCAGTTCTGCTCGAACTCCGGATAGATCCACTCGTCCACGGCCTCGCCGTGCTGCCTGCTGACGGTGTTCGCCGGGGCCACGTGCAGGAACGTCATCCCGAGGTGCACACAGACCCCGACCGCGACGACCGCGAGGGCCAGCGCGACGACGACCCGGTACCGCAGGGACAGCATGGCGATCCCGGCACCGGTCTCACCGGACGGCGGGAACACCGGAGGCGCCCCGGACCCGGCGGGCGGCAGGCCTGGCTCGGGCCTCCCGGGCCCCGCAGGCGGCGGGACCGGACGAGGCGACAGCCCCGGCTCGGGCGGTGGGGCCGGGTGAGACGGCGGGGCCGGTTCGGGCGGCGGGCCTGGCTCGGGCGGCGCTGCAAGCTCGGGCGATGGGGTCGGCTCGGGCGATGGGGTCGGCTCGGGCGATGGGGTCGGCTCGGGCGATGGGGTCGGGTGGGGTGGCTCGGCCGGGTGGGCCGGTGCGCGGGGGCCCTTCCGGGCGGTCGAGCCCTCGTCGTACGCGTCCATTCCGCCCCGTTCCACGATCCCGGTCCGTCGTTCCGTCCGCCCGGCCGCGAGGGCGTCGCACCGCCCGCGCACCGCTGCGCGATCCCGGCACCGGCACGGTACTCAGGCCACCCACCCCGGCACAGCCCCTGCCGACCGGTCCGGGCCGTGGCCGTCGCCACACCGCGCAGGCCGACCGTACGGGCCCCGGCCGCGTCGGGGCCCCGATCCCCCTGGTCCACAGGGGACCCCCGCAGGTTATCCACAGGCCGCCCCGGCCGGTCGTCCCGAGGAGTGACACCCTACGGCGCCCGCCCGTACACCCATTCCCTTCTTCTAGAACCTGTTCTATCTTGACGCCCCGTCAGCTCAACGGGATCGCCGGAAGGACAGGCACCGTGGACTTCACCTTCTCCGAGGAGCAGCAGGCGGCGGCCGAGGCGGCGAAAGGCGTGTTCGCCCCGGTCGCCCCCGACGCCGTGCCCAGCCCGGCCCTCACCCCGGGCGCCGTCGCCGAGACGTACGACCGCGAGCTGTGGGCCCGGCTCGCCGGCGCGGACCTGCTGAGCCTGCTGCTCGACGAACGCCACGGCGGGGCGGGCCTGGACGCCGTCGCGCTCTGCCTCGTGCTGCGGGAGTCGGCCCGGGTGCTGGCCCGTGTGCCGCTGCTGGAGAGCAGCGCGGCCGCGGCCGCCGTGCAGGCGTACGGCACCGCCGAGATGGCATCCGCCCTGCTGCCCGGCGCCGCCCGGGGCGAGACCGTGCTCACCGTCGCCGCGCACGGCCGCACCGGCCACGACCCGGCCGAGCAGGCCGTGACCGCCCGGCGGGACGGCGGGACGTGGGTGCTGGACGGCGTGCAGACGGCGGTGCCGTGGGCCCATGACGCGGACGTCACGCTGGTCCCCGCGCACACCGGGACCGGCCGGACCGTACTGGCCGTCGTCCCCCGCGGACACGAGGGCGTCGTCCTTGCCGAGCAGTTCTCCACCAGCGGCGAGCGGCTCGGCGAGCTGCGGCTGGAGTCGGCGCGGCTCGCCGCCGGGGAGGTGATCGACGCCGAGGGCGCGTGGGAGTGGCTGCGGGACCTGCTGGCCACCGGGACGTGCGCGCTGGCGCTCGGGCTCGGGGAACGGGTGCTGCGGATGACCGCGGACTACGCGGGCGAACGGGAGCAGTTCGGGCACCCCATCGCGACCTTCCAGGCCGTCGCCGTCCAGGCGGCCGACCGCTACATCGACCTGCGCGCGATGGAGGCCACGCTGTGGCAGGCCGCGTGGCGGATCGCCTCGGGGGCGCCGGGCGCGCTGCCCGTCACCGGTGACGTGGCCGTCGCGAAGATCTGGGCGGCGGAGGGCGTGCGCCGGGTCGTGCAGACGGCACAGCATCTGCACGGCGGGTTCGGCGCCGACGTCGACTACCCGCTGCACCGCTATCACGCCTGGGCCAAGTACCTGGAACTGTCGCTCGGCCCGGCGGCCGCGCACGAGGAGGCCCTGGGCGACCTCCTGGCGGCGCACCCGCCGGCCTGACCCGCGGCGCGGGATTCCGTCACCGCACCCTGCGCGCGGACGCGAACCCTGCCTGGGGCCCTGGTGGGCCTTGTGGTCCGTGGTGTGGCCCGGCGTGGCCGTGTGTGGCCCTGTGTGGCCCGGCGTGGCCCTAGAGGACGAACCCGGGCTGTCCGTCGTCCGTCACGACGGGGCGCCCCGCCGCCTCCCACACCTGCATGCCGCCGTCGACGTTCACGGCGTCGACGCCCTGCTGGGCCAGGTACATCGTGACCTGGGCGCTGCGTCCGCCGGACCGGCAGATCACATGCACCCGGCCGTCCTGCGGGGCGGCCTCGGTCAGCTCGCCGTACCGGGCGACGAACTCGCTGATGGGGATGTGCAGCGCCCCTTCGGCGTGCCCCGCCTTCCACTCGTCGTCCTCGCGGACGTCCAGCAGGAAGTCGCCGTCCTTGAGGTCCGCGACCGCGACGGTGGGTACACCAGCTCCAAAACTCATGCGTCCGACGCTACCCGAACCCACCCCCGGGGCGGCCGGGGCGCCGGTCAGCCCGTGCCGTCGCCGAGCAGCGCGGCCAGCTCCGCCTCGCGCTCGCCGACCTGCGTCCGCAGCTGCTGCCCGATCTCGTCCAGGAGGCGGTCGGGGTCGTCCGGGGCCAGCTGGAGCATGTGGCCTATGGCGCTGTCCTCCAGCTCCCGGGCGAGCAGGGCGAGCATCTCCTTGCGCCGGTCGAGCCATTCGAGGCGGGCGTACAGCTCCTCGGCCCGGCTCGGGCCCCGCTTCAGCTCGGGCCCCTTGGCCCACTCCTCGGCGAGCTCGCGCAGCTCCGCCTCGTCGCCGCGGGCGTAGGCGGCGTTGACGCGGGTGATGAACTCCTCGCGCCGCTCGCGCTCCGGCTCCTCCTGCGCCAGGTCCGGGTGGGCCTTGCGGGCCAGCTCGCGGTAGAGCTTGCGGGCCTCCTCGCTGGGGCGGACGCGCTGCGGGGGCCGGACCGCCTGGTTCGTGAGCATGGCCACGGCCTCCGGGAAGAGGCCGCTGTCGTCCATCCAGCCGTGCAGCAGTTCCTCCACGCCGGGGATCGGCGCGAGGCGGGCACGGGCCTCGTCCGCCCGGCGCTGGTCCTCGGGGTCGCCGCTGCGCTCGGCCCTGGCCTGGAGGATCCGGGCGTCCAGCTCCTCCAGCCGGGCGTAGAGGGGACCGAGCTTCTGTTCGTGGAGCCGGGAGAAGTTCTCGACCTCGACGCGGAAGGTCTCCACCGCGATCTCGTACTCGATCAGCGCCTGCTCGGCGGCCCGTACGGCCCGCTCCAGCCGGGCCTCGGGGCGCGCCGCCTCGTCCTCGGGCGTCACCGGTTCCTCACCGGCGCCGCCACCACCCTGCTCAGCTTCCGGGGTCGTCACCCGACCAGCCTAGGCCACGGCCGGACCGGGCCCACGCCCCCGCCCGCCGCGCGTCACACGCCCGTCTCCGCCGCCCGCCCGCCGCGCATCACACAACCGTCTCCGCCGCCCGCCCGCCGCGCATCACACAACCGTCTCCGCCGCCCGCCCGCCGCGCATCACACAACCGTCTCCGCCGCCCGCCCGCCGCGCGTCACCCAACCGTCTCCGCCGCCCGCCCGCCGCGCGTCACACGCCCGTCTCCGCCGCGACCTTCCCCGCGCGCACCGCCGCCACCAGATCCGCGTGGTCCGCCTCCGTGCGGTCGGCGTAGGCCACCGCGAAGGCCGCCATCGCCTCGTCCAGCTCGTCGTTCTTGCCGCAGTACCCGGCGATCAGCCGCGGGTCGGCGCTGTGGGCGTGGGCCCGGGCCAGGAGGGCGCCGGTCATACGGCCGTAGTCGTCCAGCTGGTCGGCGGCCAGGGCGGCCGGGTCGACGCTGCCCTTGCGGTTGCGGAACTGGCGGACCTGGAAGGGGCGCCCGTCGACCGTCGTCCAGCCGAGCAGATTGTCGCTGACGACCTGCATGCGCTTCTGGCCCAGCACGACCCGGCGGCCCTCGTGTCCGGCCTCGGGCGGCGCGAAGCCGGCCGTCACCAGATGCGGCACCAGCGCCGACACCCGCGCCTCCTTCACCTGCAGTACCAGCGGCTCCCCGCGGTGGTCCAGGAGCAGCACCACGTAGGACCGGGTGCCGACGCTGCCGGTGCCGACGACGCGGAACGCCACGTCGTGCACCGCGTAGCGGGCGAGCAGGGGCAGGCGGTCCTCCGGCAGGGTGCCGACGTACTCCTCCAGGGACGCCGCCACCGCCGCGGCCTCCTCGTCCGGGACGCGGCGCAGCACCGGCGGGGCGTCGACGAAGCGGCGTCCGCCGTCCTCCGTGGCCTCGGTCGACTTGGCCGCGAAGCGCCCGCTGGTGTTGAGGCGGGCCTTCTCCGAGACCCGCTCCAGCGTGCCGAGCAGGTCGTGCGCGTCGGTGTGGGAGACGAGCTCCTCGTCCGCGATGGCGTTCCACGCGTCCAGGACCGGGAGCTTCGCCAGCAGCCGCATCGTGCGGCGGTAGGCGCCCGCCGCGTCGTGGGCCGCCTTGCAGCAGGTGTCCTCGTCCGCGCCCGCCTCCCGGCCGGCCAGCACCAGGGAGGTCGCCAGGCGCTTGAGGTCCCATTCCCAGGGGCCGTGCACCGTCTCGTCGAAGTCGTTCAGATCGATGACCAGGCCGCCGCGCGCGTCGCCGTACAGGCCGAAGTTGGCCGCGTGGGCGTCGCCGCAGATCTGGGCGCCGATCCGGGTCATGGGCGTGCGCGCCAGGTCGTATGCCATCAGACCGGCCGCGCCGCGCAGGAACGTGAACGGGGAGGCGGTCATGCGGCCCACCCTGAGGGGCGTGAGCTCGGGGAGCCGGCCGCGGCCCGACTCCTCGACCGCGCTCACCGCGTCGGGCCGGGAGGGATCCGGGTCGAACGTGGCGTGCGCGCCGCGCGGGACCCGCTCGCGCAGGGCCTTGCCCTCGTCCTTGGGCGAGCCCGCGGAGGGCCACTCCGCGAAGCCGCGCACCCGGGGCAGCCTGGGTGCCGTCCCGTCCCCGCCGTTCTTCCCAGCCGCTGTTCCGGTCACCGCGACCGCCTCCCCCGTACGCGCACGAACATCAACTCGTGCCGACCGTACAACCGGCGGCGGCAAACGCGTCAGACCCTGTGGACAACTCCGCGCCTGTGGACGACAACGGCTGTGGACGACCCCGCGCCACCCTCCGGACCGCCCCGGACCGCCCCGGACCGCCCCGGACCGCCCCGCACCGCTCCGGGCCACTCCGACCACTGTCGAAAGGAACCCGCCCTACGCCCCCGAGGGCGCCCGCGCCGGCAGGGCCTCGTCCTGCCCGGCCACCTGCTCGCGCACCGCGGCGACCCCCTGCGACCCGGCCACCTGCTCCCGCACCGCAACCGGCCGCGTCCCCCGCTGCTCCACCGGAACCCGCTCCGGCTCCCGGTCCTCCACCCGTCCCTGTGCCAGCACCCGCTGCCCGCGGTCCTCCGAGATGTCGAGGCGGGCCAGCACCGCGGGGACGGCGATGCTCGGCAGGAAGTGCTCGAACATCACCACGACGCGGCGCTCCAGGTCCTGCCGCTGGCAGCGCAGCTGGGACAGCAGCTGCACTCCGGAGAAGCTGCCGACCAGCAGCTCAGCCGTATCCGCCACGTCGACGTGCGGCAGCAGTTCGCCCTGGGCCTTCGCCTCGCCCAGCCGCTGCACGTTCTGGTCGATCCACATCTGGAACGCCGGTGTGCGGTCGAGGTCCATGGCGCCCTGGTCCAGGGCGAGCCCCACACTGGCGCGCACCAGCGGCTCGGACCGCAGCCGGCGGGCGAGCGCGAGCCCGGAGTCGACCAGTTCCTGCAGCTTGCAGGCCTGCGGCGGGAGCGTGATCGCGAGCTGTTCCTCGAACACCCCGATCGCCAGCTCCTCCTTGGAGCCGAAGTGGAAGTACAGCGCGCCCTTGGTCACGCCCGCGCGGTCCAGGATCTCCCCGATGGTCGCCGAGGTGTAGCCGCGTTCGTCGAAGACGGCCGCCGCCGCCTCCAGGATGGTCCGCCGGGTGCGGATCGCGCGCTCCTGTCGCGCCATCGGGTGCCTCCTGCTCTGTGTCGATCCCTGTCAACTCGCTGTGCGGCGAGGGCCCGAGAGCCTGTCCCAGCGGTTCGGCTCACCCTTTGAAAAAAACCGGCTCGTCCGTATCTTAGTCAAACGTCGACACCAGCCAGGCAGCCGATACCGGGGGTTCCCATGCTGCGTACAGGACCTTCGAGCGCACTCACGGACGATCAGACCGGACGAGCGGCCCGCCCGGCAAACGCGACCGCGTCGGTCGTCGAGAACGCGCCACACCGGACCGTCACGAAGGAACTCGCCCACCGCACCACGGAGACCGACGTCTTCCCCACCCGGTGGAGCCGAATCTCCGACACCCGCTTCCGCTTCACCGCGCACTGGCCGGCCGCCCACCCCTTCTTCGGCCCCGTGGACGCGATCCACCAGGACCCGATGATCGTCGGCGAAACGTTGCGGCAGGCCTCGATGGTGCTGGCGCACGCCGAGTTCGGGGCCCCCGCGGACACCCACTTCGTCATGTGGGACCTCACGGTCCTCACCGACCCCGGGGCGCTGCTGCTGGCGGACGCCGCGGAGCCGGTCGTCGTCGACGTCGTCTGCTCCGAGATACGCCGGCGTGGCCGCGGCCTGGCCGGTATGCGGACCACGATGGAGTTCCGCCGCGCGGGCCGGTTCGTCGCCCGCGGCACCGGCAGCACCGGCTGCACCTCGCCGCTCGCCTACCGCCGCCTGCGGGCAGGCCGGTTGGACGCCATGGACAAGCCCGTGCCGGCGCTGCCCGGCATCGAGCCCGGGCTCACCGGCCGCGACCGCCCCGAGGACGTCGTCCTCGCACCCGGCGACGGGCCCGGCGTCTGGCACCTGCGCGTGGACACCGGCCACCCCGTCCTCTTCCCGCGGCCCAACGACCACGTGCCCGGGATGGTCCTGTTCGAGGCGGCCCGCCAGGCCGCGACCGCCGCGTCCGGCCTGCGCCCCTTCCTGCCGCGCGCGATGACGGTCACCTTCGACCGGTACGCCGAACTGCACAGCCCCTGCCGGCTGGAGACCGAGGTGCTCGACGAGAGCCCCGGGGAGGTGACCGTCCGGGTGTCCGGGCGGCAGGACGGCGAGTCCGTCTTCTCCGCCCGCCTGACCTCCGCACGGCCCAGGCCGGTACGGTCCCTGTCGTGACCGCCACCTTCCTGATCACCGGCCCGAGCGGCTTCGTCGGCAGCCGGGTGGCGGCCTCGGCCCGCCTCCGCCCCGGCGCCCGCGTGCGGCTGCTGTCCCGGCAGAGCGCGCACGGGGACGCAGGGGACGACATCGTCCACGGCGACCTGTCCGACCCGGCCTCCCTGCGCGGCGTCTGCGCCGGCGTCGACGTCCTGGTGCACTGCGCCTCGCGGATCGGCGGTGACGCCGCCACCGTCGCGGCCGTCAACGACCACGGCACCCGGGCCCTGGTCGAGGAGGCCGTGCGCGCCGGAGTGCGCCGGATCGTGTACGTGAGCACGGCCGCCGTCCACGGCCGGGGTCCCTTCCGCGGCGTACGCCCCGGGGACGTCCCGATCGCGCCCGCGTCGGCCACCAGCCGCACCCGGGCCGCCGCCGAACGGCACGTCCTCGACGCGGGCGGCCTGGTGCTGCGGCCGCACCTGGTCTACGGCGAGGGCGACCGCTGGGTCGTCCCCGGACTGGTCTGGCTGCTGGACGAGCTGGGCGCGACCGTGACCGGCTGCACGGCGCTGCAGTCGATGATCGACGTCACCACGCTGGGGCACGCGGTGGTGGCCGCGGCGCTGTCCCCGGCGCACGGCGGCGGCGCGCACTACGTCGGCCACCCCGAGCCGGTGCCCCTCTCCGACCTGCTCGGGGCCGTGCGCGAGGAACTGGGGGTGCCCGGCGGCGGTGCGGCGGTGGACGTGGCCACCGCCCTGGACCGGGCCGCCGGTTCCCCGCTCGCCCTCCATCACCTCGGCATGCTCACGGTCGACCACTGGTTCGCCGACGACGCGTTCTGGAAGGACCTCGACCGCTCGCCCGGGGACGGGTTCGCGGCCGGGTTCAGGCGCGCGGCGCCCTGGTACCGCTCGTTCCTCGCAGCCCGGCCGGCTTCCTGACCTCCTCCGCCTCCCCGGGACGCGCCCCCGCGTCCCGCACCGACTCCGCCTCCCCGGGACGCGCCCCCGCGTCCCGGACCGACTCCGCCTCTTCGGGGCGCGGGCCGGTACCCCGGCCGTGCAGCAGCACCGGCAGCGTCTCGTGGCCGGTGGAGATGATGGAGCGCAGCCGCTTCGGCGGGCGCCCCGGATCGGCCAGGGCCAGCCGCGGGAACCGCTCGAACAGGGACGTCAGCGCCACCGTCGCCTCGGCCATCGCCAGGGGCCGGCCCAGGCAGTGGTGCACGCCGTGCCCGAAGGACACATGGTCGCGGCTGGTCGCGCGCGTGACGTCGAACCGGTCGGCGTCGGGCCCGTGCCGCTCCGGGTCGCGTCCGGCACCGGCGAAGGAGACGACCACGGCGTCGCCCCGGGGGATGGTCAGACCCGGCTGGATCTCGATGTCCTCCACGGCGTAGCGCAGGCCCGACATGGCCCCCGGTGCCTCGTACCGCAGCGACTCCTCCAGGGCGTCCTCCCAGGTCGCCCGGCCGGAGCGGACGAGCTCCAGCTGGTCGGGGTGGGCGAGCAGGCTGTGCACGGTGTTGTCGATGAGATTCACGGTGGTCTCGAAGCCCGCCGTGAGCAGCAGGATCAGGTTGTCCATCAACTCCTGTTCGCTCAGGCTCCCTTCGTCACGGGCGGCGATCAGGGCCGTCGTCAGATCGTCGGCCGGGTGCGCCCGCTTGTGCTCCAGGAACGCGGCCAGCGTGGCGTAGAGCTCGACCCCGTTGGCCTGGGCGTCCTCCAGGGAGATCGCCGTGTCGAAGAAGCGGCCGATGATGCGGTAGAGGGCCCGGCGCGGACCGTCCTCGCCGGGCGGTACGCCGAACAGTTCGCACACCACCTCGTGCGGCACCGGAGCCGCGAACTTCGCGCGCAGGTCGACGACTTCGCCCTCCGGCAGCCGCTCCAGGCCGTCCAGGGCCCGGTCGACGATCTGCTGCACGCGCGGCAGCAGCGCGTCCACGCGGCGTTTGGTGAAGGCGGCGGCCATCGGTTTGCGCAGCCTGGTGTGATCGTCGCCGTAGGCGGTGACCATGTTGCGCACCGAGACCCAGATGGCCAGCGGCCAGGTGCGGGAGACGTCCCCGTTGATCCAGGCCGGCCAGTGCCGGTAGGCGTCCTTGCTGGTCTCGGGCCCGGCCAGGAGCCGTTTGTTCAGCTCCAGGCCGTTGATCCACCACGCCCGTACGCCGCCCGGGAGTTCCACCTCCACGGCCGGGCCCCGGTCACGGATCCGGGATATCTCGTCGTAGAGGTTCTGGCCGGACGGGTCGATGGTCAGGAAGGGGCAGGCCGGTTGTGCCATGAGTCGTCGCTCCTCGGGTCCCGTGGCTGGGAGACCATCGTGCGATCCGGGCGCGGAAAATACTTGGCAACCGGTTTGTTCCGGTCATCCGGCGCTGCCCCGGCCGGCCCGCGAGGGTGCGATCGGGGCGCCGCTAGCGCAGAGCGAGCCGAACCGGAGCCGTCTCTTCCAGTGCCGCGTCGGCCTCCGGGGCCCGCTGGTCCGCTTCCGGGTCCCGCTGGTCCGGCTCGCGCCCCGCCGGGTCCAGGACGGCCGCGAGGTGCGGCGCGGCCACGCACGGCAGCAGCAGGTGCCACAGGTCGGTGAGCGAGGGCCGGGCGAGCCAGCCGTGGTCGTCGCGGGCCAGCACCTCGATGCCGGTGGTCGCGGCGAGGACGACGGCACCGGTGCGCGGCGGCGCCACCCCGGCGGCCAGTTCGCCCCCGCGCTCCGCCTCGTCCAGCAGGTCGTGCACGCACGCCCGCCACTCCCGGCGCAGGTCACGGGCCCGCCCGGCGGCCGCCTCGGCGTTGAGCCGCAGCCCCGCCCGGACGACGACGTCGGCGCAGAGCAGCCGGGCGACCCGGTGGGTGACGTCCACGAGGCGCTGCAGGGCGCATCCGTCACCGGTACGGCCCGCCAGCGCCACCCGGCGCAGGGCACGGGCGGCCGCCTGCTCCACGGCGTCGGCCACGGCGGCCTTGTTGGCGAAGTGGAAGTGCAGCGCGCCGGAACTGACACCGGCCCCCGCGCTGATCTCCGCCAGGCTGGCCCGGTCGTACCCGCGGGCCTCGAACTGCTCGGCCGCCGAACGGATCAGCGCGCGACGGGTCCGCACGGCCCGGTCCTGTTTGGTCACCCGTGGCTCCCCTGCAGGGCTCTGAATGGCGACGCAATGAAACCAAGTTGCCGGTTTTTCCACAACGCGCCCCCGCCCGGGGGCCGTCGGTGGGCTCCCGCTACGCGCGCAGGTACGCCAGCACCGCCAGCACCCGGCGGTGGGTGTCCTGCGCCGGGGGCAGGTCCAGCTTGGTGAGGATGCCCGAGACGTGCTTGCCCACGGCCGCCTCGGAGACGACCAGACGGCGGGCGATCGCGCTGTTGGACCGGCCCTCAGCGATCAGCGCCAGCACCTCCCGCTCGCGCGGGCTGAGCCGCTCCAGCGGGTCGCGGCGGCGGCGCAGCAACTGCCGTACCACCTCGGGGTCGACGACCGTGCCGCCGTCGGCCACCTCGCCGAGGGCCGTGACGAACTCCTCGACCTGGCCGACGCGGTCCTTCAGCAGGTAGCCGACGCCCGTGCCGTCGCCGGAGTCGAGCAGTTCGGCGGCGTACCGGCGCTGCACGTACTGGCTGAGCACCAGCACGGGCAGCGTGGGCCGCTCCCGGCGCAGCCGTACGGCCGCGTGCAGGCCCTCGTCCTGGAAGCCGGGCGGCATCCGCACGTCCGTCACGACCACGTCCGGGTCGTGCTCCCCGACGGCGGCGACCAGGGCCTCGGCGTCGCCCACCGCGGCGGCGACCTCGTGCCCGCAGCGGCCGAGCAGCCCGACGAGTCCGTCCCGCAGCAGGACGCCGTCCTCGGCCAGGACGACCCGCAGCGGACGGTCAACGCGCAGGGTCACAGGGGATCTCCACACACAGCAGGGTCGGTCCGCCGGGCGGGCTGGACAGGGAGAGTCTGCCATCGAGCACCGACACCCGGTCGGCGAGTCCGGTCAGCCCGCTGCCCTGCCCCGCCCGCGCGCCGCCGCGTCCGTCGTCGCGGATCCGCAAGCACAGCCGGCCGTCACGGTGCCCGCCGCTGACCTCCGCCCGGTTCGCTCCGCTGTGCCGGTCCACGTTGGCGAGCGCCTCGCACACCACGAAGTAGGCGGTGGCCTCGACGGCCGGGGAGAGCCGCCCGGGCAGCTCCAGATCGACGTCGACGGGCACGGCGGAGCGGTCGGCGGCGTCACAGACGGCGGCTTCGAGACCGTAGTCGGCGAGGACCTTGGGGTGGATGTTGTGGATGAGTTCGCGCAGCTCCGCGAGGGCGGCCCCGGCTTCCTCGTGCGCGGTGGCGAGCTGGTCGGCCAGCGGGCCGGGCGGGGCGTCGAGACGGGCCAGGCCGAGGGTCATCGTCAGCGCGACGAGCCGCTGCTGGGCCCCGTCGTGCAGATCGCGCTCGATGCGCCGCCGCTCCGCTTCGAAGGCGTCCACCAACCGCGCTCGGGAACGCGTCAGTTCGACCACCCGGGCCCCCAGGTCCACCTCCCGCGGCGCGACCAGCAGCCGGGTCAGTCCGGCCCGTGCCCCGGCCGCGACGCCCAGCAGATAGCCGCCGAGGACGAGCAGGAGCAGCCCGAGGACGGCCCAGCCGAAAGCGGCCGGCCAGCCGGTGACCAGCCACAGCTTGAGCACCTTCGCCTCGCCCGCGACGAGCAGCAGCAGCGGCGTGAGCAGCACGGACAGCGGGGCCAGCAGCCCGACGGCGAGCACCAGGGCGTCCACCGGCCACAGCAGCCCCGCGAACAGCAGGGCGTGGCCCAGCTCCCGCCAGGTGGCCCGCTCGCGCAGCCGCGTCGCCAGCCAGGCCCGCAGCCCCGGCGCGCCGGGCGGCTCGTGCGGGTCGGGCGCCGGCTCGGCGTCGACCAGCCGCAGTCGCAGCCGCTCCACCACCGCCACCGGAAGACCAGCCAGGGCGGTGGCCAACAGCAGCGGGATGCCCACCAGGGCGAGCGCCAGCACGCCGCCGGCCACCGCCGACAGCACGATCCCCACGAGCACCACGGCCCCGGCGACCGCGCCGGTGAGCAGGTAACCGGCCGCCCGCCAGGGCCACGCCGACAGCGGGTAGCCGGGGCGGGCCAGGGCCTGCCACACGTTCGAAGGGTGCATGGGGATCACCGTAGGAGCCCGGCCCGGGCCGGGCCATGGGCCGGGACGGAGGTCCGGGGGTAGGCCTGGCCCTACCCCGGATGTAGGTCCCGCCGCACTGCGCCGGACCGCTCCGGCCGGGTTTCGTGGTGCGACACCGACCAGCGGTGGACCAAGTGGATCCGCATCAGGGGGACTTCATGACACACGACGCCGTCCGGCTGGACGCGGTCACCAGGACGTACGGGGCGGTGACCGCGCTCGACGGGGTCTCGCTGGCCCTGCCCGCCGGGAGCTTCACCGCCGTCATGGGCCCGTCCGGCTCCGGCAAGTCCACGCTGCTGCAGTGCGCCGCGGGCCTGGACCGGCCGGACTCCGGCACGGTCACCGTGGGCGGCACGGAACTGACCGGCCTGAGCGAGCGGCGGCTGACGCTGCTGCGCCGCGAGCGGGTCGGCTTCGTCTTCCAGGCCTTCAACCTGCTGCCCTCGCTGACCGCCGAGCAGAACGTGGCCCTGCCCCTGCGCCTGGCCGGCCGCCGCGTTCCGAAGGCCCGGGTCCGCGAGGCGCTGGAGCAGGTCGGACTGGCCGACCGGTCCCGGCACCGACCCGGGGAGCTCTCCGGTGGCCAGCAGCAACGCGTCGCCCTGGCCCGGGCGTTGGTCACCCGCCCGGCGGTGCTGTTCGGCGACGAGCCGACCGGCGCGCTGGACACCCGCACCGGCCGGGAGGTGCTCGGGCTGCTGCGCGGCATGGTCGACCGCGAGGGCCAGACGGTGGTCATGGTCACGCACGACCCGGTGGCCGCCGCGTACGCCGACCGCGTGGTCTTCCTCGTCGACGGCCGGGTCGGCACCGAGCTGACCGGCGTCGACGCCGCCACCGTCGCCGCCCACATGACCCGTCTGGAGGCCGCCCCGTGCTGAGCGTCGCCCTGCGCATCCGCTGCACCTCGCCCGCGGGCGGTTTCGTCATGACCCTCCTGGAGGCCGCCCCATGCTGAGCGTCGCCCTGCGTACCCTGCGCATCCGCTGGACCTCCTTCACGGGCGGTTTCGTCGCGCTCGCCCTGGGCGTGGCCCTGCTCACCGTCATGGGGCTGGCCCTGGCCTCGTCGGTCTCCGCCCCGGAGCGCGGGCCCGAGCGGTTCGCGGGTGTGCCGGTCGTAGTGACGAGCCACGAGACCCTGCGCGTGCCCACTCCGGCCGGTGGGCGCACGGCCCGGCTCGCCCACCCGCGCCCGATCCCCGCCGCGACCGTGGCCCGGCTGCGCGAGCTGGGGCCGGTGGTGTCGGACCGGTCCGCCACCGGCGTGCACCGGCTGGGCATCGAGGCCGACCCGGCGGCCGTCCGGGAGGTGGTGGGCGACGACGCCCGGGTCCTCACCGGGACCGCGCGCCGCCTCGCCGAACCCGGGCCGGAACGCGACCGTGAGGCACTGACCGCCATGAACGCCCTGTTCGGCACGGCGGGCGGCGTCAGCGCCTTCGTGTCGGTGTTCGTCGTGGCGTCGACCTTCGCCTTCGCGGTGGCCCAGCGGCGCCGGGAGTTCGCTCTGCTGCGCACGGCCGGTGCCACCCCGGGCCAGATCCGCCGGACCGTCCTCGCCGAGGCCCTGGCCGTCGGCGCCCTCGCCTCCGCCACCGGCTGCGCCCTGGGCTCCCACGCCGCGCCGCTGCTGGCCGCCCGAGTGGTCCGAGCGGGCCTGGCCCCGGCCTGGTTCACCGTCGGGGACCACGTCTGGCCGTACCACGCGGCGTTCTGGACGGGCCTGTTCGTCGCCCTGTGCGGGGCCGCCGCGGCCTCCTGGCGGGCCGGGCGCACGGCCCCCGTCGAGGCCCTGCGCGAGGCCTCGGCGGACCGCGGCCGGATCACCCGGGGCCGCCTGCTGAGCGGCACGGCCCTGCTGCTGGCCGCCGCCGTCACCCTGGCCCTCTCCCTGACCGGCGACCCGGGCGAACTGCTGCACCGCAAGAGCTACATCAGCCGCCCCATGCTGCTGATCACGGCGGCGGCCCTGCTGTCCCCGCTGTGCGTGCGCCCCCTGGTCGGGCTGCTCACCCGGCTGCCGGGCGTCTGCGCCCTGCTGGTGCGCGAGAACGCCGCCGCCGGGGCCCGCCGCACCGCCGCGCTCGCGGCTCCCGTCCTGATCACGGTCGCCCTCGCGGGGTCCCTGCTCGGCACGACCGCGACCCTGAACCGGTCGGAGGCGGCCGAGGCGCGCGAGCGGACCACCGCCGCGTTCGTCGTGACCCCGGCCGGCGGTGCGGGCTTCGACGCGGCGGCCCTGCGGCGGCTGCGGGCGGTCCCGGGCGCCGTGGTGGCGCCCTCGTCCACGACGGCCGTGCACGTGCTGGAGGACGGGGTGGCCCTGATCCGCTCCGAGGCCCGGGCCGTGACGCCCGCCTCCCTGGCCGCCACGGCCCGCCTGCCCCTCGCGGCGGGCCGGGTGGGCGACCTCGACGACGACTCGATCGTCGTCAACGAGGAGTGGCGGCGGCACCGGGTCGGCGAACGGGTCCGGGTCTGGCTCGGCGACGGCACCCGGCGGACCCTGCGGATCGCCGCGGTCATGACCACCGGCACCGGCGACAACGGCGTCTACGTCACCCCGCGCAACGCCCCGGGCGCCCCCGTCGACCGGGTCGACGTGGCCCTGGCCGAGGGCGCGGACCATGCGGCCGTCGCCACCGCCCTGCGCGCCGCGGCCGGCACGGGCCGGGTCCTCACCCGGGACGCCTGGCTGCGGGCCACCCAGCCGGGGACCGAGCGCACCACCCGCCTGGGGCTCCTGCTGGTCCTCGGCATCGCCCTGCTCTACACCGGCATCTCCGTGGCCACCACCACGGTCATGGGCCGGTCGGACCGCGTCCGGGACCTGGCCGTGCTGCGGCTGACCGGGGCCACGCGGTGGCAGATCCTGCGGCTGACCGGGGCCGAAGCGCTGACGGTCGTGGCGGCGGGCGCCCTCCTCGGCCTGCTGGTCACCGTCGTCAACCTGGCCGGACCGGCGGCCGCCCTCGCCCTGCAGTCGGCCCCGCCCGCCCTCGTCCTCCCGTGGCGGGCCCTGGGCGCGACGGTGGCCGCCTGCGCGCTGCTCGCCGTGGTCTGCGCGGTCGTCCCCACCGCCCTCGCGCTGCGCCGCACGGCGGTGGACCTGGCGGGGATCCGCGAGTGAACGGGGATCCGCGAGTGAACCGGACCCCGCGGTGGATCTCATCATGAGACCGACGAGGGGGACCGCCCTACAGTGGAGCCATGCGACGGACCTCGTTCGGCGACTGGCCCTGCTCGATCGCCCGCACCGCCGACCTCCTCGGCGACGCCTGGACCCTGCTGGTGCTGCGCGAACTCTTCTACGGCGAGTCCCGCTTCGACGGTTTCACCGGCACCCTCGGCATCGCCCGCAACACCCTCACCGACCGGCTGCGCCGCCTGGAGGGCGAGGGCCTGATCGAGCGCCGGGCGTACCAGAGCGAGCCGGTGCGCCACGCGTACCTGCTGACGGACAAGGGCCGCGACTTCTTCGGCGTGCTCGCCGCGCTCAGCGCCTGGGGCGACCGCTGGCTGGCCGGCGACGCGGGCGTCCCGGTCGTCCTGCGCCACACGCCCTGCGGCCACGACACCGAGGCCCGGGTCGTCTGCTCCCACTGCGGCGAGCCCCTGCACCACCACGACCTGACCGCGCGCACCGGCCCCGGCTACCCGGACCGTCTGCTCGCCGACCCGGTCGTCCGGGCCCGCTTCGGCACCGGGCGCCCCCTGGGGGACGACGGTTCCGAGCGGACCTGACACCGCACCGCCCTCCGCCGGGCCCGCTCGTGAGATAGCTCACGGGCGGGACGCGAAGACGACCGGACCGGGCTGTGCGAAGCCTCACAAGGCCAGGGGGAAACAAGAATCGGGCCTCGGTGACTTGCGTCACCGAGGCCCGATTCGCTGTGCGCGAGGGGGGAGTTGAACCCCCACGCCCTTGCGGGCACTGGAACCTGAATCCAGCGCGTCTGCCTATTCCGCCACCCGCGCATTGGGTGTGTCCTGGGCTCCGGCCCTTTGGGGCTGGCGCCTTCCGACACCCAGAACATTAGCACGCTGGACGGGGTGGGTTCACATCCCTTCTTCCCGCAGGCAGGGGCCCCGCCGAACCATCCGTGGCCCCGCCACGTATCAACGCGTGCCGCTTCACGTATCAACCTCGTACCGGTACCCGCTTCCTCCCCACGAGGCGGTCCGGGTCCACAGCCGGGTGCGGGACACTGGTCTCCGGCCGCCTCTACGATCCATGGCGGGAGTACCTGAAGCGGTTGCGCGCGGCAGTACCCCGGCAGGAGTTCGAAGGGGCGCTCCACAGGGAACTTCGTCATGCGTCGACACCCGTCGGCCGGCCTGACAGGGGGAACCAGCCGATCGACCGGCGCGTGGATACGATCAGTAAGCAGTACCAGGCAAGTGGCCCGCAGGGCAGTACACAGGACGGCAGCGACGGAGGAGGTGCCCCATGGGAGTCCTGAAGAAGTTCGAGCAGCGTCTCGAAGGTCTGGTCAACGGCACCTTCGCCAAGGTGTTCAAGTCCGAGGTCCAGCCCGTGGAGATCGCGGGAGCGCTCCAGCGTGAGTGCGACAACAACGCCACCATCTGGAACCGCGACCGGACGGTCGTCCCCAACGACTTCATCGTCGAGCTGAGCACGCCGGACTTCGAGCGGCTCAGCCCCTACTCCGGCCAGCTCGGCGACGAGCTCGCCGGCATGGTGCGCGACTACGCCAAGCAGCAGCGCTACACCTTCATGGGCCCGATCAAGGTGCACCTGGAGAAGGCGGACGACCTGGACACCGGCCTGTACCGGGTGCGCAGCCGTACGCTCGCCTCCTCCAGCAGCCAGCAGGGCGGCCCGGGAGGCGGCGCCGCGCCCGCCGCCCCGGCCGGACGTCCCGGCGGCTACGGCTACCCGCCGGCCGCCTCCCCCGCCGGCGCCCCGCCCATGCCGGCCGCGCCGCCG
>NZ_NOKT01000055.1 GCF_002237655.1 Streptomyces sp. XY006
GGGCCGTCGCACCGGCGCCGCACGGCGCTGCGCCCCCGGCGGCCGGGCCGCGCGCACGGGCCCGCCGTCCGCCCGAGCGGAAGCGCCGCCCGCCCGTGCGGGAGTGCCGCCCGCCCCCCGTTTCACCTGAGGCGGCAGGGGCGGCCTCGGCCGGTCACGTCGCGGTCCGTACTGGGCAGGTCGCGTCCTGTATTGCTCCACTGCACCAACTTAGGTCGTTCAATATGCCGAATAGCCCGTCAGACACGCCGTGGGCCGAGGCTTGGCCAAGCGTTCGATACGCCGCCCGGGGCGGTTCCGGACACGCCGTAGACTGGTGGATCGGCCGGTCCCCTGGCCCCCTGGCCCTCCACTCACGGGAAGTCGCAACGTGTCGCTCACGATCGGAATCGTCGGCCTGCCCAACGTCGGCAAGTCGACCCTGTTCAACGCCCTGACCAAGAACGACGTGCTGGCGGCCAACTACCCGTTCGCCACGATCGAGCCCAACGTCGGTGTCGTCGGCGTGCCCGACCCCCGGCTGACCAAGCTGGCCGAGATCTTCTCCTCGCAGCGGGTCCTGCCGGCCACGGTCGACTTCGTCGACATCGCGGGCATCGTCCGCGGCGCCTCCGAGGGTGAGGGCCTGGGCAACAAGTTCCTGGCGAACATCCGCGAGTCCGACGCGATCTGCCAGGTCATCCGTGCCTTCAAGGACGAGAACGTCGTCCACGTCGACGGCAAGGTCTCGCCCAAGGACGACATCGAGACGATCAACACCGAGCTGATCCTGGCCGACCTGCAGACCATCGAGAAGGTCCTGCCGCGCCTGCAGAAGGAGTCGCGGATCAAGAAGGACATCGCGCCGAAGGTCAAGGCCGTCGAGGAGGCCAAGGAGATCCTGGAGAAGGGCGACACCCTCTTCTCCCAGGGCATCGTCCAGGGCACCGAGCGCGCCGAGCTCCTGCACGACCTGCACCTGCTCACCACCAAGCCGTTCCTCTACGTCTTCAACGTCGACGAGGACGAGCTGACCGACGAGGACTTCAAGAACGAGCAGCGCGCCCTGGTCGCCCCGGCCGAGGCGATCTTCCTCAACGCCAAGCTGGAGGCGGACCTCGCCGAGCTCGACGAGGACGAGGCCCTGGAACTCCTCCAGTCCGTCGGCCAGGAGGAGCCCGGCCTCGCCACGCTGGCCCACGTCGGCTTCCGCACGCTCGGCCTGCAGACGTACCTCACGGCCGGCCCCAAGGAATCCCGCGCCTGGACCATCAAGAAGGGCGCCACGGCCCCCGAGGCCGCCGGCGTCATCCACACGGACTTCCAGAAGGGCTTCATCAAGGCGGAGGTCATCTCCTTCGACGACCTGGTGGAGACGGGTTCGGTCGCGGAGGCCCGCGCCAAGGGCAAGGCCCGCATGGAGGGCAAGGACTACGTCATGCAGGACGGCGACGTGGTGGAGTTCCGGTTCAACGTGTGACCGCGTGACGGGTTGCGCGTCCCCCGCTTCCCGCACGTCCCAGGATGGCTTGAATCTGCTCCCTGCGGTCGGCGTCATGTGGGGGAGGCCGGCCTCGTCGCCGGACCTGGGAATTGTCGGGGGTCGGTCAAGTCGACGTGATCTGAGGTCACTTGATGCCCAGGTCCGGAGGTGGCGCTGTCACTTCTCGGACAGGATCGTGCGGCTGACGCTCCCCACTCTGTCCGGTTCGACGTGCAACGCTGCGACATGACGCCATGTCACCGACCTGATGAAAAGCGCAGGTCAGCAAGGGCTCGCCTCTTCGGAGGCGGGCCCTTGCTCGTTTCGGACGGGCTTGACCAGCCCTTGGCCCCTCTATTTACTTGCCCGGACATTTGAAGATCGTGTGAAGTTGGGCGGGGGAAGTGCGCATACGTAGGCACAACAGGTCGATAGGCCGGAGAAGACGGAGATCCGGGGGGATCACGTCTGGCGCAGCCGGACTCACGGCCCTGGCCCTGCTGGCGTCCTTGCCGGCGCTGACGGCCGCAGCCTCCACGGCCCAGGCGGCACCGCAGTCGGCCGACAGCGGCACGAGCACGCACGCGAGCGCGAGCGCCAAGGCCGTGGAGACGGGCAAGCAGGTCGAGGTCACCGGTGAGCGGACCGAGTATTCGACCACCCTGGCCAACCCGGACGGGACGTACACGCTCACACAGTCGGCGGTGCCGCAGCGCGCCAAGGGGGACGACGGCCAGTGGCAGGCGGTCGACGCCACGCTGGTCAGGCGTGTGGACGGAACCGTCGGCCCCAAGTCCGCCGTGGTGGACCTGTCGTTCTCCGGGGGCGGCGACGGAGCACATCTGATCAAGCTCGGCACCGCGCAGGGCAGCGTGCGCCTCGGTTGGTCGGGCAAGCTCCCGGAGCCGAGGCTCGACGGCACGAAGGCCGTCTACCCCGAGGTGTTCGACGGAGTGGACCTGGAGCTGACCGCCACCGCCGAGGGCTACCGCGAGGTGCTCGTGGTCAAGTCCGCGAAGGCGGCGGCGAATCCGGCGCTGGAGCACATCAAGTTGACTGCCACGGCGGCCGATCTGCGCATCGCGGAGGGCGCGGGCGGTGGACTGCGTGCTCTGGACCAGGACGGCAACGCCGTCTTTCGCGGACCGGCCGGCCAGATGTGGGACTCCGCCGGCCAGGAAACGGGCCCGAGCACCCAGTTGCTCTCCGCGGCAGCGACCGACCCGGCTCCGGACGCCCCGGTCGAAGAAGGCACCCAGCCCGGCGCCGGGGACGCCAGCGCCGTGATGCCGGTGCACGTCGACGACCGGACGGTGTCCGTCAAGCCGGACCTCGACCTGTTGCGCGGTGAGGAAACGGTTTACCCCGTGTACATCGACCCCTCGGTCGGTCTCGGGAGGTCGGAGCGCACCGTGCTGTCCTCCGACGGCGACAAGTTCTGGCAGTTCAACGGCGACTACGGCGTCGGCCGGTGCAGCGTGTCCGGGCCGTACTACTGCGGCAACAACTACACGAACCGCATGCTGTTCGAGTTCTCGCCGTCGAAGCTGGCCGGCAAGTACGTCCTCGACGCCACCTTCCGCGCGTACGAGACCTGGTCGTTCTCCTGTGAGCCCAAGTGGGTGGACCTGGAGCGCACCGACAACATCTCCGAGGGAACCCGCTGGCCGGGCCCGGCCCAGCTGGACCAGATGGGCGACCGGCACATGTCAGCCGGCCGCGGCGACAACTGCTCGCCCGACCAGCCCGATGCGTGGGTCGAGTTCAACGACAACCCGGAGGAGTCGGACGAGAACCTGGCTTCGACGGTGCGCAAGTTCGCCGACGGCAAGATCCACCGGCTCACCTTCATGCTGCGTGCCAAGGACGAGGGTGACCCCTCGGCGTGGAAGCGGTTCGACGACAACGCCGAGCTCAAGGTCAACTACGCCTACAAGCCGGGCGTGCCCACCGATGTCGGCGTCATCCCGGGCGACGGCACCACCGCCTACTGCAAGACGTCCTCCTCCGATCCGCTGATCGTCACCCGGATCGACCCGATGGTGCAGGCCCGGGTGCAGACCCAGGTCGAGCACAATGACGGTGACGAAGAGGGCTCGTTGCAGGCCGAGTACATCGTCGAGCGCGGTGACGACGCCGCCTGGCACCAGGTGTGGTCGGACTACCGGCCGGACTCCGGCTGGGATCCGGACGGCACCCTGGAGAAAATGCGCACGACCAACCGTGCGGACGGCGGCCTGTACCGGCTCAAGGCGCGCACGCAGTCGCACTGGTCGTACGGAGGCAAGTCGGGTGACCTGTTCTCGTCGTACTCCAAGTGGTGCTACTTCAAGATCGACTCGACGGCGCCCAAGGCCCCGGTGATCACCACGGGCAGTCCGTACACCGCGTGCAACACAAACCTGTGCGAGGGCAAGGGCGGGCCGGGTGTCCCCGGCAGCTTCACCTTCAAGCCCAACGCGGCCGACAAGGACATCGCCGGTTACCGCTGGCGGCTGCTGACCACCACCGCCAAGGAGACCAAGACGGTCAGCGGCTCCACGGTGACCGTGCCGAACGTGACGCCGTCGCTGTCCGGCACCCAGGTGCTGTCGGTGGAGGCCAAGGACGTACGCAGCCGGTGGGGCGCCCCCGCCGAGTTCACCTTCAAGGTCGCCCCCGCCTCCGGTCCTTCCGGTACCTGGCACTTCGACGACGGCGCTCCGGACTCCGGTGTGACGGTCGCCAAGGACACCGCCACCGAGGGCACGCGGCACGACGCCACGCTCCACACCGCCGGTGCGGGCTGGTCGGGGCTGGCCCGTCGCGGTGACGCGGACTATTCCCTCTGGATGGACAGCTCGGTTCCCGAGAACCAGAAGGCGTACGCGGCCACGGCCACCCCGGCCGTGAACACCAAGGACTCCTTCACGCTCTCGGCGTGGGCCTATCTCACGGACGCCTCGCAGAACCACGTGGTGCTCGCGGCGCCGGGAACCAACGCCTCTGCGTTCACCCTGTACTACTCGGCCTCGTACAAGAAGTGGGTGTTCAACCGGACCGCGGCCGACGTGAAAGACGGCCAGACCTATCTGCGCTCGCTCTCCGACACCGGTGAGCCGCCGGTGAAGGTGTGGACGCACCTGGCCGGTGTCTTCGACACCCAGGGGGACACGGACAAGACCAACGACACCATCCAGCTGTTCGTCAACGGCCGCCCGCAGGGCAAGCCGGTCGTGCTCACCTCGCTGTCGACCGCGTACACGCCGTGGGTCTCCACCGGAGGCATGCAGTTCGGCCGCTCACTCGTGGGCGGCACCTACGGGGAGCACTTCCGCGGCCGTCTCGACGAGGTGTCCGTGTGGCAGCGGGCGCTGACCGCGGACGAAGTCACCGAGCAGGCACAGCTGACGGAGAACGGCGTCCCCTTGCACGAACTGGTGGCGCACTGGGACGCCGCGGCCTCCACGGGCACCGAGATCAAGGAGCTGACCTCGTATCCGGCCGGTCCGATGAAGCTGTCGGCCTCCGGTGCCGTCCTCGACACGGAGAACGACGCCCTGGTCCTGGACGGCACGGCAGGCTACGCCTCGGCGACCGGCCCGGTCGCCGATGAATCCGGCTCCTTCACCGCCACCGCACGCGTGCGGCTCGACTCCGCGAAGCTCGGGGCCAAGCCCGTCGGCTACCAGGCCCAGGTGGCCGGTCAGCAGGCGAGCGCCGGAGAGTCCTCCTGGGCGCTGTGGGTCGTCAAGCCCGCAGACGACGTCTACCAGTGGAAGTTCACCCGCACCGCGCTCGGCGCCGACGGCAAGATCACCCAGAGCGCCGAGGTGCCCGGGGGTGACATCGCCGAGGTCGACACCTGGGTGCAGGTCACCGGCGTCTTCGACGCTCAGGAGGCCTGGGAGTGGACCGATCCCGACGGCGGGTCCACCGAGTCCAAGTACGGCAAGCTGCACCTGTATGTGGGTGAGTTCGACCAACCCACCGAGGGTGACGCAGGGTTCACCGCACCTCAGCAGGGTGCCGGCGCGATCACTGCGGGCCGCGGCAGCAAGGGCGGCAGCACCGGGCACCACCTGCCCGGCTCCCTGGAAGAAGTGCGCGTCTGGACAGGCGCGATGAGCGCCGACCAGATCGGCTCGCAGGTCCTCGGAGCGAGCACGCTCTGACGCTTCCAGCGCGCCGGGTCCGGGAGGTATCGCCCGGACCCGGCGGAGCCCCCCCCACACATCACCCCGACCCCCGCCGAGCGGGGGCGCAGCGCGCCCGCCTTCGCGCCGGGCGCAGAAAGAACACCCACATGAACCCCCTGGGGAAGTACCGGCTGCCGAGAAGCAGCCGGCCGGCAGCGGCCGGAACCGTCCGCTGGATGCCCGGCCTCGCGCTGGGCATGGGCCTGGCCATGCTGCCGGGCCTGCTGTCACCCGTCGCGTTCGCGGCAGGCGGGGACGATCCGCTGGGTCGTCCGACGCTGAAGGACGCGCGCTCGGCCGACGTGTCGCCGCTGACGGCGAAGGCCAACCGCGCGGCCGCCCGTGCGGTGACCGAGGGCGAGGCCGCCGACGCGGCCGCCGCCCGGCGTGCGCGCACCGACCAGAACCGGTCGGTGACCTGGCCCGGCAAGGGCACCGCACAGCTGACCCTGCCCGACAAGGGTGCGGCCAAGGCGGAGCCGGGTTCCCTGCCGTTGACGCTGGAGCCGGCCGCGGGCAAGAAGGGGGCGACAGGCTCGGTCCGGGTGAACGTCCTGGACCAGAAGGCGGCAAAGGCCTTGGGCGTCAAGGGCGTCGTCCTGACCCTCACCGGTCCGAAGACCGGCGGGCGGGCCGAACTCGGCGTCGACTACTCCGCGTTCGCCTCGGCCTACGGGGCCGACTGGGCCGGCCGGCTGCAGCTGCAGCGACTGCCCGACTGTGCACTGAGCGACCCGTCGGCAGCCAAGTGCCGTGCCCGGTTCCCGCTCGAGAGCACGAACAAGCGGGGCGCCGACGAACTGAGCGCACCGTTGGCCTTCGCGCCCGCCGCCCGCTCCGCGAGCACCGGTCCGATGATGGTCCTCGCGCTCGCGGCCGGGTCCCAGTCCGGTGCCGGTGATCTGAAGGCGACTCCGCTCGCCGCGTCCTCGACCTGGGAAGCGGGCGGATCGTCCGGCACGTTCACCTGGTCCTACCCGCTGCGCACCCCGCCGGCCGCGGCCGGACCGCAGCCGGAGCTGGAGATCTCCTACGACTCGGGAAGCGTGGACGGCCGCACGGCCTCGACGAACAACCAGGGCACGGCGCTCGGCGAGGGCTTCGACATCACCTCGTCGTACATCGAGCGGCAGTACGGCTCGTGTGACGACGACGGCCAGGACGACAAGTACGACCTGTGCTGGAAGTACGAAAACGCCTCGATCGTGCTCAACGGCAAGGCCACCGAGCTGGTCAAGGACGACACCAGCGGCACATGGCGGCTGAAGAGCGACGACGCCTCCACCGTCGAGCGGCGCACCGGCGCCGACAACGGTGACGACAACGGCGAGTACTGGACCGTCACCACCGGTGAGGGCACCGTCTACACCTTCGGCCTGAACAAGCTGCCGGGCGCGGGTACGGACGACCGCACCAAGTCGGTGTGGACCGTGCCGGTGTTCGGCGACGACGAGGGCGAGCCGGGCCACTCCGACGGTTCCAGCTTCTCGGGCCGGGACAAGAAGCAGGCCTGGCGCTGGAACCTCGACCTGGTCGAGGACACCCACGGCAACTCCTCCACGTACTGGTACGAGGACGAGGTCAACCACTACGACAAGCTCGGTGACGACACCACCGGCACCGCGTACACCCGCGGCGGCTATCTGGAGGAGATCCGCTACGGCCAGCGCAAGGGTGCCCTGTTCTCGGCCACTCCGGCGGCTTCGAACAAGGTGGTCTTCTCCTACTCGGAGCGCTGCCTCGCGAGCGGTACCGGCTGTGACGCGCTCACCGAGGACAAGCGGGACAACTGGCCCGACGTGCCCTATGACGCCATCTGCAAGGAGGGCGACAAGTGCACCGGGAACGTGGGTCCCTCGTTCTTCACGCGCAAGCGGATGACCGGCGTCACCACCTACGCATGGGACGCGGCTGCCACGACACCCGGGTACGCGGCGATCGACGGCTGGTCGTTCAAGCAGCTCTACCTGGACCCGGGCGACACCGGTGACTCCACCGACCAGTCGCTGTGGCTCGACTCGATCACGCACACGGGCAAGCGGGGCACCGACCTCGCCATGGACCCGGTTAAGTTCACCCACGAGTTCAGGCCCAACCGGGTCGACGGCCCCTCCGACGACATCCTGTCCTTCGAGAAGCCCCGTCTGAAGACCATCACCTCCGAGGCCGGCGCCCAGACGATCGTGTCCTACATGGAGGCCGACTGCGTCTACGGCCAGACCATGCCCGAGGTCGACGAGAACACCAAGCGCTGCTATCCGGTCAAGTGGTCACCCAACGGCGAGCAGGAGCCGATCCTCGACTGGTTCCAGAAGTACCCGGTCAGCGCGGTCTCGACGACGGACCCCTTCGGCGGCTCCGAGGCCGTCCAGCACAGCTACCAGTACTCCGGAGGCGGCGCCTGGCACTACGACGACGACCCGATGACGCCCGCCAAGAAGCGCACCTGGTCGCTGTGGCGTGGCTTCGAGAAGGTCACGCATCTCACCGGCGCGAGCGAGGGCACCCAGTCCAGGACGGTCACCGTCTACCTGCGCGGCATGAACGGCGACCGCGTTCTCGGAGCGGACGGCAAGACGCCTGATCCGGACAAGCGCAGGACCGCCAAGGTGACCGGCATCAAGGCCGGCGAGATCACCGACTCCGAGCAGTACGCGGGCTTCGTGCGCGAGACCGTCACCTACGACGGCACCGCGGAGGTCTCCGGCTCGGTGGCCGACCCGTGGTCCGAGCGCACCGCGACGCAGCACAAGTCGTACGCCGACACCGAGGCGTACTACGTGCGCACGGCCGCCACGCACGAGCGCACCCGTGTGACGTCCGGCGGCACCGCGCGGGACCGAGTGCGCACCACCGTCACCTCGTACGACGGCCACGGCATGCCCGAGACGGTCGAGGACAGGGGCGACGACGCGGTCAGCGGCGACGAGACGTGCACCCGCACCTGGTACGCGCGCAACGCCGACACGGGCATCAACTCCCTCGTCTCGCGCACTCGCAAGGTCGCGAAGCCCTGCTCGGTGACGGACTCGTCGCTCGACCTGCCCGCGGACAGCACGCGTCCCGGTGACGTCATCGAGGACACCGCGATCGTCTACGACGACCCCGCCGCCACCGGCTGGAGCGCCTCGCAGAAGCCGGTCCGGGGCGACGCGTCCTGGACGGGCCGCGCGAAGTCGTACTCCGCGGCCACCCCGGCCTGGCAGAAGGTCACCAGCACGACGTTCGACGCGCTGGGCCGCGCCCTGGTCGTGAAGGACACCAACAACCTGGCGGCGACCAGCGCGACCTACACGCCCGCCGCGGGCGGGCCGCTCACCGCTACCTCGACCGAGGACGCCAAGAAGTTCAAGACCACCACCAAGGTGGACATCGGAACCGGCTCGGCCGTGAAGGTCACGGACCCCAACGGGAAAATCACCGAGTCAGACATGGACAGCCTGGGCCGACTGACCAAGGTCTGGCTGCCGAACCGTTCCAGAGCGCTGGGCAAGACACCGAACCACACCTACGCGTACAAGGTCACGAACTCGGCGATGCCGTGGGTGGCGACCAGCACGCTCAAGGGTGACGGCTCCGGCTACAACACCACGTACGAGATCTTCGACTCGCTGTTGCGTACGCGCCAGGTGCAGTCCCCCAGCCCGGTCGGTGGGCGGCTGATCAGTCAGACGCTGTACGACTCGCGGGGTCTGGCGGTTTCCCGGCAGTCCGACATCTGGGACGAGCAGGCCGCACCCTCCGGTACGGCGGTGCAGATCGACGGTGGACAGGCACCCAGGCAGACCGACACCACGTACGACGGTGCCGGCCGGGTCGCCAAGGAGGTGATGAAGACCCACAACGTCACGCGTTGGACGGTCGAGAACACCTACACCGGCGACACGGTGACCAGCACCGCGCCCACCGGTGGCCAGGCCACGGCGGTGGTGACCAACGCCCTCGGGCAGACCACCGAGCGTCGTGAGTACGGCAGCCCCAAGCCTGAGGGCGCGTACACCACCACGGGCTACACCTACACCCCGGGCGGTGAGCGGAAGACCATCACCGGACCGGACAAGTCCACGTGGTCGTACGAGTACGACCTGTTCGGCCGTCTCCGCAAGATGACGGACCCGGACACCGGCACCACCGAGCCGCAGTTCGACGCGCTGGACCGGCAGATCAAGTCCACGGACTCGGAGGGGCGCATCCTCCTCACCGAGTACGACGATCTGGGCCGTAAGACCGGCCTGTGGAAGACCAGCAAGACCGATGCCAACAAGCTGGCGGCGTGGACCTTCGACACCCTGGCCAAGGGGCACCAGGACACGGCGACCCGCTACGACGGGGGTGCCACCGGCAAGGCATACATGGCGAAGATCACCAAGTACTCGGCTGAATACCAGGTCGAGAGCAGCCAGTTGTCACTTCCGGCCGACGACGAGCTGGTGAAGGCCGGTATCCCCCAGACGCTCTCCTTCTCCACCGGCTACCGCCTCGACGGCACGGTCTCGCAGGCCACACAGCCCGCGGTGGGCGGCCTGCCCGCCGAGACCGTCTCCTACACCTACAACGCGACCGGCCAGCAGCTCACGTCCAAAGGCACGAGCGGATACCTCCAGGGCGCCGCGTTCTCGCCGCAGGGCGATCTGCGCCAGCTCACCCTCGGCACGGACGGCACGAGCACCGCGAAGAAGGCGTACCTCAACTACGACTACGAGGACGGAACCCGGCGCCTCGTGCGCTCCTACGTCACCGACGACGTGCACGGCTACATGCCGCAGGAGCTGAAGTTCAAGCAGGACGACGCGGGCAACGTCACGTCGATCTTCGACGGCACCACCCAGGGCGGCACCACCAAGCCCGACTACCAGTGCTTCGCCTATGACGGCCACAGCCGTCTGACCGAGGCCTGGACGCCGAAGACACCCGACTGCGCGGCTGCCGGGCGCACCCAGGCGAACATCGACGGTGCGGCACCGTACTGGACGTCGTACACCTACAACGAGGCCGGTCAGCGCAAGACCGAGACCAAGCACACGGCCTCGGGCGACACGACGACCGACTACTCCTACGGCAACACGCCCACCAACCAGCCGCACCCCCTCACCAAGACGACGACCGGGGGCACCACTCAGAACTACGAGTACGACAAGACCGGAAACACCACCAAGCGACCCGGGCCGGCCGCCCAGCAGTCCCTCGACTGGAACGCCGAGGGCAAGCTGGTCAGGACGACCGAGGGGCCGGCCGAGACCACCTATCTCTACGACGCCGACGGTGAGCTCCTCATCCGGCGTGCGAAGGGAGACGGCGACACGGTCCTGTACCTCGGTGCCACCGAGGTCCGCCTGACGGTCAAGGGGACGGCCAAGACCCTCTCCGGTACGCGCTACTACGCCGCCAACGGACAGAACATCGCCTGCCGGACCGCTGTGAGCGGCACCTCGGGAAGCAAACTCAGCTTCCTGGCCGCCGACCACCACGGCACGTCCTCGCTCGCCATGGACGCCACGACCTTCGCCGTCGTCAAGCGCTACATGTCGCCGTTCGGCGCCACGCGCGGTCCCAAGGCCACCACATGGCCGGACGACAAGGGCTTCCTGGGCAAGCCGGCCGACGCGGCCACAGGCCTCACCCACGTCGGAGCGCGGGAGTACGACCCGGGGATCGGCCAGTTCGTCAGCGTCGACCCGGTGCTCTCCCTGGATCAACACCAGTCCCTGAACGGCTACGCCTACGCGGACAACAGCCCCGTCACGTTCAGCGACCCGACCGGCCTCAAGAAGGGCGGCGGTGGCCTGGGCGATCTGCTGGGCATCATCGGCGCCGTGATCGGCGGCGTGGTCGGAGCCGTGCTGGGCGTCGTGGGCGCCGTTCTCGGCGGCGGTGGCGGCGGCGGTGGCGGCGGTGGCGGTGGCGGTGGCGGCGGGGCCGGCACGGCCACGTATGCCAGCACCGGCACGACGACGTGCTACTACGCGATGGGCATGAACCAGTGCACCACGAGCGGTGGCGCACCGCCCATGACCGACAGCAACACCAACACCGGCAACAGTTGCGGCGGCACCGGCGCGGGCTACCCGGTCTGCCCCGGCATGATGGACGAGCAGGGCAACTCCGAGGTCCTCAAGGAGTTGCTGCTCATCGGCTGCGGCTGGATTCCGGTCGTGGGTACCGGCTGTGATGCGTACGACGTGAAGCGCTCAGCCGAGGAGGGCGACAACACCGGCACGCTCCTGGGCATGGCCGGCTTTCTGCCGATCATCGGCGACGCGATGAAGCTGCCCGACCAGCTCAAGGACCTGGAGCGGGTCGCGGATGCCGCGGAGGCCGCCAAGAAGAAGCCCGAGGGCGTCGGGGTGAACCCAGACGCTCCCAAGCCCCTGGGCCGGGGCAACACGGGCCGCACCGAGGCGCGCAACCTCAAGGAGCAGATCGCGATGAAGCAAGTGATGTCCGACCCCGCTGGCCCCAAAGCACGGGTCGTGCCGCTGAAGAAGGGAATGACCGACCAGCGCTGGCCTGGCGACGAGGGCTGGCAGAAGATGACCCAGAACATCGACGGCATCGAGATCCACTACGTCTACAATCCCCGGACCAGTGAAGTCGACGACTACAAGTTCAAGTGAGACACCATGATCATTCGTCGCACAAAGTACGCGGACGACGACTCCTCGTTCACCGCGGACCGCAGCTACGGCGTCCTGGGCGTCTCGCGCTACGAGGGTCGGCTCATGGCCCTCGTAAGGGATGACCACCGGCTTCCGGTCTGGACCGAGCTGTCCGATTTCGAAGTCGACGACCCGGAACTGCACGCGGGGTGGCGGGTCGACGCGTCTCTGCCGGACGAGGGCATCCTGCAGTTCTTGGCCGGCTACCGGGAACTTGTCGAAGACAGCGAGCACTATGACGCGCTGCTGGAGCGAGAGCCCGGCGCGCTGGCCGTGTTCGAGGACCGGTGGCGTGAGAACCACGGTCCCCTCGAACTGCCGGCGACGGACGACTTCATGTCGAACTTCGGCGTGGAGCCGACGGCGGCGGACGGCGGGGATGACCCGCACGACTCGCGTGAGCGCGGCCGGGTCTTCATTGAAGGAAGCGACGGTCATGCCGTCGCCCTGAAATGGGACGCCCCGGCACGCCGTCTGGCGTGCACGTGGACGCACGGGGACCGCACGGTCGCCGAGTTGACGTTCCCGGACACGTCACGGCTGTCGATCCGGGCCTCGGCCGAGGCCTCCGGTTTCGACGTGCACCACACCGGTACGCCGGGCCGCCGCGTGACCTGGATCCAGGTCTACCCGTACCTCTCGGTCGCGGACTTGTAGGCACAACTCCCATGAGGGCCCGTAGCGCCAGCAGTTCTCCAGGCGCTACGGGTCCCCTCGTATCCGCAGGAGGCCCGACAGAAACGGACCTCGCAAAGAAGTGCTGACAAATGCCCCTAAGGATCAGTTTCACGCCCGGCAGTCGCAGGGATGTCGGGGCCGGTCATGAGAAGGCGGGGGAGGCCGGCCGAATCGACCTGGCGACCCCCAGCGCGACAGGCTTGCGTTACGAATTCTTCGAGCACCCGGGCGACTTCACCGTGGACGGTCACGCGTTCCTTTCGGCCGTTCGCCCTTTCGATTTCACCGAGAACTCCTACGTCATCAGGCTGCAACTCGTGGGCCACCGGGTGTAGTTCACCTCGATGCGTGGTGTGTCGACGTCTCATCCGACCTGCTCGTTCGACGAGTACGTATCTGAGGACCGGTCATTCGTTACCGCTGGTGTGAATACCTCGAACATCATCACTCGGCACTGGCACGGAACCCGGCGATGGCTTCCCCGCGGGAACTGGCGGGTATCTGACCGCCATGGTGCCTCCGGCCGATGCGAGTGGACTCGCGCCCTACGTGGCCATGGCCGAGTTGTTCGTCTCCGGGCGGATCGACGCGGTGGGGTTCGAGGCGGGGTTCTGGGCCGAGTTCCGTGGTCTGAGGGGCATCTCCGACCGGGAGTTCGCCGTCCTCAACGAGTTGTTCTACGTCGTCGAGGACTTCGTGGCGGATGCGGCAGCGCGGGATCCGGGTGATGTGACGGAAGTCGAACTGCTGGCAGGGGCAAGGCGGTTCCTTGCGGCGTGCCGGGGGCTATGAGCAGCCGGGGCCTCCGAGCCGGTGGGGCGCTGCCTGCTGCTGTGCGCGCCTGCACCGGGAGCAGCGCGCGGCGGCGAGGGCGGCGGCTGTCGCGAGGGCCAGTAGGGCGAGGAGGGTGCGCTTTCGGCGGTCCGGGGTGTGCCGGGGGCGTTGGGGTGCCGTCGGTTCTGCGGACAGGTCCCGGGTGATGCGGTGCCAGACGCGTTCCGGGGGTGCGGTCGGGAGGTCGATCAGTTCCGCCGTGCGGGCCGCCTCGACCACGCGGGTCATCGTGTGGAGGTCGTCGCGGCAGCGGGTGCAGTGGGCGATGTGGTGGAGCGCCTCGGTGTCCGCGGCGGTGCGGGTGGCGTTGCCCAGGGCCAGTTCCACCAGGTGTGACGGGTCCACGTGGGTCACTGCGGCCTCCCGGGATCGATGGGCTCCGCCGTGACGACGAGGTTGGAGAGGTAGCCGCCGCGCTCGGGGACGTACGGGGGCGCGCAGGTGATGAGGGTGAGGACGGGCGGGCCCGAGCGGCGGAAGGCCGAGGAGGGCAGGTCGTCCTTGGGGACCGTGGTGCGGGAGACGATCCGGTAGCGCACGGGGTCCGCGCCCGCTCGGCGCACCTCGACCTGCTGGCCTCTCCGCACGTCGTACAGGGCGGCGAATTCCCCCAGGTCGCCGGAGTCCGTGTCGACGTGGCCGACGAGCACGGCCGAGCCTTCCGCGCTGCCCGGAGCCGGGCCGTAGCGGTACCAGCCGGCCGTGGCCGGGTCGCCGGGGATGGTCATGTCGCCCTGCTCGGTGACGCCCACCGGGGTGACGCGGGCGTCCAGGTCCACGTCGTCGATCAGGATGCGTCGTGGCGGGCGTTCCTCCGTCGCGGTGGCCGGAGGCTTCCGCTGTTCTTCCGCGGGCCGTTGCCGTGCGGCGGCCGTGGGGGCCGGGTGGTCCGCCGAGGCCGTCGCGAAGTCCTGGGGCGCTGCGGGCTGTTCGGGCGGCGGGCCCGTGAGGCCGATGGCGGCTGCCAGTGCGGCAGCCGCCATGATCCGCCCCGGGCGCCGTCGCCTGCGGTCACCCACGCCGGCCGGCGAGGCGGCGGGCCGTCAGGACGCCCGTCACCGTGACCACTCCGGCCGCGGCGGCCCAGGCGGGCCAGGTGTCGGAGGAGTTCGGGGTGACGGCGGCGCCGTTGCCACCCGCGTGGACGGCCTTGGGGGCCGAGGCCATGCCGCTGAACGACTGGGTCGCCAGCGCCAGGTTCTTGTCGTCGGCGCTGCCCCAGGCGTAGACGACGTTGCTGGTGCCCTCCTTCAGGGACAGGTCGGCCGGTCCGATGGCCACGGTGTCCGTGCCGGCCAGCACCACATCGGCGTTGACGGTGCCCGCGTCGACCTCGGCGGTGTCCTCCTTGGGGTTGGTCAGGTCGGTGAAGACGGGCTGTCCGCCGGCCCGGACGTCCACCGCGGGGGCGGCCGCGACATGGCGGACCGTCAGACGGGCCTTGCCCGCGCCGACCTCGGAGACGTCGTTGGTGAAGGCCGTCAGCTGGGGCTTGCCGTCGGCGGTCAGGTGCGCGGCGACCGTGGCGTTCCCGCCCTCGGGCACCTCGACCTTCTTCTCCAGGGCCGGAGTGCCCTCCGGGCCCTTGCCCGCTTCGAAGATCTTGATGTCGTAGGTGCCGGCGTCGAGGGACTGCGGGTCCGTCACCGTGCCGGGCTTGAAGTCGCTGAGCAGCTCGTCGCCGTTGGCGTACACGTCCACGGTCAGTCCGGGGATGCCGTGGAACACGGACACCATGGCCTTCTGCTGCTGGTCGGCCAGGGCCGGGGCGGCCGCCCCGAGGGCCAGGGCGCAGGCGCCGGCGGAGGCTGCGAGGGCGAGGGGGAATCGGGAGTTCATGGGGATCATCCCTTCAGAAGGAGTCTCCGTACGGTGCGGAGTCTCGGTCCCGTTTCGGGGGTGGTGGCCGCCTTGGATGCGCGGCCGGGCGGGCTCGTGCGCCGTTCTCACGCGCCCGGGCCGCCGGGCGCCGCGGACTGCTCGATCACCATGCGCAGGCGATGCAGGCCGCGGCGGGCGTGGCTCTTGACCGTGCCCAGGGGCAGACCGGTGCGGGCCGCGATCTGCGCCTGCGTCAGGTCCTCGTAGAAGGCCATGCAGAGCACCTCGCGCTGCGGGCGCGGCAGCCGGGACAGGGCGTCGACGAGCAGCACCCGGTCCAGGACGCGGTCCGGTGCCGAGTCGGCGTGCCCCGGGTCGGGGTCGGCCTCCTGGGCGGCCGAGTCGATGAGCGTGAGGCGCCTCGTCCGGGCCGCCAGCGCGTCGACGATCTTGCGGCGGGTGATGCCGACCAGCCAGGCGCCGAGCGGTCCCCGTTCCGGGCGGAAGCCGGCCCGGCCGCGCCAGGCGCCGATGAAGACCTGCTGGGTGACGTCCTCCGCCTCGTGGCTGTCGCCGAGCAGCCGGGTCGCCATGGTGTGGACGAGTGAGCCCCAGCGGCGGTAGATCGCGGCGAAGGCCTCCTCGTCGGCGGCCAGGAGGCCACGGGCCAGCTCCTCCTCGTACCGCGTCTCCTCCACGGGCGGGGCGAGGTTCGTGCGTCGCGTGTTGGTGATCATGGCCTGGTTCCTCCTGCCGGGCGTCGTGCGGGACGGGAGACCGTCTGCCGAACCGCACCGGTCGCTGTGCGAAGCGGCGACCCTGCGCTCGACGCCAGTGTTCGGCGCACAAACGACGCACGACAACATGCGTCGTTTGTGCGTCGTACAGTGGAGGTATGGCTGGAGCTGGACAGGGACGAGACGACGAGGGCGCGCCGAGGGGCGGCGGTGCGTCGGTGGGCGGCAGTGGGCCGGCTGGCGGTAGGGGGCTGGCGGGCGGTGGTGCGTCGGCTGGTGGTGGCGGGTCGGCGGGCGGTGGTGCGTCGGCTGGTCGCGGGCCGGCCGGGGGACCGGCGGTTGTGGGTGGCGGGGCCGTGGGTGGCGCGGGCGGCGGTGGTGGGGCCGTCGGCGGTGGTGCGGCCGGGGCCGGTCTCACCACCGGTGAGGTGGCCCGACGGCTGGGTGTCGCGCCCACGACGGTCCGTACGTGGGACCGGCGCTACGGCCTCGGGCCCGACGCGCACACCGGCGGCCGGCACCGGCGCTGGACCGCCGGGGACTTGGCACGCCTGGAGCGGATGTGCGCCCTGACGGCGACCGGGATACCGCCTGCCGAGGCGGCGAGGATGGTGCGGGAGGAGGCCCCGCCGGACGGGGGATCCGCCCCGGCGGGCGGACGTGTCGGCGGATCCTCGCCGGCTGGCTCCTCCGATCGGGTCTCACCGGAAGCGGACGAGTCCGGGGGGTCCGCCGGAGCCGGGCCGGAGGCGTATCCGGCGCGAGACGCTGCCGAAGCCGAGTCCGAGGCCGACCCGGCCGGTCGCCTCACCGGGATTGCGCCGGGCCCGGAACCGGCCGGTCCTGGTGGTGATGCGGCACCGCGCCGCTCCACTGTCGCCTCGACCTCCGGTTCCGGCTCCCCCTCCGCCGTCACCCGCGCCCGTGCCCGCAGTCGCGCCGGCAGCGGGCTGCGGCTGGGCGACGTACGCCAGGAGTGCAAGGGCATCGCCCGTGCCGCCCTGCGCCTCGACGCCGCCGCCCTGGACGAACTGCTGCAGTCCGCCATCGACGAGCACGGGCTGGTCACCGCCTGGACGGAAGTGATCATGCCGACGCTCCAGGCGGTCGGACGCAAGTGGGAGAGCTCCGGCGAGAAGTACGTCGAGGTCGAGCACTTCCTGTCCTGGCACGTCTCCGGTGCCCTGCGGCGCAGCACCCCCGTGTCGGCCGCCGACCGCCCGGGCGCCCTCACGGTGCTCGCGTGCGTCCCGGGGGAGAACCACACGCTTCCGCTGGAGGTGCTGGCCGCCGCGCTCGCCGAGCGGGGCCTGCCCGTGCGGATGTTCGGCGGTGCCCTGCCCGTCGAGTCGCTCGTCACGGCCGTGCGCAGGACCGGACCGGTCGCGGTGGCGCTGTGGGCGCAGTCCCGCGGCACGGCCAGTCGTCCGCTGGCTCAGCACGTGGCCGCGATGGAATGGGGGGTACGCGGTGCCCGACGCAAGCCGGTCGTCCTGACGATCGGGCCGGGCTGGGCCGGCGGCCGCGCGGTGCCGGGCCTGCCGCGTCCGACGGGGCTGGCCGAGGCGGTCGCGGTGGTGGAGTCGGTCGTGTCGCGGTAGCGCGGAGCGCCGAGCGTGCTGCTGCATCCGGACCCGCCCCAGGGCCCGAAGCGGTGGAGGAGCAGAGAGCGGAGCGGAGCGGTGTCGTCGACCCATGGGCGGGAGCGGAGAGTGGACGTGATCGGCGCACGGGCCGCGGCCTGCGCGGAGCGAGGAGCCCGGTGAGCCGCGCCGCCGATGCGACTTCGGACGGGGACGTCACCCCGCCCAGGGACATCACCTCGGACGGGGACGTCACCCCGCACCGGGACGTCACCCCGCGCGCGAACATCACCCCGCCCAGGGACGTCACCTCGGACGACGGCCTCACCCCGCACGACGGCCTCACCTCGGACGTGGTCGTTCTCGGGGGCGGTGCCGCCGGGCTCGGTCTCGCGCATCGGCTGATCGAGACCGGTACCGCCACCGTGACCGTGGTCGAGCCCCCGGACGGCCCCCTGCGGCCGCCCGAGCGCACCTGGTGTTACTGGGACGAGGGCCCCGGCGACTTCGACGAGGCCGTCACCGCGACCTGGCCCCTGCTGCGCGTGCACGCCCCCGACGGCGAGGCGCTCACCCTCGACCCGGCCCCGGCGCGCTACCGCATGGTGCGGTCCACGGCGTTCGAACGGCTGGTGCACGCGCGGCTGGCCGAGGCGCCCGGCGGGCGTCTGCTGCGGGCCGCGGCGGACACCGTGCGCGAGGGGCCCCGAGGCGCCGAGGTGCGGTGCACGGACCCCGACGGCCGGGCCCTGACCCTGCGCGCCCGGCATGTCTTCGACTCGCGGCCCCTGCCCGCGCCGCCGCCCGCCAGGACGCACCTGCTGCAGCACTTCCGCGGCTGGTTCGTCCGTACGGCCGCCGACCGGTTCGAGACCTCCGTCGCCGACCTCATGGACTTCCGCGTGCCCCAGCCCCGGCACGGTCTGGCCTTCGGCTATGTCCTCCCGCTGGCGCCGGACCGGGCGCTCGTGGAGTACACCGAGTTCTCCCGTACCCCGCTGACCACCGGGGCGTACGAGGCCGCGCTCGGGCACTACGCCCGCGAGGTGCTGGGCCTGGGCGCGTTCGTCGTGGAGGCGGCGGAACAGGGCGTCATTCCGATGACCGACGCGCGCTTCCCGCGGCGGACCGGCAGGTCCGTCTTCCGGATCGGGACCGCGGGCGGCGCGACCCGCCCCGCCACCGGCTACACCTTCGCCGCCGCCCAGCGGCACAGCCGGGCCATCGCCGCCGCCCTGCGCGACGGCCGCGGCACCGTGCCGCCCCCGCACGGACGGCGGGCGCTCGCCATGGACGCGGTGCTGCTGCGGGCCCTGGACACCGGGCGCGTCGACGGCCCGGCGTTCTTCACCGATCTGTTCCGCCGGACACCGACGCACCGCCTGCTGCGCTTCCTCGACGGCGCCACCTCGTTGCGGGAGGAGTGGGGCATCGGACTGCGCACCCCGGTGGGCCCGATGCTCCGTACCGCGGTCGAACTGCCCTTCCTGCCCCGCCGAACCCACCCCGCCCCAGGAACCGGAGAGAGCCACCGATGACCCTGCTGCGCGACCACGACCTGGCACGCGCCTTCGACCACGCGTCCCGCACCTACGACCGGCTCACCGCCCTCAACCCCGGATACCGCACCGACCTGCTGCGCTCGGCCCGCCGGCTGCGGCTGCCCCGGGACGGGGCCGGGCTGCACGTCCTGGACCTCGGCTGCGGCACCGGCGCATCCACCCGGGCCCTGCTGCGCGCCGCGCCCCGGGCGCGCGTCACCGCGGTGGACGCCTCGTCGGGCATGCTGCGGCGGGCGCTGGCCAAGCCGTGGCCGGACAGCGTGCGGTTCCTGCACCTGAGTGCCGAGGAGCTGACGACGGCCGGCGTGGGCCCGTTCGACGCGGTCTTCGCGGCCTACCTGTTCCGCAACGTCTCCGACCCGGACGCGGTCCTGCACTCGGTGCGGACGCTGCTGCGGCCGGGCGGGCGCCTGGCCGTCCACGAGTACAGCCTCGGCGGCTCCCCGGCGCACCGTGCCCTGTGGACGGCCGTCTGCGGGGGCGTGGTCGTCCCGGCGGCCACGCTCACCGGTGACCGGGCCCTCTACCGGCACCTGTACCGCAGCGTCCTCGACTTCGACACCGCGTCCGCCTTCACCGCCCGGCTGACCCGCGCCGGGTTCTCGGATGCGCGCGCCCTGCCCCTCGCCGGGTGGCAGACCGGCATCACCCACACCTTCGTCGCCCGCAACGGCACCGCCGCCGCGGTGGAGGGCGCGCTCGCCCGCGACGGCTCCACCCCAGCGGTGGAAGACACCCTCGCCCGCGACGGATCCGCCCCGGCCGTGGAGGGCACCCGATGAGCCCCCGCACCCCCGGCACGGCCCGGCGCAGCACCGCCCACCACGGCACCGCCCACCACGGTTCCGACGGCCACGGCGCCACCCGCCACGGCACCGCCCGGCGTGGTCGCGACCGCAAGGCCGACGTGCTGATGCCCGCGCTCGGCCGGGACCGGTTCGACCCCGCCGACGCCCCCTCCGTCGCCGTCGTCGGCGGCGGGATCGCCGGTCTCGCCGCGGCCACCGGACTGGCCGAACGCGGCGCCCGCGTCACCCTCTACGAACGCGAGGAGTCCCTCGGCGGCCGCCTCGCCGGTCACCGCACCCTGCTGGCCGACGGCTCCGAGGCGACCATGAGCCGCGGCTTCCACGCCTTCTTCCGCCAGTACTACAACCTGCGCGGCCTGCTGCGGCGCACCGACCCCGGCCTCGACCGCCTCACCCCGCTGCCCGACTACCCCCTGCGGCACAGCGGCGGACTGACCGACAGCTTCGCCCGCGTCCCGCGCACCCCGCCCCTGAGCGCCCTCGGCTTCGTCGCGCTCAGCCCCACCTTCGGCTGGCGCGACCTCGCCGCGATGGACGCCCGGGCGGCGCTGCCGTTGCTGGACGTGCGGGTGCCGGAGGTGTACGAGCGTTTCGACGGGGTCGGCGCGACGGACTTCCTCGAACGGGTCCGCTTCCCCGAGGCGGCGCACCACCTGGCCTTCGAGGTGTTCTCGCGCAGCTTCTTCGCCGATCCGCGCGAACTGTCCGCCGCCGAGCTGATGCTGATGTTCCACATCTACTTCCTGGGCTCGTCGGAAGGCCTGCTCTTCGACGTGCCCGGCGAGCCCTTCCCGCAGGCCCTGTGGGACCCGCTCGGCGCCTACCTGCGGCGCCTCGGCGCGGACCTGCGCACCGGCACCCCCGTCGACGCGGTGGAACCCGCCGGCACCGGCGGGGCCGAGGTGCGCCACGGCTCCGGAACCGACCGGTACGACGCGGTGGTGCTCGCCCTCGACACGGCCGGGCTGCAACGGCTCGTCGCCGCCTCACCGGGCCTCGGCACCGCCCCCTGGCGCGACGGCATCGCCGCCCTGCGTACGGCCCCGCCGTTCCTGGTCTCCCGGTTCTGGCTCGACCGCCCGGTCCACGAGGACCGGCCCGGCTTCCTCGGCACCAGCGGCTACGGCGGCCTGGACAACATCAGCGTCCTGGAGCGCTACGAGGGCGAGGCCGCCCGCTGGGCCGGGAAGAACGGGGGATCGGTCGTGGAACTGCACGCGTACGCGGTCCCGGACGGCGCCGGCCGGCAGGCCGTGCAGGACGATCTGCTGGGGCAACTGCGGCGGGTGTACCCGGAGACCCGTCAGGCGCGGGTCGTCGACGCCCGGCACGAGTGGCGCGAGGACTGCCCGCTGTTCCGGGTCGGCACGTACGGCAGCAGGCCCAGCGTGCGCTCCCCGCACCCCTGGCTGACGCTGGCCGGTGACGGAATCCGCTGCGACCTGCCCGTGGCCCTGATGGAACGCGCCGCCACCACCGGCTTCCTGGCCTCCAACGCCCTGCTCGCCGGGTGGGGCGTACGCGGCCAGGTGCTGTGGACCGTGCCCCGGGCGGGCCGTTCCCCGGCACTGCGAGCACTCAACGCCCTCGCGGGACACCCGGCCCCGCGCTGACACCCGGCCGCCGGACGGGCCCGGGACGACCCGCACAGGCCCGTCCGGCGGGGTCACCTCGGCCGGGAACCACCTGGGGGCCCGAGCCCGGATGCCCCGGCTCGGCAAACCCGGCCCATGAGGCCCGGCTCGGCTCACCGGACCTGGGCCCCGACTCGGCATACCCGAGCCTCGATGCCCCGGCCCGGCGCTCCGGCCCTCACCCCGGGAAGCGTCCCGTGCTGCGCAGTGCCCAGCGGCGTTCGGCGTACGCGAGGTCGTCGCGCCACAGGCGTCCGGCCGTGTGCCGCATCAGCGGGCGCAGCACCGGCGCGGCGGCCCGGGCCAGGGCGAAGCCGCGGCGGTCCGAGGTGGCCACGACCGCCTCGATCACGGCCGTGCGCGGTTGTGCGTCGCCCTCGGCGGTCAGCGGCGTGGCGTGGGTCTCCACGACGGACGTGGCGCCCTCGCCGTCGACGATGCGCATGACGACCGTGCGCGGCTCCGGCGCGGTGAACTCCGCCCGCACCGGCACGACCAGACGGCCCGCCACCCGGAAGGAGACGTCGACGGCGAAGGCGTCGTCCTCCTCGCCCCGTGGCTCCCGGGCCACCGTCAGATCCACGAACGAGTACGGGTGGAACCAGGACCCGTGCCACGGGTCGAGCCGGTTGGCCACCACGTCCTGCGGCTCGCACCGCCCGACGCCCGAGTACACCGCGTCCACGCCGCTGCCCGCCGCGGGCCGCTCCGGGATCACGGGCAGCTCGGTCGGTTCCTCGCCGCCGACCGCGTCCAGCCGCACCCAGACCAGCACCCCGTCGTCATGGACGGGATACGGCTGCCAGCCGGCGAACGGGGCGCCGTCCAGGGCCAGTCCGTGCCAGTGGCACACCAGCGTGCCGCACACCACCCGGCTGTCCCGCAGCGGAGCGCCGAGGTGCGGGCAGACGCCGCTGCCGCCGCGGAGCTCACCCGACTCCGAGCGCCACAGCACCACCTCGACACCGCCGACGGTCCGGCCGCAGGGGCCGCCCGGGCGGACGTCCCGGGAGGCGCCGGCCACGAACCAGTTGCCGGAGGGCCGGGCGGAGGCCCGTTTGAGCGCGTCGGCGATCAGCGCCGGACGGGCCGCCCGCCAGGTCGGCTCCTGCTCGGCCCAGCCGGGGCCGCGGCGCCGCCGCAGCGGTGAGGTCCAGCGCGCCTTCGCGGAGCGGTCAGCCATGGCCCCTCTCCTTCCCTTCCAGCAGCGCGGAGCGCGGCGCGGGCGCCGCGTGCGGCAGCCGGGCGCGCCACCGCGCGCCGGCCACCCGCAGGACCCCGGCGGCGGCGGTGGCCGCACGCCGCCGGCG
>NZ_NOKT01000056.1 GCF_002237655.1 Streptomyces sp. XY006
TCAGCGCGATGCCGCTCGGCTGCATGATCTCCACGCGCTGGAAGTTGCGGATCTGGCTCTGCGCGCTGCGGACGACGTCGTAGACGCTGGCCGGCTGGTTGCGGCGGCCCAGCGGCGCACCACACATGACGGCGATGCCCTGCGCCTTGCGGGCCATCTGGGCGTTGGCGTGCGTGATGTCCATCAGGTCGGTCAGGACAGGGTGGCCGCCGTACTCGCGCTGGACCCCGTCCAGCAGCGTCGTCTGCTCGGCCGCGAGGCTCTGCAGAAAACGTGCGGCACCCTTGAGGACCGCCTTGATGTTCTCCTCGGCGGCCTGCTCCGCTTCGCGGATGACCACGTCCTGCTCGTTGCGGATCCTGGCCAGTTCCGCCTGGTAGCGTCCCAGTTCGTTCTGGCTGTACTGCAGCCGCGCCTGAAGCTCGGCCTCGGACTCCTTCTTCCTCCTCGTCACGCCTCTGCTGCGGAGCACGAGTGCCACGACGGCGGCGACGGCTGTCACCGCTATCGCAACCAGGCACCAAAGAAGCACGTCTTGAGTCATGGAAACCTTTCCCGGCGCGTTACATGCGGACGTCGGGGGTACGCCTCGCAAGAATCCGCAACCCGTCCAGCGCACTGCACACGGGGGGAGTTCAGCGCGTTCGGGGTTCAGGGCCCTGAGCAAAAGTGGATCAAGGTCGCAGACGGCGGAATGCTATCACCGTCAACCCACTGCATCGGAGGTCGCTCCTCCGGGTTTCACACCATCAACAAGCCCTGCAGCTCAGGGCCTTGACGGCCCGTTCACTCTCGCGCGATCACACCGGGTGCCACCCCGGCGTGGCCTCCGCCCGGGGCGTGGACGGTGAGGTGGACGGCGCGTTCAGGCTGAGCCGGGAGACGATTCGGTAACGGTCGCCCCGGTAGATCGAGTGGACGTACTCCACGGGCCGGCCCCGGGTGTCGCTGGTGTGGCGTTCGAAGAGGAGCGCGGGGGACAGCTCCGGCACGCCAAGGAGACCGGCCTCGGCCTGGCTGACGACCGTGGGCTCGATCGTCTGCGTCGCCTCGCTGACCTGCACCCCGTGCCGCTCGCGCAAGTGCTCGTACAGATCGCCCGTCTCCAGCTCCCGGGCCGTGAGCCGAGGTACCAGTTCCGCCGGGATGTGCAGGTGCTCGATGGCCATCGGGGCGCCGTCGACCAGGCGCAGGCGGGCCGCGTAGACGATGCCCGCGGCGGGGGACAGGCGCAGTTTGCGGCCCACCCGGGCGCCCGCGGTGATGGTGGCGAACTCCAGCAGACGGCTCGACCAGGTGCCCGACGCCTGCGGCAGGATCATGCCCTGGGAGTCCGAGACGAGTTCCTGGGTGATCTTCTCGGGGGCCACGAACATGCCCCGCCCGTGCTCGCGCACCAGGAGCCCCGCCGCTACCAGTTCGTCGACGGCCGCCCGCAGGGTCGGGCGGGACACCTCCAGCGTGGCGCACAGGGACCGTTCGGAGGGGATCGCGTCCCCCGGGTGCAGTGACTCGATGAGCTCCAGGATGTGGTCCCGCACCCGCTCCCGCTTGAGTACCGACCCCGACTCGCCCGCGTTCATGTCCGACCGCTCCCGCCCCGCCGTACGCCCTTGGTGCTCGACCCGTTGTGTGGACTGTTTACCACTCATCGTCCACTGGTCAAGTGAGGGGTGGGTGCCTTCGCTCGGTGGGCCGAGGGCGTCGCGGCCAAAAGTCGTTGGGGCATGGGGGATTGACGCCTCTATTGGTCTATGCCATTTTCATCGACCAACGAGAGGTCACCTGTCCAGTTGCCCAACTGGTCAGGTGCCGTGGCGCCTTCCCTCCAGAGGTGAACCGTGAAGCTCCGCATGCTCGCAGGACTGTCCGCACTGGTGATCGCCTCCGGCGTCAGCGCCTGCGGCGACGGCTCGGGGTCCTCCGGTGACTCCGCCGGCGGCGGGACGGCCATCGACGTCTGGCTGATGCGCGACAGCGTCTCGGCGCAGTTCCAGAAGGAGTTCGTCGCGGGCTTCGAGGCAGCCCACCCGGACATCGACGTGAAGGTCCAGGTCCAGGAGTGGGACGGCATCGGGGAGAAGGTCACCGCCGCCCTCGCCAGCAACGACGCCCCGGACGTCATCGAGACCGGCAACACCCAGGTCGCGCAGTACGCGCAGAGCGGCGGCCTGCTGGACCTCAGCGACAGAACCGGCGAACTCGGCGGCGAGGACTGGCTCAAGGGCCTGGCCGAGCCCGGAGCGTTCGAGGGCAGGCAGTACGGCATCCCGTACTACGCCGCCAACCGGGTCGTGATCTACCGCACCGACCTGTTCGAGAAGGCCGGCGTCGACGCCGCTTCCATCAAGACACGCGAGCAGTGGATCACCGCCACCGAGAAGCTGAACTCCGGCGGCACACAGGGTATCTATCTGCCGGGACAGATGTGGTACGCCCTGGCCGGGTTCGTCTGGGACGAGGGCGGCGACCTGGCCACGCGCTCCGGCACGACCTGGAAGGGCGCGCTCGACACCCCGCAGGCGCTGCGCGGCATGGACTTCTACAAGAGGCTCCAGGCCCTCGGCAAGGGCCCCAAGGACGCCGACGAGGCGGAGCCCCCGCAGGCGGAGGTCATGGCCAAGGGGCAGGTCGCGCAGATCATCTCCACGCCCGGCGGGGCCGGCGTGGTCACCGAGAACAACCCCGAACTCAAGGGCAGGCTCGGCTTCTTCCCCATCCCGGGCAAGACCGCCGAACGCCCCGGCTCGGTGTTCATCGGCGGCTCCGACCTCGTCATCCCGGCGGCCTCGGGCAAGCAGGACGCCGCCTTCACCTTCGTCAAGGAACTCACCGGTGACGCCTGGCAGCGCAAACTCGCCGCCGCCATGAGCTACGTCCCGAACAAGACGACCCTGGCCGACGCGGTCGCCTCCGACCCCGGCGCCTCGGCCATGGCGGCGGGCGCCGCGGTCGGCAGGGCGACGCCCAACACGCCCGGCTGGGCGGCCGTCGAGGCGAAGAACCCCATCAAGGACTACATGACCGCGGTCCTCACCGGCGCCGACGCACGGACGGAGGCGGCCAGGGCCTCGGCGGCGATCACCACCGCCATGAACGACTCCTGACCCCGCCGCCCGGACAGCGCGCCGTCCCGCCGACTCGCCACGGCACCGCCCGGCCACGGCACCGCCCGGCCACGGCACGTGCCCCGCCAGGGCACGTGCCCGGCATGGCACCCCCGGCCACAAAGCTCCCCCCACCCCCGCCCCGAGCGACGACACATCCGAGGAGAACGGCACCGTGTCGGTCATCCGCGACTCCAGCGCGCCACCCGCCCGGCCCCGCCCGCCCTCACCACCCGCCGCCGAGCCCGGGCGCGGCGGCGCGCGTCGCGGCGGCCGCGCAGGCCTCTGGCCCTACCTGCTGGCCGCCCCCACGGTCCTGGGCATGCTGTACCTCCTGCTGTACCCGCTGGCCCGCGCCGTGCTGATCTCGCTCCAGGACTTCCAGCTCCGCCAACTCATCCAGGGCGACGCGCGGTTCGTCGGACTGCGCAACTACGAGACGCTGCTGACGGACGAGCGCTTCTGGCAGGTCGTACGACGCACCTTCCTCTTCATGGCGGCGAACGTCGTCCTGATCATGCTGCTCGCGACCCTGGTCGCCCTGCTCGTCGAGCGGCTGGGACGCCTGTGGCGCACGGCCGTGCTCAGCGCCCTCGTCCTGGCCTGGGCGATGCCCGTCATCGCCACCACCACCGTCTTCCAGTGGCTGTTCCACTCGGAGTTCGGCATCGTCAACTGGACGCTCCGGCAACTCGGCTTCGGCTCCTTCGAGCGCTACCCCTGGTTCGCCCACGGCCTGGCCGCCTTCACCATCCTCGTACTGCTGATCGTCTGGCAGTCGGTGCCGTTCGCCGCCATCACCCTCTACTCGGCCCTGACGACCGTCCCCGCGGAGCTGTACGAGTCGGCCCGCCTCGACGGTGCCTCGGCCGGCCGCATCTTCCGCGCCGTCACCCTCCCCATGATCCGCCCGATCTTCATGCTGGTCCTCTCCCTGGAGGTCATCTGGACCTTCAAGGCGTTCGTGCAGATCTGGGTCATGACCAACGGCGGACCGGGAGACGCCACGACCATCCTGCCCGTCTACGCCGTCCAGACCGCCTTGTCGAGCCAGCGCTACGACCTCGGCTCCGCGGCGTCCATGGTCACGGTCCTGCTCATGGCCGCCGTGCTCGTCCTGTACTTCCGCCAGATGTTCCGTCAGGAGGGCGAAACCCTGTGAGCCCCGTGAGTACTGCGACCCTCGCGCGAACACCGCGCCCTCGGTCGCGCCGGCGCCTCCTCCTGAACACGGCCGCCGCCCTGACGATCGTCCTCTGCCTCTTCCCCGTCTACTGGATGATCACCACCGCCTTCAAACCCAACCGGGACATCCAGTCGGACACCCCCCGGCTCCTGCCCCGCACCTGGACACTGGAGCACTTCCGTACCGCCGTCGACGCCGACGGATTCGCCCTGTTCTGGCGCAACAGCATCCTCGTGACCCTGACCGCCGTCCTGCTCGCCCTGGTCGTCGCCCTCGGCGCCTCGTTCGCCGTGGCCCGCATGCGCTGGCGCGGCCGGCGGCAGTTCATGCTGCTGGTGTTCATCGCCCAGATGGCACCCTGGGAAGCGCTGATCATCCCCGTGTACATCATCTCCCGGGACACCGGCATGCTGGACCGGCTGCCCACCCTGACGCTCGTCTACTTCATGATGACGCTGCCGTTCACCATCGTGGTGCTGCGGGGCTTCATCGCGGCCATCCCGCCCGAACTGGAAGAAGCGGCCCAGGTCGACGGCTGCACCCGCCGGCACGCCTTCCGCCACATCACCTTCCCCCTGCTCGCCCCCGGTCTGATGGCCACCTCCCTGTTCGGCTACATCACCGCCTGGAACGAGTTCGCCTACGCCAACTTCCTCATCATCAAGCAGCAGGACAGCCGCACCCTGCCGGTCTGGCTGTCGTCCTTCCAGAACGTCTTCGGCACCGACTGGGGCGCCACCATGGCGGCCTCCACTCTCTTCGCGCTTCCCGCCCTCGCCGTCTTCCTCCTCCTGCAACGCCATGTGACCTCCGGCTTCGCAGCCGGTGCCGTCAAGGGCTGAGCCCTCCCGCGCCCCCACCCCGACGCGACCCCTTCCGGAGACAGCCGTGACCTCGCCCCCGCGGACACCGCTCATGCCCCGCCCCACCAAGGCCCGTTTCAAAGGCGGCCACTTCACTCTCGACGCCGACACCCGTCTGCGCGTCACCGGCGGCGCGGAACCCGCCGCCGACCTGCTGCGCACCCTCCTCGCCCCGGCCACCGGGCTGCCCCTGCGCCCCGCCGCCGACGGGCCGGTCGTCCTCGCCCTCGACCCCGCCCTGACGGGACTGGGCGACGAAGGGTACGGGCTGACCATCGGACCGCACTCCCTGCTTCTGCGCGCCCGTTCGCTCACCGGACTCCTGCGGGGCGTGCAGACCGTCCGCCAGCTGCTGCCCGTGCCGGCCCTGGCCGCCGCACCCCAGCAGGGCGTGCCCTGGACCCTGCCCTGTGCCGACATCACCGACGTCCCCCGCCGGCCCTGGCGCGGGGCCATGCTCGACGTGGCCCGCCACTTCCAGCCCCTGTCGTACCTGCTGCGCTACGTCGACCTGCTCGCCCTGCACAAGATCAACGTCTTCCATCTGCATCTGACCGACGACCAGGGCTGGCGGATGCCCGTCGCGGCCTACCCCAAGCTCACCGAGATCGGGGGCCACCGCAGGCAGTCCATGACCGGCCCGAGCGGCGACCGCTACGACGGCACACCCCACGGCGGCGCCTACACCCGGGCCGAACTCGTCCGGCTCGTCGACCACGCGGCGGCACGCGGCATCACCGTGCTGCCCGAGATCGAGATGCCCGGCCACGCCCGGGCCGCCGTCGCCGCCTACCCACACCTCGGCAACCGGCCGGAGCGCACCCTGGACGTCTGGACGAGGTGGGGGGTGTGCGACGCCATCCTCGGCGTGCACGAGGAGGTCTTCGACTTCTGCCGGACCGTGCTGGAAGAGGTCATGGACGTCTTCCCCTCGCCCCACCTCCACATCGGCGGCGACGAATGCCCCACCACCGAGTGGGAGGACAGCCCGGCGGCGAGGGCCCGGGCCCGCAGCGCGCATCTGAGCGGACCGGCGGCCCTGCACGGATGGTTCCTCGGCCGCGTCGGCGCCTTCCTCACCCGGCACGGACGGCGTCCGGTCGCCTGGGCGGAGACCGGCACCGAACTGCCCGACGGATTCACCGTGATGGCCTGGCGCGACCCCGCCCACGTCCTGGCGGCGGCCCGCCGCGGCCACGACGTCATCAACTCCCACCACCGCGCCACCTATCTCGACTACCCCCGCAGCGCCGGCCCCGACGAGCCGCCCGGGCAGCCCGGCGGCGTCGTGGGACTGCGGGACGTCCACGGCCACGACCCCGTACCCGAGACGGCGACCGCGGAGGAAGCCGCCCGGGTCCTGGGCACCCAGGCCCACCTGTGGACCGAGTACGCCGCGACACCGGCCCGCATCGAGTATCTGACGTTCCCCCGCCTGTGCGCCCTCGCCGACGGCGCCTGGAGCGGCCCCAGCACCTGGGACGACTTCAGTGCCCGCATGGCCGGGCACAGCGCCCGGCTCGACGCGCTGCGGGTCAGCCGCCACCCCTGAACCGCACCACAGCACGGCACCGCCCGCCGCCCGGCCCCAACGGGCGGCGGGACCAGCAGATCCCACCCGGAAAGGAACGAGCATGCATCGGCCCACCGCTCCCCGCAGATGGCGCGTCGCCGCAGCCGCCGCCGTCGCCATGGCCACCGGAACCACCGGCCTCGCCGCCCTGACCGGCACGGCCAGTGCCGCGGGCGAATCCGTCACCGTCCAGTACCGCACCAGCGCCGGCTCCGCCACGGCGGACCAGTCCGAACCCTGGCTCAAGGTCAGGAACACCGGAAACGCCCCGCTCCAGCTCTCCGCCGTCAAGGTGCGCTACTACTTCAAGGCCGACTCGGCCGGTGCCGCCTACCGCTTCGCCTGCTCCTGGGCGGTCAAGGGCTGCGCCCACATCACCGGCACCTTCGGCACCCTCGCCCGTCCCACGGCCACCGCCGACCGCTACCTCGACATCGGCTTCACCACGGGAGCCGGCAGCCTCGCCCCCGGCGCCGACACCGGCGACATGCAACTGCGCTTCCACCGCGCCGACTGGCAGACACTGACGCAGAGCGACGACTACTCGTTCAGCGCCTCCCGCAGCACGTACGCCGACTGGCCGAAGGTCACCGCCCAGGTCTCCGGCAGCACGGTGTGGGGCACGGCCCCCGAGGGCAACGACCCGACCGATCCGCCCACCGACCCGCCCACGGACCCCCCGGCCGGCGGACAGAGCCTCTTCGACGACTTCAACTACAGCAACTCCAGTGACCCGAGGATCTCCGCGAACGGCTGGAGCGTGCGGTCCAACTCCGGCGGCCCCGGGGTGCCCGGCGCCACGTGGGCCCCCGAGAACGTGACCTTCGCGGCCTCCGGCGGCAACTCCGTGATGAACCTGCGGACCTCCACCGCCGGCACGCCCGAGACGACCAAGCACACCGAAGTCCTCACCAAGGCCATGAAGTTCAAGAACGGCACCTACGCGGCCCGCGTCCGGTTCTCCGACGCGCCCGTCTCCGGCCCGGACGGCGACCGCCTCGTACAGACCTTCTTCACCATCAACGACCTCAAGGCCCCGATGGCCGACGACTACGCCGAGTACGACTTCGAGTACCTGCCCAACGGAGGCTGGGGCGAGCCCTCCAACATCCTCTACACGACGTCCTGGGAGACCTACAACCCCGACCCGTGGCAGGCGGTCAACCAGCACACCGAGTCCCGGCAGAGCCACGCGGGCTGGCACGACCTGGTGCTCACCATCGACAACAGCACCATCAAGTACTACGTCGACGGGCAGCTCTTCGGCACCCACGACGCGGCCTACCTGCCCGAGCGCCCGATGTCGATCAACTTCAACCAGTGGCTGATCGACCTCGCGGGCCAGACCAGCACCACCCCGCGCTCCTACGACCAGCAGGTCGACTACGTCCTGCACGTCAAGGACCAGGTCCTGACCCCGGCCCAGGTCACGGCGAAGCTCAACGCGTACCGCGCCGCCGGCACCACCTTCGAGGACACGGTCCCGGCCGGCTGACCCGGCCGGCCGAACACCTCACAGGCCCGGGGCTGCCCGCCACGACGGCGGGCAGCCTCCGGGGTGCACATGTGCAGGGCCGGCGCCCGCCGTCAGTCCCGGAGGCGGTCCACCGCCTGCTTGGCCTCCAGCAGACCGGCGCCGGTGACCTCGCGGTACTTCTTGACAGCCGGGATCTCCTGCCCGGCACGCACCAGGGCCGCCACCTCGGCCAGTTCGGGGTCGTCGTCCGGTACGCCGTGGTGTGCCATGAGGAGGCCGAGCCGGTGCTCCAGACGGGACATCCGCCGCTCCAGCCGACGGGCCCGGCTCTCCACGGTCGCCATGGTCGTCAGTCCGACGAGGACGACGAGCAGCACTGCAAGGGTGGACAAGGCACCCTCCCTTTCTCTTGAGTCGGGGCACGCCGCGGCGCGCGGCGGCCCACAGGGTGAGAGGCGAAGACCGGGCCCGGCGTTGCCCGGTGCCGGGAGTCAGGAGGGTTCGGGCCGGCCCGGGCGCGGGGTGACCAGTCCCGAGTCGTAGGCGAGGATCACCGCCTGCACCCGGTCGCGCAGCTGGAACTTGTCGAGGATGTGGGCGATGTGCGTCTTCACCGTCGTCTCGCCGATCCCCAGTTCGGCGGCGATCTCCGCGTTGGACAGTCCGCGCGCCAGGGTCCGCAGCACGTCCACTTCACGGCCGGTGAGCACGTCCAGGCGCGGCGGGACGGGCGGAGCGGCCTCCGACGGCATCCCGGTGAAACGCTCCAGCAGGCGCCGGGTGACCCGGGGCGCGAGCACGGCCTCACCGGCGGCCACCGTGCGGATGGCCGCGACCAGGGAATCGGCGGGACCGTCCTTGACGAGGAAGCTGCTCGCCCCGGCCCGCAGGGCGTCGACCACGTGCTGGTCGAGATCGAACGTGGTCAGGATGATGACCCGCCCGGGCAGCCCGCTCTCGGCGATCAACCGGGTCGCCTCGACCCCGTCCATCCGCGGCATGCGGATGTCCATGAGGACGACGTCCGGCGACAGCCGCCGGGTCTCCTCGACGGCCTCCCGGCCGTCGGCGGCCTCACCCACGACCTCGATGTCGGGTTCCGCCTCCAGGATGTACCGGAAACCGGTCCGGATCATCGGCTGGTCGTCAGCCAGCAGGACGCTGATGGGCCGCATGGTGAGCCGTTCCTCCGTTGTTCGCGATGCCGTCGTCCTCGGGCAGCTCGAGGACGGCGTGGACGCAGTAGCCACCGCCCGGCCGGGGGCCCGTGTGCAGGGTGCCGCCCGTCGCGGCGATGCGCTCCCGCATGCCCAGCAGACCATGCCCGGCACCGTCGGCGGGCACGGGGGCCGGTGCGGCGGCCCTGGCGGCGTCGCCCGGTCCGTCGTCACAGACGCGGACGTGCAGCCGCCCCGGCGCCTCCTCCCAGAGCAGACGCACCCGGGTACGGGTCGCTCCGGCGTGCTTGACGGTGTTGGTGAGCGCCTCCTGCACGACGCGGTACACCGTCAGGTGGTATCCCGCGGGCAGCGGGACCGGGTGCCCCGACACCTCGTAGTCGACGTCCAGCCCCGTGGCCCGTACGGCGTCGACGAGGGAGGGCAGCGCGTCGACGGTCGGCTGGGGCGGCTCCTTCGAGGGCGTGCCCGCCGCCTCCTCGTCGGTGCGCAGCACGCCCAGCAGCCGGCGCAGTTCGGTGACGGTGTCGCGGCCCGTCTGCTCGACGGCCGCGTGCAGTTCGTGGGCCTTGTCGGGCGACCGGTCCTGGACCCGGTCGGCCGCGATGGTCTGCACGACCATGAGGCTCACGTTGTGGGCCACGATGTCGTGCAGCTCCCGGGCGATGCGCGCCCGTTCCTCCATGACGGCGGCCCGGGCGTTGGCGGCCTGCTCGCGTTCCAGGGCCGCGGCGCGCTGCATGGCCTCGTCCCGGACGGCGGTCCGGGCCCGGGTCAGCCGGCCCAGCGCCCACGCCGCCAGCAGGAGCACCGCGTCGGTCAGCAGCGCGGCGAGCCGGTGCCCCGCCGGGGCCAGGAACGCCTCCGTCAGCGCGCTCAGCGGAATGAACACGGCCGCGACGAAGGTCGTCACCCGCGGGGTGCCGCGCACGGCCGTCAGGAACACGGCGGTGGCCACGGCCAGGTAGGTGGGGCCGATCGACGTGCCGTCCGGTCCGGCCAGCCGGGGGATGTAGGACAGGTGCTGCAGCGTCCCGGAGGCGACCGCCATCACCAGCAGGGCGGCCAGGGGCAGTCTGCGGTGCAGGGCCAGCGGGAGCGTGGACAGCGCCACCAGGACGAACCACCAGCGGTCCGGATCCCGCAGGTCGGCGCCGTCCGGCGGGATCGCCGCCGGCAGCGCCAGGCACGCCGCCGCCGTCAGGACGGCCAGCGTCACGTCCGTCACCGCGGCAGGCACCTGGCGGCCTGCGAGGGACCCTGGTTCTCTCATGGCACCCACGGTAAGCGCCCTGTTCAGGCGCCCCGCCCCTCCGGAGTCGGAATCGTGCGGCCGGCCTTCCTCCTCCCGGCCCCCTCCGTAAGGAGGAGACGCGTCACCGGCCGTGCCCGCGGACTCCGGGCCGCCTCGTCCGCAGGGGCGAAGGCGCCGGCCCTCTCCTCCGCCCGGCGGAGGGCGTGACTCGACGTGGGGAGGGAGGTTCCGGGGCGCGGACGCCGGTGGACTGGAGGGACACCATCCGCGAACGACCTCGAGGTGTCCCATGCTCGGAGCACGTAGCCGGAACAAGCCCCCCGGCGCCCCCATCGGCGTCGACCCGTCGCGCACCGCCGTACGGCTGACCCGCGTGACCAAGCGGTACGGCCGTGGTCCGGACGCGGTCGCCGCACTCGACGACGTCAGCACGTCCATCGCGGCCGGGGGCTTCACCGCCGTCATGGGCCCGTCCGGCTCCGGGAAGAGCACCTTCCTGCACTGCGCGGCCGGACTCGACCGGCCGACCTCCGGAACCGTCCAACTGGGCGGCCAGGTGCTCGGCGAGCTGGACGAGAAGCGGCTCACGCGATTCCGCCGGATTCGCGTCGGCTTCGTCTTCCAGGCCTTCAACCTGCTGCCGTCGCTGACCGTGGAGCAGAACATCACCCTGCCGCTGCGGCTGGCCGGAGCCGGAACGGACCACGACTCGGTCCACGGCGTCACGGCCGCCGTCGGACTCACGGGGCTGCTCGACCGGCGCCCCTCACAACTGTCCGGCGGACAGCAGCAGCGGGTCGCCATCGCCCGCGCCCTCATCACCCGCCCCGAAGTGATCTTCGCGGACGAACCGACCGGCGCGCTCGACCCGGACACGGCCGACGGCATCCTCACACTGCTGCGGCGGGCCGTGACCGACCTGCACCAGACCGTCGTCATGGTGACCCACGACCCGGTCGCCGCCCAACGCACCGACCAGGTGCTCTTCCTCGCCGAGGGGCGCCTGGTCCGCCGAGTGGAGTCGCCGTCCGCCGCCGAGGTCACGAGCGTCATGACCGAGCTGCGCAGGAGCCGCTGATGCTGCGCATCGCCCTGGCCACCCTGCGCGCCCGCGGCGGGGCCTTCGCCGCCACCTTCACCGCCCTCCTGCTCGGCGCGGCCGTCATCAGCGCCTGCGGCGTACTCCTGGAATCCGGCCTGCGCTCCGCCCTGCCGCCCGAACGGTACGAGCGGGCCCCGCTGATCGTCGCCGGCCGGCAGTCCGTCGACCTCGACGTGAGATCCGCCGACGGAACCGACGACCGCAGCTCCCAGCCGCTGCTGGAACGGCCTCGGCTCGACGCCTCCCTGGGCCGCGACCTCGCCGCGGTCGACGGTGTCGCCTCCGTGGTGCCCGACCGGCGCGTCACCGTCCGGCTGCTCGACGGGGACAGGACCGTCACCGGCGCCAACGGGGCCGTGCCGCAGGCGCACACCTGGTCCAGCCGGGTCCTCGGCGGATTCCGCCTCACCGAGGGACGTGCCCCCCAGGGCACCCGCCAGGTCGTCCTGGACACCCGTCTCGCGGCCCGGGCCGGCCTGGGAACCGGCGACAGCGTACGGCTCATGACCTCGTCCACCCCGCTCACCTTCGAGGTGAGCGGACTGGTGGCCCTCGACCGTGACCGCGCTCCCCGGCAGTCGGTGCTCTATGCCTCCGCCGCCGCGATGCAGCGGCTTGCGCCCCGCTTCGGGGCGTCCGCCGACGCGTTCGGCGTGTTCACCGAGCCCGGCACCCCGCCGTCGCAGGTGGCACCTGCCCTGGAACGGGTGCTGGCCCGGCATCACGCGGCCGTGTACACCGGCGACGAACGCGGCGAGGCGGAGTTCACCGACATCGCGGTCGGTGCGGCCAACCTCGTGCAACTGTCCACGGCCATCGGCGGAAACGTCCTGCTCGTGGCGGTGTTCGTGCTGTGCGCCACGACCTCGCTCGCCGTCCGCCACCGCCACCGCGAACTGGCCCTGCTGCGCGCGATCGGCACCACCCCGGGGCAGCTGTACCGCATGATCTCCGCGGAGTCCGCGGTGGCCGGTCTGGTAGCGGGGGTACTCGGCTGCCCCCTCGGCGTGGGTGTCGTCCACTGGCTGAGCGGGCAGTTCGCCGGCCGCGGCCTGGTACCTCCGGACTTCCGGCCGGTCGTCGGCCCGCTCCCGTTCGTGGCGGCCGTCGCCGCCACCGTCCTGACCGCGGTGATCGCCGCTTTCGTCGCGGCCCGCCGGGCGGCACGCGTCCACCCCACACAGGCGCTGCGCGAGGCCGCCGCCGAACCCACGCGGCTCGGCAGGGGCCGGCTGATCACCGGTGGCGTCCTGCTCGCCCTGGCCGTCTCCGTGCTGGGCCTCGGCCTCGGCCACCGCACCGACTTCCTCACCCTGGTGGGTCTGGCCAACTCGCTCGTGCTGCTGCTCGTCATCGCGGCCGCGGTCCTCGGCCCGCTGATCGCCCGCGCCGCCACGGCTCTCCTCGCCCCGCTGCTGGACCGGACCGGGGCCACCGGATGGCTCGCTGCGCTCAACTCCCGGGCCCACGCGGCCCGGACGGCTGCCGCGATCACCCCGTTGGTCCTGGCCGTGTCCTTCGCCGCGACGGTCGTGTTCACCCAGACCACCCAACTGGACCGGTCCGCCGACGAGATCCGTTCCGGCACGGTCGCCGATCACGTGCTCACCGCTCCCGCCGGCATGTCACCCGACCTCGCGCACCGGGCCGCCGAACTGCCGGGCGTCACGGCCGCCACCGGCGTGGTCCGCTCCAAGGCGATCGGCGTCGGCTCGCTCCTCGGCACGCAGGAAACCGTCTCCCTGACCGCGCAGGGCCTTCAGCCGTCGGCCCTGTCCGCCACCGTCGACCTGGACGCACAGGAAGGGGACCTCACGGCCCTGGCACCGGACACGGTGGCCCTCAGCACCACGGCCGCCTCGTGGCTGGGGCTCGACGTGGGCGACCGGGCCCGGCTGTACCTCGGCGACGGCACGCCCTTCACCGGCGAGGTCATCGCCGTGTACGGCAGGGGACTCGGCTTCGCCGACCTCACCTTCGACCACGACCTGCTCCTCGCCCACACCACCGCCGGGGTCGACCAGTCGGTGCTGATCCGGACCGCCCCTGGCGCCGCCGAGGACAGTGCACGCGAGCTGACCGCTCTGGCACGGACCTACCCGGGCACCACCCTGACCGGAGCACTGGCGGTCGATGCCCAGGTCGAGGAGCAGCGCGCGACGGCATGGGTCAATTACGTGGTGGTCGGCGTGATCATCGCCTATACCGCGCTCACCGTCGTCAACACCCAGGTGATGAACACCGCGAGCCGCCGCCGCGAGTTCGCGCTGCTGAGGCTGACGGGCAGCAGCCGTTCCCAGGTGCTCGCCATGATGCGGGGGGAGAGCGTCACGGTGGTCGCGGTCGGTGCGGGTCTGGGCACCCTGCTGTCGGTCCCGCCGCTGGTCCTGATCGCCCTGGCGCTGACCGGCGCACCCTGGCCGACGGTGCCGTTGCAGGGATGGCTCGCGATCGTCGGTTCGACGGCCCTGCTGACGGTGGCGGGCGCGATGCTGCCCGCCCGGCTGCTGCTCCGGGTCCGTCCGGTGAACGCGATCGGGACGAAGGAGTGACGAGTGACGGTGCGGCCCGCCGCACCGTCACGGTCGGGCTTCTCGTCGCTCCGGGCGGGGGAGTCGTCTCACCGGCCCTGGTCAGCGGTGAGTTCCTCGAAGCGGCCGACCCAGTACGCGGTGCGATCCAGGTATGCCGTCTGCGCAGCCTCTCCCGTCTGCCCGTAGGCCCCGCTGTACGTCCGGTAGCCGTGGCCGGCGGGTGGCGTGGAGTCGGCCGGTTCGATGGAACTCCCTTCGTGCCACTCGTTGAAGGAGGTCACGGACACCCAGGTCGGGGATCCCCCGACCGCCGGATCGAGGGCGTTCGACCACTGCCGGTCGTACGCCGCGCCGTCCGCGCGCTCCACGGTCGGGGTGGCATTGCCCGGCACCGCCCGGTCGTCGATGTAGCCGGGTGCGACGGACGGGGCCCAGACCAGCCCGTGTGCGCGCGCGTGGTCACCGGCCTGCTTCCAGCCGGGCGCCGTGGCGCCCGCGATGCCGTCGTACGTGTACATGCCGGAGAAGTGCGCGATCCTGGTGGTGTCCGTGGTCTGGGCGAGGACGATGCTCGTACCGGTGACCTGGTCCAGGGCCGTCCAGTCGGCGATGTCGAGGCTCTGGAAGACGTAGAACACGCCCTTGCCTGCGTGGTCCGCCGCGCGGTGGAACGCCGGATGGCTGCCGTAGGTGCTGGTGAGGTAGGCGATGTCTGCGGCCGTCGACGCCCCGGTGCGGCCCGCGTACGGCTCCAGGTGCCAGGCCACCTCGATGCCCCGCTCCCGGGCCGCGTCGAGCACACCCCGCGCGAGCCGGTCCTCGTAGCTGCCGCGGCCCCACCAGCTGTAGACGATCACGCCGGCACCGGAGCGGGCGATCCACTCCATGTGCCGGGCGACGGCCCCGTCGAAGTCGCCTGAGTCGTACGGCCCGAGCGCCGGGTAGAAGTCGGCGCCGAGGCCGTCCGGTGGCGTGTGGCCGCCCTGCTGCCAGTGCCGCCAGCTTCCGTTGACGGCAGGACTCCCGTACCAGGGGTAGTAGAAGAGGTGGACGTCGTCGGAGAGGGCCCCGGCGGTGGGCCGGGTGCCGAGGGTGAAGGCGTCGACGTCGAACAGGGCGCCGCCCCCACCGGTGAAGCGCAGGAAGAGCGGGCCCGACGCCCCACCGGTCAAGGTCGTCGTGACGGTCGTGAAGGTCTCCCAGCCCCCGGTGACCGGCACGCTCACCGTGCCGAGAAGGGTGCCGCCGGCCGAGCCGGACCGGATCTCGATCGTGCCGCCCGCCCCCGCCGAGGACACCTTCGCCGTGAAGGTCCGCGCTCCCGCGGTGCTCACCTGGGAGTAGCCCGCCCAGTCGCCGTGGTCGATGTACCCCAGCGTCCGCCCGCCACTGGCCGGGCCGTGCGCTGCCGCCTGCACCCCGGAGCCGGAGCTGAACGACTCGGCCTCGACCTGTCCGTTCCCGGAAGGCGCCGAGCAGTCGGCGGCCGCCTGCCCGGCGGCGTACCGGAGGCCGCCCAGCAGCAGTGAGCGGAAGGCCGGGTCGGCGTAGGACGCGGCCGTGTGGCCGAGCCCGGTGTAGAAGGACCGGCCCGAACCCTGGTCGTGGCACCAGGTGATGGGGTGGTCGGTGCCCATCGAGCCGCCGCTGTAGGTGGTTTCGTCCAGGGTCTGCAGGACGCGCACGCGGGGGCGGGGATTGGCGCGGTAGTCGTACCACTCGTCGGTGCGGGTCCAGGTCGCGCCGAGGTGGGCGGTGGCAGGGTGGGTGCGGTCCTCGGTGCGCAGCGTGGCCTGCTGGATCGCGGGGTGGCTCCGGAACCACGCGCCCACCAACTGCCCGTAGTACGGCCAGTCGTACTCGGTGTCGGCCGCCGCGTGCACGCCGACGTAGCCGCCGCCGGAGTCGACGTACGACTGGAACGCGCTCTGCTGCGCGGAGTCGAGCACGTCGCCGGTGGTGTTCAGGAACACCACGGCCTCGTAGTGCGCCAGGTTGGACGGGGTGAACGCTCCGGCGTCCTCGGTGGCGGTGACGGTGAAGTCGTGCTGCCCGCCCAGGGCCCGCAGGGCGTCGATGCCGGCCGGGATGGCGTCGTGCCGGAAGCCGGCCGTCTTCGAGAACACCAGGACCTCGAAGGAGGCCGCGTGCGCGGTTCCGGCCGGCGGGATCAGGGCACCGAGCAGGCCCAGGGCCAGAGCCGCGGTGGCGTGGCGCAGTCGCCGCATCCAGATGGTCATGGTCATCGCCCCTTGCGCGCCGTGGCGGCGGATCGGGTGAGGGTGAAGGTGTCGATGTCGAACAGGGAGCCTGAGCCGCCGGTGAAGGTGAGGAACAGCGGCCCCGACCCCGTGCCGACGAGGGTGGCGCTGACGGTCGTGAAGGTGTCCCAGCCGCCGGTCACCGGCACGGTCACGGAGCCCAGCAGCGGCCCGGTCTGCGAGCCGGAACGGAACTGGAGGGTGCCGCCGGCCCCGGCCGAGGAGACCCGCGCGGAGACGGCGGTCGCTCCGGCGGTGGACACCGACGCGTACCCCGCCCAGTCGCCGTCGTCGACGTACCCCAGCGTCAGGCCCCCGCTCGCCGAGCCGTGGGCCGCGGACTGGACGCCTGAGGCGGAGCTGTACGACTCCGCCTCCCATGGGGTGGTCGTGGTGGAGCCGGTGCCGAGGGTGAAGGCGTCGACGTCGAAGAGGTTGCCCTGCCCGGTCGGGCCGCGGAACACCAGGAACAGCTCGGTGGTGCCGGCGGGTGCTCCGGACAGGGCGGCGGTGACGTCGGTGAAGGTGTCCCAGCCGCCGGTCACCGGCACGGTCGCGGACCCGAGCAGGGGGCCCGTGGCGGAACCGGCCCGTACCTGGAGGGTACCGCCCGCGCCGCCCGAGGCCACGCGCGCGGTGAACCTGGTGGCACCCGCCAGGACGTACGGCTGGAACGAGATCCAGTCGCCGTCGTCCGTGAAGCCGACCGTGCGGCCGCCCTCGGCGGTGGCGTGCTCGGCGATCTGGACGCCCGACTGGGCGCCGAAGTGCTCGCCCTGCCGGTGCCGGGGTTGCAGGGTGCGCACGGAGTGCGTGGTCAGGCCACCGGTGTCGGTGTACTCGGCGTCGAAGACCCCGTAGAGGTTGGCGGCGCTGTCGTGCTCGCCGTCGGCGGGGACGGTGAGGGTGCCCTCGCAGCCGTTGGTGGAGGTGATGGCGTGGGTGTGGCTGTCATGGCCGAGGAGGTAGGTGACCTTCACCCTGGAGCAGTCGACCGAGCCGTCCTCCGGGTCGCTGACCCGCACCCGGAACGGCACGGTGTCCCCGAAGGCGAACGGCTGCCCGTGCAGGGGCTGTTGGAGGTCGACCGTCGGTGCGGTGTTCCCGGCGGTGACCACCAGGCTCGCGGTGCCGGTGAGACCCGCCGGGTCGCGGACGGTGAGAGTGGGACGGTAGGTGCCCGCCGTGGTGTACGTGTGGCTGGGGTCGGCCTGTGCGGACGTGGTGCCGTCGCCGAAGTTCCAGGAGTACGTGAGCGCCCCGCCCTCGGGGTCGGCGCTGCCCTGGGAGGAGAACCGGACGGTCAGGGGCAGGGTGCCGGAGGTGCGGTCGGCCGAGGCCCGGGCGACGGGGTTGCGGTCACTGCCCGCGATGTACTCGATGCGGTACAGGCCCGAGTTGTTGCCGCCGGTGCCGTAGTCCAGGACGTACAGCGCCCCGTCGGGGCCGAAGTCCGTGTCCATCACCTGGGTTCCGGTCCAGGGGACGTCCTCGATGGCGCCGTAGGATCCGTCGCCCCGGACCTCGACGGCCTTGATCCACCGGCGGCCGTACTCGGCGGCGAAGAAGCGGCCGTCGAGGGACTGCGGGAACTTGACCGCCGAGGTCGAGGCGGGGTCGAAGCGGTACACCTCGCCGCCCATGGGGGACTCCGAGCCGCCGCCGAACTCGGGCGGCGAGCCGTCCAGCCCGTATTTGATCCAGCTCGGTCTCGCCGGGGGCAGCTGGGTCTGGCCGGTGTTGCGGAAGGAGTTGTTGGCGGGTCCGGCCGCGCAGGAGTACTTGGCGCCCGACGGGCCGTTGGGGAAGGTGTACTCGTTGTACGTCTCGGCCGGCGTGTTCGTGCCGGTGCAGTACGGCCAGCCGTAGTTGCCGGGCGAGGTGATGCGGTTGAACTCGACCTGTCCGCCCGGTCCCCGGTTGGGGTCGGTGCCGCCCGCGTCGGGCCCGTAGTCGCCGAGGTAGACGGTGCCGGTGGGCCGGTCGACGGACATCCGGAACGGGTTGCGGAAGCCCATCGCGTAGATCTCGGCCCGGGTGCCCCCGGTGCCCGGTGCGAACAGGTTGCCCGGGGGGACGGTGTAGCCCCCGGCGGCCGTGGGCTTGATGCGGAGTACCTTGCCCCGCAGGTCGTTGGTGTTGGCGGAGCTGCGCTGGGCGTCGAACTGGGGGTTGCGGTCGGTGCGTTCGTCGATGGGCGCGTAGCCGGACGAGTCGAACGGGTTGGTGTCGTCCCCGGTGCTCAGATAGAGGTTCCCGGCCGCGTCGAAGTCGAGGTCGCCGCCGACGTGGCAGCACTGGCCGCGGTCGTTGGGCACCTGAAGGAGGACCTTCTCTCCGGCCGTGTCCAGGGTGCCGTCGGTACGCAGCGTGAACCGGGAGAGGTTGAGGTGCCCTTTCCAGGGCGCGAAGTCGGCGGCTGTGCCCGTGGTGGGGGCGTCGCCCGCCGGGGTGTTCAGCCTCGGCGAGTAGTAGACGTACACGTACCGGTTGGTGGTGAAGGCGGGGTCGGCGGCGATGCCCTGTAACCCCTCCTCGTCGTGCGTGTAGACGTCGAGCTTTCCGGCCTGCCTGGTGTTGCCCGCGGCGTCCGTGAGACGGATCGTGCCGTCGCGGGCGGTGTGCAGGACCGAGCGGTCCGGCAGCACGGCGAGAGACATGGGCTCGCCGGTCTCGGCGGTTCCGGCGGCGAGTTGGACCTGCTGGTAGTCGGCGGGAGGGAGAGCCGCCGGGGCCGCGGGGGCGGGGGTGGCCGGGGGAGCCGCCGTGACGGCACCGGCCAGGACGAGCGCGAGCGCGGTGAGGCTTGTCAGCCCCGCGCGAGGGCGCGAAAGCATGGGGGGTCGTCCTTCCTGACGGTGGGAGATGTCAGGCAAGGCGCGCGCCGGCCGCGCTTGCCGGGTGCTGCGCGGGGCGCGACGACGGGGCTGTCGGGCTACCGCGGGTGATCGCTGGCGCTGTGCGCGAATTGCGTTGTACGCAAGGGGAATTGCGGGACTCAGCCTGTGTTTTGCATGCTGCTGGGCACCGTCAGATATGTCAAGGCCCTGTCAAAACAAGCGTGGAGGGGAGCACCTCGGTGCGTGATCCCGCATGGGAAAGGGCGCCGGTCCGCTGCCTGAAGCGCGGACCGACGCCCTTGTGGCGTCGACGGTGAGGTCTTGTCAGTCCGTGGACTGAGCCTTGCAGAGCGCCCAGATGATGATGGCGTCGAGCCCGATGATGGTCACGGCCCAGACCGGTGCGTAGGGCAGCCACATGAAGCTCGCGATCATGCTCAGGCCGGCGAGCCCGATGCCGACGACCCTGGCCCACCTGGAGCCCTGGAAGAGGGACACTCCCGCGAGGACGACGCCCAGTCCGATCATGAGGTGGATCCACCCCCACGCGGTGAGGTCGAACTCGAAGACGTAGTTGCGCGTGGTGACGAAGACCTCGTCGTTCGCGATGGCGGCGATGCCGGACAGCATCGCCATGATGCCGTTGAAGATCATGAGTGAGGCGGCGAGCGCCACCCATGCGGTCACGGCACGGGACGAACGGGCGCCGTGGGCTCGCGTCGTGTGGTGCACTCGGCTCGTGTGGCTGGCCATGAGCATGCTCCTCGGGTTGTCCGTCCGACCGGCCGGCGCTCCTCCACGACCTGATCGACTCCCTTCCAATGTGCGCTCGTGCCGTGCCGCTCGCACGCCGGGGATCCGTGCCTTCTCCCCGCGGGACAGGTGCCCGCGCATCCTGGGAGATCAGGTGCCTTTCGCGGCCGGGGACGACGGCGCCGGGCTGCCGAGACGGTGGCGCAGGGCGGTCTCCTGGGACAGGACGGCGCCCACGCTGAGCCCCAGGGCGACGGCCACGCAGATGACGATGAGCCAGGACAGCAGCACGAAGACCGAGCCGGCGGAACCGTAGGCCTCCAGCGCCCGGTTGAGCGCCCTGGGCATGTAGAAGTGCGCGGTGACCGACAGGCCGCTGACCGCCGCCGCGGTGATCAGGGCACCGGGCAGCAGGGGCGCCCAGCGGATGACGCCGCCCAGCAGGAGGTGCTGCGTCCACCACCACAGGGCCGTCTCGATGAGCAGCGTCACCACGAGACCCAGCGCCACCCCCAGCACGCTGCCCAGCCAACCCTGCGCGACCAGCGCACCGAGCCACAGGACGATCCAGGCGAGCCACCGCCACGGAGCCACCGAGAGCCCGGCACGCGGCAACTGCCACGCCCTTCGGCACAGCCGCTGCACGGCACGGCTCACCGCGGTGGCCGACAGGATCACCATCAGCCCGCCGACCACTCCGGTGGCCTGCTTCAGGTCCTCGGGAGGCGGCTGGAACGCCGCGTGCAATTCGGCCTTCGCCTGCCCGGTCAGGCCGAAGACGTCACTCACCGACTCGGTGACCTGATCCCGCAGCGCCGGCGGCGCGTAGGCCCCGACCACGAGCAGCAGCGGAACGGCCGTGAGGAAGCACTGCGCCGCGATACGGGTGGCGGAGTCGAAGATGTTGACCGACACCACGCGGTCCACCAGGGCGGTGATCACGGGGAAGCGGGTCTCGAGCCGGGCGTGCACGACCCGCAGCCAGGCGGTCAGACGCGCGAGGCGCTCACGCCACCAGGAGGCGCGGAACACGGCGGTGGCCCGGCGCGGCGCACGGCCCGCGGGTCCCGCCGCGGGGGACGGACGCCGCTGTTCCTCTGTCCCCTCGCCGCTGCTCACGTCGGACCGCCTCAGCCGCCGGCGGATGCGGGGCCTGGGCATGAGGTCCGGGTCGCCGTGGCCTGCGGCACGCCTGCCGAGATGTCCATCGGTCTGCTCCTTCCCGACTCCAGAGTGCGCGACCGAGCGGCGTACGGCACCCCGCCGTATCGCACCCGGCACCTGGTGACACCGCAAGGATGCGGCGCTCCGAGGCCCTGCATAGGCTCGACCCGTACGTGCGGCCGACGGGATCAGGCCATGGTCGTGGACCTGCTGCTCATCGCGCTCGCCATCACGCTCGATCCGTTGCCGATCATGGCGTTCGTCCTGGTGGTGGCGTCTGTCCGGGGTGCCCGCAAGGGGCTGGCCTTCATCCTCGGGTGGGTGACCTGCTTCGTGGCCGTGATCACCCTGGTCCTGCTGCTCACCGGAGGCCAACCCCCCGTACCGAGGTCGCCCCCGTCCACGTTCAACCTGGTGGCCAAACTCCTCGTCGGCGTCTCGCTCGTCGCGTACGGTATCCACCGCCGCCGACGGCCCGGGCACGACCGCCGGCGACCGCCCGGCCACGAGCGGCCACGCGGCGGGCCCGTCACCTCGGAGCCGCGCCCGCCGGCGCCCGCGCCCGCGCCCGCGCCCGGGCACGCCCCCGACCCC
>NZ_NOKT01000057.1 GCF_002237655.1 Streptomyces sp. XY006
CCAGGCCCGGCCCTTCAAATGGACCAAAACCGCAGACCAGATCATCGACCGCATCTGCCGCTACTGCGACAGGATCTCCGGACCAGGACACTAGGCACGGTGCATGAGGTCGTTCTCGGGTGCCAGTAGCCAGCGGAAGTGATCTACCAGCGGGTTCACCAGCCTGGGGTCCCGCATCAGTACTCCGAGTTCGATGTTGTCGGACAAGGCACGGTCGGTGAGATTGGCGCTTCCCAGGAACGCCGTGTGCCGGTCTGCCGCTATCAACTTGGCGTGCAGTACTCCACCTGCCCCCGTGCGGTGCCAGACGTGGACCTCGTGCGGTAGTGCGGCGAAAGCGTCCGCTGCTTGTGTGGACTCCTCGAGCAGAAGGTCCACGTGGACACCCCTTTGGACTGCTCGCCCTATCTCTCGTACGACGTCTCGAGCACCGTACGCGGCGAAGCTGGCGATCAGCAGTGATGTGGTCGCGGATCGGATCACCTCCACGGCGACACCACTCGTCAGCCGCGCCGGTATGGAGGCACCGAGGGGTCCGCTGACCACGACCTGGGCCGGTTCCGAGCGGGGCAGTGACCGGGCCGTGGCCAGGGCCAGTGCCAGTCCGGCTCCGGTCAGACCGGGTGCCTCGGCCCGCCAGGTACGGACGACTTCCCTGAGTTGACGCGCCAGGCCGGCAGCTGCCTCGTCTGCGACGAAGCGGCCGACCCGGGCGTCGTCCGGTCCCGTGGCCGATTGCAGGGCGGCCTCCAGAGCAACACACCGGTCTTCGGTCAGACGTTCGCAGAGGGCGGCGAGTAGAGCAGGCAGGCGAGTGGCGGAAGTACCGCTGCGAGCGGCCGGGACACCTGCCCGGCGTGGGGTCGCTCCGCTCGACCGTTCTTGGCCGGGTATCGGGTCCGGACGACTCATTGCCGGAATGCGCATGCGTTGTCCGCCAGTGTCTCCACCAGCAGGGCCCGGTCCAGGTAGTGGTTGCCTCGCTCGCAGGACGTCTCCGCCGCGAACAGGCAGGCGTGACACGCCGCTCCGTGCAACCGGGCATGGATGCGCGGATCATGCTCGGCACACATGGGGTCGGAGCTGCACAGCCTCGCTTCTTCAAACGCCTGGGTGATGGCCGGACCGAGGCGGTCACGACGTCCGAGCGAGACCAATCCGCCCAGAGTTCCCTCGCTGTCGGGGGCAGCGGTGTAGAGCAGAATGCCTGACATGGGGTCGGGCCCGGAACGGGCATAGATCCGCTCCGCTATGCCCGACGCGCCGTAGCCGCAGTCCAGGGCGAACTGGCGGATGAGTACGTGGGCCAGGGTGTGCAGGAGCACGTATCTGATCCCCGGCCAGCGCGGTTCCACGCCGCGGGCCAGGCACCAGTCGTGGTGCGCGTCCTTGAGGATCTTCTCCCGGGCGAGCACTGCTTCACGCTGCTCCCATTCGGCGAGCGGCCGTTCCTTGAGCGCCAGGAAAACGCCCTCACCCCGTAGTTCGGCGCAGGGCACCCACGTTGCGTCGTTGCGGCTTAGGGGTGCTCCGGAGCGGGTGCGCAGCTCTTCGTCGGGCAGCCATTCGGGAGCCTCGATGCGGGTGAAACCAGTGAGTGCCGACACCTCGCGCAGCCGGTGCACCAAGACCACGCTGTCCAGCCACTCTGCCGTCCCGTCGGGCACAAGCCGCTCCCGTACCGTGGTGAAGTCGGGCAGAGCGTGATCGCGAGGATGGATGAAGGCCCGCCACTCGGGCGTGATGAGGTCGAACTCCTCGTCCTCTTCTTCCGGTTCTCCCGTGACCGCCTGGGCTTCCCTGGTGATGACCGTCCACACCGCGTCTGCCCCGTACTGTTCCAGTTCGGGCCAGCATGCCTGGGTGGGCAGCAGCATCTTCGCGGCCTCCGCCGGGACAGCGGCAAGCGGGGACAGCAGCTTCCAGTGCTCCTTGACCGCCTGGGTGAGCGGCTCCTCGGCGCGCGGAATGCTGAACACCTTCAACTGGGAGGCGAACCAGCTGTTGGTGGCGCCCAGCACCATGGTCCGTGCGAACTCCCGGCAGCCGCCCTGGGCGAAGGTGCCCAGGTGCGGGTGGTGGCCGCGGCAGGCTGGAAGGTTGCTCTCCCCTGCTTGACCGATGGCGTCGGCCATGGAGCGGACCGCCCCGCACGTGCAGCGCACGAAGACGTTGGCGGCTTCACCGGTGGTACCCGACTCGGTCAGGCTGAGAGTCGGGTTGTCGCAGGCATCGCCGCCCTTGTGGACGAAGTAGACCCAGGGGAAGTCGTCCATGTGCCCGTCCTTGCAGGCGACCAGGAAGCGGGCGGGAAGCGCCGTCGGCTGGCCCTTGCCCGGACCCCCGCAGTTGGTGTGGACGTATTTGGTCTTCTCCGGCCGGTAGAGGTTGGGCCGCAGCTGGAAGAGACCGCTGGAAGCCGGTGCCAGCTGGTTGCATCGCTCGCGGGAGCAGCGCAGCCACCGGGGGAACAGGGCGACCGGCACACCCGTCCTGGTCCAGTCGCCGTACGGGTCGGCCGGATTCTCCGGCAGGTGGGGCGGGGTGCGCAGGGCGGTGACCGAGCCGCCGAGGCGGCGACGTACGGCGGCCAGGAGCCGGTCTTCGATCAGAACGCGGGCGCGAACCGGGTCCCAGTCGTCGAGCCCCAGCACCATGGTGGAGAGGTTGGGCAGGTCGGTGACCGCTCCGATGCCGTAGGTGTGCAGGAGCTGGCTGGGCCGCAGTTCGCCCACGCGCAGGGCTTGGGTGGTGGGGCTGCTCATGTCCTCTCCCAGGGGTCCTCGTCACCGTCGGCCGCGCCGGCGTGGTCGTCGTCCTGAACCCGCGGTGCGTAGGGCGGTTCCTCGTCGGGCTCCGGTCCCGTCCCGCCCGTGAAGATCAGCCGGATCGGTGGTTCCACCTCGCGCAGTGAGGTGGGGCAGGTCATGAGCCGCCACGGTCCGCTGTCCGGCTCCAGCAGCAGCGGGGCGACGTCCCCCTGCCGCTTGGCCGCGCGGTACCCGAGGACGGCGCCGGGCGATCGGCGCTTCTGCTCCCAGTAGTCGAGGCGGGCGTCGAGCCGGGTCCGCACCTCGTTGACGACGTGCTGGTCGGCCAGGACGTCCCGGGCGCGCAGCTCCAGGGAGCGCACGGCATGGCTGACAACCTCACCGCGGCGGTCCACCCACTGGGCACCGCGGTTGGGGTTGTAGTCCGGTTTCAGATTGCGGACGAGGGAGGCGAGGACACCGGTCAGTCCCCGGTCCACGGCACGGTCGGCGAACGGCGTCACGGAGAGGGCCTCGACGTGCTGGTAGATGCTGGCGTGGAAGGACTCGAACGTCTCGTAGTGCGAAAGGTCGCGCGGACGCGCCCAGTTGAGAACGGTGAAAACGAGACCAGGTGCGCGCCGGCCCACGCGGCTAGTGGCCTGGATGTACTCGGCGGTCGACTTGGGCTGGTTGTTGACGACCATGACGCCGAGCCGGGAGACGTCGACTCCGACGGCGATCATGTTGGTGGCGAGCAGGACGTCGATGGGCCGGGGCGATCCCTTGGGCCTGCGGCCGAACGTGAGGTCGAGCTTGGCCAGAATGTCGGGGATGGCCTCGGAGGCCATGCGGCTGGTCAGCTCGGCGGGTTCTCCGATACGGCGTGCGGCGAGTCCCCGGCGGTCGGCCCGCATCAGCCTCGCCGACACGTCGTCCTCCACGAGCCGCCGCATGCCGCCGAGGTCACGCAGGCTGTTGAAGTAGCCGACCAGCGTCATGTACGGGTCGGTCAGCTCGCTGGGACCGTAGGTTTCGTACAGGTGCTGGGCGGCGGCGAGCTGGGCGACGAACACCCGGATCGCCACGGACTTGGTGCGCACACCCTGGGCGCAGATGCCCACGTAGCGGCGGCCGGGTGTCTCGGCGGTGGAGCGGCGCCGGGCGAAGAACGTGTCGTCGGCGTCGAGCCCCGACGGCGGGAAGACGGCCGTGCGGCGGGCGAAGAGATCGTGGATCTGCCGGTCCGCGCGCCGCACGGTGGCGGTGGAGGCGATGACCTTCGGTCGCACGCTGCGGCCCGGTTCGGGCTCCCAGGTGGACAGCAGATCCACGGCTGTCTCGTAGAGCCCGGTGAGGGAGCCCAGTGGGCCGGAGATGAGATGCAACTCGTCCTGGACGATCAGGTCCGGCGGACGGACACGCCGCGCGTCCACGGTGGAAGCTGCCGGATGGCCGTTGCCCGCCGGGTGGCTGGACGACTCCCAGTCGTTGTCGACGGCGGACGGCGTGACGTACCCGTGGCGCGTGCACCGGCGGGAGACCTGGCCGAACAGGGCCTGCGTCTCGCCTCGCCACGGCAGTTGGGCGAACTTGTCGACCGTGGCGATGACGAGGCTCGGGGGGAGACGGTAGATCTCCTCGTCGACGACGAGGATCGGCAGTCCCCGCTCCTCGGCCGGCAATCCGAAGGCAGCGGCGCCGAAGGGGCACTCGTAGGCGTCGGGGCAGGTGATGAGCGTCCGGCGCAGAGTGCGCTCCACGGTGATGTCGCGGCCCGCCTCCATCTTCGAGCCGCACCAGGGGCAACTGGTGAGCTGGTGGGGTGACCCCGTGCGCCCGAAGCCACTGAAGCCCTTGTCCTTCTTGCGCTCCTTGACCCAGTCGTCCGCCTGTTCGGTGGTGTTGGGGGTGACCCGGCCACCGACCCACAGCCCGATGCGGAACGGATTGTCGCCCCAGCGGGCGGGCTCCTCGCGCCGGATGACCTCGCAGGCGCAGATCAGCGCGGCAGCGCGCTGGAACTGCTGGATGGTGAGCAGACGCAGTGTGTACCGCATGATCACGGCCACGCCGTGCTCGGCGTCGAGCCCGCCCAGGTGGGGTTTACGCCTGCGGATGGCCAGGGTGAACGCGGTCAGACCGAGGTAGGCCTCGGTCTTGCCGCCACCGGTGGGGAACCACAGCAGGTCGGCCAGCGCCCCGCGGTCGTCGGCGCGCTCCGGGTGGGCGGGGTCCGCGAGCGAGGGGAGGTTGAGTAGCAGGAACGCCAGCTGGAAGGGACGCCAGCTGCGGTTCTCCGGCATGTCGACGGCCCGGACCGCTTCCTCCAGCGACAGCGTGGGCGTACGGCGCCGGTCCCCGGCCGCGATGGTGTGCACCCGCTGGTGCCACATGGCGCGGTTGGCGAACCGGAAGGAGTCGAGGGCGTCGGGGTCGTCCCGCAGCACGTCGATGCCGGCCTGGATGCGGTCGGCGGCCACACCGGCGAGCCGGAGGTTCTCCAGCGCCTCGGCCCGGTAGGCGTCGAGGCCGACGGCCGGATCGTCGACGGACCGCCGCTGACGCGCGATCCACGCCCGGTACCCGTCGACGAGCGGCTGCAGCGCGGCCAGCAGGGGAGGTGCCTCCAGTCGGCTCAGCTCGCGCATGTCCAGCACGAGGTCCGCCAGTTCGGGCAGGTCCGCGTCCCGCGGGTCGCGGCGGGGGTCGGGGACGTCGGTGAAGGGGATCTCGTACGACGGGGTGGCTGTCGTGGACAGGCGCACGGCGCGCCGCGGATCCGCCGGGTCGGGGTCCGCGTGCACACCGGTGCCGTGGCCGACGGCGAACTCGGGATGGAAGCGGTAGGTCATGGCGAGCGAGCGGCGCTCGTCGTGGTCGTCACCGGGCAGTTCGACGGCCCGGCGCGGCAGGAACGGAGCGGTCCCGGGCGGGCCGCTCACGGTCATCGAGGCCTGGAACATCCAGTGGGTGCACCCCGACTTGTTCTCCTGCCCGTTGACCAGGAACAGCGAGACCAGCCAGGACCCCTCGTGCAGCCGTGCCCGGCCACGCACCACGACGTGGGGGAAGTCCCGGGGGTGCACCGGCTGGGCCGCGAGCCGGCCCTCCGCCAGCTTCACCGTGACGGTGCCCGAACAGGGCACCCGGCGCCACACCCGCCGATGGTTCCCCTCGATCTCGGACTCGGCGCGCTCGTACCGTGCCCAGAAGCAGTCGACCTTCAGCTCCTGGGTGTCGCGTGCCACGCGCAGGGTCAGTCCCAGCGTCGACGGGTGCAGGCTGGGCATGGACGGCGCGGACGGGTCCGGGTCACCGGCCTCGGGCTCCTGCTCGGGGGGCATGCCCGGCTCCTCGAGTGTCTCGGGCTCGACGACCTTGCCGACCGTCCGCAGGTCGGGGCCGTCCTCGTCACGGACACCGCCGGGTGCCAGCCGCCCGATGATGTAGTGATCCAGGGGGTTGCCCTCCGACAGCTCCTCCGGCTCGTCGCCGGTGGGGCCCAAGAGGTCGCGCACGACCAGCTCGGCGAGCTTGTCGCGCAGTTGGCGCTGCGTGGGCGCGGACAGCACCGGTGCGGCGGAGTCGGAGGTCGGCTCGGGATCAGGGCCGGCGAGAGGCTGCTGGGTCACGGGCTCAGAGTAGGCCGGTGTACTGACATCGTGAACGGACTTCCCGAACGGAACCGATCACCAGGTCGGCGGCCCGTTGCTCTCGGGCCGGCCGGTGGACCCGGTGCGGCCTGATATCGATCAAGGGTGTTGGCCACCGGTGTGACCTTCGTTACCGTGCGTCGCGCGAAGGGTACGCAGGCGCATGGGAATCATGCGCGCGCCGAGCGTTCGGTGTCGGGGGTGAGCGGGGGCAGATGGCGGACAGCACGACCGGTGGTATCCCGCACCAGCAGCCGAACGACCTGTTGAAGCGCCTGTTCGCCCCGAAGACCGCTGCGTCGAGCGGTCCTGTGCCGCCGCCCGCCTGGTTACAGGGATCGCAGGGCTTCGGCGACAACGGTCATCGCGGTGCCTTCGGCGAGGAGTTCATCCGCATGCTGGCCACGGCGGCCAACCTCGACGTGACACGCAAGGAGCGTGACCGGGTCGGCGTCGACTGGCAGCTGGGCTACGCGGGACGCAGGGGAACCCGTAGATATCCGGCCATTGAGGCACAGGTCAAGTGCACGTCGTCCCCGGACCTCCACGACGACCACATCCGCTACCCGCTCAAGGTGAAGAACTACAACCAGCTGGCCGGCAACGACTACGAGATGCCCCGCTTCCTGTTCCTCGTCCTGGCGCCGGTCGACCCGTTCACCTGGTCGCACGCCACCGAGGAGCGGCTGCGCCTGAGTCATGCCGCGTACTGGCTGTGCCTGCACGACCAGAAGCCCATCACCCTCGGCAACACCTCGGGCTCAAGCACGCGCACGGTTTACATTCCGCGTGCCAACCTGCTGACCGTCGACTCCTTGCACGACCTGTTCGCCGAGGACTACCGGGAGCTGGTGGGGGTGTGATGACGGTGATCACCGACGGGGAGTTCGAACAGGCCAAGACGCTCAAGCCCGAGGTCGTCCGGCGCTATCTGAGCGAGAAGGGCTGGAGCGCGGAGCGGGACCTGTCGGGTGCCGAGCTGTGGGAGTGGAAGCCGCGCGACGAGCCGGGCCCGCCGTACGAACTACTCGTGCCGGTGCGGGAACGCCGGGACTACGCCGGCCGCGTCGCCGACATCCTGGAGACGCTGGCCGTGGTGGAGGCGAGGCCGGCGGGTGAGATTCTGCGTGAGATGCGGCTGCCGCCGGTGGACTGGCAGTTCCTCCGGCTGGTCCCGCCCGGCCCGTCGGGCACGGCACCCCTCGTCGACCTCGTGTCGGCACTCACCGGTCTGAAAGACCTGCACACTGCGGCGGCATCCTCGACACTCGGTCCCCGGGCCGTGCAGCCCGCGCAGAAGCCGCAGTCGGTGAAGGATCACGTGGCAGCGGTACGGCTGGATCAGACCCGCGTCGGCAGTTACGTCGTCGCCGCTCATGTCCCTCTGCCGGAAAGTCACTACAGCAGGCACGACCGCGAAGGACAGGGGTCCCTCTTCGACGAGACCGAGCTGACCCGGCAGAGGGCGCTGGCCGCGCAGCGGCCCGAGCCGTTCGCCCGCAAGGTCTCCCGGATGCTGTACGCGGGCGTCGCCTGCGCGCACCAGGCCGCCGAACTGACTCTGAACGAGGATTCCGTGCCGCACGTGGAGCACATGGCGAGCGCCGGTCTGTCCGCGAATCTGTGCGAGGCCCTGGTGAAGATGGCGGGCGAGGAGCGCCGCAGCTTCTCCCTGTCCTTCGCGTGGTCGTCGGAACGCCCGGTGGAGCAGCCCTCTCCACCGGTGTCGATCAGCCGGCGTCACACGATGGCCCTTGAGGCCGTGGCGCAGGACCTGCGCGAGCGGCTGGGCCGGGAGGAGGGCGCGGTGCTGCACGGGGTGGTGAAGAAACTGCACCGGGATGTGCACCCGCGCGAGGCCACGATCTTCGGTTCGTTCCTCCACGACGACGACCGGCGTCAGCGCAGCGTCCGGGTGGAGCTGCGTGCCGAGGACATCGACCGGGCCGCGGATGCCTGGCGGGACGGCTGGGAGGTCACGGTGACGGGAAATGTGGAGCCGCGGGGCACGGGAGTGCGGATGCGGGGGGTGACGGGCTTCGTGGCGCGGCCGGAGTAGCACTGCGCGGCAGGGCGTAGTCCCGCTCACAGTTCAGCTGTGTACTGCTCGCATGACCAAGGGCAGAGCACTCGGCCGGGCGCCTGATCAGGGTTGAAGCGGCAGGGACGACTGCTCCGCCGCCGGGCCGAGGTACGTGTACTCGGTCGACCGGGCGATGCCCACCGCATCGAGGCGCTGACGGAAACGGACCCGGAAGTGCACGTTGTCCCCGAGGCCCGGACGCATGCGGAGCAGTGCCTCCGGCTCCTCGAAGTGGACGTCGTACGCCTGGGCGTTCCTGGCCGTGCCCGTCTTGACCTTCACCCAGCCGCTCTCGCGGAGCTCGGTGATGCGGCCCGAGATGATGATCTCCTGGTCACGGGGCCTCGTCTCACGTAGCCGCTCGACATAGCGCCTGCCGCGCTCCGTGAGCTGAGCCCTGCGCATGCCACCGTCGGCGCCGTACCAGGTCATTCCCAGATCCAGCTCGTACTTGCCCAGAGCCCGGGCCAGGGCGTCCACAGCGTCGAAGAGGCGGGACCACTCGCGGACATCCTGTTCGGCCTCCAACGCGCCGAGCAGTCTGGTGAGCATGTGCATGCCGGTGCTCGCGGCCGATGTGGGGGGAGCTTCCATGGCCGGAGACTCCGAGGGAACGACAGACGGCACAGGACGCGCATGGACCACGGTGCTTCCGGCCGAGATGCCCGTGAGCTCCAGCTGGACAGGAGTGCCCGCTGCGACGGAGATGGCGTTCTCAACCGGGTTCAGCAGGGCGTCGCCCCACTGGAAGCGCAGAGCGCCCCCTTCGGTGTCCGGCCCCGTCAGCCGGAGCCGGAGCTCCTCGTCGAGGCGGGCGTCCGGCGCGTAGGCACGGACCGCCGCGAGGCGGCCGGCCCGGTGCTCCGCCTCGACCTCCTCGTCGTCCCGTTCCTCGGTGCCCATCTCTTCGAGGAGGCGCGCGGCGGCCTCAGCGGCTGCCGGATCATCCCTGAGCAGCGCACGCCTGCGCTCACGCCAGCTGTCGCCGGTGGTCACAGTCGCACCTCCAGGTATCCGCGTGCCGGGGCGGCACTCTCTCGCGACGGGGACCGGTCCGACCGACCGGGCAGTCGGCAGCGCTGCCACCAGTCGTCCCACACACCCCGCTCCATGAAGTATGTCCGCTCCTCGGCGGTGAAGCGCTCCGGGCGGAAGACGTGGCCGACGGGCTGGTACCCGACCCGGACCGGTGAGACCCCGAACTTGCGCAGCATGTTGTCCCGGCTCTGGAAGGCGGTGGTCAGCCATTTGGATCCAGGTCTGCCGCGTATGGCGCGCTCGCCCCGCACGTCGATCAGGAGAGTCGCGTCGATGTTCCCCGGATCGGTCTTCGTGCTCACGAAGCTGCCGCCGAGCCACAGCCTGTGGATGAGCGTGTGCCCGTCCATGACGTCCGCGTGCGCGTCCTCTAGAGCGAAGAAGCGTTCCAGGTAGTCGTGCAGTCCGGTCCACAGTGTCTGGCGCGTGGCGGAGTCCTGGAACTCCGGCGCGCTGACCAGCATGGCCTCCGCCTCGTCGAGGGATACGGAGTAGCGGCCCAGCGGAAGGAATCCGTTCGCGGCGAAGGAAGGCAGCACATGAAGTCCTGTCGGGTACGGATGGACGCCGTGAGGGTGCGGAGTGCGACGGCGAGTTCTGCGGCCACGGCTCATCCTGCCGCGCAGGTCTCACCGCAGGCAGAGGTTTCCGGTACTTGGTCGTCCGCCTCTCTGCACTCACGGCACCTGCCCGGCCTGGGCGCCCGGAAGGCGCGGTCGCAGCCGTCGCAGGTCTGGAGGGGGTGACGGGGCTCGGGGGCGGGTGAGGCCGGGGGCCTGAACGGCGGCGGGGGCGGGAGCTGGGCGGCCAGGCGGTGGGCGAGGAGGGCGGCGGGGCGGATCAAGGGCTCGTTCGGCAGGTTCTCGGTCAGGGCGTGGCGTACGGCGGTGGGAGTGAGGTCGCGCTCCAGCCAGGCGGCGACGCCGGGGGCGAGGTGTTCGGCGTCGGTGGCGGAGAGGAGGAGGCGGGGGTCGTGGCGGCGCAGCCCGGCGAGCACGTCGACGGCGGTCTGGAGGAGGGCGGGGGCGGGGTACGACGGCTGGGGCACGGCGGGGAGGCGCTTGCGTGGCGCGGGCTCGTCGGTGGTCGTGCGCCGGGTGGCGGACCTGCGGGCGGGTGCCTCCCGGGCGGCGGTTCGATGGCCGGGCCTGTTGCAGGACACCGTGCGGGTGACGATCCGGCCGGTGGGGGTGCGTTCGCGGTTGCGGCGCAAGTAGCCATGGGTTTCCAGTTCCCGCAGGGCGGCGGCGATGCGGGTGGGGCCCTCGGGGAAGCGGGCGGCGAGGGTCTTGATGTCCACGGCGGTGCCCGGCCGCACCGACTGGATGTAGCAGGCCAGTCCGATGGCGAGCAGGGACAGCTCCGGGTGCTGGGTCAGGTCGTTGCCGATCACCGTGAAGTTCTCGGTGTGGCGGACGTGGTCGTGGACGACGCCGGCGGTGCGGTGCCCGCTGGGGTGGTTTTTCGCCGGGATACGGGACTGGGCGCGCGTGGGCACGCTACGGTTCTCGGTGTCCATCGGGAAGGCCCTAACTTCCTCGGTGGTCAGGCCCTCGCAGGGATCGCTACTCCCGGCGGGGGCCGTCGCATGTCTGAGGTTGTGGTGTGCTGCTGGCGCTGAGCGTAAGGCAGGCAACCGGGCCGATATCCAGCCCAGTTGGGCATATTCACTCGCGGGAGTGAGCCCGCCCGGCGGGAGGGAGGGGTGGGGCTTGGTGGGGTTCTTTCTCCTCTGTGGGCGGTTCATAGGGAGCGCAGGTCCGGCCGGAGTGTGGGCCGTCGGGTGCCGGTGACAGCGGTGCGGCGAAGGTGAGTTCGGCCCAGACTGTCTTGCGGGGTGGCAGGCCGGGGACGACTCCCCAGCGGTCGGCGAGGGTCGCTACGAGGGTCAGGCCGAGGCCGGATTCCTCGATCGGACCGGCGGGCCGGCGCTGCGGAAGCCGGTCACCGCGGGTGTCCGTCACCTCGACGCGGAGCGTCTGGCCGACGACGTAGAGCAGGAGCTGGAAGTTCCGGCCGGGGACGCGGCCGTGGGTCGCGGCGTTGTTGGCCAGCTCGGCCACGATGAGCTGCGCCGGGTCCAAGGGCAGGCCCCAGGTGCGCAGTTGTTCCGCGGCGAGCAGGCGGGCGAGGCGGGCGCCTCGGGGTGTGGGGGACAGCAGCACATTGAAGTTGCGGACGGGGCGGCCGGGTTGGGGGAGTTTCCGATTCACGTCACTCAGCGTGGCCGGATGTGCCTACCGTGAGGAGTGACGTCGCGGTTGCGTACGGTGACTGTCCAGCGCTTGTCCGGTGGTGTCCGGGCTTGTCGGGGCGGGGCGTACGGGTAGGGCGCGGCTGGGACGAGACGGTACGACGAAGGGGCGCGCGCATGTCGGTGGACGGCGAGGTTCGGCAGCTGAGGACCGAGGCTGACGAGCCCGGGTGGGAGGTGGACCCGGACGACGAGTGGGGCGTAGCCGTCGTGGCCACCGTGGGGCGGCAGGTGAAGCTGCGGCGCGAGGCCGTGGGGATGCGGGCCGGCGACTTCGGTAAGGCCGTGGGGTACGGCGAGGACCTCGTCTACAAGATCGAGAGCGGGAAGCGGATTCCCCGGCCCGAGTTTCTGGACAGGGCGGACGAGGTGCTGGGGGCGGGTGGGCTGCTCTCGGCGATGAAGGAGGATGTGGCCAAGGTCCGGTATCCCAAGAAGGTGCGGGATCTGGCGCAGATGGAGGCGCGGGCGGTCGAGATCGCGCTGTACGAGTGCAACATCATCGCGGGGCTGTTGCAGACGCAGGAGCATGCTCGATCCGTCATCGGGGCGGCGCAGCCGCCCTACTCGCCGGATGACGTGGAACGCATGGTCACGGCTCGTGTGGCCCGGCAGTCGGTATTCGAGCGCGATCCGGCACCTGCGCTCAGTTTCGTCCTGGAAGAGGGCGTGCTGCGGCGCCCCATCGGGGGCAGAATGGTATGGCGTCAGCAGCTCGAACGGCTGCTGCAGGTGGGGCGGTTGCACAACGTCGTACTGCAGGTGATGCCGATGAACTGTGACACTCACTCCGGGCTGGACGGGCGTATCGAGCTGCTGAAGTTCGCGGACGGTACGGCGGTGGGCCGCTCAGACGGTGCGTTCAACGGTCGGCCGCTCCACGACCCCAAGCACCTGCGCATCCTCGAACTGCGGTATGGCACCATCCGGGCTCAGGCGCTCTCGCCCCGGGAGTCGCTGACCCTCATCGAGCAACTGCTGGGAGAAACATGATCCGCAAGGCCACTGCTGGGGACACCTCCGAGTTGGCGTGGTTCAAGAGCAGTTACAGCGGCGGCAACGACGGCAACTCCTGCGTTGAGGTGGCCCACGCTCCCGGCACCATCCACGTCCGTGACTCCAAGCACCGGGAGGTCGGCCGCCCCAGCCTCGCTCTCGCACCGGAGGCGTGGGCGGACTTCGTGGCGTACGTGTCCGGGAACTGACCTCCTACTGGCATGCCCTGCACCTGGTGTCACCGGGCGCGGGGCATTGCCGTATGGCTCAGAAGAGGGCGTTGGGATCAGCGAACAGGGCGCCGTCGTCGAAGCCCTCTTGAGCGGCGCTGGAGTTTCGCGCGGCGGCCCGAGCCTTCGCCTTGGCCTTACGAGCAGCAGCACGCCGCCGCTTGGCCTCCGGCGTGTGCAGGCCCTTCTCCAACTCTTCCCTGTAGCGGGCGTGGTTTAGCTCAAGAAGGCGGTCAAGGATCTCGGTCCTAACACCCGGGGCGATCGTGAAGCGAACGTCTTGGGGTGTGATGTGGAACCCGTGCTTGAGGTCGAGATCGGTCCAGCCGTAGGCCTCCGCAACCGCCCGATCAATCTGGACGTGTGCCTGCCGAATCGCTTCGATTTCTGAAGAGGTCTCTGACTCATTGTGCACAAGGGTGTAGAGATCTGTCAGGCCCGCGTTGTCTGGCGAAGACGCGCTCCGCCGGGTTTCATCCAAGTGCTGTCCGGCCTGCTGAAGGTCGCCTGTTGTCTTGGGGAAGGGGAAGGTCTCGAAGCAGTCGGACGGCGTGTATTGCAGGTCCGCCTTCATCGTTGCTGACCATTTCCATGCCCAGGCAACGTGCAGCGCGGAATTGAGCACGGCCAAGCGGCCAGCATCATCCGTGGGGAACACGACGAGCTTCTCGTGTAGTACTTGCCCGGTTGGTACGAATGTTGCTGCCGCTGTACTGCTAACGCGGGCGATTACGATGACCCGCTCCAAGTCCGCGATCGCGGCATACAGGGCGGGGCGCTTGTCCGCGTAATGCCACCACCTCTGCGGTAGTGGCTTGCGGAGCACATATGTGCCGTCCTCTTTCTTTCGCTGACGGATGGGCTTCACCCCCCGTTCGGCGATTGCGAAGACGTCTGGATACTCTGCTGCCCTTTCTTCGGGCCAATCGTGAAAGTTGATCACCCAACGGCTAGCAGTGGATCCGGGCCTCTGGTTCAAGTCCTCGCCACTGAGATAGGGGAACAGAACCTCGGCGTTTCTCGGATCCTTACTGATCAACGCCTTCGCTTCATCAGGAGCTAGGACAAATCCCTTACCAAGCACGATGGAACCTTGGAACGACTGGGCCTCGTTGGCTGCCAGGCGATATGGGTTCCCCGTCACCCGTGATGTCGGATCCAAACCTGGAGTGATTCCTCGGACCCTGTTGCCGTCCAACGTGGGGTTCTCCCCTCGCCCGACATCGCCCGCAAGCCAAAGCAGCGAGACGATCACCGATGCTGTCCCCATCCAGGGTTGCGACTTGACTGCCCGATACACGGCGTAGCCATTCGCTGTTGCCTGGTCGAGCCCGACTTCCCGCGTATCCCCCTGCGCGATGGTGTTCGTCGCGATGATCCCCGTCCGTCGCCCCGGCGCTATCGACAGGTTGCGCAGCAGGAAGTACGCGCACAGGTCGGCGTGCCCCCGGGTCCCGCCCGCCAGCCGATTGACCAGATACTCACGGTAGTCCTGCCCCAGCGCACCCGTGAGCTTCTTGCCGCCGAGGAACGGCGGATTCCCCACCACCGCATCAAACCCGGCAGCACCCCCCACCCCCATCACCTCAGGAAACTCCAACGGCCAATGCAACGGCCGCACCGCCTCCGCCCGAGGCCCCTTCAGCCACCCCTCCACGATCTCCCGCGCCTGCTCAGCCGCAGCCTCAGCCGTAACCTCGTCCTCGTCGCCGAGCGCCGTAGCGACCAGCCCCGCCACCGCCTCCAGCCGGTACCGGTAAGCCCGGCTCTTCGCGTCCTCCTTGGCGTCACGGAACCGCGCAGCCCCCCGCGCTCCGCCCACGTTCTCCTCGCCGGAGATCTCGGACGCCTCCTCGTCGGAGATGCCCTCGGCGGCCAGGGCAGCTCCCACCACCGCGTCCGCCGCCAGCCGCAGCTTGCCGCTAAGAGTTTCCGCCTTCGCCAGCAGCTCGGCCTTTTCCCGCACGACCCGGATGTCCGTGACCGCCGTCGACTCGATCTGCCGCCGCAGCTCAGCGGCCCGCGACAGCAGCGACTCAGTACCCTCCAGCGCCCGCGCGACCTCCGGGCTCAACTGCCGGTCCTGCCAATCCAGATGGAACTGCCTGACCTGTCGTACGTCGATGACGCCGATCAGCGAGTCCCCGCACCGCAGCGCATGGTCCAGGAACGAGAACGGCCGCCCCTTCGCCAGCGTCACCAGCCACAGGGACAGCTTCGCCAGCTCCACGGCCATGGGGTCCCGGTCGACGCCGTACAGGCACTGGTCGGCCACCAACCGCCGGGCGATCTGGTGGAGTTGTTCGTGGTCGTCCCGGTCCACGTCCTTGGCGATCTCCTGCGGAAGCTCCGGCTCCCGGAGCCACGCGTCCACCACCCGGTCCGCCAGGTACCGGCACGCCGACACCAGGAACGCCCCCGAACCCATCGCCGGGTCCAGCACCCGCAGCTTCAGCAGCTCCTCGGCCTTCTTCGGCCGCCAGACGCCAGGCTCCGCTCCCTCCGCCGGGCCCGGTGAGAAGCACAGCGGGGCCAGGGTGTGCTCCACGACCTCCTCCGCCAGCGGCTTCGGCGTGTAGTGCGTGCCGGTGTCACGGCGGTTGCCGGAGCGGACCATGATGACCGAGCCCGCCGGCCACACCTTCGGCTCACCGCGCAGGTCCGGGCCGTACAGACCCGAGAAGGCGACCGCCCGCTCGACGAGGGCCGGGTCGCTGCCGCACGCCGTCTCCAGCTCGACCGTCACCGTGCCGGACTTGGCCTGGGCCGCCGCCACCGTGGCCGGCTTCGTACCGGCCGCTGCCGCCACCTGCTCGGCGAGGGTTCCGGCCGCCTCCCACTCCTCCAGGCGGGCCAGCGGCAGCACCGCCTCGTACTTGCGGTCCCGGCCGAAGGAGACCCCGACGTACGGTTCCTCCGCCCAGTGGCAGCCGTACTCCAGCAGACCCTCGTAGACGTGGCCGATCTGCTCGACGTCCAGGCCCTTGTACGACAGGCGCTCCTTGCCCTTGAAGCCCTTGCGGGCGCGCAAGGTGAGGAGGGCGTCGAGGATCTCGTACACCACCCGGTCCGTCACCTTGGCCGGGACCAGCCAGGGGAAGCGGGACGGGTCGAAGAGCGAGCCGCCGTAGGGCGGGATCCAGAGCTGGTCGTGCGTGCTGCCGCCGTGGATCGCAGCGAACACGGCGAGCAGGCGCGGCCAGGTCGCCTCGACCCGGTCGCCCAGCTCGTCGCCGTGCAGGCTCTGCGCCTTCGCCAGCTCGTCGTGCAGGGGGCCGACGGCGTACGAGGCGTCGTACAGCTCGTCCCCGGACGGGAGCAGGCGCTGCTCCTCGGCGTAGAGGAGGAAGACGAGGCGCATCATCACCGTGAGCGCGCCCTCGTAGACCTGCTTGGCCGGGACGCCCCGCAGCAGCTCGCCGCCCGACTCGCGGTCCAGCCGGGACAGCTCCGCCACCAGCAGGGACACCGCCTCGCGCACCTGGCGGCCGAGGGTGTCGGTGACCTCGGACTGGGCCTCGGCGGTACGGGCGAACAGGCCCGCCGTGGAGTCGCTTGGCTTGCCGTCGGCGTCCAGGGGCGGGCGGACCACGCGGCTCGCGGTGAGCAGGCTGGTGAAGGCGCGGGCGAGGATCGGTTCCTCGGTCCACAGGTCCGCGTCGAAGACGGCGATGGTCGTCGCTTCCTTCGGGCGGGCGTGGACCAGGGCCCACTCGCGGCCGTTGGTCAGCAGGGCGAGCGGCACCTCGCGGGCGCGGCACAGCTCGGCCGCGCGGTCGGCGAGGCCGGGCTGTTCGCCGCGCGGGCGGTTGAGCGGGCCCTCCCAGTCATCCGTACGGAAGAACAGGGCGCGAGGGGCCAGCCCGCCCGAGCGGCCGGGGCCGACCAGGACCGCGTCGGGCGTGTTCGCGCCGGCCCGCAGCGACTCGGGAATCGCCGCGCCCTCGCGCAGGCCGGGCGCCCGCCAGCCCAGCAGCTCCGCCAGCACGAACTTCTCCCAGGCGGACCGCAGCAGCGCCGGGTCCTCCTGGACCTCCGCCCAGGCCTGCCGCAGCCTCACCCACGTCTCCGGCGGGATCGTGTCCAGGCCCTGCTGGAACGCCCCGACCAGCACCGGCAGCGAGACGAACGGGCCGTCGGGCCGCAGCAGCCGCAGCCAGTCCTCGTGCTGCTGGGCGGGGGTGGGGACCGAGCCCTTCGGCGGGACCTTCCTGGCGGTGCGGGCGGCGGTCGGCATCAGCGGTTCTCCTGGCGGGCGGTGGCGGAGAGGGAACGGGGGACGAGGAAGGTCACGGCGACCGGGAACCAGCGGGGCGAGGGATCGGACCAGCGGCGGCGCAGCGCTGCCGTCTCCGTCTCCGTCACCTCCGGCAGCCTCCGCAGCCGCTCCAGGAGCGCCTCGCGGTCGGCGCGCAGCTGGCGGCGCTCGTCGTCGACGTCGAAGAGCGACTCCTGCTGCCAGTGCCCGGTGTCGTCGAGACGCGCCCGGATCGAGCGACCGAGGTCCTCCAGGACCGCGCGCATGCCCTCGACCTCCTGCTCGCAGCGTTCGGCGAGCATTGTCTCAAGTGAGCGGAAGCGCCGGTTCGCCCGGTTGTTCAGGGCGCGGGCGAGGCGCTCCTCCAGGTGGTCCCAGAGGTCGGTCAGCTCGGTGAGCACACCCTCGACCGGTAGCTCCTCCGTGGTCTCGGCCAGCCACCCGTCTACGTCCTCCATCTTCGCGGCGACGAACTTGCCGCCGTCGATCAGCCCGCCCGCCGTGATGACCTCCTCGTGCAGCCGCGTGCCGCCGCTGCCGGTGATGACCACGCGGCCGTGCGCGACCACCGCGGGCTGCCGCAGCACCCCGTCCGGCACCACCCGGGCCGTCACCCGGGACAGATGGGCACCCGGGCCGCTCGACCACAGCTCGGCCCGCAGCAGCCGCAGGCACATCTGCACCAGTCGGTGCCCCAGGTGCATGTGGACCACGTCCGTGCGGTCGCGGGCCTCCGCCTCGTCGAAGACGACCGGGCGCTCCGTGCCGGTGAGCGGGTGGCGCAGGCCGTCGTTGCGGGCGCGCGCCCAGGCGCCGGGCAGCTCGGGGAGGCGGAAGCAGCGGGCGCCCCGCTCAGGCTTGGGATCGGGGACCTCGGTCAGATCCTTGCGGTGGGCGAGCAGCAGGCCCGTGCGGACGACCCGCTCGACGGTCTCCGGGGTCAGGTGAAGCTGGTGGCGGCTGTCCGTCAGGGCGTCGACCAGGCGCTCCAGGTCACGGGCCAGGTCGCGTTCGACCTTCAGGACGGCCTTGCCGGACCGCTTGGTGATCTCGGCGTCGGCGGTGGTCCAGTTGGAACGCCGGCCCAGCATCTTCTGCTCGACCTGCGCGGCGATCACCTCGCCCGCGCTGCCCAGGTCCTCGCGGATGCGTTCGGTCTTGCGGGCGGCGACGGCGAGGAAGTGCAGCTCGTCCTCCAGGGCGCCGTCGTCGTAGCCCGAGTCCGTGTGGTGGTCGTGGGCCGGGTCGAAGCCCTGCCAGCCGCGCGGCACGAAGTGGTAGACGTCGACCTGGTCGGCCTTCTGCCCGTGCCGGTCCACACGGCCGTTGCGCTGTTCCAGCCGGTTGGGGTTCCACGGGATCTCCCAGTGCAGCACCCGGTGGCAGTGCGCCTGGAGGTTGATGCCCTCGCTGGCCGCGTCCGTGCCGAGCAGGATGCGGACCGGGGACAGGTCGGGGCTCTCCTGGAAGACCTGCTTGACCTGCTCCCGCTCGTCCTGGTCCTGACCGCCGTAGAGCTGCGCGATCCGCTCCGCCGGATAACCGGCGGCGATGAGCTGCCCGTACAGCCAGCGCTGGGTGTCGCGGTACTCGGTGAAGACGATCACCCGCTGCGGCTCCCAGTCGCCCAGCGGGCCGTCGGGACAGACGATCTCGTCCAGCCACTCCCGGAAGCGGGCGAACTTGGCGTCCGGGCGCTTCCCGGCGTCCACGGCCCAGGCGTCGAGTTCCTTCAGCAGCTTGTGCTCGTGGTCGGTGAGGGGGCGCATGGCCTGGCGGGCGGCGGTCAGGGCCCGTGCCGCTGCCTCGGCCTGCTCCTGCTCGTTCTCCTCCTCGGCCTCCTCGACGCCGTCGATCAGGGGCCGCAGCACCCGGACACTCGGGGCCGGCTCTTCCGCGGGCCCGACCGGGCGGGACGTCATCGTCTTCAGATGGGTACTGATCGTCTCCGCGAAGGCCTTCGGCGACGACAGGAAGCGCTTCTTGAGGAGGGTTGTCACGAAGTCGGAGGCCGTCCGGCCGGCCTTCCCGTCCCCCTGGCCGTCGCGGCGGGAGCGCGCGTAGGCCGCCAGCTTCGCGTACGCCTCCCGCGCCGCGTCGCTGTAGTCGACCTCCAGCGCGTGCGGCACCCGGCGGGGGAAGCGCGGCTTGCCGTTCCACAGCGGTGGCAGGTCCGACTTCATGCGGCGCACCATCACCCGGCGCAGCTGCTCCTCGGAGGGCTTGACACCACGGGCGAACCGGTGGTCGTCGAGGAGTTCCAGGAGCGCTGTGAAGGACTCCAGGTAGCCGTTGTGCGGGGTCGCGGAGAGGAACAGGCGGTGCTCGCAGTGGGGCGCGAGCAGCTTCACGGCTCGGGTGCGCTGCGAGTCCACCGCGTATTTGCCGGTGCCGGAGGGTGCGCAGGTGTGCACCTCGTCCACGACCAGCAGGTCGAAGGCGCGCGGGTACTCCGGTACGGGTGGCAGCAGCTCCCGAAGCATCCGTAGCGGGCGCTCGCGCTTCAGCCAGTCGATCGAGACGATGAGACGCGGGTGGTGGGTCCACGGGTTGGCGTACAGCCCGGCCGACCGGCGCAGGTCGCGCAGCATCCGGGTGTTGACGATCCGGAAGTCCAGGCCGAACTTGTCCCGCATCTCGTCGCGCCACTGGAGCGTCAGCCCGGCGGGGCAGACGATCAGCATGGAGCGGGCGCGGTGGCGCAGCATCAGCTCCTGCATCACCAGACCGGCCTCGACCGTCTTGCCCAGACCGACGTCGTCCGCGATCAGCAGGTTCGTACGGGGCATGGACAGGGCGCGGACCACCGGGTCCAACTGGTAGTCCTGGATTTCGACGCCCGAGCGGAACGGAGCCTGGAGCGCCGTCTTGTCGGCGGAGGCGATGGCTCCCCAGCGCACTGCGTCCAGGAAGGCGTCCAGACGGCCGGGGTCGTCGAAGCCGCTCTTCGGCGACGGAAGTTCGTACTGATCGTGGACGTCGGTGGCCTGTTCCAGCTCCCAGACCACCCGCAGTTCCTCGTCCCGGCCGTCGCTTTCCAGCGAGGAGAGGGTGATCAGGTGGCTGGGAGCGGCTTCCGCAGCCCGGGCGGGATCGTCGCTGGCGGCGGTCGAGCGGAGCACGTCGGTCACTACCCAGGGGCGGTTCCGTACGGTCACACGTTGCCCCGGGGCCGGTACAGGTGAGCTGGGCGGAGCCTCAACTTCCGTCGCGTGCATAACGTGCGCCATCGTCTTCGTCCCCCAGCCTCGCTGAACACACTGCTGCAGCGATCGTAAGAGACCGGATGGAAGGGGGATGGCGATATGCCTGCACCACCCACTGAAAGGGGGCGGCCGAAGGCCTTACCGCGCCACGAACTGGGTCAGGATGGCCTGGACCTCGTAGATGTCGACGCCCTTGGTGAAGGTTTTCTGGAGGGGGGTGGGGGTGCCGGAGATCCAGATCTTGAGTTCCGCGTCGAGGTCGAAGGTGCCCGCCGTCTCCACCGCGAAGTGGGTGATGCTGCGGTAGGGGACGGAGTGGTACTCGACCTTCTTGCCGGTGATGCCCTGCTTGTCGACGAGGATCAGGCGGCGGTCCGTGAAGAGGATGGTGTCGCGGATCAGCAGGAACGCGGCGTGGACCTGTTCGCCGTGGCCGAGCAGCCGGGCGTAGTCCTGCTGGGCGGAGGCCGGGTCGACGGTGTGGGCGTTGCCGAACAGTGCCATGGGTGGTCCCCCGTTATGTTTTCCGCGGTCCTGCAAGAGGGCCGCTGGCCTCCGGGCCCGGCATGACTGTTCCCCCCTGTCGAACGGATGACCTGGGGGG
>NZ_NOKT01000058.1 GCF_002237655.1 Streptomyces sp. XY006
CCCGCGGAGCGGGTCCCTTCGGGCTGCGCCCGAAGCAAGCGAACACCCGTGCTGCGCACGGGTGTTGCGCTCCCGCTCCGCGGGAGCGCTGGCGGGTGGCTGCGCCACCCGCACAACCGTGGTGCTGCGCACCACGGTTGATGGTCCGTTCGCTACGCTCCCGGACCGGCGGGACTCCGTCCCGTTACCAGGCTTCCGCTGCGCTCCAGCCTGGCCGGCGGGTCCGCTGCGCTCCCCCGCCTGACGGTCCTTCCAGCTGCGCCTCCAGGACCGTTGGGCGCGCTGGTGCGGGCCCAGCTGGCTGCGAAAAGGGGTGGGTCCCGTGGCTCGGCGGCCTGAAGTGACGGTCTGTCACCGCAGGCCGCCGGCACGAGGTCAGCGTCTGCGGGCCCAGCCAGCACCGACTCCGGCCACATGCAAAGCAAGAGCCGTCAGCCCCAGCAGCATGACGTTCGTCGAAGAAAACACATCGTTGGTACTGATATCAGCCGCATTGATCAAAAACGCAAAGAAGAACAGCACTGCCGCAACTATGCCAAGCATGACGAGCTCCTTCCACAAAGGGGGTGGAGCCCGTATGCCCGGCTATCGCTCCCGCAGACGCCGGGTGCTCCAGACCCTACGCCCGCGGTAAGTCAGGCGTGCGCATGGCGTGGCCGGGTCGCCCGCCCTGGTGCGGCGTGGCGCGCGGGTTCGGCCGAGCTCGTGATCTGGAGACGCTGGATCCATATGGAGGATGTGAGCAGCAGGCCGGTGAAGATGGCCAGGAGGAGGGCGGATACCCACATCTGCCGGCTTCCGGGAGTCTGCCAGCCGGTCCAGGCGGTCAATGCCGCCCGCACCAGGACGCCCACCGCGTAGAAGGCGCGGACCCGGCGCAGCTGCCGCACGGCCCGCAGGGACAGGATGCGATCAGTCGTGGATGCCATGCCGGCCCGTGTACCCCCGCGCACGCTGTTCAGCGGCTGGGTTCGCCCTGTTTCGCTTACCTGTGCTCTTGCTGCTGGCTGCGTTCTTCGAAGTCACGCCGTATGGCTGCCCCTTGGTCTTCGACGAGTCCTGCACTGTCCGGGAGGTCCAAGACGGCACCGCAGCGGCTGCATAGTTTCCCGTCTTCGGCGGGCGTGCCGCAGGCCTTGCAGAACCGGTTGCCTTGGTGGTTATCGGTCTTCTGTGTCATGGTCTCTCCCGGATGGTGAGCAGTGATGACTGCGGAGTACCCGTGACGTCCGTGTCGATTCTCTGAGGTACCTGCTTCATTTTTGATCTGCGATAGACTCTGGAATCAGATGGCTCCATGGCTGTGAGGTGTGTGGGCCGCGCGAAGGGTGGCGCGCTGTGTCCGCATCGGGGGCGTGGAACTGATGCCGCAGCGGGATGTTGTGGCCCAACGACTGGTGACTGCAGGCTGGTTGATGGCTTTCCGCTGTGTCAGAGCTGTCGTACGGGCCGCGGGAGAGGGCGGACTGAAATGACGGTGAAAGCACTCCGTCCTCATCAGCGAGAAGCCGTGGACGCCGTACTCCGGGCACTTGAATTGCCCGCACGATCCACTGTGCCGGAGCGGGGTCTGCGCACTCAGGTGGTCATGGCAACCGGATCGGGCAAGACCCTCGTCGCCGTGCGCAGCGCGGAGGAGCTGCGGGCGGGTCGAGTGCTGGTGCTCGTGCCCTCGCTGGACCTGCTGGCGCAGACCGAGGCTGCCTGGCGCGAGGGCGGGCGTACGGGGCCGATGATCGGGGTGTCGTCCCTGCGGGGCGAGGATGTGTCCTTCCCCAACACCACGGACGTGGAGGAGCTGGTCGACTGGGTGCGGCCCTTCGACAAGGTCACCGTGTTCGCCACGTACGCCTCCCTCGGACTGGGCACGCTGGAGCGCGCACACAAGGCCGGCCTCCCAGCGTGGGACCTGATCGTGGTCGACGAGGCGCACCGAACTTCGGGTCGGGTTGGCAAGCCGTGGGCGGTTGTTCACGACAACACCCGCATCCCCGCCCTGCGCCGTCTGTACATGACCGCGACGCCCCGCCTGTGGCAGCTGGACGAGGACTCCGAGGGCGCGCCGGGCGAGCTGGTGGCGAGCATGGAAGACGACCCGGACAGTCCCTTCGGCAGCAGGGCGTACACGCTGACCTTGTCGGAGGCGATCGACCGGGGAATTTGTGCCCCCTACCAGGTGGTGTGTGTGGACATCGCCGACACTCAGCTCCAGGCCGCGCAGCTCCTGGGTGCTGAGGGCCGCTCGGACGAGGTCCGTGGGGCCCGGCTCGCCGCGCTGCAGACCGCGCTGCTCAAGGCGTCCTCGGAGGGGAACTTCCGGCGCACGCTCGTCTTCCACCACCAGGTGCGTGAGGCCGAGGCGTTCGCGGCCGGTCTCCCCGATGTCGCTGCGCGGCTGCACGCTGCGGACCCCGAGCTGTACCCCCGCACGATCTGGGCGGACTGGCTGTGCGGCGACCACAAGCCGGGCCATCGGCGCCGGGTGTTGGGCGAGTTCGCGTCCGGAATCGCCACGGACGGCACGGTGGTGGAGAAGGGCTTCCTGGGCTCGGTGAAGGTCCTCGGGGAGGGCGTCGACACCAAGAACTGCGACTCCGTCTACTTCGCCGACGTGCGCGGCTCGATGCCCGACCTCGTCCAGGCCGTCGGCCGGGCGCTGCGCATGCAGCCGGGCGGGGGGAAGGTGGCCAGCCTGGTCGTACCGGTTCTGCTGGGGCCGGGCGAGACGGCGGACAACATGCTCACCTCCAGGGCGTTCGGCGGGCTCGCGAAGCTCCTGGAGGCGCTCAGGGCGCACGATGCCCGGGTGGTGGAGCAGCTCCCCGAGCAGCAGGCGCAGAGCCGTGTCAGGGGGGTTCAGAGCCGCAGCGGGGGCCAGGAGAGCCGGGGCGAGGGCAACGGGTCCGGCGGGCCGTCGACGTCCGCTCGCCAGCTGCTGAAGTTCTCCACGCCGCGGGATCCGGCGCAGCTGGCGGCGTTCATCAACCTGCGGGTTCTCAACCCGGAGCACGAGCACTGGAGGCGCGGGGTGGAGGCGGCTGTCATCTACGTCCGCGAGCACGGTGATCTGAAGGTGCCGTTCACGTTCCGGGTGCCCGGCCGCGATGACCAAGAGGCCGAAGGCGAGGGGTGGCCGGCCGCGCTGGCCGATTTCCCGCTGGGGCAGTGGATTGCCGATGCCAGGCGGTTCTACGCCCGCGGGGACATGGACGAGGGCCGCGTCGAGCAGCTGGAGAAGCTGGGCATGGTCTGGAGCCACTTCGACGTCGCGTGGGAGGAAGGTCTCGCGGCGGCGCGCGGGTGGGCGGCTGAGGCGGGCCACCTCCTGGCGCCGCTGGACGCCACGTACCAGGGCTACCGGGTGGGCATCTGGTTGAAGAACGCGCGGGCTGCCGCTCGGAAGGCGCAGGTGATCGAGCAGCGGCGTGCCGGGGGCCTGCCGGTGGAGTCGGCGGCCGGGGCGCTGTCGGACGAACGGCGCGAGCAGCTCGAGGACATCGACCCCTCATGGTGCCCGGCCTGGCCGGTGGAGTGGCAGCGCTGCTTCCACCTCGTCCGGCTGCACCTGGAGGCCGGCGGCGAACTGCCGACCGAGCCCGGCGAGGTCGTGCACCAGGGTGAGGACCTCGGACGGTGGGTGCGCTCGGTCCGGCTCGGGTGGGACAAGCTCAGCACCGTGCAGCAGTGGATGTGTGAGCAGGTCCTTGGGATCGAGCCCGCGGCCGAGGACGAGAAGCCGCCCCTGCGCCGTACGCAGGCCGATAAGTGGGCGATGAACTACGAGGCTGCCAAGCAGTTCTTCGAGCGTGAGGGGCACCTTCGGGTGCCGAGGAAGCACGTCGAGTGGATCGCCGTCGGCGGCGATGTGAGTGGCGGCAGCGGCGAGAAGCAGGAGGTTCGGGAGCTTGGCCTTGGTGCATGGATCGGGAATCAGCGCAGCCGGGCCGCGACGCTGTCTCCGGAGCGGGTGGAGCTGCTGTCCGCGATCGGGATGCGATGGACGTGACAGACGTCGCCGTCACCGCGGTCGTCGCGCTCGCGGCCGGCTATCTGCTCGGACGGCTGCGTCCGTGGCGTCGCCTGGGCGACTAGGCAGCCGCGCCAGAAGGGCCTCAGGCCTACGGCTTCCCGGGGTCGACGTCGCGCTCTACACCACGGCGTGCGTCGACGCGATCGACTGGGAGCAGCTGTGCGCGGTGAAGAAAGGCCGTCGCTCCCCGCTCGCTGCGCTGGCGAAGCAGGCCGCCCCGGCCTGACCCGGGACGACGACGCCGTGCGGCAGGCCGTCGTCGACACCTGGTCCACGTCGTCACCGCGCCGCACACCATCTGGCGCATCATGCGCACCCCAGCCACCCAGGCGCCAGCGCCGAAGCCCGTACGCGATCCGGAATGGGTCGCCCACCACACCCGGGCAGACAGGGGAGGCACCGCGTGAGTACCGAGCAGCACGACGCGACGCGTACGGCCGGGAGCCGGCCCGCATCAGCCACCACCAGCACGAGGCCACCGAGGCGCGGTTCACCGTGTTCCAGGCCCTGGCCGCCGCGGAATCGGACACGAGCAGGCCGACGGCTCGTGTCGAAGCTGGAGGCTGGGGCGGTGGCGGCGCCCACACCTGGATCTCCGAGAGCAGCGCCCCGCACGGATCCGAGCAGCACTTCCGGGACGGCTGGCACGCAGGAGTCCGCGGCGTCGCCACCTTCCTGCTGCGCTTCGCCGACGCCACCGCCGCCACCGGACGCGGCCGCGCCGCCTCCAGCGCGCGTTGGTCGCCCACCTCCAGCAGCCCGCCTCCCCCGCCCCGCAGAAGGCTTCGGTGGAGGACCCGGGCCCCGGCTCTGACACTGGACGCGAAGGACGTCCTGGCGGCCGCGGAACGCTTCCGGTGGGCCCTTGGCCGCACCGGGCGAGCAGCACTGGCCGGACGGGGCGTTCCTGGACGTCGCGCTGAGCGCGGTGCGCACCGAGGAACGCCAGGGGTGCATCGAGCGCCTGGAGGCTTTCGTGGAGCAGCACCGCGCACGCCTGGAGGAGCTGCTGCACGCGTACGGGCCGGGCAGCAGGCCCGCCTCGCACGGCCGGTAACGCGCCGACCTCGAGTTCGCGTGGGGAGAGCGCGCATCCGCCTCAGCCCGGAACCAGCAGAGGGGCCGGACAGGGTGATCCTGCGGGTCACCATCCAGTACGAGATCCTCACCGGCCTCATCGGAGTCGTCCTCATCGGCGCCTGCTTCTGGTCCTGCGTCCGCCGCAACCGCGGCCTCACGGCGGCCGGGGGAAAGCGACGATGAGCAGCCGAAGACGGCTTCCGTGGCCTTACGGCACCGATGCCGCTGTCCGCGGGGCCCCGAGGTGAAGACCTGGTCAGCTACCCCGATTCCCACCGGCCTGCATTCGCATTTGATTGTCAGCGGTGACCGTCAAGGCAAGAGCCTTCGCGACGGCCTCTTCGAACTCCTTCTCCTGTCCCGGGTGGATCTCGGTCTGGGCGATCTCGGTGATCACGGGGGCTTCCTTCCTGGTGTCAGCCGTTGTTCTGGCCTGGAGTCAGCTGTTGCTCCGGGCCGCCTTGTCGTGCTCGGCGTCGACCCGTGCGGTGATGCCCGTCTCCACGAGGGTGCGAGTGGCGTCGACGGAGGCGTAGATCCACAGGATGCGCATGGGCTCGGTGGCGGAGGCGTTGCGGAACCGGTGGGGCACGCCTGCGGGGACGTAGGTGGTGTCGAAGCGCGTGACGTGGTGTTCGGTGCCATCGATCTCCACGATGGCGTCGCCTTCGAGGATGGTCACGCTCTCCGGGCAGTTGTGGGTGTGCAGGGCGATGCCCGCTCCTCCGTCGAAGAGCGTCTGGCCGGTGAGGAAGATTTCGGCGCCGGCCGTCCTGGTGACCAGGGGGATGGTACGGGCGCCGCCTCCGCGGCTGTAGGCGGGCAGTTCGGTCGGGCGCAGCACTGCAGGCGGGAAGTAGGTGAAGCAGGGCTCGTCGGTTGAGTGGTGGTGCATGGTGTCTCCGAGTGGGGTGGTTTAGGTGGCCGGACCGATCCAGACGGTCTTGGTGCTGACGAACTCCCGGATGCCCTCGGCGCCGAGTTCACGGCCGTAACCGGACTTCTTGATTCCACCGAAGGGCAGGCAGGGGTCGGAGGCGACCATGCCGTTGACGAAGACGGCGCCGGCGTCGAGGAGGCGGGTGAGCCTGCGGGCCCGGTCGAGGTCACTCGTCCACAGGGCGGCGCCGAGGCCGTACTCGGTCCGGTTCGCCAGGGTGATCGCCTGGTCGGCGTCGGCGACGCGGGTGATGGCCGCGACAGGGCCGAAGGTCTCCTCGTCGAAGGCAGCCATGCCGGGGCGCACGTGGTCGAGGACGGTGGGCGGGTAGTAGCAGCCCGGGCCGTCGGGGACCTGGCCGCCGAGGATGAGGCGGGCGCCGGCGTCTATGGTGCGGCGGACCTGGTGGTGCAGGGTGTCGCGTAGGGTCGCGCGGGCCATCGGGCCGATCGAGGTCTCGGGGTCGGTCGGGTCACCGACTTTCAGTTCTGCGGCGGCGGCTGTGAAGGCCGCCACGAACGCGTCGGCCACGGCCTCTTCGACGATGAAGCGCTTGGCGTTGACGCAGGACTGGCCGGCGTTGATGTATCGGGCCTTGACGGCGGTGGCGGCTGCGGCCTTGGGGTCGGCGTCGGCGAGGACGATGAAGGGGTCGGAACCGCCGAGTTCGAGGACCTGCTTCTTCAGTACGGCGGCGGCCTGGGCGGCGACGATCGCGCCGACCTCGGTGGAACCGGTGAGGGTGACGGCGGCGACACGGGGATCTGCGATGATCTTGGCGACTTGGTCGACCTCGATGAGCAGGGTGCGGCACAGGCCCTCGGGGGCGCCGGCCTTGCGGAGGACCTCTTCGACGGCGAGGGCGCACTGCGGGACGTTGTTGGCGTGCTTGAGCAGGGTCCCGTTGCCGGCTGCGAGGGCGGGGGCGGCGAAGCGGAAGAACTGCCAGAAGGGGTAGTTCCACGGCATCACGGCGAGGACCACGCCCAGCGGGTCGTAGACGACGGCGCTCTCGGCGGCGTCGGAGGCCACGAGCCGGTCGGCGAGCTGCCCGGGTGCATGCTGGGCGTAGTACTCGCAGGTCATTGCGCATTTCTCGATCTCGGCGCGTGCCTCGGTGGTCGGCTTGCCCATTTCCGCGGTGATGAGCGCCGCGTAGCCGGTCTTGCCCTCGCGCAGGACGCGGGCCATCTGTCGCAGCAGGTGCACGCGGTCGGTGACGTCGCGCCGGCGCCAGGTGGTCTGCGCCGAGGCTGCCGCGTCGAGGATGTCGTCGACCTCCTGGGGCGACTGGGCGCGGTAGCGGGCGAGTTCGGTGCCGGTGGCCGGGTCGGTGGAAACGATCATCAGGCGTTGTCTCCGGTTGTGCTCGACGGTCGGCGGATCTCGGCGGTGCTCGGATCGCTGACGATGTCGTGGGGAGGGACGGGGGCTGTCCGGGGTTGTGCCGACCGCACATGGTGGCGGCGGCTCGCCGGACGCGAGGTAACCGGCGGGATGTCGCGTCGGCTCAGGTGAGGCTGATGGCTCCGGTGACGACGGCGAAGGCGATGTAGGCGAGGGAGACGAGGACGCCCCAGCGCAGGGCGTGCTTTTGGAAGTCGCCGAGTTCCGCCTTGACCAGGCCGAGGAGGACCCACAGGGGCGCGCTGGTGGGGCCCATCATGTGCAGGATCTGGCCGATGGCGCCGGCCCGGGCGATCTCGTTGGCGGGGATGCCGTAGTGGGCGGCGGATTCGGCGAGGACGGGGACCACGCCGAACCAGTAGGCGTCGTTGGACATGAAGAAGCCGAGAGGCAGGGCGAGGATCGCGGTGAACAGCGGGATGATGTTGCCCCAGCCGTCGGGGACGACGGCGAGGGCCGCGTCGGCCATGGCCTTGATCATGCCGGAGTCGGTCATGATGCCGGTGAAGACGCCGGCGGCCAGGACGAGGATCATCACGGGCACGGCGTTGGCTGCCTGGCGCTTGATGAGGTCCTGCTGGTCGCCGATGGCACGGATGTTGACGAGCAGGGCGATGACGAACGCCACCATGAACAGCACCAGCAGGTCGGCGACCTCGGCGATGAGCAGCACCATCAGCAGCAGGGTGAGGGCGGCGTTGAACCACATGCGCCAGTCGGCCTTGACCGGCTCGAACGCCTCACCGGAGGCGATCTCCAGCTTGTAGGCGGCGAGCTTTTCGGGGTCGAGCTTGCTGCGTTCGCGCAGGCCGAGCCAGTAGGCGACGGCGACGATGGCCAGGCTGGTCAGGGCCATGGGGCCGATCATGTGGACGAAGTACTCGGTGGCGCTCAGGTGCAGGACGCTGATGCCACGGGTGGCCGCTCCGCCCCAGGGGGTGGTGCCGGAGATGGTGCCCAGCGCCATGGCCGCCAGTGTGGCGAGGATGAGGGGGTTGATGCCCAGGCGCCGGTAGATGGGCAGGAACGCCGAGCAGACGATCATGTAGCTGGTGGTGCCGTCGCCGTCGAGTGCGACCACGAGGGAGAGCACGGCGGTGCCGACCACGATGCGCACCGGGTCGCCTTTGGAGGCGCGGACGATGGCCTGGACTATGGGCTCGAAGAGCTTGCACTCCATCATCAGGCCGAAGTAGAGGACGGCGAACAGCAGCAGCGCCGCGGTGGGCGCGACGGTCTCCAGACCGTTCATGATCATGTCGCCGAGTTTGCTCCCCTTGCCCGCGATGACGGCGGCGGCGATGGGGGTGAGCATGATGGCGGTGAACGCGGAGAGGTACTTCCGCATCACGAGCAGCATGAAGCTGCCCAGGGTGACGAAGCCGAGGACGGCGAGCATCGTTGCTCCTTGCTCCTGGGGGCAGGACTGAGGGCCGCCGGTCGGGCAGCGGCACGTTAGGCGCGGAAGGTCAGTGCGTGTCGGTTCGGGGGGCGACCGGCAGCGCACTCACGGCCGTACTCGGCTGGTGCGTCGGGTCGGTCATGGTACGTGCGGCTCCTGTACGGCGGCTCGGCGGGCGCACGGCCGGGGTGAGGGGGGAAGGCCCGGTGGGGGAAGACAGGGTGCGCCTGGCATGGCTGGGGCATCCGGCGGCGGCCGGCACGGGAAGGGCGGGTGGCTTGACCCCGCCCACTTCCGGACAACCGGTTTACCGGATTGCCGGTAGGTAACTAGAATCCGGCCATCGCGTCAATACCGAAGTGAGGAATTCGATGGCCGAACTCGCCAGGATCACGGTCGAGCCGCGTGAGCCACTGGCCGCCGAGGTCTCCCGCCGACTGATCGACTACCTGATGTCCGGCGAGGTGCAGCCCGGCGACCGCATCCCGTCGGAGCGGCAGCTGACCGAGATGCTCGGGGTCAACCGGCCCACCGTGCGCGAGGCGATCAAGTCGCTGGGCTTCCTCGGCCTGCTGGAGATCCGCCAGTCCAGCGGCACGTACTTCCGCGGCACCGACTCCGACGTGCTCTACCGGCTCTTCGAACTGGGGCTGGTGCTCGGCGAGCGGGGCGCGCGGGACATGGTCCAGGCCCGTGCGGAGCTGGAGGTGATCGTTGCCGGACTGGCGGCGCAGGCGCGCGACGAGGCGGGCGTCGAACTGCTGCGGACCCGGCTGGCGGCGATGCGCGAGTGCCCGGACGAGGAGTTCCCGGAGGCGGACACCGCCTTCCACGCCGCCCTCGGCGAGCTGGCCGGCAACACGGTGCTGCGGGACATGCTCAAGGGCATGCGGGCGATGATCCAGCGCGGCTGGGTGGAGCGCACGGGGGCGGTCCGCTCCCGCAAGGTGGCCTACGACGACCACGTCCCGATCTTCGAGGCGGTCGCGAGCGGCGATGCCCAGGCCGCCCGTTCCGCGATGGCCCGGCACATGGACGGCGCGTCCCGGCGCCTGATGCAGGCGCTCGAACAGCGCGAGGGATAGCGGTCGGCGCGAGGGGCCGGACAGGAACCGGCACCTCGCGGCCCACCCATAGACACAACCGGTTGACCGGTTAACCGGTTCGGCCTACAGTTGCGGCGCGGCATCACGACACCACCCCTGCCGCCCCCCATCTCGGGCCCGCGCTTCCCGCCGTCAGGAAACACGCTCCGCAACGGCTACAGGCAGGCCCCGGTCGGGACCCTTGCCGGTCCCCGCCTACCGGAAGAGGTAAGAACCCCGGTGATCGAATCCCCTCCCCTGGTCGCCATGATCCACGCCGTGCCGGCCGCTCACCGCATCGCCCAGGACGCGTTCGCCCAGGAGTTCCCGCAGGCCACGGTCTGGAACGTGCTGGACGACCGCCTGCTGGAGGACGCCGCCGAGGCCGGCGGTCTCACCGACGCACTGCGCCGGCGCATGCTCCGGCTGATCGCCCACGTCATGGACGGCGGCGCCCGGGGCCTGCTGCTGACCTGCTCCTCCTACGGAGAGGTGGTGGACACCGCCCGCATGCTGTGGGACGTGCCGGTGCTGAAATCGGACGAGTCGATGTTCAAGACCGCCCTGGCCGGCCCGTACCGGCGAATCGCCGTCGTCGCCTCCGCCCCGCCGGCCGTACCGGCTGCCGTGGCCCAGCTCGAAGCGCTCGTCCCAGCCATGCGCCCGGACCGGCCGGTCGACGTCGTGACCGCCCTGAGCGAGAAGGCCGCCGGAGCCGACCCCAAGGAGGCGGCCGGGCACTTGGCGGACGCCCTGCGCACGGCCGGTGGCACCGACGCCGACGCAGTGCTCCTGGCGCAGTACTCGCTCACCCCGGCCCGCGACGCCCTGGCGGCTCTGCTCGGTGTACCGGTCCTGGACGGCGCCGGCGCGGCCGCCCGTGAACTGCGCGGCCTGCTCACCCCGGCCGGGACAGCGGCGGCCGCGCCGTGACCGCGGGCCTGCCCTGGCCGCTGGCCTACACCGTCTCCGGCACCGACTGCGTCTCCCCCATGCCGCTCGGCCACTCCGCCCCGCTCGCCGAAGCCGTCCGTGACCTGGCCGAACTCGGCTACGACGGGGTAGAGGTACAGGTCCGCGAGACCGGCGCACACGACGCCGAGACGCTGGCCAGGACCGTCGAGGCCGCCGGCCTGAAGGTCCTGGGCATCGGCACCGGACCGGTCGCCGCGCAGGACCGGCTGACGCTGACCGACCCGTCGTCCGATGTCCGCCGGCACGCCCTGTCCCGGCTGCTCGGCGCGGCCCGCCTCGCCGGAGAGCTGGGGGTTCCGGTCACCCTCGGCCAGACCCGCGGCACCTTCCTGCCCGGTCTGGAGGACATGCAGCAGGTATGGGCCGAGCGCACGGTGAAGCAACTGGCCAAGGAGGCCGCCGCGTGCGGCAGCCGACTGCTGCTGGAGCCGCAGTCGCGCGCCACCACCTCGCTGTGGCACACCCCGGCCGAAGCCCTCGCCTTCATCGATTCGTTCGATGCCCCGGCCGGGCTGGTGCTGGACACCCATCACCTCGACGCCGAAGGCGTCGAGACGGTAGGGGCCGTCACCGACCACGCCCGGGTCACCGGCTGCCTCCAGCTCGCCGCCGACTCGACCCGCGGCCCCCTGACCGTCGGAGATCCCCGGCTGCCCGCCCTGCTCACCACCCTGCGCACCGGCGGCTTCACCGGCTGGCTGACGCTGGAGCACTCCCAGGACGGCGACAGCACCAAGGCCGCCGCCCGCTCCTGGACCGCCCTCGCCGACGCGGCAGCCGTCCTGTCCTGACCCCCCTCCCCCACCCCACTGTTCTGAGAGGAACCCGCACCATGAGCAGCAAGACCTACCGCCTCGGCGTCCTCGAGGGCGACGGCATCGGCCCCGAGATCGTCCCCTCCTCCGTCGAGATCGCCACCGCCGCCGCGCAGGCCGCCGGCGTCTCGATCGACTGGGTGACCCTGCCGCTCGGCGCCTCCGCCATCGAGACCCACGCCACCCCCGTCCCCGAGGAGACCAAGGACGCGCTCGCCGCGCTGGACGGCTGGTACCTCGGCCCGCACGACTCCGTCAGCTACCCCGAGCCGCACAAGTCCGCCCTCAACCCCTCGGGCACCCTGCGCAAGCACTTCCAGCTCTTCGCCAACATCCGCCCCGCCAAGTCCTTCCCCGGCGCGAAGGCGATCTGCGGCAACGCCGACCTCGTCATCGTCCGCGAGAACACCGAGGGCTTCTACGCCGACCGCAACACCTACGCCGGCACCGGCGAGTTCATGCCCACCCCCGACACGGCGATCATGCTGGGCATCATCACCCGCGAGGCCACCGAGCGCGTCGCCCGCGTCGCCTTCGACCTGGCCCGCTCGCGCCGCAAGAAGCTCACCATCGTCCACAAGGCCAACGTCCTCAAGCTCACCACCGGCCTGTTCCGCACCGTGTGCCAGGAAGTCGCCAAGGACTACCCGGACGTGGCGGTGGACGACTTCCACATCGACGCCATGACCGTCCACCTGGTGCGCCGCGCCCAGGACTTCGACGTCATCGTCACCGAGAACATGTTCGGCGACATCCTCTCCGACCTGGCCGGGGAGATCTCCGGCTCGCTGGGCACCGCCCCGTCCATCAACTCCTCCGCCACCGCCGCCATGGCCCAGGCCTCTCACGGCTCGGCCCCCGACATCGCCGGGCAGAACGTCGCCAACCCGGTCGCCATGATCCTCTCCGGCGCCATGCTGTTCGAGTGGCTCGCCGCCAAGCACGGCGACGACAGGCTCGCCACCGTCGCGAAGACCATCGAGAAGGGCGTGGCCGACGCCATCGCCGCCGGCACCTCCACCCGCGACCTCGGCGGCTCCGCCTCCACCACGGAGTTCACCGCCGCCGTCGTCAAGGCCATCGGCGCCGGCCGGAGCTGAGCCGCCCGCTCCGGGGCGGGTGCCTAGGCCGCCCGCCCCGGTCCGCCTCCCGTACATCCGCACGCCCGAGGAGAGACCCCCGACCATGACCCTGCGCATCGGCTGCATAGCCGACGACTTCACCGGCGGCACCGACGTCGCCGCCGCCTTCCGGCGCGCGGGCCTGCGCACCGCCCTGGTCTTCGGTACCCCGGACGACACCACCGTGCTCCCGGCGGACTGCGACGCCGCCGTCATCGCCCTCAAGTCCCGCTCCACGCCCGCCGACGAGGCGGTCACCGGCTCACTGGCCGCCCAGCGCTGGCTGTGGTCCGAGGGAGCAGCCCAGATCTACTTCAAGTACTGCTCCACCTTCGACTCCACCCCGCACGGCAACATCGGCCCGGTCGCCGACGCCCTCCTGCACGCCGCCGGCGCCACGGTCACCCTGCACTGCCCGGCCTCCCCGCCCAACGGCCGCACCGTCTACCAGGGGCACCTCTTCGTCCACGACCAGCTGCTGTCCGACTCCCCGCTGCGCCACCACCCCCTCAACCCCATGACGGACTCCGCCCTGGTGCGCCTGCTGTCCGCGCAGACCCGCCACCGGGTGGGCCTGATCGACTGGACCACCGTGCGCCGCGGCACCGAGGCCGTGCGCGACGCCCTGAGCGCCCACCAGCAGGCCGGCGTCCGGCACGTCATCGCCGACGCCCTGACCGACGACGACCTCGCCGTACTCGGTGCCGCCACCCTCGAACTGCCGGTCGTCGCCGGCGCCGCCGGACTGGCCGAGGGCCTCGGGCACGCCTACCCCGCCGCCGGTCCGGCCACCGCCGAACCCTGGCCCGGCCAAGGCCGGGCCGCCGTCCTGGCAGGCAGCTGCTCAGCCCGCACACTCGAGCAGATCGCCCAGTTCTACGCCGCCGGCCTGCCCGCCCTCCACCTCGACGTCCTCGCCGCCGCCACCGGCCGCGACGTCACGGGTGAGGCGCTGGCCTGGTACGACGAACAGGACCCGGTCCTGCCCGTGCTGATCTACGCCTCCGCCTCACCCGAGGAACTCGCCGCCGTGCAAGCCCAGTTGGGCGTCGCCGAAGCAGCAGCCCAAGTCGAGGAACTGCTCGGCACCCTCGCCTCCCGCCTCGCCGAACGCGGCGTGCGACGCCTGCTCGTCGCCGGCGGGGAGACCTCGGGCGCCGTCACCACCGCCCTCGGTATCCGCGCCGTCCTCGTCGGCGAGGAAGCCGACCCCGGCGTGCCCTGGACATACGCCACCACCGAACACGGCGACCTCGCCCTCATGCTCAAGTCCGGCAACTTCGGCGCCCCCGACCTGTTCACCCGCGCCCTGCACACAGCCACCGAGGAGCCCGGGTGACCGCCTACGCCGACGAGCCGACCGCCCGTTCCCTCCTCGTCCGTACCGCCCGCTCCCTCTTCACCCGCGGCCTGACCCACGGATCCACCGGAAACCTCTCCGTCCGCCTGGCCGACGGCAGCCTGCTGCTCACTCCCACCGGCTCCAGCCTCGGCACCGTCGAGGAGGATGAGCTGTCCCGCACCGACCTGAACGGCGCGCACCTGGAGGGTCCCCGTCCGACGAAGGAGGCGTTCCTGCACGCCGCCTTCTACCGGGCCAGGCCCGGCGCCCACGCGGTCGTGCACCTGCACTCCACCCACGCCGCCGCCGTCTCGTGCCTGCGCGATGTGGACAGCGCGAACGTGCTGCCGCCCCTCACCGCCTACTACGCCATGCGGGTCGGCACCCTCCCCCTGCTTCCCTACCACGCCCCCGGCGACAACTCGCTGGAACCGCTGGCCGAGTGGACCGCCCGCTCCCACCACGCCGTCCTCCTCGCCAACCACGGGCCCGTCGTCGCCGGCACCTCACTGGAACAGGCCGCCGACGCGATCGAGGAACTGGAGCAGACCGCCAAACTCCACCTCCTCCTGCGCGGACACGCCACCCGTCCGCTCACCCCCGAACAGGCTGCCGCGCTCGCACCCCCATCCCCCTGACGGCCGGATGAGCCGCGAGCGCGGCAGTCACCCAGCGAAGAAGGAGCCCCATGACAGTCACCCCCGTCCCCACCGCCGACCTCGTCGACCGATACGGCACCGACCTGCGCGTCTGCGACCTCCAGTTCGGCCAGTACGGAGCCCACCGCGGCTTCGCCGGCCCCGTCCGCACCGTCTCCTGCCACGAGGACAACGGCCTCCTGCGGGACCTCCTGCGCACCCCCGGCGACGGCGCCGTCCTCGTCGTCGACGGCGGCGGCTCCCTGCGCACCGCCCTGGTCGGCGACCTCATCGCCGGCGCCGCCCAGGACAACGGCTGGGCCGGGCTCGTCCTGCACGGCGCCGTCCGCGACAGCGCGACCCTGGCCGGTCTCCGCCTCGGCATCAAGGCGCTGGGCACCATCCCCCGCAAGAGCGCCAAGGACGCCGCAGGAAGCCTCGACGTGCCCGTCACCTTCGGCGGCGTCACCTTCCGCCCCGGCGACATCCTGCACGCCGACGACGACGGCATCGCCCTCCTCCCCCACGGGCCGGTGAGCTGACCGGTGATCCTCAAAACCTTCGGGTGGTCGTTCGCGGTCACCGCGCTCGGCCTGGTCGCAGCGGTCCTCTACGGAGGGTGGACCGCGTTCGGTGTCGTAGCGATCCTGTCCATCCTCGAGATCTCGCTGTCCTTCGACAACGCGGTGGTCAACGCCGGGATC
>NZ_NOKT01000059.1 GCF_002237655.1 Streptomyces sp. XY006
ACCAGGCCCGGCCCTTCAAATGGACCAAAACCGCAGACCAGATCATCGACCGCATCTGCCGCTACTGCGACAGGATCTCCGGACCAGGACACTAGAGCTCGGCCAGCACCGCGTCCGTGAACGGCGGCCATGCCTCGATCGCCCACGGCCCGAACGCCCGGTCCGTCAGCGCCACGCACGCCGCCCCCGCGTCCGGGTCGACCCACAGGAACGTACCGGACTGCCCGAAATGCCCGAACGTGCGGGGTGAGGACGAAGCACCCGTCCAGTGCGGCGACTTGGAGTCACGGATCTCGAAGCCGAGCCCCCAGTCGTTGGGGTTCTGGTGGCCGTAGCCCGGCAGGACTCCCTTGGTGCCCGGGTAGTGCACGCTCATCGCCTCGGCGACCGTCCGGGGGTCCAGCAGCCGGGGCGCCTGCACCTCGGCGGCGAACCGCAGCAGGTCCTCCACCGTGGAGACCCCGTCCTTGGCCGGGGAGCCCTCCAGGGTCGTCGAGGTCATGCCCAGCGGCTCCAGCACGGCCTGCCGCAGGTACTCGGCGAACGGGATGTCGGTCGCCTTCGCGACATGGTCGCCGAGCTGCTCGAACCCGGCGTTGGAGTACAGCCGCCGCTCCCCGGGCGGGGCCGTGACCTTGTGCTCGTCGAAGGCGAGGCCCGAGGTATGCGCGAGCAGGTGCCGTACGGTCGACCCGGCCGGACCGGCGGGCTCGTCGAACTCGACCGCGCCCTCCTCGTAGGCGACCAGCACCGCGTAGGCGGCCAGCGGCTTGGTCACCGAGGCGAGCGGGAACCGCCGCCCGGCCGGGCCGTGGGTGCCGAGGACGGTGCCGTCCGCCCGGACGACCCCCGCCGCGGCGGTGGGAACCGGCCAGTTCTCGATCAGCGTGAGGCTCTTCAGCGACATGCGTGCGAGCCTATGCGCTCCCGGCACCGGCTCCGGCGAGGGGTCGGTTCCGGAGCACGGGCCGAGTCCGCACGCAGGCCCACCGGATCGGGAGACGTCCTGCCCATTTCTTACCGTCGGCGCTTGCTTGGAGCGCACTCCAAGGTTCTAGCGTTGGGGGCATGACGGTGATGGAGACCACGGGGACCAGGACCGACACCTGCGCCGGCCCGCCGCAGCAGAACCGGCGCCCGGACGGCCAGGACCGCTACACGATCAGCGAGGTCGTCGCCTTCACCGGCCTGACGGCCCACACCCTGCGCTGGTACGAGCGCATCGGCCTGATGCCGCACATCGACCGCTCCCACACCGGTCAGCGCCGCTACACCAACCGCGACCTCGACTGGCTCGACCTGGTCGGCAAACTCCGCCTGACGGGCATGCCGGTCGCCGACATGGTCCGGTACGCGGAACTGGTGCGCGAGGGCGACCACACCTACACCGAGCGCTTCGAGCTGCTGCAGACGACCCGTGAGGACGTCCTCGCGCGGATCGAGGAACTCCGCGGCACGCTCGCCGTGCTCGACCGGAAGATCAGTTTCTACGCGGACGCCGGGCGTGCCCTGGCGTCGGAGAGGTCCCGATGACGGACGGCACGATCACGACGGCGAAGCTCGGCGACAACGGCCCCGAGGTGGGGGTCCAGGGCCTCGGCTGCATGGGCATGAGCTTCGCCTACGGCCCCGCGGACGCGGACGCGTCCCGGGCCACCCTGGAGCGGGCCCTCGAACTGGGCGTCACGCTCTACGACACGGCCGACGCGTACGGCGCCGGCGAGAACGAGCGGTTCCTGTCGCCGTTCTTCAAGGCGCACCGCGACGAGGTCGTCATCGCGACCAAGTTCGCCCTGTCCATCCCCGCGGACGACCCCACGCGCCGTGTCATCCGCAACGACCCGCCCTACATCCGCCGGGCCGTCGAGGCCAGCCTCAAGCGCCTGGACGTCGAGGCCATCGACCTCTACTACATGCACCGGCGCGATGTGAACGTGCCGATCGAGGAGAGCGTCGGCACGATGGCCGACCTGGTCCGCGAGGGCAAGGTCAAGCACCTCGGCCTGAGCGAGGTCACGGCCGGCGAACTGCGCGCCGCGCACGCCGTCCACCCCATCGCCGCCGTGCAGTCGGAGTGGTCGCTGTTCAGCCGTGACATCGAGACGCACGTCGTCCCCGCGGCCCGCGAGCTGGGCGTGGCCCTCGTCCCGTACTCCCCGCTCGGCCGGGGCTTCCTCACGGGCTCGTTCGCCAGGGCGGAGGAGCTGTCCACGGACGACTTCCGCCGTCAGCAGCCGCGCTTCACGGGCGACAACGCCACGGCCAACGCGACCCTGCTGGAGCTGATCCGCTCGGTCGCCAAGGCCCACGACGCCTCCCTCGGCCAGATCGCCCTGGCCTGGGTCCAGCAGCAGGCGACGCTCCGCGGCCTCCCGGTCATCCCGATCCCGGGCACCCGCAAGCCCGCCCGGGTCGAGGAGAACACGGCGGCGACCAGGATCGTCCTGACGGACGAGCAACTGGACCTGCTGGACGGCATAGCGGCCCAGGTGGCGGGCAACCGCTACGCGGACATGACCTTCACGTCGGCGGGCCGGGAGTAGGGGAGCGCGCCCTCAGCTCGGGGGCGCGGGTGCACGGACCCGCGCCCCAGGGCGAGATCCAGGCGGACGCTAAAGCTCCGCCAGCAACTCCGCTTTCTTCACCGAGAACTCCTCGTCCGTCACCAGCCCCGCCTGATGCAGCTCCCCGAGATGCCGGATCCGCTCGGCGATGTCCGCGGGGTCACGGCGCGGCACGGCCGCGGGAACGGCGGCCACCGGACTGGACGTCCGCACCGCGGCCAGCACCGCCGCCGCGAACGGCAGCGACTCGTGCACCGGCCCGTACCCCAGCCCGAACACCACCGCGGCCGGGTCCTGGTCGGCCTGTGCCGCCGACTCCCCGGCATCCCGGCGCAGCAACCGCAGATGCCCCTCGAAGACCTCCGGCGACCGCCACTCCACCCCGTTGAGCTCCCCGACGGAGAAGCTCTGGTCCCCGGCCTTCCACTTCGCCGACGACGCACCCGTCCAGAACCAGCGGAAGTTCACGGTCCGTCCGTCGAAGGAGGCCTTCCCGTCGTACGCCTTGAACGACAGCGGCCCCTTCGGCGGCTCCACGAGGAACCGGTCCACCGGTCCGGACTCCGTCAGCAGCCCCCGCAACTCGTCGGCGTAGTACTCCGCGAGCACCTCCCGCTCGGCGGGCAGCACCAGCCGGTAGGGGTCGCTGCTCTCCTTCAGCTGCCCGGCGGCCGCCTCCATCAACGGGTCGGCCCCGGGGCGCGGCTCGACCCGCAGCACGACCGTGCCGCGCCTGCCGCGCGTCAGCGTCACCCCGGCGATGGCGTCGAGAGGGACACGCCGTTCCCCGAGCGCCTGGAAGAGCTTGGGTGTCCGGATCCCTCGTTCGTAACGGATGAGCACGGAGTCGGACTCGAACTCCCAGGCGGCATGAAATCCGGCCAGTACGTCACCCATGCGGCTCATCGTATGCGGCACGCGCTCCTCCGTCCCCCTCCCGAGCAGACCGCGGTTTCTTCGCCTCTACGCGCGTCAGGCCGCCGCCGTACCGGACAAACCGGTCCGGCAGACGCCGTCTTCGTGCGCGCAGTGCACCGAGCGGTATGCGCCAACGCCGATCTCTGCGAAATTGAACAGACTTGCCGTGCCCGGCACGAAGTAGCCGGCGTGACCCTTCGCACCCGCCGCCGACAGCACCCGCGCCCCGAATCCGGCGGACACCGGGTCGGCACCGTGACCGAGCCCGCCGAGCTCCAGGTACGGAACGTCCTGGATCCAGTCGTCGGCGTCCCGCATGGCCCACACCCGGGCGCCGGTGCGCAGTTGGGCGGCCTTCTCGACGCGCATGCCGGGACTGCCGGCCACCGCGATGTCGGACACCCGGCCCGGCAGGCCGTCCGCCGCGACACCGCAGACCACGGAGCCGTAGCTGTGGCAGAACAGCGACACCGGCGAACTCCCGGGCAGCGCCCGCACCAGCGCGTCCAGCCGTACGGCGCCGTCCTCGGCGCGCATGGCGGTCGCGGAGTCGATGCCGAGCCCGCTCGGCGCCGTGTAGTCGGCCCAGGCGATCACGGCCGTACGGGTCGAGGGGCTCGCCTGCTTCTCGGCCGCGTACAGGGCCTTGGCCATGCCGACGGGCGCCGCGTACGGGCGGTGGGTGCGCTGGAAGGTGAGCAGGTCGGTGTCGACGCCGGGCACGACGACCGAGACCCGCTCCGCCGTGCGCAGATCGCCGAAGACCTCCGCGACGCGGCCCGAGCCCTCGGGGTCGAAGGCCAGGATGCGGCGGCCCTTCTCCAGGAGGTCCTCGAAGCGGTGCATCCTGCGCCCCGCCTCGTGCTGTCCGGCCGGGGTGAGGCGTTTGTCGTGCAGCCGTTCCCGTTCCTCGTTCCGCGCCTTGGCCAGGGCCAGGCGGTTGGCCCGGTAGCGCAGCTCGACCGGGGCGCCGTTCATGTTCCCGACCGCGAGGGAGTACTTGCGGACGAGGACCGCCCGGTCCCGCTCGCCGAGCGAGGCGAAGAAACGGGCCAGCTTCGCCGGCTCGGACTGCGGGTCCGGCAGGCGGTGACCGGCGATCCGCCCGTCCTCCCACGCGGAGAGCGAGGCCTGCAGCGGCGTGTCACCCCGCTGATTGCGCAGAGCCGTCCAGCCGGTGGTCGCCAGCATCACGAAGACGACGGCCAGAGCGAGCAGTGCGCGCCAGACGTTCAGTTGCGGGGAGGTGTCGAAGGAAGTCACTGAAAGGACACACTAGGAGAACGAGAGGGTCTCGCGTTAACCAAGTGACCGGGATCACGTTTCGGTGGGTGCGCTAAGGGGACGGCTCCGCACGCCAGTTCCCGGCCAGCGCCGGCCCCACCTGATCGAGGTAGGCCGTGGTGAGTCGGCGCAGTCCCTCCATGGTCAGGTCGTCCCCCGCGGACCACAGCCGCTCGGTGACACGAATCACCCCGCCGAACAGGGCGACCACGATTCTCGGCCGCGGATCCGCGTCCACGTCCAGTCCCTCGCGCTCGGCGATGATGCCGGCGAGCTGCTCCTCCAGCTCCGCCGCCCGGCGCAGATGGGCGGCGAGCAGCGCGGGCGTCGACTCGATCACCCGGTAGACGCGCATGTGGAGGTCGATCGGCACGATGTCCTCGACCGCCTCGTGGATCGTGTCCCAGCTCTCCACGACGGCCCGGCGCAGCGCCTCCAGCGGCACCTCGCCCGGCGGACGGGCCCGTACGGCGTCGACGACGAGGGCCTCCGCGAGCCGGGGCACGAAGAACGCCGTCTCCTCCTTGCCGGCGAAGTAGCGGAAGAAGGTGCGCTGCGAGACGTCGACGGCGGCGGCGATGTCGTCGACGGTCGTCTCCTCGTACCCGCGCGTGGCGAACAGCTCCAGGGCGGCCCGCAGCAGGGCGTCCCGGGTGCGCTGCTTCTTGCGTTCGCGCAGGTTCAAGGCGTTCCTCTCGGCTGAAGGGTTTCCCCAGCTCAGGCTATACGGGGATGTCGTGTCAGTTACCGACTAGTGAATTGGTTTGTCAATTGTCAGCGACTGTCACTAGCCTCGAACGTATGACTAGTCAGACCACCATCGACACGACGGGGTCGGGGGGCAGGACACCGGCGACGCCGTCGGACGCGACGCCGGGCAAGGGGTTGCGAGGGCACCCCTGGCTCACCCTCATCACCGTCGCAGTGGGGGTCATGATGGTGGCCCTCGACGGCACCATCGTGGCCATTGCCAACCCGGCGATCGGCAAGGACCTGGGAGCCTCCTGGTCGGATCTGCAATGGATCACCAACGCCTACTTCCTCGCTCTCGCGGTCTCCCTGATCACCGCGGGCAAGCTCGGTGACCGGTTCGGCCACCGCCAGACGTTCCTCATAGGCGTGGCGGGCTTCGCCGCCTCCTCGGCCGCCATCGGACTGTCCAAGGGCATCACCGCGGTCATCGTCTTCCGTGTCTTCCAGGGGCTCTTCGGCGCCTTGCTGATGCCGGCCGCGCTCGGCCTGCTGCGGGCCACCTTCCCGGCCGAGAAGCTGAACATGGCCATCGGCATCTGGGGCATGGTCATTGGCGCCTCCACCGCCGGCGGCCCGATCCTCGGCGGCGTGCTCGTCGAGCACGTCAACTGGCAGTCGGTGTTCTTCATCAACGTGCCGGTCGGCGTCCTCGCCGTCGCCCTGGGCGTGTGGATCCTGCTGGACCACCGCGCCGAGAACGCCCCGCGCTCCTTCGACCTGCTCGGCATCGCCTTGCTGTCGGCCGCGATGTTCTGCCTCGTCTGGGCTCTGATCAAGGCCCCCGAGTGGGGCTGGGGCGATCTGAAGACCTGGTCGTTCATCGTCGCGTCGGTCGTCGGCTTCGGGCTCTTCGCCCTCTGGGAGACGAAGGTCAAGGAGCCGCTGATCCCGCTGGCGCTGTTCCGTTCCGTCCCGCTGTCGGCGGGTGTCGTCCTCATGGTCCTCATGGCCATCGCGTTCATGGGCGGCCTGTTCTTCGTGACGTTCTACCTGCAGAACGTGCACGGCATGAGCCCGATCGACGCGGGTCTGCACCTGCTGCCGCTCACCGGCATGATGATCGTCGGCTCGCCGCTCGCCGGCGTGATGATCACCAAGTTCGGCCCGCGCATCCCGCTGGCCGGCGGCATGGCCTGCACCGCTGTCGCCATGTACGGCATGTCCACGCTGGACGCGGGGACCGGCAGCGGCGTCATGTCCGTCTGGTTCGCCCTGCTCGGCCTCGGCCTCGCGCCCGTCATGGTCGGCGCCACGGAGGTCATCGTGGGCAACGCCCCGATGGAGCTCTCCGGTGTCGCCGGCGGTCTCCAGCAGGCCGCCATGCAGATCGGCGGCAGCCTGGGCACGGCCGTGCTGGGCGCGGTCATGGCGTCCAAGGTCGACAACGACCTGGCCGGCAACTGGGCGGAGGCGGGACTGCCCCCGCTCACCCCGGCCCAGACCGAGCAGGCCGCGCTGACCGTCCAGCAGGGCATCGCCCCGGTGCCGCCGGGCACGCCCGAGCAGATCGCCGCGAAGATCACCGAGGTCGCGCACGCCACGTTCATCGACGGCATGAGCCTGGCCTCGCTGACCGCCGCGGGCGTGGCCGCCGTCGCCGTGTTCGTCGCGTTCCTCACCAAGCGCGGGGAGAACGCCGAGGCGGGCGCGGGCGTCGGGCACATCTGACGGAAAGGCCGCGGATCCCGGCCGAGTTCGCCTATCAGGGTGAACGAGGCCGGTGATCCCTCCCCTCCGGCCCTCACCCCAGGTCACAGTGGGTCAAGTCCTCCGCAGGGCATGGGGGATGGACGCTGCGGCGCGCTGCCGGAGGGGGGTGGCGCGCAGGCAGCGGGGTGAGGAGCCGTTTCCGGGGTACTCGCCATGTCGTACCCGCATCGAACCCAACCGACCGAGGGTTTACGGGAGTTGATGATGGCGAGCTTTGGACACGGTACGCGCAGGCACCCCCGCTCACGTGGCCGGACGTGGTCACGATGGGGGTCCCCCCTGTTCGAGCGCAGCCGAGAACTCGGGGGAGGGCCGGATCGCGCGACGCTCGGAATCATCGGAGTCATCTGCGCGGTCGCCGGTTTCTTCGTGCTGGGGATCATCCTCGGCCCCGTGGCGATCGTCTGCGGCTGGCTCGCCATGGGCCGGACCTGGGCGGGCTCCCGGCCCGTCACGGCCGTGGTCGCCTTCGTCCTGGGCGCCATCGACACACTCCTGGCCCTCGTCTGGCTGGCGGGAGCGGCGACTCCGGGCAACGGGATGCTGTTCTGACGTGCCGTCCTGCCCGGGGACGTGAGGGAAGGCCTTCGGCGACCACGCCGGGGGCCTCCTTCCTGTCAGCGCACCGACGTCCCCTTGAGCGCCGCCAGTTCGTCGCGCAGCGCCCGGACCTCCTCCGTCAGCTCCTGTATCGCCTCGGTCTGCCGCCGCTCCTCCACGTCGTCCTTCTCGAACCGGGCGATGAACCAGGCGGCGATGTTCGCCGTCACCACACCCAGCAGCGCGATACCGGACAGCATCAGCCCGACCGCGAGCATCCGGCCCAGCCCGGTCGTCGGCGCGTGGTCCCCGTAGCCCACGGTCGTCATCGTCGTGAAGGACCACCACACCGCGTCACCCAGCGTCCGGATGTTCCCGTCCGGGGAGTCCCGCTCCACGGAGAGCACGGCCAGCGAGCCGAACATCAGCAGCCCGACCACCGCTCCGGCGACATACGTCGTGAGCCGTATCTGCGAGGCCATCCGCGCCCGTTGCCCGACCAGCAGCAGCGTCGACACCAGCCGCAGCAGCCGCATGGGCTGCAGCAGCGGCAGCAGCACCGCCGCGAGGTCGAGCCAGTGCGTGCGGACGAACAGCAGCCGCCGCTCGGTCAGGGCGAGGCGGACGAGGTAGTCGAGCGCGAACGCCCCCCACACCACCCACTCCACCGCCGTGCAGAGTTCCACCACGTCCCGGCCCGCGTCCGGCCGGACGATCGGCACGGCGTAGGCCACGGCGAAGGCCAGGGCGAGGGCGAAGAGGGGGCGCTGGGTGTGCTGTTCCCAGCGGAGCTGGGCCGGCTGCTGCTGCATGGGCGCATCGTAGGAAACGTGAAGGGGTGGTGTGCCCACGGTGTATCCGTGAGCCTCACCACCCCTTGACAGGTTCCGAGGGGTTATGCGTCGCCGCCCGCGGCCCCCGGGTCCGCCGCCGACACGTCGAGCAGCTGGTACCGGTCGATGGCCTGCTTGAGCACCGACCGGTCGACCTTGCCCTCACGCGCCAGCTCGGTCAGCACCGCCACCACGATCGACTGCGCGTCGATGTGGAAGAAGCGGCGCGCCGCGCCCCGGGTGTCCGCGAAGCCGAAACCGTCCGCGCCGAGCGACTGGTACGGCTGCGGCACCCAGCGCGCGATCTGGTCCGGAACCGACCGCATCCAGTCGGAGACCGCCACGACCGGTCCCTGCGCGTCCGCCAGCTTCCGCGTCACGTAGGGCACCCGCTGCTCCTCCTCCGGGTGCAGCAGGTTGTGCTCCTCGCAGTCCACGGCCTCGCGCCGCAGCTCGTTCCAGGAGGTCGCCGACCAGACGTCCGCCTTCACGTTCCAGTCGTCGGCCAGGATCCTCTGGGCCTCGATCGCCCAGGGCAGCGCCACACCGGAGGCCAGGATCTGCGCCGGGGTCTGGCCGGCCGTGCCCTCGCTGAAGCGGTACAGGCCCTTGAGGATGCCCTCGACGTCGACGTTCTCCGGCTCGGCCGGGTGCTGGATGGGCTCGTTGTAGACGGTCAGGTAGTAGAAGACGTCCTCGCCGTGCGGGTGCTCGGGCGAGCTGCCGTACATCCTGCGGAGCCCGTCCTTGACGATGTGCGCGATCTCGAAGCCGAAGGCCGGGTCGTACGCCACACAGCCCGGGTTCGTGGAGGCCAGCAGCTGCGAGTGGCCGTCCGCGTGCTGCAGGCCCTCGCCGGTCAGGGTCGTGCGCCCGGCGGTCGCGCCCAGGACGAAACCGCGCGCCAGCTGGTCGGCCATCTGCCAGAACTGGTCGCCGGTGCGCTGGAAGCCGAACATCGAGTAGAAGACGTAGACCGGGATCAGCGGCTCGCCGTGCGTGGCGTAGGCCGAGCCGGCGGCGATGAGCGAGGCCGTGCAGCCCGCCTCCGAGATGCCGTCGTGCAGCATCTGGCCGTTCGGCGCCTCCTTGTAGGCGAGCAGCAGATCGCGGTCGACCGACTCGTACTGCTGACCGAGCGGGTTGTAGATCTTCGCACTCGGGAAGAACGAGTCCATGCCGAACGTGCGGTACTCGTCCGGTGCGATCAGCACGAACCGCTTGCCGATCTCCTTGTCCCGCATGAGGTCCTTGAGAAGCCGGACGAAGGCCATGGTCGTCGCGATGGACTGGTGGCCCGAGCCCTTCTTCACGGTCGCGTACGTCTTCTCCTCGGGCAGCGGCAGCGGCTTGGAGCGGACGACGCGGGTCGGGACGTAACCGCCGAGGCTCCTGCGGCGGTCGTGCATGTACTGGATCTCCTCCGAGTCCGGGCCCGGGTGGTAGTACGGCGGCACGCCGGACTCCAGCTCCTTGTCCGGGATCGGCAGGTGCAGACGGTCGCGGAAGCGCTTGAGGTCGTCGACCGTCAGCTTCTTCATCTGGTGCGTGGCGTTGCGGCCCTCGAAGTTCGGGCCCAGCGTCCAGCCCTTGATCGTCTTGGCCAGGATGACCGTCGGCTGGCCCTTGTGCTCCACGGCCGCCTTGTACGCCGCGAAGATCTTGCGGTGGTCGTGGCCGCCGCGGCCCAGGTGCAGGATCTGGTCGTCGGTCATGTTCGCGACCATCGCGCGCAGCCGGTGGTCGTCGCCGAAGAAGTGGTCGCGGATGTACGCGCCGGTCTCCGTGGCGTACGTCTGGAACTGCCCGTCCGGCGTGGTGTTCATCTTGTTGACCAGCACACCGTCGCGGTCCTGGGCGAGCAGCGGGTCCCAGGTGCGGTCCCAGACCAGCTTGATCACGTTCCAGCCGGCGCCCCGGAAGATCGACTCCAGCTCCTGGATGATCTTCCCGTTGCCGCGCACCGGGCCGTCGAGGCGCTGCAGGTTGCAGTTGACGACGAACGTGAGGTTGTCCAGGCCCTCGCGGGCGGCGATGGACAGCTGGCCCAGCGACTCCGGCTCGTCCATCTCCCCGTCGCCCAGGAACGCCCAGACGTGCGACTTGGAGGTGTCGGCGATCCCGCGCGCCTCCATGTAGCGGTTCATGCGCGCCTGGTAGATCGCGCCGATCGGGCCGAGGCCCATCGACACCGTCGGGAACTCCCAGAAGTCCGGCATCGACCGCGGGTGCGGGTACGACGACAGCGCGTACGGCGCCTTGGACTTCTCCTGGCGGAAGCCGTCCAGGTGCTGCTCGCTGAGCCGGTCCAGCAGGAAGGCGCGGGCGTAGATGCCGGGGGAGGCGTGCCCCTGGAAGAAGACCTGGTCGCCGCCGTCGCCCTCGTCCTTGCCGCGGAAGAAGTGGTTGAAGCCGACGTCGTAGAGGGAGGCGGAGGAGGCGAAGGTGGCGATGTGGCCGCCGACGCCGATGCCGGGGCGCTGGGCGCGGGAGACCATCACGGCCGCGTTCCAGCGGGTCGCGTTGAGGATCCTGCGCTCGATCTCCTCGTTGCCCGGGAAGAACGGCTCGCTCTTGGTGGGGATGGTGTTGACGTAGTCCGTGCTGCGCATCTCCGGCACGGCCACGCGCTTCTCGCGGGCCCGCTCGATCAGCCGCAGCATCAGGTAGCGGGCACGTTCCCGGCCGCGCTCGTCGACGGCGGCGTCGAGGGAGTCGAGCCACTCCTGCGTCTCTTCGGGATCGAAGTCAGGAACCTGACTCGGAAGGCCGCCAATGATGATCGGGTTGCGATCGGATGCGGAAGCCACGCTGTTCCTTACCTGTCGGGGGGCCGTGCGAGGGCCGCTGTTTCGCTGTCGTCGCCGGGCGTCGTCGCTGGGGGCTGCGCCGCTCCCCATGGTCCACCTCGGGGCCCGGAAACGTCATCTCTACCGAGCGGTAACCCGTGCGTGAGATCGACTCCGGGACGCATGGGGCGAATACTTGCGAGTCTCGTACCCACAGACGATTCCCAAACGCCCAAACGGGGCAGAAAGGTGTGGTGTGCGTCACCTGGGGCCATGATGGTGTGCCTGGAGTTGCGGTGACACGGCCAGGATCGTCACCGTTTCGGCGGTCTGAACGGCCGGGTACTTGCGCGATCCGTCCCGCCCGTGTGGACTACGGCCAATGCTTCGCGCACGCGCGTGGCTGAGTTATTTCCCAAGACATGATCAGGAGGCAACCCGTGAGCGCGACCGCGGACCACGCGGAGGAGCGGACGAACCCTGCCGCCAGGCTGGGGTTCCAGCCCGGGCAGGTGGTCCAGGAGATCGGCTACGACGACGACGTGGACCAGGAACTCCGCGAGGCCATCGAGGGCATCGTCGAGAGCGACCTGGTGGACGAGGACTACGACGACGTGGCCGACGCCGTTGTGCTGTGGTTCCGTGACGACGACGGCGACCTGACGGATGCGCTGGTCGATGCCACCACGTACATCGAAGAGGGCGGCGCGATTCTGCTCCTCACGCCGAAGACCGGCCGTTCGGGTTACGTGGAGCCGAGTGACATCTCGGAAGCCGCCACGACCGCCGGCCTGACGGCGTCCAAGAGCGTCAGCGTCGGCAAGGACTGGAGCGGGAGCCGCCTGGCGACGCCCAAAGCAGCCAAGTCCAAGCGTTAGCCGTACGGACCGGGCGGGCCGGCGCCGTCGGCCCGCCCGCAGGCCTGTGCGGGTCCCTGCGTAGGGTGGTCGTACCACCGCAGACGCCCCACGAAGGGACACCCGCAACGATGGCGATCCAGGTCGGCGAGAAGGCCCCCGACTTCGAACTCAAGGACAACCACGGCAGGACCGTGCGGCTGTCCGACTTCCGCGGGCGGCAGAACGTGGTGCTGCTCTTCTACCCCTTCGCCTTCACCGGCGTGTGCACCGGCGAGCTGTGCGAGCTGCGCGACAACCTGCCGCAGTTCGCCGACCGCGACACCCAGCTGCTCGCCGTCTCCAACGACTCCATCCACACCCTGCGCGTCTTCGCCGAGCAGGAGGGCCTGGAGTACCCGCTGCTGTCCGACTTCTGGCCGCACGGCAACGTCTCGCGCGCCTACGGCGTCTTCGACGAGGACAAGGGCTGCGCGGTGCGCGGCACCTTCGTCATCGACAAGGAGGGCGTCGTGCGGTGGACCGTCGTCAACGGCCTGCCGGACGCGCGCGACCTGAACGACTACGTGAAGGCGCTCGACTCCCTGTGACGCCGGTCGGGCGTCACGCGCTCGACACCGCTGAATTGTCGGCTTCAGGGCCTGCGAGGGGCGGGAACCCGTCACTAGGATCGACTCGTTGATCCGACATCCGAGCACAACGGGGCATCCCGCCCCTGGACACCAATGGAGGACTCGTGGGAGTCAGCCTCAGCAAGGGCGGCAACGTATCGCTGACCAAGGAGGCGCCGGGCCTGACCGCGGTCATCATCGGTCTGGGGTGGGACGTCCGCACCACGACCGGCACCGACTTCGACCTGGACGCCAGCGCGCTGCTGCTGAACAGCTCCGGCAAGGTCGCCAGCGACGCGCACTTCATCTTCTTCAACAACCTCAAGAGCCCGGACGGCTCCGTCGAGCACACCGGTGACAACCTCACCGGTGAGGGCGAGGGCGACGACGAGCAGATCAAGGTCGACCTGGCCGGCGTCCCGGCCGACGTCGAGAAGATCGTCTTCCCGGTCTCCATCTACGACGCCGAGACCCGCCAGCAGTCCTTCGGCCAGGTCCGCAACGCGTTCATCCGCGTCGTGAACCAGGCCGGCGGCGCCGAGATCGCCCGGTACGACCTGTCGGAGGACGCCTCCACCGAGACCGCCATGGTCTTCGGCGAGCTCTACCGGCACGGTGCGGAGTGGAAGTTCCGTGCCATCGGCCAGGGGTACGCCTCGGGCCTGCGCGGCATCGCGCAGGACTTCGGCGTGAACGTCTGAGCCACCCGTCGGACCCCGGCGACGGGGCTTCCGGTTCTCTTCCGTCCGGCGCCGCACGGTTTACGTGCGGCGCCGGACGTGCAGGACCACCTCAGTAACACCACCCGGGGAGGGACATCAGCATGGGCGTCACGCTTGCCAAAGGGGGCAATGTCTCCCTGTCCAAGGCCGCACCGAACCTCACTCAGGTGATGATCGGGCTCGGCTGGGACGCGCGCTCCACCACCGGAGCCCCGTTCGACCTCGACGCCAGCGCGCTGATGTGCAGCGGCGGCCGGGTCCTCGGGGACGAGTGGTTCGTCTTCTACAACCAGCTCAAGAGCCCGGACGGCTCGGTCGAGCACACGGGTGACAACCTCACCGGCGAGGGCGACGGCGACGACGAGTCGCTGCTGATCGACCTCTCCAAGGTGCCGCCGCAGTGCGACAAGATCGTGTTCCCCGTCTCCATCCACATGGCCGACGAGCGCGGCCAGACCTTCGGCCAGGTCAGCAACGCGTTCATCCGCGTCGTGAACCAGGCCGACGGCCAGGAACTCGCCCGCTACGACCTCAGCGAGGACGCCTCCACGGAGACCGCGATGATCTTCGGCGAGGTCTACCGCTACCAGGGCGAGTGGAAGTTCAGGGCCGTGGGGCAGGGGTACGCGTCCGGTCTGCGGGGGATCGCCCTGGACTTCGGAGTCAACGTCTCATAACGCGTTATGAGCAAAACGCGGGGCCCCCTGGGGCGCGGGAGGGGTCCGACTAGACTTCGGCTTCAAAAGTTCGTAAAGCCGGGTACGGCGCGGGGGAGTCCCTCCCCCAGATTCCGTCTGGGGGGGACCCCCAACACACGATTGGGTAGCCAGTGGTTCTGAAAACCTTCGGGTGGTCGTTCGCGGTCACCGCGCTCGGCCTGGTCGCAGCGGTCTTCTACGGAGGGTGGACCGCGTTCGGTGTCGTAGCGATCCTGTCCATCCTCGAGATCTCGCTGTCCTTCGACAACGCGGTGGTCAACGCCGGGATC
>NZ_NOKT01000005.1 GCF_002237655.1 Streptomyces sp. XY006
GATCAACGTGCTCTTCGCGATGCTCCGCGACGGCACCTTCTACGAACCCAGAACCCCACACCTCGCTTGACGAAACACATAGAGGCACCCCCCGGGCGCTACGGGCGTACCGTGCGTGGGCCGGCCACCTTTGCGCCCAGGGCCGTGACCCGGTCGCGTAGTTCGCGGTCCGCCGTGATCACCAGGACGGGGCGGTCGCCGGCGGACGCCACCGTTTCGACGATGTGGTCGTCCCCGCTGCCCGGCGCCGACGACACCCGGACCCCGGGTACCGACTCCACTCCCCGGGCCGCTCCTTCCACGACGAGGACGATCTCCACGGGCCCGGACACCCCCGGCACCCCGTGCGTCGCCAGCCGGTCCCGCAGCCGCTCCGCGGCCCCGCGCCGGTCCCGCCACCACCCGTCCGGGACCGATCCGACGACGTTCGCGGCGTCGACCACGACCAGCAGGGGCTCAGGGGCGTTCATACGGCCAGGGTCGCACGACAGGTGCCCCGCCGTGCCAGGGGCGGGCCACGCCGGGCCACCGGGCCCGCATAAAGTGAACTGGTGAACGGCGACTGGCTCCTGCGCGGCCGTGACGGCCGCCTCACCGTCTACCTGCCCTCCGGCGAAGCCGTCCTGTGCCGCGCGGAACGCGGCCCCGGCGGCCCCTGGGAGGACGCCCCGCGCACCGTCGGCGGCACCCAGAAGCTGCACCCGGGCGCGGCGGTCGGACAGGGCGCCGACTCCTATGCCCACCTCGCGGCCTGGCGGCCCACCGTGCCGGGGGAGTCGGGGCTCGTGCACACCACGCACTTCCGGCCCCTGCTGGCGGCCCTGGACTGGGTGCCGATCGGGCACCCCGACAAGAACGGCGACCGGACCGGCCCACCGGCCGTGGCCGTCGACGGGCCGGGCCGCGGCTACGTCTTCGTCCGCAACGCGGGCGGCGGGGTGAGCCTGCGCAACCAGAAGGTGAAGGGCGGCTGGGGCGGCTGGCTGGACCTCGGTGGCCAGGACGTCGCGGAGCAGCTGGCTCCGGTGGCGGCGGAGTCGGGGCGGGTCGAGCTGTACGCCTGCGCGCCCGGCACGCTCCTGCACTGGCACCAGGAGGGCGACGGCAAGAAGCCGGTGCGGGCCGGCGAGGTGGAGGCCGCCGTCCGCCCCGGGACCCTGTGCGCGCTCGCCACGTCCGCGGAGCACACCACCGTCTTCTTCACGGACGACTCGGGGGACGTGTGCGCCTGGCGGCCCGGCGAGAAGCCGGTGCCCCTGCTCGCGGCCGCCGGGCCGGGGCCGGTCTCCGCGGTGCGCTGCGTCATCGAGGGGCACGACTGCACCGTGCTCGCGCAGCGCTCGGCGAGCGGCCGGGTCGCCTTCGCCGCGTATCCCACCGAGCAGGAGTCGGCCGGGGCCTGGTGGACGGAGTCCGGTCCGCAGCTGCCGTCCGACGCCCTGGTCTCGGTGGCGCTGGACGAGCACGAAGAGCTCGTCGCCGCCTCGCTGTCGCCCTCGACCGGGGCCCTGCTCCTCACCCGCCGCAAGGACGAGCCGGGGCTCGCGCTGGAGGCCTGGCGGGAGATCTGACCCTCCCGTCCGGCCCCTCGCGAAACGGAGGGGAGCCGTTCGTTCCGTGACTCTTGTCGCACCAGACACACGAGGTGTGTCAAGGGTTGTATGGATGTGTGCGTGACAAGACCCACCTCGGGTGAACATGGTCAAAAAGTGAAGGTCTTGTTAACCTCCTCAGACTTGTTCGATTTTGCTCGGGGGGCCGGTTGCTGCTGCGTCTGGCCGACGCCGTGGCAACGGGGTTGGGGAATGATGTCGTGAGCAGATCCTCCACGGTGGATCTTGTCGTTGTCGGACTCGGTTACGTGGGGCTGCCGTTGGCCAGATCCGCGGCCGCAGCGGGTCTGAAGGTGGTCGGTCTCGACCGCAGCCGGCGCGTGGTCGACGGACTGAACGCCGGCCGTTCGCACGTCGACGACATCACCGACGCCGAAGTGCGCGCCATGCTGGAGCAGGGCTTCCGGGCCGTCGACGAGGCCCAGGTCATCGCCGACGCCGCCGCGGTGGTCGTCTGCGTCCCGACCCCGCTCACCGACCACGGCGCCCCCGACCTCGGCGCGGTGCACGCCGCCGTGGACGACATCGCCGCCCACCTGAGCGCCGGCACCCTGGTCGTGCTGGAGTCGACGACGTACCCGGGCACGACCGACGAGGTCGTCCGCCCGCGCCTGGAGGCCGGCGGCCTGCGGGTCGGCGTCGACTTCCACCTCGCCTTCTCCCCGGAGCGCATCGACCCGGGCAACCCCACCTTCGGCCTGGAGAACACCCCCAAGGTCGTCGGCGGCATCACGGCCGACTGCACGAAGGCCGCCCGCGCCCTGTACGAGCGGTTCGTCAACCGCGTCGTCGAGGCCAAGGGCACCCGCGAGGCCGAGATGGCCAAGCTGCTGGAGAACACCTACCGGCACGTCAACATCGCCCTCGTCAACGAGATGTCGATGTTCTGCCGCGAGATCGGCGTCGACCTCTGGGACGCCATCCGGTGTGCTTCCACGAAGCCGTTCGGGTTCGCGCCGTTCTACCCCGGCCCCGGCGTCGGCGGGCACTGCATCCCGATCGACCCGAACTACCTGTCGTACAAGGTGCGTTCGCTGGGCATCCCGTTCCGGTTCGTGGAGCTGGCGCAGGAGATCAACCAGCGGATGCCCGTGCACGTCGTCAACCGCGCGGCCGACCTGCTCAACGACCAGGGCAAGGCCGTGCGCGGCTCCCGGGTGCTGCTCCTCGGTGTGACGTACAAGCCGGACATATCCGACCAGCGGGAGAGCCCGGCGCTGGCCGTCGCCGAGAACCTCCTCGCGCGCGGCGCCGAGCTCGTCTACTTCGACCCGCGCGTCGAGGACTGGCAGGTCGGGGGCGCGTCCGTCGAGCGGGCCGGGGACTACCTCGCCGCCGCCGAGGACGCCGACCTCACCATCCTGCTCCAGCCGCACCGCGAGATCGACCTGGACGCGCTCGCGGACCGGGCCCGGGCGCTGTTCGACACCCGGGGCAAGTCCGCCGACCACCCGCGGGTGGTCAAGCTGTGACTGCCGAAGACACGTACATACCGGGAGCCGTCGACTCCGGTGGCCGTCGGGCCCACCGCAAGCGGCGGCACCTGAAAGTCTCGTACTTCGTCTTCCTGGGCCTGGCCGCGCTGATCGCCACCCGGCTCGACGCCGGCTCCCTCCACCTGTACTCCATGGGCGCCATGGGCCTGCTGGCCCTGAAGATGATCGGCGCCCTGTTCTACCGTCCGGCCAAGGCCGGGCGGGAGGAACTGGAGTACCTGGAGAACGCCTGGGTCACCGCGGTCATCCCGATCTACAACGAGGACCCGGTGATGTTCGAGCAGGGCATGCGCAGCCTCCTCGCGCAGAGCCGCCTGCCGAACGAGATCCACATCATCGACGACGCCAGCGCCAACGACTCCGGCATCCGCGCGGCGAAGAAGCTGCGCCGCGAGTTCGAGGCCAAGGGCGTCAAGTACACCGTCAGCGTCCAGCCCGAGAACAAGGGCAAGCGCGAGGCGCTGGCGCTGGGCTTCGAGGCCGCGCCGTACTCCGACATCTTCCTGTGCGTCGACTCGGACACCGTGCTGTCCCGGGACACCGTGCGTGAGCTGCTGCTGCCGCTGGCCGACGAGAAGATCATGGCCTCCACGGGCATGGTGCTGGCGCTCAACCACGACAGCAACATCTTCACGCGCCTGCAGGACCTGCGCTACGGCAACTCGTTCCTCTTCGAGCGGGCCGCCTACTCCCGGCTGAAGTCGGTGCTTTGCTGCTGCGGCGCGCTCTCCGCCTACCGCGGCACGCTGGTGCGCAAGTACCTGCCGGACTTCCTCAACCAGCAGTTCCTGGGCAAGCCGGCCGTCTTCGGCGACGACCGCCGCATGACCAACTACTGCCTGATGGAGGGCCAGGTCGTCTTCCAGGAGACGGCCGTCGGCTACACCGCCGTCCCCGAGAAGCTGCCGCACTTCCTGCGCCAGCAGGTCCGCTGGAACAAGTCCTTCTTCCGCGAGTCCCTCTGGGCGTTCCGCCACCAGAAGAAGTACCGCCCGGCCTTCTGGCTGACCTGCATGGAGCTCGCGCTCTGGCTGGTCTTCGGCTCGGCGATGTTCTACTCGATGGTCGTCCTGCCCATCATCAAGCCGCAGCAGTTCCTGAACCACATCGGGGACTACCTGATCTTCATGGTGCTCATGGGGTACCTGCGCAACGTCCGCTACCTGGACTTCCCGCGCCGCGGCATGGGCTTCATCAAGCGCTTCGGCATGTTCCTGCTCGCGCCGATCTACGGCGTGATCCAGCTGACGCTGCTCACCCCGCTGCGCTTCTACGCCCTGTTCACCCTGCACAAGGGCAGTTGGGGCACCCGCCAGGGCGGCGTCGAGGTGTCCGTGGCCGGTGACCACGAGCACGACGTGACGGAGATCTTCGAGGAAGAGGACCCGTACTCCGACAAGAAGGTCACCGAGACGCTGCAGCTGATGCGTCTGGAGGGCGTCGCCCTGCGCACCCGGCCCCGCCCGGCGGGCAGCATCCCCTCCCAGCCGCAGCCGATCCCCGGCTACGACGAGCAGCACCACGCGGCGGTCCCGCAGCAGCGCGTGTCCTGGGGCGCCCCGGCCCCGGCCGGCCAGCAGCAGTGGCAGGGCGGCGGCCACCCCGGTCACCCCGACCCGTACCAGCAGCAGTACCCGGGCCAGGGCCACGACCCCCAGCAGGGCGGCTACCCGTACCAGGACCCCGCCTGGCAGCAGGGGCAGGGGCAAGGCCAGGGACAGGGCCCGGGCTACGGGCAGGGCGGCGGCTGGTAGCGCCGCGGCGGTACGAAGAGACGAAGAGAGGGGCGGCCGGGGGCCGCCCCTCTCTTGTGTGTCCGTGGGCTCGGGCCTCAGGTGTAGGAGGCCATCGCTTCCTCGACCGTCAGCACCGGGATGTCCCGGTCGTCGATCGCCTTCATCAGGGTCTCCAGGCCGGCCTTGCCGATCTCGGTGCTGGTCGCCGGCGGGCCCTCGGTGACCTTGTGCAGGCAGAGGATCAGCCAGTCACCGCTGTTGACGCACCGGTCGAGCTTGCCGCCCGCGCCCGTGAGCTTCGACAGCGCCGTACCGCCGATGCCCGTGCCGTCGTTGATGCCCGTCAGCGCCTTGAGGCGGTAGGGCATCGCCGGGGCGAACGACTCGATGGTCTCGGAGATGATCGACCGGGCGGTGGTGAAGTGCCGGCTCGCGATCTGGTCCACCGGGACGCCGTCGGAGGTCTTCTGGAACGCGCCGTGCGGATAGGCGAAGTGCTCGCTGGTGAAGCCGTTGGACACCAGCCACTCGCGCAGTTTGCGGAAGTCGTCGTCGGCCTGCTCTGCGGTGAGCTTGGGGTAGCTGGCCGTGTGGACGGCGTTGGCGTACGAGTGGCCCGCCATCTCCCAGCCGGAGAAGTCCTGCATGGACCGCATCTGGCCCAGCGTCAGGAAGCTGCCGGTGCCGATGGCGTCGGCGATGTTGTACACCGTGCCGGGGAAGCCGAAGCGGTCCATGACCGGCCGGGCCAGGTCGTGGATCGACTTGTGGGAGTCGTCGAAGGTGATGGAGACGACGCCCTTGGGGAAGACCGAGACCGTGTCCGGGATCAGCTCCACGGCCTGCAGCCGGTAGGTCACCGGGCCGCCCGCGTTGTCGTACACGGCGAACGACATGTCGGTGAAGCCGGTCTTCGTCGACGGCTTGCCGTCGGCGCCGATGGAGTACGTCCCGGCCGCCGCGTTGACGTCCGCCCACTGCAGGTGGACCGTGACCCACTCGCCGGACTGGACGTAGTTGGCCGAGGTCTTGGAGTGGACGTGGAAGGTCCAGGCGAAGTGGTTCGCGAGCGAGCCGCTGCCCAGGTAGAAGACCATCTTGGCCAGGTTGGTCACGTCGTCGACGCGGAAGACCAGCCGGATCATCTTGCCGCTCAGGCTCATCGCGGTCATGCCGGTCTTGCGGACGTAGGACTGCTTGCCGGTGCCGTTGGTGGTCACCCGGACCGCCTGGGTGCCGCGGACGAACTGGGTCGTGTCGTTCGCCTCGGCCGAGGCCGTGCCCGCGCCGCCGGGCGTCCAGCCGTGCCCCGACTGGAACTGCTGGGTCCAACTGGCCCGGCGATACTTGGGGCGGCGCCCGGAGGGGGCGTAGAGAGGAGGCGTGGTGAGGCCTCCGATGGCACCCTCGGCGGCGGGGGCCGCGGCCGGCTGTGCCATCACCTTGCCCATCCACGCGCCCGCTCCGGCCATCGCGACGCCCCCCGCGCCGCCCATCAGCAGCGCGGAACGCCTGCTCACCACCGGTTTGTTCTCCGTTGCCTCGGCAGTGTGCCTGTGGGCGCCGGACCGCCTGTTCCTCACCGGGTCTCCCGAACCGTGTCGAAGTAGTTCATGCCCTCGTCGGTGAAGCCGGCCACCTGGGACTGGACTTCCTCCGCCGACAGCGTGTCGTTCGCGTTGTAGTAGAGCCAGTCGACCTTCATGTCCCAGGCGCGTTCGCCCTTGAACGGCAGGTCGATGAACCAGTGGTTGAAGTTCACGGACATGTCCGCGCGCGGCGCGTACTTGCCGTTGCTCAGGAACAGCTTCTTGCCGTCGAGCCAGTAGGCGACCACGCCGCCCTTCACCCGGATCAGCACGGTGTGCCAGGCGTCGAGGCTCTTGTTCGTGGTCTCGTAGACCCGGTCGTTGGTCTTGTGGTCGTACCAGGTGACCGTGTCGAGCTTCGGGCCCGGCCGTCCCCAGCCGCCGTTGGGCATGTACTCGTTGTCCAGCTCGCTGTACTTCGAGCCCTTGCCGCCGATGGTGTAGAAGGTCTGGTTGACGTGGTCGCCGGCCTCGCCGGCCGCGGGTCCGTCACTGAAGTGGATACGGGCCGCGTAGGTGCCGTCGCGGAACTTGCTCGCGGCCGTGCCGAGGCTCGCCTGCTTCGTCCCGGCCTTCGTGCCGTCCGTGCTCGCGCGCAGGTTGAGCACCTGGCCGTCCGCGTGGGAGCCCTCGGCGGTGGGGAAGCTGACGCCCTGTGCCGACCAGGTGTTCTCGATGCCCGGGCCGCCCTTGCTGGTGCGCACCAGCCAGCCGTGCTTGAACAGGGCGGGGTCCTTGGGACCCAGGTAGCTGAAGTCGTCGAACAGCACCCCGGCCGGCGGGGCGGGCAGCGCCTCGGGCGCGGTCTTCGCCGCGGCCTTCTTCTCGTCGCTCGCCTTCGTGCCGTCCGGCTCCTCGCCCCAGGCGAGGACGCCCCGCTTGTACGCGGTGACCTCCTCGGCCTCCTTGTAGGACGTCTTCTCGGCGTCGAAGGAGCGGTCGTCGGACTGCTTCAGCTTCTTGTGGTCGGTGCGGAACAACTGGACGTCGATGCCCTTGCTGTTGGCACCGGGCTTCAGGTCGCCGGCGCCCTCGGTGAACCGCAGCTCCAGGTAGTGGTCGGCGGTGTCGGTGGGCTTGTCCATCGCGACGATCCGCCCGGCCACGTTCGAGCAGCCGAAGACGGCGTTCACACAGTTGAAGGCGTAGGAGGCGGAGTCCTCGGCGGTGAACCAGTACCGGAGCGTGACATCGCTCAACGGCAGTGCCGTGCCGGTGTCGTTGAAGACCTCCAGCGACGGCTTGGCCGCCGCGGCCGTGGCGGGGGTGTCGGTGCGGTAGCGGACCTTCAGCTCGGGCGGGTCCGGGTTGGCCGCCTTCCACACCGGGTACAGCGCGGTACCTCCGGCCGCCACCACGGCCACGAGGAGCAGGAGCCTGATCTTGGGCCACACCCGGCGTCCGGGCGGTCGGCGGCGGGAGGACGCCACGAAAGACTCCTTCGAGGACCCCGGCGGCCTTGGGTGGAGACCGTCAGAGCCGGGTAAACAATGGTCGGATTGTGTGAGGATCCTATCCGTGCGGACAAACGCAGAGGGGGGCGGGTGCACGGATTGTTACCGTACGCCCCACCCCCCTCAGGGGTAACGCGTTACGCCGGGACGCTCGCGACGCCCGGAGCCAGGAACTTCTTGCCGTTGACGCGCTCGGAGACGCCCTCGCGGTCGAGGTACGGCGTGATGCCGCCCAGGTGGAACGGCCAGCCGGCGCCCGTGATGAGGCAGAGGTCGATGTCCTGCGCCTCGGCGACGACGCCCTCGTCGAGCATGATGCCGATCTCCTGCGCCACCGCGTCCAGGACGCGGTCGCGGACCTGCTCCTCCGTCAGGACGGTGTCGCCCTGCTTCAGCAGCGCGGCGACCTCGGGGTCCAGCTCCGGCTTGCCGGAGTCGTAGACGTAGAAGCCGCGCTTGCCCGCCTCGACGACCGCCTTGAGGTTCGGGGAGACCGTGAAGCGGTCCGGGAACGCCCGGTTGAGTGTCTCGGAGACGTGCAGACCGATCGCCGGGCCGACCAGCTCCAGCAGGACCAGCGGCGACATCGGCAGACCGAGCGGCTCGACGGCCTTCTCGGCGACCTCGACGGGCGTGCCCTCGTCGATGACGTTCTGGATCTCGCCCATGAAGCGGGTCAGGATGCGGTTCACGACGAACGCCGGGGCGTCCTTGGTGAGGACCGCGGTCTTCTTCAGCTTCTTGGCGACGCCGAACGCCGTGGCCAGGGAGGCGTCGTCGGTCTGCTCGCCGCGGACGATCTCCAGCAGCGGCAGGACGGCGACCGGGTTGAAGAAGTGGAAGCCCACGACCCGCTCGGGGTGCTTCAGCTTCGAGGCCATCTCCGACACCGACAGCGAGGAGGTGTTGGTGGCGAGGATCGCGTGCGCCGGGGCGACCGCCTCGACCTCCGCGAACACCTGCTGCTTGACGCCCATCTCCTCGAAGACCGCTTCGATGATGAAGTCGGCGTCCGAGAAGCCCTCGGCCTTGTCCAGCACACCGGACACCAGCGCCTTGAGGCGGTTGGCCTTGTCCTGGTTGATACGGCCCTTGCCGAGCAGCTTGTCGATCTCGCCGTGGACGTAGCCCACGCCCTTGTCGACGCGCTCCTGGTCGATGTCGGTCAGCACGACCGGCACCTCCAGGCGGCGCAGGAACAGCAGCGCGAGCTGGGAGGCCATCAGACCGGCGCCGACGACACCGACCTTGGTGACCGGGCGGGCCAGGGACTTGTCCGGGGCGCCGGCGGGGCGCTTGCCGCGCTTCTGCACCAGGTTGAAGGCGTAGATGCCGGCGCGCAGTTCACCGCCCATGATGAGGTCGGCGAGGGCCTTGTCCTCGGCGTCGTAGCCCTGCTGCAGGTCGCCGTTCTTGGCGGCGGCGATGATGTCCAGGGCGCGGTAGGCGGCCGGGGCGGCGCCGTGCACCTTGGAGTCCGCGATGAAACGGCCCTTGGCGACGGCCTGGTCCCAGGCCTCGCCGCGGTCGATCACCGGGCGCTCGATCTCCAGCTCGCCCTTGAGGACGGCGGAGGTCCAGATCAGCGACTGCTCCAGGAAGTCCGCGCCCTCGAAGATGGCGTCGGCGATCCCGAGCTCGTAGACCTGCTTGCCCTTGAGCTGCTTGTTCTGGTTGAGGCTGTTCTCGATGATCACCGAGACGGCCTTCTCGGGGCCGATCAGGTTCGGCAGGATCGTGCAGCCGCCCCAGCCCGGGACCAGACCGAGGAAGACCTCGGGCAGGGAGAACGCCGGCACGGCCGCGGAGACGGTGCGGTAGGTGCAGTGCAGACCGACCTCGACACCGCCGCCCATCGCGGCGCCGTTGTAGTACGCGAAGGTCGGCACGGCCAGCTGCGACAGCCGCTTGAAGACCTCGTGGCCGCCCTTGCCGATGGCGAGGGCGTGCTCGTGCTCCTTGAGGATCTCCACGCCCTTGAGGTCGGCGCCGACCGCGAAGATGAACGGCTTGCCGGTGATGCCGACGCCGACGATCTCGCCGTCCGCCGCCTCCTTCTCGACCTGGTCGATGGCGGTGTTCAGGTTCGCCAGCGAGGCCGGGCCGAAGGTGGTCGGCTTGGTGTGGTCGTGCCCGTTGTCCAGGGTGATCAGCGCGAAGCGCCCGGCACCCAGGGGGAGGTCGAAGTGGCGTACGTGCGCACTGGTGACGACCTCGTCCGGGAACAGTTCGGAAGCCTGCTTCAGAAGCTCGGCGGTGGTGCTCACTTGTCCCCCTCGAAGTGCGGGTTCTCCCAGATGACCGTCGCGCCCATGCCGAAGCCGACGCACATGGTCGTCAGGCCGTAGCGGACGTGCGGCTGCTCCTCGAACTGGCGGGCCAGCTGCGTCATCAGACGGACGCCGGAGGAGGCGAGCGGGTGACCGAAGGCGATGGCGCCGCCGTACTGGTTGACGCGCTCGTCGTCGTCGGCGATGCCGTAGTGGTCGAGGAAGGCCAGGACCTGGACGGCGAAGGCCTCGTTGATCTCGAACAGGCCGATGTCGGAGATCGACAGACCGGCCTGGGCCAGCGCCTTCTCCGTCGCCGGGATCGGGCCGTAGCCCATGACCTCCGGCTCCACACCCGCGAAGGAGTAGGAGACCAGGCGCATCTTCACGGGGAGGTCGTTCTCCCGCGCGAACTCCTCGGAAGCGATGAGGGAGGCGGTGGCGCCGTCGTTCAGACCGGCCGCGTTGCCCGCGGTGACCCGGCCGTGGACGCGGAACGGGGTCTTCAGGCCCTGGAGGTTCTCCAGGGTCGTGCCCGGGCGCATCGGCTCGTCGGCGGTGACCAGGCCCCAGCCGGTCTCGCCGGCCTCGGCGTTGGTGCGGCGGACCGAGATCGGCACCAGGTCGGCCTGGATCTTGCCGTTGGCGTACGCCTTGGCGGCCTTCTCCTGGGAGCGCACCGCGTACTCGTCGGCGCGCAGCTTGGTGATCTGCGGGTAGCGGTCGTGCAGGTTCTCCGCGGTCATGCCCATGAAGAGGGCCGACTCGTCGACGAGCTTCTCGGAGACGAACCGCGGGTTGGGGTCGACGCCCTCGCCCATGGGGTGGCGGCCCATGTGCTCGACGCCGCCGGCGATGGCGATGTCGTAGGCGCCGAAGGCGACGGAGCCGGCGACCGTGGTGACGGCGGTCAGGGCGCCGGCGCACATGCGGTCGATGCTGTAGCCCGGGACGGACTGCGGCAGGCCGGCGAGGATGCCCGCGGTGCGGCCGATGGTCAGGCCCTGGTCACCGATCTGCGTGGTCGCGGCGATGGCGACCTCGTCGATCTTCTTGGGGTCCAGGCCGGGGTTGCGGCGCAGCAGCTCCCGGATCGCCTTCACGACGAGGTCGTCGGCACGGGTCTCGTGGTAGATGCCCTTCGGGCCCGCCTTGCCGAACGGGGTGCGGACGCCGTCGACGAAGACGACGTCCCTGACGGTACGAGGCACGATGGCTCTCCTCCAGGGTCAGGATTGCAGTGCTGCTGCGATGCGCTGAGCGCGCGCTCAGTCCCCATGCTACTTATGAGTAACGTAGCTGCACACCCCTGACAGGCGGAGCGGCGAAGGTCACACCTCCGGAGGATCTTGGCGTGATCTCGACGTCCCTGGTCTGCCGCAAAGGCCTCCGGCGCCCCCGAAGGGGCGCGGGGAACTGCGCGAACGGCCACGGACGACCCGCACTCGCCGCCCGAGAAGGCCCCCTACGGCGCCTTGGCGGACGAACCCCTTACGGCGCCTTGGCGGACAAAGCGGTCACCAGTACCGGCGTGACCTGCTCCACCTGCCACGGCCGGGCCCCGTGCCCGGCCAGCGCCGCCGCGACGGACTCCGCGTCCACCACCGCCGGCGGCTCCCAGCACACCCGCCGCACCGTGTCCGGCGTGATCAGGTTCTCCTGCGGCATGTTCAGTTCCTCGGCGAGCGCCGACACCCCGGCCCGCGCGGCGGACAGCCGCGCCGCCGCGGCGGGATCCTTGTCGGCCCAGGCGCGCGGCGGCGGCGGCCCGGCCACCGGCTGCCCCGGCTGCGGCAGCTGCGCCTCGCTCAGCGCCTTCGCCCGGTCCACCGCCGCCTGCCACTGCTCCAGCTGCCGCTTGCCCATCCGGTGCCCGAAGCCGTTCAGCGCGGCCAGCGCGTGCACGTTGGCCGGGAGGGCGAGCGCGGCCTCCACGATGGCCGCGTCCCCGAGCACCTTGCCCGGCGAGACGTCCCGCCGCTGCGCGATGCGGTCCCGGGTCTGCCACAGCTCGCGCACGACGGCCAGCTGCCGCCGCCGGCGCACCTTGTGCATCCCCGATGTGCGCCGCCAGGGGTCCTTGCGGGGCTCGGCCGGCGGGGCCGAGGCGATCGCGTCGAACTCCTGACGGGCCCATTCGAGCTTGCCCTGCCGGTCCAGCTCCTTCTCCAGCGCGTCCCGCAGGTCGACCAGGAGCTCGACGTCCAGCGCCGCGTAGCGCAGCCAGGGCTCGGGCAGCGGCCGGGTGGACCAGTCGACGGCGGAGTGGCCCTTCTCCAGCACGAAGCCCAGCACGCTCTCGACCATCGCGCCGAGGCCGACCCGGGGGAACCCGGCGAGCCGCCCGGCCAGCTCCGTGTCGAACAGCCGCGTCGGCACCATGCCTATCTCGCGCAGGCAGGGCAGGTCCTGGGTGGCCGCGTGCAGCACCCACTCGACGCCGGACAGGGCGTCGCCCAGCGCGGACAGGTCGGGGCAGGCCACGGGGTCGATCAGTGCGGTGCCCGCGCCTTCGCGGCGCAGCTGTACGAGGTAGGCGCGCTGGCCGTAGCGGTAGCCGGAGGCCCGCTCGGCGTCGACGGCGACCGGGCCGGAGCCGGCCTCGAAGGCGGCGATGACCCGGGCCAGGGCGGCTTCGTCCGCCACGACGGGCGGAATGCCCTCACGCGGCTCCAGCAAGGGGATCGGCGCCTCCACAGCAGAAGATCCGCCGTCGTCCGGAGGGGCGCCTCCGGTGGTTCGCAGTGGGCTGTCTGCTGCGGTGTCGTGGGCGTCGGTCACCTGTCAAGAGTATCCATGTATGGACAGCGCCCGCCGACGGAACGTTCCGTCGACGGGCGCCCGAGGGTCGCAAACCAGTCATGTCGGGGAAGTGGCGGGTTCACGAGCCGCGCGTGAGGGGAAGGGGACCGAGCGGCCGGTCCCGTTCACGTGAGTGAATGATCACGAAGGGTCGGGTCGGAGCGGATGCGGTGAGGTGCGGACGGCCGGGGCTCGGGGTCAGTGGATGATGCCGGTCCGCAGCGCCACCGCCACCATCCCGGCACGGTCGCCCGTGCCGAGCTTGCGGGCGATGCGCGCGAGGTGGCTCTTGACGGTCAGTGCGGACAGGCCCATCGAGACGCCGATCGCCTTGTTCGACTGGCCTTCGGCGACCAGCCGCAGCACCTCGACCTCGCGGCCGGACAGTTCGCGGTAGCCGCCCGGGTGGCTCGGGGCACCCGGGGGGCGGCGGTGCAGGCGCGCGGCGGCGGCGCCGATGGGGGCGGCGCCCGGCCGGGTGGGGAGCCCGACGTTGGTGCGCGTGCCGGTGACGACGTAGCCCTTCACTCCGCCGGCGAGGGCGTTGCGCACGGCGCCGATGTCGTCGGCCGCGGAGAGGGCGAGGCCGTTGGGCCAGCCCGCGGCGCGGGTCTCGGACAGCAGAGTGAGGCCGGAGCCATCCGGCAGGTGGACGTCGGCGACGCAGATGTCGCGGGGGTTGCCGATGCGGGGACGAGCCTCCGCGATGGACGAGGCCTCGATGACATCGCGCACACCGAGCGCCCACAGGTGGCGGGTGACGGTGGAGCGGACGCGCGGGTCGGCCACGACCACCATGGCGGTCGGCTTGTTCGGGCGGTAGGCGACCAGGCTTGCGGGCTGCTCGAGGAGAACGGACACCAGGCCTCCTGGGGTGCGGGACGGGGCCGGCTCGTGGGGGTGAAGCCGGGACGAACCGTGCTTTCAAGGTCACAGTCGTCTTCGGCACCAGGCCCGTCCGCCTTTAGAGAATGATCACGATTCGGTGATAACAATCCGCGCAATTCGGACACGCGGTCGATCATTCGAAGGTCGGACGGTTTCGGTCTGCGTCGGTACGCGGTCGAAAGTGGCCGTATCGACAAAGTGATTCGGCCAAGAGGGGGACGCAGGTGTGATCGTCGACAGGGCAGCGTTGACCACCCCGTACAAGTTCGATCAGCACGGGGTGGATCAAGGAGTGGAATACGGGGGTGGAGCGGGGTTCGGTCAGCGGGACTGGGGCCCGCGCCGCTGCGGCAGCGTCACCACGGAGGCGTCGCCCGGCACGGCCGGGGGCAGCCCCGCGACCTGGGCGAGCAGATCGCACCAGGACGCCAGGTGGGCGGCCGTGTCCGGTACGCCGCCCAGGCCCTCGCGCGGCGTCCACGACGCACGGATCTCGATCTGCGAGGCGGCGGGACGGGCGGACAGCCCGCCGAAGTAGTGGGAGCTCGCCCGCGTGACCGTGCCGCTCGGCTCCCCGTAGGTCAGCCCGCGGGCCTGCAGCGCGCCGGTCAGCCAGGACCAGCACACCTCCGGCAGCAGCGGGTCCGCGGCCATCTCCGGCTCCAGCTCCGCGCGCACCAGCGTCACCAGCCGGAACGTACCCCGCCAGGCGTCGTGCCCGGCCGGGTCGTGCAGCAGCACCAGACGGCCGTCGGCCAGGTCCTGGTCGCCGTCGACGACCGCGGCCTCCAGCGCGTAGGAGTACGGGGCGAGCCGCTTGGGCGCCGGTGTCGGCTCGACCTCGATCTGAGGTCGCAGCCGCGCCGCCCTGAGCGCGTCGACTGCGGCCCGGAAGGGCAGCGGGGCGGAGTCCGCCTCCCGCCGGTCGTTCTCGGTGTCCTTCGCTTCGTCCATTCCGCCAGCGCCGTCCGACAGTCGTCCCTGAGCCGCAGCCATGCGGGAAGATTACGGGGACCGGAGCCCGGGTGCGGGGCTAGACACCCCGCGCCTGTCCAGGGGCTGGATCGCGCTGTCCGGCGGCGTGCGAAACTTGGCCCGTGAGTGCCAACGACGCCCCCCGGGCCCCGCAGCCGTCCGCCCCGTACGACTCCGCCTTCCTCAAGGCGTGCCGGCGGGAGCCCGTGCCGCACACGCCGGTGTGGTTCATGCGGCAGGCCGGGCGTTCGCTGCCGGAGTACCGCAAGGTGCGCGAGGGCGTTCCGATGCTGGAGTCCTGCATGCGGCCCGAGCTGGTCACCGAGATCACGCTCCAGCCGGTCCGCCGGCACGGCGTGGACGCGGCGATCTACTTCAGCGACATCGTCGTCCCGCTCAAGGCCATCGGCATCGACCTGGACATCAAGCCCGGCGTCGGCCCGGTCGTGGAGCGCCCGATCCGCACCCGCGAGGACCTCGCGCAACTGCGCGACCTCACGCCCGAGGACGTCTCCTACGTCACCGAGGCCATCGGCCTGCTCACCGGCGAGCTCGGCGCCACGCCCCTGATCGGCTTCGCCGGCGCCCCCTTCACCCTGGCCAGCTACCTCGTCGAGGGCGGCCCCTCGCGCACGTACGAGAACGCCAAGGCGATGATGTACGGCGACCCGGAGCTGTGGGCCGACCTGCTGGACCGCCTCGCGGACATCACGGCCGCGTTCCTGAAGGTGCAGATCGAGGCGGGTGCCTCGGCCGTCCAGCTGTTCGACTCCTGGGCCGGTGCCCTGGCCCCGGTCGACTACCGGCGCTCGGTGCTGCCGGCGTCGGCGAAGGTCTTCGAGGCCGTCGCCGGGTACGGCGTCCCGCGCATCCACTTCGGCGTCGGCACCGGCGAGCTGCTGGGCCTCATGGGCGAGGCCGGCGCGGACGTCGTCGGCGTCGACTGGCGCGTGCCGATGGACGAGGCCGCCCGCCGCGTCGGCCCCGGCAAGGTGCTCCAGGGCAACCTCGACCCCACCGTGCTGTTCGCCCCGGCCGAGGCCGTCGAGGCCAAGACCCGGGAGGTCCTGGAGTCGGCGGCGGGCCTGGAGGGCCACGTCTTCAACCTGGGCCACGGCGTCATGCCGGCCACGGACCCCGACGCGCTGACCCGGCTCGTGGAGTACGTCCACACGCAGACCGCCCGCTGACCCCTTCCGGCCCGGGGCTCACCACCCGGGCCGGGCCCGCCTGCCGAACAGGATGCCGCGCGGCTCCGGAGGGGGCGGTGTCCCGGGACGCAGCGGCAGGGCGATCAGCAGGCCGACGACGAACCCGGCCACGTGCGCCGCGTACGCCACCGTCCCGGCGTCGGAGACCCCCGCGCCGGAGGAGTACACCGCCTGCAGCACGAACCACAGGCCGAGCACGATCCAGGCCGGCAGCCGCAGCGGCAGGAACACCAGGAACGGGACCAGCACCCACACCCGGGCCTTCGGATACAGCACCAGATAGGCGCCGAGCACCCCGGCGATCGCCCCCGAGGCGCCGATCAGCGGGGCGCCGGAACCCGCGTTGAGGAGCGCGAAGGCGTAGGCGGCCGCGATGCCGCAGACGGCGTAGAAGAGCAGGAAGCGCAGGTGGCCCATGCGGTCCTCGATGTTGTTGCCGAAGATCCACAGGAACAGCATGTTGCCCAGCAGGTGCAGCCAGCCGCCGTGCAGGAACATCGCCGTCAGCACGCTGAGTTCGGGCGACTTGTCGTAGGACGGCGGGCCGACCACGCAGCCCGCGCCCTGTGGGCCCGCGCCCACCTCCCCGGTGGGCACCAGACGCGGCATCTGGTGGTGGATCAGCTCCCGCGGCACGGCCGCGTAGTGGTCCAGGAACGCCTGGAGGTGGCACAGCTGCGCCAGGCTGCTCTCGCCCGTGAGGGAGCCGGCCATGCCCGGGATGAGCAGGAACACGACGACGTTGGCGGCCAGCAGGGCGTACGTGACCCAGGGGGTGCGCCGCACCGGGTTCACGTCATGGACGGGGATCACCACACCCCACGTGTGCCCGGAGCGGCGCCGGTGAATCGGTGACGCGCGTGAACGCGGCCGTCCGGGCGTGCGTATGTGTCGGCAACCGCCCGCGGCGCGGGGAAGGCGGGTCGCGGGGCCGACGTGAGGAACAGGCGATGAACGACCGAGTGACTCCTGCGATGCACGCCCTGCCCGACGGCGAGGCCGAGCTGACGCTGGTGGTGAAGCTGCCCTGGGAGGACGTGGCCCGCCTCGGCCAGGACGCGGGGCGGCTGGCCGCGCAGTGGCGCAGGCCGGTGACGCTGGAGGAGGCGGTGAGCCACCGGCTGCGCTCCTCGCGGGCGGCCGCGCACGCCAAGCCGGCCGGGGAGCAGCCGCCGGCGGTGACCGCCGCGTCGGCGTCGGTGTCGTCCCTGCCGGCCCGGCCGCCGGCGGAGCAGGCGCGGCAGGCCATCGACCGGATCAACGGGACGGCCGGGACGGCGTAGCGTTCCGCCCCGTCAGGGCGTGAGCGAACCGCGCACCTTCGCCGCCGCCTTGCGGGCCGCCACCAGGACCGGGTCCCAGACCGGGGAGAACGGCGGGGCGTAGCCCAGGTCCAGCGTTGTCATCTGTTCCGCCGTCATGCCCGCCGTGAGGGCGACCGCCGCGATGTCGACGCGTTTGCCCGCGCCCTCCCTGCCGACGATCTGCACGCCCAGCAGGCGGCCGGTGCGCAGTTCGGCGAGCATCTTGACGGTCATGGGGGAGGCGTTCGGGTAGTAGCCCGCGCGGCTGGTCGACTCGATGGTGACCGCCACGAACCGCAGCCCGACGCGACGGGCGTCCTTCTCACGCAGGCCGGTGCGGGCGATCTCCAGGTCGCAGACCTTGCTGACCGCCGTGCCGACCACGCCCGGGAAGGTGGCGTAACCGCCGCCGACGTTGGTGCCGATGACCTGGCCGTGCTTGTTGGCGTGGGTGCCGAGGGCGATGTGCCGCTCCTGTCCGGAGACCAGGTCGAGGACCTCGACGCAGTCGCCGCCCGCCCACACGTCCTCGCGGCCGCGCACCCGCATCGAACGGTCGGTGAGGAGCCCGCCGTGCGTGCCGAGAGGAAGGCCGGCCGCCCGCGCGAGGGCCGTCTCGGGGCGCACGCCGATGCCGAGCACCACCACGTCCGCCGGGAACTCGCGGTCCTGCGTGGCCACGGCCCGGACCCGGCCGTCGTCCCCGGTCAGGATCTTCGTCACCTCGGCGTCGTTCACCATCGTGATGCCCAGGCCCGTCATGGCCTCGTGCACCAGGCACCCCATGTCGGGGTCGAGGGTCGACATGGGCTCGCTGCCCCGGTTGACGACCGTCACCTCGTAGCCGCGGTTGAGCAGTGCCTCGGCCATCTCCACGCCGATGTAACCCGCCCCGACGACCACCGCCCGCCGGCCGCGCGTGCCCGCCAGCGTGTCCAGCAGGGCCTGGCCGTCGTCCAGCGTCTGCACCCCGTGCACCCCGGGCGCGTCGGCCCCGGGCAGATCGGGCCTGATCGGCCGGGCGCCGGTCGCGATCACGAGCTTGTCGTACGGCGTCCAGGACTCGGCGCCCGAGTCGAGGTCCCGCGCGCGGACCCGCCGCCCGTCCAGGTCCAGCTCCGTGACCTCGGTGCGCAGCCGCACGTCGATGTCCCGGGCGCGGTGCTCCTCGGGCGTGCGGGCGATGAGCCGGTCCCGGTCGGTGACGTCGCCGCCCACCCAGTAGGGGATGCCGCACGCCGAGTACGACGTGAAGTGGCCCCGTTCGAACGCCACGATCTGTAGCTCGTCCGGGCCCCTCAGACGGCGGGCCTGCGACGCCGCGGACATGCCCGCGGCGTCACCGCCGACGACGACCAGTCGCTCCCTGCGCGTACGGCTCATGTTCATGCGAACACGCTACGGGAGCTGGGGATTTCAGTCCCGCTCACCCGGGGCCCGCGGCTGTGTGGCCTCCGGCGCCGGGCGGGCCGTCGGCAGCGGGCCGAGCGCGGTCGCCGCGGGGGCGGGCCGGGAGCGGCGCGGCAGCCGGGGGCGGACGACGCGCAGCCACAGCAGCGCGAGCAGGGCCGCCACCGCCGCGAACGGCAGGACCGCGCCGCACACGACCGCGAGCCAGCGCAGCATCGTCACGAAGGCGTTCCAGCCGCCCGCGAGCGCGTCCACGAACCCCGGGTCGTCGTCCTTCGCCTCCTTCTCCACCGGCGTCTCGGTCAGCGTCAGGGTGATGGTGGCCAGGCTCGTGCGGTCCCGCAGGGACTTCTGCCGGGCGAGCAGCGCCTCCAGGTCGGCCTGCCGGGTGCTCAGTTCGCCCTCCAGGGTCACCACGTCACCGAGCTTGGTGGCCCGGTCCATCAGCTCGCGGATCCGGGCCACGCTGGCCCGCTGCGAGGTGATCCGGCTCTCCACGTCCACGACCTGGTCGGTGACGTCCTCGGCCTTCGCGCTGCGGTCGAGGAGCTTGCCGGCGCCCTCCAGACCGGAAAGGACCGCGTCGTACTTCTCGGCGGGCACGCGCAGCACGACCCGGGTGCGCTCGCGGTCCTCGGCGTCCCGCGTGGTGGTCTCGTCGCCGATGTAGCCGCCCGCGTTCTCGGTGCTCGTCCGCGCCTCGTCCAGGGCCTTCGGAACGTCCTCGACCCGCACGGTCAGCGAGGCGGTACGGATGATGTGCTGCGCGGGGAGCTTCACCGGCGCGGTCGACCGGGACCCGCTGCCGGTGCCGCCGGGCGCGGCCTCCTTCGCACCGGCCGCGCCCTGGTCCTGCGCGAGGCCGCGGTCGGCGGCCTTGCTGCCGGCGGCGTCGTCGCCGGCGCCGCTGCACCCGGTGAGCGCGAGGGCGGCGGCCAGCAGGAGGGCCGCCAGGGCCGGGACGGGGCGGCGGACAGATCGTCGTGTACGCATGCGGGCATCCCCCGAGGGTCGATTCTGCTGACGCTTCTTCGACGCCCGAGCCGCGCCGGACGTTTGGCCCGGGACGGTTCCGATGCGGTCACGGTCGGGACTCGCGACGGACACCGGGGCGCGGCGGCACCGCCCGCGGTGTCTGAGAGGCTGGGGGCATGCGCGAAGTTCAAGGCCGTGGGGGCACGGGGCAGGTCGTCGTCGTCGGAGCGGGCATCGCGGGGCTGGCCGCCGCGCACCGGCTGCTGCAGTGGGGGGCGCGGGTGACCGTCCTGGAGGCCTCCGCCCGGATCGGCGGCAAACTGCTGCCCGGGGAGATCGCCGGCGCCCGGGTGGACCTCGGCGCCGAGTCGATGCTCGCCCGCCGGCCCGAGGCGGTGGCGCTCGCGCGCGAGGTGGGCCTCGCCGACCGCCTGCAGCCGCCCGCGACCGCGACGGCCTCGATCTGGACGCGCGGCGCCCTGCGCCCCATGCCCAAGGGCCATGTGATGGGCGTGCCCGGCACCGCGGCCGCCCTGTCCGGTGTGCTGTCCGAGGAGGGCCTCGCCCGGATCGAACGCGACGCCGGCCTGCCGCGCACGGAGGTCGGGGACGACGTGGCCGTCGGGGAGTACGTGGCCGCGCGCCTCGGCCGCGAGGTCGTCGACCGGCTGGTGGAGCCCCTGCTGGGCGGGGTGTACGCGGGCGACGCCTACCGCATCTCGATGCGCTCGGCCGTGCCGCAGCTGTTCGAGGCCGCCCGCACCCACGCCTCCCTGACCGAGGGCGTCCGCGCGATCCAGGCCAGGGCCGCCGCCGCGCAGCAGACCGGCCCGGTGTTCATGGGCATCCGGGGCGGGGTCGGCAGCCTGCCCCTCGCGGTGGCGGAGTCGGTCCGGGCCCGCGGCGGCGAGATCGTCACCGGCGCCCCGGTGACCGAGCTGCGCCGGGTGGCCCGTCAGGATCCGTCCGGCGGGGCCGGGCCGCGCGAGGCGGGCCCCGGCGACGGCGCGGGCGCGCCCGGGGCCTGGCGGGTGGTCGCCGGCGACCGGGTGCTGGAGGCCGACGCGGTGGTGCTCGCCGTCCCCGCCCCCGCCGCCGCCCGGCTGCTGCGCGCCGAGAGCCCCGGGGCCGCCGCCGGGCTGGACACCGTCGAGTACGCCTCCATGGCCCTGGTCACCCTCGCCTACCGCCGGGCCGGGACCGGCCTGCCCGACGGCAGCGGCTTCCTCGTGCCGCCGGTCGACGGGCGCACCATCAAGGCGTCCACGTTCGCCTCGCACAAGTGGGGCTGGATCGCCGAGGAGAACCCCGACCTGGTCGTCCTGCGCACCTCCGTCGGCCGCTACGGCGAGACGGAGATCCTCCGGCGCGACGACAGCGAGCTGGTCGAGGTCTCCCGGCACGACCTGAAGGCGGCGACCGGCCTGGACGCCACGCCCGTCGCCACCCGCGTCACCCGCTGGGACGACGGACTGCCGCAGTACCCGGTCGGCCACCACGCACGCGTGGCCCGCATCCGCGAGCAGATCGCCCTGCTCCCCGGGCTCGCCGTCTGCGGCGCCCCGTACGACGGCGTCGGCATTCCCGCCTGCATCGCGAGCGCCTACGCCGCCGTCGACCGGATCCACGGTGACCTGCGGGGTGTGCAGGAGCTCACCGCCCACCCGGTGCAGAGTCTGCACGGCGGAGCGGGAGAATGAGGAGCATGAGTGACGACGCCTCCACCACCCCCTCCGGCACCGCGCCCGACCGCATCCCGAACAAGGGCAAGCTGGCCAAGGACCTCAACGAGGTCATCCGCTACACGCTCTGGTCCGTCTTCAAGCTCAAGGACGTGCTCCCCGAGGACCGCGCCGGGTACGCCGACGAGGTCCAGGAGCTGTTCGACCAGCTCGCCGCCAAGGACGTGACCGTCCGCGGCACCTACGACGTCTCCGGTCTGCGCGCCGACGCCGACGTCATGATCTGGTGGCACGCGGAGACCAGCGACGCGCTGCAGGAGGCGTACAACCTCTTCCGCCGCACGAGGCTGGGCCGCGCCCTGGAGCCGGTCTGGTCGAACATGGCGCTGCACCGCCCCGCCGAGTTCAACCGCTCGCACATCCCGGCGTTCCTCGCCGACGAGACGCCCCGCGACTACGTCAGCGTCTACCCGTTCGTGCGCTCTTACGACTGGTACCTGCTGCCCGACGAGGACCGCCGCCGCATGCTCGCCGACCACGGCAAGATGGCCCGCGGCTACCCGGACGTGCGCGCCAACACCGTCGCCTCGTTCTCCCTGGGCGACTACGAGTGGATCCTCGCCTTCGAGGCCGACGAGCTGTACCGCATCGTCGACCTCATGCGTCACCTGCGCGGCTCGGAGGCCCGGATGCACGTGCGCGAGGAGGTCCCGTTCTACACGGGCCGCCGCAAGGACGTCGCCGAGCTGGTCGCCGGTCTGGCCTGATCAGCGGGCGCGCCCGCCGGCCCCGTCGGGGGCCGGCGGCTTCGGCTCGGCGTGCGGCGCGCACTCCGCGCGCAGTCCGGGCAGCCGCCCGTCCAGCAGATACGCCTCCAGGTGCCCGTTGACGCAGGCGTTCGGCCCGCCCGCGAGGCCGTGGGCGCCGGCGTCCCGCTCGGTCACCAGCACCGAGCCCGCCAGACGCCGGTGGAGCCGGAGGGCACCGGGGTAGGGCGTGACCGCGTCCCGCTCGGCGGCCAGGATCAGCGTCGGCGGCAGCTCGCCCGGCCCGGCGCCGACGGCCGGCGGCTGCTGCCGGGGCGCCGGCCAGAAGGCGCACGGCAGGTTCGTCCAGACGTTGTCCCACGTCTCGAAGGGCGCCACCCGCGCGAGCCTGGTGTTGTCCCGGTCCCAGACCTCCCAGTCCGTCGGCCAGGGTGCGTCGTTGCACTCGACGGCCACGTACACCGCCCGGGAGTTCTCCGCCTCCACGGCGGCCTCGGGATGCTGTTCCGCCTGCTCGACCAGGGGCCGCGGGTCGCCCTTGAGGTACGCGGACAGGGCCTGCGCCCGGTGCGGCCACTGGTCGTCGTAGTAGCCGGCCTGCAGGAACGCCCCCTGCAGCTGTCCCGGCCCGACCTTCCCGCCCGCGGGCTCGGCGGCCAGCCGGGCACTGGCCCGTTCGTAGCTGCGCAGCACCTGCCGTGCGGTCCGGCCCAGTCCGTACACACCGTGGTGCCGGGCGATCCACTCCCGGAAGTCACGCCAGCGGTGCTCGAACGCGGCCGACTGGGCGAGGTTGTTGCGGTACCAGACCCCCTCCGGGTCGACCACCGAGTCGAACACCATCCGCCGCACGTGCCCGGGGAACAGCGTCGCGTACAGGGCCCCGAAGTACGTGCCGTACGAGGAGCCGAGGAACGTCAGCCGTTCCTCGCCGAGCGCGGCGCGCAACACGTCGAGGTCGCGGGCGTTGTTCAGCGAGTGGTAGTGCCGCAGCGCGTCACCGGCGCGTTCGGCGCAGCCGCGGGCGTACGCCTCGGCCCGCGCGCGGCGTTCCTTCTTGTACGCCTCGGAGGGGTGCGTCGGCGCCTGCGTGGGCCCCTGGAAGAACTGCTTGGGGTCCTTGCACGACAGGGGAGCCGAGGGGGCGACCCCGCGCGGGGCGTAGCCGACGAGGTCGTAGGCGGCGGCGATCCGCTTCCACTCGGGGAGCAGGCCGATGAGCGGGAAGTACAGGCCGGAGGCGCCGGGCCCGCCGGGGTTGTAGACCAGGCTGCCCTGCCGGAGCACCTCCCGTGCCCCGTGCGGGTCCTTGCGGGTGGCCAGGGCGCGGCTGACGGTGAGTTCGATCTGCCGGCCGTCCGGCCGGGCGTAGTCCAGGGGGACCTTCACGGTGCCGCACCGCATGCTGCCGGGCAGGTCCTCCGCGTCGGCGCACGGGCCGAAGTCGACCCCGGCCGCCCTGGCCCGGGCCGCGGCCACCGCCGTGCCCCGCATCTCGGCGGCCCCGGTGCGGGCCTCGGCGTCCGGGACGGCCGTGAGGGCGCTCAGCAGCAGGGACCCCGCGGCCGAGTAGAGGAGGGCGGCTCGCATCGGGTGTCCCTTCGCTGCACGGTGGCGACGCAAGGGATGTTTCGTGCGCGCGGGAGCGAAGGCAAGCACCGTCCGCCGGTGTCGGCGCCGATGCCCCCGTGCGCCCCCGGCCTCTCAGCCGCGTGCCCCGCGGTGGGTGAACGCGGCGCGCAGGTCCGGCTCGCCGATCGCGCTGACACCGCGCACCGCCACCGAGGTGAGGTACGTCCGGTCGTCGGCGTCGCCGTCGGCGGTGCGGGCCAGGGAGCCGAGCAGCCGCTGGCCGGCCGGGGAGGCCCAGCGCGAGTACGGGTGGACCTCGATGCGCGCCAGGGCGAGGCAGCTCAGGGTCAGGGCGAGCGGCAGCGCGAACCACAGGGCGACCAGGTGGCGCGGCATGTCCGCCGGGAGCGGGGTCAGCAGCGCGGCGACGCCGAGGGCGAGCACGGCGAGGGCCGCTCCGCGCACCTGCCGGACCGCCGCCGCCACCGTCGTGCGGGCGCTGTCGGGGACGGCGAGTCCCGCGCGCACGAGCCCGTCGGCGATCCCGCGCACCGCCTCCGCCGCGGCGGCCGTCGACCGCACCGGCGCGATACGGGACTGCCCCTCGGGCCCGATGGCCCCTATCACCGAACGCTCCATCTCGTCGCGCCCGCGCGGATCGACGACGGTCGCCCAGCCGGTGTGGGCCAGCAGCAGACGCCGCTGGCGTGCCATGGCGACCAGGGTCACGTCGGCGACCCGCCGGGGGCCGCCCGAGAGGAACGCGGCCTCGTACAGCGTGAGTTCACGGGCCCGGCCGGTGTCCGTGGCACCGGCCGCGGCCCGTACGGCGGCCAGGCACAGGCGGGTGCACGCCGTGCCGGCCACGGCCCAGGCCGCCAGCAGGAAAAGAACCCAGAGCATATGTTGTTTGTATGTGACACGGTTGCGAGAGCACCATGCCCTGTTCACGATCCGGACGGAGTGTTGTCGGTATGTGACGTTCCGTTTCCCCGGCCGGGGCAGGAGCGCGAGGGCGTCAGCGCCGGAGCAGCACCCTGCGCGTCGCGCGGGCCAGCCGGTGGACGGGCCGTCCGGAGCGCGGGGCGGGACCCGAGCGCTCCAGCCACCACTCCCTCAGCTCCCACCGGACCTGCCCGTCCCCGGGCCGGCCGGCGGCGAGCAGGTGTTCGGCGAAGGTGAGGGCGTCGCGCCGGTAGCCGCCGGTCATGGGGTGGGTCTGGGCGTAGCCGAGGAAGGCCGGACGGTACTCCGGGCCCAGGATCACCGGCAGTTCGGGCGCGACCTTCGCCACGACGTCCGCCCGCTTTGCCGCGAGCGCCCGGGCCTGCACGCCGATCCGCACCCGGTCGAACCCCTCGGGCACCGGCGTCCCCGCGACCAGCGCCGACAGCAGGGCGGCCTGCGCCAGCCCGGTCCGCTGCCGGGCCGCGCCGGTGTTCCGGGGGTGGGGCGGGCCGAAGGCGCCCCGTGTCGCCTCGGCCGCCCCGGTCTCGTGGCCCCGCGCTCGCAGGGCCGCTCCCGTCCCGGGCGTGTGCGTCCCGGGCGTCTCCGCCTCGGTCGTCTGCGTCCCGGTGCGGAGCAGCTCCGCTCCCGCCTCCAGCGCCCGCCGGATCGAGGCCAGCTCGGACCGGAGTTCCGCCGGTTCCGGGAAGTTCTCGTCCCGTTCCAGCAGCACACCCGGGGGGCGGACCCGGGACGCCAGGTCGGTCAGGATGTCGAGGACCGGCTGCGGCACGGGGTGGGCGTGACTGTCGTGCCAGACGCCATCGCGTGCGAAACCGCCCGCCACATGGACGTAGGCGATGGCCTCCAGGGGGAGTTCCGCCAGGGCTTTGGCGGGGTCCTCGCCGCGGTTGACGTGGTTGGTGTGCAGATTCGCCACGTCGATGAGCAGACGCACCCCCGTGCGGTCGGCCAGCTCGTACAGGAACTGGCCCTCCGTCATCTCCTCGGCCGGCCAGGAGATCAGCGCCGCGATGTTCTCCACGGCCAGCGGCACCGGCAGCGCGTCCTGCGCGATCCGCACGTTCTCGCACAGCACGTCCAGGGCGTCCCGAGTCCGCGGCACGGGCAGCAGATGGCCCGCCTCCAGCCGCGGGGACGCCGTCAGGGCGCCGCCCGCCCGGACGAACGCGATGTGCTCGGTGACCAGCGGCGAACCCAGCGCCGTCACCCGCTCGGCCAGCGCGGCCAGCCGGCCCTCGTCGGGCCGCTCCGCGCCGCCGAGGCCCAGCGAGACGCCGTGCGGCACCACGGTGACGCCGCGCTCGCGCAGCCGCCGCAGCGAGTCGGGCAGATGGCCGGGGCAGATGTTCTCGGCCACGGCCTCGACCCAGTCGATCCCCGGCATGTGCTCCACGGCGTCCGCGATCTCCGGCCGCCACCCGATGCCCGTCCCCAGTCGCTCCATCGTCCCCTCCTCCACCCGGCCCGGTCCTCGAACGTGAGAGGGGTATGGCCCTGCCGCCGGGCCGTGAACCCCCCACGGGCCGCCTTCAGAGCAACATTTGAGGTTCGCGGGTGCCGCCCCTGCCACCGACGGAGTCCGCGGACTGGCGCCGCGTCCCGACGCGTCGTAGACCGGACCCATGCCCGAAGGCAGTGAGCAGGCGCACCGCCCCGCGCGGGGACAGGGGCGGGGAGCGGCCCCGGCCTCCGCCCACCGGCTGCGGATCGCGGCCGGGGCGCTGCTGGTGGCCGTCGGGGCCGCCTACTTCCTGCTGCCCCTGGAAGGGCTCGGCGCCGACCGCCCCTGGCTGGGCTGGCCGCTGTTCGTCCTGTGCCTGGCCGTCGTGGCCACGCTGCTGCTGCGTCAGGTGCGCGACGTGGTGCTGGAGAAGCCGCACACCCGGTCGGGCCTCATGATCACGCTGCTGATGTGCCTCGCCGTGCTGGTCTTCTCCTCCGGCTACTACGCCCTCGCGCAGCAGCCGGGCCAGTTCACCGGCCTGCGCACCCGCGTCGACGCGCTGTACTTCACCGTCGTCACCCTGGCGACCGTCGGCTACGGGGACATCACACCGAAGGGGCAGGAGGCCCGTCTGGTGACGGCCGTGCAGATCCTCTACACGTTCGTCTTCCTGACGGCGGCGGCCACCGCGCTGACCCGGCGGCTGCACACGGTGGTCGCCGAGCGGGACCGCCGCCCGCCGCCCTCCTGAGCCCGGCGGGCCCTAGACGGCGCGCGTGGAGCGGTAGTTGAACACCGACCACAGGACGAACAGACCGGTCACGATCATGATGATCGACCAGAACGGCTGGTACGGCAGCCACATGAAGTTCGCGATCAGTGCCAGGCCGACGACGACCGCGCCCACGATCCGGGCCCAGGCGGCGCCGGTGAACAGGCCGAACCCGGCCGCCACCACGAGCACGCCGACGATCAGGTGGATCCAGCCCCACGCGGTCAGGTCGAACTCGAAGACGTAGTCGCCGAAGCTCGTGTACACCTCGTCGTCGGCGATCGCCGCGATGCCCTGCAGCACCGCGAAGAGGCCGTAGACGACCATCAGGGTGCCGCCGAGAGCGAGGCCCCCGGAGGCCCACGCGTCAGCGGAACCGCCCGGGCCGCCCCCGCCGGTCATCCGGTCGTCGGGGGCGGGCGGGGCGGGGGGAGGGGGCGCGGCGCTCGACATGGCTGCCTCCTGGGTCGGGGTTGTCTGGTAACCCCACTGGAGCATTCGTCCGCGCCCGCCGCGCCCGCGGTTACTCCGAACGGGTGGAGGCCGGGCCGCCGGTCCCGTGCGGCTCCCGGCGCAGCGCCGGGTGGTCCGCGACCACCGTGCACGAGCCGGGCGCGATCTCCGTGAAGCCGGCGTCCCGGACCAACGGCAGTCCGCTGCCGGTCAGTTCGGGCCAGCGGGCCGGGTCGGCCGTCCGTACGGCGAGGGCGAAGCCGGAGTCCCGCCAGGCGGCCCGCTCCGCGTCGGACAGCTCCCACCAGGCCAGCTGGGCGGCGTGCCCGGCCTGGGCCATCGCCTTGCCCGCCGACATGGAGAGCCCGGGGTTGAGCCACAGCACGGGCGCGGCCGGGTCGGCGTCCACCGGCGGCTGCGGATCGTCCAGGTCGGTGCCGGAGACCTGCAGCCGGGCCAGGTCCTTGGGCCAGCCGTCCAGCGGGACGGGCGGGAAGACCCGCACCTCGGCCGACTTGCCGGTGACCGTGATGCCGGGCAGCGCCCCGGCCCGCCGCCACTCGGCGCCGCGCGCCCGGCGCACCACCTTGCGGATCCGCGCGTCCTGCCAGTCCCGCATCGCCGGTGCCCACGCGCCCTCACCGGCCGACCGCTCGTCGGCCAGGATCGTCAGAACGGCCCGCGCGGCCGTCTCCAGCGCGTCGGTGCGCGCCGGCGGGTCCGCCCGCTCGATCCGCACGACCAGCGGCAGCACGTACTGCGGTGCCGCGTCGCGGGGGGAGGTCTCGGACCGGAAGGGGCTGTCGTCCACGGGCGTCGGGTCTTCGCTCACGCACCCCAGTGTGCCAGCCGGAAGATCGCGCCGACCGGCCCGGGCGACCGCCGGACACGGCCGCCGCAGGTCTTGGCGCGCCTCAGCCCGAGCAGGCCGTGCGCTGGGCCTCCTGCCATTCGCAGACCGGGCAGAGCGTGATGCCCTTGTACGACTCCGGGTACTCCGTGGGCTCCCGGCACAGCACACACTCCGCGTACGGCGGCCCGTCGGCCCGCGGCGGCCTGGCCGCGTCGATCAGGCAGTAGTCGTCCTCGCTCATGTCTCCAGCGTAGGCCGGTCGGGACCGTCCGCCCACGGCCCGCTCAGATGTCCCGCCGTTCCAGCGGCTTGGTCGCCGGGCCCTGGATCACCTTGCCGTCGGTGTCGAAGCGCGAGCCGTGGCAGGGGCACTCCCAGGCGCGCTCGGCGGCGTTGAAGTCGACCAGGCAGCCCAGGTGGGTGCAGCGGGCCGAGACGGCGTGCAGGGCTCCGTCGTCGTCCCGGTAGACGGCCACGCGGTGGCCGTCGGCGCGGACCACGGCACCCTCGCCCGGCGGCAGGGACTCCAGCGGCGGCGAGGGCCGCAGCCGGTCGCCCACGAAGTGCCCGGCCACTTTGGCCTGGGTCTTGAGGAACGACGGCGCTTCCCGCACCGCGGGCTTCAGGCGGCGCGGGTCGTACAGCGCGCTCCATGCGCACTCCTCGCCCGTGATCTGCGCGGCGAGCAGCCGGCCCGCCATCATGCCGCCGCTCATGCCCCAGCCGCCGAAGCCGGTGGCCACGTAGGTGTGCCGGGCGCCCGGGTGCAGCGGGCCCACCATCGGGACGGTGTCCGTGGGGCTGTTGTCCTGCGTGGCCCAGCGGTGGGTGACGTCCAGGCCGGGGAAGTACCGCGTGGCCCAGGCCGTGAGGCGCTCCAGCCGCTCCCGGGTGTCGCCGGTGCCCGGCGTGAAGTGCTCGCCGGTGACGATGAGCAGGCGCCGGTCCCCGTCGTAGGGGGCCGTGCGCACCGAGCGGGTGTTCTCGTCGGGCGTGATGAACATGCCGCCGGGGTCCTGGTCCGCGGGCACGGTCCCGGCGACGACCAGTTCGCGCTTCGGCGTCAGCCGGGTGAACAGCAGGGCCCGGTCGAAGACCGGGTAGTGCGTGGCAACGACGACGTCCCGGGCCCGGACCGTCGCCCCGGTCGCGGTCGACAGCCGGCACGGCTCGCCCTCGTCCAGGCCGAGCACGGTGGTCTCCTCGAAGATCCGGCCGCCGCCCTCGACCAGGTCGGCGGCGAGGGCCAGCAGGTACTTGCGCGGATGGAACTGGGCCTGCCCGGTGACCCGGACCGCGCCCGCCACCTCGAAGGGCAGCCCCGTCTCCGTCACGAACTCGGCGGGCAGCCCCGCCTCGGCGGCCGCCCGGGCCTCGGCCCGCAGCTCCTCGACCTTGCCGGGGTCGCGGGCGTACGTGTAGGCGTCCCGGGCCTCCCAGTCGCAGTCGACGCCGAGCTCCGCGGCGATCCCGGCCGCGCGCTCGATCGCCTCGGACTGGGAACGGGCGTACAGCCGCGCGCCCTCGGGGCCGCGGGTGCGGCGCAGTTTGTCGTAGACGAGGGAGTGCAGGGCGGTGACCTTCGCGGTGGTGTGCCCGGTCACGCCGGCGGCGACCCGGCCCGCCTCCAGGACCGCCACGCTGCGCCCCGCCCGTGTCAGCTCCCACGCCGTGCACAGTCCGGCGATCCCGGCGCCGATCACCGCCACGTCGACGTCCAGGTCCTCCGCCAGCGCCGGATGGCGGCCGTCCGGTGCCGTGTCGAGCCAGTACGAGCTGCTGACCTGCTGCTTCTCGCTCATGCGGCACCGAGTACCCCGGCGGGCCCGCGTCAGTACGGGGCGGTCGCTTTACAGAGGGGGCCCCACGGGGCTAACGTACAACCAAATGGTTGTAGATGAGTTGGGCGACGAGACGGTGGACCGGCTGTTCCACGCCCTGGCCGACACCACGCGCCGGGACATCCTGCGCCGCTGCGTGCGCGGGGAACTGTCGGTGTCCCGGCTGGCCGAGGCCTATCCGATGAGCTTCGCGGCCGTGCAGAAGCACGTCGCGGTGCTGGAGCGGGCAGGGCTGGTCACCAAGCAGCGCAGCGGACGGGAGCAGCTCGTGCGCACCGACCCCGACGCGGTGGACCGAGCGCGCCGGGCGCTCGACGAGCTGGAGTCGGCCTGGCGCGGGAGGGTGGACCGGATGGCCCGGCTGCTCGCCGAGGACCCGGGCACCGGCACCTCCGGGCCCGGGGGCGCCGAGGACTCCGGCACCGGCACCTCCCGGACCGGGCCGTCCGCGACCGGAGAGAACGACGAGAAGGAAGGGCCCGAGAGATGAGCGTCACCCGTGTCGACAAGGACCTCGACCGCCTGACCCTGACCCTGGTCGCCGACTTCGCCGCTCCCGTGGAGCGGGTGTGGCGGCTGTGGGCCGACCCCCGGCAGCTGGAGCGCTGGTGGGGCCCGCCGAGCTACCCGGCGACCGTGGAGGAGCACGACCTGAGTCCCGGCGGCGAGGTCACCTACTTCATGACCGGACCGGAGGGCGACCGGCACCGCGGCTGGTGGCGGATCACCTCGGTCACCGAGCCGACGGCCCTGGAGTTCACCGACGGCTTCGCCGACGACGACGGCAAGCCCAAGGACGACATGCCGACCATGTCCGTGTCGGTCCGGCTCAGCGAGCGCGAGGGCGGCACACGCATGGAGATGCGCTCCCTCTTCGACTCCCGCGAGCAGATGGAGCAGCTGATCACCATGGGCATGGAGGAGGGCCTGAAGGAGGCCGTCGGCCAGATCGACGCCCTGCTGGCCGCCTGACCGGCCGGGTCCCGGGAGGCCCGGCCGGACGAGCGGGACGGCGGCTACCGGCGCCAGGGGCCGGTCACCGCGAACGTGGTGCCGGGGGTGTAGCAGTTGACGTACATGGTGTCGCCGTCGGGCGAGAAGGTCACCCCGGCGAACTCGCCCCACTCGGGCTCCTCGGGGCTGCCGATGTCCTGCCGGTTGCGGGCCATCGCGTAGACCTCGCCGCGCCGGGTCACGCCGTACACGTGCTGGGCGCCCTCGCCGTCCTCGCAGACCATGAGACCGCCGCCGGCCGCGAGGCAGATGTTGTCCGGCGACTCGCCCGGCAGCTGCACGTCGGTGTCCGGGCCGAACACCACGACGAGGGTCAGCCGGCGGCGCTCGGGGTCGTAGCGCCAGACCTGCCCGTAGTGGTCGGCCGCCGAACCCTCGCCGGTGCGCGCGAAGGACGACACGAAATAGACCGAACGGCCGCCCCAGTAACAGCCCTCCAGCTTCTGCGCGTGGGTGATGCCCCGGCGCCCGAAGTCCTGCAGCCGGATCGGCGTCCGCGCCGCCTGCGGATCGGGGACGTCGACCCACTCGATGCCGTCGAACGCGGCACCGATGTCCTGGATCGTGGACAGGTCGGGCACACCCGGCACGCGCATGGCCTGCAGCCGGCCGCCCGCGCGCAGCGAACCCCGGCCGCCCAGCGGCCGGTCCGGCAGGAAGCGGTAGAACAGGCCGAAGGGCTTGTCGAAGGCGTCCTCGGTCTCGTAGACCACACCGCGCCGGGGGTCGACGGCGATCGCCTCGTGCTGGAAGCGGCCCATCGCGGTCAGCGGCACGGCCCCGGTGCGGCGCGGATCGACCGGGTCGACCTCGAAGATGAAGCCGTGGTCCTTGGTGTACCCGTTGGTGCCCGCCTTGTCCTCGTTCTCCTCGCAGGTCAGCCAGGTGCCCCACGGAGTCGGCCCGCCCGCGCAGTTGACGGCCGTGCCCGCGATCGCGACACGCTCCGACAGCACGTGGTTGCGGGAGTCCAGGGTCAGGGCCGTACAGCCGCCCTTGGCGGCCGGGTCGTAGGTGAGGCCCTCGACGGCCGGAACCGGGATCCTGCCGTTGTGGCGGTTCTCGTGGTTGCGGACCAGGTGGACCCGGCCGCCTCTGCCCTCGAAGGCCGACATGCCGTCGTGGTTGGAGGGGACCGCGCCCTCCCCGGAGCGGAGCGGGTCGCCCTCGCGGGAGAGGATCCGGTAGCGGAAACCTTCCGGCAGATCGAGGACGCCCTTCGGGTCGGGGACGAGGGGGCCGTAGCCGGCGTGGCCCGTGGTCTGGGCGGCGGCGGTGCCGGCGAAGAGTTCGGCCAGGGCGCCGGAGAACGCGATCCCGAGGCCCAGGGCGCCCGTTCCGGCGAGCATCTGACGGCGTGTGGCGGGACGACCGGTAGCGGTCATGGGGAAACCTTCCTGCTGGCGGACAGGAACTGTGATCCCGCTGTGTCTACCACCTGGTGCCGGTGGCGGGAACCACGCGCGTAGCGCGCGTCACTGCTCGACCGCGTGCCGCAGCTCCTCCACGGCCTGCTGCGCCTGCTCCGTACGGTCGACGGCCTGCCCCCGGCTGTCGAGGGCCTGCTCAGGACGGTCGAGGGCCTCCTCCTGGCCGTCGAGGGCCTGTTCCGCGCGGCCGAGGGCTTGCTCCGGGCTGTCGAGGGCCTGTTCCTCCGGTGGCTGTGCGCCCTGTGCGCCCGGCGCGCCGCCCCGTTCCAGGAAGCGGAGCAGCTCCACCGGGATGGGCAGCACCAGGGTGGAGTTCTTCTCCGCCGCCACGGCCATCACCGTCTGCAGCAGCCGCAGCTGCAGCGCCGAGGGAGTGTCGGCCATCTGGTGGGCCGCCTGGGCCAGTTTCTTGGACGCCTGGTACTCGGCGTCGGCGTTGATCAGCCGGGCCCGCCGCTCCCGGTCGGCCTCGGCCTGGCGGGCCATGGAGCGCTTCATGGTGTCCGGCAGGGACACGTCCTTGATCTCGACGCGGTCGATGGTCACGCCCCACTCCACGGCCGGGCTGTCGATCATCAGCTCCAGGCCCTGGTTGAGCTTCTCCCGGTTGGACAGCAGGTCGTCCAGCTCGCTCTTGCCGATGATCGAGCGCAGCGAGGTCTGGGCCATCTGCGAGACCGCGAAGCGGTAGTCCTCGACGTTGACGACCGCCGCCGCCGGGTCCACGACCTTGAAGTAGACCACCGCGTCCACCCGCACGGTCACGTTGTCGCGGGTGATGCCCTCCTGCGCGGGGATCGGCATGGTGACGATCTGCAGATTGACCTTGCGCATCCGGTCCACAGCGGGGATCACGGTGGTGAATCCGGGCCGCCGCACGTCCCCGTGCAGCCGGCCGAGGCGGAAGACCACCCCTCGTTCGTACTGCTTGACGACCCGTGCCGCCGCGGCCAGATACACCAGGCCGCCCGCGCAGACCGCCGCCGCCGCCCCGATCAGCTCCTCGACCATGCCGACCTCCCGGCTCGCAGGCCCCGTTCCGGGTACTTCTGTAACGATATGCCGGGAGCGGGGGTCGGGGCCATGCCTGGTGCGGCCGGGGCCGGACGCACCAGGTCCGGGGCGGGCGTGGGCCGGACGCACGAGGTCCGGGGCGCGCGTGGGTCGCGCGCCCCGGACCGTGGATCTTCGGCGCGCCCCGCTAGGCGGCCGTGACCTTCTCGCCGTCCGGTGAGGTCTCGGTCTGCGTGACCTTCACCGGCTCCGTGCCCGTCGCGCTGTGGCGCGCGGCCCAGTTCTCCAGGGCCGTGCGGCAGGCGTGGTCGAGGTGGTGCAGACCCGACAGGTCCAGCTCCACCGGGCGGTCCTGGGGCAGCGCCTCCAGGCTGTCCATGATCTTCGGCAGCCGCAGGAAGGTCGCGTTGCCCGCCAGGTACACCTGGATCGGGCCGGCGCCCTTGTCGATGACCTCCAGCTTGACGTGCGAGGCCTCCCAGGCGGTCTTGACGACCGACAGGGCCAGACCGATGAGCACTCCCTCGAACATGTTCACCGCGACGATCGACACGGCCGTGACGACGAGAATCAGCGCCTCACCCTTGTGGGCCCGCCACAGCGCCGTGATCTGGCGGAACGGGATCAGCTTCCAGCCGGCGTGCACGAGGATGCCGGCCAGGGCGGGAATGGGGATCAGGGCCAGCGCCCACGGCATGGCGGCGGCGAACAGCAGCAGCCACACGCCGTGCAGCACCCGGGACGCCTTGGTCCTGGCGCCCGCGCTCACATTGGCGGAGCTGCGCACGATGACCGCGGTCATCGGCAGCGCGCCGAGCAGACCGCACAGGGTGTTGCCCGCGCCCTGGGCGACCATCTCCTTGTTGTACTCGGTGCGCGGACCGTTGTGCAGCCGGTCCACGGCCGCCGCGCTGAACAGGCTCTCGGCGGAGGCGATCAGCGCGAAGGCGATGATCGTGCCCCAGATGGCCGGGCTCGCCAGCTCGCCGAAGGCCTCGGCCCCGGGCGGCTGGACCACCCCGAGCAGACCCTCCACCTGGACGGTGGCGACGGGCAGCTGGAAAGCGAGTGTGACGACCGTGGCCAGGACGACCGCGGCGAGGGCGCCGGGCACGGTCCGGACGGCCTTCGGCATCCTCGTCCACAGCACGATGACGGCGATGGTGCCCGCGCCGATCGCGAGGGAGGTCAGGGCCTTGGTGCTGCCGAACGCGTCCATGAACGCCCCGGGCAGACCCGCGATCTTGCCGAGCCCGGAGTCCGGGGCCTTCAGGCCGGCCGCCGCGTAGATCTGGCCGGCGATGATCACCAGTCCGATGCCGCAGAGCATGCCCTCGACGACCGAGACGGATATCGCCCGGAACCAGCGGCCTATGCCGAGGAAGCCCATGGCGAGCTGGAGCAGGCCGGCGATCAGCACGATCACGCCGAGCGTGGCGACGCCGAACTCGGTGACGGCCTCGAAGACCAGCACGGTGAGACCGGCGGCGGGCCCGGACACCTGGAGGCTGCTGCCGGGCAGCAGTCCGGTGACGATCCCGCCCACGATGCCGGTGATCAGGCCCAGCTCCGCGGGGACGCCGGAGGCGACCGCCACCCCGACGCAGAGCGGTACCGCGACCAGGAAGACGACGATGGAGGCGAGGAAGTCCTGCCTCAGATGAGGGAACTTGGACACCATGGTCACCGGCCCCCTCAGAGCGTCTCGAACGTGTCGGACTGCGCGCGGTGTTCGCGCACCACGCCGGTGTGAACCTCGTAGTACCAGCCGTGCAGCTGGAGTTCGCCCGCTTGCAGGCGCTGGTCGACGCACGGGTAGGAACGCAGCCGCATCAACTGCGTGAGCACGTGGTGCTGTACGGCCTCGGCGACCGTCGGGTCGGCGGGGTCGGAGCACTCGGGCTCGTCGGCCGCGTGGGCGAGCCAGTCGCGCACGGCCGGTACGGCGGTGAGGTCGTCGTGGCGCACCACGGCGCCGACGGCGCCGCAGTGGGAGTGGCCGCAGACCACGATGTGCCGGACGCCGAGGACCTGGACGGCGTATTCGATGGTGGCCGCCTCGCCGGTGGGGGTGGCGGAGGCGTAGGGGGGAACGACGTTGCCCGCGGTGCGCAGCTCGAAGAGCTCGCCGGGGCGGGCGCCGGTGATCAGGGCCGGTACGACCCTGGAGTCGGAGCAGGTGATGAACAGGACGTCGGGGGACTGGCCCTCGGCGAGGCGGGCGAACTCCTCAGGGCGCTGTCCGAACTTGCGGGCGTTGTCGATGAGGGGCTGCATGATGTGGTGACTCCTCCTGGCGCGCAGTGGGGGCGCGTCGGACGGGCATGACAGAGGTGGGGGGAACTGCTCCGCGGCTCAGCAGCGGAAGACCTGCAGTGCCGCCGGTGTGCGCGACGCCGAGGATCTCGACGTGCGCTGGTGCGCGGTGCCGGGTCCGGCCGGTTCGTCCGCCGCCGGCCGGGTGTGCCGGGCCAGCGGCCGATCGGGCGCCGAGGGCGCGGAGTCGGCGGTGTGGGACCGGGCGCGGGTCCGCAGGGGACCGGTCGGGTCCCCGTGGTGCCCGGCGCGGCAGGTGACGATCTCGTCGCGCAGCGCCTTGCCGGCGAACGGAATCCCGGGGCGTGAGGCCGTGCCGGAGGGCTCGGTGCCGGGGTGAGCCTTGGCCTCGGCATGACTCGATGTGTGCGCGGTTGCGAAGGATGCCGTCGGTGCGAAGAACTGGAGGGCGAGCAGGACGGCGGCGAGGAGCGAAACCACGGTCCGGGCCGTCGTACCTCGATGCATGCGCCCCCCTTCAGCCGTCACAGACGTCTAGTACTGACCAACACTTGGTCAACGGCTGGTCAAGAAACACGTTAACCCTGCAAAGTCATTTGCAGGGTTAACTTAACGTTTCGAGCTGAAGAGAGCCTGAAAACCGTACGTGGGCTGGCCTGAACACACCCTTGTCGCAGGGTGGTTGGGGCGATATTGGATACGGGGTTACCGACCGGTCGGCAACGAGGCCGCGTCGCGGGCCAGCGCGGTGAGCCGGGAGATGGCCCGGAAGTACTTCTTGCGGTAGCCGCCGTTGAGCATCTCGTCACTGAACAGCTGGTCGAACGGCACGCCCGAGGCCATCACGGGCACCTCGCGGTCGTAGAGCCGGTCCGCGAGAATGACCAGCCTGAGGGCGGTCGACTGGTCGGGAACGGGCCGCACGCCGGTGAGGCACACCGCCTTGATCCCGTCCGTCAGAGCCCCGTACCGGCTGGGGTGGACGCGGGCCAGGTGCTCCAGGAGGGGCGAGAACGAGTCGAGGGAGGCGCCCTCGGTGGCGTGCGCCGTCGCGGTCACCCGTGCGTCGGAGTACGGCGGCGGCGCCTCGGGCAGGCCGCGGTGGCGGTAGTCCTCGCCGTCGATGCGCAGCGCGCGGAAGTGGGCCGACAGGCCCTGGATCTCCCGCAGGAAGTCGGCCGCCGCGAACCGGCCCTCGCCGAGCTTGCCGGGCAGTGTGTTGGAGGTGGCGGCGAGGGCGACGCCCGCGTCGACGAGCTTGCCGAGCAGCGTGGAGACCAGGACCGTGTCGCCCGGGTCGTCGAGCTCGAACTCGTCGATGCAGAGCAGGCGGTGGCCGGAGAGCGTCTGGACGGTCTGCTGGAATCCGAGGGCGCCGACCAGGTTGGTCAGCTCCACGAACGTGCCGAACGCCTTGCGGGCGGGCTCGGCCGGGGTGGCGTGCCACAGGGAGGCCAGCAGGTGCGTCTTGCCGACGCCGTAGCCGCCGTCCAGGTAGACGCCACGCGGACCGGCGGGGGCCTTCTTCGCCGCCCTGCCGAACCCGAACAGCCGCCGCCTGCCCGAGTCGCCGTCCCCGCCCAGGCCGGCCGCGAAGCCCTCCAGGGCCCGGACGGCCTCGGTCTGGCTGGGCTGGTTCGGGTCCGGTATGTACGTGCTGAACCGGACCGAGTCGAACCGCGGCGGCGGCACCATCTCGGCGACCAGGCGGTCCGCGGGCACGTGCGGCTCACGGGCGCACAGCGACAGCGGGGCCGGGTCGGTCACGGGGCCGGTTCCGGAAGGGGCGGGGGAAGAGGACACGGTTCACCATGCTACGGCGCGTGGAACACTGCACGGCATGCGACGCCTGTTCCCTGTGACCGACGAAACAGCAGCTCCGGCCCCCGACGGCACGCCCGGCGAGGGCACCGGGCGGGAGTGGACCCTGGCCGAGCTGGCCGCCGCGTACGCCTATCCCGAGCCCGGCGCCGCGGGGCCGGTGCCGTACCTGCGGGCGAACATGGTGTCCACGCTGGACGGCGCCGCCCAGCACGACGGGCGCTCGCAGCCCATCTCCAGCGCGGCCGACATGCGGATCTTCGGCACGCTGCGGGCACTGGCCGACGTCGTGGTCGTCGGGGCCGAGACCGTGCGGCAGGAGGGCTACCGCCCGGCCCGCGCGCGGGCCGAGTTCGCGGCGTCGCGGGAGGCGGCCGGGCAGGCGCCCGCGCCCGCGATCGCGGTGGTCACCGCCGGCCTGGACCTGGACTTCTCGCTGCCCCTGTTCACGTCGCCCCTGGTGCCCACCCTGATCCTCACGGGAGCCGCGGCCGCCCCCGACCGCGTGGCCGCCGCCGAGCAGGCCGGAGCCCGCGTGGTGACCGCCGGGGACGGCATCGGCGTGGACCCCGCCCGCGCCGTGGCGGCCCTGGCCGGGCTCGGCCACACCCGGCTGCTGACCGAGGGCGGGCCCCGGCTGCTGGGACAGATGGTGGCGGCGGGCGTCCTGGACGAGCTGTGCCTCACCGTCTCCCCGATGCTCACCGCCGGCGACGCGCAGCGCATCGCCGGGGGACCCGCCGTCACCGTCCCGCACCGCTTCACCCTGCTGTCGATGCTGGAGGAGGACGGCTTCCTGTTCACGCGGTACCGGCGGTCCTGACAGACCGGGTCCCGGGGCGCTGAACAGCCGGACCGGGGGTACAAGGTGCCGACGGCCGGCGGCCGGTGCATCCGCCGGGCCGGTGCGGACGGAAGAGGCGGACGGTGGCCCTCCCCGGCCGCCCGGGGGCGGCATATGCCGTTCCGCCCGGGTTCGGGAGGGCACACTGGATCCGGCAGTATCCGTGCGCGCACGGGCAGGATGGTTTCGGCAGGGCCCGGCACGGCCCACGGAGGAGCGGGGCCCCCGGGCCCCCGGAACAGAAGGGGCGCCTGGTGTTCACAAGCGTTTTGATGATCGAGAAGGCCCTGACGTCCGCCGACGTGGAGTTCGTCACGACCTTGCACGGGGAGGAGGAGGTCTCCTTCCAGGTGCTGCTCCAGCCGCGCGGCGAGCAGGCGGACCGGCTGCTGCGGGCCATCGACGACGTGGCGCTGGGTGAACTCGACGAAGCCGTGCGGGAGGGCGAGACCCCGGAGGGGGAGGAGGCCCTGAGCGTGGGGCAGCGGGCCCTGGAGGTCTCCCTGACGGCGCTGCGGGCCTCGGGCAGCCCGGCGGAGGGACGGCTGATCGAGAACCACCCGCTGGATGCGCTGAAGTCCCTGGTGGAGGAGGTCGGGGCCGACGAGGTCATCGTGCTGACCGACCCGCACTACGTGGAGGAGTTCTTCCACCGGGACTGGGCCTCGCGCGCCCGGCACAAGGTCGGGGTGCCGGTGCTGAAGCTGTTCTCGCACAGCAAGGCGTAGCCGCCGGCGGTGGCGGCGTCGGGGAACCGTTCGGCATAGGCTGTGCCGCTGAACGTTCCGCACACGTACAGGGAGACACGCATGGCACCCGGCCTTCCCACCGCCATGGACCGACCGCACTTCATCGGGATCGGTGGGGCCGGGATGTCGGGGATCGCGAAGATCCTCGCCCAGCGCGGGGCCGCCGTCGCGGGCAGCGACGCCAAGGAGTCCGCCACGGCCGAGGCGCTGCGGGCGCTGGGCGTGACCGTGCACATCGGGCACGCCGCCGGGCACCTGGCCGACGACGCGAGCTGCGTGGTCGTGTCGTCGGCGATCCGGCAGGACAACCCCGAGCTGGCCCGCGCGGCCGAGCTGGGCGTCCCCGTGGTGCACCGCTCCGACGCGCTGGCCGCCCTGATGGACGGGCTGCGCCCGATCGCCGTCGCCGGTACGCACGGCAAGACGACCACCACCTCGATGCTGGCCGTGTCCCTGAGCGAGCTCGGCCTGAACCCCTCCTACGCCATCGGCGGCGACCTGGACGCGCCCGGCTCCAACGCGCTGCACGGCGAGGGCGAGATCTTCGTCGCCGAGGCCGACGAGTCGGACCGCAGCTTCCACAAGTACGCGCCCGAGGTGGCGATCGTCCTCAACGTCGAGCTCGACCACCACGCCAACTACGCGTCGATGGACGAGATCTACGCGTCGTTCGAGACGTTCGTGGACCGGATCACCGAGGGCGGCACGCTGGTGATCTCCGCCGACCACGAGGGCGCGCGCGAGCTGACCCGGCGGGTCGCCGGACGCGGCGTGCGGGTGGTGACCTACGGCGAGTCCGAGGACGCCTCCGTGCGCGTGACGTCGGTCGTGCCGCAGGGACTGACCAGCCGGGTCACCGTGGTGCTGGACGGCGAGGAGCTGACCTTCGCGGTCTCCGTGCCCGGCCGCCACTACGCGCACAACGCGGTCGCCGCGCTGGCGGCCGGGGCGGCGCTCGGCGTCCCCGCGGCCGAGCTGGCCCCGGCGCTCGCGGCGTACACCGGCGTGAAGCGGCGGCTGCAGCTCAAGGGCGAGGCGGCCGGCGTCCAGGTCATCGACTCCTACGCCCACCACCCCACCGAGATGACCGCCGACCTGGAGGCCATGCGCGGGGCCGCGGGCGACGCGCGGATCCTGGTCGTCTTCCAGCCGCACCTGTTCTCGCGCACGCAGGAGCTCGGCAAGGAGATGGGCCAGTCGCTGGCCCTCGCGGACGCCTCGGTCGTGCTGGACATCTACCCGGCCCGCGAGGACCCGATCCCCGGCGTGACCAGCGAGCTGATCATCGAGGCGGCCCGGGCCGCGGGCGCGGACGTGACGCCCGTGCACGACACGGCGGACGTCCCCTCGGTCGTCGCGGGAATGGCGAAGCCCGGTGATCTCGTTCTCACCATGGGAGCGGGCGACGTCACCGACCTCGGCCCGCGCATCCTGGACCGTCTGTCGAACTGAGGGGCTGGAGGCTCATGCCGTACGACGTCGAGAAGCCGGACGAGCAGTGGCGCGCGGAGCTCAGCCCGGGCGAGTACGCCGTGCTGCGCCAGGCGGCCACCGAGCCGGCCTTCACCGGTGAGTACACCGACACCAAGACACAGGGCGTCTACTCCTGCCGTGCCTGCGGAGCGGAGCTGTTCACCTCGGACACGAAGTTCGAGTCGCACTGCGGCTGGCCGTCCTTCTTCGACCCGAAGGACACCGACGCCGTGGAGCTGATCGAGGACCGTTCGCACGGCATGGTGCGGACCGAGGTGCGGTGCGCGCGCTGCGGCTCGCACCTCGGGCACGTCTTCGAGGGCGAGGGCTACCCCACGCCCACCGACCAGCGGTACTGCATCAACAGCATCGCGCTGCGGCTGACGCCCGACGCGGGCTGAGGCGGCGCTCAGCGGATCCGGCACTCCTCCCGGGTGAGGGGTGCCCTGTCCCCCGCCGTGCGGTGGCACACCACACGCGGCCGGGAGGTGCCGTCGCCGAGGCGGCGCACCTCCTTCAGGACGATGCTGTGCCCGGTGCGGTCGCCGTAGAGGGGCGCGCGGGTGAAGTCGATCGTGCCGGTGGCCATGCCCTCGATCTTCACGTTGCGCAGGTTCACCCAGGTCGAGGCGCGGCTCTGCGGCCGGTCGTCGCGGCTGGCCGCCCAGAACAGGGCGCGGGTCGCGTCATGGGCCAGGGCGGTCTGTCCGCTGGCCAGGGCCGGGCTGTCGTGGCGCAGCCGCCGGCCCGCCAGGCCCGGCAGGTGCTGGGCGGCGTCCAGATAGAAGGCCGTCCTGGTGGCGGCCTGCTCCAGCTCCGCGAGGGCCGCGTGGTACAGCGTGACCTTCGGCGCCACGGACTGCCCGCCGGCCGTGAAGTCCGCCTTGGACAGGTCGTCGCCGGTGAGGATGGCCAGGGGCCGTCCGGCACAGCCCGGCTCGGTGCCCAGCTGGGCCATGAGCGGATCGACGTCCTCCACCCGCCCGGCGAAGTAGATCACCGACGGCACCCGCTCGTCCCGGCAGATCTCCTGCGCGTGCGAGCGCAGCTCCGGCTTGCCGCCGCTGAGCTGGTAGCGGCGCTGTTCGAGCAGGGTGAAGCCCTGCCGCCGCAGCATCTGCCCGCCGTAACGGGCCTGTTCGTCGGTGTACAGGTCGTCGGTGCGCGCCGTGTCGCGGGCCAGGACCAGGGCGTACTGCCGCCGCTGCGAGGTGCGCAACTGGGCCGCTATCAGGCCCAGTTGGCGGGTCTGCCACTCGTCCGTGGCGGCCAGGCTGAACCAGTTGGCGAACTCGCGGGGCAGATATGTGGCGGAGTTCGTGCCGGAGACGACCGGCAGGCCCGCCTCCATCAGGGTGCGGGTCGTGGCCCGGCTCGACTTCAGGTCGCGGCCGGTGCCGACGACCCCCACCACAGTCGGGTCGTGCGCGGCGTACGCGGCGATCGCCTCGGCCATCTGCTCCTGGTGGCCCAGGTCCACACCGCCGTTGGCGATCAGCACGCGCAGCTTCACGCTGGAGTTCTCGTTGATGACCGCCTGCGCCAGGTACACGCCCGCCAGCTCCTCGGCGCCCTTCACCAGCGAGGAGCCGTCGGACCGGTCGGCGCTGAGCGGTCCGGCGTAGACGACGGTGACGTACGTGCCGGAGTGCCGGGCGAGAACGTCCGCGTTCTGCCGCCCGATACGGTCCTCCAGTTCCGCCACCGTCCAGGGTCTCGGCTCGCCGGCCGTCAGGGCCGAGACCTCCTCGCCGGGCCGGGGCTGTGGCAGCCAGTCGGCGAAGCGGACGCCGTCCGTCGCTATGCCGATGCACTCCGCCCCGCCGCCGGGCCCCGGCGCACGCCGGGTGTCGCGGTTGGCGGTCAGCAGGGACGCCGAGCAGTAGCGGTCGTGCAGGGCGTCGGCCCGCATGATCGTTCCGGCGGCCAGCACGGCGATCACCAGGACCAGGGTGTGCAGGGCCCACACCAGCCGGGCGAGCGTGGGCCGGGTGGAGGCCCGCAGGTGCCGGCGGCGCTCCTCGACGGGCCCGAGCTGGTCGTGCGGCAGCGGGATCTTCATCACCCAGGGCAGGACGGACCGCTCCCGGCTGGGGGACTGCGCGGCGCGCAGGTTGTGCGCCCACTCCCGGTACCAGGTGCGCAGCCGCTCGCCGAACTTGGGCGGTACCGGATCCGGGTCGGGCGCCGTCGGGACCACGCTGCGCTCCAGGCGTGCCACGTCGTGCGCGCGCACCGCGGCCACCACGAGCAGCGGGTCGAGTTCGCTGCGCCTGCTGCGGACGTCGCTGACGGCGCGGATCAGCTCGATGCCGCCGTTGCGGGCGTCCGCGTGCGGCAGGAACAGCATCGGCGGGCGCGGCCGTTTGAAGCCGCGCAGGTCCCAGCTCCAGCGGCGGTGGTTGTCGCGCAGGTCCTCCCGCAGCGCCAGCACGCACAGCTGGAGGTGGAAGTCGCCGCCCGCCTTGAGGGCCTCGGCCACGTCGTACGCCCGGGCGGCGATCGCCTTCCAGGACCGCACGGGCCGCAGCAGCGAGACCTCGGTGGGCTCGTCCTGGTCCGCCGCCCGCAGGAAGGTCGTCGTCATGAACCAGCGGCTCTCGCGGCGCAGCCACAGGAAGATCGGGGCCCGGCCGGGCAGCACGTAGTTGAGGACGGTCAGCAGCAGCAGGAAGACCAGGCCCGCGCCCACCGCCACGTACCACTCGCTGCGGGCCAGCAGCGCGGCCAGCACGGTGACGAGGCTGGCCGGGAGGATGTGCGCCATGTCGAACAACGGCAGGCCCGAGCGCCAGCGCGCGGTGTTCCTCGGCCGCCAGCGCTGCTGCGCCAGCTGGTTCAGCAGCAGCTGCCGCTGGTCCTGCCCGGCCTCCGGGCTGCCCGGGGCGGGCGCGGGCCAGCTGTCGCCGAGCGCCGCCACCGCGTCGTCGATGGCGTGCACCAGCCGCAGCCGCGGGAACGCGTAGCGCCGGTAGACCGCCTTGGGGCCGCCCCACTTCTTCGGATCGCTCAGCGCCCGCACCAGGGCGGCGGCCCTGCGCACCTCCGTCGGCCCCTCGTAGCCGTCCTGCACCACCGCGCAGCGCGTGCCGTGCGCCTCCTGGCCCGCGTACAGCTGCCGGACCAGCCCGGTCACCGCGTCGTCGTCGGCGCTCTCCTGCGCGTGCACGACGAACACCGGCATGGGCGGCTCGGTGCTCGTGCGGAAGTCCTGGATGAGCATCTCGAGCTGGTCCTGGAGATGCGCCCCGGCGCCGCTCTCCGGCATGCCGTCATGTCCCCCAGGGCAGTCCGGCGGCGTGCGATCGGCGTTCACCATGGCAACCCCCGTTCACCTTCGGTGACTTACGAGGCTAACCGCTGCGGCTGAGGTGGGAGTGGGTGACGCAGGAACTTCGGCCGGCGGTTCGGCCTGGCGAACGCGGTCCTGCGGACCGGCCGCGCGCCCCAAGCGCACCGAGCGCCGGCCGAGGCGGCCGGGGGTGGCGTACGACGAGTTCAGCACTCTGCGTGACCCGCTGCCCGTCACCGGCACGGACGCGCTCCCCCAGCCGCCGGACGCGTACGCCCTGCACCGGGCGGACGGGCCGCATCCGCAAGGCGCCGGGACACCCCGGCGGCCCGCCGGCACCCGCCCTTCGGCCGCCGGCCCGCAGCCACCACGCACCGCCACGGAGCCGGGCCGAGGCGATGCCGCTCGGACTCCGGGACGTCAAGGTGTTGTGGGAGCAGGCCGGCCGGCAACCGACCGCCGGGCAGGGCGAGTTCCGCCCGCCCGTTCGCTGGGCATCGTGTCAGGGGCGTGGGCCGCGCCGCCCCGGAGGGGGAGCGGGCGGGCCGTACCGGCCGGCGAAGGGATGGGGAAACCATGACGTCACCGCTGCCCTCGGGAGAGACGCTGCCGCAGCCGCTGCTGAACCCGCCGGCCTCGGTCGCGGTGTTCCTGGTCGCCACGATCGAACCCGGCGGGGAAACCGCCGTACGGGACGTACTGGGCTCGCTCGCGGGCCTGGTGCGCTCCGTCGGCTTCCCCAGCCCCGACGGCGGGCTCGGCTGCGTCGCCGGGGCCGGATCCCGGGCCTGGGGCCGGGTGTTCGGCGGCCCGCGGCCCGCGGCACTGCACCCGTTCCGCGAACTGGCCGGGCCCCGGCACCACGCGCCGGCCACCCCGGGCGACCTGTTCTTCCACCTCAAGGCCGCCCGCACCGACCTGTGCTTCGCCCTCGCCGCCGAGCTCGTGCGGCGGCTGCGCGGCGCGGTCACCGTGCGCGACGAGACGCAGGCGTTCTCCTACTTCGACTCGCGCAACCTGCTCGGTTTCGTCGACGGCACCGAGAACCCCGTCGGCCAGGCCGCGGCGGACGCGGCCCTCGTCGGGGACGAGGACCCCGGCTTCCGGGGCGGTGCGTACGCGCTCGTGCAGAAGTACCTGCACGACGTGGACGCCTGGGAGGCCCTCGCCGTCGAGGCACAGGAGAAGATCATCGGCCGCACCAAGCTCACCAACCTCGAACTCGACGCGCCCGGCTCCCACAAGGACGTCAACACCGTCCTCGGGCCGGACGGAGCGGAGCAGAGGATACTGCGCTCGGCGATGCCCTTCGGCCGGCCCGGGCACGGGGAGTTCGGCACGTACTTCGTGGCCTACGCGCGCACGCCGGAGATACCCGAGACGATGCTGCGCAAGATGTTCCTGGGCGGGCCGGGCGCGGGGCCCGACCCGCTGCTGGACTACTCCCGGGCGGTCACCGGCAGCCTGTTCTTCGTCCCGCCGGCCGCCTTCCTGGAGGCCCTGCCGGGCAGTTGAGCTCGGCTCACAGCGCCTTGCGGTGCAGCAGGGCCGACAGGACGAGCGCGCCCGGCAGCATCGGCAGCCACACCGTCAGCACGCGGTAGCCGATGACGGTGGCGGTGGCCGTGCCGACGGGCGCGCCGAACGCGGCCATCGTGAACACGAGCGCCGCGTCCACCGGGCCGATCCCGCCCGGCGCGGGCACCGCCCCGGCCACGGCGCCGGCCACCAGCAGCGCGAGCACCACCTGCGCCCAGGACAGCGGCAGTCCGAGCGAGAAACCGACCGTGGCGATCACACTGCCCTGCAGCAGCGGGGTCGCCGCCGCCCCGCCCCACAGGGCCAGCACCCGGCTCGGGCGGGTGTGCAGCGCGCGGGCGTCGGTCAGGGCGGTGCGCAGGAAACCCAGGACGGGCCGGCGCAGGGCCCGTACGGTCACCAGCGCCACGACGGCCGCGGCGAGGGCGACCGCCGCCGCCCCGGCCGCCGTGAGCAGCGCGCGGTCGCCGGGCAGCGGCGCGCCGAGCCGCGGCACCTCCGGGAACGCCGCCAGGAACGCGAGCAGCACCAGCGTCTTGGCGACCGGCTTGACCAGGGCGTAGAGGGCGAGCGAGGCGGTGGCGCGGGGGAGCGGGACGCCCTGGCGCTGCAGGAAGCGCAGGGTGACCGCGTGCGCGCCGATCCCCGCGGGCAGCACCTGGTTCGCGGCGCCGGCGGCGAACTGGGACGCCACCAGCAGGCCGGGCGGCAGCCGCTCGGGCAGCGCGCCCTGCCGGACACAGGCGGCGGCCACCCAGGTCAGGCAGGTGCACCCGAACGCGGCGGACAGCCACCAGGGGTCGGCGGACGCCAGCCGCGCGACCCCCTCGGCGGCGGCCCGCCGGTCGGTCAGCGCCCACCCGCCGATCAGCAGCAGCGGCAGCAGGACGAGGGCGGGACGGACGAACCGGGCGGCGGCGGGGGAGCGCCGGGGCGGGCCGGCCGGGCAGATGGCGGCAGGGAGCGGTGCGGGCGGCGTTTCGAGGAGCTGGGACACGGCGTACGTCGTCCTTCCGGGTGCCGCCCGGGGACGGGGCGGCCGGGCACAGGGCGGGGACGGCCGAAACGTGCCCGGCCGGCGTGACGCCGCGGTGTCCGGTACGGAAAGGACGGCGGGCGAGCGGGCGACACGGCAGGACGGAGAAGCCCGGCCGGCTTACGGCGGGTTCCCGCGCCGCCCGGCCTACGGCGGGTTCCCGCGCCGCCCGGTCGTCGGCGGGTTCCCGCGCCGCCCGGTCGTCGGCGGGTTCCCGCGCCGCCCGGTCGTCGGCGGGTTGCCGTGGGGCTCGGTTGTCGGCGGGTTCCGGTGCCGCCTGGCCGTCGGCGGGTTCCCGTGCCGCCTGGCCGTCGGTGGATTGCCGTGGCGTCCGGTCACCGGCGGGTTCCCGTGGCGCCTGGCCGTCGGTGAGCTGCCGTGGCGCCAGGTCACCGGCGGATTCCCGTGCCACCCGGTCGCCGGCGGATTCCCATGCCGCCCGGCCGCCCGCGGATGCCCGTGCCGTCCGGTATGTCCTACGCCTACGCCGTCACCGGAAAGCCCTCGCTGCGCAGTACCTTTCCGTCCGCGTTCACCGCGAACACCTCGCAGCCGGGGCGGGACGCCGCCCAGGTGATGCCCTGGGGGCCCAGGGCGAAGGCCGCCGTGGACACCGCGTCCGCCTCGGTCAGCGTCGGGGCCACCACCGTCATGCTCAGCAGGCCGGTCGCCGGGCGGCCCGTGCGGGCGTCGACGATGTGGTCGCCGCGTTCGTAGCGGGCGGACGTGGCGACGGCGCGGTCCGTCAGGTCCAGCACCGCGCAGAGCCGCCCGGCGTCCTCGGGGTGTCGGACCCCCACGCGCCAGGGGCCGCCGGACACGACCACGTCGCCGCCCGCGTTGAGGCAGAAGCGCCGCGCCCCGGCCGCCGACAGCAGCTCCGCTCCCCGCTGCACCGACCAGCCCTTCACCACCGCGCAGGGGTCCAGCCGCCGGCCGGGCGGACGCACGTCGAAGGCGCCCCCGGTCGCGAGCCGGTACTCCTCGCGCAGGTCCAGGACCTCGCGGAGCTCCGGGCCGGGCTCCGCCTGCTGGCCCCGGTCCAGCCGGGACACCTCGCTGTCCGGGCGGAACGGACTGAACCGCGCGTCGACCTCCCGCAGCCACGCGAACAGTTCGTCCACCGGTGCCTCAGGGAAGCCCGCGTCGTCGATCCGTACCGAGACCGGGAACCCCATGACGTGCTCCACGCGCCGCATCCGTCAGCCCTTCGCGTCGAGCGCGGCCTGGAGCGACTGGCGGTAGCCGTCGCTGGTGACCGTGGCGCCGGACACCGTGTCGATGTCGGCGCTCTGCGCGCGCAGCGTCTCCTCGATCAGCTTCGGCACGGCGGCCGTGGTCTGGGGGTGGTCCGGCTGCCGCAGCATCCGCACCGAGGCGATCCTGTCGCCCTGGAAGGTGACCTCGACCTGTACCGGTCCCTTCTCGGTGTCGACCGTGGACCCCGGCACGACCGTCGACGTGCTGCCGCCGGGCCCCGTGGACGACGAGAGGGAGGGCGCCGGTGCCGGGGCCGCGGCCCCGGCACCGGTGTCCTGGGAGGGGGCGTAGCGCCAGACGGGGATCAGGCCCGCGACGCTGAGGACGAGGACGGGCAGTGCTCGCTTCACGACGGTCTCCTCCTCAGCCGGCCAGGCTGAAACGCTCGAAGTGGATCTGCGGCTTGGGCACGCCCAGCTCGCGCAGGCTGCCGAGCACGGCGTTCATCATCGGCGGCGGGCCGCACAGGTAGACGTCCCGCTCGGTGATGTCCGGCACCAGCCGCGCCAGCTCCCCGGGCGCCAGCCGGTCGGGCACCGGCGGGCCCGTGACCAGGTGCAGCTCGGCGCCCCGGGCGAGCGCGAGGTCGCGCAGTTCGTCGTGGAGCACGGCGTCCCGGGCGGTGGCGACCCGGTGGATGACGACCGCGTGGCCGTGCAGTTCCTCCAGCAGGGCCCGGATCGGCGTGACACCGACGCCGCCCGCGATGAGCACGGCGTCGGGCCGGGTGCGGTGCAGGGCGGTGAAGGCGCCGTAGGGGCCCTCGGCGAAGACGCGGGTGCCGGCCTTCAGATGCCGCAGGGCCGCGCTGCCGTCGCCCGCCCGCTTGACGGTCAGCCGCAGCGTACGGCCGTCGGGCGCGGCGGACAGCGAGAACGGGTTCGCCTGCCACCAGCGGTCCTTCGTCAGGAACCGCCACAGGAAGAACTGACCGGCCCGCGCCGGCAGCCGGTCCAGGTCGCGGCCGGTGAGGTAGACCGAGACCACGTCGTCGTTCTCGGGGACGACGGCCGTCACCCGGAGCCGGTGGCGCAGGTTCCGCCACAGCGGCAGCGCCAGCCGGCCGGCGAACACCGAGGCGAGGGCCGCGCCCCACAGCGTGTACCAGTACGCCGTCGCCACCGGCGAGGAGGCGAACGTCGTCCCGGCCGCGACCTGGTGGGTGAAGGCCAGCACCACCGCCACGTAGGTGTACAGGTGAATGAAGTGCCAGGTCTCGTAGGCCAGCCGCCGCCGGGCCGAGCGGGCCGAGACGGCCCCGGCCACGACGAGGATCGCCAGCGCGACGATCGCCCGCAGCACGCCCTCGACCGTCTCGGCGAGGTCCACCAGCTGGTTCACCGGGTCCAGGGAGGACGACCCGGCGTAGCCGAGGACGATGAACACGGCGTGCGCCAGCAGCAGCCACAGCACCGAGAAGCCCGTCCAGCGGTGCCAGGACGTCAGCCGGTCCATGCCGATCCGCCGGTCGAACCACGGCAGCCGGGCCACCAGCAGCAGCTGGAACGCCATGAGCAGCGCCGCGTACAGCCCGGTCAGCCGGCCCAGCACGATCAGCGCGTTCGAGGCGAAACCGGCCTGGACGAAGAAGACGGCCACCACGGCCGCGTTGGCGAGCAGCACCGCGTACAGGCCGGCCCGGCCCACCACCTTGGGCCGCACACCGGGGCGGGTCGCCACGGGAGGTTCTCGGAGGGTCGTCACGGTCGGCAGCTCCTTGATCGGATCCTGGGATTCGAGCTTGGCGCCGGGGAGCTGTCGGGAAGCTGTCGCTCAACTTTCAAGTTTTTATCGATCGAGCCACGGGACGGCGGGCGGCTAGGGCGGCCCGGGCCGCGTGCAGCACTATGAGGGCGTGGAGAAAGTACGACTTCTCGTCGTCGACGACGACCCGCCGATCGCCGACCTCGTCGCGACCGTCGCCCGCTACGAGGGCTGGGAGGCGGTCACCGCGTACACCGGCGAGGACGCGCTGCGGCGGGCCGCCGAGTTCCACCCGGACATCGTGGTGCTGGACCTGATGCTGCCCGGCGTGGACGGCTTCGGCGTCCTGGACCGGCTGCGTGCCTCCGGCACGATGGTGCCGGTGGTGTTCCTGACCGCGCGCGACGGCGTCGCCGACCGGGTCGCCGGCCTCACCCGGGGCGGCGACGACTACCTGGTCAAGCCGTTCGCCGTGGAGGAGCTCATGGCCCGGCTGCGCACCGTGCTGCGGCGCAGCGCAGGCCCGTCCTTCCAGCGGTCCGTCCTGCGGGTCGGCGACCTCACCATGGACGAGGACACCCGCGAGGTGCGGCGCGGCGAGCGGCTGCTGTCGCTGACCCCGACCGAGTACGAGGTGCTGCGCTACCTCATGCGCAAGTCGCCCACCGTGCTCACCAAGGCGCAGATCCTCGACCACGTGTGGGAGTACGGCTTCGGCGGCCGCTCCAACGTCGTCGAGCTGGTCGTCAGCCGGCTGCGCCGCAAGCTCGACGAGACCGACGAGGGCGCCGCCGGACTGATCCACACCGTGCGCGGTTTCGGGTACGTGCTGCGGCAGGCCGCCGAGTGATCGCCCGGCTGCGGGGCGCCTACCGCAGGATGCGCCTGGGCACCCGGCTCGCCCTGGGCCTGGGCGCCCTGTCGCTGGTGGTGTTCGCCGTGGTCGGCACGGCCCTGACCACCTACATGCGCGACTACCTGTCGGCCCAGCTCGACACCCAGCTCGCCCAGGCCCAGATCGCCCAGTCCAAGAGCATCGCCGACTACGGCACGCTGTCGGGCAAGAAGTACTACAGCTGGTTCTACGCCGTGTACGACGTCCGGGACGGCGGGCCCGAGCTGCGCCGGCCCGAGGACCCGGCGGACCTGCCGAAGGACGTCGACGACTTCACCGCGCTGGCCTCGGCGCAGTCCGCCGCCCACACGGAACTGCTGCGCACCGAGCACCTGAAGGGCGCGGGCACCTACCGGCTGCGCGCCTGCGAGGTCGAGCCCGGCGTGGTCCTGGTCAGCGCCGCGCCCATGGACGAGATCCAGGACACGGTCGGGCAGCTGATCACCATTCAGGTCGTCACCTTCGCGCTCGCGCTGCTCGCCCTGGTCGTCTTCGGCCGCCGGATGCTGCGCCGCGGCCTGAAACCGCTCAGCGACATGGCCACCACCGCCCACGGCATCGCCTCGCACGACCTGACCGAGTCGGCGGCCCGGCTGCCGCTGCGCGCCGACGGCCGGGACGGCGGGCCGGAGGTGGACGAGCTGCGGACCGCCTTCAACACCATGCTGGAGCACATCGACGACTCCCTCGCCGTGCGCGCCGAGGCCGAGCAGCGGCTGCGCCGGTTCGTCGCCGACGCCTCCCACGAACTGCGCACCCCGCTGATGTCGGTGCGCGGCTATGCCGACCTCTTCCAGTACGCGGCCGCCAACGCCCCCGGTGAACGCGACCGGCACCTGGCCCGGCTGCGCGCCGAGGCCGCCCGCATGGGCGTGCTCCTGGACGACCTGCTGCTGCTCGCCCGGCTCGACGCGGCCGAGGTGGAGACCCCGCTGCGGCTGCGGGACGCCGATCTGACGGACCTGGTGGGCCAGGCCGCCGACGCCTTCCGCGCGGGCCACCCGGACCACCCGCTGACCGTGCTCGCGGGCCCCGGCCCGGTGCGGCTGCGCATGGACCCGCTGCGCATCCGCCAGGTCGTCGACAACCTCCTCACCAACGCCGCCGTGCACACCCCCGCCGGGACGAAGGTCTCCGTCGAGGTGCGGGTCACGCCCGGCACCGCCGAGGTGCGCGTCGCCGACACCGGTCCCGGCATCCCGCCCGACGACCGGGCCCGGGTCTTCGACCGGTTCTACCGCGTCGACAAGGCCCGCAGCCGGGACCGCGGCGGCAGCGGGCTCGGCCTTGCGGTGGCCCGTTCGCTGATCCGGGCGCACGGTGGCCGGATCGAGCTGGACAGCGCACCCGGGGCGACGGTGTTCACGGTCCGGCTGCCCCTCGACGCAACGGGCCCCGCGGGCCGTTGACCCGGGCCCTCTAGACTCGACCGGCAACAGCCCGTACGACCACGGCCAGAAACGCTCCGCCAACCCGAAGGGCCCCGGCGTCTTGATACGGATGGAATCAGTCACCAAGCGGTACGCGGACGGCACGGTGGCGGTCGACCGGCTCTCGCTGGAGATACGCGACCGCTCGATCACCGTCCTGGTCGGACCGTCCGGTTGCGGCAAGACGACCACCCTGCGGATGATCAACCGGATGGTCGAGCCCAGTGAGGGAACGATCCTGCTCGACGGCGAGGACATCCAGCGCCGGCCCGTCACCACCCTGCGCCGGTCGATGGGATACGTCATCCAGAACGCCGGCCTCTTCCAGCACCGCACGATCGTCGACAACATCGCGACCGTCCCCCGCATGCTCGGCTGGAGCAAGCAGAAGGCCCGCGCCCGGGCGGCCGAGCTCATGGAGCGGGTGGGCCTGGACGCCGCCCTCGCCAAGCGGTACCCGTACCAGCTCTCCGGTGGCCAGCAGCAGCGCGTCGGCGTGGCCCGGGCGCTCGCCGCCGACCCGCCGGTGCTGCTCATGGACGAGCCGTTCTCCGCGGTCGACCCGGTGGTCCGCAAGGGACTCCAGGACGAACTGCTGCGCATCCAGGACGAGCTGGGCAAGACCATCGTCTTCGTCACCCACGACATCGACGAGGCCATCAAGCTCGGCACCATGGTCGCCGTGATGCGCGAGGGCGGCCGGCTCGCCCAGTACGCGCCGCCCGCCGAGCTGCTGGCCGGCCCCGCCGACGCCTTCGTCGAGGACTTCCTGGGCGCCGACCGCGGCATCCGCCGGCTGTCGTTCTTCCCCTCCGCCTCACTCGACCTGACGACCGGCCCGGTGCTCCCGCTCGACGCCACCGCCGAGCAGATCGCCGCCGCCGGCGCCCCCTGGCTGCTGGTGACCGACGCCGAGGGCCGCCCGCTCGGCTGGGGCGAGCCGCGCACCCTGACCGCCGGTGCCATCCGGCCCGGCGAACTCCTCCCGTACGGACGGCCGTTCGTGCCCGGCACCGACTCGCTGCGGGCCGCCCTCGACAGCGCCGTGCTCTCCCCGGCCGGTCACGCCGTCGCCGTCGACGACGCCGGGCGGGTGACCGGGGTGGTCTCGCAGGCGGCCATCGGCGAGGCCATCCGCGGCGCCCACGCCGCCGACCGGGCCGACGAGGCCAAGGTCGCCTCGTGAACCTCGACCGCTTCTTCGACATCCCGAGCGACCTCCAGCACAGCTGGGCCGGCCTGATCGGACTGCATCTGCGCGAGGCCCTGCTGCCGGTCCTGGCCGGGCTGCTGCTCGCGCTCCCGCTCGCCCAGCTGTGCGTCCGCTTCCGCTGGCTCTACCCGCCGGTGCTCGGCGTCACCACCGTCCTGTACGCCGTGCCGTCGCTGGCCTTCTTCGTCGTCCTCATCGACTACACCGGCCAGACCGAGCTGACCGTGATGATCCCGCTGGCCGTGTACAGCCTCGTGGTGCTCGTCCCGGCCATCGTCGACGGGGTGCGCTCCGTGCCGCAGGAGACCCTGGCCGCCGCCACCGCGATGGGCATCGGACCCGTACGCCGTTATCTCCAGGTGCAGTTGCCGATCGCCGTGCCCGCCATCATGGCCGGGCTGCGGGTCGCCACCGTCTCCAGCATCTCCCTGGTCAGCGTCGGCGCCCTGATCGGCAACCAGGGCGCGCTCGGCAACCTGCTCGCCGCCGCGCAGAAGTACGACCGCCCCGAACTGGCCCTGAACTCCGTGCTCACCACGGCCGCCCTGGCCATCGTGTGCGACGCCCTGCTGGTCCTGCTGCGCGTCGCGCTGACCCCCTGGATGCCGAGCGGCCGGCGCCCGAAGACGGCCCCGCGGCAGCGGCCCGTGCCGCAGGGGGTGACCCGGTGAACGTGCTGAACTTCGTCCAGGCCTTCTTCAGCGACGGCGCCCACTGGCACGGCTACGACGGCATCCCGCAACGCCTGCTGGAACACGTCCAGTACTCGCTGCTGGCCCTGGCCCTGGCCGCCGCGATCGGCCTGCCGGTCGGGCTGCTGACCGGGCACACCGGGCGGGGCGGCAACGCCCTCGCCTTCATCGCCACCGCCGCCCGCGCGCTGCCCAGTTTCGGCCTGCTCGTGCTCATCGTCATCGTGCTGGGATTCGGCCTGCTGCCCGTGATGATCCCGCTGGTCATCCTCGCCGTCCCGCCGATCCTGGTGACCACCTACGAGGCGGTCCGCTCCGTCGACCCGTCCCCGGTGGACGCCGCCCGCGGCATGGGGGTGCGGGAGTCGCGGATCCTCTTCCAGGTCGAACTGCCCGTCGCCCTGCCGCTGATCCTCAGCGGTCTGCGCTCGGCGGCCATCCAGATCGTCTCCACGGCGACCATCGCCGCCTACGTGAGCCTCGGCGGGCTCGGACGGTACATCGTCGACGGCCTCTACCAGCGCGACTACGAGAAGGTCGTCGGCGGCGCCACGCTCGTGGCCGTCCTGGCGCTCGTCACGCTGGCGGTGTTCTGGGCGGCGGGCCGCCTGGCCGTGTCACCGGGCGTACGCAGACGGTGAACCGGTGACGAGCACTGGTGACGAGCCGTCAGAAACCGTAACAAGGCCGCCCTTGACTGATCACAAAGCGGCTGGATTGGATCGGTGGATGACTTCTACCGCGAAAAGCAGCTGGTCCAGGACGAGGCACACCGGCGCGGGGGCCGTCGCGCTCACCGCCGCCGCGGCGCTGCTCGCGGGCTGTTCGTCCGGCGACACCTCCGACGACCCCCTGGCCGGCGAGAAGGCGAAGGCGGGCACCGTCGTCGTCGGCTCCAACAACTTCGCCGAGAGCACCCTGCTCGCCGACATCTACGGCGAGGCGCTCAAGGCCAAGGGCCTCAAGGTCACCTACAAGCACAACATCGGCAGCCGGGAGACCACCTACGGCCTGATGAAGAACGGCTCCGTCACCGTGCTGCCGGAGTACAACGGCTCCCTGCTCGCCTACCTGGACCCCAAGGCCGAGCAGAAGTCCGCCGAGGCGGTCAACGAGGCCGTCAAGGCCAAGCTCGACAAGAAGCTGACACTGCTGCAGTCCTCGCCGGCCGAGGACAAGGACTCGGTCACCGTCAACGCCCGGACGGCGAAGAAGTACAAGCTGACCTCCTCCTCCACCCTCGCCGACCTCAAGGACGCCGCTCCCGACCTGGTGATCGGCGGCTCGCCGGAGTTCCAGACCCGGCACCAGGGCCTGGAGGGCCTGAAGTCCGTCTACGGCCTGGAGTTCAAGTCCTTCAAGGCGCTCGACGCGGGCGGCCCGCTGACCCAGGCGGCGCTGACCCGCAACACCGTCCAGGCCGCGGACATCTTCACCACGGACCCCACCATCGTGAAGGAGAAGTTCGTCGTCCTGAAGGACCCGGAGAACCTCTTCGGCTTCGCCAACGTGACCCCGCTGGTGCACAAGAGCGGTCTGCCCAAGGAGGGCGTCGAGGCGCTCGACGCCGTCTCGGCCAAGCTGGACACACAGACGCTGCTGGACCTGGACGCCCAGGTGCAGCTGGAGAAGAAGGACCCGCTGGACGTCGCCACGGCGTGGCTGAAGTCGGCGGGGCTGGCCTGAGCCGGGCGACCGTCACGATGCAGTGACGACGGCGGCGCAATTCCGGCGGCACCGAACGCGGGCCGGGGGCGGAGCGTCACAGGAACGACATCCGTCCCCGCCCGCCGCCCCCTGGAAGCGCCATCGGGCTCAGGCCTGCACCGCCGATGCGATCAGCTGGTCGATCAGGGCGATCAGTACGTCCCGGGACGACTCCCGCTCCCGGGCGTCGCACAGCAGCACCTGCACGTGCTCCGGCAGCGCGAGTGCCTCCCGGATGTCCTCGGCGGGATAGGGGTGTTCGCCGTGGAAGCCGTTGACGCCCACCACGAACGGGATGCCCCGGCGTTCGAAGAAGTCGATCGCGGCGAAGCTCGACTCGGGTCTGCGCACGTCCACCAGGACCACGGCGCCCAGCGCGCCGAGGGCCAGGTCGTTCCACATGAACCAGAACCGCTGCTGCCCCGGCGTGCCGAACAGGTACAGCACCAGGTCCCGGCTGATGGTGATGCGGCCGAAGTCCAGGGCCACGGTCGTGGCCCGCTTCTCCTCGATGCCGTCGAGGTCGTCGACGCCCAGACCGGCCATGGTCAGGGGCTCCTCGGTGCGCAGCGGGACGATCTCGCTGACCGACCCGACCATGGTGGTCTTGCCCACGCCGAAGCCGCCGGCGATGAGGATCTTGACCGTGTCGGGGGCCGAGGGCGCGTCGGTGGCAAGGTCAGAGCCGGCCAAGGCCGTCCCTCACTTTCTGCAGCAGGTCCAGGTCCGGGGTGGTACGGGAGACGGGGCGCGGCGGGCGGACGGTGATCCGGCCCGCCTCCAGCAGGTCGCACAGCAGGATGGCGACCACGCTCACCGGGAGGTCGAGCCGGGCGGCCAGCTCCGCGACGGCGACCGGCTCGGCACACAGCCGCAGGATGCGGGTGTGCTCGGGCTGCGGCCGGGCCGCGTTGGCCGGCGGCGGATCGACCGCGGTGACCGTCGCGATCAGCGTGAAGTCGGCGCAGTTGGGCCGCGTCCGCCCGCCGGTCAGCGCGAACGGCCGTACGAGCCGGCCCGCCGTATCGCCTCCGCCCACCTCACGCGCCGGGGTCGACGACGGGTCCGGCCACGCCCCGCGGTGCCGCGCTGAGGTGCTCGCCGATCTTCTTGACCAGCATGTTCATCTGGTACGCGACCACCCCGACGTCCGCGCCCGGCCCGGTCAGCACCACCAGGTGCGCGCCGGGGCCGGCGGAGGTCAGGATCAGATAGCTGTTGGCCATCTCGATGAGCGCCTGGCGCACCGGGCCGCCGCGGAAGTCCATGCTGACGCCCTTGCTGAGGCTCATCAGCCCGGACGCGGTCGCCGCGAGCCGCTCGGCGTCGTCGCGCAGGAACCCGGTGGACTTGCTGACCACCAGGCCGTCCTCGGAGAGCACCACGGCCTGGTTCACGTCGGCGACCCGCTCCACGAGTCCGGTCAGCAGCTGGTCGAGCTGGGTGTGCGTGGCGGGGATGGGGCGTGTCATTGCGGTGTCCTTCGTCAGCGGTCGGCGGGCGGAGTCGAGGGGACGGGATCGGCGGCGGCCTGCCGGGGTGGTGCGGCCGCCTCCTCGCGGTGCGGCGGCTCGGCGTCGCCGTCACGGGCCCGGAGCGTGCCGCGCTGGAAGCCGGCCAGGGAGGAGGCGGCGGCCTCCGCGGTGAACTCGTCGAGGGAGGTGTCCTCGGCGGCGGGCGGTGCCTCCTCACGCAGCTCCTCCACGAGGCTGGTCTGCGGCACCCGGCGCGGGAGCGGGGCGAGACCGTCCCGGCGGGGGATCACCTCGCGGGCGGCGCTGCGGGACCCGGGGGCGGAGACGGCGGTGCGGGCGGCCACCAGCGGGCGGGGCTCCCGCGGGGAGGTCCCCCCGCTCCGGGCTCCGGTGCCCGGGGACGACCCGGTGCCCTCGGGTGTCCCTCCGTCCTGCGCGGTCCCGTCGGCCCCGGCGCGCGCCGGAGCGTGGCCGTTCGCCGCCGTGCCTCCGTCAGCCGGCATCCGCCCGTCCTCCGGGGTGTGGACGGCGCCGTCCACGCGGCCCTTCGTGCCGGCGCCGTCCACGCGGCCCTTCGTGCCGGCTCCGTCCTCGGCGCCCGGCAGCCCGGGTGCCCCGTCGCCCGGGGCCTCGCGCACCACGATCTCGTGCGGGACCAGCACGATCGCCGTGGTCCCGCCGTACGGCGAGGCCCGCAGGGTGACCGCGATCCCGTGCCGGTGGGCCAGCTGGGCGACCACGAACATGCCGAGCCGCAGGTCGTCGGCGAGCGCCACCACGTCGAACTGCGGGGGGACCGCCAGCTGTTCGTTGAAGGACGCGTAGTCCTCCTCCGACATGCCGAGGCCGCGGTCCTCCACCTCGACGGCCAGCCCCTTGGCCACCATCGCGGCCCGTACGGTGACGGGGCTCGGCGCGGGCGAGTAGGCGGTCGCGTTGTCGATGAGCTCGGCCAGCAGGTGGATGACGTCGGCCACCGCGGGCGGGGCGACGTACACCTCCTCCTCGGTGTGCACCTCCACCCGCTGGTACTCGGCGACCTCCCCGATCGCGCTGCGCAGGATGTCGATCAGCGCCACCGGCTCGCTCCAGCTGCGGCCCGGCCGTTCCCCGCTGACGATGACCAGGTTCTCCTCGTAGCGGCGCAACTGGCTCGCCGTGGAGTCCAGTTCGTACAGGCCCTTGAGGATGTCCGGGTCGGTGTGCTCGCGTTCCAGCGTGTCGAGCTTGGCCAGCTGGAGGTTGACCAGGTTCTGGCTCTGCCGGGCGATGCCGAGGATGACCTTCTGGAAGCCGCGCCGGGTGTCGGCGAGTTCGACCGCCGTGTGCACGGCCGTGCGCTGGGCGGTGTTGAACGCCTGTGCCACCTGGCCGAGTTCGTCGTGCCCGTAGTCCAGCTCGGGCGTCGCCGACTCCGGGTCGACCGTCTCGCCCCGGTCCAGCCGCGCCACCACGTCCGGCAGCCGCTCCTGCGCGAGGCTCACGGCGGCCCGGCGCAGCCCGCGCAGCCGCCGGGACAGCGAGCGCGTGATCCGCCAGGACATGCCGACGCAGACGAGCAGCGCGAGCAGCCCGGCGGCGCTCAGCAGGGCCGCCTTGAGCAGCAGGGCGTCCGCCTTGTCGGCGCTGCGCTGGAGCAGTCCCGTCGTCTGCTGCTGGATGAGGCCCGCGTACTGCTCGGACAGCTTGTCCATGGCGGCGTTCCACCGCTTCTGGGAGTCCGGCAGGGCGATCCGGTCGGGCGCGGCACCGGAGTTGCGCGAGGCCAGCACCCGGTCCTCGACGGACTGCAGCGTCTGCCACTCGGAGCCCGCCAGGATCCGCTCGGTCTGTGCCTTGGCCTCGCCGGTCAGCTGCGGCACGACCTGGTCCTGCACCAGCCAGCGCCGGGTGTTGACCAGCTCGGCGAACTGCGTCCAGGCCGCGTCCTGCAGATGCCCCGACGGCCACGCCAGGGTCAGCTGCGCGTCCTCCCGGGAGACCAGCTCCGCCGTGTGTTCCAGCGCCACGAGCGGACCGGCCTGCGAGGTGAGGTCGCCGTCGTCGACCTGGGACAGCTCCTGGAAGGCGTGGATCTGGTCGTCGATGATCGAGGAGTACTGGTCGAGCGCCTGCTGGGGTGTGATGTCGGTGGGGTTGTCGACCTGGTCCCGGTAGTACTCCAGGCTGCCCACCGAGCCGAGCACCGAGTAGAGACGGTCGGAGATGCGGGAGGGCGCCTTCTCGATCGCGTCCGCCTGCCCGACCAGCTTCGCGACGGCCTTGTCGGTCTCCTCGCGCTGCGCGTCCAGGGCGGCGCGGGAGCCGCGCGGCGAGGCCAGCCAGGCGGCGGACAGACTGCGCTCGCGCTGCAGGGCGAGTGTCGCGTCGGTGCCCATGGCACCGGTCGACCGGCTCAGCTCGGTCTGGTCGCGCAGCCGCAGCCCTTCCGAGAACATCTGGATCGTCGTCACGCCCCACATGGCGGCGAGGGTGACGCCCGGCACCAGGGCCAGCAGCACCAGGGAGAGGCGTATGGAACCGAGGCGGCGCCGGGCACCTGTCCGTCGAGACATCGTCGTCCTAGGGCGATCAGCGGGGGGCGAGGAACGGGGAGGCGGAGCGGTCGGGGAGGGCGGGGGAGGGGCGCGGGGGTGTGCCGGGTGCGGCACATGGGATGCGCAGGATGTTATCCGCACAAGTGGACGTACGGGCCGGGCCCGGCCGAATTGTTGGCGACACCGTCACGGGAGGGTCCGGTCACCGGGTCCCGGCGGCGGCGAACCGCGCGACGGAGGAGACGTTCGACCTGGTCACGAAGGCGGGCCCGGTGAGCACCGGAGCCGCCCCGCCGCCGCTGACGTTGCCGTTGGTCCGGTACAGCCACAGGGCGTCCACCGCGAGGTAGCCCTGCAGATACGGCTGCTGGTCCACGGCGAACTGCACGGAGCCGTCCCGCACCGCCCGCACCAGGTTCCTGTTGAGGTCGAAGGTGGCCACCTCGGCCCTGCTCCCGGCCCGGCGCACGGCCTCGACCGCGGTGAGCGCGTACTGCGCGCCGTTGGTGACGACCTCGTCGATGCTTCGGTCCTGCCGCAGCCGCGCGGCGATCGTGGCGGTCACCGCGTTCATGTCGGTGCCGTCCACGTACAGGTTCTCGGTGTCGCCGCCGAAGGTCTTCTTCACGCCGGCGCAGCGGGCCTCCAGCGCGACGTTGCCCCGCTCGTGCACCACGCACAGGGCGTGCTTGGCCTTGAGGTCGTCCAGCTTGTCGCCGACGGCCCGGCCCGCGACGGACTCGTCCTGGCCGAAGTACTCCAGCAGCCCCGTCGGCCGCCAGGCGTCGATGCCGGAGTTCAGTCCGACGACGGGGATGCCGGCCGCCCGGGCCTGCGCGACCGGGCCCCGCATCGCCGCCGGCTTGGCCAGCGTCACCGCGATGCCGTCGACCTTGTCGCGGACCGCGTCGCGCACCAGGCCGGCCTGCGCGGCCGGGTCGGCGTCGCTGGTGTACGTCAGGTCGATCCCGTCCTTGGCCGCCGCGGCCTCGGCGCCCCGGCGCACCAGGTCCCAGAAGGCGTCGCCCTCGCCGCCGTGCGTGACCAGGGCGACCCTCATCCCCGAGCCGGACCCCGCCGCCGCGTCCCCGCCCGGCGCGTCGTCGGCCGCGCCCAGGACGGAGCAGCCGGACACCAGCAGGCACAGGGCGGATGCCAGGACCGCGGCACGGGTGCGTCTGACGGGGGTGTGCGGCGGGGGTGGAGTGTTCATGGGGGCGGAACCTCGCTGTGCGGCCGAGCTGGAGCAGGGTGAGAGCGCAGGCGGGCCGCGGGGTGTGCACCGACCGGATGACTCTCGCTGGCCCGGAGCCAACCGTGTGTGACCACACCCCGTCAAGTGAGCAGCCACATGCCGTGAGTTGATGCTGCCGCATCGTGATGATCTGTCCGACCCGTCGAACAGCCCTGTTCCCGCTTCCGGTGGGCGGGACGCCGCCCCACGGCGCGAGGCCCTCGTCGCGGCTGCCCTCGCCTGCGCTTTCCGTACCGTCCGCGCGGTTCCGGCCCGGGGTCAGCCCGGGGCCTGTGCGGCCCGTGCCGCCCGGGCCTCCTTCCGGCGCCTGCGGCGGCTGACGCGCGGTTCCTGGTCCGGCAGCCAGCCGAAGGCGAGGCAGCTGCCGGCCACGCCCAGGAGCAGACCGACGAAGAAGCCGCCCAGGTTGGAGGTCAGCCAGGAGCCCAGCGAGACCAGGACCCCGATGACCGAGTAGAACAGGTGCTGGGCGGGGTTGAAGAGGATCAGCACCCCGCACAGCAGCATTACGGCGGGCAGCAGATAGCCGGCCAGGCCCTGCATGCCGACGTGCAGGACGACGTCCAGCGACGCCCTGAGGGTGAGCAGGATCTCCGCCCCGCCCAGGGCGAGCAGCAGCCCGCCCCAGAACGGCCGGCCGGCCCGCCACCGCCGGAAGGCGGGCCGGAGCTTTCCGCGCGGGCCGCCGGACATCAGCAACCCGACTCGCTGAAGCCCAGCTTCAGCCCGGGGAGCTTGAACACGCCGGCGGTCGTGGCGTAGTTGGTCTGCCGCAGGCTGGCGATGTGCACGGTGTCGGACTGCTGGCTGAACACGCCCTTCGGCCCGCGGCCCTTCGGCCCGGCCTTGTCGAGGGTGCTCGCGTCGTTGCCGATCTCGATGTTGTTGAACGCCGCGTCGCCGGAGAGCTGGGTCGAGTCGGTCGTCAGATCGCTGGCGGTGACCTTCTGCGCGCCCTCTCCCGCCCGGATGACCAGGTTGGTGCCGCCCAGGTCCACGCTCTGGCACAGCTTGGTGAGGGTCGCGTTCTTGATCACGGACGTGACGACCAGCACCTGGCCACCGGTGTCGCCGGCGTTCGGGCTGCCCTCGGCCATCTCGTCCAGGGCGCCGAACTGCGCGAAGCCGGTGCCGTTCAGCTCGGTCGCCGTGACGGTGAACGGCATGCCCGAGATGGCGAACTGCACGCCCAGCGCCCCTTCGGCGGTGAGGATCGCGAGACCCGCGGCGACCGCGGCGGCCGGCACCGCCATCACCGCGGCCCGGCGCGCCCGGACCCGCCCGCGACGCGCGGGGGCGTCGCCGGCCTCCGGGGTGCCGCCGGGTCTGTCGGAGGTGTGCTCGCCGTGCTCGGCGGAGGAGGTCATGTCTGCTCCCGGTGCTGTCGGTGCGGATCGGACATCGGTGGCACGTTGCCCTGGCGCGGACACCGGCCCGCGTGCGCACGGCTCCTCGCAACTCCCGGCGGTTGCAAGGGCTTTCTCGTGACGCCGCGGTAGCCGAGCAGGAAGTTACCGCCGGTTACATGAAGGGTCAAGGGAAGTGTGAACAAGAAGTGTCGACGGTGTGCCGCGGGTGAGTCGCCGCGCCCCGAAAACGCTCACCCCGCGCACAACTCGCTTACGGTGCCTTGACGTTGACGGAGCGCCAGGTCTACAACTCTGCTCGTCCCACCGGATCCGTGGCGCCGGATCCGGCTGCTCGGCACCGTCCGCGCGACCCGGACCGCCCGTCCCGGACGGGCGTCCCGCCGCCCGGTGACGCAGTACGGGCTTTCTTCCGCCCGAGTCCCGTTCCTCCGGCACGGCCGCTACCTCCGACGCCGTGTCCGCAGCCACCCCCCGCCCGGCCCGGCCGGAGCCCTGCCCCCGCGGCATGCCCCGGCCGGTCACCGGCCTGCCGTCGCCGGCCCGTCATGTACGGAGAAGGCGTGCCGGGCAGGCGACGGCGGGCACCGCGCGGCCTTTCACCCCCCCCCCACCGACGAAAGAGGTACACCCGCATGCGTACCCGTACCCTCCTCGGCCTCACCGCCGCCGTGGCCGCCCTGGGCCTCGCCGCCCCCGCCTCGGCGGCCGACACCCCGGTCCTGACCATCGCCGACGGCGCCGCCGTCGCGGTCGGCGACGTGCTCGACGCGTCCCTCGCGAGCGGCACGGCCGCCACCTTCTACTCCAGCGCGACCGGCACCAGCGGCATCTCGTGCACCAAGTCCGCGTTCGCCGCCACCGTCACCGACAACCCGGCCGCTCCCGGCGTCGCCACCGAATCCCTGACCTCGCACAGCTTCGACGCCGGCGGCTGCACCACCAACGTCGTCGGTGTGCTCGGCGTCAGCGGCATCACCGTCGACAACCTGCCCTACACCACCAGCGTGTCCTCCGGCGGCACCGTCTCCGTGACCCCGGCCGCCGGCACCACCGTCCAGTCCACCGTCAAGCTGCGCACCCTGCTCGGCACGATCACCTGCGTCTACCAGGCCCCCGGCCTGACCGGCACGGCGAGCAACGCCGACAACAGCATCTCCTTCACCAACCAGCAGTTCACCAAGGTGTCCGGCTCGTCGCTGTGCTTCGCCAACGCCTTCTTCACCGCCAAGTACGCCCCGGTGACGAAGGGCGGAGTCGCGGTCACCGTCAACTGACCTGATCCGTCAGGCGGTTCAGCGCCGCCGTAGCCGTACGACCAGGGCGGCGCCGCCGGTGAGCACCAGCACCGCCGCGGCGCCGCCCGCCAGCACGGGCGTGCCCGGCCCGGCGCCGTCCTCCGCGCGCCGCGGCTCCGCGGCCTGCCGCGCCTCCGGCACGACCTTGTCCTCGACCGGCTTCTCCGGCTTCTCCGGGTTCTCCACGGGCGGCTGCTCAGGCGTTTCCCCGGGCTTCTTCTCGCCGGGCGTCTTCTCCTCCGGTTCCTCCTCCGGTTTCTCCTTCTCCGGGAACGCCACGTCCGAGCACGAGTAATAGGTGTCCGGCGTACTGCTGTTCTGCCAGACCGTGTACAGCACGTGCCGGCCGGTGCGGTCGGAGGGCAGCGTCACCTTCATGCGGTACGCGCCGTCCGTCAGCTCCGGGTCCGTCACCCGTGCGAACGGCTCGCCCGGCAGGTCCGACCAGGACAGCGGCCCGGCGGGGTCGTAGCCGGGCTTCGTCAGGTACATCCGGAACGTGCCCGTGTGCGGGATCGTCGACGCGTACCGCATCGTCAGCGTGGCGCCGGGCGTCACCCGCGTCGACGGCCAGTCCGCGCGGGCCAGGTCGAGACCCCGGTAGCCGGGCAGGTTCCCGCTGCACAGCCGGCCGTCCGGCACGACCTGCCGGTCGCGGCCGTTCACGCCCGCCAGCCGCAGGTTGTCCCACGCCGCCAGGGGCCCGCCGTTCGCGGCCACCGCGGCCCGGCACGCCGCCGAGCCCGCCGCGGCGCCGCCCTCCGGCGAACAGGCCACGGCCCGGCTCACCGGATCCGTCGGTGCCCCGTGCGCCCACGCCGGGACGGCCGCCCACCACGGCAGCAGCGGGGTCACGAGGACGGCCGCGAGCGCGGCGCGGCGGGTGGTCGTACGGGGCATGCGGCTGCGTCTCCTCGTGCCGGGGGCGGCGACGTTCGGTAGTGCAGTACGGGAAACCGGCCCGACGCGTTCAGCTCGCCACCAGCCGTTCGAAAAGGGGCACATGGGCGGGCGCCGGTCAGCCATAGAGGGTGGGTTTCCGGCCGGATCGAGGGTTTCCCCCGTATCCCGACGACCTGCCGTTTGCCTATCGTTCCTGCACAGCTGACCCACAGGTAACCCCGAACGGGTCCGCGTACGTCTCGCGCCTGGCCGGCCACCGTGTAGCTCTTCGCTTTTCGAACACCCCCCCTCCGCTTCGACGACGAAGCGACCCCACCGCCGCTCCGCCCAGCCCGGAGTCCGGCCACGAAAGGCAGACTGTGCGTACCTCCCCAACGCTCAGACGGAAGCTGATATCCGTCGCCGCCGTCTCCGCCGCCCTGCTGACCGCAGCCCCCGTCTCGGTCGCCGTCGCCCAGGAGGCCGCCCCCACCCCGGCGGCCGTCCCGGCCGCCCGGACCGAGGCCGCCCCCGGCACCCCGGCCGAGCGCCTCATCGTCGGCTACAAGTCCGGCGCCACCGAGGCGAAGTCCGACAAGGCGGCCGCCGCCGACGCCGCGGCCAAGGCCGAGAAGACCGGCGAGGACGTCGGCTTCCAGCGCCGCCTCGGCACCGGTGCCGCCCTGGTCGAGCTGGGCACCGACCCCACCCGGGCGTCCGTCGCCGACGTCGTCGCCGCCTACGAGGCCGACCCGCAGGTCGCCTACGTCGTCCCGGACCGTCTGAACAAGCCGACGGCCGTCACCCCGAACGACACCGAGTACACCAAGCAGTGGGACCTGTTCGAGTCCACCGCGGGCATGAACGTCCCGGCCGCCTGGGACACCACCACCGGCTCCGGCGTCACCGTCGCCGTCATCGACACCGGCTACGTCGCCCACTCCGACCTGGCCGCGAACATCGTCGGCGGCTACGACTTCATCTCCGACACCGCCGTCTCCGTCGACGGCAACGGCCGTGACAGCAACCCGGCCGACCCGGGCGACTGGTACAACGCGGGCGAGTGCGGCGCGGGCGTCCCGGCCTCCACCTCCTCCTGGCACGGCACGCACGTGGCCGGCACCATCGCCGCCGCCACCCACAACGGCAAGGGCATCGCCGGCATCGCCTACGGCGCGAAGATCTCCCCGGTCCGCGTCCTCGGCAAGTGCGGCGGCTACGACTCGGACATCATCGACGCCATCACCTGGGCGTCCGGCGGCACCGTCTCGGGCGTGCCCGCCAACGCCAACGTCGCCAAGGTCATCAACATGAGCCTCGGCGGGGGCGGCGCCTGCTCCACCGCCACCCAGAGCGCCATCAACGGCGCCGTGAACCGCGGCACCTCGGTCGTCGTCGCGGCCGGCAACGAGAACACCAACGCCTCCGGCTCGTCCCCGGCGAACTGCGCCAACGTCATCACCGTCGCCGCCACCAACCGCGCCGGCAGCCGGGCCTCGTACTCCAACTACGGCACGGTCGTCGACATCGCGGCCCCCGGCGGCGAGACCCGCACCACCACCGCCAACGGCATCCTCTCCACGCTGAACTCCGGCACGAAGACGCCGTCGAGCGAGAACTACGCCTACTACCAGGGCACCAGCATGGCCACCCCGCACGTCGCGGGCCTCGCCGCCCTGATGAAGTCGGCCGTCCCGGCCCTCACCCCGGCGCAGATCGAGTCGGCCATCAAGGCCAACGCCCGCCCGCTGCCCGGCACCTGCTCCGGCGGTTGCGGCGCCGGCCTCGCGGACGCCGCCAAGACGGTCCAGGCGGTCAAGGGCGGTACGTCCACCGGCACGACGTTCTCCAGCACCACGGCCGTCGCCATCCCGGACAACGCCGCGGCGATCGAGTCCCCGATCACCGTCAGCGGCCGCAGCGGCAACGCCCCCTCGGCCCTCCAGGTCGGCGTGGACATCACCCACACCTACCGCGGCGACCTCGTCATCGACCTGGTCGCGCCGGACGGTTCGACGTACCGTCTGAAGTCGGCCGCGTCGGACTCCGCCGACAACGTGAACACCACCTACACCGTGAACGCCTCCAGCGAGACCGCCAACGGCACCTGGAAGCTGCGCGTCCAGGACACCGCGGCGCAGGACACGGGCACCCTGAACAGCTGGAAGCTGACCTTCTGAACCTTCCTCGGGAACGCTGAACGGGGCAGGCCGTCGAACGGGCGGGCCGGCCGGTGCGGATGGGGCACCGGCCGGCCCGCCTTCACGTTCGGACCCCGTATCCTCCACGGTTAGATACCGAACCCGCTGTTTTCTTTGACCAGTTGCGCTGGTTTTGCCGGAAGTGCGCCCGCACTCCGGCACACTGGTGTGAGGAGCGCCGTCTCAGGGTGAGTTATCGTGTACGGGGGGTAAAAACAAACGGCATGACCCGTTCATTTCCGTCCCGGGAGAGTTCAGTCGATGGCGAGGCAGTTGCGAGCCGAGCAGACCCGCTCGACGATCATCACGGCCGCCGCTGACCTGTTCGACCGTCGCGGCTACGAATCGACCAGTCTCAGCGACATCGTGGAGCACGCCCAGGTCACCAAGGGCGCCCTGTACTTCCACTTCGCCGCCAAGGAGGATCTCGCCCACGCGATCCTCGAACTCCAGTCGCACACCGCCCGGCGGCTGGCGAGGGAGACCGACCAGCGCGGCCACACGTCACTGGAGGCGCTGATGCGCCTCACGTTCGGCATCACCCGCATGTCCGTCGAGGACCCGGTCCTGCGCGCCGGCCTGCGGCTCGCGACCGGCGGGATCCGGCCCCGGCCGCCGCTGAGCCACCCCTTCACGGAGTGGCTGGACATCGTCACCGCCCGGCTGGTCGGCGCCGTCAAGGAGTCCGACGTCCACCCCGACATCGACATCGACGTCGTGGCCCACTCCCTGGTCTGCTTCTTCGTCGGCACCCGGGTCGTGGGCCGCTCCCGCGAGCCGGTCGCCCGCCAGCCCCGCCGGACCGCGGAGATGTGGAACATACTCATCCGTGGCCTGGTCCCGGTGACCCGCCGCGCCCGCTACCTGAGCCTGGCGGCCCGCCTGGAACGGGAGATCGTGCCGGTCTGACGGCCGCTTCCGCAGGACGAGGTGGGGGTCGTCAAGCGACTGCGGTACGAGGCCCGCCCGTTACGGTGGCCCCATGCCCGACACCCCCACCGCACCCGTGCTCCTCGGCAACGAGCCGGGCTCCTTCCCGCACAGCGTGCTCGCCGAGCGGCACCCCGCCATCATCAAGCAGGTCCGCGAGGCCTTCCCGTACGCGCCGGAACAGCACCGCGCACTCGACGAGCTGCTGGCGAACTGCACCGAGGGCACCATCGAACCCCTCCCCGCCGACGCGCACGACCGGGCGAACTGGGACGACTGGGGGCTGCCCGCCCACACCGGCCGGTCCTGGTTCGACGTGCCGTGGCTGTGGTCCGAGAGCTGGTTCTACCGCCGGCTGCTCGACGCCGTCGGCTACTTCGGCCCCGGGCCCTGGCAGGGCATCGACCCCTTCCGCCCCTTCAAGCTGGCCGAACTCGACGCCCCCGAGACCGACGAGGAGCTGGCCGCCCTCGACGACCTCGCCGGCCGGCCCGCCGGTGAACAGGCACACGCCCTGCTGCACGGCTCCCTCTGGGGCAACCGCGCCGACCTCGGCTTCCGCCTCTCCGCCGAAGGCGCCCGGGACACCGCGGCGGTACCCGGACTCGTGGCCGACGACAGCGACCGGCTGTGGTCCCTGCTCGGCCCCACGGACCGGGGCACCGGCACACTGTGCCTGGTCGCCGACAACGCCGGGCGCGAACTCGTCCCCGACCTGCTGCTGATCGCCCACCTGCTGGCCGACGGGCGCATCGGACGGGCCGTCCTGCACGTCAAGCCCCACCCCTACTACGTCTCCGACGCCACCACCGCCGACGTCGTCGACGCCCTGCGCCGGCTGACCGGAGCCGGGGGAGCGGCCGCCGCGTACGGACGGCGGCTGTGGTCCGCCCTGTCCGACGGCCGCCTCACCCTGCGCGCCCACCCCTTCTCCGCCGCCCCGCTGCCCTACGCGGAGATGCCCGCCGACCTGCGCGCCGAGTTCGCCGCGGCCACGCTCACGATCCTCAAGGGCGACCTCAACTACCGTCGCCTGGTCGGCGACCGGCTGTGGGCCCCGACCACGCCGTTCGCGGACGTCACCGCGTACTTCCCCGGCCCGGTCGCGGCCCTGCGCACCCTGAAGTCCGACGTGATCACCGGGCTGGACGCGCGCACCGAGGCCGCCCTGAACGCGGCGGAGGGCCGGCGCTGGCGCACCGGCGGCACCCACGCGCTGATCCAGGTCGCGTAGGCGAGGCCCAACTCCGCGCCCTCCCGGTCCGATTCACGCGATGGTGTGATCATGTCCGGGCTCCCGGATGCCGCCGCGCGGTGCCGGGTAGGGCCCGGCCATGACGCAGCCGTTCGAACTCCCGCACTTCTACCTGCCGCACCCCGCGCGGCTGAACCCCCACGTCGACGAGGCCCGGGCGCACTCGACCGCGTGGGCGCGCGAGATGGGCATGCTGGAGGGATCCGGCGTCTGGGACCGGGCCGACCTCGACGCGCACGACTACGGCCTGCTCTGCGCCTACACCCACCCCGACTGCGACGGCCCCGCCCTCTCCCTCATCACCGACTGGTACGTGTGGGTCTTCTTCTTCGACGACCACTTCCTGGAGCGGTACAAGCGCAGCCAGGACCGCGCCGCCGGCAAGGCCCACCTGGACCGGCTGCCCCTGTTCATGCCGACGGACCTCGCCACCCCCGTGCCGGAACCGCGGAACCCGGTCGAGGCGGGCCTCGCCGATCTGTGGGCGCGTACGGTGCCCGCGATGTCCGAGGACTGGCGCCGCCGCTTCGCCGTGGCCACCGAGCACCTGCTGAACGAGTCGATGTGGGAGCTGTCCAACATCAACGAGGGGCGGATCGCCAACCCCGTCGAGTACATCGAGATGCGCCGCAAGGTCGGCGGCGCCCCCTGGTCCGCGGGGCTCGTGGAGTACGCGACCGCCGAAGTCCCCGCCCGCATCGCCGGGTCGAGGCCGCTCAGGGTGCTGATGGAGACGTTCTCCGACGCCGTGCACCTGCGCAACGACCTGTTCTCGTACCAGCGCGAGGTCGAGGAGGAGGGCGAGAACAGCAACGGCGTGCTCGTGCTGGAGACCTTCTTCGGCTGCAGCACCCAGGAGGCCGCCGACACCGTCAACGACGTCCTCACCTCCCGCCTCCACCAGTTCGAGCACACGGCGTTCACCGAAGTGCCCGCGCTGGCCCTGGAGAAGGGCCTGCGGCCGGACGAGGTCGCGGCCGTGGCGGCGTACACCAAGGGTCTGCAGGACTGGCAGTCCGGCGGCCACGAGTGGCATCTGCGCTCCAGCCGCTACATGAACGAGAACGCCGTACGCGGGGGCGCCCCCTGGCCGGGGTGCGCCGGCCTGGGCACCTCCGCGGCCGACGTGCGCGCCCTGCTCGCCACGGCCGGCGCCGAGCGCATGCGCTCCTACACGCACGTGCCGTACCAGAAGGTCGGACCGGCGCGGATCCCCGACATCCGGATGCCGTTCCCGCTGCAGCTCAGCCCGCATCTCGACCACTCCCGCCGGACCTTGACCGACTGGGTGGCCCGCATGGGCATCCTCGCCGAGGGCGTCTGGGACGCGGACAAGCTCAGGGCCTACGACCTGCCCCTGTGCGCGGCGGGCCTCGACCCGGACGCCACTCCCGAGGCCCTCGACCTCAGCTCGCAGTGGCTGGCCTGGGGCACCTACGGCGACGACTACTACCCGCTGGTGTACGGCCACCGCCGTGACCTGGCCGCCGCCCGGCTGACCACGGCCCGCCTGTCCGACTGCATGCCGGTCGACGCCACCGAGCCGCCGGTCCCGCTCAACGCCATGGAACGCGGCCTGACCGACCTGTGGGCGCGCACCACCGCGGACATGACCCCCGAGGCGCGGCGCTCGCTCAAGGCCGCGGTCGACGCCATGACCGAGAGCTGGCTGTGGGAGCTGTCCAACCAGCTCCAGAACCGCGTCCCCGACCCGGTCGACTACCTGGAGATGCGCCGGGCCACCTTCGGCTCCGACCTCACCCTGAGCCTGTGCCGGCTGGGACACGGCCCGGGCATCCCGCCGGAGGTGTACGCGAGCGGCCCGGTCCGGTCGCTGGAGAACGCCGCTATGGACTTCGCGTGCCTGCTCAACGACGTGTTCTCGTACCAGAAGGAGATCGAGTTCGAGGGCGAGATCCACAACGCGATCCTCGTCGTGCAGAACTTCTTCGGCTGCGACTACCCGACCGGCCTCGGCATCGTGCACGACCTGATGAGCCGGCGCATGCGCCAGTTCGAGCACGTCGTCGCCCACGAACTGCCCCTCCTGTGCGACGACTTCCAGCTCTCGAAGGAGGCGCGGGCCGCGATGGGCACCTATGTGGCGGACCTGCGCAACTGGATGTCCGGCATCCTCAACTGGCACCGGCAGGTGGACCGTTACAAGGAGGCGTGGCTGTCCCGGCGGGCCCACGGCTTCCTCCCGGACCGGCCGCCGGCCGTACCCGTGCCCGCCCTCGGCTGAGGCGGCGCTTTCCAGCCAGATCATCCCGGAACGGGACATGACGGAACCCCCGGCGGCGCGTCGGGGGTCTTTCCGTGTGCAAGGAAACAGCCGAGCACCACACGGGGGATTCACCTTGACCGACATCATCGAACGGCCCGACGCCCGCACGGAGCCCGGGGAACGGGCCCCGGCACCCGCGCCGGCCGAACTGACGCCGTACGTCGCGCCGCTGCCCGTCCCGCCCGTCCTGCGCCCGGCGGGCGGCGACGTGCTGCGCGAGACCGAGATCGCCCTGCGCCCGGCCTGGGTGCGCCTGCACCCACAGCTCCCGCCGACCCTGATGTGGGGCTACGACGGACAGGTGCCGGGCCCCACCATCGAGGTCCGGCGCGGGCAGCGCGTGCGCATCGCCTGGACCAACCGCATCCCGGAGGACAGCGAGTACCCGGTGACCTCCGTGGAGGTGAAGCTGCGCCGGGACGGCCGCCCCCAGCCGAGCACCGAGCCGGGCCGCGACGGGGCCGCCCCCAACAAGGACGTCGCCGCCCTGCCCGCCTGGTCCGTCACCCATCTGCACGGCGCGCAGACGGGCGGCGGCAACGACGGCTGGGCCGACAACGCGGTCGCCTTCGGCGACGCCCAGCTCTCCGAGTACCCGAACGACCACCCGGCGGTGCAGTGGTGGTACCACGACCACGCCATGAACATCACCCGGTGGAACGTGATGGCGGGCCTGTACGGCACCTACCTCGTGCGGGACGACGAGGAGGACGCCCTCCACCTCCCCTCCGGGGAGCGGGAGATCCCGCTGCTGCTGGCCGACCGCAACCTCGACACCGACGAGGACGGGCGCCTCAACGGCCGGCTGCTGCACAAGACGGTCATCGTCCAGGACGCGAACCCGGAGACGGGCAAACCGGTCTCCATCCCCTTCACCGGCCCCTACACCACGGTCAACGGCCGTATCTGGCCCCACCTGGACGCGGACACCGGCTGGTACCGGTTCCGGCTGGTCAACGCCTCCAACGCGCGCATCTACGACCTCGTCCTCGTCGACGAGGACGACAACCCGGTCCCGGGCGTACTGCACCAGATCGGCAGCGACGGCGGGCTGCTGCCACGCCCCGTCCCCGTCGACTTCGACGCGGCGCTGCCGGCCCTGACCGCGGCCCCGGCCGAACGCTTCGACCTGCTGGCCGACTTCCGGGGACTCGCCGGCCGCACGCTGCGGCTGGTCAACAAGGGCCGCAACCAGCCGCCCGGCGTGCCGGACCCGGCGGGAGACGTGCCCTACCCGGCCGTCATGGAGTTCCGCATCCGGGAGACCTGCGAGCCGGACACCTTCGAACTGCCCGCGGTCCTCTCCGGCTCCTTCCGCCGCCTCACCCACGACATCGGGCACGGCCACCGCCTGGTCGTCCTCACCCCGCCCGCCACCAAGGGCGCGGGCGGGCACCCCGAGATGTGGGAGATGGCGGAGGTGGAGCACCCGCACGAGGTCCGGGTCCCCACCGACGGCATCATCCAGATCACCGGCCCGGACGGCACGACCAGGACGTACCGGCGCACGGCACGGACGTTCAACGACGCCCTCGGCTACACCATCGCCGAGGGCAGCCACGAGCAGTGGAGCTTCCTCAACCTCGCGCCCATCGTCCACCCCATGCACATCCACCTGGCCGACTTCCAGCTGCTCGGCCGGGACGCCTACGACGTCTCGGGCTTCGACCCGGCGGTGGGCGGCACCCGCACGCCGATCCGCCACGACCCGGGCACGAGCATCCCGCTCGCGCCCAACGAACTCGGCTGGAAGGACGTCTTCCGGGTGCCCGGTGACCAGCTGCTGCGCGTCATGGGGAGGTTCGACGGAGCACACGGCCGGTTCATGTACCACTGCCATCTGCTGGAGCACGAGGACATGGGCATGATGCGGCCCTTCGTCGTGATGCCCGCCCCGGTGCTGAAGTTCGACCACGGCGGGGCCCACGGCGGCCACGGGGAGGGCCACACCGGCTGACGCACCGGACCGCGCCGGTCTGTCTCACTCGTTCGTGGCTCGTCGGCCGCCGACGGGCCGGGTAGAGCACCTGCCGAGATCGTTCCGGCACCCGCCGGAGGCGATCGGCACCACCCGGAGGCGAGCCATGGAACGAACCGCGCTGCGACCCAAGCCGATGCCGGGCCAGGAGCCCGAGCCGGCACCGGCGACGGGGTCCGGGCCGCCGCGGCGGCGTCCGCACGCCGCCCGGCGGCGCGGCCGGCGGCTGCTCAACGTGCTGCTCGCCGGGTTCGCCGGTGCCGTCCTGGTGCTGTCCGGGATCGGCCTGGGGGCGATGGGCGCCACGGTGACCGGCGAGGGCGGGCTCCTCGATCCGCGGCAGCGGCACACGCCCCCGCTCAGCCGCCCCTCCCCGGCCGGCTCCGCCGCGCCCGCGTCCGCGCCCGCCGCCGTGACGCTCGGGGTGCAGGTCATGGACGCACGCGGCCCCGGGGCCGTGGTCGTAGGGCTCCACGTCCCCGGACCGGTGCAGCGGGCGGGCCTGGTGCGCGGCGACGTCCTGCTGAACTTCGGCGCGACCCGGATCGACACGGCCTCCGACCTGGTGCGAGCCGTCTCCCGGGCCCGCCCCGGGCGGGAGGTGCGGCTGACGGTGCGGCACCGCAGCGGCGGCTACGAGCAGGTGACGGTCGTACCGGCCCTGGTCACCTGAACCACACCGGTCCCGGTGCCGCCGCTCTCGTCACCAGCACGGCGGCGCCGGCGGAGGCACGGTCGTACGCTCCCAGGCCGCCTCCGGGCATGGGTGCCAATGGGTCGGTGACGGGCCGGGGTGAGGCATGGTGCCCGGTGAAAGCCCGCAGACGGCTCGCGCCGCCCCCTCCGGCCGGGCAGGATGCTGCCCGTAGCCCCTTCGTCCGTCCTGGGAGGCCCGGATGACCGGAAGCACGGCCGCGTCCTTCACCGCCGACGACTACCGGGCCCGCATGGAGCGCGCCGCGCGGACCGCCGCCGAGGCCGGGCTCGCGGGCCTCCTCGTCGCCCCCGGGCCGGATCTGGTGTGGCTCACCGGCTACACGCCCCCGGCCGTCACCGAGCGGCTCACCCTGCTGGTCCTCGCCCCGGGGCAGGACCCCGTCCTCGTCGTCCCCGCGCTGGAGGCCCCCGACGCGCTCCGGGCCGCCGGCGCGCCGGCCCTGACCCTGCGCGACTGGACCGACGGCAAGGACCCCTACGCCGCGACCGCCGCGCTCCTCGACCCGGTGGGCCGCTTCGGCATCAGCGACAACGCCTGGGCGCTGCACCTGCTCGCCCTGCGGCGGGCCCTGCCGGACAGCTCCTACGCCTCGCTCACCGAGGCCCTGCCGATGCTGCGCGCCGTCAAGGACGCGGCCGAACTGCAGCTCATGGCGGCCGCGGGGGCCGCCGCCGACGCCGCGTTCGAGGAGATCCGCGAGGTCCCCTTCGCCGGCCGCCGGGAGTCCGAGGTGGCCGCGGACCTCGACCGGCTGCTGCGCCGGCACGGCCACGAGCAGGTCGACTTCACCATCGTCGCCTCGGGCCCGAACGGCGCCGACCCGCACCACGAGGCGGGCGACCGGGTCATCGCACGCGGCGACATGGTCGTCCTCGACTTCGGCGGCCTGAGGGACGGGTACGGCTCCGACACCTCCCGCACGGTCCACGTCGGCCCGCCCACGGACGAGGAGCGGCGGGTGCACGACGTGGTGCGCGCGGCCCAGGAGGCCGGATTCCGCGCGGTGCGGCCGGGCGCCGCATGCCAGGACGTCGACCGGGCCGCCCGCGCCGTCATCGCCGACGCCGGGTACGGCGAGTACTTCATCCACCGCACCGGCCACGGCATCGGCGTCACCACCCACGAGCCGCCGTACATGATCGAGGGCGAGGAGCAGCCGCTCGTGCCCGGCATGTGCTTCTCCGTGGAGCCGGGCGTCTACCTGCCCGGCCGGTTCGGCGTGCGCATCGAGGACATCGTCACCGTCACCGAGGACGGCGGACGGCGGCTGAACGACACCACCCGCGAGCTGGTCATAGTGGAGTGAGGCCACCGATGTCCCCCGCACGCGTGACGAACGGCAACGGCGCGACCATGACCCAGGCACCCACCCCCACCGCGGACACCGTCCGCCGGCTGGTCCTGTCCCTGCTCGAGGACGGCAGGCAGGGCAAGGCCGGCCGGAGCGGCACGCGGGACGCGCGAGGCGGGGGCACCGCGCAGGACGGCGGCATCGACATCCGGCCCGCCACCGAGGACGCCGAACCCACCACCTGGTGGGTCGGCACCCGCCACGTGCTGCGCCTGGCCCCCGACCGCGAGGCCACCGTGCGCCGGCGCCGCGAACTGCGCCTGCGCGATCTCGTCCGCCCGCACGTCCCGGTGGCCGTCCCGGCCAGCGTCGCGCACGGCGAGTGGGCACCCGGGCTGGCCTACACGCTCGACACCAGACTGCCCGGCGGGTCAGGCGAACGGCACGCCGTGTCCGCCGTCGGGGAGGCCGACCTGGCGGGGCTGCTCACCGGCCTGCGCGAGGTGCCGGTGCGGCAGGCCGAGACCCTCGGCGTGCCGCGCGTCGCCCCCCGCTCGCTGGAGACGCTGCGCCGCGCCGCCGTACGCGCCGCCCAACGCCTCGACGAGGCCGACGAGTTCGACGCCGCCCGGCTGCACCAGCTCACCCCGCCCGCCGCGGCCCAGCTGGCCGCCCAGTCCGGCTCGGCGGTCCTCACCCACCACGCGCTGACGGCGGGACACCTCGTGGTCGGCGCGGACGGGCGGGTGCGCGGCGTCCTCGGCTGGTCCGGGGCGGTGGTCGGCGACCCGGCCGAGGACATCGCGGGCCTCGCGCGCGCCGTCGGCGCGCCCGCCGCCGTGCGCGCCGCCACCCTCGCCGGCTACGGCGCCCGGCCCTGCCTGCGCGGCCTCTGGCTCGCCCGCTGCGACGCCCTCGCCGCCCTCGCCGAGGCGCTCACCGCCCAGGACCTCACCCTGCCGCGCACCCGGCTGCGCCACGCCTGGGAGCCGATCCTGCTGGAACGGGTGACGGACCTGGGCGCCACCGACGACACCCCGTGACCCGCCCCGGCCGGCTCACTCCTGCAGCAGCACCACGCCCGACTCACCGGGCAGGCGCACCACACCGTCCGCGCCGGGGGTCTCCACCGGCTCCCAGGCGGCCAGCACGCGCGCGTGGGGCACCCCCAGCGGCAGCTCGGCCGGCTCCCGGGCCAGGTTCACCGCCACCAGGACGTCCCCGCGCCGGAAGGCCAGCCAGCGCCGCTCCTCGTCGTAGGCGACCTTCGTGTCGGCGAGGTCCGGATCGGTCAGGTCGGGCTGCTCGTGGCGCAGGGCGAGGAGCCGGCGGTACCAGTCCAGCATGCGCGCGTGAGGCTCGCGTTCCGGCTCGGACCAGTCCAGGCAGGAGCGGTCCCGGGTCGCCGGGTCCTGCGGGTCGGGCACGTCCTCCTCCTTCCACCCGTGCGCCGCGAACTCCCGCCGCCTGCCCCGGCGCACGGCGTCCGCCAGTTCCGGGTCGGTGTGGTCGGTGAAGAACTGCCAGGGCGTGCCCGCCGCCCACTCCTCGCCCATGAAGAGCATCGGCGTGAACGGCGCGGTCAGCACCAGCGTGGCCGCACAGGCCAGCAGCCCGGGGGAGAGCAGGGCCGAAAGGCGGTCCCCCTGGGCGCGGTTGCCGACCTGGTCGTGGGTCTGGCTGTAGCCCAGCAACCGGTGCCCGGCCACGCGGTTGCGGTCCAGGGCCCGGCCGTGGTGGCGCTCGCGGAAGCTGGAGTACGACCCGTCGTGGAAGTAGCCGCCGGTGAGGGTCTTGGCGAGCCCGCCGAGGGACGCGCGTGCGAAGTCCGCGTAGTAGCCCTGCGCCTCACCGGTCAGCACCGTGTGCAGGGCGTGGTGGAAGTCGTCGTTCCACTGCGCGTGCAGCCCGAGGCCCCCCTCGCCGCGGGCGGTGATGAGCCGCGGGTCGTTCAGATCCGACTCGGCGACCAGGAACAGCGGCCGCTCCACCTCGGCGGCCAGGGCGTCCACGGCCGTCGACAGCTCCTCCAGGAAGTGCAGCGCGCGGGTGTCCACCAGGGCGTGCACCGCGTCCAGCCGCAGCCCGTCCAGCCGGTAGTCCCGCAGCCAGGCCAGCGCGCTGCCGGTCAGGAACGCGCGCACCTCGTCCGAGCCGGGCGCGTCCAGATTGACCGCCGCACCCCACGGCGTGTGGTGCGTGTCCGTGAGGTACGGGCCGAAGACCGGCAGGTAGTTGCCGGACGGGCCGAAGTGGTTGTGCACCACGTCCAGGACCACGCCGAGGCCGAGTTCGTGGGCCCGGTCGACGAAGCGTTTCAGCGCCTCGGGCCCGCCGTACGGCTCGTGCACCGCCCACAGGGAGACGCCCTCGTAACCCCAGCCGTGGGTGCCCGGGAAAGGGGTGAGCGGCATCAGTTCCACGTGCGTGACGCCCAGTTCGGCGAGATGGCCGAGCCGCGCGGCGGCCGCGTCCAGCGTGCCCTCGGGCGTGTACGTCCCCACGTGCAGCTCGTACAGCACCGCCCCGGGCAGCGGCCGGCCCTGCCAGGGCACGCGCCAGGCGTACCGCTCGTGCTCGACGACGGCGCTCAGCCCGTCCGGGCCGTCCGGCTGGCGGCGCGAGCGCGGATCGGGCAGCACCGGCCCGTCGTCCAGCGCGAAGCCGTACCGGGACCCGTCGCGCGCCTCCGCCTCGCCCCACCACCACCCCGCCCGTTCCGGATCGCGCTCCAACGCGCGCGTGACGCCGTCGCACTGGAGTGTCACTCGGCCGGCCTGCGGTGCCCACACCTCGAACTGCACGGACGGTTCCCCTTCGTCTGCTCACCGTGATGTAGCCCGTCCATGGTGCGTCAAACGAGATCAATCCGCCGGTGCATCCACCCTTTTGCGGCGGGTCTCCCGGGTACGCGTGCGTGGCGGGCGTTTTCCCGTTTCCTGGACAGCCCGGCCGCGCTGTCCGACAATCACGAGCGTGACGTCGTCCTTCGAGTTCCCCACGTACCCCGCGCGGCTCTCCGACGCGGAGCGCGACAAGGCGCTGCGGGTGCTGCGTGACGGCGTCGCCCTGGGACGCCTGTCCCACGACACGTTCATCCGCCGCATGGAACTGGCGCTCGCCGCCCGCCGCCCGGACGAGCTCGCGGTGCTCACCGCCGACCTGCCCACCGAGAGCCGCTTCTCCCGCCTGCTGTTCGGCTCCGTCGAGGCGGTCTCCGGATTCACCGTGCGGCTGCGCCGGGCCTGGCAGGCCGAGCGGCTGCCCAAACTGCTGCTGCCGCACCCGGCGCACGCCCATCCGCTGCGCATAGGCCGCGACCCCGCCAGCGGACTGCGGCTCAACCACGAGACCGTCTCCCGCGTGCACGCCGAACTGCGCCACCAGGGCGGCATGTGGGTCCTGCGCGACCTGGGCTCCACCAACGGCACGACGGTGAACGGACGGCGGGTCGTCGGCGCGGCCGTCGTCCGCGAGGGCGACCAGGTGGGCTTCGGGCACATGCTGTTCCGGCTGTCCGCCGGCTGACCGAAAAGCGCGCCACGCTTCAGCCCTGGCCTCGGGCCGACCGGCAGTCGATCTTTCCGGAGTGGCCGAAACCCCTTTGTGCACCACGGTGTTGACGTACCTCCCAAGTCGTGACTGACTGTGCGTACGCCATGTACTCCTGGTGAACCGTCGGCGCCGCATCGGAGGTGTGCCCTGCCGCCCCTCCCGCGCTACCCGACCGTCGACGAACTGGGCACCCGGGCCGCCGCGCTCGTCGCCCGCCACCCCCGTGACGCCCGGCTGCGCCGGGTCGGGACCTCCCGCGCGGGCACGCCCCTGTGGCTGCTGTCCGTGGGCCACGGCGACCGCCAGGCCCTGGTCGTCGCCGGACCCCACGCCAACGAACCCGTGGGCGGCGCCACCGTGCTGCGCCTGGCCGAGCGCGCCCTGGCCGACCCGCGGCTGACCGAGGGCGCGGACGCCACCTGGAACCTGCTGCTCAGCCTCGACCCGGACGGCCTGCGCCGCAACGAGGGCTGGCTGACCGGCCCCTACACCCTCGGCCGGTACTTCCGGAACTTCTTCCGGCCCGGCTTCCTGGAACAGCCCGAATGGCTGCCCGACGGCGCGGCCGCCGCCGCCCTGCCGGAGACCCGTGCCCTCCTCGACGTCCAGGACGACCTGCGGCCGTTCCTGCAGTGCTCCCTGCACGGCGTCGACGTCGGCGGCGGCTTCGTCGAGCTCACCCACGACCTGCCCGGCCTCGACCGGCGCCTCGCCCACATCGCCGCCCGGCTCGGCATCCCCCGCGAACTCGGCGCCTACGACGCGCTGTACTGGCCCGGCCTCGGGCCCGCCGTCTACCGCATCCCGCCGCCGCGCCGGGCCTCGCTGGCCGCCGCCATCACCGAGGCCGCCGTCGAGTCGACGTGGTTCCACCCGCACCGGCACGGCACCGTCACCGCGGTCGTCGAGGCGCCCATGTGGGGCGTGGCGGCCGTCGCGGACGACGCCCCGCCCGGGGACCGGGACGCGGTGCTGCGGGCCGTCAGCCGCACCCTGCGCCACGACACGGGCCTCCTGCGGCACCTGCTGGCCCGGATCCGCCCGCACCTGGACACCGCACGCGACGCGGCGCGTCTGCTCGCCCCCGTGGACGACTATCTCCTGGTCTGCCCCGGCCTCGCCGACGCCTGGGACCCCGACACCGGTACCGGCGCGGCCCACCCCCTGCCGTCCCTCAGCAGCGCCCACCTGGCCGCCCTGCGCATCTCCGGGCGGCGGCTGGCGCTGCGCACCGCCGGGCTGCTCCACCAGCTCGTGCGGGCCTGCGGCCACGATCCGGCCGGGGCGCTGCCGGAGCTGGACCGGCTGATCGACGCGTGGTGCGCCGACTACCGCGACGGCTGCGGGGCGCGCTGGATCCCGGTCGCCCGCCAGGCGGAGTACCAGGCGCGGGTGGTGCTGTCGGCGTTCGAACTCGCCGGGCGGCTGCCGCGCGCGGGCTCCGGCCCGGGGGAGCCCGGGGTGGCGGCCCGGGGCGGCGGTGCCGACGCGGCGGGGCTGACGCCCTGACACCGCGCCCCTAGCCGGTCTTCTCGCGTGCGTGCAGCGCGGCCGCGACCACCGTCCGGCTCTGGTGCTCCACCTGGTTCTCCAGGGGCACCCAGCGGGCGCGGAAACGCTCCGCGAAGGCGTCGCTCCAGGTCGCCACGAGATGCTCCAGCTGTTTCGCCGCCCGTTCGTCGGTGCCGCGCAGCACCCGCCGCAGCATGGCCGCGGCCCGCAGGGGCACGCGCCGCGCGAACGCGTCCACACTGCCGACGTAGGCCATCGTCCGGTCGGCGGGCGGGGTGTGCGCCAGGTCGGCGGCCAGTCCCGGCACCAGCTCAAGGCCCCACCGCGCGGCCCGCAGCAACGGCCCGTCCAGCTCCGCGAGCCGGGGCAGCGCGCCCTCCAGCACGCGCGTCACCTCCAGCGCGTCGCGCTGCAGCCGGCGCGCGAGCCGCCCGAGCGCCGCCGCCGGGGCCGGATGCGGAGCCGGGTCGTCCACCAGGTCGCTCGCCCACATCGGCACCTCGACCACGGCCGTGAGACCGCCGTAGCGGTGGGCGTGGAACCAGGTGCTGTGCCGCGCGTCGTCCGGCAGGCTCGGGTACGCCGGGCCGATCCCCGGGGCGGGCATCACGTGCACGCCCGGCCCGGAGGCGGGCCAGCCCGCGGCGTCCGAGGCGCCGGTCTCCACCGGGATGTGCAGTTCCGCGGCCGACTTGGCGAACGGCTCGGCCAGTCCGGGCACGTCCTTGGTGAGCTGCACCCAGCTGCCCCCGAGGTCCGTGCCGTGCAGGGTCACCTGGAGGTACGGGCGCAGCTCGTCGATGACGCCGGTCAGCGCCCGGGTCTCGGGCGGCAGCCGGTCGGGCGGCAGCACGGACGGTGCCCACTCGGGCTGCTCCGGGCCCGCGGGCCGGAAGAAGCCGAGGTGGTAGTCGAACAGGCTGCGCGGCGCCGGCGTCACGTGCAGACTCGCCCCGTCGGGGTCGGCGCACAGCAGGAAGTGCCAGGACATGCCGTCGCGCAGCTCCCGCTGCTCCAGGACCCGCCGGGCGAGCGCGAGGAGCGTGCAGGAGCCGGTCGGCTCGTTGGCGTGGGCGCCCGCGACCACCAGCACGGCGCGGCGGGCCCGGCCCACGGACAGCAGGTGCAGCGGCCGGCCGGCCCGTGAGGCGCCCACCTGGCGCAGGGTGCACACGCCGGGACGCTGGGCGGTCAACGCGCGGGCAGCGCGGACCTGTTCGGTCACCGTCGGGTAGCGCAGCTCCGGCAGGACACTCACCCCCGTCACATCCGCCCGAGTTCGCCCTGGCAGTACCCCACGGCCGTGGTGCGCTGTCAAGGGCACGACGGGGGAGGCTCCAGGGGGCGCCCGGAAGCACTGCCCCGCCGGGGCCGGGCCCCGCCCGACGCCGCGTGCGGGAACGGGGCCCGGCGGCGCGGCAGGGGAGGACGGGGATGCCTCTGAGGCACCCCCGTGGCCGGATGCCCTTGGCCGGATGCCCCTGAGGCACCGCCGTGGTCGGATGCCCTTGGCCGGATGCCCCTGAGGCACCCCCGTGGTCGCCCGGGGTCAGTCGCCCGTCTTCTGCAGCAGGGCCACCGGCAGGGCCGCGAACAGCTCCGCCACCCGCACACGTCCCGTCAACTCCCGGCCCGGTTCCAGCACGTCGGCCCAGCGGCCCGGCGGCAGCGGCAGCACGGTGTCCCGCCAGCCGCCCGCCTCGGCGAGCCGCAGCGACAGCCGGGTCACGGCCGTCACCACCTCACCGGACCGGGCGAACGCCAGGCAGTGCCCGGCCGCCGGGCCCTCCGCCGGCAGCGCCGTGTACGTGGCCGTGTCGCCGAACGCGCCGGGGAGCCGCGCCCGCAGCCCCAGCGCGGCCCGAGTCACGGCGGCCTTCTCGCCGGACGTGCCCCCGAGGTCCGCGGGCGGGAAGTCCACCGCCCGCCGGTTGTCCGGGTCGACCAGGGCCCGGTACTCGGCCTCCGTGCCCTGGTAGACGTCCGGGACGCCCGGCATCGTCAGCTGCACCAGGGCCGTGCCCAGCACGTTGGCCCGGATGTGCGGCGCGAGCGACTCCCGGAACGCGGCGACGCGCTCACCCGGCGCCCCGCACGGCCCCGCCGCCACGAACCGCGCCACCGCCTCCTCGTACGGCGGCTCCTGCTCGGTCCAGCTGGTGAACAGGCCCGCCTCGCGCACGTGCTTCAGCAGCGCGCCCTGCACCCGCTCGGCGGCCCCGTCGGCCGGGCCCAGCCCGAACACCGTCTGCCAGGCCGCCCACGCCAGCTGCGCGTCCGGCACGCCCTCGCCGGAGCGGGTCACCTCGGCGAGGACGTCCGCCCAGCGCTCCGGGCACTCGGTGAGCACGTGCAGCGCGGCCCGGACGTCGGCGCTGCGCTTGGTGTCGTGCGTCGAGGCCACCGTCCCGGTCGCCGGCCAGTCGCGCTGCACGCGCGCGCAGTACCCGTGGAACTCCTCGGGCGTCAGCGCGGGAGCGCCCGGGTTCCCGCCCACCTCGGTCGCCGACAGCAGCGGCACGTACCGGTAGAACGCCGTGTCCTCGACGGACTTGGCCCGCAGCGCCGACGAGGTCTGCGCGAACCGCGCGCGGAACTCCAGCTGGGCGGGCCCGTCGCCGTACCGCCCCAGCACCAGATCGCGTACGACGTCGACCGCGCCGGCCTCCTCCGGCACCGCGAAGGCGAGCCGGGCCTCGGCCGCGGCCTCCTCGGTGACCAGGGACGCCGCGTCGACGGACTCGTACGGCCGGTAGACCTCCATGCGGACCAGCAGCTCCTGCAGCGCCGTGCGCAGCGCCCAGGGCGCGCGGTCGCGCAGCGCGGGCTCCGGCGAGGTCGCGCACAGCCGGGTCGCGACCCGCGTCAGCCGCTCCGTCTCGGTCGCCAGCTCGTGCGTGAGCACCTTGTACGCCGCGCGCCGCACCGTCGCGTCCCACTGCCCGCCCCGGTCCGTCTGCGGGGCCGCGAAGCGCCGGTACTGGCCGAGCAGCTCCCCGAACCCGGCCGGGTCGGTGAAGACGCCGTCCACGTGCCGCAGGGCGTCGTAGCCGGTGGTGCCCGCGACGGGCCAGGAGGCCGGCAGATGCTCGCCGTCGGCCAGGATCTTCTCCACGACCGTCCAGCGCCCGCCGGTCGCCTCGTGCAGCCGGCGCAGGTAGCCGTCGGGGTCGGCGAGCCCGTCGGGGTGGTCGACGCGCAGCCCGTCGATCACGCCCTCGTGCAACAGCTGGAGGATCTTGTCGTGGGTGGCCTCGAAGACCTCCGGGTCCTCCACCCGCACCCCGATGAGCTCCGAGATGCTGAAGAAGCGCCGGTAGTTGAGCTCGGTCCGGGCCAGCCGCCACCACACGGGCCGGTACCACTGCGCGTCCAGCAGGTGCGGCAGCGGCAGGTCCTCGGTGCCCTCGCGCAGCGGGAACACATGGTCGTAGTAGCGCAGGACGTCCCCGTCGACGCGCAGCTCGTCGAGCACCTCGCCCACGGGCCCGCCGAGCACCGGCAGCAGCACCTGGCCGTCCTGGGCCTCCCAGTCGATGTCGAACCAGCGGGCGTAGGGCGACTTCGGGCCCTCGCGCAGCACCTCCCACAGGGCCCGGTTGTGCCGCGGTGACATGGCCATGTGGTTGGGGACGATGTCCACCACCAGGCCGAGTCCGTGCTCGCCCGCCGTGCGCGCCAGCGCCCGCAGCCCGTCCTCGCCGCCCAGCTCCTCACGCACGCGCGCGTGGTCGACGACGTCGTAGCCGTGCGCCGAGCCGGGCACCGCCTCCAGGACGGGGGACAGGTGCAGGTGCGAGACCCCGAGCGAGGCCAGGTACGGCACGGCGGCCGCGGCTGCTCCGAACGGGAAGTCGGGCTGCAGCTGCAGCCGGTACGTGGCCGTGGGCACCACCGGGTCAGGTCGCTCAGGTGTCATGGAAACGTACGTACCCGTCCCGCGGCGGTTCGTGCCCCCGGGCCCTCCGGGTGCGCCGCGCGTCGCCCGGACGAGTGGCTCTCACCGGGCGACGCGCGGCGGACCGCCTGCGCGGGCCGCGCTGCGGCTACACGGGCCGCTGGAGCACGGTCATGCTCCGGTCGGTGAGGGTCAGCCGGTCCCCGGCCTGCACCTTCGCGCCGGTGTCCGACGGCACGCCCTCCGGCAGCGCCGTGTCGACCACGACCTCCCACTGCCGCCCGTGGTTGACCGGGACGACGAATTCCAGCGGCTTGGGGGAGGCGTTGAACATCAGCAGGAACGAGTCGTCCGTGATGCGCTCCCCGCGCGCTCCCGGCTCCGAGATCGCGTTGCCGTTGAGGAACACGGTGAGCGCCGACGCCTGCGCCGAGTCCCAGTCCCGCTGGGTCATCTCCCGGCCGTCCGGGGTGAACCACGCGATGTCGGACAGGTCGTCGTGCGTGCCCTCCACGGGCCGGCCGTGGAAGAAGCGCCGGCGGCGGAAGACCGGGTGGTTGCGGCGCAGCCACACCATCGCGCGCGTGAAGCCCAGCAGCTCCCTGCTCAGGCCCCCCTCGGCGTCCTCCGTCTCGTCGGGCCACTCCACCCACGCCAGCTCGTTGTCCTGGCAGTAGGCGTTGTTGTTGCCGCGCTGGGTGCGGGCGAACTCGTCGCCGTGGCTGATCATGGGCACGCCCTGGGACAGCATCAGCGTCGCGATGAAGTTCCGCATCTGCCGGGCCCGCAGCGCCAGCACGTCCGGATCGTCGGTCTCGCCCTCGACGCCGCAGTTCCAGGACCGGTTGTGGCTCTCGCCGTCGCGGTTGTCCTCGCCGTTGGCCTCGTTGTGCTTGTCGTTGTAGGACACCAGGTCGTGCAGGGTGAAGCCGTCGTGGCAGGTCACGAAGTTGATCGAGGCCAGCGGGCGGCGGCCGTCGTCCTGGTACAGGTCGGAGGAGCCGGTCAGCCGCGAGGCGAACTCCGCGAGCGTGCGCTGCTCGCCCCGCCACAGGTCCCGCACGGTGTCCCGGTACTTGCCGTTCCACTCGGTCCACAGCGGCGGGAAGTTCCCCACCTGGTAGCCGCCCTCGCCCACGTCCCACGGCTCCGCGATCAGCTTCACCTGGGAGACGACCGGGTCCTGCTGCACCAGGTCGAAGAACGACGACAGCCGGTCCACCTCGTGGAACTGCCGGGCCAGCGTCGCGGCCAGGTCGAAGCGGAACCCGTCGACGTGCATGTCCGTGACCCAGTACCGCAGCGAGTCCATGATCAGCTGGAGCACGTGCGGGGAGCGCATGAGCAGGGAGTTCCCGGTCCCTGTCGTGTCCATGTAGTAGCGGGGGTCGTCGGTGAGCCGGTAGTAGCGCGGGTTGTCCAGGCCCTTGAAGGACAGGGTCGGGCCCAGGTGGTTGCCCTCGGCCGTGTGGTTGTAGACCACGTCGAGGATCACCTCGATCCCGGCCTCGTGCAGCGCCTTCACCGCCGACTTGAACTCCAGCACCTGCTGGCCCCGGTCGCCCCAGGACGCGTAGGCGTTGTGCGGGGCGAAGAAGCCGATGGTGTTGTAGCCCCAGTAGTTGTTCAGGCCCATGTCGACCAGGCGGTGATCGTTCACGAACTGGTGGACGGGCATCAGCTCCAGCGCGGTGACGCCGAGCTCGGTGAGGTGCTCGATGATCGCCGGGTGCGCGAGGGCCGCGTAGGTGCCGCGCAGCTCCTCCGGGAGCCCCGGGTGGCGCATCGTGAGGCCCTTGACGTGGGCCTCGTAGAGCACCGTGTGGTGGTACTCGGTGCGCGGACGCCGGTCGTCGCCCCAGTCGAAGTAGGGGTTGACGACGACCGAGGTCATCATGTGCGGCGCCGAGTCGAGATCGTTGCGCCGGTCGGGATCGTCGAAGTGGTAGCCGTAGACCTCCTCACCCCAGCGGACGGATCCGCTGATCGCACGCGCGTACGGATCGAGCAGCAGCTTCGCGGAATTGCACCGCAGCCCGTGCTCCGGTGCGTACGGCCCGTGCACCCGGAACCCGTACCGCTGCCCGGGCATGATGCCGGGCAGGTACGCGTGCCGGACGAACGCGTCGCTCTCGCGGAGCTCGATCGCCGTCTCCGAGCCGTCGTCGTGCAGCAGACACAGCTCTACTCGGTCCGCGGCCTCCGTGAAGACCGCGAAGTTGGTACCGGCGCCGTCGTACGTGGCACCGAGTGGATACGCCTCGCCAGGCCAGACCTGCATGGATACGACTCTTTCAGCTGTACGGCGCCGGTGGGGACGCCTTGGCCCCCGAGTCTCCCCGAAAGTGGGGGAACCTCCTATGGCTTATCTCCCTCCTACCGAGTGACCAGTGCATACGAGATATGCCGAACCAGAGGGGCCGAAACATACTTCCGGGGCTGTGGGGGAGCAGGGGGAAGACGTGCGCACGATAGTCGACCGCCACCTGGGCAAGGTCGTGGCGGGAACGGCCGTGGCGGTGGCCGCGACGGCCGCCCTGGTCGCCGTGACCCTGCCCGGCACGGCCGGGGCCGAAGGCACAGGCGCGGGCGCGGGGCGTTCCGCCCGGCAGGAGGCCGCGACGGCGCCCGCCGTGGCCCCCGGCGTGGTCGAGCCGCCGGCGGCCGAGGGGGAGCGGGGCACGGGCCGTGACCCGCTGACCGACGACGAGACGAGGCGGGCCGAGAGGATCGCCCTCAGCGGGCGGCTGTTCCGGTCCGGCGAGAACGTGGCCGGCGGACGCGGCCCGCAGCGCCTCGGCGTCGACCTCGCCGAACCCGGCTCCGGGGAGGCCGGCGACCCGGCCGCGCCGCGCCGCGCCGAGGTGACCTCCTACGACTACCGGAACGACACGCTCGTCACCCGGACCGTCGACCTCGCCACCGGCACCGTGGTGCGCACGAGCACCCAGCGGGGCGTTCAGCCGCCGCTGAGCGCCGCCGAGAAGGCCGAGGCGGCCGCGCTCCTGATCGCCGACCCGCTGGGCGCGGGACTCCGCGCCGACTACAAAGCCGCCACGGGCACCGACCTCACCTCCCCGGACCGGCTCCGGCTCAGCGGCGCCGTGTACCGGGCCGCGCCCGGCGCCGGGCCCGCCGCCCTCGACGACTGCGGCGAGCACCGCTGCGTCCGGCTCTTCCCGAAGGTCGAGAACGGGCCGTGGATCGACGCCAGGTCGCTGGTGATCGACCTCAGTGCCCGCGAGGTCGCCACGCTCGGCCGCTGATCCGGCCCGCCCACCCGTCCATCCCGCTCCTCCCGAGGGAGTCACCTCGTCATGCGTGTGCACAGCGACAGCCGGGCCCGCACCCGGGCCGCCGTGGGACTGACCGTGGCCGCGCTCGCCGCCGGCGTCACGGCCGGCGCCGGGCCGGCCACCGCCCGGCCGGAGAACGCGCCCGCGCCCACCGCCGCCTACTGCGGCGCCGCCCACCGCATCGAACAGAAGCTCTCCACCGGCACCACCTGGCGGATGTGCCGGCGCTACGACGGCAAGGCGGGCCTGGTCCTGGAGGACGTCTCCTACCAGCCGAAGGGCGAACGCCGGCCGATCAAGGTCCTCCACAGCGCCAGGCTCGGCCAGATCCACGTCCCCTACGACGACGGCAGCGTCGAGTACGACGACCTGACCGGCTTCGACTTCGCCCAGGGGCTGATGAACCTGGCGCCGGCGAGTGCCCCGGCGGCACCATCAAGACCGTCAAGGTGCCCGACTCCGTCAACGAGACCCCGACGATCAAGGGCCTGTGCACCACCACCCGCTCCCGCGGCCACGCCTACCGCATGCAGGGTGACACCCCGGGCACGGTCCACCAGGCCCAGGGCCGTGACCTTCTCGTCCACACCGTGAACCAGGTCGGCTGGTACGAGTACCTGACCGAGTGGCGCTTCCAGGACGACGGCGCGATCACCATGAACCTCGGCGCCACCGGCAGCCTGTCCTGGGACGACTACGACGCCGGCGACGGCCGCGGCCGGCCCGTCGGCAAGGGCGCGAGCGCCCGGGCCACCAGCCACAGCCACAACGCCTTCTGGCGGCTCGACTTCGCCCTCGACGGCTCCACGAGGAACCGCGTCGAGCAGTACGACTCCACCGTCACCGCGCCCACCGGCGGGCAGCAGGCCCCGACCACCAGGACGACCCGCACGAAGATCACCAAGGAGCTCGCGGGGGACATCCGGAACTACCGCTGGTGGCGCGTGGTCAGCGCGACCGGCAAGAACAAGGACGGACACGCGCGCTCCTACGAGATCGTCCCGGGGCCCACCACCAGGTACCCGGGCCGCGGCTTCACCAAGCACGATCTGTACGTCACGCAGTACAACCCGTGCGAACGGTTCGCCAGCCACAACCCCGGCCCCTGCGGGCCCGGCGCCGGCACCTCCGTCGACCGGTGGGTGAACGGGCAGATCCTCAGCCACCCGGTGGTCTGGATGAACATCGGTTTCCACCACGTCGCCCGCGACGAGGACCAGCAGCCCATGCCCGTCCACTGGCAGGGATTCTCCCTCGCCCCGCGCGACGCCACCGCCATGAATCCGCTCACTCCGGACGGGCTCGCCTGGCAGAACGGGCACTGGCGGCCCGGCCGTTGACAACGATGCTGCCCATCGGGCTGCACCGCCGACCGCTCCCGGAGTACCCTTCCTTGATCGTTGACAAGGGGAGTGCTCGGGGGAGCGGAAGGCGGTGCGCGGGTGGGCTCGGGAGGGCTGGAGCTGCCCCCTGGTGACGAGGGTCACGAGGGGAACTCCGCAGACGTCCCGACCGGTGCCGTGTCCCTGGCACGGCCGATGGACGCGTCGGGCTCGATCGGTCCGGAACTGGACTGGGACGCCGACGCCTGGCGCGAGGTGCGCACCCGCGCCCAGCGGGCCGGCCGGGCCTACATCTGGCTGAACCTCGTCGAACAGCGGCTGCGCGCGGTCGTGGCCGCCGTGCTCCGGCCCATCTACGAACCCGTCCACGGCGACGACTGGGTGGTGGCCGCCGCCGGGCCCGCCGGCCAGGAGTGGGTGCAGCGCGCGGTCGCCGTGCGCGAGGTCAGCCGCCGCAAGGGCTATCTGCTCGACCCGGCCGACGACAACGTGCTGTCCTTCCTCACGCTGCCGCAGCTGCGGGAGCTGATGGTGCAGCACTGGCCCTGCTTCGAGCCCTACTTCGACGACCGCCGCGACGTCGAACTGGCCCTGGACGAACTGGAGGTGACCCGCAACGTCGTCTCCCGCAACCGCGCCCTGTCCGAGGCCGTGCTGAACCAGGCCGAGCGCGCCTCGGCCCGGCTGCTGGAGATGCTCGGCGCGGGCGGTGACGTGCCCTCCGCGCGCCGGCTGCCCGTGGACGCGGTCGAGGACCTGGTCGGCGACCGGTACGCCGACGTCGTCGCCGTCCACCCGGACCGGGTGCGGCTGATGCGGCAGTTCCCGGCCGAGGACATCTTCGGCGGCGCCCGCCGCCTCGACGCCATCGGCATCGGCCTCAACCTCCTTGTGCAGAACTTCTCCGGCCGCCGGCTGGTCCGGCTGGCCGAGTCCGGCTGCCGGGTGCGGCTGCTGTTCCTCAACCCGGCCTCCAGCGCGGTCAAGCGGCGCGAGCGCGAACTCGGCATCAAACGCGGCGAGCTCAGCCGGGCCGTGGAGATGAACATCCTGCACATGCGCCGGGTGCGGGCCCGGCTGCGCGACCCGGGCGCCTTCGAGATCCAGGTCTTCGACGAGACGCCCCGCTTCACGGCGTACCTGGTCGACGGCGACGGCGCCGACGGCATCGCGGTCGTGCAGAACTACCTGCGCCGCACCCGCGGCATGGAGGCACCGGTCTTCGTCCTGCGCAACGGCAGCAAGGTGGTCAAGTCGGGCGAGCCCGACGAAAGCGGCCTCTTCCCCACGTACCGCGAGGAGTTCGAGGTGATGTGGGCGGATTCGCGGCCGGTGTCGTGAACGGTGCACCGGTACGGGGCGGTTCGGGGCCGGCACCGGGAGCGAACGGAACGCGGACCTCTGATTGTCAGTGGCGCGTGGGAAGGTGGAGACCACTGGGGGAACGCACCACAAGAAGGGGGGCCCGCCCATGGGCTGGCACCGGGAGCTGCTGATCGGCTTCGACCTGGAGACGACGGGCACGGATCCGCGCGAGGCGCGCATCGTCACGGCGGCCGTGATCGAGGTCAGGGGCGGGGAGCCGAGGGGGCGCCGGGAGTGGCTGGCCGACCCCGGGGTGCCGATCCCCGAGGACGCGGTGGCGGTGCACGGCATCAGCAGCGAACGGGCGGCCGCCGAGGGCAGGCCGGCCGACCAGGTGGCCGACGCCCTGGCCGACGTGCTGACCTCCTACTGGAAGACGGGCGTGCCGGTCGTCGCCTACAACGCCGCCTTCGACCTGACCCTGCTCTCCGCCGAGCTGCGCCGCCACGGCCTGCCGTCCCTGTGCGACCGTCTGGGCGGGGTGGACCCGGCCCCGGTCATCGACCCGTACACCATCGACCGCCGGGTCGACCGCTACCGCCGCGGCAAACGCAACCTCGAAGCGGTCTGCGCGGAGTACGGCATCGTCCTCGGCTCCGCCCACGACGCGCTGGCCGACGCCCTGGCGGCGGCCCGTCTGGCCTGCGCGATAGCCGAGCGCCACCCCAAGATCGCCATGCTCGGCCCGGCGGCCCTGCACCACCGCCAGATCGAGTGGTACGCGCAGTGGGCGGCGGACTTCCAGAACTTCCTGCGCGGCAAGGGGGATGCCACAGCCCTCGTCGACGGGGCGTGGCCGCTGCGGGAGTTGGCGGACGAACCGGCCTGAGACGGGCCGCCCGTCCTCAGAACGGATACCAGCGCACGGTCTCGTCCCCCTCCCGCAGGGACGCCACCCGCCGCTCGAACTCGGCCAGCGCCTTCGGGTTGCCGGGCGCGTGCTGAGCCACCCACGCGCAACTGGCGGTCTCCCGCGCGCCGCGCAGCACCGAGCACCCCTCCCACTCCCGTACGTCCCAGCCGTACGCCTCCGTGAAGGACGCGTACGCCTCGTCGGGGAGCCCGTACCGGTCGTGGGAGAGGGCCATCACCACCAGGTCGTGCTCGCGCAGGTCCGAGGAGACCGTCTCCAGGTCGACCAGGACCGGACCGTCCGGCCCGACGTGCACATTGCGCGGCAGCGCGTCGCCGTGGATCACCCCGGGCGGCAGATGCGGCGTCAGCGCGGCGGCCTGCGCGGCGAACGCGTCCCGCCGCTCGCGCAGATACGCCGCGTCCGCCGGATCGACCGCGTCCCCGGCGAGCCGCAGCCAGCGCTCCACGCCACCCAGCAGATCACGCCCCGCGAGCGCGAAGGGAGGAGGCGGCGTGGCGTGCACGACCCGCAGCAGTTCGGCCAGGTCCCGCGGCTCGGCGGGCCGCACGGGATCCGGCAGCCGGTGCCACACGGTCACCGGATGGCCGTCCACCAGCAGCGGCTTCGGCTCGGCCGCCCGCACGGCGGGCACCCCGGCCTGAGCGAGCCACCCGGCGACGTCCAGTTCGCGGCGCGCCCGGTCGAGGAGTTCGGCGTCGCGGCCGACCTTGACGACCAGGTCACCGGCGGCGAACACCGCGTTCTCGCCCAGGGCGAGCAGCCGTGCCTCGCGGGCCGCTCCGGGCAGCACCCGCGCCGCCGCCAGTACGTCCCGTGCCCGTGCCTCGTCCATCGTCCGCCTCCGTCGTCCGCACCGCTGCCGTCGGGTTCCGGCCATCCTCCGGTCAGTGTCGCATCGGCACAGGTCGGGGGGCATACGAGGTGTCCTGGCGAGGCAGACCGCTGTCACGACCATGACGTCGCCCGCCGAGCCGTGCAGAGGGGCTGATTCCGTGACATCGGTGACCGAGGCGTCGCCGCCGAGGAGACCCGCCGGCCGCCGGCGCGGAGCCGGCGGGTCCCGCCGGACCGCCGGCCACGGTGCCTGGTTCCTGGTGCTGCCCGCCCTGATCCCCATCCTCGTCCTCAGCGTCGGGCCGCTGCTCCACGGGATCCTGCTGGCCTTCACCGACGCCCAGTCGGGCCGCACCGAGCCCACCGAGTGGATCGGCGCCCTCAACTTCCGGGACCTGATGCACGACACGCTCTTCCGGGAGTCGTTCCGGATCGGCCTGGTGTGGGCGGTCGGGGTGACCGTGCCGCAGTTCCTGCTCGCCCTCGGCCTGGCCCTGCTGCTCAACCAGGACCTCCGGCTGCGCCGGCTCGCCCGCGCCCTGGCGATCATCCCGTGGGCCATGCCCGAGATCGTCGTCGGCATCATGTGGCGGCTCGTCTACCACCCCGACGCCGGCATCCTGAACGAGACCCTGCGCGACCTGGGCCTCGGCGGCGGCCGGGACTGGCTCAGCGCGCTGACCACCGCGCTGCCCGCCGTGATCGTCGTCGGCGTCTGGGCGGGCATGCCCCAGACGACGGTGGCGCTGCTCGCCGGGCTGCAGCACACCCCGCGCGAACTGCACGAGGCGGCGGCCGTGGACGGGGCGGGCGCCTGGCGCCGCTTCCGCACGGTCACCTGGCCCGCCCTGAGGCCCGTCGCCCTCGCCGTCACGGCGCTCAACCTCATCTGGAACTTCAACGCCTTCGCCCTGGTCTACGTGCTCACCAGCGGCGGCCCCGGCGGCCGGACCCGGCTGCCCATGCTCTTCGCCTACGAAGAGGCCTTCCGCTACGGCCAGTTCGGCTACGCGGCGGCCATGGGCTGCGTCATGGTCGCCGTCGTCTCGATCGCCCTGGCCGTGTTCCTCGCCGGCCGCCTGCGGGGAGGTGACGACACATGAGGACCGGCACCCCGGCCCGCGTGGGCCAGTACACGGCGCTGCTCGCGTATCTGGTCTTCCTGGCCCTCCCGTTCATCTGGCTGCTCTCCACCGCGTTCAAGCCGCCGCGCGAGCTGGGCAGCCTGCACCCGACCTGGCTCCCGAAGGACCCCACCCTCGCCAACTTCCGGCAGGCCTTCGCCGAGCAGCCGCTGCTGCGCGCCGCCCTCAACTCCCTGCTCGTCGCGCTCGCGGCGGCCGTCCTGGCCGTGCTGATCGCCACGCCGGCGGCCTACGTCCTCGCCCGGCAGCGCACCCGCCTGGCCAGGGCGGTGACGGGCTGGGTGGTGGTCAGCCAGGCGTTCCCGTTCGTGCTGCTGATCATCCCGCTGTTCCTCGTGCTGAAGAACCTGCGCCTGATCGACTCGGTGCCGGGACTGGTGCTGGTGTACATGGTGTGGGCGCTGCCGTTCGCGCTGTGGATGCTCGCCGGGTACGTCCGGGCCGTGCCGCGCGAGCTGGAGGAGGCCGCCGCGGTCGACGGCGCCGGCCGGGTGCGGACGCTGGTGTCGGTGACCGCGCCGCTGCTCGCGCCGGGCATCGTGGCGACCGGGCTGTTCGCCTTCGTCACCGCGTGGAACGAGTTCTTCTTCGCGCTCGTGCTGCTCAAGACGCCGGAGAAACAGACCCTGCCGGTGGTGCTCACGCACTTCATCGGCGCCGAGGGTGTCGCCGACCTCGGCCCGCTCGCGGCGGCCGCCTGCCTCGCGACCCTGCCCTCCCTCGTCGTCTTCGCGCTCATCCAGCGGCGCATCACCGGCTCCCTGCTCGCCGGGGCGGTGAAAAGCTGATGCGCGCCCGCCTGTCGGCCCTCGTCCTGCTGCTCCTCCTCGCCGGCTGCTCCTCCGGCGGCACGCGTGACGACGGCCGGATCACCCTGCGCTTCCAGTCCCTGGCGTGGCAGCAGGAGTCCGTGGAGGCCACCAGGGAGCTGGTGGCCGAGTGGAACGCCACCCACCCGGACGTCCGCGTCGAGTACGTCCAGGGCTCCTGGGACAGCGTCCACGACCAGCTCCTCACCGCCTTCGAGGGCGGCGAGGCACCCGACGTCATCCACGACGCCTCCGACGACCTCGCCGACTTCGCCCACGGCGGCTACCTCGCCGACCTCACCGGCCTGCTGCCGGCCGGACTCAAGTCGGACATCCCGCAGCGCAGTTGGCAGACCACGACCTTCGGCGACGGCGTCTACGGCGTGCCGTTCCTCCAGGAACCACGCGTGCTCGTCGCCAACGCGACCTGGCTGAGGAAGTCCGGCGTGCGGATCCCCACGCCCGAAATGCCGTGGAGCTGGGACGAGTTCCGCCGGATCACCGGCCGGCTCAGCGGACCGGGGAAGTACGGCGTCGCCTGGCCGCTGAAGGAACCCGTCTCCGCCACGCTCAACCTCTCCCTGTCGGCGGGCGGACAGCTCTTCCACCGCGGCGCGGACGGCAGGGTGACGGTCCGGTTCGAGGCGGCCGACCAGGTCGTGCCGCGCACCATCGCCCGGCAGGTGGGCACCGACCGCAGCGCCTCGCCCACGACCCTGGGCAGCGGCGGCTCCGACACCCTGCCCGGCTTCTTCGGCGGCCGCTACGCCATGGTGCCGCTGGGCTTCTCCTACCGGCAGCAGATCGTGCAGCAGGCCCCGGAGGGCTTCGACTGGCAGGTGCTGCCCGCCCCGGCCGGCGCCGCCGGACTCGCCCAGGGCGTCAGCCCGCAGACCCTCTCCATCGCCGAGGACTGCCCGCACAAGGAGGAGGCCGCCGCCTTCCTCGGCTTCCTGCTGCGCCCGGAGAACATGGTCCGTCTCGCCCTCGGCGACTGGATGCTGCCCACCGGCACCCGCGCGCTGCGGGACCCCGCCCTGCACACCGACCGGCACGGCTGGGCCACCGGCACGGCCCTCGCCGCCCACCTGCGCCCCGCCCCCGCGCAGACGGTCCGGGGCTACCCCGAGTGGAAGGACAAGGTGGCGACACCGGCCCTGCAGGAGTACTACAGCGGAGCGATCGGCCTCGGCGCCCTGCGCGAACGGCTGGAGAAGGACGGCAACCTGGTCCTCGCCCGCTACCAGCGCTGACGGCTCCGGCGCACCACGCCCGGCGAGCCACCACGCCCGGCGGCGTCCGCCTCCCCGCTTCCTGCCCTTGCCGTTCCGGCCGGGGCCCGCGCTGACCTCGCAGATCCTCAACTACTTGCACGAGACGTCTCGTCTCGCTTAAGGTCGGCGCATGACCAGTCGCGCGCACATCGCCATGTTCTCCATCGCCGCCCACGGCCACGTGAACCCCAGCCTGGAGGTGATCCGCGAGCTGGTGGCCCGCGGTCATCGGGTGACCTACGCCATCCCTCCGGTCTTCGCGGAGAAGGTCGCGCAGACCGGCGCCGAGGTGAAGCCCTGGACGTCGACCCTGCCCTCGCCCGACGACGACCCGGAGGCGTGGGGGACCACGCTGCTGGACAACGTGGAGCCGTTCCTCGACGACGCGATCCAGGCCCTGCCGCAGCTGATCGCGGCCTACGAGGGCGACGAGCCGGACCTGGTGCTGCACGACATCGCCTCGTACCCGGGCCGGGTCCTGGCCCACCGCTGGGGCGTGCCCGCCATCTCGCTCTCACCGGCCATGGTCGCCTGGGAGGGGTACGAGGAGGAGGTCGCCGAGCCCCTGTGGGCGGAGCCGAGGAAGACCGAGCGCGGCCGCGCCTACTACGCCCGCTTCCGGGCCTGGCTGGAGGAGAACGGGATCACGCTGCACCCCGACGCGTTCGGGGGGCGGCCCGACCGCTCGATCGTGCTGATCCCCAAGGCGCTCCAGCCGCACGCGGACCGGGTCGACGAGCGCGTGTACTCCTTCGTCGGCCCCTGCCAGGGCGACCGCGGCTCCGAGGGCGGCTGGCAGCGGCCGGCCGGCGCGGAGAAGGTCGCGCTCGTCTCCCTCGGGTCCGCCTTCACCAAGCAGCCGGACTTCTACCGGGAGTGCGTGAAGGCGTTCGGCGACCTGCCTGGCTGGCACCTGGTGCTCTCGGTCGGCAAGCACGTCGACCCCGCCGTGCTCGGGGAGGTCCCCGCCACCGTGGAGGTGCGGTCCTGGGTGCCGCAACTGGCCGTCCTGAGGCAGGCCGACCTGTTCGTCACGCACGCCGGCGCGGGCGGCAGCCAGGAGGGCCTGGCGACGGCCACGCCGATGATCGCCGTACCGCAGGCGGCGGACCAGTTCGGCAACGCGGAGACGCTCCGCGGCCTCGGCGTCGCCCGGTGTCTGGCGACTGAGGAGGCGACCGGCGAGGCCCTGCGCGAGGCGGCGCTCGCCCTGGTCGACGATCCGGAGGTCGCGCGCCGCCTGAAGGAGATCCAGGCGCAGACGGTCCAGGAGGGCGGTACGCGCCGCGCCGCCGACCTGATCGAGGCGGAACTGGCGGCGCGCCGAGGCTAGGTGGCGCCGCGCGCCCGGGCCGTGGTCAGACCGCGACGGCCTGGCGGGTGAGGGTCAGGCGGGCGTTGTCGAGTGTGGCGTCCATGCGTGCCGCCTGGCCCCTGGTGAACATGAACATCGCGGCGTCGTCGGTGTAGTCCATGTAGTTCATGAACATGTCGCCGTCCGGCCCGTTGTTGCACGTCACATGGGGGAAGCCGGGTGAACCGAGGTTCGGGCCCGCCTGGTTGGGCGTGTCCGAGACGAAGTCGCTGCCGCTGCAGCCCTCGTCGTCGTCGCCCCAGATGTGCCGCAGGTTCAGCCAGTGCCCGATCTCGTGCACGGCCGTGCGGCCGCCGTCGAAGGGGGCGGTGGCGGTGCCCGTGGTGCCGAAGGCGCTGTGCGTGACGACCACACCGTCCGTGGAGGCGGCGCCGCCCGGGAACTGGGCGTAGCCGAGCAGGCCGCGGCGCAGCTTGCAGACCCAGACGTTCAGGTAGACGTCGGCGGGCCAGGCGTCGTGGCCCCCGCTCAGGCTGAACTTGACCAGGTCGTCGGTGTCCCAGTCCGCGGTCGCGCTGCGGGTCCGCGTGATGCCGTCCGTGGGCCGGCCCAGCGGGTCCGTGCGGGCGAGATGGAACTGCAGCCGTACGTCGGCCACCAGGTCCCGCCAGACCGGGGGCACTTGGTCGACGTCCGGGTTGCTCGCGCGGAAGTCCTTGTCGAGCACGTCGATCTGACTGTGAATCTGGGCTTCGCCCACGTCCTGCTCGGGTGTGTTGTGCACGACGTGCACCACGACGGGGATGTCGACCACGCTCGGGCGGCCGGCGATGTGCTCCATCGTCTCGTAGGCGAACGCGGTGTTCTCGATCGCGGCCCGGTTCCCGGCGTACTCGGGGTTCTGGCTGAGGAGTCTGCGGTCCACCTCCATGGCGCCGCACCAGCGGCTGTAGTCGGCGGAGGTGACACGGAGGTAGGAGTGGGCGTCGGACATGACTGCCCCTCGGGTGAGCTGAGCGTGTGCCGCGCGCACGCGGCCGTGGAACTCGCGCGTCTGAGGCGCGCCGCGAGGGCCGGGCGACGCGGGGCGGAGCGGTCGGTTGCCCGTTCCCTCCGGACCCATACACTGATAATCCTAGGCACTTCGGTGTGAGACCGGCAATACGGACGGCTCCGGGCAGTGAGGTGGCCGGAACATGCAGCAGCCCCCGTCGGCCCTGTTCCGCTCGTGGTTCCACTCCTACGAGGAGGACCTCGAAGACGTGCGGGTGTACCGCCCGGACGACTACCCGTTCCCGCCGGCGCGCGGGCGCCGCGGCATGGAGTTCGCGCCCGACGGCCGCTTCGTCGACCGTCCGCTCGGACGCGGGGACGCGCCCGGCGCCGTCCCCGGCCGCTGGCGGTCCGTGTCGGACCGTCATCTCGCGCTCTCCTTCGACGGCGACCGCCCGGACCGGGAGCTGGAGATCCTGCGCTGCGACGGGAACGTCCTGCACGTGCGCCGGATCACCTAGGCCGGGGGCGGGGAAGGGCCCGCCGCTCCGCTGCGGGAGCGACGGGCCCTGCGCGCGCCGGGAGCGGTCAGACCTTGACGGGCTCGCCCTCGTCGTCGTGAGCCGCCGGTCCCGCGATCGCCTGCGGCGTCTCGTCGTGGGTGAGGTCCGGCAGCCGGTGCAGCCACCTCGGCAGGTACCAGTTGCGCTCGCCGAGCAGCGCCATCACCGCCGGCAGCAGCACCCCGCGGATGATCGTCGCGTCGATGAGCACCGCCGCCGCCAGGCCGACGCCCATCTGCTTCATGGACTGCATGGACAGCGTGCCGAAGATGGCGAACACGGCGACCATGATGACCGCGGCGCTGGTGACCACCCCGGCCGTGGTGACCACACCGTGCCGGATCGCGTCCCTGGTCTCCAGGCCCCGCAGCCGGGCCTCGCGGATCCGCGAGACCACGAACACGTGGTAGTCCATCGACAGGCCGAACAGGATCACGAAGAGGAACAGCGGCAGCCAGGTGATGATCGCGCCGACGCCCTCGGCACCGACCAGGGACGCCCCCCAGCCGTGCTGGAAGACCGCGACGAGAATGCCGTAGGCCGCGCCCACCGACAGCAGGTTCAGCACGATCGAGGTGACCGCGATGGTCAGGGAGCGGAACGACAGCAGCATCAGCACGAAGGCGAACACCACCACGAACGCGAACACCGGCACCACGGCACCGGCCAGCTGGTCGTTGAAGTCCTTCGACCCGGCCACCTGCCCGGTGATCGGCGCCTCCACCCCCTCGACCTTGCCCAGCGTGGCCGGACGCACCTCGTCGCGCAGCTTGTCCAGACTCTCCCCGGCCCGGTCCAGGTCCGAGCCGCCCACCAGCGGCACGTAGACGAACGCCACGTTCTGCGCGTCGTGCAGCTTGATCTCCACCGGGCCGCGCGAGGCACCCGAACTGATCGCCCGGTCACGGAAGTCGGCGAGCGCGGACTGCACCTGAGGCGCGTTGATGTCGTCCGCCTTCACGACCACCTCGGCAGGCTCCGAGCCGCCCGGGAACGCCTCGTTGAGCCGGTTGTACGTCTGCACGATCGGCAGCGAATCCCCGAACTCCTGGTCCAGCGTGAGCTGCTGGGTCTTCATGCCGAGCGCGGGTGCCGCGACGGCCAGCAGCGCACCGGCCGCCACCACCACGGAGAGCACCGGCCGGGCCAGGACGCGGCGCAGCACGGCCGTCCAGAACCGGCTGTCCTGGCCCGTGCCCCGCTTGCGCCGGCGCAGGAACGGTATGCGGCCCTTCTCCACGCGCTCGCCCAGCAGCGACAGCAGCGCGGGCAGGACGGTCACGGACCCCACCATCGCCACCGCGACGACGATCAGCGAGGCCAGACCCATGGCCTCGAACTCGGCGAGCCCGGTGAAGAGCATGCCCGCCATGGCCACGCACACCGTGACACCGGAGACGACGATCGCCCGGCCACTGGTCGCCGCGGCGATCCGCAGGGCCGTCTGCGCGTCCCGGCCGGCCTCGCGCTCCTCGCGCTCGCGGCGCAGGTAGAACAGGCAGTAGTCGACGCCGACCGCCATACCGACCAGCAGCATCACGGAGTTGGCGGTCTCGCTCATCGGCATGACATGGCTGACGACCGCCATCAGGCCCATCGTCGCCATGATCGCGGTGAGCGCCAGCGCCACCGGCAGCAGCGCCGCGACCAGCGCGCCGAACGCGATCAGCAGGATGCCGAACGCCACCGGAACCGCGGAGTACTCGGCCTTCTTGAAGTCGTCCCCGAACGCGTCGTCGAACGTCTTCATCATGCTGGCGCCGCCGATCTCCTCGATCCGCAGCGCCTCGTGCTCCTGCTGGACGCCCTCGACGGCCTCCAGCACCGGCTCGACCCGCTCGCCGGCCGTGTCGGACTCGCCCCGCATGTCGAACTGCACGAGCGCGCTGCGCCCGTCCTTCGAGATCGTCTTCGCGTCGTACGGCGAGGTCACGTCGGTGACCCGGCCGGTCTTCCCGACGGCCCGGACGACCGCGGTGACGGCGTCCCGGAACTCGGGGTCCGTCGCCTTCAGCCCGTCCCCCCGGGCCTGGATCAGGACCGTCTCACTGGCCGGTTCGTCGATCCCGGCGTCCTCGATGATCCGGGCGGCGGTGTGCGTCTCGCCCTTGAGCTGGTCACTGTCCTTGACGTCGACCCGGCCGGCCGCCGAACCGAGCCCCGTGGCCAGGACGACGAACAGGACCCAGATGCCGACGGCGGCCCATCGGTGCCGGGCGCTCCAGCCGCCGGCCCGGGCGGCGAGGCCCCGCACCCGTGCTTCTCGGTTCCCCATGACGGGCTTGCCCCCTCGTGACGCGGCGACGGCCCCCTGCCGCCCCCTTCCGTCTCGAAGGTAGGGGCCGGATAAAGCCATCTCGTCGTGCTGCCCGGTGAAGCCGCGCGGCCGGAACTCATCCCCATGGACCCGGTCGCCTCCCCACTGGGGAGGACCCCCACGGACCGTGGTCCCTTACACCTATCGGGAGACATTCCGGGCTCCCCGGGTGTGTGGATCCTGAGCAGACGGTTGTGCCCCGCGATGACCGGTGAGTAATTTACGGGGCCGGGCAGCCGCCCGGAGCGGCCGTCGTGCCCACCCCCACGGGGCACGACGGCCGCTCTATGGTGAGCGGATGACGACCATGTACGCGGCCCTGCTGCGCGGGATCAACGTGGGCGGCAGCAGAAAGGTCCCCATGGCCGACCTGCGCGCCCTCATGGAAAGCCTCGGCCTCGACGACGTCCGTACGTATCTGCAGAGCGGCCAGGCCGTGTTCTCCAGCGGCCACGGCGACGAGGCGTCCCTGGCCGCTCGGCTCGCGGACGGCATCGAGCGGCACTTCGGCTTCGGCGTCGACGTGATCGTCCGCGACCACGCCTATCTTCGGGCGGTCGCCGACGCCTGCCCGTTCCCGGCCGCCGAGCTGGAGCCCAGGCAGCTCCACGTCACCTACTTCTCGGAGCCCGTCACCCCCGGCCGCTTCGGGCAGATCGACCAGGCCGCCTTCCTCCCCGAGGAGTTCCGCCTCGGCGACCGCGCCCTGTACCTGTACGCCCCGAACGGCCTGGGCCGCTCCAAGCTGGCCGAGCAGCTGGCGAAGCCGCGCGTCACCCGAGGGCTGACCGCCACCACCCGCAACTGGAACACCGTGCTCAGACTGGTGGAGCTGACGGCCCCCGCGGGGTGACCTTCCGGTCTCCGGGACGGGGCGGGGCCCGGCCGGGGGCTCTCCGGGTCCGGCCTCTCGCCGATCCCGCCCGTGCGCGCGTGAACACCACGGCCGCCACCCGCGTACCTACCGTCGGACGGACGGCACGAGAACGGAGTCTCGCGAGAGGAAACGCACGGCCAGCGACAGGAGCCCGGATCCATGACCGACACCCAGCTCGTCTACGCCTACGCGGTCCTGCGCCGCACCCCCGAGGCCACCGCGGCGGCCGCACACCTGCGCGGCGTCGCCGGGGAAGCGATCCGCCTCGTCGACCCCGCGACCGCCACCGGCCCCCTGGCCTTCGCCGTCGGCCACGTCCCGCCCGGCGACTACGACGACGCGCCGCTGCGGGCCCACCTCGACGACCTGGACTGGATGGAGTCCACGGTCCGCTCCCACCACGCCGTGGTGTCCGCCCTGGCCGCCTCCGGCGCCGCCGTCCTGCCGCTGCGCCTCGCCACCGTCTACCGCGACGAGGCCGCCGCCCGCGAGGCCCTCGACACCCGCCGCGCCTACTTCCTGTCCCTGCTGGACCGCCTCACCGGCCACGTCGAACTCGGCGTCAAGATCTACGCCACCCCGGACGTCACCCCGCCCGAGGCCGCCCCCGAACCGGGCCGGGACACCGCCACCGGCCTCGGGGTGGGACGCGCCTACCAGGCGATCCGCCGCCGCAGACAGCGCAGGAACGAGGAGGCCTGGCACACCCTCGCCCAGGCCGCCGCCCACCTCACCGAAACGGCCGGCGCCCTCGCCGTCGACCGCGTCGCCCACACTCCCGAACGCGGCAGCCTGGCGGGCTCCGCACCGGGCACCAACATGGGCAACGACGCCTACCTCGTCCCCCGGGACCGCGTCGACGCCTTCCGCACGGGCGTGCTGGCAGCGGCCCGCGCCACCCCCGGCCTCCGCGTGGAGGTCAGCGGCCCCTGGGCCCCGTACTCCTTCGCCCTGCAGCCCGAACCGGCGTCGTGGCCCGCGTGACGGCGATGGGGCGTCAGGCGCTCACGGCCGCCAGTGCCGGCATCCGGGCCGCCTCGTACCGCTCCAGCACCACCCGCGCCACCTCCGGCGCCGCGCCCAGGACGTCCGCCAGGACGTCCGCCTGCGCCGCGCCCCGGGCGATGCGGTCGGGGAGGAAGCCGGGGGCCAGCACATAGGGGGCGACGGCCACCCGGGCGCAGCCGAGGGCGCGGAGTTCGCGGACGGCGTCCTCCGTGCGAGGGAACCCCGCGGGAGAACCAGCGGAGGCGAACGCAGGCCGCACGGCGCACCAACCGGTGTGCCGCCACTCCCGCGCGATTGCTGCGATCACTGCGATCGCCTCCGGGTCGGTGGACCCCGCCGAGGCCAGCACGACCCCGGTCGAGGACTTGTCGGCAGGGGTCAGACCCGCCTCGTACAGACGTCGCTCCAGGGCCGCCAGCAGCAGGGGCGAGGGGCCCAGGACCTCCGCCTGGCGGATGCGCAGCTGCGGGGGCGCGTCCGCGAGGACCGCCGGGATGTCGGCCTTCGCGTGGAAGGCGCGGGTGAGCAGCAGCGGCAGGGCGACCACGTCACGGACGCCCTGCACCGCCAGGGACTCCAGCACGCCCTGTACCGACGGCACGTTGAAGTCCAGGAACCCGGTCTCCACCCGGACGTCGGGGCGCAGGCAGCGCACCCGGCGCACCAGGGCGTGCACCGTCGCGGCGTGCCGCGGATCGCGGCTGCCGTGGGCGATGACGAGGAGAACGGGCTTGTTCGTCATGTCACTCAGCTCTTCACCAGCAGGCCGCGGCTGCGCAGCACCCACCGCTCCAGCGGGCTGAAGATCAGCAGGTCGATCGCGATGCCGACGATCAGGATGAGCAGGATCGCCTCGAAGACCATGGCCATGTCGCTGGCGTTGCGGCCGTTCTCCAGCAACTGGCCCAGGCCCACGCCGAGGTCGGGGAAGGACGCGATGATCTCGGCGGCCATCAGGGAACGCCAGGAGAAGGCCCAGCCCTGCTTCAGACCGGCCACGTAACCGGGCAGGGCGGCGGGCAGCACGATGTGCCAGGTGCCCTTCAGACCCGTCGCCCCCAGCGTGCGGCCCGCGCGCAGGAACAGCGGCGGCACCTGGTCCACGCCCGACACCAGGCCGTTGGCGATGGACGGCACCGCGCCCAGCAGGATCACCGCGTACATCATCGAGTTGTTCAGGCCCAGCCAGATCACCGCCGGCGGCACCCAGGCGACCGACGGCAGGGACTGCAGACCCGACAGGATCGGGCCGATCGCCGCGCGGACGAACTTCACCCGGGCCACGATCAGGCCCAGCGGCGTGCCGATGGCCAGCGCGAAGCAGAAGCCGAGCAGGCCGCGCGAGACGCTGGTCCAGATGTAGCCGAGCAACTCGCCCTGCAGCCACGCCGAGTGGACGACGTCCCAGACGGCCGACGGCGAGGGCAGCTTCGTCGGGTCGTCGACGATCTTGAACGAGACGAGGGCCTGCCACACCGCCAGCACCAGCGCGACGGCGAGCACCGGCGGCAGGATCTTCTCGGTGAAGGTCTGCCGGAACGGCTTGCGGCTGGTCTGCCGTGTCTCCAGCGCGTCGAGGCCCGCCTCGAGACCGGCGAGATCGGTGCCGTCCTTGTCGACGGTCGTCGTCGAGTCAGTGCTGGCCATGACGGCGGATCTCCCCACGCAGTTCTTCGGTGATCTCGACGGACAGCTCCGCGACGGCGGTGTCCTCGATACGGCGCGGATGCGGGATGCCCACCGTCCACTCGCGCGCGATGCGCCCCGGACGGGAGGACAGCAGCACCACGCGCTGCGCCAGCCGGACCGCCTCGCGCACGTTGTGCGTGACGAACAGGACGGAGACCTGCGTCTCGCGCCAGATGCGGGTCAGCTCGTCGTGCAGCACGTCCCGCGTGATGGCGTCCAGCGCCGCGAACGGCTCGTCCATCAGCAGCAGCCGGCTCTCCTGGGCGAGCGCCCGGGCCAGCGCGACCCGCTGGCGCATACCGCCCGACAGCTCGTGCACCCGCTTGCCGTGGGCGCCGTTCAGCCGCACCAGCTCCAGCAGCTGCTCCGCCCGGTCGCGGCGCTCGGCCTTGGGCACGCCCCGCAGCTTCAGGGCGAGTTCGATGTTCTTGCCCGCGGTCAGCCACGGGAACAGCGCGTGCTCCTGGAACATCAGCGCCGGGCGGCCGTCCGTGCTGATCTCGCCGGCGCTGGGCCGGTCCAGGCCCGCCACCAGGTTGAGCAGCGTGGACTTGCCGCAGCCCGAGGCCCCCAGGAGGGTGACGAACTCTCCGGGCGCGACATCGAGAGTGATGTCGTCCAGGACGAGCTGCTGCCCGGCGGGGCCCGCGAACGACTTCGAGACGTGCTCGATGCGAGCGGCGTGCGTGGCCGTCTCGGTGCCGTCGGCGGCCTTGGCGAGGGTCGTGGCCATGGTCGTCACCTCCTGGGAACGGATCGGGTTGCGGGCTTACTTGACGCCGAGACCGGCGTCGTCGACCGCGGGCGCGCCCTCGGCCTTGAGGACCTCGTTCAGCGGCGCGAGGTCGTAGATGCCCTGCAGGTTCGGCTTCTCCAGCAGCCCCGCCTTCACGGCGTGCTCCGCCTCGGTGTTGAGCGTGGAGGCCAGCGGGTCGTCGGTGAACCGGATCGACTTCCACGCCGGGTCCAGCACCTCGGCGGGCAGCGCCTTGCCGGTCTCCTTCTCCAGGAGCTTGTTCGCCGCCTCCTTGGCCGCGTCCGGGTTGGCGTTGATCCACTTGTTGGTGGTGACCGAGGCCTTGAGCACGGCCTCGACGACCTTCGGGTGCTTCTTCAGGAACTCCTGCCGCACGATGATGTTCGTGATCACGAACTTCTTGTCCGGCCACAGCGTCGCCTCGTCGAGCAGCTCCTTGCCGCCCTCGGCGACCAGCTTCGACGCGGTCGGCTCCGGCACCCACGCGCCGTCGATCGACCCGGCCTTGAAGGCGTCGGGGGTGACCTTGTTGTCGCTGCGGACGACCGTGACGTCGCCCTTGCCGCTCTGCGGGTCGACCTTCCAGCCCTGCTCCGCGGCCCAGTTGAGGAACGCCACGTCCTGCGTGTTGCCCAGCTGCGGGGTCGCGATCCGCTTGCCCTTGACGTCCTTCAGGGACTTGATCTTGTCCGGGTTCACCACGAGCTTCACGCCGCCGGACGCCGAACCGCCGATGATGCGCAGGTTCTTGCCGCCGGACTTGGTGTAGCCGTTGATGGCGGGGGAGGGGCCGATCCAGCCGATGTCGATGGAGCCGGAGTTGAGCGCCTCGATCTCCGAGGGGCCGGCGTTGAAGACGGCCGGCTCGACCTTGGTCGCGCCGAGCTCCTTCTGGAAGAATCCCTTCTCCAGGCCCACCAGCGCGGTGCCGTGGGTCAGGTTGCCGAAGTAGCCGATCTTCACGGCGTCGAGACCGTCGATCTTCTTCGCCCCGGCGGCGACCTTGGCGGCGCCGTCGTCCTCGGCCTCGGAACCGTAGCCGCAGGCGGCCAGAGTGAGCAGGGGGAACGCGGCGGCGACCGCGAGGCTGCGGCGCAGAACGGATGTAGCAGGCACGGGAGGTGTTCCTCTCGGAGGCCCGGCGGTCACGGTCTTTCAGGTCGTGGCCGGGAGGTCGGCAGGTTTTCGTCTACGGCGGTGGGGGGTGAGGGCGCGCAGGCAGTGCGCGTACGTCAGCACACACATCGCGCCACTCCGCCCTGTCCGCTGCCGAGCGCACCGCTGCCGACGCGGCCGCCCTCCTTCGCGAACGTGGAGTAGAAGTCGGGGGAGGTCATGTCAGAAGTCCCACCCGTCGTCCTCGGACTCGTCCTTGACCGGCTCTGGGGCGGCGAAGGACTCGCCGACCATGCCCGCGGTCAGGGTCGTGCCGTCGTTCGGGTCGATCAGGATGAACGAGCCGGTGCGCCGCGAGTCGGCGTAGGAGTCGACCGGCAGCGGCTCGGCGGTACGGATCTTGACCCGGCCGATGTCGTTGGCGACGAGCTGTCCCGGGTGCGGGTGCAGGGACAGGTCGTCCAGCGTGAGCCGGGACGGGATGTCCTTGACGATCGCCTTGACCGTGCGCGTGCCGTGCTTGAGCAGCACCCGGTGGCCGACGGTCAGCGGGGCGTCCGCGACGTGGCAGACGGTCGCCTCGATGTCCTGGGTGGTGGGCGGCGCGTCCTTGCTGGGCACGATCAGGTCGCCGCGCGAGATGTCGATGTCGTCCTCCAGCAGGAGGGTCACCGACTGGGTGGTCCAGGCGACGTCGACCGGCTCGCCGAGCAGGTCGATGCCGGAGATCTTCGTGGAGCGGCCCGACGGCAGCACGGTGACCTGCTCGCCCACGCGGAACGAACCGGCCGCGATCTGCCCGGCGTAGCCCCGGTAGTCCGGGTGGTCCGCGCTCTGCGGCCGGATCACGTACTGCACGGGCAGCCGGGCGTGGCAGTGGCTCAGGTCGTGGCTGACCGGCACCGTCTCCAGGTGCTCCAGCACGGTCGGGCCGCCGTACCAGTCCATGTGCGAGGACGGGTCCACCACGTTGTCGCCGACCAGCGCCGAGATCGGGATGGCGGTGACCTCGGGCACGCCCAGCTCGGTCGCGTACGCCGTGAACTCCTCGGCGATGGCCGCGAACACCTTCTCCTCGTAGCCGACGAGGTCCATCTTGTTGACCGCGAGGACCACGTGCGGCACGCGCAGCAGCGCGGCGATGGCGGCGTGCCGGCGGGTCTGCTCGACGACGCCGTTGCGGGCGTCGACCAGGATCACCGTCAGCTCGGCGGTGGAGGCGCCGGTGACCATGTTCCGCGTGTACTGCACGTGCCCGGGGGTGTCGGCGAGGATGAACCGCCGCCGGGGCGTGGCGAAGTAGCGGTAGGCCACGTCGATGGTGATGCCCTGTTCCCGCTCGGCGCGCAGGCCGTCCGTCAGCAGCGCGAGGTCCGGCGCCTCCTGGCCCCGGCTCGCGGAGGCGCGCTCCACGGCCTCCAGCTGGTCGGTGAGGACCGACTTGGAGTCGTGCAGCAGCCGGCCCACCAGGGTGGACTTGCCGTCGTCGACGGAACCGGCGGTGGCGAACCGCAGCAGGGTGGTGGCCGAGAGCTCCTCGGTCGTGATCGTGCTCATCTCTAGAAGTACCCCTCGCGCTTGCGGTCTTCCATCGCGGCCTCGGACATCTTGTCGTCGGCGCGGGTGGCGCCGCGCTCGGTGAGCCGGGAGGCGGCGATCTCCACGATCACCTTCTCGATCGTGTCGGCCTCGGAGTCCACCGCGCCGGTGCAGGACATGTCACCGACGGTCCGGTAGCGCACCAGCCGCTTCTCGACGGTCTCGCCGTCCTTCGGCCCGCCCCACTCGCCGGCGGTCAGCCACATGCCGCCGCGCCGGAACACCTCGCGCTCGTGCGCGTAGTAGATCTCCGGCAGCTCGATGCCCTCGCGGGCGATGTACTGCCACACGTCCAGCTCGGTCCAGTTGGACAGCGGGAAGACGCGCACGTGCTCGCCGGGCGCGTGGCGGCCGTTGTACAGGTTCCACAGCTCGGGGCGCTGGCGGCGCGGGTCCCACTGCGAGAACTCGTCGCGCAGCGAGAACACCCGCTCCTTGGCCCGGGCCTTCTCCTCGTCGCGGCGCCCGCCGCCGAAGACGGCGTCGAACTTCTCCGCCTGGATCTTCTCGGTCAGCGGCAGCGTCTGCAGCGGGTTGCGGGTGCCGTCCGGGCGCTCCTTGAGCACACCGCGGTCGATGTAGTCCTGCACGGAGGCCACGTGCAGCCGCAGTCCGTGCCGGGCGACCGTGCGGTCCCGGTAGTCGAGGACCTCGGGGAAGTTGTGCCCGGTGTCGACGTGCAGCAGCGAGAACGGCACCGCCGCCGGGCGGAACGCCTTCAGCGCCAGGTGCAGCATGACGATGGAGTCCTTGCCGCCGGAGAAGAGGATCACCGGCCGCTCGAACTCGCCCGCCACCTCGCGGAAGATGTGCACCGCCTCGGACTCGAGGGCGTCGAGGTGCGACAGCGCGTACGGGCTGCCGGTCCCCTCGGACACGGTGGCGACGGTCGTCGTCATGCCAGTCCCCTTTCGGTCAGCAGGGCGTACACCGACGCCGCGGACTCCTGCACGGTCTGGTTCTGCGACTCGATCCGCAGATCGGGCGAGGCGGGCTCCTCGTACGGGTCGTCGACCCCGGTGAGTCCGGTCAGCTCGCCCGCGGCCTGCTTCGCGTACAGGCCCTTCACGTCCCGCTCGCTGCAGACCTCGACCGGCGTGGCCACGTGCACCTCGACATACGCCGTGCCGCCCGCCTGGTGGCGCTTGCGCACCGCCTCGCGGCTGTGCTGGTAGGGCGCGATCACCGGGACGAGGGCCAGCACGCCGTTGCGTGCGAGCAGTTCGGCGACGAAGCCGATGCGCTGCACGTTGGTGTGCCGGTCCTCGCGGCTGAAGCCGAGGCCCGCCGAGAGGAACTCGCGGATCTCGTCGCCGTCGAGGACCTCGACCCGGCGGCCCTGCTCGCGCAGCCGGCCGGCCAGTTCGTGGGCGATGGTGGTCTTGCCCGCACTCGGCAGACCCGTGAGCCAGACGGTGGCTCCGGTCGTCACGTGAGTCTCCTGAATGGTCTGAGTCGTCTGAGTCGTCTGAGGCGCCGTCATCCGTGCAGCCCGCACTCGGTCTTGGCCCGGCCTGCCCAGCGGCCGGCCCGGGCGTCCTCGCCCTCCAGGACCCGGCGGGTGCAGGGGGCGCAGCCGACGGAGGCGTAGCCGTCCATCAGCAGCGGGTTGGTCAGCACGCCGTGCTCGGTGACGTAGGCGTCCACGTCGTCCTGGGTCCAGCGGGCGATCGGGGAGATCTTGACCTTCTGCCGCTTCTCGTCCCAGCCGACCACCGGGGTGTTCGCCCGGGTCGGGGACTCGTCACGGCGCAGACCGGTCGCCCACGCCTGGTAGCCCTTGAGGCCCTCCTCCAGCGGCCGGACCTTGCGCAGCTTGCAGCACAGGTCCGGGTCGCGGTCGTGGAGCCTGGGGCCGTACTCGGCGTCCTGCTCGGCGACCGTCTGCCGCGGGGTGAGCGTGATGACGTTGACGTCCATCACGGCGTCGACCGCGTCGCGGGTGCCGATGGTCTCCTCGAAGTGGTAGCCGGTGTCGAGGAAGACGACGTCGACGCCGGGCATCGCGCGGGAGGCGAGGTGGGCGACCACCGCGTCCTCCATCGAGGAGGTCACGCAGAAGCGCTTGCCGAACGTCTCGGCCGCCCACTGCAGGATCTCCAGCGCGGAGGCGTCCTCCAGGTCGCGGCCCGCCTGCTCGGCGAGTGCCTTCAAGTCCTCGGCGGTGCGCTCTTCCTGAGCGGTCGTCATATCTGTGCCCCTCCGGAGTCGGATCGCTTCTGCCCCCGGGCCAGCAGGCCCAGGAACTTCAGCTGAAAGGCCCGGCTGCACGCCGCGCATTCCCACGCGCCGTGCCCTTCCTCGCTCGGCCGCAGGTCCTCGTCACCGCAGTACGGGCAGTAGAACGGGGCCATCCGCTCGCTCACGACAGGGCCTCCTCGCCGGCCCGGGCCGCCCAGGCGGCGAACCGCTCGCCGTCCTCGCGCTCGGCCTGGAACCGCTTCAGGACGCGCTCGATGTAGTCCGGCAGCTCGTCGGAGGTGACCTTCAGGCCGCGCACCTTGCGGCCGAATCCGGCCTCCAGGCCGAGCGCGCCGCCCAGGTGCACCTGGTAGCCCTCGACCTGCTCGCCCTGGTCGTTCAGGACCAGCTGGCCCTTGAGACCGATGTCCGCGACCTGGATACGGGCGCAGGCGTTCGGGCAGCCGTTGAGGTTGATGGTGAGCGGCTCGTCGAACTCCGGCAGACGGCGCTCCAGTTCGTCGATGAGCTGCGCGCCGCGCTGCTTGGTCTCGACGATGGCCAGCTTGCAGAACTCGATGCCGGTGCAGGCCATGGTGCCGCGCCGGAAGGTGGACGGCCGGGCGGTCAGGTCGAGCGCCTCCAGACCCTCCACGAGCGAGTCGACCCGGTCCTGCTCGACGTCGAGGACGATCATCTTCTGCTCGACGGTGGTGCGCACCCGGCCCGAGCCGTGGGCCTCGGCGAGGTCGGCGATCTTCGTGAGCGTCGCGCCGTCGACGCGTCCCACGCGCGGGGCGAAGCCGACGTAGAAGCGGCCGTCCTTCTGCCGGTGCACACCGATGTGGTCGCGCCACTGCTGCGACGGCTGCTCCGGGGCGGGCCCGTCGGTCAGCTTGCGCTTGAGGTACTCGTCCTCCAGCACCTGGCGGAACTTCTCCGCGCCCCAGTCGGCGACGAGGAACTTCAGCCGGGCGCGGTTGCGCAGCCGGCGGTAGCCGTAGTCGCGGAAGATCGAGATGACGCCCTCGTAGACGTCCGGGACGTCGTCGATCGAGACCCAGGTGCCCAGCCGCACCCCCAGCTTGGGGTTGGTGGACAGGCCGCCGCCGACCCACACGTCGAAGCCGGGGCCGTGCTCGGGGTGGGTCACGCCGACGAACGCGACGTCGTTGATCTCGTGCACGACGTCCAGCAGCGGCGAGCCGGAGATGGCCGTCTTGAACTTCCGGGGGAGGTTCGAGTACGCCGGGTTGTTCAGCACCCGGCGCTTCATCTCCTCCAGGGCCGGGGTGGCGTCGATGATCTCGTCCTCGGCGATGCCCGCCACCGGGGAGCCGATCATCACACGCGGGGTGTCACCGCAGGCCGTGACCGTGGACAGGCCCACGCCCTCCAGGCGGTTCCAGATCTCGGGCACGTCCTCGATCCGGATCCAGTGGTACTGGACGTTCTGCCGGTCGGTGATGTCGGCCGTCCCGCGCGCGAACTCCTGCGACACCTCACCGATGACCCGCAGCTGCCGCGTGGTCAGCGCCCCGCCGTCGATGCGCACCCGCAGCATGAAGTACTCGTCGTCCAGCTCCTCCGGCTCCAGGATCGCGGTCTTGCCGCCGTCGATCCCGGGCTTGCGCTGGGTGTACAGACCCCACCAGCGCATCCGGCCGCGCAGGTCGTTCGGGTCGATCGAGTCGAAGCCCCGCTTGGAGTAGATCGTCTCAATGCGTGTCCGCACATTGAGACCGTCGTCGTCCTTCTTGAACTGTTCGTTGCCGTTCAGCGGGGTGAAGTGCCCCGCGGCCCACTGGCCCTCACCGCGGTGACGGCTCACCTTGCGGCGTGGAGTCGCGGCGGCAGGCTTCTGCGGGGTGGCGGCCATGGTTGATACGTCCTTCGGGACAGGCGGGAAAGCGGCTCTGACCTGCGCGCGCGGGCGCATGGGCATACGTGCGCGTCATTGCGCGGGAACGAGACGAGAAAGGGGGATGTCGGGCGCGTGCTGAGTGCTCTCAGTGCGCCGGACAGATGGCGCTGGACATGCGGCCGAGGTCGACGTGCCGTCGACTCACCAAGGCGATTCCAGTTCCAGACATGACGGAAGCGTGTCACGGCGATCTGGACACAGTCCAGCATTGTCCAAGATGCGGACACCCTTGTCTCGCAGAGCAAGACAAGGGTGTCCTTGGTCACATCGGGCCGCGTGGGGGCGTCTGGCCAGGTCAGGCGGGGAACGCCCCAGGCCACGGTCCTGGAGCGGAAACCTCCGCTTCCTCCTCGACCTTGGTGTCGAACAGCTTGAAGCCACGGCGCTGGTAGTTGTCCATCGCGTGCTCCCCGTCCTTGCTGCAGGTGTGCAGCCAGACCCGCTTCGTCGGGGACAGCCCCGCCCAGCGGTCGGCGAGGTCCCAGGCCCGGGCGGTGCCGTAGGACAGCAGGTGCCCGCCGATGCGCCGGCCGCGGAAGGCCGGCAGCAGCCCGAAGTAGACGATCTCCACGACCGCGTCGTCCTGCGCCTCCAGCTCCACGTACCCGGCGGGCGTGCCCCGGTCGTACGCCACCCACGTCTCCACGCCCGGCCGCTCCAGGTGCTCGCGCCAGCGGGCGTACGGCCAGCTCAGCCGGTCGGTCCAGCGGATGTCGCCGCCCACCGAGGCGTACAGGAAACGGCTGAACTCGGGGGAGGGCACCTCGGAGCGGACGATCCGCACGTCCCCCTCCGGCGCGGCGGCCGGCAGGAGATCGGTCGGCGCGGTCTGCTCCAGGGACCAGGTGGTCACGGCGATGGTCGTCATGCGGGCCAGAAAACCATCCGGCCTACTCGTCTGTCGATCGGCCCAGTGCCCGGTCGACGGAGGTCAGCGGCAGCGCGAACAGCATCCGGCCCGACTGCGACCACACCTCACCGGTCTCCTCCCAGTAGGAGAGCGAACCCGAACCCCCGCTCCAGCAGTGCCGCGTCTCGTCCGTCCCGCACTCCGTCGCCCGGGCGCCGTCCACGTCCTGGCGCCACAGCGTCCCGTGCCCGCCCGGGGAACCCGCCGCGCGGTCCAGGTACCAGGCCGAGCGGTACGCCAGCACGCCCCGCACGTCGGCCGTCTTCGTCTCGTACGCCTCGACCGGCTCCGCACGCCCCGCGGAGTCGGTGCTGAGCAGACCGGAGCGGGCCGGGTCACGGCTGAGCGCGTAGCGCCACAGCCGGGTCGGGCGGTCGCCGTCCGCCGGCACCCACTCGCTCGCGACCAGGCTGTCCGGGGCCGTGCTGCGGTCCAGGGACACGGTGGCCGGGCGCGGCGCCTCGCCGCGGGGCAGGGTGTAGGAGCCGACGGCGGGCAGCACGTACCGGGAGCCGTGCGCCGCCCAGCCGCCCCGGACCCGGCCGACCGCGTCGGCCTCGACGGTGGCGCGCTGGATGCGGTCCAGGTCGTACACGTACAGCGCGTCCCGGTCGCCTTCGCGGGTCGTCACCAGCAGCTTGTCCTGGTACCAGACCATGCCGGACAGCGGGGAGACCAGGCCCCGGTAGTCCCGTCCGCCGTCCACCGGGACGGCGAGCAGGGCCCAGGCGTAGCGCGCCCGGGCGGGGTCGTTCGCGTCGACGAAGGCGACCTTGGCCAGGCCCCGCTCGGGGTCCGGTCCGTCGAGGGAGCCGCCCTCGGCGCCGCCGCGGCTCCAGCCGGACAGGATCACGCGGTTCCCTGCCCAGCGGCCGTCGTCGTCCGCGTCGCCCGAGGTGGTGACCGCGCCGGGCCGCCAGCCCCGGGTGTCGGAGGCGCCGAAGCAGTAGGCGCGCGTGGCGGCCGGCTCGACCGGCAGGCCGTGCCGGTCGGGGCCCGCGCAGTCCGCCGCGTTCCGCAACGGGAGGTCGGCGCCCTCCAGCACCGCGCCGACGCCGACGGGCCGGCCCATCTCCGAGGCCAGCCGGTCCAGCCACGGCCCGGGCACCCGCTGCTCGGCCAGCGGCAGCCGTCCCGTCTCGGCCCCGACCGGCCGCAGGGCTCCGGGGTCGTCGGCGACGGTGGCCTGCGAGGCGCTGATCATGGTGGCGGCGGCGGTGAGCGCGAGGGCCGTCCCGGCCAGGGTCGCGCGCAGCGCCCTTCCCCGCCTGCGCCGCCGGTGTCTGCCGCGATGCTTCATAACGTCCTCCCGAGGCGGACCAACTGCGCCTTGTGATCCGTACGTTGACGGAAGGGCAGGTGGGGTGGCCCGTACAGGGATGCTACGGCAGGGAGAGGGGGTGGCGGACGAAGACCCCGCAAATATGCGAAAGACGCACCCCTCGGGGCGGCCCGGGCGCCACGGTGCGTGAACCTCAGGGCGCCACGGCGCGTCCGTCCCGGGGCGCCGCCGCGCGTCGATGTCAGGGCGCCACCGGGGGCCGGCGCAGCCGCGTCACCGCCGGCGCGGCCGAGTGCGGCAGCAGCTCACCGGGGTCGTCCGGCAGCAGCACCTCGACCTCCGCGTCCTCGGCGAAGCGGTACGGCCGGTGCTCCAGGAACGCCCCCAGATACCGCCGTACCCGGGACATCTCGGCACGCACCGTCACCGTACGGTCCGGGTCGCCGAACACGTCCGCCGCCAGGCCCGAGGCGCTGCGGCCCGAGCGGTGCACGGCCAGCAGGTACAGCAACTCCGCGTGCCGCGGGCTCAGTTCCCGGGTCCAGGAGCCCGCCGCGCCGGCCACCTCCACCGACCAGCGGCGCGCCTGTCTGAGGTCCAGCACGATCCGGGTCCTGCCGCGCGGCACCGGCTCGTCGGCCGCAGGCCGCAGCAGCCAGCCCCCGGCCAGCGGCTCCACCGCGCACAGCCCGAGCGCCGGCAGCCATCTCAGGCCGGCCGACAGCGACTTCGGCAGGGCCACGCGCCGCGTGTACGGCATGCCGCTCACCGCGGCCGTCCAGCCGTCCGCGTCGACGGCCAGGGCGCGGCCGCCGAGCCGGGCCAGCACCGGCGCCGCCACCGCGCGCAGCCGCTCCAGCGACTCCAGGTGCATCTCCCGCAGCCGCGCCTCGGCGAGCCTGGCCACCGAGTCGACCCAGGAGAGCGTGGCCGGATGCATCGTCTCCAGCGGCCCGCTGACGTCCACCACGCCCAGCAGCCGCCCGTCCCGCGGATCCGTCAGCGGGGCGCCGGCGCACGTCCAGCCGGCCTGGGAGCGCACGAAGTGCTCGGAGGCGAAGACCTGTACGGGCCGGCGCACCACCGCCGGAGTGCCCAGACCGTTGGTGCCGACCACGCTTTCCCGCCAGTCCGCGCCCAGCTCGAAGCCGAGCACGTCCGCCCGGCGCAGCACCGGCGGGCTGCCCTCGCGCCACAGCACCCGGCCGTCCTCGTCGGCCACGACCATGATGTGGTGGGCGACGTCCGCCGCGGCCAGCAGGCCCTGGCGCAGCACCGGCAGCACATGCCGCAGCGCCGACGACTCACGGCGCCGCTGCACCTCCTCGCGGGAGAGCGGATCGGCCCGGACGTCACGCTCGGGATCGACGCCGCTGCGCAGCATGCGCTCCCAGGACTGCTCGATCACGGGGCGCGGCGGGACGGGAGCGCGCCGCCCGGACAGCCGGGCGGAACGGACCTCGCTGAGGACCCGGGCCGCACGCGTGGTGTCCACAGCGGCCAGGTGCGTGACGTCCATACGCGTGCGCCCCCCGTAGTTGCCTTTTTGACCGTCTGTCTCATAGTGCCGTCTGCCCCGGGGGTGTGCGCACAGTCCGCACACAGTCACCAGCAAGTTGCAACCCCCTGCAACCCTGGTGGACGGCCCGGCCCTGACCGAAACTTGTGCCGCGCCGTCCCGAGCGGCGTTCAGTGGCTCGAACGGGCCAGTGCGGCGGGGGTGGTGCCGTGTCGGCGCAGCACCACCTCCGCTTCCCGCGGACGGGTCAGGACGCCGGGTCGTGCTCCGGCCGGGCCCGCTCCACCACCGCCGCCAGATCGAGCGTGTGCGGCAGCGTCCCGAAGGCGGCGCCCCCGTCACCGCCCAGCCGGGCCGCGCAGAAGGCGTCGGCGACCTGCGGCGGCGCGAAACGGACCAGCAGCGACCCCTGGAGCACCAGCGCGAGCCGCTCCGCCAGACGCCGCGCCCGGCCCTCCACGCCCTCCAGGTCGGCCAGTTCGGTCAGCAGGTTCTTGATCGCCGCGTCCAGCCGGTGATCGGCGCCGCGCGCCTGCCCGACCTCCCGCAGATAGGCGTCGAGCGCCCCCGGCTCCCGCCGCAGCGCCCGCAGCACGTCGAGCGCCTGGACGTTGCCCGCGCCCTCCCAGATCGAGTTCAGCGGCGACTCGCGCACCAGCCGCGGCATCCCGGACTCCTCGACGTAACCGTTGCCGCCCAGGCACTCCGCCGCCTCCACCGCGACCGCGGGGCACCGCTTGGTCACCCAGTACTTGGCGGCCGGCACCGCGATCCGCAGCAGGGTCCGCTCCTGCTCGCCTCCGTCGTCGCAGGCCGCCGCGAGGCGCAGCGCCAGCGTGGTGGCCGCCTCGGACTCGATCGCCAGATCGGCGAGGACGTTGCGCATCAGCGGCTTGTCGACGAGCCTGCCGCCGAACGCCTCGCGGTGGGCGCAGTGGTGCACGGCCTGGGCCACCGCCTGCCGCATCAGCCCGGCGGAGCCGAGCACACAGTCCAGCCGGGTCGCCGCCACCATCTCGATGATGGTGCGCACCCCGCGTCCCTCCTCGCCCACCCGGCGCGCCCAGGTCCCCTCGAACTCGACCTCGGCCGAGGCGTTCGACCGGTTGCCGAGCTTGTCCTTCAGACGCTGGATCCGGAACACGTTGCGCGAGCCGTCCGGCAGCACCCGCGGCACCAGGAAGCAGGTCAGCCCGTCCGGAGCCTGCGCCAGCACCAGGAAACCGTCGGACATGGGCGCCGAGCAGAACCACTTGTGCCCGGTCAGCTCGTAGGCGCCGTCCCGGCCGAGCGGCCGCGCGGAGGTGGTGTTCGCCCGGACGTCGCTGCCGCCCTGCTTCTCCGTCATGGCCATCCCGAACAAGGCCCCGGCCTTCTGGTGCGCGGGCCGCAGCTCACGGTCGTAGACCATGGACGTCAGCCGCGGCTCCCACTCGGCGGCCAGGTCCGGGTCCGCGCGCAGGGCGGGCACGGCCGCGTGCGTCATGGACAGCGGGCAGCCGTTGCCGGCCTCGACCTGCGTCCACACCACGAAGGCGGCGGCCCGCCGCAGATGCCCGGCGGGCCGGCCCCAGGCCGCCGTCAGACCGGCCGAGACACCCTTGCCGAGCAGCCGGTGCCAGGCCGGGTGGAACTCCACCTCGTCGATCCGGTGGCCGTACCGGTCGTGCGTGCGCAGCCGGGGCGGATTCTCGTTCGCCTGCGCGCCCCACTCCTGCACCTGGGCCGAGCCGGAGGTCCGCCCGAGCGCCGACAGCTCGCCGAGCACCTCCTCGCGCAGCTCCGGCTCCAGATGCCGTTCGACCGCGGCGGCCAGGGCCCGGTCCGCGGAGAAGACGTCGTACCCGACCAGCGGCGGGACCTGGTTCGTCACGAGGTGCGTGCTGCCTGCCATGGTGCGAACGTACCCCGCGGTAGCACCTCGGTCACCAGCGGACCCGGCCCGGTGTGCGAAGACCCGGCCTGTGGGTGAGTGGGGCCGGGCACGGCGGATACCGTTAGGGGGTGCAGCCAGCAAGTGAAACCCCCGACACGCCCTCCGGGCGCCTCCACCGTGCGCGGGCCCTCTACCGGAACGTCTCCAAGCGCAAGACCGCCTGGCTGTTGCTCAAGGACACCGTCAACTCCTGCATCGAGTACCGCATCCTGGGGCTCGCGGCCGAAGCCGCCTTCTTCACGCTGCTGTCGGTGCCGCCGCTGCTGCTGAGCATGATCGGGCTGCTCGGCTACGTCGACGCCTGGACCGGCGCCGACACCATCGCGAGCCTGCGCAGCAACCTCCTGGAGGCCTCGCGCACGGTGCTGTCCGACCGCGGCGTGCGCGAGATCGCCGAGCCGATCCTGCACGACGTGATGAAGGGCGGCCGGGTCGACGTCATCTCCCTCGGCTTCCTGATCGCGCTGTGGTCGGGCTCCCGCGCGGTGAACGTGTTCATCGACACCATCACTGTGATGTACGGCCTCGACGGCGTCCGGGGCATCGTCAAGACCCGCCTGCTGGCCTTCCTGCTGTTCATCGTCGCCCTGCTGATCGGCTCGGTCGCGCTGCCGCTGATGGTGGCGGGCCCGGACGCGATGGTGGACATCCTGCCGTGGTCGACGACGTTGGTGCAGGTCCTGTACTGGCCGGTGGTGATACTGCTGTCGATCGCGTTCCTCACCACGCTCTACCACGTGTCCGTGCCGGTGCGCTCCCCGTGGATCGAGGACGTGCCCGGCGCGCTGGTCGCCCTCGGCATGTGGGTGCTGGGCAGCTTCCTGCTGCGGATCTACCTCCAGAACACCGTCGAGGGCGCCACCATCTACGGCTCGCTCGCCGCCGCCGTGGCCGTGCTGCTGTGGATCGGCGTGTCCGCCTTCGCCGTGCTCGTCGGGGCCGCGGTGAACGCCGCCATCGACCGGGTCTGGCCGGCCGCCGCGACGGCCGCCGCCCGTGAGGCCAACGAGCGGATGCGCCAGGCCCAGGTCGCCGAGTACGTGGCGCGCGCCGCCGCCCGGGGCGAGGCCGACCCGGACATGCCGTCCGAGTTCCCCGAGCGCTGGTCCCGCTTCCTGCCCCCGGAGGACGTCACGGCCCGGCTGCGCACGCAGGTGAGGTCCACCCACGGCAAGAACGGCCACGGCACCGGGGAGGGGCAGCCGCCCGCCGGGAAGTGACGGGCCGGCCGGGTCCTCAGGGCCGCCAGGTGCCGGCCGCCGCCTCCTCCCGCACGAAGTCCGAAAAGCTCCGGGGCGCCCGGCCCAGGACCTTCTCCACCCCGTCCGAGAGATGCGCGTTGCGGCCGTCGAGGAGGGTGTCGAAGATCGAGGTCAGGGCGGCGGCCTCCCGCGGCGGCACCCCGAAGCCGGCCAGGGCCTTCCCGTAGTCCCGCGTCGAGACCGCCCGGTACGACAGCGGCCGTCCCGTCGCCGCGGCGATCTCCGCGACCGCCTCCCCGAAGGTCAGCAGCCGCCCGCCGGAGAGGGTCAGCGTCCGCCCGGTGTGGCGGTCGCCGGCCGTCAGCGCGGCCACCACCACGTCCGCGATGTCCCGGACGTCCAGGAACGGCTCACGTACCTCGCCGGCCGGGAACACCAGTTCGCCCCGCTGGCGCAGCTCCGCCACCAGCGGGCCCTCACTGAAGTTCTGCGCGAACCACGCGGCCCGTACGACCGTCCAGTCCGCGCCCGAGGCGCGCAGCGCCTCCTCGGTGGGCAGGGCCTGGTCCTCGCCCCGCGCCGACAGCAGCACCAGCCGCCGCACCCCGAGCCCGACCGCTTCCCGCGCGAGCGCCCCGACCGCCTCGGCGGCACCCGGAGCGCCGACGTCCGAGGGGAGGGCGAGGTAGGCCGCGTCGGCGCCCCGCAGGGTGTCCGCCCAGGTCGAGTCGTCCCACCAGTCGAAACCGGTCGCCCGTGACGCCGCCCGCACGGTCAGTCCGGCGGCCTCGGCGGCCCGCGCCACGCGGCTGCCCGTACGGCCGGAGGCGCCGGTGACCACGAGCGTCGTCCCGCGCGTGTTCCTCGCGGTGTCGTGTGTCGTGTCCTGCGTCGTGTCCTGCGTCGTGTCGTGTGCCGTGTTCGTCATGCCGTCGAGTCAACTGCCGTACGGCGGACGGAACCATCGCTGAACGGCTCATTCCCATACGGCCGCGTCTACGCTGGCCGTATGGACGCTCTCGCAGGCCTGCTCGAAGGCCCCCGGGCACGGGGTGCGTTCATGATCAGGGCGTGCTTCGACCCGCCCTGGGCGGTGCGGGTGGAGGACCGGGCGCCGCTCACCGTGATGCTGGTCGTGCGCGGCGAGGCCTGGGTCCTGCCCGACCGGGGCGAACGCACGCGGCTGCGCGCCGGCGACCTCGCCATCGCCCGCGGCCCCGACCCCTACACCTGCGCCGACGCCCCGGGCACGGCACCCCAGGCGCTGATCTTGCCCGGCCAGGAGTGCCGCCACCCCGACGGGCGGCCCCTCAACGGCTCGATGGACCTCGGCGTGCGTACCTGGGGCGACCGGCTCGACGGGGGCACCGTCCTGCTGATCGGCACGTATCCGATGCCGGGCGAGATCGGCGGGCGGCTGCTGGATGCCCTGCCGCCGCTGCTCACGCTGACGCCCGAGGTGTGGGACTGCCCGCTCACGCCGTACCTGTGCGCGGAGATCGTGCGGGACCAGCCCGGCCAGGAGATCGTCCTGGACCGGCTGCTGGACCTGCTGGTCATCGCCGCGCTGCGGGCGTGGTTCGCCCGGCCCGAGGCGGCGGCACCGGCCTGGTACCGGGCGCTGGCCGACCCCGTCGTCGGCGGGGTGCTGCGCCTGCTCCAGGACGACCCCGCCCACCCCTGGACGGTCGGCGCGCTCGCGGCCAAGGCCGGGGTGTCCCGGGCCGCCCTCGCCCGCCGGTTCACCGGCCTGGTCGGCGAACCGCCGATGACGTACCTCACCGGCTGGCGCCTCGCGCTTGCCGCCGACCGTCTGCGCGACACCGACGACACCCTCGACGCGGTGGCCCGCAAGGTCGGGTACGGCAGCGCGTTCGCCCTGTCCACGGCGTTCAAGCGGCTGTACGGGGTGAGCCCGGCGGAGTACCGGGGGCGGGTGGGGTAGGCCGGACACCTGGCTCCGGTCGGCCGTCTGCCGCGGTCGGTGCGGAGCGGGTGCCGAGCGCCGTGCGGGGTGCCGGTGGCGGGGTGTGTGCGGGTGTGTTGTGGCCGGTCGCGCAGTTCCCCGCGCCGCTTGGGGCGCGGTTCTCCGTGTCCCTGAGGGCGGCGCGCGGCGGCGTAGCCTGGTGGGCGTGTATGCGGAGCGGGTGTCGCGGCTCGCCGGGGCGGTCGTGTGGACCAATACCCCGGAGCCGTCCGGGGCGGGGCGGGTGCTGCCGGACGGGTGCATGGACCTGCTGTGGCACGACGGGCGGCTGCTGGTCGCCGGGCCGGACACCCGGGCCCACCTCACGGACGGCGAGGGCGGCCCCTGGGCCGGCATCCGTTTCCCGCCGGGCACGGCGCCCACGCTCCTCGGCGTCCCCGCGCACGAGCTGCGCGACCGCCGGGTCGAGCTGGCGGAGCTGTGGCCCGCCGCCGAGGTGCGACGGCTCACGGCCCGGGTGCGGGCGGCCCCCGACCCCGTGAGCGGTCTGGAGCAGCTGGCGCTGCGGCGGGCGGCCGAGACGGACCCGCCCGACCCGCTGCTGCGGCAGGTGGTCGCGGCTCTCGACGCGGGCCGCCCGGTCGCCGCCACCGCCGACGAACTCGGCGTCGGGGCACGCCGGTTGCACCGCCGCTCCTTGGCCGCCTTCGGCTACGGGCCCAAGACCCTGGCCCGCATCCTGCGGCTGCGCCGCGCCCTCGCGCTGGCCCGGGCCGGCACGCCGTTCGCGGAGACGGCCGCCCGGGCCGGATACGCCGACCAGGCCCATCTGGCGCGCGAGGTGAGGGAGTTGGCCGGGCTGCCGCTGAGCGGTCTACTCGGCCGCGGCGCCTAGCGGGGCGAACAGGTCCACCCCGTTGCCGTCCGGGTCGAGCACCACGGCGTACCGCTGCCCCCAGAAGGCGTCCCAGGGCTTGAGCTCCCCGTGGTACCCGGCGCCGGTCAGCTCCGCGTACAGCGCGTCCACCTCGTCCGGCCCGTCGCACCGCAGGGCCAGCGAGGTCCTGCCCCCGCCCGACGGGGGACGCCACCCGGGCAGGAAGGAGCGGACCGTCTCCTCGGTGTCGAGCATCAGCCGCAGCCCGCCGGGCAGCGGGGCCTCGGTGTGCGGCTGGTGCCCGGCGTCCTCGGGGAAGGCGAACCCCAGCCGGCGGTAGAAGGCGACGGAGGCGGCCATGTCGGAGACGACGAGGCCGATGGCATCGAATCGTGCGGTCATGGGCCCACCGTAGGCAGGGCCGCGACGGCCGGTCTTGAAGGAAACGGACACCGGACGGCCGGTTAGGTTCGATGCCATGGCTCCCCGACTGCTCGTCCACACGCGCACCACCGACTACCGGCACGACTCCATCCCGGCCGGGGTCGCCGCCCTGCGCGCCCTCGGCGCCTTCGAGGTGCACGCCACCGAGGACCCCGCCGCCCTGGAACGGCCCCTGGACGGCTACGCGGCCGTCGTCTTCCTCTCCACCAGCGGCGACATCCTCACCCCGGCCGGCCGGGAGCGGCTCGCCGCGTACGTGGAGTCGGGCGGCGGCTTCGTCGGCGTGCACGCGGCGGCCTGCACGGAGTACGGCTGGCCGTACTACGGGGAACTGCTGGGCACGTGGTTCGACCGCCACCCCCGCCACCAGCCGGGCAGGGCCGTCGTCGAGGACCACGACCACCCGGCGACCCGGCACCTGCCCGCCGTCTGGGAGTTCACCGACGAGTGGTACGACTTCCGCACCAACCCGCGCGGCACGGTCCGCGTCCTGGTCACCGCCGACGAGTCCTCCTACGAGGGCGGCGGCATGGGCGAGGACCATCCCCTGGTCTGGTGCCGCGACCACGGCCGGGGCCGGGTCTTCTACACGGCCCTCGGCCACGCCGCGGAGGCCTACGACGACCCCGCCTTCCGGGCGCACCTGCTGGGCGGCATCTCCTGGGCGGCCGGACGGCCCCTGCCCTGAGGGGCGTTCCGCACCTCCTGTGGCCGCCGGGACCTGCCCGGCGGACCCGCGTCCGTTCCCCCGTCCCACGCGCGTCCCCGGACGACCCGTCCCCGGGCGGGACGCCGCCGCCCGGCGCGTGAACCGTCCCTGGACGGTCCGTGGACGCCGGGAACGCTCGCCGCGGCCGGTGCCGGCCCATGAGGCTGTGCCGTGCCAGACGAGACGAGCCGCCCCAGGGGGAGACCCGCGGGGGACGGCGGTTCGGAAAGGACAACCGCATGAGGATGCGCAATCGGGCCATGGCGATGGTGACGGCCGCACTGCTGGGGGCGGGCGGCACCGGCATCGCCCTGGCACCCACCGCGAACGCCGCCCCCGCCTACTTCGGCATCGACGGCGGCGGCGTCGTCACCAACGACTGGGAGGACGAGGAGAACCTCGGCGTCGACGCGTACTCCAGGGGCAACGCCATCGCCCTGTGGGAGGCCGTCCTGTGGGCGGACGGCGCCCAGTGGGAGGACGACGAGGGGGAGTGGCGGCCCTTCAAGAAGAGCCAGATCGACGGCTCGTTCGGGCCGGAGACCGAGTCGGCCACGCAGTGGTGGCAGAGCCGGCACAACCTCCCCGAGACCGACGGCACCGTCGTCAGCGAGAGCTGGGACTTCGCCCAGACCCGGCTGCAGAGCCTGCCGGGCAACATCGTCCAGTACAAGGGCGACGCGCAGAAGGTCAACTTCAAGCGCGTGCGCGGCAAGTACCAGGTGAAGCTCAGGAACGTCGGGCCCTGGAAGAACGCGTACTACCGCAGCCTCGGCTGACCGGGCCTCGGGGCGCGGGTGACCCTCGCGGGGTCACCCGCGCCCCAGCGGCAGTACCCACAGCAGCCCGGCCAGCAGCACGACGATGACGGCGAAGGAGACCAGGGCCGCCGCCCGCCACCGCCGGTGCGCGAGGCCGGCGCCCGGCGCCCCGGCCGCCGGCACCCCCGCCGACCCGGCCGCGCCCGCCACGCCGTGCGGTGGCACGCCCGGCGGAAACGCGCCCAGTGGTGACGCGCCCGGCGGTGACGCACCGAGTGGTGACGCACCGAGTGGTGACGCACCGAGTGGTGACGCACCGAGTGGTGACGCGCCCGGCGGTGGCGCGCCCGGTGGTGGCGCGCCGGCCACGCAGTGCGGCCACGTCGGATCGGCGAGGTCCCACAGCGCCAGCAGCCGCGCCTGTTCGGCGCCCGCGACCCGGCACAGCGCCTGCACCGCACCCCTCGGCGGCTGCTTGGCACCGCTGAGGTACCGCTGCCACGACGACTTGCTGTAGGCCGTCCGCCGGGCCAGCTCCGCCAGGCTCAGACCCGTGCGGTCCTTCAGTGAGCGCAGTTGCTCGACCAGGTGCCGCGCCTCCCTCGGCAGTGCCTCCGGAAGCGGCCGCCAGCGTGTCATGGTCGTCCCCCCACCGCTCGCCGCCGCCCCACCCCCGGGCGCCGGCCCCTCCCCGCCGCATCGTTCGACGCCGAGCAGTTCCGGCCAGTTCCCCCTCTCGAAGGGCGCGCGGCGCGCGCAGGGGGTGTGAGACCACCGGCCGGGCGACCACCCGCCGCCGTCGCGTGCGCCGGGGCGGGCGGGGGCGGGGAGGCGGCGCTCAGCCGGCGTCCGGCGCCGCCGGGCGGACCGCCACCGCGTCGACCTCGAACAGCATGCCCGGCAGGGCCAGCGAGGCGACCCCGCTCAGGGTCTGCGCCGGGAGCCGGTCGCCGAAGCGGGCGTGCAGGGCCTTGCCGAGCACCTCCAGCCTGCCGGGATCGTGGTCCACGACGAACGTGCCGAGCCGGACGACGTGCCGGAAGTCCAGCCCCACCGCCTCCAGGGCCGACCCCAGCCGGTCGAAGGCGAGGTCCACCTGTGCGGCGAAGTCCCCCGGCACGGGGGCGCCGTCGGCGGTGGAGGCGTACTGGCCGGCGATGTACACCGTCTCGCCGGGGGCCGAGACGGCGTGGCTGTATCCGAACGGGGTGGGATCGTGCAGCGTGGCCGGATTGGTGATCGTGCGCGAGTCGCGCGTCATGCCCGGGTGGTCCTTTCCTCGGAGCACGGCCGCCGCCTCGGCGACGGCCCTGTCGCTCTCGCCAACTCCCGCCGGACACCGGCGCATTCCGCGGCGGGCCTTCAGCGCGTGGGAGGGGACTGAGGACCCCCTCAGCGCACCGGAGGGCGGGCAGTGCGCATCGGCTCGTCGGGAGAGCGGGCCGTGCTCAGGGAGTCCGTCCGCCCGGGCCCCGTCCGCCCGGGCCCCGTCCGCCCGGGCCGCGCGGGGGCGCCGCCGTGCTCGCCCGTTCCACCAGCCGTGTCGACAGCTCCGTCCGGGTGCTCTCCGGCCGGTGGCCGTCCATCATGCGCAGCAGCGACCGCAGGGCCGTCGCGGCCATCTCCGACAGCGGCTGGCGGACCGTGGTCAGCGCCGGGGACGCCCAGCGCGCCTCGGGCAGGTCGTCGAAGCCGACCACGCTCACGTCGTCCGGGACCCTCAACCCCCGTTCGCCGAGCGCCTCGTAGACCCCCAGGGCCATCCGGTCCGAGCAGACGAACACGGCCGTGGGCGGCTCGGGCAGGTCGAGGAGTTCCAGCATGCGGCGGCGGGCCCGGCTCTCGTCGAACCCGGCGTACCGGACGTACTCGGTGTGCTGCCGGACCCCGGCCGACGCGAGGGCCGAGCGGTAGCCGGCGACCCGCGCGCTGCTGCACATCGTGCGCCGGGAACCCGCGACCACGGCGATCCGTTCGTGCCCCAGCGACAGCAGGTGCTCGGTGGCCGTCACACCGCCCTGCCAGTTCGCCGCCCCCACGGACACCACGCCCTCCGGCGGTTCCTGCACCGGGTCGATCATCACGAACGGGATGCGGTGCTGCTCCAGCCAGGCGTACTGCGAGGCGCTCAGCTCGGCCAGGTTGAACAGCACCCCGGAGGAGCCCCGAGCCACCAGCTTGTCCAGCCAGCCCCGCTCGGGGCGCCCGACGCGGGAGCGGGTCAGCGCCGCCGACACCACGACCTCCAGACCCGCGTCGTGCGCCGCCTCCTCCGCCCCGTGCAGCACGGCGCCCGACCAGGAACTCTCCAGCGAGTGCACGACCAGGTCGACGAGCCGGGGCGCCTTCGCCGCGTCGAAGCGGGGCCGGCGGACGTAACCGAGCCGGTCGAGCGCCTCGGTGACGCGGCGGCGGGTCTCGGGCGCGACGTCCTCCCGGCCGTTGACCACCTTCGAGGCGGTCGGCACCGAGACCCCCGCCTCGCGGGCCACGACCGCCAGCGTCGGACCGGCCGCCGCGCTCGCACTCGCCGTACGCACCATCGGGAACCCGCCTCTCCGGCCCGCCCCAGGGCCGTGGAAATGTCGACCAGCGCTGCCCGCCGCGGTCCGGCTCCGACCGGGCAGAAAGCGCTTCCTACCTTAGGTGCGGCGCAGGACGCCGGGAAGACGGTTGCCGGCCCGCCGCCGTCCACCGAACGGCCGAATCACCCGCTCGTGCCCCGGAATACCCGGCCACAATGAGTTGCTCTGATCTTCACGGTGCACGAGCGCGGTGAGGAGGCTGGTGGACGGATGACGGCGGACCGGACGGACCCCGTGGTGAGCACGCCCCACGGCGCCCTGCGGGGCAGGTACGAGCGCGGCGTCGCGGTCTTCCGCGGCATCCCCTACGCGGCACCCCCCTTCGGCCCACGCCGGTTCCGCCCGCCCGTGCCCCTGCCGCCCTGGGACGGCGTCCGCGACGCCGGATCCTTCGGCCCCACCCCGCCCAAACCCCCGTACTCCGACGCCTTCGCCCGCTACCTGTCCGACCCCGTCGTCCCCGGGGACGACATCCTCAACCTCAACGTCTGGACCCCCGACCCGGACCCCGCGGCCCGCCTCCCCGTGCTCGTCTGGTTCCACGGCGGCGCCCTGACCAGGGGCTCCTCCGCGGTACCCGTGTACGACGGCCACGCCTTCGCCCGGGACGGCGTCGTCTGCGTGTCGGTCAACTACCGGCTGGGCGTCGAGGGCTACGGACTGTTCCCCGACACGCCACCCAACCCGGGCCTGCGCGACCAGATCGCCGCCCTGGCCTGGGTCCACGAGACCATCGAGGCGTTCGGCGGCGACCCGGGACGCGTCACCCTGTTCGGCCAGTCCGCCGGGGCCATCAGCATCGGCGCCCTCCTCGCCGCCCCGCAGACCCGGGGCCTGGTCCGCCGGGCCGTGCTGCAGAGCGGCCCGCCCGAGGCGTCCGAACGGGCCAAGGTGCGGCGCATGGTGCGCCGTATGGCGTCCCGGCTGAGGATCCCCGCCACCGCCGAGGCCTTCGCCGCCGTCGACCGGGAGCTGCTGCTGCGCACCCAGGCCGAGGTGGGCCGGCTCAGCAGCCCGGTCGTCGGCGGCCCCGCCTTCGGCATCGTCGTCGACGGCGACGTCGTCCCGCGCGACCCCCTCGACGCCCTCCTCGACGGCGCCGCCCCCGGCGTGGACCTGATGATGGGCTGGACCCGCGACGAGCACCGGCTCTGGCTCGTCCCGGGCGGTCTCATGGAGCGCGTCGACCGCCTCGGAGCCGTCGCCCTGGCCGGGGCCATGGCCCGCTGCCACTGCGGCAGCGAGGTGCCGCGCGGCTACCGCGCCCTGCACCCGGAGGCCGGCACGGCGGACCTCGTCGGCGACCTCGTCACCGACCACCTCCTGCGCATCCCCCTGCACCGGCTGGCCGACGCCCGGCCGTCGTACGTCTACGAGTTCGCCTGGCCCTCCCGCCTCCCCGGCCTCGGCGCCTGCCACGCGCTGGAGCTCGGCTTCGTCTTCGACACGGGCGAGGTGCCCGAGTCCCGCAGGCTCGCCGGCGAGGGCGCGCCCCAGGAACTCGCCGACGCCATGCACGGGGCCTGGGTCCGCTTCGCGGCGGAGGGCGACCCGGGCTGGGAACGCTGGGACGACACGCACCCCGTGCGGGTGTTCGGCGACCGCGCCCCGGGCGCCCCACACGAGGTGGCCTACACCGCCCACGGCCCCCGCGACCGCGAACTCGCCCTCTGGGCCCGAGACGCCGCCGCCCCGGCCCCGGCCCCCACCGACACCGACCAGCCCCGCGGCACGGAACTACGCGCAGCGGTACGCCGCCTGCGCCGGCCGGGGGCACTGCGGCGGGGCTGACGCCGGCGAGGGCGCCGACGGCCGCCCCCCCAACGCGTTCCGGGTCGGGGGACCCTGCTGCCGGCGGCCGCTCCGCTGCTGCACGATCTTGCGGGCTCAGCCGGCACGCCGACCGGGCCCGGTTCAACGCCTCCCTGCACGGCGCCGCCGAAGCCGCAGAGGCCGAACGGCGCCGGCCGAAGCAGTGCCGTGCGCTGCTCGGGCGGGCCACTGGACCGTGCGGCTCCGCAGTGGAGGCAGGCTCGGCGGGGTGCTCTGCGGTCGGGGCGTGGACCCGATCGGCCAACGCGACGCGCCATGTTGGGCCGCCCGACGGGGTCGGCGCCGGGAACAGGACCGGCTCGTGGCCGTCCGCGCCCTGTTCGCCCGGTGCGTCACCGGCCACCGGCAACCGGGAGAGGACGCGGGGCTGCGTGCGCTCGGCGAGGCGGCTGATGCCGGGTGAGCAGGAGTCGGGCTGAGGCCGGCGGGAGGCGCCCGGCCGTGGGGGCCGGTGGGTCCTCCGGGGCGTCTACGTCGTCGCCACTGCGCCCGCGATCCCCGAGATCGCCTCCGGCCCCACCCGGCAGCAGCCGCCGATCAGCCGGGCGCCCGCCGCCCGCCAGCGGTCCACCTGGTCGGCGGTGAACGTGGACCGGCCGGACCAGGCCCGTGCCGTGGCGTCCCAGGTCTCGCCGCTGTTGGGGTAGACGACGACCGGCTTGCCGGTCACCCGGGCCGCGGTGGCCGCCGCGGGCTCGACGTCCTCGGGCGCGCAGCAGTTCACCCCGACCGCGATCACCTCGTCCGCGTCGGCGGCCAGGGCGAAGGCCTCCTCCAGCGGCTGCCCGGCCCGGGTGCGGTCGCCGGCGACCGAGTACGTCAGCCAGGCCGGCACCCCGAGCCCGCGCACCGCCCGCAGCAGCGCCGCGGCCTCGTCGGCGTCCGGGACCGTCTCCAGCGCGAGGACGTCGGGCCGGGCCGCGGCCAGTACCTCCAGGCGGGGGCGGTGGAAGCGCTCCAGCTCGTCCACCGTCAGCCCGTACCGCCCCCGGTACTCCGAGCCGTCCGCGAGCATCGCACCGTACGGGCCGGCCGAGGCCGCCACCCACAGGGGGCGCGAGACCCCGGCCCGCCGCGCCGCCTCCCGCGCCGACTCCACGCTCAGTGCCATGAGCCGGGCCGCCCGCTCGTGGTCGATCCCGCGCTTGGCGAAGCCTTCGAACGTGGCCTGGTAGCTGGCCGTGATCGCCACGTCCGCGCCTGCCCGGAAGTAGGCCAGGTGCGCCTCGGTGACCGCCTCCGGCCGCTCGGCGAGGAGCCGCGCGGACCACAGCTCGTCGCTCAGGTCGTGCCCGGCCGCTTCGAGCTGGTTGGACATGCCGCCGTCCAGGACGACCGTCCCGGTGGCGAGGGCCTCGGCGAGGGTGGGGGTGCTGGTCATGCCGCCGACGGTAGTCGAGGCCGCGCGCCGGGCCCCGCTCGTCGCGTCCACCCCATGAACAGGCTGCCCGGCATGTGGGACGGGGGCCCGGTGGTGATCATGGGCCCTCCCTCCCCTCGACGCTCGCAGCGCGACGCGCGGACAGGAGCGGGGTGTCGGCATAGCATCGGGGGATGCCCGAGGTCGCTGTCGCAGATGCCGAAGTACGCGAGGTGCTGGGAGTCCCGCCGGACCGGGCGGAGTTCGAGCCGCTCCCGCACGATCCCCGCAACGGCGTCACGGCCGGGGTGTGGCGGGTCACGGGAGGCGGCCGTACGGCCGTGCTGAAGGTGCTGACGCGGACCAAGGAGACCGGCGTCGCGTGGGCGGCCTCCAACGATCCCCGGCACGGGAGCTTCTGGCGCCGCGAGGCCTACGTCCACCGGTCCGGGCTCGCCCGGGTCTGGGAGGGGCACGGCATCCGCGCGCCCCGGCTGCTGGAGTGCGTCGAACGCCCGGACGGGGACGTGGCGTTGTGGCTGGAGGACGTACCGGGCACGCCGGCCACGGCCTGGTCGCCGGACCGCCATGTGGAGCACGTCCACCGGCTCGGCAGGGCGCAGGGCGCGGTGGGCGCGGGGGAGGACCACCCCTGGCTCTCGGAGCGCTTCCTGCGCGACCGCACGGCCGGGGACACCACGGGCGCGGACCACCCGGACCACGACGAGGCGTGGCGGCACCCGCTGGTCCGGCGGCACTTCCCGCCCGGCCTGCGCGCCGACCTGGCCCGCCTGCACCACGACCGCGAGTGGTTCCTGACCGTCATGGAGTCGCTCCCGCGGGCCCTGTCCCACCTCGACCACCGGCCGGCCAACGTCGTCTCCGGCGGCCCCGGCACCAGCGTCCTGCTGGACTGGGCGTGCACCGGCGACGGCGCCCTCGGCGAGGACCTCGGCACGTACCTCACCGACTCCGTCCTCGGCCACTCCCTGCCCGCCGACGAGCTCCCCGGCCTGGCCAAGGCGGCCTACGACGCCTACCTGCACGGGCTGCGCGCGAGCGGCTGGCGCGGCGACGAAAACCTCGTCCGCCTCGGCCTGTGCGCCTCCGCGGTGAAGTACGTCGGACTCACCGCGCTGCCGCCGGCCCAAGCGGACGACGAGCCGGCGGCGCACGGCGGGCCGATGGCGCACGGCGGGGCGGTGGCACACGGCGGGCCTGCGGCGCACGGCGGGGCGGTGGCACACGGCGGGCCTGCGGCGCACGGCGAGGCGGTGGCACACGGCGGGCCTGCGGCGCACGGCGAGGCGGTGGTGCACGGCGGGTCGGTCGCCCACAGCGGCCCGACGGTGCACGAGGAGCCGGTGGCGCACAGCGGGCCGGGCGCCCTGCCGGTCGGCCTGCGCTACCGGGAACGTGGCCTGACGCTGGCGTTCCTGGCCGAGTGGGCGGCCGAGGCCAGGCTGCTGGCGCCCCGGCTGGGTTTCCCTCCGGCCCCGAGCGGCCGCTGACCGCCCGACCGGAAGCGAAGAGGCCATCGCTCGCGTCGCCGAGCTGCTGTCCTGCCCTGTCAAGGGCTGCGCCGGCACATCGGCACGCGAGACGGTGTGAGTCCGAGGTGTGACCGGTGGCCGGGCCGGGATCGCCGGTGTCTCCACGCCTTTGTCCCGTCGAACCCGTTGACCTGCTCGTGACACACCCTTACCTTTTCGGCGTTCGGAATGACAGATGGCGTTCGAAATGCCAAACAATGGCGTGTGTTCCCCCCACGAGAGGCAGGCCGCATGAGCCGCGACCCCGCTCTGCCCGAACCCCCCAGCCGCAGGCTGCTGCTGAAGGGCGCCGCAGCCGCCGGCGCCCTGGCCGCCGTCCCCGCCGTCCCCGCGGTCGCCCGGCCGGCCGACCTCGCCCGGCCCGCGAAGCCGGCCCCCTTCGCCAACCCGCTCGTGCGCAACCGCGCCGACCCGCACATCCACCGGCACGGGGACGGCTTCTACTACTTCACCGCCACCGCACCCGAGTACGACCGCATCGTCCTGCGCCGCTCCCGCACCCTGAACGGTCTGGGCACGGCGGCCGAGTCGGTCATCTGGCGTGCCCACGCGACGGGCCCGATGGGAGCCCACATCTGGGCCCCCGAACTGCACCGCATCGGCGGCAAGTGGTACGTCTACTTCGCCTCCGCCCCCGCCGAGGACGTCTGGGCGATCCGCATCTGGGTGCTGGAGAACGCCCACGCCGACCCCTTCAAGGGCACCTGGGTGGAGAAGGGCCAGGTCAAGACGGCCTGGGAGACCTTCTCCCTGGACGCCACCACGTTCACCCACCGGGGCACCCGCTACCTGGCCTGGGCGCAGCACGAGCCCGGCATGGACAACAACACCGGCATCTTCCTGTCCGAGATGGCGAACCCGTGGACCCTCAAGGGCCCGCAGGTGCGCCTGTCCACCCCCGAGTACGACTGGGAGTGCATCGGCTTCAAGGTCAACGAGGGCCCGTACGTCCTCAAGCGCAACGGCCGGCTGTTCATGACGTATTCGGCCAGCGCCACCGACGCCAACTACTGCGTGGGCCTGCTGACCGCCGACGCCGACAGCCATCTGCTGGACCCCATCAGCTGGTCCAAGTCGCCGACCCCGGTCTTCACCAGCAACGACACCACCGGGCAGTACGGCCCCGGCCACAACTGCTTCACGGTCGCCGAGGACGGCCGCACCGACGTCCTCGTCTACCACGCCCGCCAGTACAGGGAGATCGTCGGCGACCCGCTGAACGACCCCAACCGGCACACCCGCGTCCAGAGGCTCGGCTGGAAGCCGGACGGCACCCCCGACTTCGGCATACCCGTCGCCGACACGGCCGGGGCGGGTGCGTGAGATGAGACGCGCCCACGCCGCCCTCCTGGCCCTGTGCCTCGGCCTGTTCGGCGCCCTCGCCACGGCCGCGCCCGCCCAGGCGGCGCCCCGGACGATCACCAACGGCACCCAGTTCACGGACACTTCGGGCAACCCCGTCCACGCGCACGGCGGCGGGGTCATCAAGGTCGGGTCCTCCTACTACTGGTTCGGCGAGCACCGCAACGCCGACAACACCTTCCGCTCCGTCGACGTCTACCGCTCGACCGACCTGAAGACCTGGGAGTTCCGCAACCACGTCCTGACGGAGGCCGGCGACCCGGAGCTGGCGACCGCCAACATCGAGCGGCCGAAGGTGATGTACAACGCGGCCACCGGCATGTTCGTGATGTGGATGCACAAGGAGAACGGCACCGACTACAGCGAGGCCCGTGCCGCCGTCGCCGTCTCCGCCACCGTCGACGGGGACTACACCTGGAAGGGCAGCTTCCGGCCGCTCGGGCAGCACATGTCCCGTGACATCACCGTCTTCACCGACACCGACGGCGCCGGGTACATGGTCTCGGCCGCCCGGGACAACTACGACCTGCAGATCTACCGGCTCACCGCCGACTACACCGGTATCGCGAGCCTGGTCGCCAACCCCTGGCCGGGCGGACACCGCGAGGCCCCCGCCCTGTTCAAGCGCGACGGCGTGTACTTCATGCTGACCTCCGGCGCGACGGGCTGGAACCCCAACCAGCAGCAGTACGCCACCGCCACCCACATCGCGGGACCCTGGTCGGCCATGAGGAACATCGGCGACGCGACGGCGTACGGCTCGCAGACCGCGTTCGTCCTGCCCGTGCAGGGCACCTCCGGCACCTCGTACCTGTACCTGGGCGACCGCTGGGGCAACTCCTTCGGCGGCACCGTCAACGACTCCCGGTACGTGTGGCTGCCGCTGGCCTTCTCCGGCGCGACGACGATGTCCCTGTCCTGGTCGCCCGAGGTCACCGTCGACACGGCCGCCGGGACCGTCTCCGGCACCGCCGCGACCTACCAGACCCTGATCGCCCGGCACTCCGCCCGCTGCGCGGACGTGACCGGCCAGTCGCAGTGGCCGGGCGCGCAGATCAAGCAGTACGACTGCAACGGCGGCGGCAACCAGAGGTTCTGGTTCAAGTCCGTCGGCAGCGGCTTCCACCAGCTGATGGTCCGCAACAGCTCCCTGTGCGTGCGGGAGAACGCGACCACGGTCACCCAGGAGAACTGCGACGCCTCCGCCACGAACCAGCAGTGGTCGCTGACCACGACCGGCTCGTACGTGACCGTCAGGTCGCGGGCGAGCGGCGAGTGCCTGGACGTGAACGCCGCCTCCACCGCCAACGGTGCCGCGGTCATCACCCACACCTGCAACGGCGGCACCAACCAGCAGTGGACGCGCGGCACCTGACCGCACCCGGGGAGAGCGAGCCGGCTCCGCCCGGAGTACCGCCCGCGGTCTGGAAAGCGCTTGCCGCGGGCGGTACGGTCCACGCTCAGATCCTGTCGTCCGCCGGAGGAGCCGCGAGTGAGACGTATCAGCATCGCCGTCGTGGCTGCGGTGACCCTGGGAACCGCGCTGCCGGCCGCCCCGGCCACGGCGGCCGGGACGGCCGGGGCCTCCGCGGGCCTCGCCCGGTGCGCCGCCGGTGTCTGCCACTTCGACGTGCCGCCGGGCACCTACGACGTGCGCCTCGAACTCGGCGGAGCGGACGCGTCGAGCACGAGCGTCACCGGCGAGACGCGCCGCTCCCTGCTGCCCGAGACGCCCGTACCGGCCGGCGAGCGCGTCGTCCGGGCCTTCACCGTGAACGTCCGCACCCCCGAGGGCGAACCCACCGGACCCGACGGGACTCCCGGCCTCGACCTGCGCATCGGCGGTTCCGCCCCCGCCCTCGCCGCCATCCGGGTCACCCCGGCCCGGCCCGCCCGTGAGATCTTCCTGGTCGGCGACTCCACCGTCTGCGACCAGCCCGGCGACCCGTACTCCGGCTGGGGCCAGCAGCTGCCGCAGTACTTCCGCAAGGGCGTGTCCGTCGCCAACTACGCCGATTCCGGGGAGAGTACGGTGTCGTATCTGGGGAACCCGCGCCTGTGGGCCACCGTACGGCCCCTGATCCGCCGGGGCGACCCGGTGCTCGTCCAGCTCGCCCACAACGACAAGACCACGGACGAGGCCACCTACCGGGCCAACCTGGAGACCCTGGTCGCGGGCGTCCGGGAACGCGGCGGACAGCCGGTCCTTGTCACACCGATCGTGCGCCGCTGGTTCAACGCCGACGGCACGCTGAACAACGGAACCGCCCTCCTGGTCAACGGCCTCGGCGTCGACCACCCGGCCGTCGTCCGCTCCGTGGCCGCCGCGCGGGACGTCCCGCTGATCGACCTCACGGCGAAGACCAAGGAGCTCGTGGAGTCGCTGGGCGTGGAAGCGTCCAAGGCCCTCTACCTCACCGCCGAGGCGCGGGACAACACCCACACCTCCGTGCGCGGGGCGGCCCTCTACGCGCGCCTGGTCCGCGACGAACTCGTCACCCGGCATCTGGTGCCGCGGGGCACGGTGCGGGTGGGATGAACCCCTGGGGCGCCCCGACCGGAACCGGGGCGCTCCAGGCCCGACCCGTTCCGGCCGGTCCGAGCACGAGAGAGAACCGATGCAGCTGCCCCCCGACGACCGCACGGCATCCCCGTTCACCGGCTACACCCGCGCCCACTGGGAGGCGGCCGCCGACGCCCTGCTCGCCGCCGTGGAACCGTACGCGTCCGAGGACCGCGCGCTCTACCATCTGCCCGGCGACCGCACCAGCTGGTCCGGCCGCCTCTCCGACGGCCTGGAAGGATACGCCCGCACCCTGCTGCTGGCCGCCTTCCGCCGCGACGAGAAGGCCCTGGAGCGCTACGCCACCGGCCTCGCCGCCGGGGTCTCGGGCGTCTGGCCGCGCATCGAGGACCGCGGCCAGCCCCTGGTGGAGGCCGCGTCCATCGCCCTGGCGCTGCGCCTGACGCGGGAGTTGCTGTGGGACCGCCTGGACGACGGCGTGCGGCAGCGGACCGCGGCGTGGCTGGCCGACGCGCTCACGGCCGAACCCTGGCCCTGCAACTGGGAGTTGTTCCCCGTCACGGTCGGCGGCTTCCTCGCGGAGACGGGCCACGAGGTGGAGGCGTCCCGCGCGGCGGTCGACCGCGGCCTGGAGCGCGTCGAGCAGTGGTACCGGGGCGACGGCTGGTACACCGACGGCGACGGCCGCAAGTACGACTACTACAACGGCTGGGCCCTGCACCTCTACCCGGTGCTGCACGCCTGGCTGGAGCGGGACCAGGATCTGCTGGAGCGGTACGGGGCCCGCCTCGAACGGCATCTCGCCGACTACGCGCGCCTCTTCGGGGGCGACGGCGCCCCGATGCACCAGGGGCGTTCCCTGACGTACCGGTTCGCGACGACCGCCCCGCTGTGGCTGGGCGCGCTGACCGGCCGTACGCCGCTGGAACCGGGCGAGACCCGGCGTCTGGCGTCGGGCGCGCTGAAGTACTTCCTGGACCGGGGCGCCGTCGACGGCCGGGGCCTGCTGACCCTCGGCTGGCACGGCCCCGACGCGTCCGTCCTCCAGGGCTACTCGGGCCCGGCCTCCCCGTACTGGGCGAGCAAGGGCTTCCTCGGACTGCTCCTGCCGCCCGACCACGAGGTGTGGACGGCGCCGGAACGCCCCGGGCCGGCCGGGCGCGAGGACGCCGTCACCCCTGTCGGACCGCCCAACTGGCTGCTCCAGTCGACCCGTTCCGACGGCCTGGTCCGTCTGCACAACCACGGCAGCGAGGACGTCCGCTACGACCCGTACTACACCCGCCTCGCCTACTCCACCGTGACGGCCCCCGCCGCGTCGCACGACAACAGCGTGTTCGTCGGCGGCGACCCGGGCCGCACGGGCATCGAACCGCTCGGCACCGGCCCGGGCTGGGCGGCCTCACGGCACACGGCGGGCGGCGGAGCGCGGGTGACCAGCGTGGTGCTGGCACGCGGGGCGGTGGAGGTACGGGCCCACCTCGTCACCGGCGCCGAACCCGGGACGGCGGTGCGCGTGACCGGGTGGAGCGCCCCGGAGGGCGTCCGCGCGGAACTCCTGCCCGCGGTCGGCCTCGACGACGACCTCACCGGCCGCACGACCGGGGACGCCACCCTGTTCGTCGCGCTGGCCCGGCTCACCGCCGAGCCGGATCCGCCGCCGCTGGCGGAGACGGTACGGGTCGACAGCGACGGGCCCGGCACGGCCACGGTCCGCTGGAACACGGGGCCGGAGGTGCGGCTCCGGCTGGACGGGACCGGTGTGCACGTGAGCTGAGCCGAGCGGCACGTGAACCGGCAGTGGTGTGATCCCGCACGGGCATCGTTCGGCGGGTGCCGAAACGCCTCCGGCCTAGCGTGGCGGCATGACCGAAAGCCCCCGGCACACCCCGCCGGTCTCCGCCTTCGCCGCGCTCCACCAGGCCGACGAGCCGCTGTTGCTGCCCAACGCGTGGGACTACGCCTCCGCCCGGGCCCTCGCCGGGCAGGGCTTCCGGGCGGTGGCGACGACGAGCCTCGGCGTCTCCGCCGCCGCGGGCCTGCCCGACGCGGCGGCCGCGACCCGCGAGGAGACACTCCGGCTGGCCCGCGCCCTCGGCTCGGCACCGCTGCTGCTGTCCGTCGACGCCGAGGCCGGCTTCGGCGACGACCCGGACGAGGTCGCGGAGTTCGCGCGCGAGCTGTACGCCGTCGGCGTCGCCGGCGTCAACCTGGAGGACGGCCTCGGGCCCGCCGAGCGGCTCGCCGCGAAGATCTCCGCGGTGAAGCGGACCGTCCCGGCTCTCTTCGTCAACGCCCGCACCGACACCCACTGGCTGGGCGACGGCGACACCGCGGACACGCTCACCCGGCTCGACGCCTACCAACGGGCCGGTGCGGACGGTGTGTTCGTGCCCGGCCTCACCGACCCCGACCGGATCGCCGCCCTGGTCCGCCACCTGGACGTCCCCCTCAACGTCCTCTACTCACCCACCGGCCCGCCCGTCCGGCAGCTCGCCGACGCCGGCGCCCGCCGCATCAGCCTCGGCTCGCTGCTGTACCGCAGGGCGCTGGGCGCGGCCGTGGAAGCGGCGGCCGGCATCCGGGCCGGCCGGACACCGGGCGGCGCGACACCGTCGTACGACGACGTGGCGGGGCTCCTCCCGCCACCGGCCTGAGCGGCGCCCCCGTTCAGGCGCCGGGCGGCCTCTCCTCGCGGGGCCAGTTGAGCAGCAGTACGTGCAGGGCGTCGACCGACTTGTCCCAGGAGGCCTGTACGTCCCGGGGCGCGCCGAAGGCGCCGGTGGACTCCAGGGCGCAGTAGCCGTGGAACGCGCTGCGCAGCAGACGTACGGCGTCGGTGAGGTCGGGCTCCTCCAGGCCGTAGGCGCGGAGCATGCCGTAGGTGACCTCGGCGGTGCGGCGCAGGGCGGGGGAGTCGCTGACCAGGGCCTCGTCCAGGGGGAGCTGTGTCGCCGCGTAGCGGCCGGGGTGCTCCAGGGCGTAGGCCCGGTAGGCGCCGGCGAAGGCGGCGAGCGCGTCCCGGCCGGTGCGTCCGGCGACCGCCGCCGCGATCCGGTCGATCATCTCGCCGCCCGCGAGGAGAGCCATCCGCGTCCGCAGATCCCGCAGGCTCCTGACGTGCGAGTACAGGCTCGCGTCCTTCACGCCGAAACGGCGGGCCAGGGCGGACAGGGTGACGTGCTCGAACCCGGCCTCGTCGGCGAGGTCGGCCGCCGCCGCGACGAGACGGTCCGGGGTGAGGCCGGCTCTGGGCATGGGACTCGGGCCTCCCTGTCGGACGGTGCCGTGTTTCGGCTGGAGCCGTGCGATCGTAGCCCGCGCCGCACCCCGGGCAGGGGCCGCGGATGTCGCGGAGGCACCCGGCCGCTCGCCGCTCCCGGCGGCTGGGCGTTTCTGGCCGTCCGGCGCTCCCGGTGGCTGGGCGTTTCTGGCTGTTCTGCGCTCCCGGTGGCTGGGCGTTTCTGGCTGTTCTGCGCTCCCGGTGGCTGGGCGTTTCTGGCTGTTCTGCGCTCCCGGTGGCTGGGCGCTCCTGGCCGCTCGCCGCTCCCGGCGGCTCGGCACTCCCGGCCCCGCAGCGCTCCAGTTGGCTCGGCGCACCGGCCCGCTCGGCACTCCCGGCCCCGCAGCGCTCAAGGTGGCTCGGCGCACCGGCCCGCTCGGCGCACCGGCCCGCTCGGCGCTCCGGCCCGCTCAGCGCATCGGCGCGTAGATCACCCCCAGCTTGTCGATCTCGGAGCCCGCGCGGCCCGTGAAGCCCACGATGCGGTGGCCGGAGGGTGCGGTGAAGGTCCGCGCGTCGGACGTGGCCGTGCCGGCGGACAGGGTGCGGCCCCGGTCGGTGGTGAAGGACGCCGAGAAGATCCTGGTCCGGCCGTCCTTCTGCCCCTGGGTCAGCCGTACGGAGGTCAGGTGCTCGCCGGCGGCCAGGGTCAGGGACCGGGCCGTGCCGCCCGTGCCCCCGTGGGAGAGGACCGTGCCGCCGTCGTGGGTGAGGGACAGCGCGTCCAGACGGGCGTCGCCGCGCAGGGTGAGGGTGCGGGGAGCGGGGGCCGCGGGCAGGTCGTCCGCGTCGTTGAACGCCGTGCCGTGCGGGCCGCCGAAGAAGTCGCTCGCGCGCAGCGCGGAGTCCAGGGTGTAGGAGAAGCCGACCGTGTGCGGGAAGTGGTCGGAGAGGTGCCTGCCGTCCGCGCGCAGGAAGGACCGCCAGTCGTTGTCGTAGCCGGTGGCGGCGAGGTCGACGAGCGCGCTGCCCCGGTAGAGCACCTTGTCCACGACCTCGCAGTCGTTCGCCGGCGCCGCCGCGTCGCACACCAGCGCGTCGCCGCCCTGGGCCGGCGGGTTGCCGCCCCGCACGTGCTCGACCCACGCGTCCGTCAGGCCGTTCTCGGCCACGAGGGTGCGGATGTTGTCGCCGGTGCGGGTGTACCGGGTGTTGGTGTCGCCCATGACGATGACCGCGTTGCCGGACGAGTTGGCCTGGATGAAGGCGGAGAGCTGCTCGACGTTGGCCCGGCGCGCGGCGAGGGCGTCGTCCGTCGAGTCGGCGTTGGTGTGGACGTTGTACAGGTCGACGTAGGCGCCCTCGGCCAGCCGGACCCGCGCCAGGCTGAAGCCCTTGGGGGTGAGGCAGTTGGTGCCGGTGCACCGGTTCCACTTCACCCGCTGGAAGTCCTCGAAGGGGAAGTCCGACAGGGTGTTGAGGCCGTCGCCGAACGCCGCGCCGCCGCTGGTCGCCGTGCGGTACGGATGCCGGTCGTGGGCGTACAGCGAGGCGTGGTAGTTGAAGTCCTCCTGCACGTTGACGATGTCGTAGGCCCCGAGCCGCTGTCCGATCAGCGGGGTGTTGGTCTCGGGGTCGCTGTCGCCGAGGCCGAGGGGGAGGCCGGCGATGTTGTAGGTCAGCACGTCGAAGGAGCCGGTGGGCGGGGCCGCGACCGCGGGCGTGGCGGTGCCGGCGGTGAGTCCCGTGAGGGCCAGGGCGGCGGCGGTGAGGGTGCCGAGGAGTCGTCTCATGGTGGGGGTGTCTCCGGTCGGGGAGGCGCGACGGAACCTGAACGATGCTCAGGTTGGGCGTCAACCAGTGTGAGGGGCAAGGTGAGTTGAGGAAACAGTGAGGGGGCGGGGAGAGCCGCCGCACCGGGGCCGCCCGCCGCTCATCCCCTGGTCGTTCAACGTTCATGTTTCACCTCGATCCTCCCCACGCGGCGTGGCCACGCGCCGCGGAAGGCAGCCGCCGCACCGGCGGCACCAAGGAGGCGCTTCAATGGGACACGGGCACGCACACGGCCATCACCACCACGACCACGAGGCCGCACCGGCCCTGCCCGCCGCCTTCGACACCTCCGTCGCCGACGAGGCGCTCACCCCCGAACAGGCCTCGCGGCGCTCGCTGCTGCGCCGCGCCGGCCTGCTCGGCGCGGGCCTCGCCGCCGGCAGTGTCCTCGCCCAGGCCGCGCCCGCCGCCGCCTCGTCCGGCGCCGCCGCGTCCGCGGGCCGCCGCCGGGACGGCTTCCTGTGGCTCGCCGGCGACCACCACATCCACACCCAGTACAGCAGCGACGGCAAGTACCGCGTCGTCGACCAGGTCCGCCAGGGCGCCAAGCACGGCATGGACTGGCTCGTCATCACCGACCACGGCAGCACCACCCACGCGAGGATCGGCGTGGAGAAGGTCAACCCGGACATCAGGGCCGCCCGCGCCGCCTACGAGGACACCCTCGTCTTCCAGGGCCTGGAGTGGAACATCCCGGCCGCCGAGCACGGCACCGTCTTCGTGCACCCGGGCAGGAACGAGGTCGCCGTCCTCAAGCAGTTCGAGACGGACTACGACGGCAGCGTCAAGAACGCCTCCGACTCCACGCCGGCCAACGAGGCGCTGGCCGTCGCGGGTCTGAGCTTCCTCGCCGACCAGGTCAGGCGCCGCAAGGTCGAGGACGCCCTGATGCTCGCCAACCACCCGGCCCGGCGCGGCGTCGACTCCCCGCACGAGATCCGGGCCTGGCGCGACGCCACCGGCCCCGGCCGGCAGATCGCCGTCGGCTTCGAGGGCGCCCCCGGCCACCAGGCCGCCGGCCTGCCCGCCCCGCTCGGCATGGCCCGCGCCCGCGGCATCTACGACAACAGCCCCTCCGCCAACTCCTTCCCCGGCTACCCGCCGGAGAGCTACCGCACCTGGGGCGGCTTCGACTGGATGACCGCCACCGTCGGCGGCCTGTGGGACAGCCTCCTCGCCGAGGGCAAGCCCTGGTGGATCACCGCCAACTCCGACTCCCACCAGGTCTACGCCGACACCGCCGTGCGCGGCCCGGGCGGCGACTTCACCACCGACGGCCGCTACCCGGACCCCGTCTACGGCGGGAAGATCGACGTCACCCAGGGCGACTACTGGCCCGGCCAGTACAGCCGCACCCACGTGGGCGCCGACGGCTTCTCCTACGCCGCCGTGATGGACGGCATCCGCGCCGGCCGCGTCTGGGTCGACCACGGGCAGCTCGTCGACGCCGTGGACGTGCGCGTCACGGGCGGCGGCCGCTGGGCCACCCTCGGCGGCGCGCTGCACGTCAGGAAGGGCACCAAGGTCACGCTCACCGTCGACGTGACCCCGGCCGGCGGCCCCAACTGGGCCGGTTTCGTCCCCGCCCTGGCCCGTGTCGACGTCATCCAGGGCGAGGTGACGGGCCCCGTCGCCGACCGGGACACCTTCACGGCCCCGACCGCGAAGGTCGTCAAGGCGTACGACGTCAGCAAGGCCACCGGCGTCGTCCGCCTGACCTTCGACCTCGGCCGCGTGGACAAGCCCGTGTACCTCCGGCTGCGCGGCACCGACGGCAACCGGTCCGCCGTCGGCGCCCTGGGCGCGGCCGTCGACCCGGCGGGCCCCGCGCTCGACGTCGTCGGCGACGCCGACCCCTGGCGCGACCTGTGGTTCTACACCAACCCGGTGTGGGTCCTGCCCGCGTGACGCCGTACGCCCTCACCGTCGACCCGGGCATCGGGCACCTGCGCGCCGCCGACCACCTGCTGCGCACCCTGGCAGCCGAACTCGCCCTGCCCGAGGGCGCGTTCGGCTGCACCCACCTGGTGCGGGGCGAGCGTCCCCGGGTCGTGCTGTCCTTCGCCCTGCCCTCGGAGCCGCTCCAGCGCACCGCCGTGGAGCGGCTCACGGGCCTCGGCCACACCGTGGCGCCCGGGATTCCGGACCGGGTGGGGCGCGCGGTGCTCTACCCGGGCGCCGCGTCGCTCACCGGCACCCTGACGGTCGCGGACCTGCTGTCCCGGTCCGCGATCGACCGGGTGACGGTCCTCGGCACCCCGCAGCCCCCTGGGCCCGGCACGCCGCTGGTGACCCGGGACCACGTGCGCCCGCAGTGGCAGGACGGCGCGCTCGTGCTGACCGCCATGCCCGCCGCGGGCGGCGCCCTCGTCCCCTTCGAGGTGCCGGACCCGACCCCGTGCTGCGCGGACCACTGACGCGGCTCACGGCGCGGGTCGCCCAGCGGGGGCGGTTCCTCACCGCCCGGAGATCACTCACGCCCCCGAAAACCACCGTCCTGGACCTGCTGGAAGCAGGCAATATCGAGGAGTTCGGCACACACGGCACACGGGGGAGACGGCATGGCGCACGAGGCGGACCGGCGCGAGGACGAGTCGGGCGGCGCCCCGGCCGGTGCCGGCAGCGAGGTCCTGCCCGCTGCCCGGCCGCTGTGGCGGCAGCGGGACTTCGGGGTCTTCTGGACCGCCCAGACCCTCTCCGTGCTCGGCGACTCCTTCGCGCTGATCGCCCTGCCCCTGCTGGTCCTGGAGGCCACGGGCTCCCTCGCGTGCATGGGCCTGCTGACGGCGGTCGGCGGGGCGGCGTCGGTCGTGGCCGCCGTGTTCGCCGGGGCGGTGGTGGACCGGGTGGACCGGCGCCGGCTGCTCATCGCCTGCGACCTGGTCCGCCTGGGCCTGTACGGCGTGATCCCGCTGGTGTGGCTCTTCGGCCCGCAGATCTGGCTGCTGTACGCCGTGCTGCCGCTGTGCGAGGCCGTCGGCATGCTGTTCGCGGTCGGCTACGTCACGGTCGTGCGCGCACTGGTCGGCACCGCGCGGCTGACGGAGGCCAACGGGCGGCTGAACGCGACGGCCGCCACCGCCGGTGTCCTCGGGCCGCTGGGCGCCGGGCTGGTGGCCGCCTGGTCGGGCCCCGCCGCGGCCGTGGGCGTGAACGCGGCCAGCTTCGGGGTGTCGGCGCTGTGCCTGCTCCTCGTCCGGCTCGGGCCCCGCACGGCGGACGAGCGGACCGGTGCGCGCACGGGCCTGTGGCGGGACCTGCGCGTGGGTGTCGCCTTCCTGCGGGGCCACCCGGTACTGCGCTCCCTGACCGCCCTCCTCTTCGTCTTCAGCTTCCTCACCCTGGGCCTGAACGACCTGGTCATCTACCACCTCAAGCACGACCTCGGCCACGACGACGGTACGGTCGGCACGGTCATGGCGGCAGGCGCGCTCGGCACGGTCACCGGCGCCCTGCTGGTCGCACGGATCCGCCGCCGCCTCGGCTTCGGGGCGACCTGGACCGGCGCGGTCGCCGTGTGCGGCCTGGCCTTCGCCGGTCTCGGCTGGGCCCGCGACGTGCCGGTCGTGGCCGCCCTGAGCGCCGCCTTCCTGGCCTGCGTCGGCATCGCGGGCACCTGCTCGATGTCGCTGCGCCAGGAGGTCACGCCCGAGCACCTCCTGGGCCGCGTCACCTCCGCCTTCTGGACCCTGCAGTACGCGGCGGCGCCGATCGGGGCGGCCGTGCTGACCTGGGCCGCCGAGGAACGGGGCACGGCCCCCGTCGCCCTGGCCGCCGGGGCGAGCTGCGTCCTGCTCGCCGGGGCGGCCCAGTTCACCCCGATCCGCGCCTCGGGCCGCCCGGCGGGCCGTTGACCGTCAATCGGCCGGTCGATCAGTCAACTCATGGCTCCGTGGTCGAGAACACGAACGAGAACCGTGCCGGTTCGGCCTTCAGGTGGTAGCGGGGCAGCGGGCCCGGGCCGCACGACTGCGAGCCGATGCCGTGCTGCCCGTGGTCGAGGTTGACCCACACCGTGTCGCCGGGCGTGAGGTCGGTGCGGTGCCGGGCGGCGTCCAGCTGCTCGCTCGTCCAGCGCCGCGCCGTGAACCAGAACTCAGGGTCGCCCTCGATCCGCAGCCCGCCCAGCTCCACCCAGCGCACGTCGGCACGGGCACCGTTCTCCTGCGGGCGGAGGTACGGGGTCTGCAGCCCGTCCACCGTCGACCGCCAGCGGCCCACCATGGACGCCGCGCGGGTGTCCGGGTACGCCTCGCCGGGACCGCCGCCGAACCACTCCACCGCGTCGGCCTCCGGCAGCCCGAAGCGCACCCCGAGCCGGGGCAGCGGCACCGTCCAGTCGCCTTCGGGCGTCACGGAGACGGACAGCCGCAGCCGCTCGCCGTCGGACGTCCAGCGGTACACCGTGTCCAGGCCCACCTCGCGGGCGGCGGGCGCCACCCGGCTGCGGACCGTCAGCGCGTCGTCGCCCGCCTCGACCGACACCAGCCGGTGGCGCATCCGGTGCAGGCCGAGCGTCCGCCACAGCACGCCGTAGCGGGTGTCGGACTGCCACTCGGCGCCGTCGTCGTTGTCGGTCGGCGCCCGCCACACGTCCAGGCGCGGCGTCGCCCCGACCGCCACCGCGCCGATCGACAGCAGCGCCCCGGTCCGGGCGTCGAAGGCGGCCGGGCCGAGCGTGATCCGGTCCCCGTCGGGCACGGGCCGGTCGGTCGCGGGGAAGGTCGGCAGCGGCCGCGTCCCGACGGCGAACTGCCCCCAGGCCACGACGTGGTCCTTCGCGGCCCAGGCGGTGTCCCGCGCGAGCAGCGCCCGCACCGTCCACTGCCGCTCGCCGCCCCGGCCGTCCGCGGGCGGCTCGGGCAGCTTGACCTCGGCGCTCTCGCCCGGCGCGAGCGCCGGCACCGCGAGCGAACCCGACTCGACGGTCTCCCCGTCCACCTGGCAGGACCACTCGAAGGCCAGGGCCGACAGGTCCGCGAAGTCCTGCTTGTTGGTGACGTGCACGGTGCCGTTGGCGCCGTCGCCCTCGATGTGGACCGGCTCGATCACCTTCTTGTACTCGAGCAGGCCCGGCGACGGAGTCCGGTCCGGGAAGACCAGCCCGTCACAGACGAAGTTGCCGTCGTGCAGCTCCTCGCCGAAGTCGCCGCCGTAGGCGTAGCCCAGCCCGGGGTGCTCGACGCCGTGGTCGATCCACTCCCAGACGAACCCGCCCTGGATCCGCTCGTGCCGCTCGAACAGCTCCTGGTAGTCGGCGATGCCGCCCGGGCCGTTGCCCATGGCGTGCCCGTACTCGCACTGGATGAACGGCAGTTCGCGGCGCTTGCGGGTGCCGCCGTCGAGCCGCCGCCCGATCCTGTCGACCTCGTCGTGGAAGGCGTACATCCGCGAGTACACGTCCGTGTCACGGCAGTTCCAGTCGCCCTCGTAGTGCACCAGCCGCTCGGGGTCGCGCGCGCGGATCCACTCGGCCATGGCGGTCAGCCCCCGCCCGGTGCCGGCCTCGTTGCCCAGCGACCAGAACACGACCGACGGGTGGTTCTTGTCCCGCTCGACCATCCGCGCGGCCCGGTCCAGCAGGGCCGGGGTCCAGCGGTCGTCGTCGACCGGGTTGTCCCGCCAGTCCTGCTCGGTGAAGCCGTGGGTCTCCAGGTCGCACTCGTCGATGACCCACAGCCCGTACTCGTCGCACAGGTCGAGGAAGGCCGGGTGCGGCGGGTAGTGCGAGGTGCGCACGGCGTTGAGGTTGTGCCGCTTCATCAGCAGCACGTCCTCGCGCATGGTCTCCAGGTCGAGCGCGCGGCCCGTGCGCGGGTGCCACTCGTGCCGGTTGACGCCCTTGAAGAGGATCGCCCGGCCGTTCACCTTGATCAGGCCGTCCTCCAGGACGACCGTGCGGAAGCCGATGCGCAGCGGCACCCGCTCGCCCTCGGTGGCCAGCACACCGTCGTACAGCTTCGGCGTCTCGGCGGTCCACGGCTCGACCGCGACGGTGGCCGGCTCACCGGTGGCGACATCGATGTCCAGGGCCGGGACGGTCACCCGCCCCTCGACCTCGGAGTCGACGCGCAGAGTGCCCTCGCCGGTGGTGTGGTCGTAGGAGGCGTGCACGAAGAAGTCGCCGGCGCAGCCCTGCGGGCGGTGCAGCAGCGTCACGTCACGGAAGATGCCCGGCAGCCACCACTGGTCCTGGTCCTCCAGGTACGATCCCGCCGACCACTGGTGGACCCGGACGGCGAGCACGTTGCGCCCCGGCTTCAGCAGGTGCCCGACCGCGAACTCGTGCGGCAGCCTCGAGCCCTTGAACTCGCCGAGCTCGGTGCCGTTCAGCCAGACGCGGGCGCAGGACTCGACGCCGTCGAAGCGCAGCACCGCCCCGCCGTCCGACGGCCAGTCGGAGGGCAGGTCGAAGGCGCGCAGATGGTCACCGGTCGGGTTCTCCGTCGGGACGTGCGGCGGGTCGACCGGGAAGGGGTAGAGGTGGTTGGTGTAGATCGGGGACCCGAACGCCCCGTCGCCCTGGAGGACCCAGTGCCCGGGGACCGTGACCTCGGCCCAGGACCCGGCGTCGTGGCCCTCCCGGGCGAACGAGTCGTCCTCGGCGCCGGCCGTGGCCGACAGCCGGAAGCGCCAGCTGCCGTTCAGCGACAGGGACCGGGCGTCCGAGGACGCGTACCAGGCGCGGGGCGGCAGGAACCCGCGGCCCGGGGAGACGTCCTCGACGTAGTCGACGGAGGGGGTCGTGCGGAAAGACATCGGTCTCCTAGCTCAGCCCTTGATGCCGGTCTGCGCGATCCCCTGCACCAGCCAGCGCTGGAGGAAGAGGAAGACGAGGACCAGGGGCAGGATCGAGATGGCCGTGGCCATGAAGATCAGGTGGTAGTTGACGGTCTGGTTCGTCATGTACGACGACAGCGCCACCTGGACGGTCCAGGCGCTCGGGTCCTGGCCGATGACCAGGGGCCACAGGAAGGCGTTCCAGCCGTTGATGAAGGTGATCGTGGCGATGGCCGCGAAGAAGTTCAGCGAGTTCGGCACGACGACGCGCCAGTACGCGCCCCAGTAGCCGAGCCCGTCCACGCGTGCCGCCTCCTCAAGCTCCTTCGGGAACCCCAGGAAGTACTGCCGGAACAGGAAGCACGTGAAACCACTGAAGAGGCCCGGGATGATGAGACCCCGGTAACTGTCGACCCAGCCGAGCGACGACACCAGGACGAAGCTCGGCACGAACGTGACCGCCGTGGGCACCATCAGGGTCGCCAGGACCGCGTAGAACACCTTGTTGGCGTGCCGGTACGGGATGCGGGCGAGTCCGTACCCGGCGAGCGAGCAGATCAGCAGGATGCCGGCGGTGTGCAGGACGGCGACGACCACGGAGTTCCACAGGGACCGGGCGAAGTCGACGGTGACGTCGTCGAAGGGCTCGGTGAAGTTGCCCCACTGGACGGAGCCGGGGAACCACTTCCATTCCTCGCCCGTGATCTCCGGGTCCGTCATCAGCGCGTTGCGGACGATCAGGTAGAAGGGGACCAGGAAGAGGACTGCGGCGACACCGGTCGCGAGGTAGAGGCCGGTGTTGCCGAGGACGCCGCCCCGCTTGCCCGTGCCCGGCTCCGTGACCTTGTCGAGGTCGGGTGCTGTGATGGTCACTTGGACTCCTCACCCCTGCCGAAGCCCATGAGCTTGCCCTGGAACAACGTGACGACGCAGATGAGCAGGGTGAGGACGACCGCGCCCGCGCTGCCCACGCCGTAGTTCTGGTTCTCGCCGAGCGCCATCTTGTACAGCTCGACCAACGGCGGCTGGCCCCAGGTGGCCTTGGGCAGCAGGTTCCAGAACTCGTCGAACGCCTGGTAGGCGGCGACGAGCAGGAGCAGGATCACCGCGGTCGAGGTCGCCCGCAGCTGGGGCAGCGTGATGTGCCGGAAGGTCTGCCAGCCCGGCTTGGCGCCGTCGATGGCCGCGGCCTCGTACAGCTCCCGCGGGATGTTCTGCAGCGCCGCGATGAAGAGGATCATGTAGAAGCCCGACTGGAGCCAGAGGCGGACGGTCACGATGACCAGCCAGTACCAGGGTGGATCGGGGTTCGCCAGCCAGGCGACGTTGTCGATGCCGACCCAGCCGAGCACGGTGTTGGCCAGACCGAAGCGGACGCCGTTGAAGATGGACATCTTCCAGATCAGCGCGGCGGCGACATAACTGACCGCGGTGGGCAGGAAGAACACCGACCGGAAGAACGCCCGCATGAAGGTCAGCCGGTTCACCAGCAGGGCGAGCCCCAGCGACATCGCCCAGGTGGCGGGCACGATGAACGCGGCGAACACGGTGAAGGTGACGAGCGAGTTCAGGAAGTCGTCGTCCGTCAGGATCGACACGTAGTTCTCGAAGCCCACGAACTCGCTCGGCGTGACCGTGAAGCGGGCCTCGAAGAAGCTGAGCCAGATGCTCCAGCCGATGGGCACGAAGACGAAGATCACCAGGCCGATGAGGAACGGGCCGGTGAAGAGCCAGAAGTTGAAGGTGCTGCTCGCCCTGAGGCCCCGCCGCGGCCGGCCCTCGGAGACCTTGGCCGGGGCGGGGGAGGCGACCCCGCGTGTGGTGGTGGTCGACATGTCGGGATCCGTCCGGCGGCCTATCCGAAGAGCTTCTTGAGCTCGGCGTCGACCTTCTTCTCGGCGGCGGCCAGCTGGGCCTTGGGGTCGCCGTCCTTGCGGACGGTGTTGGCGATCACGTCCCAGAACGCGGCGATCATGGACTGCGTCCAGCCGATGTTGTCGAAGTGGCCGAACTCGTTGAAGAGCTTGACTCCCTCGGCCGGCAGACCGGACTTCAGCTTGTCCGCGGACCGGGCCAGGGAGGTGCGCGGCGGGATGTGGAAGCCGTAGGAGGTGGCGAAGTCCTCCTGGTACTGCTTCTGGTCGATCCACAGCCACTTGACGTATTCCTTGGCCGCTTCGACGTTCTTGCCCTTGGCGTTGACGAACATCGACCAGCCGCCGTTGTAGACCGACTGCTTGCCGGCCGGGCCGACCTTGGGGAACGGGAAGATGCCGATGTCGTCGCCGAGCGCCTTCTGCATGGCGGGCATGGCCCACATGCCGCACCACTGGATCGCGGTGAGGCCCTGGATGAAGGCCGACGGGTCCCAGGAGTCGGCGGGGGCGTCGAGAAGCAGGTTGCCGCTGGTGAAGAGCGCGCGCAGCTGCTTGAGGCCGTCGGCGACGGCGTCGGTGTTGAAGGCGGGCTTGTTGTCCGCGGTGAGGGTGTCGGCACCGGCCGACCAGATCAGCGGGCGGTCGATCGAGGTCAGGTCGTTGCCGAGGAAGATGCCCTTGACCTTGCTGGTGGTCAGCTTGTCGGCGGCCTCGATCAGCTCCTCGAGCGTGGTCGGAACCTCGATCCTCGCCTTCTCGAACAGCGAGGGCCGGTAGAAGAGGAACTGCGGGTCGTCGATCATGCGGACGCCGTATATCTTGCCGTCGACCGTGTGCGACGTGATGTCGGCCTGGTTGAAGTCGTCCTTGACCGGCTCGATGATGTCGGTCAGATCGGCCACCTGACCGCTCTTGACGAGCTGGATCTGCGGGTGGAACTCGAAGACGTCGGGCGCGTTGTCGGTGAGCAGCGCGGCGAAGAGCTTCTGCTCGAAGTTGTTGCCCGTGATCCACCGCGTGGTCACGCCGGCGTCCTTGTAGGCCTTGGCGTAGCGCTTGACGGCCTGTTCGACGCCGGCCTCGCCGTACGCGTGGAAGTACTGGACGAGGTTCTTGCCCGAACCCGACCCGCCGCCCCGCCCGGTGTTGCTGCCGCACGCGGCCAGTCCGCCGGCGGCGGCCAGGCCCATCGCGGCCCGCAGTACGGTTCGGCGGTCCCAGGTGCTGTTGCTCGATGCCGACATGCTGACGTCCTTGTCTCGAGTACGGCTGCGGCTCAGGGGGTGCGGTGCGGGACGCTAGAGCTTCGGCTAAGGCTTCGGCAAGGGGTTGGACGAAGTCGGTGCGAAGCGTTGTCTCCGGTTCGCGATATCGAACGCCCGAAGGGCGTGCGGGAGGTGCTCGCGCCGCTACGAGGGCGGCGCGGCGGCACGGCCGCGCACGGCGGCGCGGGTGCCGTTCTTCTGCCCGACCGCCTGCAGCGCGCCCTCCAGCGCGAACGTCGCGGCGCCCAGGCACACGGAGTCGGTGGGGATCGGCGACAGGACGATCTCGGTGGCTGCCAGCGGCCGCGGCAGCGCGTGCCGGGTCACGGCGTCGCGCACCTCGCGCAGCAGCGGCTCGCCCAGCGTGCGGGCGACCCAGCTGCTCAGCACGACGATCTCGGGGTTGAAGAGGTTCACCAGGTCGGCGACGCCGGCGCCCAGATAGCGGGCGGTCTCGTGCACGGCCCGCACCGCCACCGGGTCGCCCGCCGCGACCCCCCGGGCCAGCGCGTCGATGGTCGCCGTCTGGTCCTCGGGGTGCAGCAGCGCACTGTCGGGGCTCAGCTCCCGCAGATTGAGCATGATGCCGCGGGCGCCGACGTAGGCCTCCACGCAGCCGTGGTTGCCGCACCGGCACAGCCGTCCGTCCAGCACCATCGTGGTGTGGCCCCACTCGCCGGCGCTGTTGCTCACGCCGCGGTGCAGGCCGCCGCCCAGGACGAGCCCGGCGCCCACGCCCGTCCCGAGGTTGACCACCACGGCGTTCCCGCGCCCGCGCGCGGCCCCGAACCACAGCTCGGCGACCGCACTGGCGCGCAGCGGGTTGTCCAGGTACAGCGGGTAGGCGATGTGCTCGGTGAGCAGGTCGAGCAGCGGTACGTCGTGCCAGTCCCAGTTGGGCGCGTACTCGGCGACGCCGGTGGCCCGGTCCACCTGCCCCGGCACGCTCACCCCGACCCCGAGCACACGGGCGCCCTCGACGCCGGCCTGCGCGACCACCGAGCCGACGGCGGTGGCCACGTGGCCGACCACCTGCTCGGGCAGGCTCTCACCGGGCCGGACGTCCTCCTCGGCCCGGGCCAGCATGTTCAGTCCCAGGTCGAACAGCTCGACGTGGACGTACGTCTCGGCGATGTCGACGCCGATCAGCGCGCCGCCCGAGGCGTTGACCGCGACCAGGCCCCGGGGGCGGCCGCCGGCCGAGTCCTCGAAGCCGACCTCCGTGATCATGCGCAGGTCGAGCAGCTCGCCGACGAGGGTGGCGACGGTGGCGAGACTGAGGCCGGTGGCTGCCGCCAGCTCCTGCCGGGAGGTGGGGGAGGCCGCGATGATCTGGCGCAGCACCTCGTAGCGGTTCGCGGTGCGGATGTCGCGTGATGTGCGCTTCACCGGGTGTTCATCCCTTCCCAGACCGGCTCGGGCCGGGTCGACGTCGGCACCGGCGCGGCGCAAGGCTATGGGCTGCCGGCGACTTTCGACAAGGGGTTTGGAAAGGGGCTTTATAAAGTGCGGGCGTGGGGCGGTGACCGGGGGCGGGGGTGTGGCTCGCCCATGATGCCTCAGGGTGGGCGGCCGGGGCGTCCCGGGGGTCCACCCGCCAGGGGGCCCCGGGGGTTGGGCGCGGCGCACGGCGGGTGCCTCGGTCTTCGGCGGCTGCTTCGGTGTTCGACGGCCGCTCCGGTGCTCGGAGGGTGGTTCCGTGCCCGCACGGCGATTCCGTGCGGCGGCGGCTGGTTCGGTGTCGCACGGTGAGCCCGGTCGCTGCCGCTATGCCGGCTGTGCCGTCAGGACGCCGTGGGCCAGGCGGTGTGGGTCGCGTCCGGCATCGCGTCCCGCGCCGGGTCCGCCGACGGGCCGGGCCGGTGCAGCGGGTCCTCGAACAACTCCCGCGTGCCCGTCAGGTCGAGCAGGCGCCCGACCGCCGTCCCCGCGGAGCGCACGGTAACCGTCCTGCCCTGGCCGAGGGCGCGCGTGCGCAGGTCCATGAGCACGCCCAGGCCGGAGCAGTCGCAGAACCCGACCGCGTCCAGCTCCAGGTCGATGCCGCTGCCCGACAGGGCGAGGACGCCGAGCAGGTCCGGCAGCAGCCGCCGGCTGTCCAGGTCCAGCTCGCCCCACAGGGCCACCCTCATCCGGTCGCCGTCCGGCGTGGCGGTCATCCGGGCGCCGTGAGGCACGACCTCCAGGGGCGTCGTGCGGGGCGGCATCGCCGTGGGCGCATCGTCGCTCGCCGTACCCGCGGCGCCCCCCTCGGGGTGAGACCGCGCGGAGTACGCAGGCTCCGGCATGGCTGTCGCTCCCTCTTCCGTTCGCCCTGCCCTCGTGTCCAGCCTTGCCCCTTTACCCCAGACCCGTCAACCGATACATGAAACGCAGTACGTGTTTTTGAGTGCGCGAATGTTCGGTCAGTAGAGTGGGGGCCATGGATGGAGTGCCCGAGCCACACACCGGATGGACGTTCCTCACCAACCACGCCCGGGTGCTGGCGGCCATCGCCGACAACCACAGCGCCCGGATCAGGGACATCGCGGCCCACTGCCGGCTCACCGAACGTGCTGTCCAGAAGATCATTTCCGATCTGGAGCGGGACGGATACCTCTCCCACACCCGGGAGGGCCGGACGAACACCTACCGGATCGACCCCGGCAAGGTGCTGCGGCACCCCGCCGAGGCCGGCCTGACCGTGGCGTCCCTGCTGTCGCTGCTGCTCCAGGACGAGGCGGACCGCGTCGTGCCCCCCGGCCCGCCCGGCCGACCGCAGGCCACGGCTTGACCGACCGCAGGCCACGGCCTGACCGTCCGGCGGGTGCCGCCTCCCGCGGCGCGCCCTACGCCCCCGCCAGCACGTCCCGCACGAACGCGTTCGCGAACGTGCCCCGCGGGTCCAGCTCCCGCGCCAGCGACCGGAAGTCGTCCAGGCGCGGGTACAGCGCGCCCAGGGCGGAGGCCGGCAGGGTGAACACCTTGCCCCAGTGCGGCCGCGCCGAGAGCGGGGCCAGTGCCTCCTCCACCCGCCGCACCACCGGCAGCACCGCCCGCGTGTCCGCCACCCAGGTGAAGTGCGCCGCCACCGTGTCCCGGCCGTAGGACGGGCTCAGCCACTGGTCGTCGGCGGCGACGGTACGCACCTCGCAGGTCTGCAGGACGGGCGCGACCGTGTCCCGGAGCGCGTCGAGCGCGTGCAGCATCTCCACGGCGTGCCCGCGCGGCAGCAGATACTCCGACTGCAGCTCCTCCCCGCTGCTCGGCGTGAACTCCGCCCGGAAGTGCGGCAGCCGCTCGTGCCACGGCCCCGCCACACCGAACTGCTCGGTGCAGTTGACCGCCGGCATGCCCGGCACCGGGTGCAGCTTCTCCGTGGCCGGGGCGGCCCACGGGAAGGCGGGCAGCGGCTGGTCCGTGCGCCGCTTGAGCCACACCTGCCGGAAGCCCGGCGCCCGCCAGTCGGTGAACAGGCTGACGCTGTACGCCGTCGCCATCACCGTCTCGAAGACCCCCGAGTCCAGCCCCTCCAGCGGCAGTTCGGTGAACAGGTGCTGCTCCACCTCGTAGGCCGGCTCCAGGTCGAGGGTGAGCGCGGTGACCACGCCCAGCGCGCCGAGCGAGGTCACGGCCCCGCCGAACCGCTCCTCGTCCCGGCCGATGCGCACCGTCGAACCGTCGGCGGTGACCAGCTCCACCTCGCGGACGGGCGCCGCGAGCGGTCCGTTGAGCACCCCGGAGCCGTGCGTGCCGGTCGCGACCGATCCGGCCACCGAGATGTGCGGCAGGGACGCCATGTTGGGCAGCGCGAGCCCGTGCGCGTGCACCCGCCGGGCCAGTTCCGCGTAGCGCACGCCGCCGCCGACCCGGACCGTCCGGGCCGCGGTGTCGACGTCGACCTGCGCGGGCAGGTCCGCCAGGGACAACAGGACGCCCTCGGCGCCGGGCTCGGCTATCGCGTTGAACGAGTGGCCGCTGCCCAGCACCCGCACCCGGTCGCTGCCCGCGACGAGCGCCCGCAACGCGTCGAGCGAGCCCGGCCGGTGCAGTTCCTTCGCGGCGTAGGTGATGTTGCCCGCCCAGTTGGTCACGGTCCCGTTCATCGCGTCGTCCTTCCCGAGGCAGCGGGGGCCGGGGAAAGCCCCTGCCGGAACCTACCCCGGCCGCTGCGCATTGCCGACGCCGCCCGGGTCGGCCTACCGTGGAGGCGTTCCAGAGAGCGGTTTCTGCCCCGATGTCAAGGCCGCTCCGCCCGCGTCACGAGTGGGAAGGTCACCTCCTTGAGCCAGCGCCCCCAGGCACTGTTCGCCATGGCCGCCGAACACGTGCCGCAGGTCTTCCCGCCCGAGGTGCTCGCCCGGCTGCGGAAGTCGGTGGAGCTGGACCCCGCCCTGGTGGCACAGGACTTCACCGAGCCGGCCGTCCGCGACGTCCTGGCGGAGACCGAGATCCTGGTGACCGGCTGGGGCTGCCCGCCCCTCGACGAGACGGTGCTGGACGCCGCCCCCCGGCTGCGCGCCGTGCTGCACTCGGCCGGGTCGGTGAAGTCGTTCGCCGGCCCCGCGCTCTGGGAGCGCGGCATCGCCGTCTCCTCCGCGGCCGCCGCGAACGCGCTGCCGGTCGCCGAGTACACCCTCGCCATGATCCTGCTCGCCGGGAAGGACGTGCTCGCCGCCCGCGAGCGGCTGCGCGCCTCCCGGGCGCCGGCCGGCTGGGGCCTGGTCCCCGGCATCGGCAATCACGGGCGGCGCGTCGGGGTGATCGGCGCCTCCCGCATCGGCCGCCGCGTCCTCGAACTGCTCCGCCCCTTCGACCTGCGGCCCGCCCTCACCGACCCCTACGTCGACGAGCGCGAGGCCGCCGCGCTCGGCGTCCCCCTGCTGCCCCTCGACGCACTGCTGCGCTCCAGCGACATCGTCACCGTCCACGCCCCCGAGACACCCGAGACACGCCATCTGATCGGCCGCCGCGAACTGGCTCTCATGCCCGACGGGGCGGCACTGATCAACACCGCCCGCGGCTCCCTGGTCGACCACGACGCCCTCGTGGCGGAGCTGCGCGCCGGGCGCCTGACGGCGATCCTCGACGTGACCGACCCCGAACCGCTCCCGGCCGACTCGCCCCTGTACGACCTGCCCGGGGCGTTCGTCACCCCGCACCTCGCGGGCTCCCAGGGCAACGAGCTGACCCGGCTCGGCCTGGCCGTGGCGGAGGAGGCGGAGCGGCTGCTGGCCGGGGACGGCCTGGCCCACGCCGTCGATCCCGCCGTTCTGGATCACGCGGCCTGACGGCGGCCCCGGGGCGTGCGAAACACCGGATTCCCGGCACAGGTACCGGCTCGGGGGGACCCGGTACCGCTCACGCACACCCATGGGCATACCGTGAGGAGTCGTACGTCCGAGCCGGGAGGAGACACGGGATGGGCAGCGGCAGCCGTACCGCGCTGGTCGAGGATCTGATGGAGCGGTTCCCGCACGTCCCGCGGGAAGCCGTCTTCAAGGAGGACCTGCTCCGGGGCGGTGTGGCCTTCGACCCGTCGGCGCTCAGCGACAACGAGGGCGGCGACGTCAAGCCGAAGTCGTACTTCATCTTCTCCTTCGACCACGGCACCCTGCCCGAGCTGGGCGAGGCCGCGCTGCGCCGCCCGCCCGAGGAGATCATCCTCACCGGCGGCCCCTACGACCTGCGCCGCACGGTCGTCTCGGTCCGGGTGAACCCCGCCTCGCCCTACCGCGTCGCCGCGAACGAGGACGGCGTGCTCGGCCTCTACCTCGACGGCAAGCGGATCTCCGACGTCGGCGTGCCGCCGATGCCCGAGTACTACCGGCACACCCTGTCCAACGGGAAGTCGGTCATGGAGGTCGCCCCGACCATCCAGTGGGGCTACCTGATCTATCTGACCGTCTTCCGGGTCTGCCAGTACTTCGGCGCCAAGGAGGAGTGCCAGTACTGCGACATCAACCACAACTGGCGCCAGCACAAGGCCGCGGGCCGGCCCTACACGGGCGTGAAGGACGTCGAGGAGGTCCTCGAAGCCCTGGAGATCATCGACCGGTACGACACGGCGAAGACCTCCACCGCCTACACCCTCACCGGCGGCGCCATCACCAAGACGGTCTCCGGCCGCGACGAGGCCGACTTCTACGGCCACTACGCCAAGGCCATCGAGGAGCGCTTCCCCGGCCGCTGGATCGGCAAGGTCGTCGCCCAGGCCCTCCCGCGCGACGACGTCCAGCGGTTCAAGGACTACGGCGTGCAGATCTACCACCCCAACTACGAGGTGTGGGACGAGTACCTGTTCAAGATGTACTGCCCCGGCAAGGAGCGGTACGTCGGCCGCGACGAGTGGCACAAGCGCATCCTGGACTCCGCCGAGGTCTTCGGCGCCCGCAACGTCATCCCGAACTTCGTCGCCGGGGTCGAGATGGCCGAGCCCTTCGGCTTCAAGACGGTGGACGAGGCCATCGCCTCCACCACCGAGGGCCTGCGCTTCTTCATGTCGCACGGCATCACGCCCCGCTTCACCACCTGGTGCCCGGAGCCCACGACCCCGCTCGGCAAGGCCAACCCGCAGGGCGCGCCCCTGGAGTACCACATCCGCCTGCTCCAGGCGTACCGGCAGACGATGGAGGACTTCGGCCTCTCCTCGCCTCCCGGCTACGGCCCTCCCGGCGCCGGCAACGCGGTCTTCTCGGTCAGCTCCTTCATGGACAGCCTGCCCGCGGACGCGCCCGTGGAGGTCTGACGCGGTCCCCTTGAGACGGAGCGGCGTGCCGTACGTATCCACTCCCGAGCCGTGCTCCGGGATTTGAATACGTGGCTTGTCAGTTGTGTCAGAAGCGTGAAAAACTCCTCCCCGCCCCGAGGTTCCCCCAACTCCCATGCCGACGCGGTGAGTTGACCTCGCTTGCGGATGCAGGAGACTCATGCCCGACCTGCCGACCCCTCAGGACGCCACCGAGGCCGCGCTGTTCTCGGAGTGCTGGGACGCGGTCCTCGCCTACGCCGACCTGTGCACGTCCGGTTCCACGGCCGCCGCGCAGCTGGCCCGCGAGGCGTTCGCACACGGCATACGCGAGGCCCGCGCGGCCGAGGCCGGGCCCGTCCGGGGCACCGGCCGCCGCCCCGCCCGGCTGCCCCGCATACCCCTGCTGCTGACCTCCGTGCGCACCACGGCGGCGGCCTGGGAGGAGGACGGGCAGGGCCACAAACTCGACCCCGACCTGCGGCTGTGGCTGAACTCGGACAAGGCCGCGCGGTTCACCGGGCCGCCCCTGCGGCGCCCGCTCGCCCTGCGCGGTCTGCGCGACCTGCAGCAGGCGGACGCCGAACTGCTGTGGCTGGCCGAGGTGGAGGCGCTGCCGCTGTCCCTGGTCGCCCGGCGCCTGGGCCTGGACCCGGCCAACGCCGCCGAGGAACTCCAGCAGGTGCGCACCCTGTTCCGGGACCGCTGCCACCGCAACCACCTCGACAGCCCGATGGACGCCCGCTGCCGCAGCTACGCCCGGCTGCTGGACGCCGTCACCCGCTCGCCGGACGCCGGCACCCCGGACGACCTCTCCCGGCACCTGGCCACCTGCGTGGAGTGCGCCGAGGCCGCCGCCTGCCTGCGCCTGCACGGCGGAGGACTGCCCGCGGCGCTGGCCGGCGGGGTGATCGGCTGGGGCGGACTCGCCTATCTGGAGCGCCGCCGCCGCGCCGCCGAGGTGCGGCTGGGCGCCGGCCGCGCCGGCACGGCGGACCGGGCGGCCGACGACCCGGAGGACGGCACGCAGAAGGCGCGCGTCGCCCGCAACGGCCTCCTCGTCGCCGCCGTCCTCGTCTCCGCCCTGGCGCTCGGCGTCTCCCTGATGCCCTTCGGCGGCTCCGGCGACGAGCCCGGGACGCGCGACGACGCCGGCCGCCAGCCCGTGGCCGACCCCGGCCCGTCCCTGCCGTCCGCCCCCTCCGTGCCGCCCGCCACCTCCCAGCCGGCCGGCACCGCCGGCGGGGCCGGCGCCGCCTCCGACGAGCCGGACACGCCCCGCTCGTCGGAGAGCAGCAACCGCCACACCGAACCGCAGGGCACCGCCTCGCCCACCGACCGGCCCACACCCGCCGAGCCCACCTGCCGCGTCGAGTACGACCTGGTCAACCAGTGGCCCGACGGCTTCCAGGCCACCGTCAGCGTCACCAGCACCGCCGCCCTCGACTCCTGGCGCGTGTCCTGGTCCTTCCGCGACGGCCAGCAGGTCGGCCAGATGTGGGACGCCTCCGTCTCCCAGGACGGCTCCCGCGTCACCGCCACCGCCGCCGACTACAACAAGTCCGTGCCCGCCGGCGGCGACCTGGCCTTCGGCTTCATCTCCTCCTGGCGCGGCAAGAACTCCCCGCCGTACGACTTCACGCTGAACGGCCGGGCCTGCGCGAAAAGCGGTTGACGCGACCGTGGCGTGACGGGATACGGTGACGCCGGTTCTGCGAAGTGCCGCACGAGAACCGGAAGATCCGAGGAAGGACGAGGAGGTGTCGACCGATGGCTGTCATTGCGATGAGCGCTGCTCGCATCCAGTTCACGAAGTCCACCTCCGTGGCCGCCGGCTGACCGACCGTCGCGCCGGGGCCGTCCTCGAGAAGGATCCCCCTCTTGTCTTCCAGCTCCGCCTCATCCGTTTCCTCCGCCCTCGCCCCGTACGGCTGGGACACCGCCTGGGCCGAGGCGTTCGCTCCGTACGAGACCGAAGGGCTGCTGCCCGGCCGGGTCGTCCGGGTCGACCGCGGCCAGTGCGACGTCGTCACCGCCGACGGTGTGCTGCGCGCCGACACCGCGTTCGTCACCCCGCACGACCCGCTGCGCGTCGTCTGCACCGGTGACTGGGTCGCCGTCGAACCCGGCGGCAATCCGCGCTACGTCCGCACCTGCCTGCCCCGCCGCACCGCGTTCGTCCGCTCCACCTCCTCCAAGCGGTCCGAGGGACAGATCCTCGCGGCCAACGTCGACCACGCCGTCGTCGCCGTGTCCCTCGCCGTCGAGCTCGACCTCGGCCGCGTCGAACGGTTCCTGGCCCTGGCCTGGGAGTCCGGGGCGCAGCCCGTGGTGGTCCTCACCAAGGCCGACCTCGTCCCCGACGCCGTGACCCGTTCCCACCTCGTGCAGGACGTGGAGACCAGCGCACCCGGCGTGCCGGTGGTCCCCGTCAGCGCACGGGACGGGGAGGGGCTCGACGTGGTCGCGGCGATCGTCGCCGGCGGTACGTCCGTGCTGCTCGGGCAGTCCGGCGCGGGCAAGTCGACCCTCGCCAACGCGCTGCTCGGCGAGGACGTCATGGACGTCCAGGCCACCCGCGACGTCGACGGCAAGGGCCGTCACACCACCACCACCCGCAATCTGCTCGCCCTCCCCGGCGGAGGCGTCCTGATCGACACGCCCGGACTGCGGGGCGTGGGGCTGTGGGACGCCGGGACCGGCGTCGGGCAGGTCTTCTCCGAGATCGAGGACCTGGCCGAGCGGTGCCGCTTCCACGACTGCGCCCACGAGGCCGAACCCGGGTGCGCCGTGCTGGCCGCCGTCGACTCCGGTGAACTGCCGCAGCGGCGGCTGGACAGCTACCGCAAGCTGCTGCGCGAGAACCAGCGCATCGTCGCCAAGACGGACGCCCGCCTCCGGGCGGAGATCCGCAAGGACTGGAAGCGGAAGGGGGCGATCGGCAAGGCGGCGATGGAGGCCAAGCGGGGAGCGCACTGGCGCTCCTGACCGCGGTGTCGCGCCCGACCGCGGTGTCGCTCCTGACCGCGGTGTCCGATTTCCGCCAGCGACGGCCCCGCCGACGGCGGAGACTGGAGGCGTGAGCACCCAGGTAACGGACGAGGACACCAGGTACGAGGCCGTGCGCAGCCGGGACGCCCGTTTTGACGGCGTGTTCTTCTTCGCCGTCGAGACGACCGGCATCTACTGCCGGCCCAGCTGCCCCGCGGTCACCCCGAAGCGGGCCAACGTACGGTTCTTCGCCACGGCCGCCGCCGCGCAGGGCTCGGGATTCCGGGCCTGCCGGCGGTGCCGCCCCGACGCCGTGCCCGGCTCCGCCGAGTGGGACGTCCGCGCGGACGTGGTGGGCCGGGCCATGCGCCTGATCGCCGACGGCGTCGTCGACCGGGAGGGCGTCGCCGGGCTCGCCGCGCGCCTCGGCTACAGCGCACGGCAGGTGCAGCGCCAGCTCACCGCCGAGCTGGGCGCCGGGCCGGTCGCCCTCGCCCGGGCCCGGCGGGCCCACACCGCGCGCCTGCTGGTGCAGACCACCGAACTGCCGATCACGGAGATCGCGTTCGCCTCCGGCTTCGCCAGCGTGCGGCAGTTCAACGACACCATCCGCGCGATCTACGCCTCCACCCCGAGCCGGTTGCGCGCCACCGCGCCGCGCGGCGGCCGGACCCGGGGCACGGGCACCCCCGGCGCCGGGATCCCACTGCGGCTCGCCCACCGCGGCCCCTACCAGGCCGGATTCGTCTTCGACCGGCTGGCCCACGAGGCCGTGCCCGGCATCGAGGAGGTGAGCGGCCCGCCCGGCGCGCGCACCTACCGGCGCACCCTGCGCCTGCCGTACGGCACCGGCATCGTCGCCGTCGGCGAACGCCCCGGCACCGCCCGGAGCGCGGCCGGCGCCCACCCGGGCGGCTGGCTCGACGCCCGGCTGCACCTCACCGACCCGCGCGACCTGACCACCGCCGTACAGCGGCTGCGCCGGCTGTTCGACCTCGACGCCGACCCCTACGCCGTCGACGAGCGGCTCGGCGCCGACCCGCGGCTCGCGCCCCTCGTCGCCGCCCGGCCCGGCCTGCGCTCGCCCGGCGCCGCCGACCCGGAGGAACTCGCGGTGCGCGCCCTGGCCGGGCCCGCGGAGGCGGAACGCCTGGTGCGGCGGTACGGCAAGGCCCTCGACGCCCCCTGCGGCGGCCTCACGCACCTCTTCCCCGAGCCGGCCGTCCTCGCGGAGGCCGAGCCCGGCGGCCCCCTCGGCGCGCTCACCACCGCCCTCGCCGACGGCGCCGTACGCCTCGACCCGGGCGCCGACCGGGACGCCGCGCAGGACGCGTTGCTGGCCCTGCCCGGTGTGGACGCCCGCACGGTGGCCGAGATCCGCGCCCGCGCCCTCGGCGACCCGGACGCCGCACCGCCCGGCCTAGGCCTTCCCGACACGTGGCGCCCCTGGCGCTCGTACGCCGTGAACCACCTGCGCGCAGCAGGGGAGTGGGAGCTTCGATGAACCAGCCGACCTATTGGACCAGCGTGCCCAGCCCCGTCGGGCCGCTGCTGCTCACCGCCGCCCCGACCGGCGAACTGACCTCGCTGTCCGTGCCCGGGCAGAAGGGCGGGCGCGAGGTGCGGGACGACTGGCTCCGCGACCCCGGGCCCTTCCGCGCGGCACGGGAGCAGCTGGCCGCGTACTTCGCCGGGGACCTGAAGGAGTTCCGGCTGGCGTGGCGTAGCGAGGGCACGCCCTTCCGGGAGAAGGTGTGGGCCGCGCTGGACGACATCCCCTACGGCTCGACCGTGACGTACGGCGAGATCGCCCGGCGGATCGGGGCGCCCCGGGCGGCCGTGCGGGCCGTCGGCGGCGCGATCGGCGCGAACCCGCTGCTCGTGGTCCGCCCGTGCCACCGGGTGATCGGGGCCGACGGCACCCTGACCGGCTACGCGGGCGGCCTGGACCGCAAGGTGCGGCTGCTGACGCACGAGGGGGTGCTGACGGGGCAGGAGATGCCGACGCGCGAGGGGACGCCCTGACCTGTTCCGTCGAGGGGACCTCCGACCTGTTCCGTGGGGGCGTCTCAGCCCCAGAGGACCGCGCCCAGCCAGGCCGCCGCGATCAGCTGGCAGGTGAAGAGTTCGGCCAGGATGCTGGAGCCGCCCGAGCGCATCACGGTGCGCAGGGCGGACCTCGCCTCGGCGCGGCGGCCCAGCCGGACCCGTTCGAAGAGGTAGACACCGGCCACGAAGCCGGGGACGGCGCCGACGACGGGCAGCAGGACGAAGCCGACGGTGGACCCGGCCCCCGCGCAGGCCAGCATGCGGCGGCTGGTGCGGTTCGCCCGCAGCCGCCTCGGCGGCAGCGCCCAGCGCACGGCCTGGGAGGCGAGCAGGAGGACCGTCGCACCGACCAGCACCCACCAGGCGACGGGCTGCGGGTCCTTCAGGGCCCACCACAGGACCGCGGCCCACACGAGCAGCGACCCCGGCACCGCGGGCAGCAGCACTCCGCACAGGCCGAGCAGGATGACCAGCCCGACCAGGAGGAGGTCCCACACTCCCATCTGACCAGACTGCCGGAACCCGCGAGAAGGCGCAGGTCAGCAGGGTGTCCGGGGCCGAGACCCGCAGGTCAGCCGCCCATGGCGCCCGAGGCGCCGGTATCGCACGGCCGTTCTACGGCTCACCCGGCGCGCGGGGAACGGTGGGGTGGCGGGCCGGTTTTTTCCACAAGCCCCGTTTTCATCCCGCTCGGGCGGTGGACAATTACGGGCATGAGCCAGCAGGGGGGAAGGCCCACCGGTCACGAGGACGACTGGTGGGGGCAGTTGTACGACGACTCCACCGGCGACACGGGCCCCGCACCGGCCCCCGATTCCCTGGACGACCGCTTCGCCTCGGCGGCGGGGACGGTGGGCGGCCCCGGGGAGACCGGGCCGGCCGCCGCGGAGCCGGTGGTTCCGTCGCCCCGGTCCGGAGCGGACGACGTGCCGGGCGGCCCACGTCGGCGGGCTCCGCAGCGGGCCCCGTGGGAACCGCCACCGGCCCGGGCCACTGGCCCCGTGACCTTCCCGACGGCGTCCCGCCCCCCGGGCCGCTCGGAGCCCGCCCCAGGGAGCCCGCCCCGGCCCCCGGCCCCACCGCCCCCGGCCACCGCGGTGCCGTCGCGGACACCCCCGGCCCCACCGCCCATGCCTCCGCCACCGCCCTCGGCTCCTCCGGGCCGCCGCGAGGCCGAGCCCTCGTCCCCGCCGACGGCGGACCCGCCCCGTGACGCCACACCCCCCACGGCGGCCGGCTGGCTCGCTCCACCGGCACCCGCCGCCCCGCCACCCGCACCTCCGGGCACGGCCGCCCCGCCACCCGCACCTCCGGGCACGGCCGCCTCGCCACCCGCACCTTCGGGCACGGCCGCCTCGCCACCCGCACCTTCGGGCACAACCGCTCCGCCACCCCTACCGCCGGGCACGGCCGCCTCGCCACCCGCACCTTCGGGCACGGCCGCCTCGCCACCCGCACCTTCGGGCACAACCGCTCCGCCACCCCTACCGCCGGGCACGGCCGCCCCGCCGCCCGTGGCGCCCGCCGGGTCCGTCGACGGGGACGCGTCCGGTTCGCGAGTCGAGCCGCCCGAGGGCGTGCCCCGGGCCCGGGGGCACGTCGGTTCACGGCCTCCCACCTACGACGCGGAGCCCACCGCCCTCCCGGCCGCCGACCCGGACGACCTCGGCGACCTGGTCGCGGACACCGTCCTCGACGGGGCCCGCTACGGGGTCTGCACCCTGCGGGCGGCGTCCGTTCGCGGGGACTCCGCGCGGTACCGGGGAGAGCCCCGGCGCGACGCGCTGCTCACCGCCCGGTTCGGGACCGGCGAGCACGCGCTGCTCCTCGTGGCCATGGCGACCGGCGCCCGGACGGCTCCGGGGGCGCACCGGGCCGCCGCCGAGGCCTGCCACTGGATCGGCCGGGCCGTCGGACGCAGTCACGTGCGGCTCGTGGAGGACATAAGGGGCGGCCGTCGCGGCGACCTCAAGTCAGGTCTGCACCGTCTCACCGACCGCAGCCTGGGCAAGCTCCGCGCCAGCGCCTCCGAACAGGGCGTCGCCCCGGAGGAGTACGCCGCCGGTCTGCGCTGCCTGCTGCTGCCCGCCGACCCCGAGTGCCGCACCCGCGTGTTCTTCGGCGTCGGTCCGGGCGGGCTGTTCCGGCTGCGGGAGGGGGAGTGGCAGGACATCGAGCCGCAGGTCGCCGACGTCAGGGGTGAAGCGGTCGTGGGCTACGGCTCGCCGCCCTCCGAGACCCCCGAGGGCGACCGGCTCACCATGGACCTGGGCATCCCGACCCCGCCCAGCCCCTACGAGCCCGCCCCGGAACCACCCCGCGAGCCCTTCCGCTTCCGCACCTCCGTCGCCCGCCCGGGTGACACGCTCCTGATGTGCTCCAGCGGGCTCGCCGAGCCCCTGCGCGGCGAGCCGGAACTGGGCGAGTACCTCGCCGAGCGGTGGTCCCGGCCCGAGCCGCCCGGCCTCGCCGCGTTCCTCGCCGACTCCCAAGTGCGGGTCAAGGGCTATGCCGACGACCGTACGGCGGCGGCCGTGTGGGAGGCGTGAGGGGCCGCCCTGTGACTTGATGGAACCCGGAGGGATCCCAGGAGACCGAAGGGGCAGACGAGAACCATGGCCAAACAGAACGTCGCGGAACAGTTCGTCGACATCCTGACCCGCGCCGGAGTGAAACGCCTCTACGGCGTCGTCGGCGACAGCCTCAACCCGATCGTCGACGCCGTCCGCCGCAACTCCGCCATCGACTGGATCCACGTCCGGCACGAGGAGACCGCCGCCTTCGCCGCGAGCGCGGAGGCCCAGATCACCGGCAATCTCGCCGCCTGCGCCGGCTCCTGCGGCCCGGGCAACCTGCACCTCATCAACGGCCTCTACGACGCCCACCGCTCCATGGCCCCGGTCCTCGCCCTCGCCTCCCACATCCCCTCCAGCGAGATCGGCCTCGGGTACTTCCAGGAGACCCACCCCGACCGGCTGTTCGCCGAGTGCAGCCACTACAGCGAGATGATCTCCAGCCCGCAGCAGATGCCGCGGCTGCTGCAGACCGCCATCCAGAACGCCGTCGGCCGCAGCGGCGTCAGCGTCGTCACCCTGCCCGGTGACATCGCCGACCGCCCGGCCCCCGAGAAGGCCGCGGAAACCGCCCTCGTCACCTCCCGGCCCACGGTCCGCCCCGGCGACGCCGAGATCGACCGGCTCGTCGAGATGATCGACGAGGCCGGCAAGGTCACCCTCTTCTGCGGCAGCGGCACGGCCGGGGCGCACGCCGAGGTCATGGAGTTCGCCGCGAAGGTCAAGTCACCGGTCGGGCACGCCCTGCGCGGCAAGGAGTGGATCCAGTACGACAACCCCTTCGACGTCGGCATGAGCGGACTGCTCGGCTACGGCGCCGCCTACGAGGCCACCCACGAGTGCGACCTGCTGATCCTGCTGGGCACGGACTTCCCGTACAACGCGTTCCTCCCCGACGACGTGAAGATCGTCCAGGTCGACATCCGGCCGGAACACCTGGGCCGCCGCTCCAAGCTGGACCTGGCGGTCTGGGGGGACGTACGGGAGACGTTGCGCTGCCTGATTCCGCGGGTGAAGGAGAAGAAGAACCGGCGCTTCCTCGACCGGATGCTGAAGAAGCACGCCGACGCGCTGGAAGGCGTGGTGAAGGCGTACACCCGCAAGGTCGAGAAGCACACGCCGATCCACCCCGAGTACGTGGCGTCCGTGCTGGACGAAGTCGCCGCCGACGACGCCGTGTTCACCGTCGACACCGGCATGTGCAACGTCTGGGCCGCCCGCTACATCTCACCCAACGGCCGCCGCCGCGTCATCGGTTCCTTCTCCCACGGCTCGATGGCCAACGCCCTGCCCATGGCGATCGGCGCGCAGTTCACCGACCGCAGGCGCCAGGTCGTGTCGATGTCCGGCGACGGCGGCTTCTCCATGCTGATGGGCGACTTCCTGACGCTGGTGCAGTACGACCTCCCGGTCAAGGTCGTCCTGTTCAACAACTCCTCCCTCGGCATGGTCGAGTTGGAGATGCTGGTCGCCGGGCTGCCCTCGTACGGCACGGCCAACAAGAACCCCGACTTCGCGGCCGTCGCCCGCGCCTGCGGCGCCTACGGCGTGCGCGTGGAGAAGCCCAAGGACCTCGCCGGGGCCCTCAAGGACGCCTTCAGGCACAAGGGCCCGGCCCTCGTCGACGTCGTCACCGACCCCAACGCGCTGTCCATCCCGCCGAAGATCAAGGCCGAGATGGTGACCGGGTTCGCCCTGTCCGCGTCCAAGATCGTGCTGGACGGCGGGGTCGGCCGGATGCTGCAGATGGCCCGCTCCAACCTGCGCAACGTGCCCCGGCCGTAGGGGCCGTCAGCTGTAGGGCGTCCACCGGCGTACCGAGGTGTCGTACAGGTAGCGGGGCAGGCCCGTGATGCCGCTGGTGCGGAACGGGCGGCCGTCGTCGTCGATGCGGACGGTGCCGCTGCGGCCCTGGGAGGACCAGTCCAGCTCCAGGTACCAGCGGCAGTCGCAGCCCCGCGTCCGCGCGTTGACCAGCAGCACCTCGGGGTCCTGCGCCGAGACGCGGTACGGCATGCCGACCGCCGGGATCGGCGTGCCGGCGTCGTTCCCGGGGACGGCGCGGGCGATGGGGCGGTCCTTGTCCAGGTCCACGTCGAAGGAGCGCGGGGTGATCGAACCGCCGCAGCCCTGGTCCATGGCGTAGGCGTTGCCCTGGACCGGGTCGGCCCGCCCGACCACGCGCACGCGCAGGGCCTCCAGGACGACGGCCGTGTCGCTCCGCCCCTGCACGGACAGCCGTACGAGCGTCTCGCCGCCGTGCACCGCGTTCTGCGTCGCCGCCCAGACCCCGGCGTCCTGCGGGACCGGGGGCGGCGGGACCTGGGCCGGTGGTTTGGCGACCACGTAGTCGTGACCGCAGCCGAGCTTCCACGCCTGGGAGTTCGCGGACCAGGTGAGCGGTACGGCCGGGGCCGCCCCGCCCTGCGGCGGGGCGGTGGCGCGCCCGGAGGGCCCGGGGCCGGGCTTCCCCTTTCCCTTCCCCTTTCCCTTCTCTCGCGGGTCGGGGGAGGGCGAGGTCCCTCTGGGGGTGGGGGAGGCGCTCGGTGAGCGGGAGGCGCCGCCCCGCTCGGGCGCCCCGGACTCCGTTGCCCCGGGGGTGGCCGGACCGGCCTCGCGGGCACGGTCGTCGGCGGATGCGCGCCGCCCGTCCGGCAGCGCGGCCAGGCTCCCGAGCGTCGCGAACACGGCGCAGGCGGCGGCCAGCCCCACCGCGAGGCGCCTGCGGCGGTACCAGGGACGACGGGAGACCGCGCCTCCGGCCGTGTCCGCCCCCGCGTCGGGCGCTGTGTCCGCGCCCCCGTCGCGCGCCGTGGGCGCGCTCTGTGTCGCGCCCGCGCTGTGCGGGGCGCTCTCGGCCTGCGGTGCGCGCCCGTCCTCTGCCGTGCCCGGCGCGTTCGTGGCGCCCGCGTCTCCGGCCGCGCCCTCGCCGCGCGCCGGGTCCGCCTCCTCCGTCGCGCCGTCCGATGCCGCGCCCCGGGGCCGTTGACGGGCCGCCACCGCGAGGAGCCAGTGGCGGTGGAGGTCCAGGCGTTCCTCGGGCGAGGCCCCGCACAGGGCCGCGAACCGCTCCACCGGGGCGAAGTCGAGGGGCACCGCCTCGCCCGCGCAGTAGCGGTGCAGGGTCGAGGTGTTCATGGCCAGGCGGCGGGCCAGCGAACCGTAGCTGCGGTCCGTGCGCTCCTTCAGTGCCCTCAGCAGCGCCGCGAACTCCGCGACGTCGTCCCGTGCCGACACCGTGCCCCCGTCTCGTAGGTGCGAACCGGGCCCGGGACGGCATCCCAGGCGCTCATGTACCTGCACGTCAGACGGGCTGGGATGGTTCCACCCCGGCGGATCGGGCGCCGGCTGTTGCGCCGGCCCGCTGTGACCGCTGATGCTCTTGGTGTCGCCACCGACCAGGCCCGCTCGACCGGCGGGCGCCGTCGTTCGCGGCACACCACATCCACGCACCGCATCACGGGGGAACACCCATGTCCAAGCGCATCCGAGCCGGCGCGCTCACCGCACTCGTCACCGCCGCCCTCGCGGCCGGCACGGTCCTCACGGCACCGGTCGCCGGCGCCGCGCCGAAGGCCGCCGCACCCACGTTCCTGTCGGCGTCCCAGCTGCCGCCGCACCCGACGTCGTCCTGGACCGCCGGGCCGGTCACCGAAGGGTTCCCGGAGGCACTCGGCGTCTGCGTGAGCACCGAGGGCGTGCCCTCCTACGACTACCGGCACCGGGAGTTCCGGACCGACCTGGACACCAGCGCGGTGCAGCTGACCGTCGTGGCGGACACGGCCGCCCTGGCCAAGGCCCTGGCGAAGCACTACGACGACCTGATCCGCACCTGTGCCGACCGCATCGAGAAGGCCGACCCGGACGTCGCGGCCGAGAGCCGCGACTACGGCACGCTGCCGGTGGAGGAGGGCGCCCGCGTCCGCGGTCTGCACACCGAGACCTCCTGGGGCGCCAACGACGTCTCCCTGATGTCCGTCGGCCGGGACGGCAGGACCGTCACCGTCGTGCAGTGGGGGCAGATGGGCGACTTCGACGACGCCCCCGTGGCCGCCTTCAAGAAGACGACGACCACCGCCGTCAACAAGCTGTACTGACGGGCGAGCGCCGGACAGGACCGGGGCCGTCCTCCCGCCACGGGGGTGGGGAGGACGGCCCCGTACCGGTCGGTGCCCCCGGGAACACCGTCGTAGTTCAGCCAACTTCAGCCGGTCGGCGCGCACGGGGTCCGGGCGCCCCGCTGCCGCGCCGGGTACGCACGGATCGGCAGCCGGCCGTCGGCCCATCGTCCGATCTCCGGCGGTCAGGATCCGTCCGGGGCGTCCGACCGGCTACCCTCTTGCCCCCCTCCCCGCCTCCGCCGCACGGCCCGACGGCCCGCCGCCCGCCCCTGCGTCCGCCCTCGCGTGGCCGAACACCTGGTCGTCGACGATCCGGCATGACTGCCGCGTGCCCGACGGGGCATGGATCCCCGTGAACGTGTTCGAGCAGGAGGGGAACCGACATCGGCGCGCGGGCGGGGGTCATGGAGAGGCAGGCACGAGGAGGCGGTCCCGTAGCGATCGGGGCCTTCTCGGCGAGGACAGTGGAGGACGGGACCGACGACGTCACGGAGCAGGTGCCGGAGCCTCAGCTGAGGCGCAGACTCGGCAGGTCGGACCTGCGCGCCGTGCCGGAGGCCCGCAGGGCCCTGCGGGAGCTGCTCGGGCAGTGGGGGAAACCGGGGCGGTCCGACCTCTCCGACGTGGCGGAGCTGCTCACCAGCGAACTCGTCACCAACGCCATCGTCCACACCGACCACGACGCGGTCCTGACGGCCACCGTCGGACCCCGCGGACTGCACGTGGAGGTACGGGACTTCGTGGCCCGCAGGCCCCGGCCGCGCAGGCCGGTCGCCGACGACGGCACCAACGGCAGGGGCCTGTTCCTGGTGGAGTCCCTCGCGGACGCCTGGGGCGTCCGGCCGCACGGCGTGGGCAAGGCCGTCTGGTTCGAACTGGAGGCCAGGGCGGCGTGAACGCCGAAGGGGCGCGGCCCACAGGCCACGCCCCCTTGCCGTGCGCGTGCGGCCCGGTCAGCCGAACTGCTGCTCCAGGTCCTTGAGCTTGCGCTCCAGGGAGTCCAGACGCGGCAGCGCCATGGTGTCGTCCTCCGCGGTGAGATCGACGGTCACGGGGTCAGACCCTTTGCGAACGGGCTGCAGGGAGGGACGCGAGCGGACGGGCAGTGGCTCCGGACCCGATATGGCAGGCTCCGCGGTGACCTGCGAGGAGCCGCGCTCCACCTGCACCTCCAGCTGCCGGCCGCCGCCGCGGCCGAGGTAGCCGCGGTGGCCGCGGCTGATCGCCTTCAGCTGGGCCCGCTCCACGCGCTGCTGGTCGCGGCGCCGCTGCCGTTCGGCGTCCTTGGTGCGCTTGTCCTCGCGCACCTCGTCGACCGCCTCGTCGAGGCTGCGCACCCCCTCCAGCAGCATCAGCGACCAGGCCCTGTAGGTCTCCCGGGGGGCCCGCAGCCAGCGCACGATCCGGATCTGCGGCAGCGGACGCGGCACCAGACCCTGCTCGCGCAGGGCGGCCCGGCGGGTCTGCTTCAGCGCGCGGTCGAACAGGACCGCCGCGGAGAGGGACATGCCGGCGAAGAAGTGGGGGGCGCCGTCGTGGCCGATGCCCCGGGGCGCGTGCACCCAGTTGAACCAGGCGGCGGCCAGGGCGAACGTCCAGACGAGTATGCGCGAGCCGAGCGCCGCGTCACCGTGGCTGGCCTCGCGCACCGCGAGCACGGAGCAGAACATCGCCGCGCCGTCCAGCCCGAACGGGACGAGGTACTGCCAGCCGCCGGTCAGGCCGAGGTTCTGCTCGCCGAAGCCGACCAGGCCGTGGAAGGAGAGCGCGGCGGCGACGGCCGCGCAGCAGAACAGCAGGACATAGGAAACGGTGCCGTAGATCGCTTCCTTGCGTCTGCGGCGTTCCTCGCTGCGCTCCCAGGAATCGTCCGCGCTCGTGTCCTTGACCGAGGAGCGCTTGCCGCGCGCGAGCACCGCCACCGCCGCCAGCATGCCCAGGAGAAGCACGGCGCCCGGAAGCAGCCAGTTCAGCGATATGTCGGTCAGTCTCATGTGGGTGGTCCCTTGCATGGGGATAGGGCGTAACGCCCGCCATAGTGGCCCAATCCCACCGGCCCTCAGGGGGTTTCGGGGCAAGAGGCCGCCAAGGAGGTGCAAGGGGATGCCCAGGGCGGCGTTCTGCTCGAACTGCCGCTTGAGGGGCGGGAGTTGAGTTCGAACAAGACTACCCGTACGAGTGGTTCTCCGGAAAGTTCCCGTCACTCGTGAGGGAGTTGTGAATCGCTTGCGGGTGCGCGGGTGGCCGATTCCGTGATGATCCTACGGGACGCCGGAGGGGCCGGCGCCCGACGGTCCGTCAACTCGCCGTGGCCAGCAGCTTGCTGACCCGGTCCGTGTCGCAGGTGCGCGGGCAGGTGGCGCAGGTGTCCTCGGGGCGCAGGGTGTAGAACATGCAGCAGCTCGCGCGGTCCCGGGTGCGCAGCGGCTCGCCGCCGGGGCCGGTCAGCTCGCGGAACGCGGCCGTGCCGACGTACGGCTTGGTCGCGCCCGGCAGGAGCAGCTCCAGTTCGCGCATCGCGCGCCGCTCCTCCAGCTCTCCGAACAGCTGCCCGACGTACCACAGGCCCTCGACGATCTCGTCGGTCGCCATGCCCCACAGGGCCCGGCCGCGGCGCCGCATCCGGGGGCCGAATCCGGTCAGGACCGGCTCCAGGTGCTCGGCGACGGCCGACCGCACCTCCGCGCGCAGGGCCTCCTCGTCCGCGACGACCCGGGCGCCGGGCAGCGTGGCGGCCTCGTCGCCGGGCAGGCAGGCGAAACCGGCCGGGCGGACGGCGAGGTGGCCGAGGGCGTGGGCGGGGTCGGTGCGGTCGTACGAGACGTGCGTCACGGGGTAGCGGGGGACGCGGCGCTGCAGGAACCACGGCACGGTGATCAGCAGGCAGGCGGGCCAGGCGTACCGGTGCAGGCCGAAGCTGGCGACGACGTCCGGGCGGGCCTGCCGGTCGTAGTCCCGCCGGATCTGCGCCTCGTCCCAGGCGAGGTAGGCGTCGAGGCCGGGACCCGCGGCGGCCAGGTCGGCGGCGCCGGTCCAGCCGCCGCCGCGCGGGGTCTCCTGCCCGGGGCCGAGTTCGGTGACGGTGAGTCCCGGGAGGACCTCGGCCAGGCGTGCGTAGGCGACGGAGACGGCCGAACGGGTCGCGGGCATGTGATCACCGATCCGTGTCTGTAGACGTCCCTCGCGGGCGAGTCCCGAAGGTAAGCCTTACCTTACCGAAGATCGCCGGGATTTGAACTGGGGGCCGGTGCGCTTATCGTGCTTGACGGACGAGTAACAACCCGTCGTAATGACCCCAAGTACCGATACGTCCGGAGGAGGACCCGTGAAGCAGGGTGCGCAGGGCTCCGCCGGGACGGGGATCCCGCAGGTCCGGGCGGAGGCCGCCGGGCAGGCCCGGGTCCCGCGGCAGGCCGCGGCGGCGCGCGGGGAGCACACGCACTCCGAGCCGCCCGCGCCACGGGTGCGGCCCGTCGTGCAGCGGGCCTCGGTGCGGGGTCAGATCCTCGACGCGCTGCGCGCCGCGCTGGTGGCCGGGGATCTGCGGCCCGGGGAGGTCTACTCGGCGCCGGTGCTGGGGGAGCGCTTCGGGGTGTCGGCGACGCCGGTGCGGGAGGCGATGCAGCAGCTGGCGCTGGAGGGCGCGGTCGAGGTGGTGCCCAACCGCGGCTTCCGGGTGGTGGAGCGTGGGGCGCGCGAGCTGGCGGAGCTGGCCGAGGTCCGGGCGCTGATCGAGGTGCCGGTGATGCTGCGGCTGGCCCGGACGGTGCCCGCCGAGCGGTGGGCCGAGCTGCGCCCGCTGGCGGAGGCGACGGTCCGCGCGGCCTCCTCCGGCTGCCGGGCGACGTACGCCGAGGCCGACCGCGGGTTCCACCGGGCGGTGCTGTCCCTGTCGGGGAACCGCCAGTTGGTGCGGCTCGCCGAGGACCTGCACCGCCGGGCGCAGTGGCCGCTGGTCGGGGGCGGACCGGGAATGCGGGGGCGTGCGGACCTGGTCGCGGACGCGCACGAGCACACGGCGCTGCTGGACGCGCTCATCGCCCGGAACCTGGACGTCGTGCGGGCCCTGGTGGGGGAGCACTTCGCGGGGGCGGCCGGGGGGTAGCGCTGCGGGCGGACACCCCCCGACACGTCCCCTGCCGTGCGTCGGCGGGTGCGGCCGTCCCGGCTTCCGCTGCGGGCGACGGGGGTTCAGGCCGTCGCCGCCGGAGGTGCCGGTGTGAGGTGCCTGGCCAGCCAGGTCGGGACGCCTCCCAGCAGCCGGTGCAGGCGTCGGGCCTCCTCGCGCAGGCGGGACGCCTCCGGTTCCGTCTCCGTGTCGGCCAGGGACACCAGCGCCGGCGCCGTGCCCACCAGGTAGCCCAGTTCCTCGCGGATCCGGAGCGACTCGGTGAAGCCGTGCCGGGCCTCGGCCAACTCGCCGTCCCGCAGGGCGAGCCCCGCCAGGTGGCGCCAGGTGAAGGAGAGCAGCAGCGGGTCGGCGTGAGCCGTCGCGCCCGCGTGGGCGCGACGGTACGCGGCCCGCGCGGCCTGGGGCGCGCTCGTCAGGTTCTCCGCCAGCAGGCCCCGGCGGAAGTCCAGCAGGGCGCGGGCCGGAGCTCCCGGAGGGATCAGCGCCGCCGCCCGGCCCAGTGCCGCCCGCGCCTCGTCGGCCCGGTCCCGGACCGCCAGCAGGGTCGCCGCGTAGGCCAAGTACCCGCGTTCACAAGCGGCGGCGCCGCGTTCGTCGTCGCTGTGGGCCAGGGCCTCGGCCGTGCGCAGCGCGTCCTCGGCCTCCTCCCAGCCCTCCTCGGTGTACAGACACCGTTCGACCAGCAACGACGCGCGTTGCAGCGCCGCCGCCGGGGTGGCGGGAAGCAGCAGTGCCGCCGCGTCGGCCCAGCACCCGCGGGAGCGCAGCCGCCATACCGCGGTCTGGAGGGGATCGTCACCAGCGGTCGTTCCGTTACCAGACATGGCGGTATGCGCCACGTTGCCCTCCCCGAGCACGCCATCGAGCTGTTGAGTGGTGGCGGCATCTCAGCATGAATCGCGGGGCCGGGCCAAGAGGGTGGGTGAAGGATTTCACAAAGTCGTGGGACTGAGGGGCGTCCCGGGTTTGGACCCCGGGACGCCCGTGTCTCAGCTCATGCGCAGGGCGAGGAAGAAGTCGAGCTTGTCCTCCAGCCGCGACAGGTCACGGCTCGTCAACTGCTCGATACGGCCCACCCGGTAGCGCAGCGTGTTGACGTGCAGGTGCAGCCGGGTGGCGCAGCGCGTCCAGGAGCCGTCGCAGTCGAGGAAGGCCTCCAGCGTCGGGATCAGCTCGGCGCGGTGCCGGCGGTCGTAGTCGCGCAGCGGGTCCAGCAGGCGGGCCGTGAAGGCGCGGCGGACGTCGTCCGGGACGAAGGGGAGCAGCAGGACGTGGGAGGCCAGTTCCTGGTGGCCCGCCGCGCAGACCCGGCCCGGGCGGGCGGCGGCGACACGCCGGGCGTGCCGGGCCTCCTCCAGCGCCCCGCGCAGCCCCTCGGCCGAGTGCACGGCCGCGCTGACGCCGAGGGTGAGGCGGCCGTCGTCGTCCAGGCCGGCCGTGAGGGGCGACCGCACCGACTCCAGGAGCGCGTCCGCCAGGACGCCCGTCTCCGAACCGTCGTGCTCGGCGGAGACGGCAGGCAGGGGGACCAGGGCTATGGCCTCGTCGCCCGTGTGGGCCACCGCGATGCGGTCGGCGTGCTCCGGGCCGGACGCCTGGGCGTACCCGCCGCCCGGCGAGCCGGCGGGAGGGCCGACGAGGATCTCCTCCAGCAGGGCCTGCGCGACCGGGCCCGTCTCGGTCCCGGCGCCGTCCCAGTCGACGCGGGCCACGACGACCTGCCAGTGCGGCGCGGCGCCGAGGCCGGGCAGCAGCACCGGGGCGGCCACGCGCAGACGGGCGGCGATCTCGGCGGGGGCCGCGCCCGTCTGGACCAGTTCCAGGACCTCCTGGGCGAGGCGGCGGCGGACCGTGCGGGCGGCGTCCCGGCGGTCCCGCTCGACCGCGATCAGCTGCGTGACGCCGTACAGCAGGTCCAGGCGCTCCTCGGCCCAGTCCCCGGCGTCCGCCTCGACCGCCAGCAGCCAGTCGGACAGCACGGTCTCCCGGACGTCCCGGGCGCTCCGCGGGGCGCGGCCCCCCGAGCCGATCGGGAAGAGCGAGTAGGTGGTGGAGCCCAGGATCACGCGGTGGGGGCCGCGGCGGCCCGAGCGGGTGGCGGACAGGTGCTCCGCCGCGAGGCGGGCGCAGGCGTCGGCGGGCAGGGCCGGGCCCGCCGCCTTCGAGCCCGCAACCAGGCGGCCGGTGGGGGACAGCACCCAGGCCCGCAGGTCGAGGTCCGAGCCGAGCAGGTCCAGGACGACGTCCGGGCCGCCGCCCGCCGGGCCCGACGTCATCATCCGGCGGTGGCGGTCGACCACCGCAGCGAGGTCGCCGGCGCGCTCGCCGGAGACCTGCCGCACGACGTGCTCGGTGATCGTCGCGAAGGCCACCGACTCGTGCACCGCGAAGAGCGGCAGGCGGTGGCGGGCACAGGCCACGACCAGGTCCTCGGGCACATCGCCCAGCTCGGCCTCGCCCGCGGCCAGGGCCGCCACCCCGGCCTGCACCAGCAGGCGCACGAACGGCTCGGAGTCGGCGGCGTCCCGGCGCCAGGCCAGGCCCGTGAGTACGAGTTCGCCGCCCGAGAGGTAGCGGCTCGGGTCGCGCAGGTCGGTGGTCATCACGCCGCGCACGGCGCGGTTCAGCTCGTCCTCGCCGCCGAGCAGCTTGAGGCCCAGCGCGTCCGTGTCCAGCAGTGCGCGCAGCCGCATTCTCGTCGCCGCCGTTCTTTGTCTCGAAAACTATGGTGGATCTCGGTGGGCCATGGAGGGCCGCCTGTCCGGCGGCCTGGTGGGCGGCGCCGGCCGTCCCCGGACCGTGTCCCGGCTGTGTCCCGGGTCACGCGGTCGTGTCGCGCGTTTCCACAGGAAAACGAGGAGGTTAAAGATGGCCTCCGTTCATACGAATCTACAAGATGCCTCTCCTGGCCAGCCAACTCCTTCATGGTTTCCGTGACTGACCCCGTCGGAGTACGGCGCTGTGTACTGGGTCCACTACGCGTTAACAGCACATGAACGAGCCGGGACCGCCGCACACGGATTGGCTCAATCTGAACGCCCCACGAGAAGACGAAGAAGAGAGCCGGTCATGGACTTCCTTCGCCCCGCCAGCTGGGAGGAGGCGCTCGCCGCGAAAGCCGAGCACCCCACCGCTGTGCCGATTGCGGGTGGCACCGACGTGATGGTCGAGATCAACTTCGACCACCGCCGTCCCGAGTACCTCATGGACCTGAACCGCGTCGGCGACCTCTCCGAGTGGGAGGTCGGCGCGGAGAGCGTGCGGCTCGGCGCCTCGGTGCCGTACACGAAGATCATGGAGAACCTCCGCGCCGAGCTGCCGGGTCTCGCCCTCGCCTCGCACACCGTCGCCTCCCCGCAGATCCGCAACCGCGGCGGTGTCGGCGGCAACCTCGGCACCGCCTCCCCGGCCGGCGACGCCCACCCGGCGCTGCTCGCCGCGGGCGCCGAGGTGGAGGTCGAGTCGGTGCGCGGCTCGCGCCGTATCCCGATCGACGACTTCTACCAGGGTGTGAAGCGCAACGCGCTCCAGCCCGACGAGCTGATCCGCGCCGTGCACATCAAGAAGGCCGACGGGCCCCAGCAGTTCTCCAAGGTCGGCACCCGCAACGCCATGGTCATCGCCGTGTGCGCCTTCGGACTTGCGCTGCACCCCGAGACCCGCACCGTGCGCACCGGCATCGGCTCCGCCGCCCCGACGCCCGTGCGGGCCAAGGCCGCCGAGGAGTTCCTGAACGCCGCGCTGGAGGAGGGCGGCTTCTGGGACAACGGCAGGATCATCACCCCGTCGGTCGCCAAGCAGTTCGCGGAGCTGTGCTCCGCCGCCTGCAACCCGATCGACGACGTCCGGGGCACCGCGAGCTACCGCCGCCACGCGGTCGGCGTCATGGCCCGCCGCACGCTGACCTGGACCTGGGAGTCCTACCGCGGCGCCCGCCGCGCTTCGGAGGGAGCTGCGTAATGCGCCTCAACTTCACGGTCAACGGCCGTCCGCAGGAAGCCGACGACGTGTGGGAGGGCGAGTCCCTGCTGTACGTGCTCAGGGAGCGGCTCGGACTGCCCGGTTCCAAGAACGCCTGCGAACAGGGCGAGTGCGGCTCGTGCACGGTCCGCCTGGACGGCGTGCCGGTGTGCTCGTGCCTGGTCGCCGCGGGACAGGTGGAGGGCCGCGAGGTCGTCACCGTCGAGGGCCTCGCCGAGTACGCCAAGCAGCGTGCCGCGGGCGGCTGCGCCTCCGGGGCGTGCGGCACCGGACTGCAGGACGCCCAGGGGTGGCAGGCCAAGGGCACCGACTCGCAGACCGGCGAGGGCACCGAACTCTCCCCGGTCCAGCAGGCCTTCATCGACGCCGGCGCCGTCCAGTGCGGCTTCTGCACGCCCGGTCTGCTGGTCGCCGCCGACGAGATGCTGGAGCGCAACCCCAACCCGACCGACGCGGACATCCGCGAGGCCCTGTCGGGCAACCTGTGCCGCTGCACCGGCTACGAGAAGATCATGGACGCGGTCCGCCTGGCGGCCGCCCGGCAGGGAGAGGCGGTCTGAGCATGTCTTCCCCCAGCGGAACCCCCACCAAGATCACCCAGGGCTCGCAGACCAAGGGCGGCATCGGCGAGTCCACCCTGCGCCCGGACGGCACCCTCAAGGTCACCGGCGAGTTCGCGTACTCCTCCGACATGTGGCACGAGGACATGCTGTGGGGCCAGATCCTCCGCTCCACGGTCGCGCACGCCGAGATCGTCTCCATCGACACCGGCGAGGCGCTGGCCACGCCCGGCGTGTACGCCGTGCTGACGTACGACGACCTGCCGACCGACGTGAAGAACTACGGCCTGGAGATCCAGGACACCCCGGTCCTCGCCCACGGCAAGGTCCGTCACCACGGTGAGCCGGTCGCCCTCGTCGCCGCGGACCACCCGGAGACCGCGCGCCGCGCCGCCGCGAAGATCAAGGTGGAGTACAAGGAGCTGCCCGTCGTCACCGACGAGGCCTCCGCCACCGCCCCGGACGCGATCCTCGTCCACGAGAACCGCGACGACCACCACAGCGGTCACGTCCCGCACCCGAACATCGTGCACCGCCAGCCGATCGTGCGCGGCGACGTGGCGAAGGCCCGCGAGCGGGCCGACGTGATCGTCGAGGGCGAGTACACCTTCGGCATGCAGGACCAGGCCTTCCTCGGCCCCGAGTCCGGCCTCGCCGTGCCCGAGGAGGACGGCGGCGTCCACCTCTACATCGCCACCCAGTGGCTCCACTCCGACCTGCGCCAGATCGCCCCGGTGCTCGGCCTGCCCGAGGACAAGGTGCGCATGACGCTGTCCGGCGTCGGCGGCGCTTTCGGCGGCCGCGAGGACCTGTCGATGCAGATCCACGCCTGCCTGCTCGCCCTGCGCACCGGCAAGCCCGTCAAGATCGTCTACAACCGCTTCGAGTCCTTCTTCGGGCACGTCCACCGCCACCCCGCGAAGCTCTACTACGAGCACGGGGCCACCAAGGACGGCAAGCTCACCCACATGAAGTGCCGGATCGTCCTGGACGGCGGCGCCTACGCCTCCGCCTCCCCGGCGGTCGTCGGCAACGCCTCCTCCCTGTCCGTCGGCCCGTACGTGATCGACGACGTGGACATCGAGGCCATCGCCCTCTACACCAACAATCCGCCCTGCGGCGCGATGCGCGGCTTCGGCGCGGTCCAGGCGTGCTTCGCCTACGAGGCGCAGATGGACAAGCTCGCCGCGAGACTCGGTATGGACCCGGTCGAGTTCCGCCGGCTCAACGCCATGGAGCAGGGCACGCTGATGCCCACCGGCCAGCCGGTCGACTCCCCGGCCCCCGTCGCCGAACTGCTGCGCCGCGTCAAGGCGATGCCGATGCCGCCGGAGCGCCAGTGGGAGTCCAGCGAGGGCGCCGACGTACGGCAGCTGCCGGGCGGCCTGTCCAACACCACGCACGGCGAGGGCGTCGTCCGCGGGGTCGGCTACGCCGTCGGCATCAAGAACGTCGGCTTCTCCGAGGGCTTCGACGACTACTCCACCGCCAAGGTCCGCATGGAGGTCCGGGGCGGCGAACCGGTGGCCACCGTCCACACCGCGATGGCGGAGGTCGGGCAGGGCGGTGTCACCGTCCACGCGCAGATCGCCCGCACCGAGCTGGGCGTCACCCAGGTGACCATCCACCCGGCCGACACCCAGGTCGGCAGCGCCGGTTCCACGTCGGCCTCGCGGCAGACGTACGTCACCGGCGGCGCCGTGAAGAACGCCTGCGAACTCGTCCGCGAGAAGGTCCTGGAGATCGGCCGCCGCAAGTTCGGCTCCTACCACCCGGCCTGGGCCACGGCCGAACTGCTGCTGGAGGGCGGCAAGGTCGTCACCGACGGCGGCGAGGTCCTCGGCGACCTGGCCGACGTCCTGGAGGGCGAGGTCGTGGAGGTCGAGGAGGAGTGGCGGCACCGGCCGACCGAGCCCTTCGACCTGCGCACCGGCCAGGGCAACGGGCACGTGCAGTACTCCTTCGCCGCGCACCGGGCCGTCGTCGAGGTCGACACCGAGCTCGGCCTGGTCAAGGTGATCGAGCTGGCCTGCGCCCAGGACGTCGGCAAGGCGCTCAACCCGCTCTCCGTCGTCGGCCAGATCCAGGGCGGCACGACCCAGGGCCTGGGCGTCGCGGTCATGGAGGAGATCGTCGTCGACCCGAAGACGGCGAAGGTCAAGAACCCCTCCTTCACCGACTACCTGATCCCCACCATCCTCGACACGCCGACCATCCCCGTCGACGTGCTCGAACTCGCCGACGACCACGCCCCGTACGGGCTGCGCGGCATCGGCGAGGCTCCCACCCTGTCGTCCACCCCGGCCGTGCTCGCGGCGATCCGCGCGGCGACCGGGCTGGAGCTGAACAGGACGCCGGTCCGCCCCGAGCACCTGACCGGCACCGCGTAAGAGCTCTCCGGGCGGCGCACCGGAACGTCACACTTCCGCGCCGCCCGGAGGACCCGGCACCGCACCGCTCGCGGTCCCGGGAACCGACTGATCGTTCGTCTCGGGCCGTCCCCCGGGTCGTGCGGCCGAAGCACCTTCCCAAATCCCGCACGTCGCTCCGACGAGCCGCGGGTGCCCCTGTGAACCTTGGGAGTAGGCCCACATGACCCAGCAGTCAGTAGAGCCGAGGACCACAGCCGACGACGCGGGCGAAGGCACCCGCGTCCCGGCCGGCAGGTCCTGGCTCGACCGGTACTTCCACATATCCCTCAGAGGGTCGACCGTCGCCCGTGAAGTGCGCGGCGGCATCACGACCTTCATGGCGATGGCGTACATCCTCCTGCTCAACCCCCTGATCCTGTCCGGCAAGGACGCGGCCGGGAACACCCTCGCGCAGCAGGGCCTGATCACCGCGACCGCGTTCGCGGCGGCCCTCACCACCCTGCTGATGGGCTTCGTCGGCAAGGTGCCGCTCGCCCTCGCCGCGGGACTGTCCGTCTCCGGGGTCCTCGCCTCCCAGGTCGCGCCCGAGATGACCTGGCCGCAGGCGATGGGCATGTGCGTGATGTACGGCGTCGTCATCATGCTGCTGGTCGTCACCGGCCTGCGCGAGATGATCATGAACGCGATCCCGCTCGCGCTCAAGCACGGCATCACCATGGGCATCGGCCTGTTCATCGCCCTCATCGGCTTCTACAAGTCCGGCTTCGTGCACCAGGGGGAGGCCACCCCCGTCACCCTCGGCCCGGCGGGCGAACTCGCCGGCTGGCCGGTCCTGCTCTTCGCCGGCACCCTGCTGCTGATCTTCATGCTGCAGGCCCGGAACGTCCCGGGCGCCATCCTCATCGGCATCGTCGGCGGCACGGTCGTCGCCGCGCTCCTCAACGCCGCCGGCGTCATCGACCCCAAGCAGTGGGCCGCGGGCGCTCCCGAACTGCACGGCAGCGCCGTGTCGATGCCCGACTTCTCGCTCTTCGGCGACGTCGAGTTCGGCGGCTGGGGCGAGGTCGGCGCGATGACCGTCGGCATGATCGTCTTCACGCTGGTGCTCGCCGGGTTCTTCGACGCGATGGCCACCATCATCGGCGTCGGCACCGAGGCGAAGCTCGCCGACGACAAGGGCCGGATGCCGGGCCTGTCCAAGGCGCTGTTCATCGACGGGGCCGGCGGCGCGATCGGCGGTGTGTCGGGCGGCTCCGGCCAGACGGTGTTCATCGAGTCCGCGACCGGGGTCGGCGAGGGCGCGCGCACCGGCCTCGCCTCGGTCGTCACCGGACTGTTCTTCGCGGCCTGCCTGTTCTTCACCCCGCTCACCGCGATCGTGCCGCAGGAGGTGGCGTCCGCCGCCCTCGTCGTCATCGGCGCGATGATGCTGATGAACGCCCGGCACGTGGACTGGGCCGACCGCGCCACCGCCATCCCGGTGTTCCTCACGGTCGTGCTGATGCCGTTCACCTACACCATCACCACCGGTGTCGCCGCGGGCGTCATCTCCTACGTCGCCATCAAGACCGCCCAGGGCAAGTGGCGCGAGATCGGCGCCTTCATGTGGATCCTCACGGCGGTGTTCCTCGTCTACTTCGCCCTCAACCCGATCGAGAGCTGGCTGGGCGTCCACTGACGCCCCGCCGCAAGCCCCGACGCCGCAGCCTCAAGGAGACCGAGACAGATGCTGGACATCGCCGAGGAGCTCGACCGCTGGGTCGAGCAGGGCCGTGACTTCGCCGTGGCGACCGTGGTGGCCGTCGGCGGCAGCGCGCCCCGGCAACCCGGCGCCGCGCTCGCGGTGGACGCCGACGGCACCGCCATCGGCTCGGTCTCCGGCGGCTGTGTGGAGGGCGCGGTCTACGAGCTGTGCGAGCAGGCGCTGCGGGACGGCGAGACCGTCCTGGAGCGCTTCGGCTACAGCGACGACGACGCCTTCGCCGTGGGTCTGACCTGCGGCGGCGTCATCGACATCCTGGTCACCCCGGTACGGGCCGCCGATCCGGTCCGCCCGGTGGTCCGGGCCGCGCTCACCGCCGCCGCGCGAGGGGAGGCGGCGGCGGTGGCGCGGATCGTGTCGGGCCCGGGCGAACTGACGGGCCGCGCCCTGCTGGTCCGCCCCGACGGCTCCCGCTACGGCGGCTTCGGCGCCCACCCGGAGCTGGACCGCACGGTCGCGGCCGAGGCGGGCGCCTTCCTGGACGCCGGGCGCACCGGCACGCTGGAGATCGGAGAGCAGGGCTCTCGCTGCGGAGCGCCGCTCACGGTCCTGATCGAGTCCTCGGTCCCCGCACCCCGCATGATCGTGTTCGGCGCGATCGACTTCGCCTCCGCTCTGGTCCGCGTCGGCAAGTTCCTCGGCTACCACGTCACCGTGTGCGACGCCCGCCCCGTCTTCGCGACCCGCACCCGCTTCCCCGAGGCCGACGAGATCGTCGTCGACTGGCCCCACCGCTACCTGGAGCGCACGGACGTCGACGCCCGGACGGTGCTGTGCGTGCTGACCCACGACGCCAAGTTCGACGTCCCGCTGCTGCGGCTCGCGCTGCGGCTGCCGGTGGCGTACGTCGGCGCCATGGGCTCCCGGCGCACCCACCTGGACCGCAACGCCCGTCTGCGGGAAGTCGGCGTCACCGAGCCGGAGCTGAGCCGTCTGCACTCGCCGATCGGCCTGGACCTCGGCGCCCGCACCCCGGAGGAGACGGCCCTGTCGATCGCGGCGGAGATCGTCGCCGGGCGGCGCGGCGGCAGCGGGGTGTCGCTCACGGGCGCGCACACGCCGATCCACCACGAGCCCGGGCCGGGCACGGTGGGGCGGCGGATCGACTCGGTCGCCTGACCTGCCTGACCTGCCTGGCCTGCCTGACCTGCCTGCCTGACCTGCCTCCCCGCCTGACCTGCCCGCCCGCCCGAGCCGGGCTCGGCCTCCGCCGCGTCACCACACGTACCCCTGCGGTCGCCGGCTTCGGGACCGGCCGTGCCGGACAAACGTTCCGCCCGGGCTCACGGACGGCGGAGCAGGTGGTTCAGCGCCCGGCCGAAGACGGCCCGGGCCGAACGCCGCACCACGCCGTCGAAGAGCGGGGGCAGGAAACGGAGCCGGATCTCCTCCCGCCACACCACCCGGGTGCGCCCGCCCGGCCCCGGCCGCACCTCCAGTTCCGCCCAGCCGAGGACCACGCGACCGCGCTTCTCCAGCCGGCAGATGCCCGCGGAGCCGTCCGTGGGCGGCCGCCAGAGCGTCACCTCCATGGGGTCGTCGAAGGCCAGCGGTCCGAGGCCCGAGCGGGCCACGACACGCGTGCCCTCGCGCGTCGGGCCGGGCGGGACCACCCGGACCACCGTCAGCGGCACGACGTCACCGTGCCGGGGCCACGCCGTGATCCGGCGCCACGCCTCGTCGAGGGGGAGCGGGGCCGTGCGCTGGAGCTCGATGTTCGCCACGGCACGATCGTAGGGAACCCGCGCCGCCCCCCGCCCCGCCCGCGCCCGGTTCACCCACCCGGCCCAGACGACGGGCACGGGGAGCAGGCCATCGGGGGGCCTGGTGGGTACCAGACGCGGGCCGCCGGTGCCCTCACCGGTACACGGTTCCCGGCTCCGGTTTCCCCGGTGCCAGCAGCTGCGGCACCGTCACGAAGACATAGCCCCGTTCCTTCAGCGCGTCGATGATCCCGGGCACGGCCGGCACCGTGCCGTCGTAGATGTCGTGCAGCAGGATGATCCCGTCCCGGGACGCCTGGTCGAGGACGCGGCGGCCGATCAGGTCCGAGTCGGTGGTCGTGTAGTCCTTGGCCGTCACGGTCCACAGGACCTCGGACAGGCCGAGTTCGCGGCAGATCTCGTGCACGGTGTCGTCGGTGCGGCCCTGCGGCGGGCGCATCAGGGTGGGGCGGCGGCCGGTGAGGCGTTCTATCTCCCGGTTGGGGCGCTCCAGTTCCTCGCGTATCTCCTCGGGTTCCAGATCGGTCAGGATCTTGTGGTCCCAGGTGTGGCTGGCCACCTCGTGGCCCTCGTCGGCCATGCGCCGCACCAGCTCCGGGTACTTCTCGATGTGCCGCTCGCCCAGCAGGAAGAAGGTCGCCGGGACCTGCTTCTCCTTGAGGATGTCCAGCAGCCGCGCGGAATGCTCGCTCGGCCCGGCGTCGAAGGTGAGCGCGATGCACTTGGCCTCGCGGCAGTCCACGGCGCCGTACCGGGCCGCCTGGGCGCCGGCTGCCGGATCGGCCCGCACGGCGCTGGGGGCGGTGGTGTCGAGCCCCGAGCAGCCGCTCAGGGCGAGGGTGAGGGCGGCGGCCGCCGCGAGCGTCCCGGCCGTTCGGAACGCGGTCCCCGTTTTCGTCATCTTCTTGGTCAGAGAAGGCATGCCGGGACTATACACAGCGTGTATACGCGCGGTTCATAGTGTCCGGTCGGGTCACCTGGTTACCCGCGCCCCCACACGCACGCGTGCGCGAGCGAGGGGAGAGGCCCATGGGCGGAACCATCCGGCGGTGCGCCCTGGTGACCGGCGGCGCCGGGTTCGTGGGGTCCCACCTGTGCGCACGGCTGCTCGATGCCGGCACCGACGTGGTGTGCCTGGACAACCTCGCCACCGGCACCCGGGCGAACGTGGCGGAGCTGGAACAGCGGCCCGGCTTCCGATTCGTGCGCGGCGACGCCACCGACCTCGCGGCATGGCAGGCCCTGCCCGGCCGGTTCGGCCTCGTCCTGCACTTCGCCTGCCCCGCCTCGCCCGCCGACTACCTGCGGCTGCCGCTGGAGACCCTGGAGGTCGGCAGCACCGGCACCCGCCTCGCCCTGGAGCGGGCCCGCGCCGACGGCGCCCGGTTCGTCCTCGCCTCCACCTCCGAGGTCTACGGCGACCCGCTGGAGCACCCGCAGCGCGAGGGCTACTGGGGCAACGTCAACCCGGTCGGGCCGCGCAGCGTCTACGACGAGTCCAAGCGGTTCGCCGAGGCCCTGGTCACCGTCCACCGCGCTGTCCACGGCACGGACGCCGCCATCGTCCGCATCTTCAACACCTACGGGCCCCGGATGCGCACTGGGGACGGCCGCGCCGTCCCCACCTTCATCACGCAGGCCCTGGACGGCGTGCCCCTGACCGTCGCCGGTGACGGCGGGCAGACCCGCTCCCTGTGCTAGGTGGACGACACCGTGGACGGCGTGCTCGCCCTGGCCGGCTCCGCCGAGACCGGGCCGGTCAACATCGGCGGCGCCGACGAGATCTCCATGCTGGAGCTGGCCCGCCGGATCGTCGCACTCACCGGCTCCGCCTCCCGCGTCCGGTTCGTGGACCGCCCCGTCGACGACCCCGGCCGCCGCTGCCCCGACACCCGCCTGGCCCGCGAGCGGCTCGGCTGGCGTCCCCGGGTCGGCTGGAGCGAAGGGCTGGAGCGGACCATCGACTGGCTCGCGCGCCCCGCCGCCGCCTGAGCACCCACCCTTCCCCCGGCCCGGCCGGCCGCCACAAAACTACCGAGGGTGACAAATCGGTACGTTCGCCATCAGTAGGCATCAATTGTTTAAGTCGGCTCACTCGCGGCACTCGCCAGCCCCGTAGTCCTCCCACCCCCACGGGACGGAGCACCCGGCTCATGCGCATCCTCGGAATCAACGCCCTGTTCCATGACCCGGCCGCCGCCCTCGTCGTCGACGGCAGGACCGTGGCGGCCGCCGAGGAGGAACGCTTCAGCCGGCGCAAGCACGGCAAACGCCCGCTGCCGTTCTCCGCCTGGGAACTGCCCGAGCTGTCCGCCCGCTGGTGCCTGGAGCACGCCGGACTGCGCCCCGCCGACCTGGACGCCGTCACCTACTCCTTCGACCCGGCGCTCGCCCGGCCCGCCCGCGACATGGGGCTGGACGACCCCTGGGACCCGCTGCGCCTGGAGTACGCCCGCCGCGCCCCCGAGTTCCTCGCCGAGGCCCTGCCCGGCCTCGACCCCGCCCGGGTCGTCTTCGTCCCCCACCACGTCGCCCACGCCGCCTCCGCCGGGCCCGCCTCACCCCACCCCGACAGCGCCGTCCTCGTCCTCGACGGCCGCGGCGAGGCCGCCTCCCACCTGGCCGGCCGCTACCGCGACGGCAAGCTCGACATCCTCGCCGGCCAGACGCTGCCCGACTCCCTCGGCCTGGTCTACGAGGAACTGACCGAACACCTCGGCTTCCTCCGCAGCAGCGACGAGTACAAGGTCATGGCCCTCGCCTCCTACGGCACCCCGCGCTTCCTGCCGCGGCTGCGCCAGTACGTCCACCCCACCGGACACGGCGGCTTCCGCGCCCACGGCGTCGACTGGGCCTCCTTCACCCCGCCCCGCGCCCCGGGCGAGCCCTGGAACAAGGACCACGCCGACCTCGCCGCGAGCACCCAGGCCGTCCTGGAGGAGGTCCTGCTGGAGCTCGTCGACTGGCTGCACCGCGAGGCCGGCGGCGAGGCGCTGGCGATGGCCGGGGGTGTCGCCCTCAACTGCGTCGCCAACTCCCGGATCGTGGCCAAGGGCCCCTACCGGCACGTGTGGGTGCAGCCCGCCGCCGGCGACGCCGGCACCGCCCTCGGCGGCGCCCTGCATCTCGCCGCGACGGAGAGCGAGCAGCCCGCCCCCATGCCCGGCGCCGCCCTCGGCCGCGGCTGGAGCGACGACGAACTGCGCGCCCGGCTCGACACCGCGGCGATCCCCTACGACAGGCCCGACGACATCGCCGAGACGGTCGCCGAGGCACTGGCGCGGGACGGCGTCGTCGCCTGGTTCCAGGGCCGCAGCGAGTACGGTCCGCGCGCCCTCGGCCACCGCTCCCTGCTCGCCCACCCCGGCCGCGCCGAGAACCTGGAGCGCCTCAACCACGTCAAGGGCCGCGAGGAGTTCCGGCCCGTCGCCCCGATGGTGCTCGCCGACCGCGCCGCCGACCTGTTCTCCGGCGGCCCGCTGCCCAGCCCCTACATGCTGTTCGTGCACGACGTGGCGCCGGCCTGGCGGGAGCGGATCCCCGCCGTCGTGCACGTCGACGGCACCGCCCGCATCCAGACCGTCGAGGAGCGCTCCGAACCGCTCGTGGCGCGGATGCTGCGCGCCTTCGAGCGGCGCACCGGCCTCCCCGTGGTCGTCAACACCAGTCTCAACACCGCCGGACGGCCCATGGTCGACGACCCGCGCGACGCCCTGGAGTGCTTCGGCTCCGCGCCCGTCGGCCTGCTGGCCATCGGCCCTTACGCGGTCCGCCGCGAGCAGGCGTTCGCCGGGGACGGGAGCGCCGCGTGACCGCCTACGCCGTGGTGGTCCCGACCCTGGTGCGGGACACCCTCGCCGACTGTCTCGCCGCCCTCGTCGCGGCCACCGGGCCGCGCCCCGAGCAGGTCGTCCTCGTCGACGACCGGCCCGAACCCGGACCGGGAGGGCTGGAGCACCCGTTGAGCGTCCTCGGTGACCTGCGGGAGCGCACCACCGTGCTCACCGGCGGCGGACGCGGCCCCGCCGCCGCGCGCAACACCGGCCTGCGGGCCGTGACCGCGCCCTGGACCGTCTTCCTCGACGACGTCCAGGTCGGGCCGCACTGGTGCGACCAGCTGGCCGAGGACCTCACCGAGGCGGCCCCCCACGTCGCGGGCGTCCAGGGCGTCATCGCCGTGCCCCTGCCCGGCGAACGCCGCCCCACCGACTGGGAGCGCGGCACGGCCGGACTCGCCCGGGCCCGCTGGATCACCGCCGACATGGCCTGCCGCACGGAGGCCCTCAAGCAGGTCGGCGGCTTCGACGAACGCTTCCCGAGGGCCTTCCGCGAGGACGCCGACCTCGCGCTGCGCGTCCTCGACGCGGGCTGGCGCATCCGGCGCGGCCGCCGCACCACCCGCCACCCCGTGCGCCCCGCCGACCGCTGGGTGTCGGTGCGGCAGCAGCGCGGCAACGCCGACGACGCGCTGATGCGCCGGCTGCACGGACCCGACTGGTGGGACAAGGCCGCCGCGCCGCGCGGCCGGATCCGCCGGCACGCCGCCGTCACCACGGCGGGTGTCGCCGCGTGCGCCCTGGCCGTCGCCGGACGCCCGCGCGCCGCGGCGGCCTGCGCCCTCGGCTGGGCCGCCGGCACGGCCGAGTTCGCCCGGGCCCGCATCGTCCCCGGCCCGCGCACCCGCCAGGAGGTGACGACCATGCTCGCGACGAGCGTGCTCATCCCGCCCGCCGCGACCTGGCACCGGCTGTCCGGCGCCTGGCGCCACCGCCACGTCCCGGCCCGGCAGGAGGTGACCCCGTGAACCATCCCGTGAAGGCCGTGCTGTTCGACCGGGACGGCACACTCGTCGAGGACGTCCCCTACAACGGCGACCCCGACCTGGTCCGCCCCGTCGCGGGCGCCCGCGAGGCGCTCGCCCGCCTGCGCGCACGCGGCATCGCCACCGGCGTCGTCACCAACCAGTCCGGCGTCGCGCGCGGCCTGCTCAGCGAGGCCGACGTCCGCCGCGTCAACCGCCGCGTCGACGAACTCCTCGGCCCCTTCGACGTGTTCGCCGTCTGCCCGCACGGCCCCGACGACGGCTGCGGGTGCCGCAAGCCGCAGCCCGGCATGGTGCTGTGGGCGGCCGGACGCGTCTGTACCCACCCCGCCGACCTCGTCGTCATCGGCGACATCGGCGCCGACGTGGAGGCCGCCCGCCGGGCCGGCGCCCACGGCATTCTCGTCCCCAACGCGCAGACCCGCCCCGAGGAGGTCACGGCCGGCGACCACGTCGCCCCCGACCTGGCCACCGCCGTCCGCGCGGTGCTGGACGGGGTGCCGCGTGGCCGCGTCCTGGTCGACGAGCGGCCCATCCGGGAGGCCTTCACCACCGGCCCCGGACCCGGGAGGTGCCGGTGAAAGCGCTCGTGACCCGACTCGACAGCTTCGGCGACGTCCTGCTCGCCGGCCCCGCGATCCGCGCCGTCGCCGCCCGCGCCGACACCGTCACGCTGCTGTGCGGACCGCGCGGCGCACCCGCCGCCCGGCTGCTGCCCGGCGTCGACGACCTCCTCGTGTGGGACGCGCCCTGGGTGGGCTTCACACCCCCGCCCGTCGGCCGCGGCGAGGTCGACCAGCTCATCGACACCATCGACGCCGACACCGCGCTGATCCTCACCTCCTTCCACCAGTCGCCGCTGCCCGCCGCCCTGCTGCTGCGCCTGGCCGGCGTCGGCTTCGTCGCCGCCGACAGCGACGACTACCCCGGCTCCCTGCTCGACGTGCGCCACCACCGCGCCCCGCACGCCCACGAGGCCGAGGCCGCCCTCGACCTCGCCGAGGCCGCCGGGTTCCCCGCGGTCGACGACGGCCGGCTGCGCGTGCTCCCGCCGCCCCCGACCGCGGGCCTCACCGGCCCGGCCCCTACGTCGTCGTGCACCCCGGAGCCAGCGTCCCCGCCCGCGCCTGGAGCCCCGGGCGCTGCGCCGAGGCGGTGCGCGAACTGGCCGCCGCCGGGCACCGGGTGGTGGTCACCGGGGGCGCGGGGGAGAGCGACCTGACCGCGTTCGTCGCGGGCGAGCAGGCCCTCGACCTCGGCGGCCGCACCGGCGCCGCGGAACTGTCCGGCGTCCTCGCGGGCGCGGACGCCGTCGTCACCGGCAACACCGGACCCGCCCATCTCGCCGCCGCCGTCGGCACCCCGGTCGTCTCCCTGTTCGCGCCGGTCGTGCCCGCCGAACGCTGGCGCCCCTACGGCGTCCCGTACGTGCTGCTCGGCGACCAGGACGCGCCCTGCGCGGACAGCAGGGCCCGGCACTGTCCCGTGCCCGGCCACCCCTGCCTGGACACCGTCACCGCGCAGGACGTGGTCACGGCCGTCGAGAAGCTGCGGGGGGAGACGGCATGAGGATCCTGCTGTGGCACGTGCACGGCTCGTGGACCACCGCCTTCGTGCAGGGCCCGCACACCTACGTCGTCCCCGTCACCCCCGACCGCGGCCCCGACGGTCTCGGCCGCGCCCGCACATGGGACTGGCCCGCCCGCGTCGTCGAAGTGCCGCCCGAGCGGCTGCGCGACGAGCACATCGACGTCGTCGTCCTGCAGCGCCCGCACGAACTCGCCCTGGTCGACCGGTGGCTGGGCCGCTGCCCGCCGCTGGTGCACCTGGAGCACAACGCCCCGCACGGCGACGTGCCCGACACCCGCCACCCCGCCGCCGGGATCCCCGGCGCCACCCTCGTCCACGTCACGCACTTCAACCGGCTGATGTGGGACGCCGGTCCGACGCCCAGCACGGCATCGTCGACCCCGGCCCGCTGTGGACCGGGGACCTGGAGCGCGCCGCCGTCGCCGTCAACGAACCGCTGCGACGCGGCCGCACCACCGGCACCGACCTGCTGCCCGCCTTCGCCGAGGCCGCCCCGCTGGACGTCTTCGGCATGGGCACCGACGGCCTGGCCGCCCGGCTCGGCATCCCCGCCGGCCGCTGCCGCTCCCACGAGCTCACCCAGGCCGAGCTCCACACCCGCATGGCCCGCCGCCGCGTCTACGTGCACCCCGTGCGCTGGACCTCCCTCGGCCTGTCCCTGCTGGAGGCCATGCACCTGGGCATGCCCGTGGTCGCCCTCGCCACCACCGAGGTCACCGAGGCCGTACCGCCCGGCGCCGGAGTGGTCTCCAACAAGATCGACGAACTGACCGACGCCGTAAGCGACTTCGTCGCCGACCCGCTCCACGCGCGCAGGACCGGCGAGGAAGCCCGGGCGGCGGCGCTCGCCCGCTACGGGCTCAACCGCTTCCTGGACGACTGGGAGCGGCTGCTGAAGGAGGTGGCCCGATGAGGATCGCCATGGTGTCCGAGCACGCGAGCCCGCTCGCCGCGCTCGGCGGCGTCGACGCCGGCGGCCAGAACGTGTACGTCGCCCGGCTGAGCGAGGAACTGGCGCGACGCGGCCACGAGGTGACCGTCTACACCCGCCGCGACGCGGCCGGCCTGCCCGACCGGGTGCCGCTGCCCGGCGGCGCCGTCGTCGAGCACGTCCCGGCCGGACCGGCCCGGACCGTCCCCAAGGACGAACTCCTGCCCTACATGCCCGACTTCGGGGCCTGGCTGGCCCGCGCCTGGGCCCGCGAGCGGCCGGACGTGGCGCACGCCCACTTCTGGATGTCCGGCATGGCCTCCCGGATCGGCGCCCACCCGCACGGCGTGCCCGTCGTGCAGACCTTCCACGCCCTCGGCACCGTCAAGCGCCGCCACCAGGGCCGGCTCGACACCAGCCCGCCCGAACGCGTCGGCGTGGAACGGCAGATCGGCCGCGGCTGCGCCCGGGTCCTGGCCACCTGCTCCGACGAGGTACGGGAACTGGCCGCGATGGGCGTGCCGCCCCGGCGGGTGTCCGTGGTGCCCTGCGGGGTGGACGCGGAGCAGTTCCGGCCCGGGGTGCCGCCCGACGGCGTCCCGGCACGCGACGCCCGGCACCGGCTGCTCGCCTGCGGCCGCCTCGTCCCGCGCAAGGGCTACGACCAGGCCGTCCGGGCCCTCGCCCGGATCCCGGACGCCGAACTGGTCGTCGCCGGCGGCCCCGCCGCCCGGCTGCTCGCCGACGACCCCGAGGCCCGGCGGCTGCGGCGGCTCGCCCGGCGCATCGGCGTCGCCGGCCGCGTCCGGCTGCTCGGCGCGGTCGACCCGGCCGCCATGCCCGCCCTGACCGGCAGCGCCGACCTGGTGCTGTGCACCCCCCTCTACGAGCCGTTCGGCATCGTGCCGCTGGAGGCCATGGCCTGCGGTGTGCCCGTCGTCGCCACCGACGTCGGCGGACACCGCGACAGCGTCGCCGACGGCACCACGGGCCGGCTCGTCCCGCCGCAGGACCCCGAGGCGATCGCGGCCGCCGTCCGCGCACTCCTCGCCGACGACGGCCTGCGCCGCCGCCACGGCAGCGCCGGCCGCGACCGCGTCCTGACCCACTACACCTGGCAGCGCGTCGCCGACGGCGTCGAGCAGGTCCACCGCCAGGCCCTCGCCGGACCCGCTCAGCACAAGGAGGTGGCGTGATGACCGTGCACCCGCCCGTCACCGGGCACTGCGACGAACTCCAGGACGCCCTGGCCGCGTTCCGCGCCTCGGCGCACGTCACCGAACGGTGGGGCGAGCACCTCGCGGCCGTCCTCACCGGCGGCGGCCGGCTGCTGGCCGCGGGCAACGGCGGCAGCGCCGCCCAGGCCCAGCACCTGACCGCGGAACTCGTCGGCCGCTACCGCGACGACCGGCCGCCGTTCTCCGCGCTCGCCCTGCACGCCGACACCTCCAGCACCACCGCCATCGCCAACGACTACGGCGTGGACGAGGTGTTCGCCCGCCAGGTGCGCGCCCACGGCCGGACCGGCGACGTGCTGACGCTGCTGTCCACCTCCGGTGCCAGCGCCAACCTGCTGTCCGCCGCCGACGCGGCCCGCGCGGCCGGCATCCGGGTGTGGGCCCTGACCGGCCCGGCGCCCAACCCGCTGCTCGCCGGCAGCGACGAGTCCCTGTGCGTCGACGCGCCGACCGCCGCGACCGTGCAGGAACTGCACCTGGTGGCGGTGCACATGGTGTGCGCGGCGTTCGACGCGGCCGTGGAACGCGGCACCTGGCGGCACGGCGGCGGGAGCTGACATGGACCGCAAGGCCCCGCTGGTCGTGGTCGGCGACGCGCTGCTCGACCGGGACGTCACCGGCCACGCCGAGCGGCTCGCGCCCGACGCGCCCGTGCCCGTCGTCGACGACTGCGGGGAGCGGACCCGGCCCGGCGGGGCCGCGCTCGCCGCCTGGCTCGCCGCGCGCGACGGCCGGGACGTCACCCTGGTGACCGGCCTGGGCGACGACCCCGCCAGCCGCGAACTGCGCCGCCTGCTGGAACCCTGGCTCACCGTGGTCCCGCTGCCCCTGACCGGGCCCCTGTCCGAGAAGACCCGCGTCCTCGCGCAGGACCGCCCGCTGGTCCGCCTGGACCGGGGCACGGGCCGCACCCGCGAGGCCACCGGCGCCGCCCGCGAGCTCGTCCGCCGCGCACCCGCCGTGCTGGTCTCCGACTACGGCCGGGGCACCGCCTGCGCCCTGCGCGACGACCTGGCCGCCCGGCCGCCCCTCGTCTGGGACCCGCACCCGCGCGGCGGCACCCCCGTACCCGGCACGCGGCTGGTGACCCCCGCCGAGAAGGAGGCCCACGCCCTCGCCCCGCGGGACGGCATCCCGCGCCGCGACCTGCACGCCGCCGCCCACAGCGCCGCCGCCCTCGTACGGCAGTGGCGGGCCGCCGCCGTCGCCGTCACCCTCGGCGCGCGCGGCGCCCTGCTCTCCTACGGCGAGCACCCGCTGCTCGTCCCCGCGCCCGCCACCCACCCCGGCGACAGCTGCGGGGCCGGCGACCGGTTCGCCGCCACGGCGGCCGGACTGCTCGCCGACGGCGTCCTGGTCGCCGAGGCGGTCGAGGGGGCGGTGGCCGCGGCGAGCGGCTTCGTCGCGGCCGGCGGCGCCTCCGCCGTACCCACCGCCGACACCCCGCCGGTGCTCCCGCCCGACGACGGCGACCCGTTCGCCCTGGCCGCCCGGGTGCGGGCCGCGCACGGCACCGTGGTCGCCGCCGGCGGCTGCTTCGACCTGCTGCACGCCGGTCACGTCGGCCTCCTCCAGGCCGCCCGGCGGCTCGGCGACCGCCTCGTGGTGTGCGTCAACTCCGACGCCTGGGTGCGGCGCCGCAAGGGCGAGGGACGCCCCGTCAACCCGCTCGCCGACCGGGTCCGCGTGCTGCGCGCCCTGGCCTGCGTCGACGCGGTCGCCGTGTTCGACGAGGACACCCCCGAGCGTCTCCTGGGCGATCTGCGGCCCGACGTCTGGGTCAAGGGCGGCGACTACGCGGCCGCCGACCTGCCCGAGGCCGCCCTGCTGCAGCGGTGGGGCGGCCAGGCGATCCTGCTGCCCTACCTCGACGGCCGGTCCTCCACGGCCCTGATGGAGCGGGCGGCGGAAGCGCGATGACGCACCCGAAGGGCCGGACCGCGGGGGCGGACACGCAGGCCGCGCGGCAGGCTGCTGCCATGACACCGGACCCGGCATCCGCCGCCCCGCCGCCCCGCCTCCTCGTCCTGCGGGCCCTGGGCCTCGGCGACCTGCTCGCCGGCGTGCCCGCCCTGCGCGCCCTGCGGCGGGCGTACCCGCGCCACGAACTCGTGCTGGCCGCGCCCGCCGAGCTCGCACCGGTCGCCGAGGCGACGGGCGCCGTGGACCGGCTGCTGCCCGCCGCCGCCCCGGGGCGCGCGGTGCCGCGCTCGCTCGACTGGAGCGGCCCGCCCCCGGACGTCGCCGTCGACCTGCACGGCAACGGCCCGCCCAGCCACCGGCTGCTGATGGACCTGCGCCCGCTGGAACTGCTCGCCTTCGCCCACCCCGACACCCCGGAGGTCGACGGCCCGCCCTGGCGCGCCGAGGAGCACGAGCGCGACCGCTGGTGCCGCCTGCTGCGGGCGTACGGCATCGACGCCGACCCCGGCGACGTGCACCTGGCCCGCCCGCGCACCGCCTCCCCGGCGCCCGGCGCGGTCGTGCTGCACCCCGGGGCCGGATCACCGGCCCGCTGCTGGCCCGTGGAGCGCTACGCCGCCGTCGCGACGGAGCTGCGCGCCCGGGGCCTGCGGGTCGTCGTCACCGGCGGCGCCGACGAGGGCGATCTCGTGGCCCGGCTCGCCAAGCAGGCCGGCCTGCCGGACACCGACGTCTTCGGCGGCGGCCTGCCCTTCGGCCGGCTGGCCGCGCTGGTCGCCGACGCGCGGGTCGTCATCAGCGGCGACACCGGCATCGCCCATCTCGCGGTCGCCCACGCCACGCGCTCGGTCACGCTGTTCGGCCCGGTGGCGCCGAGCCGCTGGGGCCCGCCGCCCGACCCGCGCCACCGGGCGCTGTGGTACGGCCCGGAGGGAGATCCGCACGGCCGGCGCACCGACCCCGCACTGCTGCGCATCACCGTCGACGACGTCCTGGACGCCGTCACCGCACTGACCGGCATCCAGCACCCATGAGGAGGGGACCTTGCATCATGGCCGCTGCGCGCCAGGACCCGAGCCCCGTCGGCATCGTCATCGCCACCCGCAACCGCTCCGCCACGCTCGCCGAGGCCCTGCGCAGGCTGCACACCCTCCCGGAGCGGCCGGAGATCCTCGTCGTCGACAACGCCTCCACCGACGACACCCGCACCCGGCTCGCCCGCGACTTCCCCGAGGTCCGCGTCCTGGCCCTGCCGTTCAACCACGGCGCCCTCGCCCGCACCTACGGCGCCCGCATCCTGGACACGCCGTACGTGGCGTTCAGCGACGACGACTCCTGGTGGGCGCCCGGCGCCCTGGACACCGCCGTCCGCCTCTTCGAGGCCCATCCGCGGCTCGGCCTGATCGCCGCCCGGACGCTGGTCGGCCCCGCCGCGGCCCCCGACCCCCTCAACGACGTGCTGGCCGGCTCGCCCCTCGGCTGCGTCGGCGACCTGCCGGGCACACAGGTGCTGGGGTTCCTCGCCTGCGCCTGTGTGGTCCGCCGCCGCGCCTACCTCGACGCGGGCGGCTTCCACCGGCTGCTGTTCTTCGGCGGCGAGGAGACCCTCCTCGCCTACGACCTGGCCGCGCGCGGCTGGGGCGTCACCCACTGCCCGGACGTCGTCGCCCACCACCACCCGGCGTCCGGGCCCCGCACCGGCCGCCCGGTGGTCCAGCGCCGCAACGAACTCCTCACCGCCTGGCTGCGCCGCCCCGTGCCCTACGCCCTCGCCCGCACCCGCGAACTCGCCGCCGAGGCCCGCTACGACGGCCACGCCCGCCGGGCGCTGCGCGGCACGCTGGTCCGGCTGCCCGCGGCGCTGCGCCAGCGCAGGCCCCTGCCGCCGCACGTCGAGCGGGCCGCGCGCCTGCTGGAGGGAGTGACCGCGTGACCGATCACCGCACCACTGTCGTGGTCATCACCCACAACCGGCGCCGGGAGCTGCTGCGCACCCTCGACCGGCTCGCCGAACTGCCGGAGAGACCGCCGGTGATCGTCACCGACAACGGCTCCACGGACGGCACCGCCGACGCCGTCGCCCGCCACCACCCCGGGGTGCGGCTGCTGCGGCCCGGCCGCAACCATGGCGCGGTCGGCCGCAACCTGGCGATGCGGCAGGTCACCACGCCCTACGTGGCGTTCTGCGACGACGACTCCTGGTGGGCGCCCGGTGCGCCGGCCGGTGCGGCCGACCTGCTGGACGGGCACCCGGGGCTCGGCACCGTCACGGCCCGGATCGTCGTCGAGCCGGACGGCACCGACGACCCGATCGTGGAAGAGCTGCGCAACTCGCCGGTGCCCGGCCCGGGCCGGCTGCCGGGGCCCGCGCTCGGCTCCTTCCTGGCCGCCGCCACCGTGCTGCGCGCCGACGCCTTCCGGGCCGCGGGCGGCTTCCACCCGCGGCTGTGGCTGGGCGGCGAGGAGGAACTGCTCGCCGCCGACCTGGCGGCCGACGGCTGGTGGCTGACGTACGCCGACCACCTGGCGGTGCACCACCACCCCTCGGTGGCCCGGGACGCGACCCTGCGCCGCTCCCACGGCATCCGCAACACCCTGCGGTTCACCTGGCTGCGCCGTCCGGCCGGGCCCGCCCTGCGCCGTACCGCGCACCTGGCCCGCACGGTCCCGCGCGACACCGCGTCCCTGCGCGCCTTCGCCGAGGCGGCGGCCGCCCTGCCCTGGGTGCTGCGCGAACGCCGGGTCCTGCCGCACGAGGTGGAGTCCCGGCTGCGCCTGCTGGAGCCGGCCCAGCGCGCCTCGAAGGCCCGCCGCTACACGGGGTGACGGGCCGGCTGACGGGCCGGCGCGGGCCGGTCGGGTGGCGCAGGCCGGTCCGGGCGAGGGCTGTCAGCCCCCGCACCACCGGCACATCAGCCGGAACCCGGCGAACAGCGTCAGCGGCCACAGCGCGGCGAACGCCCAGATGACGGCGGGCTGGGAGGTGACCATCCCGGCCACCATCAGACCCGTCGAGACCGCGAACAGGACGGCCACGGTCAGGACGCGCGGCCGGTAGGAGGCGAGGCGGGCCGGCACCCTGGCCGGATCGGGGCGGCGGGAGGGCCGCAGGGTGCGCATACGGCGGTCCAGGCGGCGGTCGCGGCGCAGGACGCGTTCCATCTCGTCGAGGATGCGCTGCTCGTGGTCGGGGAGTCGGCCGATGGACACGCGGTTCTCCTTCCGGGCGGCCGGACCGTGGATCCTCCCGGCGGGACGTGCGGCGGGGACGTGCGGCGGGGGACGGACAAGCGGGTGCCCCGCGAGGCGCGCAAGCTAACCGGGAACCGGCCGGGCCAGCGCCTCGACGAGCCGGTCCGCGCTGTCCGGCGCGGTGCCCTCACGGAACCCGTCCCGGATCTGCCGCGCGGTCACCCGGCCGCCGGTCAGGCACCAGTCCCACCAGCGGTCCAGCTGCCGCACCTCCAGCCGTTCGGCCGGCACCAGCGCGGGCCAGCCGCAGGCCCGGGCCTGTGCGGTCAGCTTGGCGCCGCCGGCGACCGGGTCGACGGCCAGCACCGGGGTGCCGACCCGCAGGGCGATCACCATGCCGTGCAGCCGGTCGGTGACCACGAGGTCCAGCCGGGCCAGCACGGACTGCAGTTGCGCGGGCGTGGCGCTCAGGTGCCAGTCGTGGGTGTCGAGCCGGGTCTCCAGCTCCAGCCGGGCGCAGTCCTTCGCCGCGAGCCAGCGCGTCACCTCCTCGGCGACCTGTCCGTGCCGCCGCAGCTGCCCGTACTCCTCCTGCCCGTGGGTGAGGATCACCCCGACGACCGGCCTGGCCGGCACCTCGGGGGCGCGGGCCGCCAGGTCCTCCACCGGTTCGCGGTCCGGCGCGTCCCTGGGCAGCACCCGGTGGAAGCCGGTCACGGCCGCGCTGGCCGGGTCGATCACCGAGGTGCCGACGGCGATCCGCACCGAGTGCGCGAACCGCCGGTGCAGCTCCTCCAGCTGCGGGCCGTGCAGCGGGCCGCAGACGAACACCAGGTGGCTGTAGTCCTCGGGCCACAGCCGGTCCAGATGCAGCGCCTCCGGCCGGAAGCCGGGACTCCACGCGATGTCGTAGGGGATGCCCGTCCCCCGCAGCACGTCCTCCACCCGGCGCAGGGCCAGCACGTCCCCGGCGGTGGCCTCCCCGTCCCGGAAGCTGAACCACCCGGTGAGCAGCACCCTGCGCGGTCGCATGCCCTGTCGTGTCTGCACACGCCCTGAGTGCCCGCCCGAAAGCAGTGCAATCAGGGCATTACGTACACGGAGTCCGCGGTCACCGTGCGTACAGGAAGACCGGCCGTAGGCTGGACGCATGGCTCGTACGGCGGAGGCGGCACCCGTCGCGGTCACCGTCCGGCCGTCGGCGCCCGCGCTCGGGCCGTTGATCGGCGCGCTGGGCCTGGTCGAGGGCCGGTTCGCGCACGCCGCCGAGCTGGCGCTGCCGACGGGCGGGGTGCAGCTGCTGGTCAACCTGCACCGGGACGTCCTGTCCTCCTCCGCACCGGGCGGCCCGGACCTGCGCACCGCCGGAGCCGCGCTGCAGGGGCCGTCCACCGGACCGGCGTTGATCGATCCCGCGCAGCAACGCGCCGTCGTGTGGGCGGCCTTCCGGCCCGCCGGGATCCACCCCTTCCTCACCGCCCCGGTGGGCGCGCTGCGCGACCGGCTCGTGGGACTGGACGAACTGTGGGGCACGGACGGCGCGGTGCTGCGCGAGCGGCTGCTCCTGGCCCGGGCCACCGGCGGCCCCGAGGCCTGCCTGCGGGAGCTGGAGCGGGCCCTGCTGGGGCGGGCGGCACGGCCCCTGGAGCCCGACCCGGGGGTCCGCCTCGCCGCGGTCCTGCTGGACCGCGGGACGCCCGTGGCCGAGGTCGCCGACCGGCTCGGCTGGACCGCACGGCGACTGGCCCACCGGTGCACCGAACACCTGGGGCTCCCGCCCAAGCGGTACGCCCGGGTGCGGCGCTTCCAGCGGCTGCTGCGGCGGGTGAACACCGGGCCCGCGGCACCGGACTGGGCGCTCCTCGCCGCCGACTGCGGCTACCACGACCAGGCCCATCTGATCCACGAGTTCCGCGCGCTGGCCGGCCTCACGCCGACCGCGTACGCACCGCGCTCCCCGCTCGCCCGCAATCACGTGCCGCTCGACGGGTGACGTGCCCGCCGCCCGGCGTTTTTCTACAATCCACGGCCCCGCTCGACCCGTCATCGTGACGGCATGACACACAGCACCCACACCCCGAACGTCACCCGGCTCCACGCCCGGCTCGTGGTCTCCGACGGGCCCCACGCGATCGACTTCTACCGGACCGCGCTCGGCGCCGAGGAGATCGAGCGCTACACCGGCCCCGGGGGGAGGATCGTGCACGCCCTGCTGCGCCTCGGCGACACGGTCGTCGCGGTCAAGGACGCCGACGAGGGCGACCCTGCCCCGCCCTCCCTCGGCGGCAGCCCCGTGATCATGGCCCTGGACGTCACCGACGCGGACGCCGTGGCCGAGGCGATGCTGCGGGGCGGGGCGACGGTGGTGTACCCCGTCGCCGACCAGCCCTACGGACAGCGCGGCGGGCGGCTCGCCGACCCGTTCGGCCATCTCTGGATGATCTCCCAGACCATCGAGGACCTCACGCCGGAGGAGATCCAGCGGCGCACGGACGGGATGTTCGCGTCCTGACGGACACCGGCAGCTCCTGACGGACACCGGCGGCGTCGACGGGCGCCCGCACCGTGCCGCCGGACGGCGTCAGCGGGCCCGCGCCGCCGGCTCCCCGGCCTCCGCCGCCTTGGCCGCGTCCACCGTGCCGCCCGGGTGGCGCAGGGCGCACAGGAACGCCACGCCCAGGGCGATGGCCATGCCGTAGAAGACCCACTGGTTGGCCTCGGCGAAGTCCATGCGGATCGCGGACATCGCGTCCCGGGTCGCCTCGGCGGCGGACCCGGAGCCGGTGGGCGGCCGGGCGTCGCCGCTGCCCGTGATCGACTCGGTGACGTCCCGGGCCACCGTGTCCGCCTGCCCGGCGGACATCCCCTGCGACTCCAGGGTGTTCTCGACCTTGGTGGAGGTGACGTGCGTCAGGACGGTGCCGTAGACGGCCAGTCCCACGCTCGCCGCGTAGTTGCGCACGGTCTGGGTGATGCCGGTGACCTCGCCGTACGAGGCGCCGATGGACCGGTTCACGGCGTCCGTGGAGGCCGGTGCCAGGACGAAGCCGATACCGGCCCCGGCCAGGGCCGCGTAGGGCCACTGGTCGTGCATGGACAGGTCGGTGAGCTTGCCCGCCCACAGCGCGAAGCCCACGCATCCCAGGGCCGTGCCCAGCTTCAGGGCCGGGCGCGCACCCTGCTTGTCGAGGATCCGCCCGCCCCACTGGGAGGCGATCGCGAAGCCCACGAAGAAGTACAGCAGGAACAGGGCGGCCTGGTTCGGCGAGGCGCTCAGGGACACCTGGGCGTAGACCGAGGTGAAGAAGAACAACGGAACGAAGGCGAGCATCGAGAAGAACAGCACCGCCGCGTCGACCGTGAACGCCTTGTCGCGGAAGACCCGCAGGTCGATCAGCGGATGCCGGACCCGGTGCTCGAAGCGCACGAACACGCCGAGCACCGCGATGCCGCCCGCGATGCAGACCCAGGTCGCCCAGCTGTACCACCCCCAGGACCAGGCCTGCTGGAAGCCCAGCACGCTCAGGCCCATGCCCGCCGCGACGAGCACGGCACCCCGCACGTCCAGCGTGCCGGAGCGCCGCCGGTCGGCGATGTGCGCCAGGGCCGTCAGCACCAGGGCCACGATCGCGACCGGGACGTTGACCCAGAACACCGCCCGCCACGTCCAGCTCGTCAGCCAGCCGCCCAGCAGCGGGCCGATGGCGGTCAGCGCGCCGGTGACACCGAAGAACAGGGCGAGGGCGCGGCCGCGCCGCTCGACCGGGAACACGGCCACCACCACCGCCAGCGCCGCCGGGAAGAGCAGGGCCGCGCCGAGCCCCTGGGTGGCGCGGAAGACGATGAGCCAGGTCTGCGCCGCACCGCCGGCGGGCACACAGCCGCACAGCACCGACGAGACGACGAAGACGAGCGTGCCGGCGACGACGACCCGGCGCGGGCCGTAGAGGTCCGCGAGGCGCCCGCCGAGGGCGAAGAAGGCCGCGAGGGACAGCAGATAGGCGTTGACCACCCACTGCATGCCGGAGGACGACAGATCCAGCTCGCGGACGATGTCCGGAGCCGCGATCGACACGATGGTCTGGTCGATGAACGTCATCGCGACGGCGAACATCATCGCCGCCAGCGCCACCGACTGGTGCGGTGCGGTACGGGAAGGGGACGCGGTCCCGCGCCCCGGGCGCGCAGTGCTCACCACTTCAGTCTGCGCGCGACCGTGCCCTGCCGCATCAGAGGACCCGTCAGGCCCCGCGCGTCACAGCGATACCGCCGAATGGCTCTCCGGGCAACCCCCCGGTCGTGTGAGGACCACCTCTCCGGCCATGTGACCACGGTCCGCCACGGATGCCGCGTCGAACGTGCAGGATGCGGGCACCAAGGTGGACAGGCAGCGAACGACGGGAGAGGCAGACGATGGCCCCAGCGGAACCAGAACCCCAGAGGATCGGCGTCCCGGCCGAATCCACTGCGGGCGAGACCAGGGTGGCGGCGACCCCCGCCACCGTGGGGAGACTTGTCGCGCTCGGGTACGACGTGGTGGTCGAACCGGGAGCGGGGGCCTCGTCCCGCTTCTCCGACGCGGCGTACGAGGAGGCGGGAGCGCGGCTCGGCGACCCGTGGGCGGCCGAGATCGTCCTGAAGGTCAACGCCCCCTCGGCCGAGGAGATCGGCAGGCTCCGTGACGGGGCCACGCTGATCGCGCTGATCAGCCCCGCCTTCAACCCGGAGCTGGTCGAGGAGCTGGCCCGGCGGCCGATCACCGTGCTCGCCATGGACGCCGTGCCGCGCATCTCGCGCGCCCAGTCCCTGGACGTGCTCAGCTCGATGGCGAACATCGCCGGCTACCGGGCCGTGGTCGAGGCCGCGCACGCTTTCGGCCGTTTCTTCACCGGGCAGGTGACCGCCGCCGGCAAGGTGCCGCCCGCGAAGGTCCTGGTCGCCGGCGCCGGTGTGGCCGGTCTCGCGGCGATCGGCGCGGCCCGCAGCCTCGGCGCCGTGGTCCGCGCCACCGACCCGCGGCCCGAGGTCGCCGAGCAGGTCCGCTCCCTCGGCGGCGAGTTCCTGACGGTCTCCGCCGAACAGGAGGTCAGCACCGACGGCTACGCCAAGGCCACGTCCGAGGACTACAACCGGCTCGCCGCGCAGCTGTACGCCGAGCAGGCCGCCGACGTCGACATCATCGTCACCACCGCCCTCATCCCGGGCCGTCCGGCGCCGACGCTCATCACCGCCGAGCACGTGGCCCGGATGAAGCCCGGCAGCGTCATCGTCGACATGGCCGCGGCCCAGGGCGGCAACGTCGAGGGCACGGTCCCCGGCAAGGCCGTCGTCACCGACAACGACGTGACGATCATCGGCTACACCGATCTGCCCGGCCGGCTCCCCGCCCAGGCCTCGCAGTTGTACGGCACCAACATCGTCAACCTGATGAAGCTGCTCACCCCCGGCAAGGACGGCCGGCTCGTCCTCGACTTCGACGACGTGGTGCAGCGCTCGATCACGGTGGTCCGCGAGGGCGAGAAGACCTGGCCGCCGCCCCCGGTCCAGGTGTCCGCCGCCCCCGCCCCGGCCGCGGCCAAGGAGCCGGAGCCGGCAGCCTCCGGGACACCGGCGAAGCCCGCCCGCCCCGCCTGGTCCTCCTACGCCCTCGTCGGCGCGGGAGCGCTCGCGCTGTTCCTCGTGACGGCCTTCTCCCCGAGCGAACTCCTCGGCCACTTCACGGTGTTCGTCCTGGCGATCGTCATCGGCTTCTACGTCATCGGCAATGTGCACCACGCGCTGCACACCCCGCTGATGTCGGTCACCAACGCCATCTCCGGGATCGTCGTGGTCGGCGCGCTGCTGCAGATCGGGCAGGGCGACACGGCCGTCACCGTGCTGTCGTTCGCCGCGATCCTGCTGGCGAGCATCAACATCTTCGGCGGATTCGCCGTCACCCGCCGCATGCTCGGCATGTTCTCGAAGGGCTGATCAGGGATGACCACAGACACGGCCGCACAGGCCGCCTACGTCGTCGCGGCGCTGCTGTTCATCCTCAGCCTCGCCGGGCTCTCGCAGCACCGCACCTCCCGCTCCGGCGTCGTCTGGGGCATCGCCGGCATGGTCGTCGCGCTGGCCGCCACGGTCGGTCTCGCCTCCCGGAGCATCAGCGCCACCGGGCTGGTGCTGATCGTGGTGGCGACCGCCGTCGGCGCGGGCATCGGGCTCTGGCGGGCCAAGGTCGTCGAGATGACCGGCATGCCCGAGCTGATCGCCATCATGCACAGCCTCGTCGGCCTGGCCGCCACCTTCGTCGGCTGGAACGGCTACCTCGACGTCGACGCCGAGCTCAGCGGCTCGCTGCTCGGCATCCACCACGCCGAGGTGTTCATCGGCGTCTTCATCGGCGCCGTCACCTTCACGGGCTCGGTCGTGGCCTACCTGAAGCTCTCGGCGCGCATCGCCTCCCGCCCGCTGACGCTGCCCGGCAAGCACGTGCTGAACATCGGCGCGCTGGTCGCCTTCGTGGGGCTGACCATCGCGTTCGTGGCCCGGCCGAACATGGGCCTGCTCATCGCGGTCACCGTGGTCGCCCTGGCGCTCGGCGCGCACCTGGTCGCCTCCATCGGCGGCGGTGACATGCCGGTGGTGGTCTCCATGCTGAACAGCTACTCGGGCTGGGCGGCGGCCGCCTCGGGCTTCCTGCTCGCCAACAACCTGCTCATCGTCACCGGCGCGCTGGTCGGCTCCTCCGGTGCCTACCTGTCGTACATCATGTGCAAGGCGATGAACCGGTCGTTCATCTCGGTGATCGCCGGCGGCTTCGGCACTCCCGCCGCCGCGGCCGACGAGGGCGAGCAGGGCGAGCACCGGGAGATCAGCGCCGAGGAGACGGCGGAACTCCTCGGCAACGCCACCTCGGTCATCATCACGCCGGGCTACGGCATGGCCGTCGCCCAGGCCCAGTACCCGGTCGCCGAACTCGCCCGCAAGCTGCGCGAGCGGGGTGTCGAGGTGCGCTTCGGGATCCACCAGGTCGCCGGCCGGCTGCCCGGGCACATGAACGTGCTCCTCGCCGAGGCGAACGTGCCGTACGACATCGTCCTGGAGATGGACGAGATCAACGACGACTTCGCCGCCACCTCGGTCGTCCTGGTCATCGGCGCCAACGACACGGTCAACCCGGCCGCCACGGACAATCCGTCCAGCCCCATCGCGGGCATGCCGGTGCTGCACGTGTGGGAGGCGGCGAACGTGGTCGTCTTCAAGCGGTCCATGGCCGCCGGCTACGCGGGCGTGCAGAACCCGCTGTTCTTCCGCGAGAACACCCAGATGCTCTTCGGCGACGCCAAGCAGCGCGTGGAGGACATCCTGCGCGGCCTGGACGCCCTGGACACACCGGTCCGGGAGATGGCGGGCACGTCCCGCTGAACCACCGCGCGGCGACGGCGTGAAGGCCGGCTCGACAGTGTCGAGCCGGCCTTCACGTGTCCGTCGCGTGTCCCGTCGTGCGGTCAGTCCGTGCCGGACTCCATTGCCGCGCGGTCCAGCCAGGCGTCCTCCTCGGAGACCGCGCCGCGGGAGGCGATGGCCTCGGCGCCGCCCTCGGGCAGCTCCGGCATGGTGCCGATCAGCCCGGTCGCGGCGGCCTGGGAGGCGCCGATGGTGGGGCTGCCGGTGCCGATCAGGCCGATGCCGGCGTACTGCTCCAGCTTGGCGCGCGAGTCGGCGATGTCGAGGTTGCGCATGGTGAGCTGGCCGATCCGGTCCACGGGGCCGAACGCGGAGTCCTCGGTGCGCTCCATGGACAGCTTGTCCGGGTGGTAGCTGAAGGCCGGGCCCTTGGTGTCGAGGATCGAGTAGTCCTCACCGCGCCGCAGCCGCAGCGTCACCTCGCCGGTGACGGCCGCGCCGACCCAGCGCTGCAGCGACTCGCGGATCATCAGCGCCTGCGGGTCCAGCCAGCGGCCCTCGTACATGAGCCGTCCGAGGCGACGGCCCTCGGAGTGGTACTGGGCGAGGGTGTCCTCGTTGTGGATCGCGTTGACCAGCCGCTCGTAGGCGGCGTGCAGCAGGGCCATGCCCGGGGCCTCGTAGATGCCGCGGCTCTTGGCCTCGATGATCCGGTTCTCGATCTGGTCGGACATGCCCAGGCCGTGCCGGCCGCCGATGGCGTTGGCCTCCATGACCAGGTCGACGGCGGTGGCGAACTCCTTGCCGTTGATCGACACCGGGCGGCCCTGGTCGAAGCCGATCGTCACGTCCTCGGTGGCGATCTCGACCGAGGGGTCCCAGAACTTCACGCCCATGATGGGCTCGACGGTCTCGATGCCGGTGTCCAGGTGCTCCAGGGTCTTGGCCTCGTGGGTGGCGCCCCAGATGTTGGCGTCGGTGGAGTACGCCTTCTCCGTGGAGTCCCGGTAGGGGAGTCCGTGGGCGAGCAGCCACTCGGACATCTCCTTGCGGCCGCCCAGCTCGGTCACGAACGCCGCGTCCAGCCAGGGCTTGTAGATCCTGAGGTGCGGGTTGGCGAGCAGGCCGTAGCGGTAGAACCGCTCGATGTCGTTGCCCTTGAAGGTCGAGCCGTCGCCCCAGATCTGGACGTCGTCCTCCAGCATCGCCCGCACCAGCAGCGTGCCGGTGACGGCCCGGCCGAGCGGGGTGGTGTTGAAGTAGGCCCGCCCGCCCGAGCGGATGTGGAACGCGCCGCAGGTCAGCGCGGCCAGGCCCTCCTCGACCAGCGCCGCGCGGCAGTCGACCAGGCGCGCGATCTCGGCGCCGTAGGTCTGGGCACGGCCGGGCACCGAGGCGATGTCGGGCTCGTCGTACTGGCCGATGTCGGCGGTGTAGGTGCACGGGACGGCGCCCTTGTCGCGCATCCACGCGACCGCGACGGACGTGTCGAGACCGCCCGAGAAGGCGATGCCGACGCGCTCGCCGGCGGGCAGGGAGGTGAGGACCTTGGACATAGAAAGAGTATGTCTCACTTTGCATAGTCATGCAAGCGGGGTATGCGGCATCACCCTCCCCGCCGGGGCTGGACTCAGGAAGACGCCGCTTCGGACCCGTCGAGCGCGCCCAGGATCCGCTCGGCCGCCAGGGTCGGGGTCAGCTCGCCCTCCCGGACCTGCCGCTCCAGGACCGGCGCCAGGGCCCGCACGGCGGGGTCGGCCTGCAGCCGGCCGAGGAGTTCGTCGCGCACCATGCTCCAGGTCCAGTCGACCTGCTGGTCACGGCGCTTGGCGGTGAGCCGGCCCGTGGAGTCCAGCAGCGAGCGGTGCTGCTCCAGGCGCTCCCACACCGTGTCCAGGCCGGTCGACTCGCGGGCGCTGCAGTGCAGCACCGGCGGCGTCCAGAACGCGTCCTTGCCGTGCATCAGCCGCAGCGCGCCGGCCAGTTCCCGTGCGGCCGCCCGGGCGTCGCGCTCGTGCGGCCCGTCCGCCTTGTTGACGGCGATCACGTCGGCCAGCTCCAGCACGCCCTTCTTGATGCCCTGGAGCTGGTCGCCGGTGCGGGCGAGGGTGAGCAGCAGGAAGGTGTCGACCATGTTGGCGACGGCCGTCTCGGACTGGCCGACGCCGACCGTCTCGACCAGGACCACGTCGTAACCGGCCGCCTCCATCACCACGATCGACTCGCGGGTGGCCTTGGCGACCCCGCCGAGCGTGCCCGCGGTGGGGGAGGGGCGCACGAACGCCGCCGGGTCCACCGCCAGGCGCTCCATCCGGGTCTTGTCGCCCAGGATGGAGCCGCCCGTGCGGCTGGAGGACGGGTCGACGGCCAGCACAGCGACCCGGTGCCCGAGCGAGGTCAGCAGCGTGCCGAACGCGTCGATGAACGTCGACTTGCCCACGCCGGGCACCCCGCTGATCCCGATGCGCCGGGCCCGGCCGCTGTGCGGCAGCAGCGCGGTCAGCACCTCCTGGGCCAGCGCGCGGTGCTGCGGCCGGGTCGACTCGACGAGGGTGATGGCCCGGGCGACGATCGCCCGCTTCCCGTCGAGCACGCCCTTCACATACGCGTCGGCATCGATCACAGGTCGTGCCCGAGGTCGCCCGACAGTCGCTTGACCAGGTCGTACGCCGCGTCCGGGATCACCGTCCCGGGCGGGAAGACGGCCGCCGCGCCCATCTCCAGCAGCGTCGGCACGTCCTGCGGCGGGATCACGCCGCCGACCACGACCATGATGTCCTCGCGCCCCTCCTCGGCCAGCGCCTCGCGCAGCGCCGGGACCAGGGTGAGGTGACCGGCCGCCAGCGACGAGACGCCGACGATGTGCACGTCCGCCTCGACGGCCTGCCGCGCCACCTCGGCGGGCGTCTGGAACAGCGGGCCGACGTCCACGTCGAAGCCGAGGTCGGCGAAGGCGGTGGCGATCACCTTCTGGCCGCGGTCGTGGCCGTCCTGGCCCATCTTGGCGACCAGGATGCGCGGCCGGCGGCCCTCGGCCTCCTCGAAGTCGGACACCAGGGTGCGGGTACGGTCCACGCTCGGGGAGTCTCCGGTCTCGTTGCGGTACACGCCGGTGATGGTACGGATCTGGCTCGCGTGCCGGCCGTACACCTTCTCCAGGGCGTCCGAGATCTCCCCGACGGTGGCCTTGGCGCGGGCCGCGTGCACGGCCAGCTCCAGCAGGTTGCCCTCGCCCGCGGCGGCCCGGGTCAGTGCGTCCAGCGCGTCCCGGCAGGCCGTCTCGTCCCGCTCGGCGCGCAGCCGCCGCAGCTTCTCGATCTGCTGGGCGCGCACGGAGGAGTTGTCGACCTTGAGCACGTCGATCTGCTCGTCGGACTCCACGCGGTACTTGTTGACCCCGATGACCGGCTGGCGGCCCGAGTCGATCCGGGCCTGCGTGCGCGCCGCGGCCTCCTCGATGCGCAGCTTCGGGATGCCCGCGTCGATGGCCTTGGCCATACCGCCCGCGGCCTCGACCTCCTCGATGTGCTGCCAGGCCCGCCGCGCCAGGTCGTACGTCAGCTTCTCCACGTACGCGCTGCCGCCCCACGGGTCGATCACCCGGGTGGTGCCGGACTCCTGCTGCAGCAGCAACTGGGTGTTGCGGGCGATGCGCGCCGAGAAGTCGGTCGGCAGGGCGAGCGCCTCGTCGAGCGCGTTGGTGTGCAGCGACTGGGTGTGGCCCTGCGTGGCCGCCATCGCCTCGACGCAGGTGCGCGTGACGTTGTTGAACACGTCCTGCGCGGTGAGCGACCAGCCCGAGGTCTGCGAATGGGTGCGCAGGGAGAGGGACTTGGCGTTCTGCGGGTCGAACTGCCTCACCAGCTTCGCCCACAGCAGCCGCGCCGCGCGCAGCTTGGCGACCTCCATGAAGAAGTTCATGCCGATCGCCCAGAAGAACGACAGCCGGGGCGCGAACGCGTCCACGTCCAGGCCCGCCTCACGGCCCGCGCGGATGTACTCCACGCCGTCCGCGAGCGTGTAGGCCAGCTCCAGGTCGGCCGTCGCCCCGGCCTCCTGGATGTGGTAGCCGGAGATGGAGATGGAGTTGTAGCGGGGCATCCGCTGCGAGGTGAAGGCGAAGATGTCGGAGATGATCCGCATCGACGGCTTCGGCGGATAGATGTAGGTGTTGCGGACCATGAACTCCTTGAGGATGTCGTTCTGGATGGTCCCCGCCAGCTTCTCCGGCGGTACGCCCTGCTCCTCCGCCGCCACGATGTACAGCGCCAGCACCGGCAGCACGGCACCGTTCATCGTCATCGACACGGTCATCCTGTCCAGCGGGATGCCGTCGAACAGCTGCCGCATGTCGAGAATCGAGTCGATGGCCACGCCCGCCATGCCGACGTCACCCGTCACGCGCGGGTGGTCGCTGTCGTAACCCCGGTGCGTGGGCAGGTCGAAGGCGACCGACAGGCCCTTCTGCCCGGCCGCGAGATTGCGCCGGTAGAAGGCGTTGGACTCCTCGGCGGTGGAGAAACCGGCGTACTGGCGGATCGTCCAGGGCTGGTTGACGTACATCGTCGGGTACGGGCCGCGCAGGTACGGGGCCGCGCCCGGGTACGTCCGGAGGAAGTCCAGGCCCTCCAGGTCACGGCCGGTGTACAGCGGCTTGACGGCGATGCCCTCCGGGGTCTCCCACAGCAGGTCGTCGCCGCCGGAGGCGTTCTTGACCGCCGCGCGCCACTCGTCGGGGCTGCCGTCGGCGGCCGGGGTGCCCAGCTCGATCCCGGAGAAGTCGGGGATGCCATGGGGGGCGGTCATCGGGCAACTCCCATGCGGTCGAGGGTCGCGGACAGGACGGCCACGGCGTCGCAGCCCGCGAAGACGTACGCGTCGACACCCGGATACTCCCCGGGCCGCCCGGCGAGGAACACGTGCGAGGCGCCCGCCTCCTTGAGCTCGGCGGCCCGGGCCGCCGCCTGCTCCTCGTACAGGGCGTCGCTGGAGCACAGCACCGCCTCGCTCGCGCCGCTGTCCGCGAACGTGCCCCCGGTGACCGGCTCGATGCCACCGGCCTGGAACAGGTTCGAGGCGAAGGTGAGACGCGCGGTGTGGGCGGCGGCCGGGCCGAGCGCGGCCAGATAGATGCGGGGCCGGGAGCCGGTCGCGGCCAGATGCGCGTCCGAGCGGGCCCGCAGCGCCTCGAAGGCCTCGTCGCGCCGCACCCGCGGCAGCCCGCCGGACGGCTGCTCGGGGGCGCTCTCGCGCACCACCGGCTTCTCCGCCAGGAACGGGAACTCGCTGACGCCGGTGACGGGTTCGCGCCGCTTGGCCAGCTTCGCGCTCCGCGCCCGCCACGTCTCGGCGAGGTCCCGCTCGACGTCCCCGGAGCGCAGGGCGGCCGCCATGCCGCCGAGCCGCTCGACGCGCTGGAAGAACTCCCAGCCCGCGTGGGCGAGTTCGTCGGTGAGCCGCTCCACGTACCAGGAGCCGCCCGCCGGGTCGATCACCCGGGCCAGGTGCGACTCCTCGATGAGGATCGTGGAGGTGTTGCGGGCGATGCGCCGCGCGAACCCGTCCGGCAGGCCGAGGGCGTGGTCGAAGGGCAGCACGGTCACCGCGTCGGCACCCCCCGCCCCGGCGGCGAGCGTGGCGATGGTCGTGCGCAGCATGTTCACCCACGGGTCGCGCCGCGTCATCATCACCGGCGAGGTGACGACATGCTGCCGCTGCGCCCCGGCGCGCGGTGCGCCGCAGACCTCGGCCACCCGCGCCCACAGCCGCCGCGCCGCGCGCAGTTTGGCGATGGTGAGGAACTGGTCGGCGGTCGCCGCGTAGCGGAACTCCAGCTGTCCGCCGGCCTGTTCCACGCTCAGCCCGGCCCCGGTCAGCTCCCGCAGGTACGCCACCGCCGTGGCCAGTGAGGCGCCCAGCTCCTGCGCGGCCGAACCGCCGGCCTCGTGGTACGGCAGCGCGTCCACGGTCAGCGCCCGCAGCCCCGGGTACTCCTCGGCGCACAGCCGCGCCAGCTCCGCCGTCGGCGCGGCCTCGTCCCGCTGCCCGGTGCGGGCCTCGTACCCGAGCGGATCGACGCCCAGATTGCCGCGCGCGGCCTCCCGGGCCACGCCCCGCTCCTCGTACAGCTTCAGCAACTCCCGCGCGGCGGGCCCGGCGTCGGCCCCCGCGTCCAGGACGACGGGAGCCAGATCGAGGTACACGCCGTCGAGCACCGGGCCGAGCCCGGCCACCGGGATGCCGCCCTCGCCCACGGTCAGCCAGAGCGAGGTGACGCCGTTCTCCAGGTCCGCGAGCACCGCGTCGTGGTCGGCCGTCGTGTGCCGCTGCCGTACGTCCCAGCCGCCGACCGTGTTCCCCTCGGCGCGGCCGCCGCGCACAAAGGGCGCGAACCCCGGCAGACCCGGCTCGGGTGAGGCATCGCGCGCGGTGTAGAGGGGCCGGGTGCGCAACCCGTCCTCCAACGCGGTGGAGAGGGCTTCCTCGGCCTCGGCGCCCTCGACGTCCTTGCCCGATTTGCGCAGCACACCCGCCACAAGGCGCTGCCACTGCTCGTGGGGCACGTCAGGGAACTCGCCGGCCAGCTCAAGCCCGTCGTCAGGCAGGACCGTCATGCTCGGATGCTAGGACACGAGCACGACTGAGCAGCAGAGGGCTCGGCTGTGACCTTTCCCTCGCCCTGACTGTGACCCCGCTCTCCGGGGCGGTCCCCCGGCTGTCCCTGACCGGCGACCCCGCTGTCCGGAGCCGGTGCCGTCCCGCGCGGTGCGGGTACCCGCCGTCCGGCGGAGGCGGGCACCAGGCGCCCGGCCCCGCGCAGACGTGAGGAGGTGCGGGATGCGACTGCGGGATCACGTGGTGGTGGTGACCGGGGCGTCCAGCGGGATCGGACGGGCCACGGCGGAGGCGTTCGCCCGCAAGGGCTGCGCCGTGGTGCTGGCGGCGCGGCGCGAGGAGGCGCTGCGGGCCGCGGCCGAGGAGTGCGGCAGGCACCGCGGGGCACGCACGCTGGTCGTGCCGACCGACGTGAGCGACGTCAAGGCGGTCGAGGACCTGGCGCGGCGCACGGTGGAGGAGTTCGGCCGGATCGACGTCTGGGTCAACAACGCGGCGGTCAACGCCTTCGGCCGTTTCGAGGACGTGCCGCTGGAGGACTTCCGCAAGGTCCTGGACGTCAACGTCATGGGGTGTGTGTACGGCGCCCGGGCGGCCCTGCCGGTGATGCGGGAGCAGGGCTCGGGCACGCTGGTCAACGTCTCGTCCATCGTGGGTGCCGTCGCCCAGCCCTACAGCCACCCGTACGGCATGTCCAAGCACGCCGTCAGGGCGCTCGGCTCCGGTCTGCGGCAGCAGTTGCGCGTGGAGGGCGTGCAGGGCATCGACGTGTGCACGGTGCTGCCCGCGACCATCGACACGCCGCACTTCCAGCACGCGGCCAATCACACCGGGCACAAGGTCGTCGCCATGCCGCCCGTCTACACGCCCGAGCGGGTTGCCAAGGCGGTCGTGGAGCTCGTCCGCCGCCCGCGCCGCGAGGTCGTGGTGGGCCCGGCGGGCCGCGCGCTGGTCCGCCAGTCCCGGATGGCGCCGGCGCTCGCCGAGCGGGCGATGGCCCGGCAGACCGACCGGACCCACCTGGACCACGACGAGGACGCCCCCGCCACGCACGGCGCGCTGCACGTACCGGCACCCGGCGAGGGCGCGGTGCACGGCGGCTGGGGCGGGCGACGGCGCACGGCACTGCGCAGGGCCGCCCTGGCGACCGCGCTGGCGGGCGCGGCGGTGACGGCGGGGCGGCGTCTGTCGCGCGCCTGAGGAGACACGAGGAGACCGGAGTACGAGGGAACGGCGGCCCGCCCCGAGGGGCGGGCCGCCGTCCTCTTCCGCGTCCCGCGCGCCGCTAGCCCACCGGCACCGGCACCGGCACCCGGACCGAGTCGACGACGAACCCGCTGCGCACCCGGGCCGGCACGCGGTTCAGCGGGATCCTCAGGTCCTGCTCGGGCACCTCGTACTCCAGGCGGGCCAGCCGGGGCGCGAGAGTCGCCAGCAGGGCGACCGTGATGTCCTCGCCGGGGCAGCGGTGGCCGGTGGTCCGGTCGCCGCCGCCCTGGGGGATCAGCTCGTCCCGGGCGGGCGGATGCCCGAGGAACCGCTCGGGCCGGAAGGCGTACGGGTCGTCCCAGAGGGCGGGGTCGTGGTTCTGCCCGTACAGGTCCAGCAGGACCATCGCACCGGCCGGGATCGGCTCGCCGTGCCAGTCCAGATCGGTGACCGCCCGGCCGCCCACGAACGGGGCGAAGGGGTAGAAGCGCCGCAGCTCGTGCGCGAAGGCCACGGCGTAGGCGCCGTCGTCGGTGCGCAGTCCTTCCCGGACGTCCGGGCGGCGCATCGCGTGCCCGGCGTAGGAGACGAACCAGCACACGGCGACCGTCGGCCGGATCACGTTGAGCAGTTCGACCGCCGCGGTGCGCGGATCGAGGAGCCGGCCGTCGGAGTCCCGGTGGCGGACCACCGCCTCCAGCACCGACCCGTCCGGCGCGCTCGCGGTCCCCGACCGCACGTCCTCCACCAGCCGTCCCAGCCAGGCCTCGCGGCGGGTCCGGGCGCGGCGGGCCCGCCAGTGGCGCGGCCCGGCCGTGGCGAAACCGTCGACCATGGCGACCAGGTCCCGCGCCAGTGCGTCGGCGTCGTCCAGCGGGATCCCGGCCCAGCGGCACACCCCGCGGGTGAGCACCCGGCTCGCCTCGTCGAACAGCACGACCCGGCGCCCGGGCCACGCGCGCACCGTCTCCTCCCACACCGCGGCGACCTCGTCCACGACCCCGGCGACCGCCTTCGGCCCGGTGAGCAGGGACAGGAACATGTCCTTGCGGCCCCGGTGCCGCGGCCCGTCCAGCGTGTGCACGGCCCCGTGCCCGAACAGGGTGCTCAGCACCGGGCCGGGCATCGCAGAGCCGCGCTCGACATGCTGCTCGTCGTAGAAGAACCGCACGGCGTCGGTGCCGTAGAGGGCCACGGCGTGCTGTCCCATGAGGCGGGTGCGCACCAGGGGGCCGGTGGCGCGGCGCCTGCGGTCGGGCAGCCAGGTGTACCCCTTGGCCAGCAGGGCGAGCGAGCTGTCCACGAGTGGTGCACGACGACTCTCATCCATGGCGCGGCGAGTGCCCGCCGGCCCCGCCCGGAAACACGGACCGGCACCGCACGATTGCGCCCCGCAGCGGGGGTACCCGCCGCGCACCACGACGATCGCCCTCCACGCCTGCCGCCGCGTCCGCGCGGGCATCCGCCCCGGGCCGCTGACGTGCACCGGCGCCGTACACTGCCCCGTTTGCCGCCCATACCGGTGGAAACCCGGCGGGGCATGAGTGCACACCGACGCCGCCTGCTGCGGCAGAACCGGGTCCTGTGGCTGCTGGACCGCCTGGAGCGCGAACCCCGGGCCGACGCGGTGATCGACACGCTCCGCAAGGGCGTACGGGCCCTGCCGCTGGGACGCGGCAGGGACCTGCTGCACGGCCGGTGGCTGGGGCACCCGGTGCATCCACTGATGGTGCAGGTGCCGATCGGCAGCTGGCTGTCGGCGGCGGTCCTCGACCTGCGGCCCGGCCGCTCCCGCGAGTCACGGCTGCTGATCGGCTTCGGCCTGGCCGCCGCCGCGCCCGCGGCCCTCGCCGGCTGGACCGACTGGGCGGAACTCCACCGCGAGCAGCAGCGCGTCGGACTGGTGCACGCCCTGTCCAACACGGTCGCCGTCGGTCTGTACGCCGCCTCCCTGGCCTGCCGCGTCAAGGGACGCGAGGCGGCGGGCCGGACTTACGGCTTCCTCGGCATGACGGCCGTCGGTGTCGGCGGCATGCTGGGCGGCCACCTCGCCTACCGGCAGGCCTCCGGCGCCAACCACGCCGAGGAGGTCCCGCACGTCGTCTCCGCGGGCTGGCACCCGGTCGGAACCGTGGACGAGTTCCCGGCCGGCCGCCCGGTGCGCCGCGTCGTCGACGACGTGCCGGTCCTGGTCGTCAGGGAGACCGGCGGGCAGATCCACGCCCTCGCCGAGCGGTGCAGTCACCTCGCTGGACCGCTCGCGGAGGGCACCGTCGAGGACGGCTGCGTCCGCTGCCCCTGGCACGGCAGCGTCTTCCGCCTCTCCGACGGCTGGAACGTACGCGGCCCGGCCACCGCGCCACAGCCCTCCTTCGAGACCCGGATCACCGAGGGGGGCCGTGTCGAGGTGCGCCTGCGCCACCAGGACGGGGGAAAGCGTGCCGAAGAGCGCCGGGAACCGGCCGTACAGGGGAGTGGGACGCGAACGGATGCCGCACATGGACACGACGCCCGTGACTGACAGCCGCCCGGTACGCGGGCTGCGCGGCCTGCTGCGCCGCGCCGAACGGGACTACTCGGCCGGACACGACCGGCCGCTCGGCGGCTACCTCGCGGCCATGGCCGGCTTCACCGCCTTCACCACGGCCTGGACCACCGCGGTCCGGCTGCGGGGCCGCCCGGTGCCCGACCGGCCCGAGCCGTGGGACGTCGTCCTGACCTCGGTGGCCACCTTCCGGCTCAGCCGGCTGCTCAGCAAGGCCTCGGTGACCAGCCCGCTGCGTGCCCCCTTCACGCGGTACGTCGGGCCGCAGGGCCCGGCCGAACTGCACGAGGAGGCCCAGCCCCAGCAGGGCAGGCACACCGTCGGCGAGCTCGCCACCTGCCCGTTCTGCATGAGCGTCTGGGTGGCCTCGGCCCTGACCGCCGGCCAGCTGCTGTGGCCCCGCGCCACCCGCACCGCCATGGGCACGCTCACCGCCCTGGCCGGGGCGGACACGCTGCAACTGGCGTACAGCGCCCTCGTGGACAAGACGACCGGCGACTGAGGGCGGGCGCGCGGACGGCAGCACCGACACCTCCGGCCTCGCCTCCATGGCACCTCCGGCCGCGCCTGCGTGGCCAAGGCCGGGAAGACCGAGGCCGTGGCCCCCACCGCCGGTCACGGTCCGGGCACGTCCGGCGCCTCGGTCTGGCCATGCAACCGCGATGGCCGAAAAATGTGTCTCCGAGTGCGGCCGGCTCCTGCCGAGCGGCGGCCCGGGGGGATGCGATGAACACATGGGGAGTGCCCGGATACACCGAGTCGCTCGAACTCGGTGCCGGGGCGAGCGGACGGGTCGTGCTGGCCGTCCACGAGGAGACCGGCGTCCCGGTCGCCGTGAAGTACCTCAGCGAGTCCCTGCGCACCCGGCCGGGCTTCGTGCACGACTTCCGGGCCGAGGCGCGGCTGCTCGCCGGACTGGAGAGCCCAAACGTCGCCGGCCTGTACGAGTACGTGGAGAGCCCGGACGGCGCCGCCATCGTGATGGAGCTGGTCGACGGGGTAAGCCTGCGGGCGCTGCTCAGGCGCGAGGGCCCGCTCGGTCCGGAGGCCGCGCTCGTCGTCCTCAAGGGCTCGCTGCTCGGTCTGGCCGACGCGCACCGCGTCGGCGTCGTCCACCGCGACTACAAGCCGGAGAACGTCCTGGTCGCGCGGGACGGTTCCTCCAAGCTGGTCGACTTCGGCATCGCCGTCGACTCGGGCAGCAGCGCGGGCGTGGCCGGAACCCCCTCCTACATGGCTCCGGAGCAGTGGACCGGCGCCCCCGCCTCGCCCGCCGCCGACGTGTATGCGGCCACCGCCACCTTCTTCGAGTGCCTGACGGGCCGCAAGCCGTACACCGGTGAGAACCTCGCGGAACTCGCCCTCCAGCACGTCGACGCGCCCGTCCCCGCCGACGAGGCCCCCGAGGCGGTGCGGGACCTGGTGCGCAGGGGCCTGGCCAAGGACCCGGGGGAGCGGCCCGCACGGGCCGAGGACCTCCTGGCGGAACTGGAGTCCGCCGCCGGCGCCGCCTACGGCCCCGACTGGGAGGAGCGCGGCCGGGGCCGGCTCGCCGCCCTGGTGGCCCTGCTGCCGCTGCTGCTGCCCTCGGCCCGGCAGGCGCCCCGCGGCACCGCGGACTCCGCGCGCACGGTGCTCGGCCGGCCGCCCGCGACGGGCCGTGGCGGTGCCCGGTCGTGGCTGCCGGGCCGGGCCGGGCTGCTCGTGTCGGCCGCCGCCGTGCTCCTCGCCGCCCTCCTGACCCACGGGCTCCCGTCCGGCCCGGGCACCGCGGGGCAGGGGGCGGCAGCGGCCCTGGCCACCACCGGCACCGGCCCGGGGCCGTCGGCGTCGCCCGCCGCACCGGGGGCGTCACCGGCACCGTCCGCCACGTCCACCGCCCCGGCAGACCCCTCGCCGTCGGCCACCCCGTCCCCGTCCGGCGCGTCGGCCACCGGCACCGCGGGGCCCCCGGCCTCCGGCACCCCGGCCGGTGGCGGCGGCACCGGGGGCGACGAGACCGCCGCGGGCGGGGAGCCCACCGCCGAGCCGCCGGCCACCGCGTCCGCCTCACCCACCGAACCGGCGGGACCCGTCAGTCCGGCCGTCAAGGACGTCTCCGTGACCTCCTTCCGCCAGACGGGCCCCACGACCGCCACGGCGACCCTCGGCGTCACCACGGACGGCACCGGTCCGGTACTGATCACGGTCACCTGGTACGCGGGCGGCACGGCGGGCGAGCCGGGCACACCGGACGGCGCGCCCCAGACCTTCGAGCGCAGCGGCGCCACCCAGTACACGCTCACCGTCGACCACACGTTCCTGAACTCCGGCTGCTACTGGACGGTGCAGGCCACCACGGCCCCCGCCGCCGCCGACGGCGGCGCCTCCCAGCAGCTCCTCACCAGGAGGTGCGACCTGCGATGAACCCACAGGACGACGCCGAGTACAGCGCCACCGTGCTGGGCAGCCACTGGATCGTGCGGCCGGGGCAGGACAGGACCCTCGCCGAGCAGGGCACGGGGGAGGGGCGGCCGGCCCGGCCCGACCGCGTCGAGGGCAGCGTGCTGCGCTTCGGCCCGGGGGTGACGGCCGCCGTCGCGCACCGCACGCACCCGGCGCCCGCCGCCGCACCGCCGCCGTCCCCCGCGCCCTCGCCCCGGCGGCTGCGCAGGCATGCCCTGCCCGCCCTGGTCCTGCTCTGCGTCCTCGCGTACCTCGCCTGGCCACGCCTCGGACCGCCGCTCGAAGTCCGAGACGTGGCCGTCACGGCCAGGCCGGACGTGCTGGGCTGCGGCGGCACCGCGCACATCACCGGCCTCGTGACCACGAACGGCCGCCCGGGCACGCTGTCCTACCGCTGGGTGCGCAGCGACGGCACCGCCTCGGGCGTGCTGAAGGAAGTGACGGTCCGGGGCCGGCAGCAGGCCCGCCTCCATCTGCGGTGGACCTTCCAGGGGACCGGGCACCACACCGCCCGGGCCGAACTGCGCATCCTGGCCCCCGCTCCCCGCACCCTGACCACCCATTTCACGTACGACTGCCCCTGACGCGTCCTGGATCTGTACATTTAGGCGAAGAGGCAGACAAAATGCCAGGCGTGCCGACGGCCCTGCCCGTTCCCTGAGCCGCGCAGGCGAGGACCACATGCTCGATGTGAGTGCGCCGATCCTGACCATGTTCCTCGTGTACGTGGCCGCGATGATCGGGACGGGTGTCTGGGCGTACCGCCGCACTCGCACGTTCACCGACTTCGCGCTCGGCGGCCGCCGGCTCAACGCCTTCGTCGCGGCGCTGTCCGCCGGCGCCAGCGACATGTCCGGCTGGCTCTTCCTGGCGCTGCCCGGAGCCGTCTACGCGGCCGGACTCGGCGCCGCCTGGATCGCCGTGGGACTGGCCGTCGGCACCTACCTCAACTGGCTCTTCGTCGCCCCGCGGCTGCGCACCTACACCGAGCGCGCCGACAACGCCGTGAGCCTGTCCGCCTATCTGGAGGAGCGGTTCGAGGACCGCACCCGGATGCTCAGACTGGTATCGGCCGCCGTCACCCTGGTGTTCTTCACCGTCTACGTGGCCGGCGGCCTGGTGGCCGGGGGCGTGCTGTTCGAGCAGGTCTTCGACGTCCGCTTCGGCCTCGGGGTCACCCTGACCGCCCTGGTGATCGTCGTCTACGCCGGCCTGGGCGGCTTCCTCGCCGTGAGCACGACGCACGTGCTGCAGGGGACCCTGATGTGCCTGGCCCTGCTCGTGGTCCCGCTGACCGGTGTCACGGTGCTCGGCGGCTTCGGGGCCCTCGGTGACGACGTCGACGCCAGGAACCCGGACCTGCTCGACATGGGGGCCGCCGTCGGCTACGCGGACGGCCAGTGGTCGGCGGGCGGGCCGCTCGGGGCCGTGGCCACGGTCTCCCTGCTCGCCTGGGGCCTCGGCTACTTCGGCCAGCCGCACATCCTGGCCCGCTTCATGGGCATCCGCAGCACCCGGTCCGTCCCGGCGGCCCGCCGCATCGGAACGGCCTGGGTGACCATCGTGCTCGCCGGTGCCACCCTCGTCGGACTGGTGGGCATCGCGCAGCCGGGCGTCCCGCTCGGCGACCCGGACACGGTGTACATCGCCGTGACCCGGACCCTGTTCACCCCCTGGGTCGCCGGCGTGCTGCTGATCGCCGTCCTGGCCGCGATCGTGTCGACCGCCGACAGCCAGCTCCTGGTGTCCTCCACCGCCCTCACCGAGGACTTCTACCGCGCGTTCCTGCACCGGCGGGCCGGGGACCGGACCCTGGTGCGGGTCGGGCGCGGCGCCGTCGTCCTGGTGATCGTGGTGGCCTACGTGATCGCCCTCAGAGGCGGCGGGCTGCTGGACATCGTCGGCCAGGCCTGGGCGGGCTTCGGGGCCGCCTTCGGGCCGGTGGTGCTGCTCTCGCTGTACTGGCCGCGCATGACGTGGGCGGGCGCCATGGCCGGGATCGTGTCGGGCGCGGCCACGGTCCTGCTCTGGGACCACATCGACCCCCTGCTCGGTCCGATGGAGTCGGGCATCTACGAGATGGTCCCGGGCGTCCTGGTCGCCACCGCCGCCGCGCTGCTCTTCGGCAGGTTCGTCGGCCGGCCCCCCAAACGCGCCTTCTGGCGGATGCCGGGCGGCGGCGTGAGCCGGCTGATGGTGGCGCCGTTCCTCACCGACGCGCCCGTCGGCATGGCCGTGCTCGACGCGGACCTGCGCTACGTCTGGGTGAACGAGTCGCTGGAGCGCCTCATCCCGCTCGAACGACGGCTGGGACGGCAGGTGCGGGACATCCTGCCGGAGGCCGAGGCGGAGGCCTTCGAGAAGCAGATGCGCAGGGTCCTGGAGACCGGGGAACCGGTGCTCGACCACGAGTACCGCGCCCCCGACCACCTCGATCCCGGCCGGGTCCGCGCCTGCTCCGCCTCCTTCTTCGGCATGAGGGACCGCAAGGGCCGCACCGTCGGCGTCTCCTACATGGTCGTCGATGTCACCGAACGCTGGCGGGCGCAGGAACGCCTGGCCCTGCTGAACGACGCGGGCGCGCGGATCGGCAGCACCCTGGAAGTCACCCGGACCGCGCAGGAACTGGCGGACGAGGCGGTCCCGGCCGTCGCCGAGTTCGTCGCCGTCGACCTGCTCGACTCGGTCATGCGCGGCGAGGAGCCGGCCCCCGGCCCGGTGGGCATGACGCCCGTCATCCGCCGCGCCGGCCAGCAGTCGGTGCGCGAGGGCTGCCCCGAGGCGAGTCTGGCCGTGGGAGAGACCGTCCGGCGGGCCGCGCTGTCGCCCGTGACCCGGTGCCTGAGGGAGAGCCGGACGCTGGTGGAGCGCGTCCTGGACCTCTCGGCCAGCGCGTGGGTGACGGAGGACGAGTCGCTCGGCTCGACCCTGCGCGACTTCGGCTTCCGCTCGCTGATGGTCGTCCCGGTGCGGGCCCGCGGCGTCACCCTCGGCGTGGCGACGTTCGCGCGCACCGACCGCACCGGCCCGTTCGAGGACGACGACGTACGTCTCGCCGAGGAACTGGTGTCCCGGGCGGCCGTGTCCGTCGACAACGCGCGCCGCTTCACGCGCGAGCGTGCCGCCGCCCGCTCCATGCAGCGCTACCTGCTGCCGCAGGAACTGTCGGGGGGCTCCGCGCTCGAGGTGGCGTCCTGGTACCTGCCCGCGGACGCCCCCAGCGGGGTGGGCGGCGACTGGTTCGACGTGATCCCGCTGTCCGGGGCCCGCGTCGCCCTGGTCGTCGGGGACGTCGTCGGGCACGGCATGAACGCGGCGGCGACCATGGGACGGCTGCGCACGGCGGTCCGCACCCTCGCCGATCTGGACCTGCCCCCGGACGAACTCCTGGCCCACCTGGACGACCTGGTGATCGGCCACCTCGGGGCGGACGGCGACCGGGAGCCCGCGCCGGCCGGCGACGAGGGCGCGGGCGCCGCGTTCCTGGGCGCCACGTGTCTGTACGCCGTCTACGACCCCGTCAGCAGGCAGTGCACGCTGGCCCGGGCCGGCCACCTGCCGCCCGTGATCGTCGCCCCCGACGGCACCGCGGACCTCCTCGACCTGCCCGCCGGACCGCCCCTCGGCCTCGGCTACCTGCCCTTCGAGTCCGTCGAGGTGGAACTGGCCGAGGGCAGCCTCATCGCCCTCTACACCGACGGCCTCATCGAGACCTACGACCGGGACATCGACCCGGGACTCGACCGGCTGGGGCACGCCCTCGGTGCGCGGGCACCGGAGCTGGAGGAACTCGGCCGGGGCGCGATCGACGCCCTGCTCACCGGCCCGCCCTCCGACGACGTGGCCCTGCTCCTCGCCCGGACCCGGGTCCTGGCCGCCGAGCAGGTCGTCTCCTGGGACCTGCCCAGCGACCCGGCCGCCGTCGCCCACGCCCGCACGCTCGCCGTCGGGCGGCTGGAGGAGTGGGGCCTGCCGGAGCTGGCCTTCACCACGGAACTCATCGTCAGCGAACTGGTCACCAACGCCATCCGCCACGCGACCGGGCCGGTCTGCCTGCGCCTGATCCGGGACCGCGGCCTCATCTGCGAGGTCTCCGACGGCGGCAGCACCGCACCGCGCCTGCGCCACGCCCGGACCACCGACGAGGGCGGCCGGGGCCTGCTGATCGTGGCGCAGCTCGCCCAGCGCTGGGGCACGCGCTACACCGGCAACGGCAAGATCATCTGGACGGAACAGGTCATACGCCAGGGCGGAATCATGGAGGGGTAGAAAGGGCAGGGCCGGCTTGCGGACAGAAGCTGTCCGCAAGCCCGGCTACCGTGCCTGGCATGACGAACACGCAGCGGAGCGTCACCCGTACGGCACCCCAGCTCGGCACCCGGGCCCTCAACCGCGCCACCCTCGAACGCCAGCTGCTCCTGCGGCCCGCCCGGATGTCCGCCGCCGGCGCCGTCGAGCACCTGGTCGGTCTGCAGGCGCAGAACGTCAAGCCCCCGTACTACGCGCTCGCCGCCCGGCTCGACGGATTCGCGCCGCAGGAGCTGTCGGGGCTGATGGCCGAGCGCGAGGTCGTCCGGATCGTCACGATGCGCTCCACGATCCACACCCACACCGCAGCCGACTGCCTGGCCCTGCGGCCGTTGACGCAGCCCGCGATGGACCGGGAGCTGGCGAACTTCCGCAAGGGCCTGACCGGCGTCGACCTGGACCGGCTCGACCACCTGGCCCGTGACCTCGTCGAGGCCGAGCCCCGCACCATGAAGCAGCTGCGCGAGGCCCTGCTGCGGGAGTGGCCCGACGCCGACCCGCAGGCCCTGGCCGTCGCCGCCCGCTGCCGCCTGCCGCTCGTGCAGGTCACCCCGCGCGGCCTGTGGGGCAGGAGCGGGCAGGTCAGCCTCACCACCGCCGAGCGGTGGCTCGGCCGCCCGGCCGGCGAGCCCGCCACGCCCGACGCGGTCGTCCTGCGCTACCTCGCCGCCTTCGGGCCGGCCTCCGTGCGGGACATGCAGACCTGGGCCGGGCTGACCCGCCTGGGCGAGGCCTTCGAGCGTCTCCACCCCCGGCTGGTGACCTTCCGGGACGACAGGGGCGTCGAACTCTTCGACCTGCCGGACGCCCCGCGCCCCGACCCGGACACCCCGGCACCGCCGCGCTTCCTGCCCGAGTTCGACAACCTGCTGCTCTCGCACGCCGACCGCACCCGGGTCGTCCCGGCCGAGCACCGCGGCCGCAGCTGGCAGGGCAACATCGCCTACTGCACACTCCTCGTCGACGGCTTCCTCGCGGGCCTGTGGCGGCTGGAGCAGGACGCGCTGGTGATCGAGCCCTTCGAGCCGCTCGGCACGGCCCGGCGCGAGGAGGTCACCGCCGAGGGGGAGCGGATGCTGCGGATCATGCACCCGGGCACGTCGTACGACATCCGGTTCGGCACCGTACGCAGGTGAACGCCCCGGCGCCGGGGCCGGACATGGAGAGGGGGCGTTGCGGGCCGCTCGTGGAGGCCCGCAACGCCCCCTGGTCTTTCACCTGAGGGTTGCTCAGGAGCTAACGGGTCACGAGTTCACCTGCGTCGTGACCAGGTTCGAGAAGGTGGTCAGCCGGGTGTAGACACCCGGGTAACCGGCCAGGGCGCAGCCCTCGCCCCAGGAGGTGATGCCTGCCAGGACGCCCCCGATGAGCAGGGGACCGCCGCTGTCGCCCTGGCAGGTGTCCACGCCGCCGGAGGTGTATCCGGCGCACACCATGTCGCTCTGCACGAAGTCGGAGCCGTAGGAGCTGCCGCAGGCGGAGTCGGACACGGTCGGTACGGTCGCGGTGCGCAGCTGGTTGGAGGAGCTGCCGCCGGAGGAGGTGGTGCCCCAGCCGAGGATCCGGGCGGTGGTGCCGGCCGCGTACACCGAGGTCTGGGCCGAGGAGACGTACTTGGCCGGGGTGTACGGCATCGACGTCGACAGGGTCAGCACGGCCACGTCGTCGCCGTTGGTGGCGTCGGTGTAGCCGGGGTGGATCCATATCCGGCTGACTCTGCTGACCGTGCCGTTGGTGCCGTTGCGGTAGGTGCGGCCGCCGACGACCCGGACGCTGCTGGTGGTCTCACCGACCATGCAGTGCGCGGCGGTGACCACCTTCGTGGGCGAGACCAGCGTGCCGCCGCAGAACTGGCTCTGCGAGGCGTCCGTGATCTGCATGACGAACGGGTACGCGGTGGTCGTGGTCGTGGTGCCGCCGACGATCGGCTGGGGGGCGGCCACGGCCGTGGGGGCGGCGAGCAGCGCGGTGGTGGCGGCGGCAGCGGTCGCCGCGACGACGGCGGCGGCCTTCTTGGCGGCGTTGAGCCCGAACATGGGTCTCCTTGGGGAGTTGCCGGTGGGGGGTCGCGCGGGTGGGGTGGAGCACGGGGACCCTGACGCCGTTGTTCGGATCTCCGTGTGCCCGGCGAGCGGCACGCCCTTAAGCTAGGGCTCGGCGGCGAGCGCCCCCAATGAGGGAACCCCCTAAGGGAGTTGGGCAGGGAAAACCCTCGGTGCGGCGCCGTAAACCCAGGTCGGGTCAGGTGCTGCGGCGGCCCGCGGCCAGCCGGACGATGTCCACGCGCGAGCGGATGCCCAGCTTGCGGTAGACCCGGGTGAGGGTCGCCTCGACGGTCTTGACGCTGATGAACAGACGGCCGGCGATCTCCCGGTTGGTCGCGCCCTCCATCACGAGCGAGGCGACCTGACGCTCCATCGAGGCGAGCCCCTCCAGCGCGTCGAGCGCCACGGGCGGCGCGACGGCGGCCGGTTCCACCGCGGCGGGTCCGGCCGTGACGGCCGCGTCGACCTGCCGCAGCCAGGGCAGCGCCCGGCAGCGCCGGAACAGCCGGGCGGCCTCGTCGTACGACGCCGGCCCGGGCTGGCCCGGGCCGCCCGGGCGCGGGTGGGCGCCGGCCCGGTCGCGCAGCCGCGCCAGCGCGAAGGCGGCCCGGGCCTCCTCCAGGCCGTAGCCGAGCCGGCCGAGCCGGTGCTGCACCGACGTCAGCCGGGCCACGGCCGCCTCGTGGTCGCCGCGCGCCGCCCGCACCAGCGCCTCGGCCCGGTCCAGCACGGCCAGTACGCTCTCCCGGCCCAGCCGCAGCGCGTGCACCCGGGCCGTGTCGATGACGTCCTGGGCCTCGCCCGGCTCGCCGATGCGGACCAGGGCCTCGGCGAGGTCGCCGTGCCAGCGGCCGCGCGCCGGGTCGTTGATGCCGAGGCCCTGCTCCAGCTCCCGCACCCGGCGCAGCGAACGGACCGTGCCCGCCGGGTCCCCGGCCACCAACTGGGCGTAGCCCAGGGCCGCCAGGGCGCGGGAGAGGTACATCTGGTCGCCGTCGACCTCGGCGTGGTCCGCCGCCTCGCGGGCGAGGGCGAGCGCCCGGTCGACGTCCCCGGCGGACGCCTCCGCGAGGGAGGTCAGCATGGCGGAGGCACCCTCGCCGATCCCGGAGTCCCGGGCCAGGCGCAGGCTCTCGCGGGCCAGGTCCAGGGCCCGGCCGCAGTGCCCGGAGCGCAGCTCGGTGTCGGCGAGGAAGCGCAGGAAGTGCACCTCGCTCTCGACCATGCCGCGCCGCCGCACCTCGCGCAGCAGCGCCGTGATGGTCGCGCGGGCCTCGGGCAGCTGGTCGCTCATGATCAGCCAGCGGAAGCGGGCCGAACCGGCGCCGTTGTGATGGCAGGCCACATACGGGTCCTGGGGCTCCTTCAGGGCCCGCTTGACCGTAGCGGGCGCGTCCGGGTGGCCCATCAGGGTCTCGGTGGAGGCCTGGAAGGACAGCGCCATCAGCTCCGTGCGCCGGTCGCCGCCGCGCGCGGCCAGCTCCGCCGCGTGGGCGGCCTCCTGCCGGGCCTCGGCGAAGTCGCCCTCCACGACCAGGCCGCGCCAGGCCAGCTGGTAGTGGACCAGCGCGAGGAGCCCCGGGTCATCGCCGGCGTCGGCCAGCACCTGCGGGAAGACGGCGTCGACCTCGCCGAGCGCCTGCCCGGCGGCCTCGATGACCACCATCCAGGCCCGCACCCGCTCCGCCGGCACCGTGGCGCGGGTCAGCACGTCCCGGGCGATGTCCCGGGCGAGATCGGCCTCCCCGGCCGTGATCGCGTCCTCCGCGGCCTGCAGCCGCCGCTCGTCCGGCCCCGGGACGCTGTCCGCGGGGGTGTGCCGGGCCGCGAGCAGCCCGAGCGAGGCGGCCACGGACGGGGCGCCGCGGTCCCGGGCCAGCGCACCGGCCTCGGCCAGCCGGGCCGCCACCTCCGGGTCGGTGCCGGTGGCGGCCAGGGCCAGGTGCCGGGCCCGTTCGATGGGGTCGGAGGCCGCCGTGGACAGCGCCGCGTGCACGGCCCTGCGCTCCTGCGCGGGGGCCTCCGCGTACAGCGCGGCCGAGATCAGCGGGTGCGCGAAGCGCAGGGCCGGGGCCTCCGGGTCGGTGGTCAGCAGCCCCAGGGCGGCGGCCTGGGCCGTCTCGGCCTCGGCGTGCTCCCGCCCGGCCGCGTGCAGCAGCGCCAGGGTGGGCCGGGCACCCGCGCTGGCCACCAGCAGGGTGCGGCGGGCCTCGTCCGACAGCATCTCCAGGCGGCTGAGCACCAGCGCCCGCAGCGAGGTGGGCACGGGCAGCGGCTCGCCGGGCCGGGGCCGGGCCGGGCTCTCGGCCAGGGCGCGGCCCAGCTCCAGGGCGAAGAGGGGGTTGCCGCCGCTCGTGCGGTGGATGTCGCGGATCGTGGAGCGGGACAGGGGCGTGTAGCCGCGGTGGTCCAGCAGGGCCGAGACCTGCGTGCGGGTGAGCGGGCCCAGCCGCACGGCGAGGGTGTCCGGCGGGGACGCGCGCAGATGGCCGTCGTACTCCTCGCCCTCGGTCCGCACCGCCGAGAGCATCTGCACCGGCGTGTCGCCGAGCCGGCGGGCGGCGAAACCGAGCAGTTCGGCACTGGCCGCGTCCAGCCACTGCAGATCGTCGGCGACGACCAGCACCGGGCCCTTGGCGGCCAGGACCCGCAGCGCCGACAGCACGGCCAGGCGCAGCGCCAGGCCGTCCCGCTGCAGGGTCGACTCGCCGCGGCCGGTGAGCGCCGACTCCAGGGCCGTGCGCTGGGCGGCGGGCAGGTGGCCGGAGATCTCGTCGAGGACCAGACCGAACAGATCGGCCAGGGCCAGGAAGGGCAGATGGGATTCGGACTCCGTGGCCGAGCAGCGCAACACGGTCCGGTCCGGACCGCCGTAATCCGCGGCCAGCGCGCGCAGGACCGTCGACTTTCCTATTCCGGCCGGGCCGTGGAGCAGCACACTGCCGCCCCGGCCCAGCTGGTCACGTGCCGAGGCGAACAGCTCCTCCCGTCCGATGACCAGGTCGGGGCGGCTTCTGGGAGGCTCCTGGAAGTCCCGTCGAGCGGTCACCTCTGTCCTCCCTGTGTCGTGTCCTGGCCAATATTAGGCAACGGCTCTTTGAATTTCGGACGGACGGTGTGGTGAGGGAAATAACAACCCGTGCCGGAGGACGAATTCGCCGGCCCGCCGAATGCGGCGGAACGCGCCCTGCGCGCCCCCTCGGTAACCGGTCGGCCCGCCGAACGAACCGGCAGGGTGGAAAACACCTCAAACCTACGGCAACCACCCGGCCCGGCGGGCGGCGACCACGGCCTCGCCCCGGGTCCGGGCCCGCAGCTTGCGCATGGCCGATCTGAGATACCCCTTCACGGTCTCGGCCGTCACCCCGAGCCGCTCCGCGGCGACCGCGTTCGTCGCCCCCGCGGCGACACACGCCAGCACGTCCACCTCCCGGGGCGCGAGCCGGACCCGCGGAGCCGGTCCGGACGCCCCGGAGTCGGCCGCGAGCAGCGCGCACGCGCCGAGCAGCTCGGCCCGCAGCCCGGGGTCCGCGATCCGCGGGGCCAGCGCCCGCAGGGCCGCGTGTGCCTCCCGCACCTGCTCCCAGCCCGCGCCCGCCCCGCCGCCGGCGGCGAGCGTACGGGCCTCGTCGCGCACGACCAGCGCCCGCTCCACGTCCCGCGCCGCCTCGACCGCCGCGTCCAGCATCCGCCCGCCCAGCGGCTGAGCCGTGCGCAGCGCCCCGTACAGCACCCCGCGCACCCGGTGCCGCACCACCACGGGCACGGCCAGCACCGAACGCAGACCCTCGGCGGTCACCGGGGCGTCGTACTCGTGGCTGATCTGCCGCGAGGCGGAGTAGTCCGTCACCACGCACGGCCGTGACAGGGCCACCGTCTTGCCGCCCAGACCGGTCCCGGACGTCACCACCAGCGACCGCAGGGCGTGGGTCGCCGTGCCGCTGAGTTCGCTGATGCGCATGTGCCGTCCGGCCTCCAGCAGGCCGCCGAAGGCCACCGGGAGACCGGTGGCGCGCCGCAGGCGCAGCAGCGCGTTCCGTACCTCGACCGCGTCGGACGCGTCTGCCGTCACCTGTTCGCCCCTTCACTACGGCGCCTGTGCGGGCGCACCCCCCGTTCGGGGGTAGTGAGACCTGCATCACGGATTACACGATGGCTCAGAGCCGCCCGGCAATGGTCCGGTACCGAGGAGGACGCATGACATCGGCGACGGAGGAGTTCCGCAGCGCGCGGGACTTCCTGCTGGAACACCGCGAGGACTACGCCACCGCCTACGCGGGCTTCCGCTGGCCCCGCCCCCAGTACTTCAACTGGGCCCTCGACTGGTTCGACGCGATCGCCGACGGCAACGCCCGCACGGCCCTGCACATCGTCGAGGAGGACGGCCGCGAGACGCAGCTGTCCTTCGGGGAGATGTCCGTGCGCTCCGCCCAGTTCGCCACCTGGCTGCGCGCCCGCGGCGTGCGCGCCGAGGACCGGATCCTCGTCATGCTCGGCAACCAGGCCGAACTGTGGATCACCGCCCTCGCGGCGATGAAGCTGCGCGCGGTGGTCATCCCGGCCACCCCGCTGCTCGGCCCGGCCGACCTGCGCGACCGGGTGGCGCGCGGACGCGTCCGGCACGTCATCGCCCGCCCCGAGGACGCCGGGAAGTTCGCCGAGGTCCCCGGCGACTACACGCGCGTCGCCGCCGGTGCCGCCGGCTCCGTGCCGGACGGCTGGCTGCCGCTGGACGACGCCTACGGCGCCTCCGCCGACTTCACGCCCGACGGTCCGACCCGGTCCGACGACCCGCTGATGCTCTACTTCACCTCGGGCACCACCGCCCGGCCCAAACTGGTCGAGCACACCCACACCTCGTACCCGATCGGCCACCTGTCGACCATGTACTGGATCGGCCTCAGGCCCGGCGACGTGCACCTGAACATCTCCTCCCCGGGCTGGGCCAAGCACGCCTGGTCCAACCTCTTCGCCCCCTGGAACGCCGAGGCGACCGTCTTCCTGCACAACTACACGCGCTTCGACGCCGCCCGGCTCATGGCCGAGATGGACCGGGCGGGCGTGACCACCTTCTGCGCCCCGCCGACCGTGTGGCGCATGCTCATCCAGGCCGATCTCACGCAGCTGCGCACCCCGCCCCGCGAGGTCGTCGCCGCCGGCGAACCGCTCAACCCCGAGGTCATCGAGCAGGTCCGCCGCTCCTGGGGCGTCACCATCCGGGACGGCTTCGGCCAGACCGAGACGGCCGTCCAGGTCGCCAACAGCCCCGGCCAGCCGCTCAAGACCGGCTCGATGGGCCGGCCCAGCCCCGGCTACCGCGTCGCACTGCTCGACCCCGTCTCGGGCGCGCCCGGCGCCACCGAGGGCGAGATCGCACTCGACCTGTCGGACCGCCCGGTCGGCCTGATGACCGGCTACCACGGCGACGCCGACCGCACGGCGGAGGCGATGGCCGGGGGCTACTACCGCACCGGCGACATCGCCTCCCGGGACGCGGAGGGCTATCTGACCTACATCGGCCGCAGCGACGACGTCTTCAAGGCCTCCGACTACAAGATCAGCCCCTTCGAGCTGGAGAGCGCGCTGCTGGAGCACGAGGCGGTGGCCGAGGCGGCGGTGGTGCCCGCGCCGGACGAGGTGCGGCTGTCGGTCCCCAAGGCGTACGTGGTCCTGGCGGAGGGCTGGGAGCCCGGACCCGACACGGCGAAGGTCCTGTTCGAGCACTCCCGCGAGGTCCTCGCCCCCTACAAGCGCATCCGCCGCCTGGAGTTCGCCGACCTGCCCAAGACCGTCTCCGGCAAGATCCGCCGGATCGCCCTGCGCGAGGCCACGGCGGCCGGCTCGGACGCCGAGTACCGCGAGGAGGACTTCCGGTGAACTCCTACAGCCACGGCACCGGCACCACGGCGCTGCTCGGCGACACGATCGGGGCGAACCTGGACCGGGCCGTGGCCGCCTGGCCGGAGCGCGAGGCCCTGGTGGACGTGGACTCCGGCCGGCGCTGGACGTACGCGCGCTTCGGCGCCGACGTCGACCGCCTGGCCTCGGCGCTGCTGGCCTCCGGGGTCGCCAAGGGCGACCGGGTGGGCATCTGGGCGGTCAACTGCCCCGAGTGGGTGCTCGTCCAGTACGCCACCGCGCGCATCGGCGCGATCATGGTGAACATCAACCCGGCCTACCGCACCCACGAGGTCGAGTACGTCCTGAAACAGGCCGGGGTGTCCCTGCTGTTCGCCTCGGTGTCCCACAAGACCAGCGACTACCGGGCCATGGTCGAGCAGGTGCGGGGCCGCTGCCCCGGGCTGCGCGAGGTCGTGTACATCGGCGACCCGGGCTGGGAGACGCTGCTCGCGCGGGCCACCCCCGACCCGGCGTTCCCGGAGCTGTCCTGCGACGACCCCATCAACATCCAGTACACCTCGGGCACCACGGGCTTCCCCAAGGGCGCCACCCTCTCCCACCACAACATCCTCAACAACGGCTATTTCGTAGGGGAGTTGATCGCCTACTCCGAGCAGGACCGGGTGTGCGTCCCGGTGCCCTTCTACCACTGCTTCGGCATGGTCATGGGCAACCTCGCCGCCACCTCGCACGGCGCCTGCATCGTCATCCCGGCCCCCTCCTTCGACCCCGAGGCCACCCTGCGGGCGGTCCAGCAGGAGCGCTGCACCTCGCTCTACGGCGTGCCGACCATGTTCATCGCGGAGCTGAACCTCCCCGGCTTCGCCTCCTTCGACCTGTCCTCCCTGCGCACCGGCATCATGGCGGGCTCGCCCTGCCCCGTGGAGGTGATGAAGCGGGTCGTGGCCGAGATGCACATGGCGGAGGTCGCCATCTGCTACGGCATGACCGAGACCTCCCCGGTCTCCCTGCAGACCCGGCGGGACGACGACCTGGAGCACCGCACGGGCACCGTCGGCCGGGTCCTGCCGCACCTGGAGGTCAAGGTCGTCGACCCGGCGACCGGAGTGACACAACCCCGGGGCACGGCCGGCGAGTTGTGCACGCGCGGCTACAGCGTGATGCTCGGCTACTGGGAGGAGCCGGAGAAGACCGCCGAGGCGATCGACGCCGGGCGCTGGATGCACACCGGCGACCTCGCCGTGATGCGCGAGGACGGCTATGTCGAGATCGTCGGCCGCATCAAGGACATGATCATCCGGGGCGGGGAGAACATCTACCCCCGCGAGATCGAGGAGTTCCTCTACGCCCACCCCAAGATCCGGGACGTCCAGGTCGTGGGCGTCCCGCACGAGCACTACGGCGAGGAGGTCCTGGCCTGCGTCATCGCCAGGGACCCCGGCGACCCGCCGACCCTGGAGGAGCTGCGGGCCTTCTGCGCGGGGCGGCTCGCGCACTACAAGGTCCCCAGCCGGCTCCAGGTCCTGGACGCCTTCCCGATGACGGTGTCCGGAAAGGTGCGCAAGGTGGAACTGCGCGAGCGCTACACCGGCTGAACGACCGCGGGGGCGTTCGGTCGTGCGGGAACAGGGCCCGTAGGATCGACGCCCTTGGGGGGTGACACATGGTCAAGCGGCGGCCCGGTACGACGCCCACGCTGGAGCAGGTGGCCGCGCTCGCCGGCGTCGGACGGGGCACGGTCTCGCGCGTCGTCAACAACGAGGCGGGCGTCCGGGAGTCCACCCGCCGTGCCGTGCAGCGGGCCATCGCCGAACTCGGCTACGTGCCCAACCTGGCGGCGCGGTCGCTGGCCGGGCGGCGGGCCGACGCCGTGGCGCTGGTCATGACGGAACGCGACTGGCGGCTGTTCGGCGAGCCGTTCTTCTCGGAGACGGTCACCGCCGTCGGCGACGCGCTCGCCGAGACATCCGTGCAGCTGCTGCTCACCCTGGTCCGCACCGACGCCGAGCGGCAGCGGTTCGTCGAGTACGCGCGCGGCGGCCGGGTCGACGGCGTGCTGCTGATGTCGGTGCGCGCCGAGGACCGGCTGCCGGACATGCTCGCCGACGCGGGCCTGCCCACCGTGCTGCTGGGCCGCCGCTCGGGCGACGAGCAGATCACCTACGTCGACGCGGACAACGTCGGCGGCGCCCGTGAGGCGGTGGCCCATCTGGTGGCCGGCGGCCGGCGGGCGATCGCGGCGATCACCGGGCCGCTGGACATGTACGTGGCCCGCTGCCGGCTGCGCGGTTACCGGCAGGCCCTGGAGCAGGCGGGGCTGCCCGCGCCCGCCTCCCGGACCGTCGAGGGCGACTTCACCGAGGCGAGCGGACGCCGGGCCATGGCCGAACTCCTGGAGCGTCATCCGGAGGTGGACGCGGTCCTCGCCGCCTCCGACACCATGGCCTCCGGAGCCCTGGCCGTGCTGCGCGCGGCGGGGCGGCGGGTGCCCGACGACGTGGCGGTCATCGGCTTCGACGACTTCGAGCTCGCCCGGCACACCGACCCGCCGCTGACCACCGTCCGCCAGCCGCTGGAGCAGATCGGCCGGACGATGGTGCGGCTGCTGCTGGAGGAGATGGAGCAGCCGGAAGTGGCGTGGCGGCACGTGATCCTGCGGACGCAGCTGGTGGTCCGGGACTCGGCCTGAGGCCGTCCGGGAGCGCTCCCAACTCCTGGCTCTCATACAGCCGTTGAGTGCAGGAGTCGACACACCTCGCTGACCTGCGGCTTCGAAATACATTCGACGGATTCCCGTCTAACGGGTTGTCAGGGACATGGGGCGGCTCCTACAGTCGCGACCGAAACCGGTGAGGTGGGAGCGCTCCCATCAGTGGGGAGGTGGGAGCGCTCCCGAATCCCCCCAACCGCAGCACCCTCTGTCGAACCCGGTTACCCCCGCAGAGAGGCACCCGCATGCGATCGTCACCGCACCGCCTCCGCACCGTCCGCGCCCTGTTCGGCGCGCTGCTCACCACGCTCGTCACCGTCGCGGCGCTCCTCGCCGCCACCGCGCCCGCCCGGGCGGACACGGTCGTCTGCGAGCAGTTCGGATCGACCGTGATCCAGGGCCGCTACGTCGTCCAGAACAACCGCTGGGGCACCAGTGCCCCGCAGTGCGTCACCGCGACCGACACCGGCTTCCGGCTCACCCAGGCCGACGGCTCCGTGCCCACCAACGGCGCGCCGAAGTCGTACCCGTCGGTCTTCAACGGCTGCCACTACACCAACTGTTCGCCCGGGACCAACCTGCCGGCGCAGCTCAGCACCATCTCCAGCGCGCCCAGCAGCATCTCCTACGGCTACGTCTCCGGCGCGGTGTACAACGCCTCGTACGACATCTGGCTGGACCCGACGCCCCGCACCGACGGCGTCAACCGCACCGAGATCATGATCTGGTTCAACCGGGTCGGCCCCATCCAGCCGATCGGCTCCCAGGCCGGCACCGCCTCCGTCGGCGGACGCAGCTGGGAGGTGTGGACCGGCAGCAACGGGTCCAACGACGTGATCTCCTTCGTGGCCCCCTCGGCGATCTCCAGCTGGAGCTTCGACGTCATGGACTTCGTCGACCAGACCGTGGCCCGGGGCATGGCGCAGAGCAACTGGTATCTGACCAGCGTCCAGGCCGGCTTCGAGCCGTGGCAGAACGGCGCCGGGCTCGCCGTGAACTCCTTCTCCTCCACGGTCAACACCGGTGGCGGCGGCGACCCGGGCGGTCCCGGCAACCCGGCGGCGGCCTGCCAGGTGACGTACGGGACCAGCGTCTGGCAGGGCGGCTTCACCGCCGACGTGACCGTGAAGAACACCGGATCGGCCGCGGTCGACAACTGGCGGCTCGGCTTCACGCTGCCGTCCGGACAGCGGGTCACGAGCGCCTGGAACGCGACCCTGTCCGGCACCTCCGGCGCGGTCACGGCGAGCCCCGTCGCGCACAACGCCCGGATCGCGGCCGGCGGCACCCAGAGCTTCGGCTTCCAGGGCAGCTACAGCGGCACCTTCGCCGAGCCGGCCGGCTTCACCCTGAACGGCACCCCCTGCTCCGTCGCCTGACCCGCGGCGCACCGACCCGCTCCGGGCTCCGCCCTGCGCCGAACGGGCGGACCCCGGAGCGTTCCACCCCGTCCCGGGCCGTCGCCCGGGGCAGCACCACCCGGCCACCGGCGAGCCCCGTCCGGTGAACCGCCCTGCCCCGTCCCGGGCGGTCGCACGACCGGGCCGCCCGGAATCCCGCTCGCCTCACCCTGCCGGAGGCCCGCTCCACGGCCCACCGGCACGTCCCGTCCGCCGCACCTCCCCGTGTCCGGCACCGCGCCCCGTCCCCCCGGCCGCACCGCGCCGGCGGCGCCGCAGGACCCCGCCTCGCCCCGCCCCTCCGGCCCGCATCCGGAAAGGCTCCGTCATGACCCCGTCCCCGACCGAAGCCGCCGTCCCCCGTTCCGTGCGGCGGTGTGCCCGCCGGCCCGCGTTCGTAGCCGCCCTGTGCGCCGCCGTGCTCGCCGTGACCGGGCTCACCGCCGCCGCCCCGCCCGAGCAGGACGTCCCGGGGGCCGCCGCCGCGCTGCCCTACCAGGATCCGTCCCTGCCCGTGCCGCAGCGGGTCGAGGACCTGCTGGGCCGGATGACGCTCGACGACAAGCTCGGCCAGATGACCCAGGTCGAGAAGGACGCCCTGGTCCCGAGCTCCGACCTCGCCACCTACCGCATCGGCTCGGTGCTCTCCGGCGGCGACTCCACGGTCAGCCCCAACAACGCGCAGACCTGGGCCGACACCTACGACTCCCTCCAGCGCACCGCGCTGACCACCCCGCTCGGCATCCCGATGATCTACGGCATCGACGCGGTGCACGGCCACAACGCGGTGCGCGGCGCCACGCTCTTCCCGCACAACATCGGCCTGGGCGCCACCCGGGATCCCGCCCTGGTGCAGCGCGTGGGCCGCGCGGTTGCCGAGGAGGTCGCCGGCACCGGCATCGACTGGTCGTTCGCCCCGTGTCTGTGCGTGGCCCGCAACGACCGCTGGGGGCGCACCTACGAGTCGTTCGGCGAGACGCCCGAACTGCCCACGGCCATGACCTCGTTCATCACCGGCCTGCAGGGCGGCACCCTCGGCGGCGACCCGGCCTCCGTGCTCGCCACCGCCAAGCACTACCTCGGCGACGGCGGCACCACCGGCGGCGTCGACCAGGGCGACACCCGGCTCTCCGAGACGGAGTTGCGCGCCGTCCACCTGCCGCCGTTCAAGGAGGCGATCAAGCGGGGCGTGGGCTCGGTGATGCTCTCCTACAGCAGCTGGAACGGGGTGCGCTCGCACGCCCACAAGTACCTGGTCACCGACGTCCTCAAGGGCGAACTGGGCTTCACGGGCTTCGTCGTCTCCGACTGGGCGGCGGTCGACCAGCTCGACGGGCAGACCGGCTTCACCGGCGCCGAGATCGCCACCGCCGTCGAGGCGGGCGTCGACATGGTGATGGTCCCGCACGACTACAAGAGGTTCCTGAGCCTGTTGCGCGGCGAGGTCACCGCGGGCCGGATCCCTCAGGCCCGGATCGACGACGCCAACCGGCGCATCCTGACGAAGAAGTTCCAACTCGGGCTGTTCGAGCGGCCCTTGACCGACCGCGCGTACACCGCCACGGTCGGCTCGGCGGCCCATCGCACCCTCGCCCGGCAGGCGGTGCGCGCCTCACAGGTGCTGCTGAAGAACGACGGCGGCGTGCTGCCGCTGCCGAAGACCGGCCGCCTCTTCGTCGCCGGGAAGTCCGCCGACGACATCGGCAACCAGAGCGGCGGCTGGACCCTGGGCTGGCAGGGCCGCAGCGGCCCCGTCACCGAGGGCACCACCGTCCTCCAGGGCATCCGCGCCGCCGTCGCCGACCCCTCCAGGGTCACCTACGACCGCTACGGCAACGGCATCGACGGCGGCTACACGGCCGCCGTGGCCGTCGTCGGCGAGACCCCGTACGCCGAGATGCGCGGCGACCGGCCGGACGGCATGGGCCTCGACCAGGAGGACCTGCAGACCCTGGCCCGGCTGAAGGCGAGCGGCGTACCCGTCGTGGTGGTGCTGGTCTCCGGCCGTCCCCTGGACATCGCGGACCGGCTGCCCGACTGGAAGGCCCTGCTCGCGGCCTGGCTGCCCGGCACCGAGGGCGGCGGGGTCGCGGACGTGCTGTTCGGCGACCACGCGCCGACCGGCAAACTGCCCATGACCTGGATGCGCAGCGCCTCCCAGCAGCCGATCAACGACGGCGACGGCAAGAGCCCGCTCTTCCCCTACGGCCACGGCCTGACCTACGGCACGGACCCGGACCCCGATCCGGATCCCGACCCCGACCCCACCCCGGCCAAGGCCTGCACCGCCACCCACAAGCCGGTCAACTCCTGGCCGGGCGGCCACCAGGCGGAGGTCACCGTCAAGAACACCGGCACCGGCCCGATCACGGGCTGGACGGTCGACTGGGACCTGGGCGGCGCGACCGTCACCAGCCTCTGGAACGGCACCCACACGGTCGCGAACGGCCGGATCACGGTCCGCGGCACCGGCTCGGGCGGCACCCTCGCCGCCGGTGCCACCACCTCGTTCGGCTACACGGCGAACGGCCCCGCGGGCACCCCCGCCCCGCGCTGCACCCCCGCCTGACCGGACCCACGGTTCTCCCCACCGGTTGATCCCGCGGACGTCCCCACACCCGAAGCCCGCACCCCCGCACCGAGGAGAGCACATGACAGACCGGACCAGACGCGCGGACACCCGCCCGCGCAGGCCGCACCGCAGGCGGACGGCGGCCCTGGCCACGGCGGTGAGCACGCTGCTGCTGGGCGCGGCGGCCCAGCTGACCGCATCCGAGGCGTCCGCCGCGGAGGCGCACGTCGACAACCCGTTCGCGGACGCCTCGTTCTACGTCAACCCGGACTACGCACGCCTGGTCGACGGATCCATCGCCCAGACCAGCGACGCGACCCTCAAGGCCAGGATGGAGCAGGTCAAGACCTATCCGACGGCCGTCTGGCTGGACCGCATCGCCGCCATCCACGGCGGTGAGGCCAACGCGGGCCGCAAGAGCCTCGCCGACCACCTGGACCTGGCGCTCGCCCAGAAGAAGCCCGGCCGGCCGCTCGTCGCCACGTTCGTCGTGTACGACCTGCCGGGCCGCGACTGCTCCGCCCTGGCCTCCAACGGCGAACTGCCCCTCACCGCGGCGGGTCTGGCCCGCTACAAGAGCGAGTACATCGACGAGATCGCCGAGGTCTTCGCCAACCCGAAGTACCAGGACATCCGCATCACCACGGTCATCGAGCCGGACGGCCTGCCGAACCTGGTCACCAACCTCTCCGACCCCGAGTGCGCCCAGGCCAAGAGCAGCGGCATCCAGGTCGACGCCATCCGGTACGCCCTGAACAAGCTGCACGCCATCCCGAACGTGTACACGTACATGGACTTCGCCCACTCGGGCTGGCTCGGCTGGGACACCAACCTCACCCCGACCACCCAGCTGTACACGGACGTCGTCAAGGGCACCACGGACGGTCTGCGCAGCGTGGACGGCCTGATCACCAACGTCTCCAACTACACGCCGCTCGCCGAACCGTTCCTCCCCGACCCGAACAAGACGGTCGGCGGCAACCAGATCCGGTCCGGCAAGTACTACGAGTGGAACCCGAACTTCGACGAGTCGGACTTCACCAAGGCCGTGCACGCCGCGCTGGTGGCGCAGGGCTGGCCCGCCTCGACCGGCATGGTCGTCGACACCTCCCGCAACGGCTGGGGAGGCGCGGCCCGGCCGGCCGCCGAGTCCACCAGCACCGTCCTCGACACCTACGTCAGCCAGTCCAAGGTCGACCGCCGCACCCACCGCGGCCTGTGGTGCAACGTCGACGGCGCCGGCCTCGGAGCGCCCCCGCAGGCCTCACCCGCCGGCTACCCGGACTCGCACCTGGACGCCTTCCTGTGGATCAAGCCGCCGGGGGAGTCGGACGGGGCCAGCAAGGACATCCCGAACGACGAGGGCAAGCGTCCGGACCCGATGTGCAACCCGGACTACACGGCACCCAACGCGGGCGGCAACAAGACCGGCGCCCTGCCGGACGCGCCGCTGGCCGGCCACTGGTTCCACAACCAGTTCTCGATGCTGGTGCGCAACGCGTACCCGGCCGTGCCCACCGACGGCGGCGGCGGGCCCGACCCGGCCGACACCACCGCTCCCACCGCGCCGACCGGTCTGCGGTCCACCGCGAAGACCGCGACCAGTGTCTCCCTGTCGTGGACGGCGGCCACCGACAACGTGGGCGTCACCGGTTACGACGTGTACCGCGACGGCACCAAGGTCAACGCCTCGCCGGTCACCGGCACGTCCTTCACCGACTCCGGGCTGAGCGCGGCCACGGCGTACGGCTACACCGTCCGGGCCCGGGACGCCGCCGGGAACGTCTCCGCGGCCTCCACCGCGCTGAGCGTCACCACGGAGGCGGGCGGCGGCGGACCCGACCCGGCCGGAGGCCTGAAGGTCACGTACCGGAACAACGACTCCTCGGCCACCGACAACGCCATCCGTCCCGGCCTGCGGATCGCCAACACCGGCAGTACGTCCGTGGACCTGAGCCAGGTCACCGCCCGTTACTACTTCACCCGGGACGGCGGCGCGTCCACCGTGAACGCGTTCTGCGACCACGCGGCCGTCGGCTGCTCGAAGGTGACCCTGCGGGTCGTGCCGCTGAGCACCCCGGTCGCGGGCGCCGACGCCTACCTGGAGGTCGGCTTCACAAGCGGCACCCTGGCCGCCGGCCAGGACACCGGCGACCTCCAGCTGCGCCTGGCCAAGTCCGACTGGTCCGCCTTCGACGAGAGCGGCGACTACAGCCGTACCACCGCCGCCTCCTACGCCGAGGCCCCGAGGATCCCCGCCTACCGGAGCGGCGCCCTCGCGTGGGGCGCCCCGCCGGCCTGATCCGCCCCAAAACCCCGGGGAGACACCCGACCCCACAACCCCCATGGAGAAACGATGGCTCGAAGCACCAGACGCCCCCTGTCCTTACTGGCGGTCCTGGCCACCCTGCTCGGCGGGCTCGGTCTGGTCCTGGTCGGCCAGAACAGCGCCCAGGCGCACGGCGTGACGATGACGCCCGGCTCGCGGACCTACCTGTGCTGGCTGGACGCCAAGACCGGCACCGGCGCCTTGGACCCGACGAACCCCGCGTGCAAGGCCGCGCTCGCCGAGAGCGGCGCGTCGTCGCTGTACAACTGGTTCGCCGTACTGGACTCCACCGCGGGCGGACGCGGCCCGGGTTACGTCCCGGACGGCAAGCTGTGCAGTGCCGGCGACCGCTCCCCGTACAACTTCACCGGCTACAACGCCGCCCGCGCCGACTGGCCCCGCACGCACCTGACCTCCGGGGCGACCATCCGCGTCAAGCACAGCAACTGGGCGGCGCACCCGGGCGACTTCCGGGTGTACGTCTCCAAGCCCGGCTACTCGCCCACCAAGCCGCTGGGCTGGGGCGACCTGGAGCTGATCCAGACCGTCACCAACCCGCCGCAGTCCGGCTCGGTGGGCAGCGAGTCCGGCCACTACTACTGGGACCTGAAGCTGCCCTCGGGCCGCTCGGGTGACGCGATGATGTTCATCCAGTGGGTGCGTTCGGACAGCCAGGAGAACTTCTTCTCCTGCTCCGACATCGTCTTCGACGGCGGCAACGGCGAGGTGACCGGCATCCGCGGCTCGGGCGGCACCCCGGACCCGACGCCCACGCCGACGCCGACCCCGACGCCCACCGATCCGCACACCGGGTGCATGGCCATCTACAAGGTGACCAACTCCTGGGGCGGTGGCTTCCAGGGGTCCGTCGAGGTGATGAACCACAACACCACCGCGCGTGACGGCTGGGCCGTGCGCTGGCAGCCGGGCGCCGGAACCCGGATCAGCCAGGTCTGGAACGGCAGCCTGAGCACGGGCACCGACGGCACGGTCACGGTCAGGCACGCGGACCACAACCGCACCATCCCGCCGGACGGCACCGTCACGTTCGGCTTCACCGCCACCTCGACCGGCAACAACCTGCCGGCCGGCTCGATCACCTGCGTCAACCCGTAACACCGCGCACGACGGCGCCGGCTCCCCGAGCGGGGGCCGGCGCCGTCCCGCGCCCGCACGTCAGGCGGCGAACGCCTCGGCCGGCCCGTTCACGGGCTGCGGGGTGCCGGTCAGGTCGAGCACGAACAGCGGCACGCCCAGCGCGTCGGCGCGGGCGCGGGCCTCGTCGCCGTATCCGGCCAGGGAGAAGTAGACGCAGGCCGCGGACTCCGTCATCGCGGTCAGCCACAGGCACTCCACGTCCCGCGCGTCCGCCGGGCGGACGGTGGGATCCACCTGGGCCAGCACGCCGGGGGCGGCGAGCCCTATGCCGGAGGGCGGGCGCCGGTCGGCGCGCCGCACGTCCCGGTGGCCGAGCCAGCGCAGATAGAGGGCGGCGGCGGTGACGGCGTCCCGGGCGGTGCGGATGGTCACCGGCCGGAAGGCGGGGCGCACCGGCCGCGGCGGGATGTCGCGCAGGGCGTCGCGCGCGCCCGCCACCGGGAAGCGCAGCACCGTGCCGCAGGCACAGCCCAGCTCCGGCTGCGGCCACGCGGCGGGACGGTCGCAGGCCGCGCAGTGCACGGTCACCCACTCCTCCTCCCAGGAGCGGTGGGTGACGGCGGCCGGTTCCGCGCGCGGATCGAGCGGTGGCGCGACGGGCGCTCCGCAGACGCACGGGTACGACGGCACGGCGAACAGATGGGCGCGCCCACAGACCGGACAGCGCACCGACACGCTCTCGGACATGCCCCCCATCGTCCACCCGCGGGAGGGCGCTTGTCCGTTGCTCCGCCCATTGCCCGGACGTCTCTTGACGGCTTGTCCGCACCCCCCTACATTGCTTCCAGATAGTAGAAGTTAATTTCCGTAATGCGGAAGGTGCTCACGGCGGGGCGCGACGGGAGTGCGTATCCGACAGCCGAACCAGGAGTAGTTCCATGGCTCGTATGACCGCTGCCCGCGCGGCAGTCGAGATCCTCAGGCGCGAGGGCGTCACCGACGCGTTCGGTGTCCCGGGCGCGGCGATCAACCCCTTCTACGCGGCGCTCAAGGCCTCCGGAGGCATCGCCCACACGCTCGCCCGGCACGTCGAGGGCGCCTCCCACATGGCCGAGGGCTACACGCGGACCCACCCGGGCAACATCGGCGTCTGCATCGGCACCTCCGGCCCGGCCGGCACCGACATGATCACGGGCCTGTACTCGGCGATCGGCGACTCCATCCCGATCCTGTGCATCACGGGCCAGGCCCCGACCGCCGTGATCCACAAGGAGGACTTCCAGGCCGTCGACATCGCCTCCATCGCCAAACCGGTCACCAAGATGGCCGTGACCGTGCTGGAGGCCGCACAGGTCCCGGGCGTCTTCCAGCAGGCGTTCCACCTGATGCGCTCCGGCCGCCCGGGCCCGGTCCTCATCGACCTGCCGATCGACGTGCAGCTGACGGAGATCGAGTTCGACCCGGAGACGTACGAGCCGCTGCCGGTCTACAAGCCCGCCGCGACCCGCGCCCAGGTCGAGAAGGCCATCGGGATGCTGAACGCCGCCGAGCGGCCGCTGATCGTCGCCGGCGGCGGTGTCATCAACGCCGACGCCTGCGAACTGCTCGTCGAATTCGCCGAGTTGACCGGCACACCCGTCGTGCCCACGCTGATGGGCTGGGGCGTCCTGCCCGACGACCACGAGCTGAACGCCGGCATGGTCGGCCTGCAGACCTCGCACCGCTACGGCAACGCGACCTTCCTGGAGTCCGACTTCGTCCTCGGCATCGGCAACCGCTGGGCCAACCGCCACACCGGCAAGCTGGACGTCTACACCGCCGGCCGCACGTTCGTCCACGTCGACGTCGAGCCGACCCAGATCGGCAGGATCTTCGCCCCCGACTACGGCATCGCCTCCGACGCCAAGGCGGCCCTGCAGCTGTTCGTCGAGGTGGCGCGCGAACTGAAGGCGGCCGGCCGGCTGCCCGACCGCTCCGCCTGGGCCGCCTCGGCGCAGGAGCGCAAGGCCACCCTGCAGCGCCGTACGCACTTCGACGACATCCCCATCAAGCCGCAGCGCGTCTACGAGGAGATGAACAAGGCCTTCGGGCCGGAGACCCGGTACGTCTCCACCATCGGCCTCTCGCAGATCGCCGGCGCCCAGATGCTGCACGTCTACCGGCCCCGGCACTGGATCAACTGCGGCCAGGCCGGTCCGCTCGGCTGGACCATCCCGGCCGCCCTCGGCGTCGCCAAGGCCGACCCGGAGGCCACCGTCGTCGCGCTCTCCGGCGACTACGACTTCCAGTTCATGATCGAGGAGCTGGCCGTCGGCGCCCAGCACCGGATCCCGTACGTCCACGTCCTCGTGAACAACTCCTATCTGGGGCTGATCCGCCAGGCGCAGCGGGCCTTCGACATCGACTTCCAGGTCAAGCTGGAGTTCGAGAACATCAACGCGCCCGAGCTCGGTGTCTACGGCGTCGACCACGTCAAGGTGGCCGAGGGACTGGGCTGCAAGGCGATCCGGGTGACCGACCCGGCCGAACTGGGCGCGGCGTTCGAGCAGGCCAGGAAGCTCGCCGCGCAGTACCGGGTCCCGGTCGTCGTCGAGGCGATCCTGGAGCGCGTCACCAACATCTCCATGTCCACGACCAACGACATCGGCAACGTCGTGGAGTTCGAGGAGATCGCCACGGAGCCGGGCCACGCCCCGACCTCCATCAAGACGCTGAAGGTCTGAAAGACGCGGCAGGTCTGAAGACGCCGCAGGTCCGACACCCGTGTAAGAGGGGGGCGGTCCGTCCGGGAGGACGGGCCGCCCCCTCACGCATGCGCGGACGCGCGCCTCACTCCCCGCCTCCGCCGCCACCGCCCCCGCCGCAGTAGGAGTAGCCCCCGTAGCCGCCGCCGGTGCCGCGTGGCGAGTGCTTCAGCAGGTCCTTGCCGCCCACCTCGGCGCGGCGGACCAGGCCCGCGCGCAGGGCGAAGCGGGGGACCAGCAGCCGCAGGGCCGGCTCGCCGTGCAGGACCACGGCCAGCAGCCGGTCGTCATGGCTCAGCCCGTGCCTGCCCGCGGGCAGCGGCCGGGTCCGCCGCAGGTCCCGGATGTGGCGGCGGGCGGCGCGCGTCGGACCGAGCAGCGGGTAGCGCAGCAGGCCCGCCTCCGCGAGCGGGATGCGCATCAGCGCGAGGGCCAGCCGGATGTCGGGGTCCTTCACCAGGGTCCCCGGCCCGGCGGGCTCCCGCAGGCGCGCGTGCACCGCCTCGGCCAGGGGCGACAGCGGCCGCGGGCCGTCCACGGCGTCCCCGATGCCCCTGCGCACCGTCCCGGGCCGATCGGCCTCGGCCAGGCCCCTCAGGTGCAGGTCCACCACGGCGACGGTGACGGCGGCCCGCGGGCCGTCCCCCAGCAGCGCGATCTCGTGCGGCTCCAGCCGGACGGCGTCGCTCATGACTCACCCCCGTACCGGGAGCCCGCCGCCCCCGTGCCGGCGGGCCCCGTGTGCCGAGAATGTGCCCGGCCCCGGGGGCCGTTGAAGCCCCCGGGGCCGGGTTCAGAGGTTCATTTGAGGGTGTCGTACGCGGTGTACGGCCGGTGCCGTACGCGCTCAGGCGTCGTGGTGTTCCGAGAGCCCGGGCCAGTCGTCCGGGCCGCCGCCCTGCCACTCGACGAGGTCGTTCTCCTCGATGTCGGTGACGTAGAGGTCGGCCAGCCGCAGGATCTCCGCCACGTCGTCGACGTGGGTGGCGATGCCCAGGGGTTCGTCGCCCAGGGTGACCCGTCGCGAGCCGTCCAGGGCGGGAGCGTGGACCACGACGTGCGGATGCTCGGTCGGATGTGCCATGCCTTCAGGCTGCCGCCGCGAAGGCGGTCGCGCACCCCGGGGCGGGCTGGCCGTCCGACGGCGCGAGGCTGGGCGCGACAGGACGTTCGCGCCGCCGGACGGGGTCGGGGGGGAGGAGGAGCGTGTACTGGGACCGCGGCGGGTGCGACGGGATCCGGAGCGGGCCTCCCTCAGGTCGAGAAGCCGGTCCTGACCCCTTCACCACCGCACTGGCTCGCGCCCGCCGCGGTCCGCGCCCTGCCCGTGTCCCTGTCCGGGACGGCCACCCCTCATCCGGGCCGCCCCGGGCGGTCGGACACGGGCAGGGAGTCTCAGTCCTCGCGCAGCGCGCGGACCGCCTCCTCCACGCGCCGGCCGTACTCCGGGTCGGCGGCGTGGAAGTGCGCGAGGTTCTTGTCGATCACGTCGTCGCGGGAGACCCGGGACAGGCCGCCGGCGATGTTCGCGACCAGGCGGGACTTCTCCTCCGCCGACATCAGCCGGTACAGCTCGCCCGCCTGGAAGAAGTCGTCGTCCTTGGTGTGCGCGGGTGCCGCGTGGGTGCCGGTGTGGCCGTGCACCGCGAGCGGGGCCGACAGCGGCCGGCCGGTCTCGACCGGGCCGTCGTAGGAGTTCGGCTCGTAGTTCTTCGCGTACCGGCCCTGCGGGTTGGACGCCATGAGGCCGTCCCGGCCGTAGTTCTCGGCGGTCGTGGCCCGGGGCGCGTTGACGGCCAGCCGGGTGTGGTTGACGCCCAGGCGGTAGCGGTGGGCGTCCGCGTAGGCGAACAGCCGGCCCTGGAGCATCTTGTCGGGCGAGGGGCCGATGCCCGGCACGAAGTTGTTCGGGGAGAACGCGGCCTGCTCGACCTCGGCGAAGACGTTGTCCGGGTTGCGGTCCAGCACCAGCCGGCCCACGCGCCGCAGCGGGTGGTCGGCGTGCGGCCAGACCTTGGTGAGGTCGAACGGGTTGAAGCGGTACTCCGCCGCCTCGGCCGCCGGCATGATCTGCACGTACAGCGTCCAGGACGGGTGCACGCCCCGCTCGATGGCCTGGAGCAGGTCCGTCTGGTGCGAGTCGGGGTCCTTGCCCGCGAGCTCGGCGGCCTGCTCGCTGCTCAGGCAGCGGATGCCCTGGTTCGTCTTGAAGTGGTACTTGACGAAGAAGGCCTCGCCCCGGGCGTTGGTCCACTGGTAGGTGTGCGAGCCGTAGCCGTTCATGTGCCGGTACGAGGCCGGGATGCCGCGGTCGCCCATCAGCCAGGTCACCTGGTGCGTGGCCTCGGGGGAGTGCGCCCAGAAGTCCCAGACGTTGTCCGGCTCCTGACGGCCCGTGAACGGGTCGCGCTTCTGGGAGTGGATGAAGTCCGGGAACTTGATCGGGTCCCTGATGAAGAAGACCGGGGTGTTGTTCCCGACGAGGTCGTAATTGCCCTCGGCCGTGTAGAACTTGACGGCGAAACCGCGCGGGTCGCGCACGGCGTCCGCGCCGCCGAGGCTGTCGGCCACGGTCGAGAAGCGCAGGAACACCTCGGTGCGCCGGCCCACCTCGCCGAGGAAGTCGGCGTGGGTGAAGTCCGTGACGTCGTCGGTCACTTCGAAGTGGCCGTAGGCGCCCGAGCCGCGGGCGTGCACCACGCGCTCCGGGATGCGCTCGCGGTTGAAGCGCGCGAGCTTCTCCAGCAGGTGCTGGTCCTGGAGCAGGAGCGGGCCGCCGACGCCGGCGGTGGCGGAGTTCTGGTTGTCGGCGACGGGGGCGCCGGACTCGGTGGTGAGCACGCGCTGCGACATCGTGACCTTCCGTACGAGAGGGCAGCGGAAAAATGTTTCCGCTTTGTGGAGCCTAGGGTCGGGGCGATCGGAGCGTCAACAGTTTGTTGAAGCGGTGGGCATGGGTGGACCGGGCGGTGCCGCCCCTTTGGGCGCGACAGGACAGGTGTCAGCGGCGGCACCGCCCGGAGCAGGGGGAACCCTCTGCGGGGCGAGGGTCAGAGCTGTGCGCCGGAGAGCCGCTCCACGGCCCGCAGCAGCGCGGAGTGGTCCAGGCCGCCGTCGCCCTGCGCGCGCAGGGACGCGACCAGCTGGGCGACCACGGCGCCGACGGGCAGGGCCGCGCCGACGGTGCGGGCGGCGTCCGTGACGATGCCCATGTCCTTGTGGTGCAGGTCGATCCGGAAGCCCGGCTTGAAGTCGCGGGCGAGGAAGTTGTCCTTCTTGCGGGTCAGCACGGTCGAGCCGGCCAGGCCGCCGCCCAGGACGTCGAGGGCCGCCTTGAGGTCCACGCCGGACTTCTCCAGGAAGACCACGGCCTCCGCGCACGCCTGGATGTTCACGGCGACGATCAGCTGGTTGGCGGCCTTCACCGTCTGGCCGGAGCCGTGCGGGCCGCACAGCACGATCGTCTTGCCCAGCGCCTCGAAGACCGGCTTGGCCTCGTCGAAGTCGGCCTGCTCGCCGCCGACCATGATGGACAGCACCGCCTCGATCGCTCCGGCCTCACCGCCGGACACCGGGGCGTCCAGGACGCGGATGCCCTTGTCCGCCGCGGCCTGGGCGAGGTCGATCGAGGTCTGCGGGGTGATCGAGGACATGTCGATCAGCAGCGCCCCGGACCGGGCGTTCTCCAGGATGCCGTCGGGGCCGTAGGCGATGGCCTCGACCTGCGGGGAGGCGGGCACCATCGTGATGACGACGTCCGCGTCCCGCACGGCCTCGGCGATGGAGGAGGCGGCCGTTCCGCCGGCCGCGGCGAGCCGGTCCAGCTTGTCCCGCTCCAGGGTGTAGCCGGTGACCTGGTAACCCGCCTTGATCAGGTTCTCGGACATGGGGGAGCCCATGATGCCGAGGCCGATCCAGGCGACCTTGGGGAGAGTGCTGCTCATGATGGGGTGCCTTTCGGTGCAGGGGGTCAGCGGGGCAGCCAGTCGAAGGCCTCGGCGCTCGGGCGGTCGCCCGGCTTGTACTCGAGGCCGACCCAGCCGTCGTAGCCCGCCTTCTTCAGCCGGTCGAGGAGGTCTTCGAGGGGGAGCGAGCCCGTGCCGGGCGCGCCGCGGCCGGGGTTGTCGGCGATCTGGACGTGGCCGGTCTTCGCGGCGAACCGCTCGATCACGGCCGGCAGGTCCTCGCCGTTCATGGACAGGTGGTAGAGGTCCATGAGGAAGCGCGCGTTGCCCAGCCCGGTGGCCGCGTTGACCCGGTCGACGACCTCGACGGCGGCGGGCGCGGACACCAGCGGGTACAGCGGGGACTCCGGCTTGTTCAGCGCCTCGATCAGCAGCACGGCCCCGATCCGGTCGGCGGCCCGGGCCGCGAGGGCCAGGTTCTCCAGTGCCAGCGCGTCCTGCTCGGCCGGGTCCACGCCCTCGACGCGGTTGCCGTACAGGGCGTTGAGGGCCGTGCAGCCGAGCGAGGCGGCGAAGCCCGCGGCCACGTCGATGTTGGCGCGGAACCGCTCCGACTCCGTGCCGGGCACCGACAGGGCGCCGCGGTCCGGGCCCGGCAGCTGCCCGGCGTAGAAGTTCAGCCCGGTGAGCTGGACGCCCGCGTCCTCGATCGCCCGCTTCAGGGCGTCGAGCTCGGACTGCTCGGGGGTGGGTGTGCCGGTCCAGGGCCACCACAGCTCGACCGCGGTGAAGCCGGCCGCGGCGGCGGCCGCGGGGCGCTCCAGGAGCGGGAGTTCCGTGAAGAGGATCGACAGGTTGACGTTGAAGCGCTGGTCTGCGAATCCCATCGGGGCCGCGCTCCCTTCCGCTGTATTTCGTATTGTGGAAGTTGCTTTCTGCTTAACGGAAGACTGCCGTCGGGTCTCCCCGCTTGTCAAGAGGGCGTGTCGGCTAGGGTCGCCTCGTGGCGGGCCCGGCGGGTCCGAGTCATCACAGTCAGGGGGCACTATGCGCTTGAGGGTGGAGTTCACGACCGAGCCCTTCGACCTGGACGAGGCGCCCGCGCACGCGCTGGTCGCCCGGGAGGTCGTGGAGGGCGCCGAGCTGGACGCCGTGGACGTCGGCCCGTTCGGCAACACCGCGCAGGGCGGCGCCGACGCGGTGCTCGCCGCCGTGGACGCCCTGCTGCGCAGGACCCTGGAGGCCGGCGCCACCCGGATCTCGCTCCAGGTCAACGTGGTCGAGGAGGGCGAGGCATGACCGGCACGGGGGACGAGCCGTTCATCGCGGCCGTCAAGCCCCTGGTCGACGCCATGGGCGGCGAGATGATGCCCCCCGACGAGGCCGGCCCCGACGACGTCGTGCTGTCCTGGGAGGGCCGCGACGCCGTCGCCGTACGGCTGCCGCAGCTCGCCGACTCCCTCGATCACATCCTGGCCGCCATGGAGCGCCGCAAGGGCATGCCGCTGGCCGATCTGGACCGCAAGGCCAAGCAGGAGGTCGTGCGCATACTGGAGGCGCGCGGCGCCTTCTCCGTGCGGCACGGCGTGGAGACGGTGGCGAGCGCCCTCGGCGTCAGCCGCTTCACCGTGTACAACTACCTCAACCGCGAGAAGGGGTCCTGACCGGGCCGTTCCCGGCCGCCGACCGGCTCCTGACCGGGGCCCTGACCGGCTCCTGACCGGGGCCCTGACCGGCTCCTGACCGGGCCTCTGACCGGCCCCTTCCCGTCCTCGGCCGTCCCCCGCCGCCGCCCCCCGGTTTCCGCGTCGTTTCCCCACCGCGAATTTTCAACAAACTGTTGACGCGCTGTCGCGGGAGGGCGTTAGCTATCGGCACGCCCGTTCAGCACGACGGCCGCATCCGGCCACGGAGGCTCCCGTGACTTCCACTTCCACGCCGCCGGGCCTGGCCCGGTTCAACACCCTGGAGGAGCACGCGGCCCGCACCGCGCTCCACGAGGCGTGCGCCTCCACGGCGTGGGCGCGACGCCTGCTCGCCGGCCGCCCCTACGCCACCGTCGAGGACCTGTACGCCGCGAGCGACGCCGCCACGGCGGAGCTGACCGCCCCGGACCTCGACGAGGCGATGGCCGGCCACCCGCCCATCGGCCGCCCCAAGCCCGGCGACCCCACCTCGGCCCGCGAACAGCGCGGCATGGCCGGCGCCTCCGACGAGCTCAAGGCGGAGATGCTGGAACTGAACCTCGCCTATCAGGAGAGGTTCGGCCATGTCTTCCTGATCTGCGCGACCGGCCGTACCGGCGAGCAGATGCGCGACGCGGTCAAGGAGCGGATCGGCAACACGCCGGAGCGGGAGCGGGAGATCGTCCGCACCGAACTGGGGAAGATCAACCGCATCCGCCTGGCCCGACTCGTCGAAGAGGACTGACAGCACCATGAGCACCTCCGCCACCGCGTCCGTGTCCACGCACATCCTGGACACCAGCGCCGGCCGCCCGGCCGAGGGCGTCGCCGTCCACCTGTCCGCCCGGTCCGGGCGCGCGGCCGACTGGCGGGCGCTCGGCGGCTCCGCGACCGACGCGGACGGCCGGTGCAAGGACCTCCCGGCCCTGCCGGAGGGAACCACCCACGTACGGCTCGACTTCGCCGTCGAGCCGTACTTCGAGAAGAAGCAAGCCGATGCGCAGCAGGACGCCCCCGCGAATCGGGACAGCGGCGCCGGTGTGTTCTTCCCGGAGGTGGCGATCACGTTCGCCGTCGTCCCGGGCGAGCACTACCACGTACCGCTGCTGCTCAACCCGTTCGGCTACTCCGTATACCGAGGGAGCTAGCTAAATGACCGTCAATTCCCGCCCTGGCCGCCCTGTCCTGCTGGGACAGAACCAGTACGGCAAGGCCGAGAACCGAGTCGTGAAGATCACGCGGGACGGCGCCACCCACCACATCAAGGACCTGAACGTGTCCGTGGCGCTGAGCGGCGACATGGACGACGTCCACTACTCCGGCTCGAACGCCAACGTCCTGCCGACCGACACCACCAAGAACACGGTGTTCGCGTTCGCCAAGGAGCACGGCATCGAGTCCGCCGAGCAGTTCGGCATCCACCTCGCCCGGCACTTCGTCACCAGCCAGGAGCCGATCCACCGGGCCCGGATCCGCATCGAGGAGTTCGCCTGGGAGCGGATCGAGGCCTCCGACGCCAACTCGCAGTTCATCGGCGCCGACGAGGTCAAGCACTCCTTCGTCCGCAAGGGCCAGGAGACCCGCCTCACGCAGATCACCTACGACGGTGAGCGCTGGGAGGTGATCTCGGGCCTGAAGGACCTGGTCGTGATGAACTCGACCAACTCCGAGTTCTGGGGCTACGTCAAGGACAAGTACACGACCCTGAAGGAGGCCTACGACCGCATCCTGGCCACCGAGGTCTCCGGCCGCTGGCGGTTCAACTGGACCGACGACGAGGAGCGCATGCCGAACTGGGAGAAGTCCTACGAGCAGGTGAAGAAGCACATGCTCCAGGCCTTCGCCGAGACGTACTCGCTCTCGCTGCAGCAGACGCTGTACCAGATGGGCGCGCGGATCATCAACCACCGCAGCGAGATCGACGAGGTCCGCTTCTCGCTCCCGAACAAGCACCACTTCCTGGTCGACCTGGAGCCGTTCGGGCTGAAGAACGACAACGAGGTCTACTACGCCGCCGACCGGCCCTACGGCCTGATCGAGGCGACGATCCTGCGGGAGGGCTGCGAGCCGCGCATCCCGGTGGACCTCACCAACCTCTGACGTTCCCTTTTTCGGCACCCGTGGCCGGGGGAACCCGTCTCCCGGCCACGGCACTCAAAACTCCCGGGGTCCTGCCGTGCCCTCTCCACATCAGCGCAAAGGACGAACCATGGCAGCAGACCGGCGCATCGTCATCGAGAACTGTGCGATCGCGACCGTCGACGCGCACGACACCGAGTACGCCTCCGGACACGTCGTCATCGCCGGCAACCGCGTCGAATCCCTCGGCGCGGGCCCCGCCCCCGAGGGCCTGGAGAACGTGGCCCGCCGCATCGACGCCTCCGGCCACCTCGTGACCCCCGGCCTGGTCAACACGCATCACCACTTCTACCAGTGGATCACCCGCGGCCTGGCCACGGACCACAACCTCTTCGACTGGCTCGTCGCGCTCTACCCCACCTGGGCGCGCATCGACGAGCCGATGGTCCGCGCGGCGGCCCAGGGCTCGCTCGCGATGATGGCCCGCGGCGGCGTCACCACCGCCATGGACCACCACTACGTCTTCCCGCGGGGCTCCGGCGACCTCTCCGGCGCGATCATCGGCGCCGCCCGCGACATGGGCGTCCGCTTCACCCTCGCCCGCGGCTCCATGGACCGCAGCGAGAAGGACGGCGGCCTGCCCCCGGACTTCGCCGTGGAGACCCTTGACGGCGCGCTCGCGGCCACCGAGGAGACCGTGCGCCGCCACCACGACTCCTCCTTCGACGCCATGACCCAGGTCGCCGTCGCGCCCTGCTCGCCCTTCTCCGTCTCCACCGAGCTGCTGCGCGACGGCGCCCAGCTGGCCCGCCGCCTCGGCGTGCGCCTGCACACCCACGGCTCGGAGACCGTGGAGGAGGAGAAGTTCTGCCACGAGCTGTTCGGCATGGGCCCGACCGACTACTTCGAGTCCACCGGCTGGCTCGGCGAGGACGTGTGGATGGCGCACTGCGTCCACATGAACGACTCCGACATCGCCGCCTTCGCCCGCACCAGGACCGGCGTCGCGCACTGCCCCTCCTCCAACGCCCGCCTCGCGGCCGGCATCGCCCGCGTCCCCGACATGCTCGCCGCCGGCGTCCCCGTCGGCCTCGGCGTCGACGGCACCGCCTCGAACGAGTCCGGCGAACTCCACACCGAGCTGCGCAACGCCCTGCTCATCAACCGCCTCGGGGGCCACAGGGAGGCCGCGCTCAACGCCCGCCAGGCGCTGCGCCTGGGCACCCACGGCGGCGCCCAGGTCCTCGGGCGGGCGGCGGAGGTCGGCTCCCTGGAGCCCGGCAAGCTCGCCGACCTGGTGCTGTGGCGGATGGACACCCTCGCCCACGCCTCCATCGCCGACCCGGTGACCGCGCTGGTCTTCGGCGCGGCGGCCCCGGTCACCGCCTCCTTCGTGAACGGCCGGCAGATCGTCGAGGACGGGCGCCTGCTCACCGCCGACGAGGACGCCATCGCCCGCGCCACGCGCGACGAGGCCCGGCGCCTGGCGCGGATCGCCGCGCAGGCCTGACCACCCGGATACTCCGGCCGGGAGGGACGGCTCCCGGCCGGTGGCCGTGGACCCGAGCGGGGTCCGCGGCGACCGTCTCCGGGGCGTGCGCGTCGATCGCTCGCGCCCCGGAACGGTCACCCCACCGTCCCCTCGCATGTCCGGTCCCGCACGACCACCCCGCACCACCTCCCTGACACCCACGGCGGCCCCCGGGCACAGCCGTGTAACCGACCGGAGGGACGCCGCAGTGGCCGACCACCCCGTTGACGAAAAACTCCCCGCGCTCAAGATGGCGACGACCGGCCTGCAGCACGTGGCCGCCATGTACGCCGGAGTCGTCGCCCCACCCCTGATCGTCGGCGCGGCCATCGGCCTCTCCGCCACCGACCTGACCTTCCTCACCGGCGCCTGCCTGTTCACCGCGGGCCTCGCCACCTTCCTGCAGACCCTCGGCATCTGGAAGATCGGCGCCCGGCTGCCGTTCGTCAACGGCGTCACCTTCGCCGGTGTCGCCCCGATGACCGCGATCGTCGCCTCCACCGAGGACAAGTCCGACGCCCTGCCGATCATCTTCGGCGCGGTCATCGTCGCCGGACTCCTGGGCTTCCTCGCCGCCCCCGTCTTCTGCAAGGCGATCCGCTTCTTCCCGCCGGTCGTCACCGGCTCCGTGATCACCCTCATCGGCACATCGCTGCTGCCCGTCGCCTTCGGCTGGGCACAGGGACCGAACCCGGCCGCCGACGACTTCGGCTCCGCGACGAACCTGGGCCTCGCGGGCGTGACCCTGCTGATCGTGCTGCTGCTGCGCCGGTTCACCCGGGGTTTCGTCAAGCAGATCGCCGTGCTGCTGGGCCTGGTCGCCGGCACCCTGATCGCGATCCCGTTCGGCGTCACGGACTTCGGCCCGGTCGCGGACGCGGACGTCGTCGGCTTCCCGACGCCGTTCCACTTCGGTGCCCCGCAGTTCCAGCTCGCCGCGATCCTGTCGATGTGCGTGGTGATGGTGGTGTCGATGACCGAGTCGACCGCCGACATGCTGGCCCTCGGTGAGATCGTCGACCGCCCGGCCGACGAGAAGACCATCGCCGCCGGCCTGCGCGCCGACACCCTCGGCTCGGCGATCAGCCCCCTGTTCAACGGCTTCATGTGCAGCGCCTTCGCACAGAACATCGGCCTGGTCGCGATGACGAGGATCCGCAGCCGGTACGTCGTCGCCGCGGGCGGCGGCTTCCTGGTGCTGATGGGCCTGTGCCCGATGGCCGCCTCGCTGATCGCCGTCGTACCGCGCCCGGTGCTCGGCGGGGCGGGCGTGGTGCTGTTCGGCTCGGTCGCGGCCAGCGGCATCCAGACCCTGGTCCGGGCGGGCCTGGACAAGGACAACAACGTCCTGATCGTCGCCGTCTCCCTGGCCGTTGGCATCATCCCCATCACGGCGCCGGAGTTCTACCACGCCTTCCCCGAGACGGCCCGGATCGTCCTGGACTCCGGCATCTCCACCGGCTGCGTGGCGGCGGTGCTGCTGAACCTGGTCTTCAACCACCTGGGCAGGAGCGGCCGGGACGCCCACGACGTGACCCACCCGATGGAGGCGGGGGAGGAGCTCACGGGCGCGCCCAAGGCGGCGACCGCGTCCTGAGCCCCCGGACTCCGCTCGGGCTTGCGGCCCCGGCCGGCCATCGGCCGCTCGGGGCCGGCCGGTCCGCGTCAGAGCCCGAACAGGGCCGGGTCGGAGGCCAGCTTGCGGAAGACCTCGGCGGGGTCGGCGACCAGCTTGCGCTTCTCCAGGTCGAGGACCCCGCCGACCGCCGAGATCTCGGCGGCCACCGTGCCGTCGGTCTTCACCACGCTCTGCTCGATCCGGAAGGTCTTGCCGCCGCTCCAGAAGAAGGCGCAGGTCACCTCGGCCTCGTCGCCCGCGAGGAGCTCGCGCAGGTAGCGGATGGTCGTCTCCAGGGCGACCGGGCCGACGCCGCTGCCGATGAGGGCGGACTGGCTGATCCCGGCCGCCCGCAGCAGCGACCAGCGGGCGTGCTCCGCGTAGTTCAGATAGACCGCCTGGTTGAGGTGGCCCTGCACGTCCGTCTCGTATCCGCGGACGGTCACAGGGACGGAAAACGGCTCGCTCACGGCTTTCCCTTCTCGCGCCGGACCCTCCGCACGAGAGTCCCGTGCACTGCTCAACGACCCCCCGATCCTGGCATGTTCATCACGCCCGGCGGGGTGAAGCCAGCAGATACCGGGTTCCGGTGCGCGGCTCGCGGTGCTCGCTCACCTGCCAGCCTGCCCCTTCGAGCGTGGCCGCGCAGGTCCGCAGCGCCTCGCCGTCCGGCTGGTACACGGCGACGGCCTCCGGCTGCGGTGTCTCCCGCACCCGGTAGCCCTCGCCGTCCGGGCCGGCCGGGTGATGGCCGGCCGCCTCCAGCGCGAGCGCGGCGGCCGCCACCAGATGCGAGCGCTCCCACCCGCACGGCCGGTCCGCCGCCGCGTCCGCATTGGTCATCCGGCGCAGCTCCAGCAGCCCCTGCCAGGCGCTGTGCACCTCGCGGCGCCGGGCGGGCCCGGGCGGCGGCGGATCCGGCTCGCCTCCCGTGCGGGCCGCGAACACGCCCGCCGGGGCGGCGCGCTCCCCGGACCCGGCGGGCTCGGGCTCCCGGGTGATGCCCTGGCGGATCCGGTGCCCCTCCGGCGTCAGGAAGTGCTCGTGCGGCGGACGGGGGTGGCGGAAGGCGAGCCCCCGCTTCACCAGCGCGGCCAGCTGCTCCTGCGTACCCCGCAGGCGCCCGGTCACGGGGTCGGCGGCGTCGATGACACGCCGCTGCGCGGCGGTCGGCGGTCGGGTCACGGCGTGCTCCTCTCCGGCCGGTCTCGGGCACTGGCCCACCTGTTCGAAGGCTACGGCCCGCCACTGACAACCGCGCCTACTGGCGGTAGCCGCCGAGGAACCGCCCGATCCGCCCGATCGCCGCCTCCAGGTCGTCGGCGTGGGGCAGCGTGAGGATGCGGAAGTGGTCGGGGGACGGCCAGTTGAAGCCGGTGCCCTGCACCACCTGGATCTTCTCCCGCAGCAGCAGGTCCAGGACGAACTTCTCGTCGTCGTGGATCCGGTGCACCTTGGGGTCGAGACGCGGGAAGGCGTACAGGGCGCCCTTCGGCTTCACGCAGGTCACGCCGGGGATCTCGTTGAGCTTCCGCCAGGCCGTGTCCCGCTGCTCCAGCAGCCGCCCGCCGGGCCCGGTCAGCTCGGTGATGGACTGCCGGCCGCCGAGCGCGGCCTGGATGGCGTACTGGGCGGGCGCGTTGGCGCACAGCCGCATGGAGGCCAGCATGGTCAGCCCCTCCAGGTAGTCCCGGGCGTGCTGTTTCGGGCCCGTGACCACCAGCCAGCCGGAGCGGAAGCCCGCCACGCGGTAGGTCTTGGACAGGCCGCAGAAGGTCAGGACGACCAGGTCGGGGGCGAGTGCGGCGGCCGAGTGGTGCACGGCGTCGTCGTAGAGGATCTGGTCGTAGATCTCGTCGGCGAGGACCATCAGGCCGTGGCGGCGGGCGAGGTCGAGGATGCCCTCGACGATCTCCCTGGGGTAGACCGCGCCGGTGGGGTTGTTCGGGTTGATGATCACCACCGCCCTGGTGCGGTCGGTGATCTTCGCGGCCATGTCGTCGAGGTCGGGGTACCAGTCGGCCTGCTCGTCGCAGAGGTAGTGGACGGCCTTGCCGCCGGCGAGGGTCGTCACCGCCGTCCACAGGGGGAAGTCCGGCGCGGGGATCAGCACTTCGTCGCCGTCCTCGACGAGGGCCTGCACGGCCATCGACACCAGCTCGGACACGCCGTTGCCGAGGAAGACGTCGTCGACGCCGACCTCCAGGCCCAGGGTCTGGTAGCGCTGGGCGACCGCGCGGCGGGCGGAGAGGATGCCGCGCGAGTCGGTGTAGCCGTGCGCCCGCGGCAGCATCCGGATCATGTCCTGGAGGATCTCCTCCGGCGCCTCGAACCCGAAGAGCGCGGGGTTGCCGGTGTTCAGGCGCAGCACGCTGTGGCCGGCCTCCTCCAGCGCGTTGGCGTGCTCGATCACCGGGCCGCGGATCTCGTAACAGACCTCGCTGAGCTTGCTCGACTGCCGGAACTCCATGCGCCGCTTCTCCTCTGCCGACTGTGTCGCTTGGTTTTACCAAGTGCGAGCTTGGAAAGTCCAACAACTTGTCTAGACTGCGTCGCATGCCACCTCGCCGAAGCTACGACCAGTACTGCTCCGCCGCCCGCGCGCTCGACGTCGTCGGCGACCGCTGGACCCTGCTGATCGTCCGGGAACTGCTCGCCGGTCCCCGCCGCTACACCGACCTGCACGCGGACCTGCCCGGCGTCAGCACGGACGTACTCGCCTCGCGGCTGCGGGACATGGAACGCGACGGCCTCGCGACCCGGCGCCGGCTCCCGCCGCCCGGCGCGGCGAACGTCTACGAACTCACCGCCCGGGGGCGGGAGTTGCTGCCGGTGCTGCAGGCCCTGGGGGAGTGGGGGCAGGCCGAACTCGGCGAGCGCCGGCCGACGGACGCCGTACGGGCGCACTGGTTCGCGCTGCCCCTGCTGCGCCTGCTGGACGGGGAGGGACTGGTCGAAGTGCACCTGGAGGAAGGGCGGTTCCACCTGCACGTGGGTGCCGAGGAGGGCCCGGTGTACGGCGACGGACCCGCCCCCACGGAGCCGGACGCCCTGCTGGTCCTGGACACCGCCACGTGCACCGCGCTCGGCCGCGGGGAGCTGGACCTGGTGCGGGCGGTCCGGGAGGGCCGGGTCGAGGTGACCGGCGAGGGCGCCCTGGCGAAGACCCTGCGCGAGGCATAGAGAAGGCCCGCACGGAGCGGGCCTTCCCCAAGGGCGTCGGGCGCCGGGTCAGGCGCCCGGCGGAACACGGGCCGGGCGGCCCGCGCCGCGGGTCAGCGCGTATCCGGCGATCCCCGCCAGCGCGGCCAGTGCGCCGCCCAGGGCGGTCCACACCCACCGGTCCGACCACCAGCCGGACGTCCAGCCGTCCTCGGGTTCGAGTCCGGCCAGCACCGCCGCGTCCTCACGATCCTCCTCGGGACGCGTCGCGATCCCCGGCACCAGCGGCTCGGCCAGGGAGCCGTCCACCGCTGCCGCGCCGCCGACGTCCACGGACTCCACCCGGACCCGGGTGTCCACCGGGAGGCCGAGGTCGGAGGTGGCGACGCCGGTGGCCGTCAGCCGGATGTAGTACGTGCCGGGCAGCGGGTCGTTCGCCCACGGCTCCGACCAGGCACGGACCGTGCGCAGCGCGCAGGCCAGCTCCACCGAGGCCGCGTCCGCCGCCGCGGTGCGCGTCTGGGCCCCGTACCGGCAGGCCTGGCGGCGGCGCAGACCGTCGTAGACGTCGACCTGCCAGGTCTGCGAGGCGTGGGTGTCCGGCAGCTTCACCGTGGCCCGGACCGTGGGGCGCTGCCCGGTGTCCACGGGGACCGACCAGTACAGGTAGTCGCCGGTGGAGCCGCCGGCCGTGGCCTCCTGCCCCGGCTCGATCTCCGTCGCGGTACGGAACGAGGTGCCCGCCCGCGTGGGGCCCGACGAGCCGTCCTGCGACGGAGAGGGTGAGGCGTCGGCGGCGGCCGGAGCGGCCGCCAGGCCCAGGGTCAGCAACGCGGCGCTCACCGCGCGTACCACTCGCATCAGTTGGTCCTCCAGACGGCGACCCGCCAGCGCGACAGCCAGCCCCAGACGAGACCGGCCAGGAAACCGGTGAGAATCAGCACACCCAGCAGCCACCAGCCGCGGCCCAGGCCGAAGGCGGCCACGTCGGCCGCCTCGCCGGGCCCGTCCACGACGTCGACGGTCAGCTCCAGCGGCAGGCCGGGCGTGGTCCGCACACCGGAGGCCGCCGAGAAGGAGTGCGCGACGGCCAGGCAGACCGCCTCGGCGGGAGCGTCCTCCTCGTCGCTGCCGGCCTTGGGGTGGCGCAGGCCCGTCGAGATCACGTCCGTCCGGCCGGTGCCCGCCGCCTCGCCGCGTACGATCTCGCGGCCCTTGACGGTGACGGCCCGCAGCAGCACGCCGTAGCCGGGGTTCACGGCCCGGTCGGCCGCCACGCTCACCGAGGCGCGCAGCTCCTTGCCCGGCGGGACGTCCACCCGGTACCAGCGCTGCTGTCCGAACCCCACGCGGTCCGTGTACAGGCCCGACTTCAGCGCCGGTGCCCCGGCGCACCGGTCCGCGCCCTCGGCCGGCACCGGCGTCACCACCGGGTCGGCCGCCCGGTCCACCAACTCGTTCACCCGGTCGGTGAGTTCGTCCTGGTGCTCCACCGAGGTGTAGGTGCCGCCGGTGGCCTCGGCAATGCAGCTCAGCTGCCGGCTCAGCTTCGCGGTCGGCACCAGCCCGAGCGTGTCGATGGTCAGGCCGATACCCTTGGCGGCGATCTCGCGGGCGACCTCGCACGGGTCGAGCGGGGCGCAGGTGTCCTCGCCGTCGCTGATCAGCACGATGCGCTTGGAGCCGGCACCGCCGTCCAGGTCGTCGGCCGCCTTCAGCAGGGCCGGCCCGATCGGCGTCCAGCCGGTCGGGGTGAGGGTGGCGACGGCCGTCTTCGCCTCGGTGCGGTCGAGCGGCCCGACCGGGTAGAGCTGCGCGGTGTCCTTGCAGCCGGTCCTGCGGTCGTCGCCGGGGTAGTTCGCGCCGAGGGTGCGGATGCCCAGCTCGACCTCCTCGGGCGTCGCGTCCAGCACCTCGTTGAACGCCTGTTTCGCGGCGGCCATCCGCGACTGTCCGTCGATGTCCCGGGCCCGCATCGAGCCGCTCACATCGAGGACGAGGTCGACCTTGGGGGCGTCCCGGCCCGTGGGTTCACCGGCGGCCGCCCCGGCCGGGACGGCGATCCCGGCGGTCAGGGCGGCGAGCAGGGCACAGGCGCCCGCCGCCAGCCGTGTACGTGTGATCATCGGCGGATCCTATTGATCACTCGTGCCGTCCTCCAAAACGGCGTTCAGCGCAGCGGATTGGGCAACTGCGCCCACTGGTCCCCGGGCGTCCGCGGCGAGAGCCGCATCAGCGTCAGCGCCTTGGCGGGCACGGGCTCCGCCCGCAGGGCCGCGAGGTCCGCGGTGTCCGGGAGGTCCCCGGCGGCCGTCCGCAGCGCCGCAGCGAGCGCCTCGCCCGACCCGGCCGTCCCGGCCAGCGCGCCCGCCACCAGGGAGCCGAACAGCTTGCGGCGCAGGACGCGTTCGTCGTCCGTGACCATGCGGGCCGGCAGGTCCGGCACCGCGATGCCGTGCCGCGCCAGGCGCGCCGGGCTGACCCGGATGTCGGCCAGGTCGCGGTAGACCAGCCGCAGCGGCTCGCCCGCCGCCGAGAGGACGACCAGCAGGTTCTGGCCGTGCGCCTCCAGGGCCACCCCCAGCTCCAGCAGCCGCAGGCCGGCCGTGAGGGCGAGCCGGGCGAAACCGGCCAGCCAGGCGGGGGACCGGGGCAGGTCGGTGGTGGCGAGGGCCGCGACCGGCAGCACCCGCTCGCCGCCGCCCGCGTACGTCCGCGGCGACTCCCGCAGCACGGCCGCGAAGTCGGAGGAGCCGGCCGCGGCCGCGCCCAGGGTGCGGGTGACGTGCAGCAGCCCGTCCGTGCGCGCGGCCGGGACCTCGGCGAAGTCCGACAGCAGCGCGGAGGCGGCCACCGAGGGCAGCGAGATGTCCCGCACCGAGGACGTCAGCCGGGCGCTCAGCGAGGTCTTCACATGCGGCCCGCCGGGCAGGGCGAGCGTCCGCAGGGACATCAGCGGATGCCCGGGCCGGTGTTCCTCGCACACCCGCTTCAGCACATGCGCCGCCTGCCAGGGGTGCACCGGCAGCACCAGATGCCCGCCGTCCCGCAGTTCGTCCGGCCACCCGCCGGTGACCAGGCACTCCGCCGCCGGCACCGGCACCAGCCCCAGCCGCACCACCGGCCGGTGCTCGGGCCCGTAGGCGAGCTGCTCGGCGACCGAGAAACCGGGCCGGGAGCGGCAGGCCGGGTGGAACGGGTGCCCGTCGACGATGCGCTGCTCCCACTCCCAGTCCCGCTCCGGCCACGCCTCCCGGCCGTCCTCCTGCCCCGCCCGCGACAGCGCCAAGGAGGCGACGCTGTGCCCGAGTTCGGCGGCGAAGGAGGCGGAGTGCGGCACCCCGAGCCCGGTCACCAGCCGCGCCGGATCGTCGTACTCGGTCCCGTCGAGCCGTACGGCGGTGACGTACGCCCCGGTCGCGTACGGGTCCGGCAGCGGACCGTGCAGCCGGCGGCCGTCGGCGAGGAACAGCGTCAGCCCGTCCCGGCCCCGCTCACCGCCCCGCACCCAGGGCAGTGGATCATGGGTCAGGCCGCGCCACAGGCGGGACAGCACGGCCGCCCGGGCGCCGGGCAGTTCGGCCTCGTACCGCGGCAGCAGCCCGGGCCGCACGACGGACAGCTCGTCGGCGACCTCGGTCTCGGCGCTGGGGGGACGGTGCACGGGCGGACTCCTCGGGTACGAATAGGGCGTCACAGCGGAATGGCGACGACCGACATACTGATCATCTCCGCCCGGAACGCTGGAAGGACCGTAGGGACGAGTGGAACGCGTGGACCTCATGCCCCCGGCCGCCGACGACGACTCGGCCCGCGGTGACGCCCCGGCCATCGGCGATCTCGCCGACGCCTACGCCGCCGTGCCCCTGCTCAACTGCCTGCTGCGCGAGGTCGCCCGGCCGGTGCGCGAGGAGGACGGACACCGCGTCCACCACCTGCCCGGCGAGGACCGGCTGCTGCGCGTACGCGGAACCCGGCGGCCCGCCCGGCCCGAGATCCGGGTGGCGGGCGCCTGGCGGCGCCTCGGCCACGCCGAGCTGGTCGCCCTGGTCGCCGCGGAACTGCGCCGGCACACCGGCCTGGACAACCCCGGCCTGCCCGCCGAGATGACCGACAGCCGGGACGTGGTGGCCGCGCTGCTCGCCGCCCGCGCCTTGGCCACCCCGCCGAAGGACCTCTACCGGCGGTCCGAGCAGTGCCTGCTCACCGGCCACACCCACCACCCCGCGCCCAAGGCCCGCGGCGGCGGTCCCGCGGCGGACTGGCTGCCCTATGCGCCCGAGGCGTACGCCCGCTTCCCGCTGGTCCTGCTCGGCCTGCGCGAGGACACCGTCGTCGAGGACGGCGACCCCTCCGCCCTGGACGCCCTCGGCACGGCCCCGCCCGGCTACCGGCTGCTGCCCGCCCACCCCTGGCAGCTCGGCCTGGCCGCCCGGGAGCTGGCCCCCGCCTTCGCGGACGGCAGACTCATCCGGCTCGGCACCACGGCCTTCGACACCTGGCCGACGGCCGCGATCCGCACGCTCTACGCCCCCGAGCGGGACCTGTTCCTGAAGTTCAGCCTGGACGTGCGCATCACCAACGACATCCGCCGGCTGTGGCGCCACGACCTGCTCGCCCTGCACCGGACCGACACCGCCGCCGCCACGGCCTTCGCGGCGTACGACGGCCCGCCCGGCTGGCTCGGCGACCGCGGGTACCGCACCGCCGACTTCGCCTTCGAGGCCCTCGCCGTCCTGGTCCGGGACGGCTTCGGCGGCCGCCTCGTGCCCGGGGCGACCCCGCTGCTCGCGGCCGGTCTCGTCGAGGGCTTCGACGGCAATCCGCTCGACCGGGTCACCGACCCCGAGGCCTGGTGGACGGCCTATCTGTCCCGCGCGGTGCCGCCGGTCCTGGCGGCCTTCGCCGGGCACGGCGTCGTCGTAGAGGCCCATCTGCAGAACACGCTGGTCGCCGTGGACGCCGACGGCCTGCCCGTGCAGGTGCTGTACCGGGACGCCGAGGGCGTGAAGCTGCTGCCGGACGTGGAGCGCGCGGCCGGCTGGGAACGGCTGGTGTACTGCCTGGTCGTCAACCACCTCACCGAGATCGCGGGCGCCCTCGCCGAACGCCGGCCCGGCTACGACCCCTGGCCCGCGCTCCGCCGTGAACTCGCCCGGCACGACCTCCCGGAGATCCCCGCCCTGCTCGCCTCCCCGACGCTCCCCGCCAAGACGAACCTGCTGCTGCGCTGGACGGGAGCGGACGGCGCCGACGCGCGCTACCTGCCGCTGCCGAACCCGTTCAGGCGGTCCTGACCCCGGCGCGGCCCCGTGGAATGATGACCGGCGACAAAGGCGAGCGCGGACGAGGAAGCCGGTGTGAATCCGGTGCGGTCCCGCCACTGTGATCGGTGAGCCGGTCCCGACAGGCCACTGCCCGCGAGCGGGTGGGAAGGCCGGGACCGGCGGCGACCCGAGAGCCAGGAGACTCACGCGGTCGCCTCCTCCACGGACCACCGGGGCGGATCTCCCCGGAGAGAGGGCAGGTGCGGCATGCCCGCGACGCCGGCCGGCGAACCCCTGGACGACACCGGCGAACCCCTGGACGACACCCCGGGCGATGCCCCGCCGTGCCGTGTCGTCGTCTGCCGGGACTGCTGCTGCGGCAGCCCCAAGGTGACCGGGGTCGACCACGCCGCCCAGACCGCGCGCCTGCGCGCGGCGGCGCCGGTGCGGATCTCCGACTGCCTTGACGTGTGCGACCAGGCCAACGTGGTCGTCGTGCAGCCGTCCGCCGCGGGCCGGGCCGCCGGTGCCCGGCCCGTCTGGCTCGGCCTGGTCAACGACCCGGCCGCCACCGAGGACGTGGTCTCCTGGGTCCGCGCCGGCGGCCCCGGAGTGGCCCCGCTGCCCGACATCCTCGGCCTGTACGTCTTCAGCCCCCGGGCGCGACGGGACGGGGACCGCCCCTGACACCGGCCTAGGCCGCCCTCCGGCCGCGGACCAGCAGCCACAGGAAGTACGGCGTGCCGATCACGGCCGTCATCAGGCCGGCGCCCAGCTGGGCCGGGGCGATCACGGTCCGGCCCAGCAGGTCGGCGGTGCCGACGAGCGCGGCGCCGAGCAGGACGGCGACCGGCACCACCCGCACGTGCCGGCGGCCCACCAGGGCCCGGGCCGCGTGCGGCGCGACGAGGCCCACGAAGCCGATGGTGCCGGCCGAGGCCACGGCGGTCCCCGCCAGCAGCACGCCCACCACCAGGAAACCGAGCCGGGCCCGGGGCAGCCCGAGCCCGAGCAGGCGCGGGGTGTCCCCGTCCAGGGAGACGAGGTCCAGTTCGGTGCGCCGGGCGACCGCGACGGCCACCCCCAGGGCCAGTACGAGCGCGACGGGCACGACGTCCGCCGTGGTCCGCCCGTACGTCGAACCGGACAGCCAGGTCAGCGCCTTCGTGGCGTTGAACGGGTCGGTGAGCACGATGAGCAGGCTGATCAGGGCCGTCGACCCGGCCGCCATGCCGATGCCGACGAGGACCAGCCGGCTCTGCTGGTAGCCGCCGCGGGCGGCGAGTCCGAAGACCACGGCGGAGGCCAGCGCCGCACCCGCGAACGCGGCCCCGGCGATGCCCCAGGAACCGGCGGCGGGCACGGTGGTCACCAGCAGCACGGCCCCGAGGGCGGCACCGCCCGAGACGCCCAGCACCCCGGGCTCCGCGAGCGGGTTGCGCGTCACGGCCTGCACCAGCGTGCCGGCCAGGGCGAGCGCGGCGCCCGCGCACAGCGCCGCGAGTACGCGCGGCACCCGGGTGTCCAGGACGAAGGAGACGGCCTGACCGGCCCGCCCCTGCGCCCAGTTGGCGACGTCGCCGAGCAGGAGCTTGCTGTCGCCCAGCAGGACACCGGCCAGGGCGACCCCGACGACCACCGCGGCCAGGGCGGCCACCGTGGCCAGGAACGCCGTCCGGCCGGGGATGCGCAGCCGGTCCGGAGCCTCCACCCCGGCGGTGTCCTTCAGGCGCAGCGCCGTCGCCACCAGGAACACGGCGCCGACCAGGCTGGTGACGATGCCGGTGGGCACGCCGACGGCCGTGTCCGCGGGGATCAGGGCCCGCAGCAGCACGTCCGAGCCGAGCACCAGCGCGGCCCCGGCCAGCCCGGCCACCGGCAGCGCGGCCCGCGCGCGGACGAAGCCCCGGAACCGGCGGGCGAGCGGACGGACCAGGGCGGGCGCGCAGAGCCCGACGTAGCCGAGAGGGCCGGCGAGCGTGACGGCCGCCGCGGACAGCAGCGCCGCCAGCACCACCACCGTGACGCGGGTGGCGTGCACCGGGACGCCGAGACCGCGCGCCGCGTCGTCGCCGAGGGCGAGCGCGTCGACCCGGCGGGCGACCAGCAGCAGCCCGGCGAGCCCGACGAGCGCGACGGGGAGCATCTGCAGGACACCGTCGAAGCCGTTCTGGCCGATGCTGCCCTGGTTCCACTGGTAGAGGCCCTCCGTCTGCTGCGGGAACAGCAGCAACAGGCCTTCCGTCAGGGAGTTCAGGCCCAGCGCGAGCGCGGTGCCGGCGAGGACCAGCCGTACCGTGCCCGTGCCCAGGCCGGACAGGGCGAGCACCACGGCCGCGGCCACCAGACCGCCCGCGAAGGCGACGCCCGAGGAGGCGAGCAGGGGCAGGGAGACGCCGGTCGCGCCGACGAGGCCGAGCGCCAGGTAGGAACCGGCGTTCACGGCGAGGGTGTCGGGCGAGGCGAGCACGTTGCGGCTGACGGCCTGGAGCACGGCGCCCGCGATGCCGAGGACGACGCCGACCAGGACGCCCGCGGTCATCCGCGGCAGCCGGGAGGCGATCACCACGGACGCGTCGGCCGGATCGGCCTGCCCGGTCAGGGCCTTGAACACCTGGGCCGGCCCGACGGCGGCGGTGCCCTGGGTGATGTCGACGACCGCGAGGGCGGCGACGAGGAGGACGAGCCCGGCCGTCACCGCGGCCGCGCCCGACCGGGACGGGGCCGCGGGGGGACGGACGGCGGGGGGCGCTTCGGTGACGGCCATGACGGGCGTTACTTCGTCAGCGCGCCGACGAGGGCGTCGATGTACGCCTCCATCGAACCGGGGCCGCCGAACATCCAGATGCCGTCGGGCAGGCGGTGCACCTCGCCCGCCTTCACGAACGGCAGGGAGGTCCACACGGCGTTCTTCTTCAGCTGCCCGGCGAACGGGTTGCTGGCCTTGTCGCCGTCGTTGCCGATGTAGGCGAAGGCGGTGTCCTCGGGCAGGGCGGTGAGGCCCTCGACGTCGGTGGTGCCGAGGCCGTAGGCCGGGTCGCCCTTGACCTTCCAGGCGTTCTTCAGGCCGAGCTCCTCGTTGACGGAGCCGATGAGGGAGCCGCTGGTGTACGGACGGATGGAGACCTGGTTGGACGTCACGTAGCCGTCGGCGAAGGCGATGCCGGTGCCGTCGAGCTCGGCGTCGGCGAGGGTCTTGCGGCCCTCGGCGACCTTGGCCTCGAAGCTCGTGCGGGCGGCCTCGGCCTTGTCGGTGGTGCCGGTGGCCTTGGCGATCAGGTCGAGGTTCTTGAACATCTGCCCGATCTGGTCGGCGGCGTCGGCCGACTTGATCTCCAGCACCGGGGCGATCTTCCGCAGCTGCTTCACGGCCGCGTCCGGCAGGTCGGAGCCGGCCACGATCAGGTCGGGGGAGAGGGAGGCGATGGTGTCCATGCTCGGCTCGCCGCGCGTGCCGATGTCCTTGGGCTCGTTCTTCAGCGGGACGGCGGTGTCCCAGGTCTTGTAGCCCTTGACGTCGGCGACGCCCACGGGGTCGACGCCGAGGGTGATCAGGCTCTCGACCTCGTTCCACTCGGTGGCGACGACCTTCTTCGCCGGGCCGTCCAGCTTCACCTTGGCGCCGGTGGCGTCGGTGAGGGTGATGCCCTTGGAGGCCTTGGCCTCGGAGGTGTCGGCGGCCGGCTCGGTGGTGCCGCAGGCGGCGAGGGCGAGCGCCGCGGCGGTGGTGGTGGCAGCGGTGAGCAGGAGACGTCTCATGAGGTGGTGCCGAGCCTTTCGCTTCGGGTGGTGCGGGTGTGGTGGCGGCCGATCGGACGGGTCCGCAGCCGGCCGGTGAGGGGGTCGGTGTCGACGTCGATCCGGATGCCGTAGACGGCCGTGAGGCGCTCCGGCGTCAGGACGTCCTCGGGCGGTCCGTCGGCGACGATCCGGCCCGCTTCGAGCAGCGTGATCCGGTCGGCGATCGCCGCCGCCTGGTCGAGGTCGTGCAGGACGACGCCGACGGCGATGCCGTGGTCGTCCGCCAGGTCGCGGACGAGGTCGAGGAGTTCGATCTGGTAGCGCAGGTCGAGATAGGTCGTGGGCTCGTCCAGCAGCAGCACCCCGGTCTCCTGCGCGAGGCAGCTCGCCAGCCAGACGCGCTGCAGCTGCCCGCCGGAGAGGTGGTCGGCGCCGCGCTCGGCGAGGTCCGTGACCCCGGTCAGCGCCAGCGCCCGCTCCACCGCGGCGGCGGCGTCGGCGTCCGGGCGGCCGAAGCGGCCCCGGTAGGGGTAGCGGCCGAACTCCACGAGGTCGCGCACGGTCAGCCCGCTGGGCGTGGGCCGGCCCTGGGTCAGCAGGGCCACGTGCCGGGCGAACTCCCGGGCGGACAGGGCCAGGCCGTCGATGTCGCCGTCGATCCGCAGCCCGGCCCGGCGGGCCCGCTGCAGCCGGGCGACGGTCCGCAGCAGCGTCGACTTCCCGCTGCCGTTGGGGCCGACCAGGACGGTGACCTCCCCGGGCCGCAGCGCGATCGACGCGTCGTGCACGACGTCGACGCCGTCGTACGACACGGTCACGTCCGTGGCCGACAGTTCATGCCCGCGCAGACGCTGTCCGCCGGGTGCTTCACCAGATCTCACGTGGCGAAGGTTAGCCTAACCTAACCGCAGGTCGGGAGGGGGGTGCCCGCTCAGCCGGCGGCCGGCCAGGACGCGGGGTCCCACACGCCCGAGCGGCGCAGCGAAGCGGGGCAGTGCAGATAGATCTCGTCGATCTCCAACAGCAGGGCGAGGGCGGGACGTTGGCCGCCGTGGCTCATCGCGTCGAAGAACGGGGCGTCGGTGAGGATGCGGGCCCGGCCGTTGACGCGCAGGACCTCCTTGCCGCCGGGTATCAGGTACAGCAGCCCGGCGTGCGGGTTGTCGAGGATGTTGTGCAGGCTGTCGCCGCGCCGGTTGCCCGGCCGCTCGGGCAGGGCGATCGTGCCGGGGTCGACGACGTGCGTGAAGCCGGCCGCGTCCCCGCGGGGCGAGACGTCGCAGTTGCCTCCCGCGCCGGAGGTGGCCAGCAGGCAGAAGGAGGAGCGGGCGAGGATGCCGAGGTCCTGCTCGGTGAGCCGGTCGTGGACCTTCTCGATCACCACGGGCCAGGGCTCGCCCAGCAGTTCGCGCAGTTCGCTGCGGGAGGTCAGCTCGGTCCAGCCCTCCCCGGGCGCTGCGTCCGGCCGGCTCCCGGCGGCGTCGAAGGTGTGCGGCATGGCCGGCTCCCGTGCTCGGAATGATCGACTTAGGCTTGGCTAACCTTAACGGGCCCGCAGCTGCTGATCGCTGCCCCGGCCCTGCCGCCCGGTACGGTGGGGGAATGCTGTCCGAGGTCACCGCCACCCGCTACATCGAGCCCCTGCGCTCCGGCGGTTCCGTCCCCGGGATCGTCGAGGCGGACGACCTGGGCACCTACGTCGTGAAGTTCACCGGCTCCGCGCAGGGCCGCAAGGCGCTGGTCGCCGAGGTGATCGTGGGCGAGCTGGCCCGGGCGCTCGGGCTGCGGTTCCCGGAGCTGGTCCTGGTGCACTTCGACCCGGCGATCGCCGACGAGGAGCCGCACCAGGAGGTGCGCGGCCTGCACGAGGCCAGCGCCGGCGTCAACCTCGGCATGGACTACCTGCCGGGCGCCCGCGACTTCACCCCCGAGGTCGCCCGGGCCTTCCCCGTCGATCCGCTGGAGGCCGGGCGGATCGTCTGGCTGGACGCCCTGACCGTGAACGTCGACCGCACGGTCCACAGCTCCAACCTCATGGTCTGGCCCACCCTGGGCGTGGCACCCCCGCGCCTGTGGCTCATCGACCACGGCGCCGCCCTCGTCTTCCACCACCGCTGGGACGGCACCGACCCCGCCAAGTCCTACGACTTCCGCCACCACGCCCTCGGCCACTACGTGCCCGACGTCCGGGCCGCCGACGCCGAGCTCGCCCCGAAGGTCACCGAGGAACTGCTGCGCCGGATCCTCGCGGAGGTCCCGGACGCCTGGCTCGCCGACGACCCGGCCTTCGGCACCCCGGACGCGGCCCGCGAGGCGTACGTGGCGTATCTGCACGCGCGCGTGCGGGCCTCCGGGGCGTGGCTGCCCACCGACTTCCCCAGCCGGGAGGAGCTCGCCGCCGAGGAGGCCCTGCGGGCGGCGCGGAATCAGCAAGGACGCCCCGCGTGGCTCAAGCAGGTCCCCGACCTGCACGGCAAGCCCGCGGCCCACCAGGATTGGTCGGTGCACCTCGGATGAGTGGCCGTGTCGAGATCGAGTACTGCACCCAGTGCCGCTGGCTGCCCCGCGCGGCCTGGCTGGCACAGGAGTTGCTGACCACCTTCGAGACCGAACTGACGGAACTGGCCCTGAAGCCCGGCACGGGCGGGGTGTTCGTGGTCCGCGTCGGCGACGAGGTCGTCTGGGACCGCCGGGAGCAGGGCTTCCCCGAGCCGACGGCCGTGAAGAGGGCCGTACGCGACCGAGTGGCCCCGGGCAGGACCCTGGGCCACTCGGAGCGGTAGGGGCTCCTTCGGGCGGTGGCGGCTGCTCAGCCCTTGAGCTGCTCGTACGCCGGCAGTGTGAGGAAGTCGGCGTAGTCCTCGTCGAGGGAGACCTTCAGCAGCAGGTCGTGCGCCTGCTGCCAGGTGCCGGCCGCGAAGGCCTCCTCGCCGATCTCGGCCCTGATGTTCGCCAGTTCCTCCGCGGCGACCTTGCGGGCCAGTTCGGAGGTGACCCGCTCGCCGTTGTCCAGGACGACGCCCGCGTTGATCCACTGCCAGATCTGCGAGCGGGAGATCTCGGCGGTGGCCGCGTCCTCCATCAGGTTGAAGATGGCGACGGCGCCCAGGCCGCGCAGCCAGGCCTCGATGTAACGGATGCCGACCTGCACGGCGTTGACCAGGCCCGCGTACGTCGGCTTGGCGTCGAGCGAGTCGACGGCGATGAGGTCGGCCGCCTTGACGTCGACGTCCTCGCGCAGCCGGTCCTTCTGGTGGGGCTTGTCGCCGAGGACCTTGTCGAAGGACTCCATGGCGATCGGCACCAGGTCGGGGTGGGCGACCCAGGAGCCGTCGAAGCCGTCGTTCGCCTCGCGGTCCTTGTCGGCGCGGACCTTCTCGAAGGCGACCTTGTTGACCTCGGCGTCCCGGCGGGAGGGGATGAAGGCCGCCATGCCGCCGATGGCGTGCGCCCCGCGCTTGTGGCAGGTGCGGACGAGGAGTTCGGTGTAGGCGCGCATGAACGGGGCCGTCATCGTGACCGCGTTGCGGTCCGGCAGCACGAACCTGGCTCCGCCGTCACGGAAGTTCTTGACGATGGAGAACAGGTAGTCCCAGCGGCCCGCGTTCAGCCCGGAGGCGTGGTCGCGCAGTTCGTAGAGGATCTCCTCCATCTCGTACGCGGCCGTGATGGTCTCGATCAGGACGGTGGCGCGGACGGTGCCCTGGGGGATGCCGCAGTACTCCTGGGCGAAGACGAAGACGTCGTTCCAGAGGCGGGCCTCCAGGTGCGACTCCGTCTTGGGCAGGTAGAAGTACGGGCCCTTGCCGAGGTCGAGCAGACGCTGCGCGTTGTGGAAGAAGTACAGGCCGAAGTCGACCAGGGCGCCCGGAACCGGGGTGCCGTCGGCGTCGGTGAGGTGACGCTCGTTCAGGTGCCAGCCGCGGGGGCGCATGACGACCGTGGCGAGCTCCTCGTTCGCCTTCAGCGCGTAGGACTTGCCCGACCCCGGGTCCGTGAAGTCGATGTTCCGGGTGTAGGCGTCGATCAGGTTGAGCTGGCCCGTGACGACGTTCTCCCAGGTGGGCGCGGAGGCGTCCTCGAAGTCCGCGAGCCACACCTTCGCGCCCGAGTTGAGGGCGTTGATGGTCATCTTGCGGTCGGTGGGGCCGGTGATCTCGACCCGGCGGTCGTTCAGGGCGTCCGGGGCCGGGGCGACCTTCCAGGAGTCGTCGGCGCGGATCCCGGCCGTCTCCGGGAGGAAGTCGAGCGTGGAGGTGCGGGCGATCTCGGCGCGGCGCTCGGCGCGGCGGGCGAGGAGTTCGTCACGCCGGGGCGTGAACCGCCGGTGCAGCTCGGCCACGAAGGCGAGCGCCGCTTCGGTGAGGACCTCCTCCTGCCGGGGCAGGGGCTCGGCGTCGACGATGGCCAGCGGGGACGGCGCTGGAGCGGACATGAACGGTCACTTCCTTCAGCGAACTGTGAAGACGAGCCGGCGGTGGCACCCGGTGTCAGTCTTCCCGGATACGGCGTCAGGCGCCCGGGGAGCCTTCGGGCGCTTCTGATCTGTGGATAGTAGTTTCCTCATGGTGGAAGTTCAATGGTCTGTTGATGTCGAGATTCTCCGAGTCGAGGCAAGGTGGCGCTCCGTGCCACCCCGTTCACTCCAGGTGGACCAGGTCGGCCTCGGTGTCGATGTCGAAGGGCCGGGCCACGTCGGCGCACTCCACGAGCGTGAGCGCCTGCGCGTGGTCCCTCAGGTAGGCGCGTGCCCCCCGGTCGCCGGTCGCAGTCGCGGCGATGCCCGCCCAGTGCGCGGCGCCGAACAGCACCGGATGGCCGCGCACCCCGTCGTAGGCGGCCGAGACCAGGGACTGCTCGCCCGCGTACGCCCCGAGCACCCGGGCCACCGCTTCGGGGCCGATGCCGGGCTGGTCGACGAGCGAGACCAGGGCGGCCCCGGCGTCCGAACCGGCGAGCGACTCCAGTCCGGCCCGCAGGGACGTCCCCATGCCCTGCTCCCACTCGGGGTTGTCGACGAGGACGCAGTCCGTCAGATCGGCCCGGGCGCGCACCTCGTCGGCCTGTGCGCCCAGCACCACGTGCACACGGGCGCACCCGCCCTCGCGCAGGACCCGCACCGCGTGCTCCACCAGCGGGCGACCTCGATGGCGCAGCAGGGCCTTGGGGCGCCCGCCCAGCCGCCGCCCGCCCCCGGCGGCGAGCAGCAGGGCGACCACGCCCGCCCCGCCCGTCGTCTCATGAGTCGTCATGGACCCTGCATACCGCACGATCCCGGGCCAGGTCGTCACGCAGCGGAGCAAGTCGATGACGCAATGGACTGGCGCCCGGTGCTCCGCGTCGTTTACTGTCGCCCGCACCGACCGGCCGGGTGTGCGGGCCGTGCCGGGTGCGGAGGGCTTCGTGCCGGGAGGCACGCGCACGACGAGGTGCGAGGGGGAGGACTGTGTTGCGGAGCGTGGAGCGGAAGCGGCAGGGGCCTGTGACCGGCAGCGACGAGGATCCGCGGGTGACGGAGCTGCGCGTCGCCGTGGCCCGGCTGCGGCGTCGTCTCGCCGCCCATCCCGGCGAGTTCGCCGACCGGAGCATCGCCGAGGAGGAACTGGCCGCCCTCGCGGCCATGGCTGCCGGCGGCACCCCCGAGATCCCGCGGCTGCGCCGCTCGCTGCTGCTCATCGCGGGCGCGATCGGCTCGGTGAGCGCGCTCTCCTCAGGCCTGGCGGAGGTCCGCCGGGCGGTGGACCTCTTCGGCGGACCGGTGCGCGGGCAGGGCTAGCAGCGGCCGGCCGGTCGCTACGCGCCGACCCGCCGACAGCCGCCGCCCGCACCGCAGGGCCCGACTTCCCCGCACGGCGAGGTCCCCTGCGCGAATTTGGTGAGCGCGGGCCGGGACGCGAGGGTGCCGCGCGGGCCTGGCAGGCGCACGACGACGCCCCGTGAGCGCGGGGCGGGGCGCGACGCTGCCCGGTGGCTCGGGCCGGGGTGCGGCGATGCCGCATGGGCTCGGCGGGCGGGTGACGACGCCCCCGTGGCCCGGCAGGTGCGCGAGGGTGCCCGGTGGGCCCGGCAGGTGCGCGGCGAACCCCCGGGGGCCCGCAGGCGCGGCGATGCCCTGCGGACCCGGCAGGCGCGTGACGATGCCCCCGCGGCCCCCGCAGGCGCGTGACGATGCCCCCGCGGCCCCCGCAGACGCGTGACGATGCCCCCGCGGACCCGGCAGGGGCGTGCTGCAACGCCCCGTGGGCCCGGTCGGGGTGGTAAGTCGCTTACGCGGGGTTCTGGCTGGCGAGTGCTCGGGAGAGTTCGGCGGCGACCTGCTGGAGCACCGGCACGATCTTCTCCGTCGCCGCCTCCGTGACCCGGCCCGCCGGGCCGGAGATGGAGATGGCGGCGGCGGTGGGGGAGTCGGGCACCGGGACCGCGAGGCAGCGGACCCCGATCTCCTGCTCGTTGTCGTCGATGGCGTAGCCCTGCCGGCGGACGTCCTCCAGGGCCGCGAGGAACCCGTCGGCCGTCGTGATCGTCTTCTCCGTGGCGGCGGGCATGCCCGTACGGGCCAGCAGCGCGCGCACCTCCTCCGGCGGGAAACCGGCCAGCAGGGCCTTGCCCACACCCGTGGAGTGCGGCAGCACGCGCCGGCCGACCTCCGTGAACATGCGCATCGAGTGCTTCGAGGGCACCTGCGCCACGTAGACGATCTCGTCCCCGTCCAGCAGCGCCATGTTCGCCGTCTCGCCCGTCTCCTCGACCAGGCGCGCCAGATACGGCCGCGCCCAGGTGCCCAGCAGCCGGGAGGCCGACTCGCCGAGACGGATCAGGCGGGGGCCGAGCGCGTACCGCCGGTTGGGCTGCTGCCGTACGTATCCGCAGGCCACCAGCGTGCGCATCAGGCGGTGGATGGTCGGCAGGGGCAGCCCGCTGCTCGCGGACAGCTCGCTCAGGCCGACCTCGCCGCCCGCGTCCGCCATCCGTTCGAGCAGGTCGAAGGCGCGCTCCAGGGACTGGACCCCGCCGTTGGACGAGGACCGGGCGGAGTCGGTGGAGCTGGCGCTGGACGTCGGCACGGGGCGTTCCTTTCGGGTAGCATTTCGCTTCCCGGTATGTTAATTCCGCTTCGTGGAAAAGTCCAGGGGGTGGCCGCCGGCGCCGTCCTGTAGCAGTGTGCCCTTGACGGGGCCGGAGCGGGAGTGAAGACTCTTTCAACAGATTGTTGAAGAAAGGGGTTCGGGTGTCCGACGCTGAACTGGTGCTCCGCTCGACGCGCGTCATCACTCCCGAGGGGACCCGCGCCGCGTCGGTCGCGGTCTCCGGCGGGACGATCACGGCCGTCCTCCCGTACGACGCCCCGGTGCCCGGCGGCGCCCGCCTGGAGGACCTGGGCGACCACGTCCTGCTGCCCGGCCTGGTCGACACCCACGTGCACGTCAACGACCCCGGCCGCACCGAGTGGGAGGGCTTCTGGACCGCCACCCGCGCCGCCGCGGCCGGCGGCATCACGACCCTCGTCGACATGCCGCTCAACTCCCTGCCGCCCACCACCACCGTCGCCCACCTGCGCACCAAGCAGCAGGTCGCCGCCGACAAGGCGCACATCGACGTCGGCTTCTGGGGCGGCGCCCTGCCCGACAACCTCAAGGACCTGCGCCCGCTGCACGAGGCCGGCGTGTTCGGCTTCAAGGCGTTCCTGTCACCGTCCGGCGTGGACGAGTTCCCGCACCTGGAGCGGGACCCGCTCGCGCGCACCATGGCCGAGATCGCCTCCTTCGGCGGCCTGCTCATCGTGCACGCCGAGGACCCCCGCCTCCTCGCCTCCGCCCCGCAGCAGCCCGGCCCCCGATACGCCGACTTCCTCGCCTCCCGCCCCCGGGACGCCGAGGACAGCGCCATCGCCCAGCTCATCCGCGAGGCCAAGGCCCTGGACGCCCGGGTGCACGTCCTGCACCTGTCCTCCAGTGACGCCCTGCCGATGATCGCCGAGGCGCGCGCGGACGGCGTCCGCATCACCGTCGAGACCTGCCCCCACTACCTGACGCTCACCGCCGAGGAAGTCCCCGACGGCGCCAGCGAGTTCAAGTGCTGCCCGCCGATCCGCGAGGCCGCCAACCAGGACCTGCTCTGGCAGGCGCTGGCCGACGGCACCATCGACTGCGTCGTCACCGACCACTCCCCGTCCACCGCCGACCTCAAGACCGACGACTTCGCGACGGCCTGGGGCGGCATCTCCGGGCTCCAGCTGAGCCTCGCGGCGGTGTGGACCGAGGCCCGCAGGCGCGGTCACGGCCTGGAGGACGTGGTCCGCTGGATGTCGGCGCGCACCGCCGCACTCGTCGGGCTCGACGGCCGCAAGGGCGCCATCGCCGCCGGGCACGACGCCGACTTCGCCGTCCTCGCCCCCGACGAGACCTTCACCGTCGACCCGGCCTCCCTGCAGCACCGCAACCGCGTCACGGCGTATGCCGGCAAGACCCTGTACGGCGTCGTGAAGTCCACCTGGCTGCGCGGGCAGCGCATCGTCGCGGACGGCGGGTTCACCGAACCGAAGGGGCGGCTCCTCACCCGGACCCACTGACTCCCATCCCGGACACCCGAAAGGAAGACCTGATCATCGTGACGGCGATCCCCAGCTTCACCGGCGACGCGAACCCCTACGGAGGCGGCGACCCCTACGCGGACTACCGCACCGCCGACTTCCCCTTCACCCAGTACGCCGACCTCGCCGACCGGCGCCTCGGGGCCGGAGTCATCGCCGCCAACGACGAGTTCTTCGCCCAGCGCGAGAACCTGCTGGTGCCGGAGCGGGCCGAGTTCGACCCGGAGCACTTCGGGCACAAGGGCAAGATCATGGACGGCTGGGAGACGCGCCGCCGCCGGGGCGCCTCCGCCGAGCACCCGTGGCCGACCGCCGACGACCACGACTGGGCCCTGGTCCGCCTCGGCGCCCCGGGCGTCATCCGCGGGATCGTCGTCGACACCGCCCACTTCCGCGGCAACTACCCGCAGGCCGTGTCCGTCGAGGGCACCTGCGTCGAGGGCTCCCCGGCGCCGGAGGAGCTCCTCGGGGACGACGTGAAGTGGACGACCCTGGTGCCGCGCACCGCGGTCGGCGGCCACGCGGCGAACGGATTCGCCGTCGCCGTCGAGCAGCGCTTCACGCACCTGCGGGTCAACCAGCATCCCGACGGCGGCATCGCCCGCCTGCGCGTGTACGGCGAGGTCGTCCCGGACCCCGCGTGGCTGGCGGTCCTGGGCGCCTTCGACGTCGTCGCCCTGGAGAACGGCGGCCAGGTCGAGGACGCGTCCGACCGTTTCTACTCGCCCGCCACCAACACCATCCAGCCCGGCCGTTCCCGGAAGATGGACGACGGCTGGGAGACGCGCCGCCGCCGCGACCAGGGCAACGACTGGATCCGCTACCGGCTGGCCGCGCAGGCGCAGATCCGCGCCCTGGAGATCGACACCGCCTACCTCAAGGGCAACAGCGCCGGCTGGGCGTCCGTGTCCGTCAGGGACGGCGAGGACGGGCAGTGGCGGGAGATCCTGCCCCGCACCCGCCTGCAGCCCGACACCAACCACCGCTTCGTCCTCCCGGAGCCGGCCGTCGGCACGCACGCGCGCGTCGACATCTTCCCGGACGGCGGCATCTCCCGCCTGCGCCTGTTCGGCTCCCTCACCCAGGAGGGCACGGCCCGCCTGACGGCACGCCACCAGGAACTGGGCGGCTGAGCCGCCCCGCCGACCCGGGGGGCGCACCACCTGGACAGCAACGGTGCGCCCCACCGGTGTCCGGCGGGTTTCCCGCACCGCACGCGCTGCCCCTTCCGGAGGCCGGGTTTCCGCGCTGCGCGCTGCTCACGCCGCGTGGCCGCCGTCCACGGTGAATTCCGCTCCTGTCACGAACGTCGCCCCGGCCAGGTGCGCGACCGTCGACGCCACCTCCCCGGCCGTGCCGAAGCGGCCCAGGGCCGTCAGCGCCGCCTGCCCGGCCGCGTAGGGGCCGTCCGCCGGGTTCATGTCCGTGTCGATCGGGCCGGGATGGACGAGGTTCGCCGTGATGCCCCGCCCGCCCAGCTCCCTGGCCAGCGCCTTCGTCAGGCCGGTCAGCGCGGACTTGCTCATCGCGTAGAGCGTGCCGCCCGGCCCCGGCACCCGCTGGACCATGCAACTGCCGATCGTGATGATCCGCCCGCCCTCGCCCATCAGCGCGGCGGCCGCCTGCGAGGCCAGGAACACGGCGCGCACGTTCACCGCGAGGACCCGGTCCACCTCCGTCAGGGACAGGGTCTCCAGCGGCCCGATCACCCCCACGCCCGCGTTGTTCACCAGGACGTCGAGGCCGCCCAGCGCCTCGGCCGCCGCGTGCACGACACCGGCGGCCTCCGCCGGATCCGCCGCGTCCGCGCGCACCGCCACCGCCCGGCGCCCGCGCGCCTCCACCGCCCGGACGACCTCCTCGGCCGCCTCCTTGCCGTGCGCGTACCCGACCGCCACGTCCGCGCCCTCCAGGGCCAGCTGCAGAGCCGTCGCCGCGCCGATGCCACGGCTCCCGCCGGTCACGAGAGCCACCTTGCCGTCAAGAATTCCTGCAGAAGTCATGCCTCCCATCCCAGCGGCGCCACCCCGGCGGCGCTGGCGGCCAACGGACGTCGAACTCGCGGGCCGCGGCGCGCCGGACGGCCCAGCGACGAGTTGCGGCCACCGGCGGGGTCTGAACCGATGACACCAGGGCCTCGGCCCCCCCCGCTCGATCAGGAAGGAAGGCACCCGCCATGGGCAAGCTCGTCTCCACCCTCTTCATCACCCTCGACGGGGTCTACCAGGCCCCCGGCGGCCCGCAGGAGGACACCCGCGGCGGCTTCACCCACGGCGGCTGGAGCTTCCCGTACGCCGACGAGGACTTCGGCCGGTTCATCAACGAGGTCTTCGCCCGCCCGGCCGCCTTCCTGCTGGGCCGCCGGACCTACGACATCTTCGCCACCTACTGGCCGAAGGTGACCGACCCCGCCGACCCGGTCGCCACCAAGCTCAACTCCCTGCCGAAGTACGTCCCCTCCTCGACCCTCACGGACCCGCAGTGGTCCGGCACCACCGTCCTCTCCGGCGATCTCGCCGAGGAGGTCACCGCCCTGAAGGAGCGCACCGACGGCGAGATCCAGGTGCACGGCAGCGGGGCGCTCGTGCGCCGGCTGGTGGCGCTCGGCCTCGTCGACACCCTCCATCTGCTGACCTTCCCGGTCGTGCTCGGCTCGGGCTTCCGGCTGTTCCCCGACGGTGCCGCGCCGACCGCCTTCGAGCACGCCGGAGGCAGCGTCACCGGCGCGGGCGTCTCGGTGCAGACGTACGACGTGGCGGGCCGCCCGCAGTACGGCGAGTTCGGACTGCCGGAGGGCGCCTAAGGCGGGCACGGCGCCGCCGGACGGTGGGTTAACTTCCCGCGAACTCATCGGACTTCACGGGAAAATCTCTCGTCTTGTCATTGACATGCCACTGTCTACGCGCGTCATCATGAGCGCATGATTTTCCCCCCACGCGCCTCGCGGCTCGGCGCAGCAGCCGCCCTCGTGTCCGCCCTCCTCGTCGGCGGCACCGTCACCGCCACCACCGCCCACGCGGCCCCCACCGCCGTCGGTGACATCTGCTACAGCGCCCTGCCGTCCCAGGCCCACGACACGCTCGACCTGATCGAGCAGGGCGGCCCCTACCCGTTCGACCAGGACGGCACCGTCTTCCAGAACCGGGAGGGCATCCTGCCCAGCCAGTCGTCCGGCTACTACCACGAGTACACGGTCATCACCCCGGGCTCCTCCACCCGCGGCGCCCGGCGCATCGTCACCGGTGAGCGGAGCCAGGAGGACTACTACACGGCCGACCACTACGCGTCGTTCGACCTGGTCGACTACGGCTGCTGACCGGGACCCCACCCCGGCGCGCACCGGCCGGAAGTCCGCCGCGTCCCGCGGACGTCACACGGACTTCCGGCTCCCGGCCGCCGCGAACAGCGCGACGCCCAGCACCAGCAGGGCGACGCTCGCGTAGATCTCGTGGCCGTCCAGGAACCCAAGGCGCTGCACGAGGCCCCAGTCCCAGTCGGTGAACTCGTGCACCAGGCCCGCCACGCCCTGCACCAGGGCGAGGAAGCCGAGAATCTCCAGAACCTGCTTCATGTCTCCCGACCCTCGCCCCGCGGACCCCCCACGCACATCGGCCGCGGGGCGAGCACTTCCGGACGGAAGTCGCCGTTCCGGCCGGGCCGGCCGCGACGAAAGTCTGCGGTGGGACGACTTCGGTCGACGATCCCGCCCAGGGCGCCGTGGAACGGGCCGGAGCTGCGTAGATTTGTCGACCGTGAATGGTGAGAACGCGGGGCGGACTGCGCCGGTGCCGGCCGAGGAGACACCGGCGCTGTTCACCGGACCCCGGTGGTTCATCCCCTCCGCCCTGCTCCACGAACTCGACCCCGCTGCAACGGGGAACGGGCGGCGGCCCCGGCGCACCGCCCGCGACTGGATCGTGGACTTCTCCTGCTTCCTGCTCGCCGTGATCGTGGGCCTCACGGCACTCGACGCGCTCCGCGGGAACCCGAACGTCCCGCCCGGGCTCGCCGTCCTCGACCAGGTGGTGGGGGCGCTGGCCTGTGCGGCGGTCTGGCTGCGGCGCCGCTGGCCGCTGGGGCTGGCCGTGGCGATGGTCCCCGTCACCTTCGTCTCGGACACCGCGGGCGGCGCCGGCATCATCGCGCTGTTCACCCTGGCCGTGCACCGCCCGTTCCGGTACGCGGCCTGGGTCGGCGGCGTCAACACCGCGCTGATCCCGCTCTACTACTGGCTGCGCCCCGACCTGGACATCCCCTACCTGGTCAGCGTGCCGTTCGCCATGCTGCTCACCGTGGCGATCATCGGCTGGGGCATGTTCGTGCGGGCCAAACGGCAGCTCATGGTCAGCCTCAGGGACCGCGCCCGGCGGGCCGAGACGGAGGCCCGGCTGCGGGCCGAACAGGCGCAGCGGCTCGCCCGCGAGGCCATCGCCCGTGAGATGCACGACGTGCTCGCCCACCGGCTGACGCTGCTCAGCGTGCACGCGGGCGCCCTGGAGTTCCGGCCGGACGCGCCCCCGGCGGAGACCGCGCGCGCGGCGGGCGTGATCCGGGAGAGCGCCCACGAGGCGCTGCAGGACCTGCGGGAGATCATCGGCGTCCTGCGGGCGGCCGAGCCGGACGACACCGGCCGGCCCCAGCCCACACTCGGCGCGCTGGACACGCTGGTCGCCGAGTCCCGGGAGGCGGGCATGAAGGTCTCCCTCGACCTCCGGGTCGACGACCCGGCCGCCGTCCCGTCCTCCGTCGGCCGCACCGCCTACCGGATCGCCCAGGAGGGCCTGACCAACGCCCGCAAGCACGCCCCCGGCACGGAGGTCACGGTCTCGGTCACCGGCGCGCCCGGCGACGGCCTCACCGTCTGCGTGCGCAACCCGGCCCCCGAAGGGGAGGTGCCCCCCGTCCCCGGCTCCGGACAGGGCCTGATCGGCCTGACGGAACGGGCGACCCTGGCGGGCGGCAGCCTGGAGCACGGCCCCACCCCGCAGGGCGGGTTCGCCGTACGGGCGTGGCTGCCGTGGGGGCCGTGATTACGTAAGGGCCATGACTGCGATCAGACTCCTCCTCGTCGACGACGATCCGCTGGTGCGGGCGGGGCTGTCCCTCATGCTGGGCGGGGCCGACGACATCGAGATCGTCGGCGAGGCCGCCGACGGTGACGAGGTGGAGTCCCTCGTCGACCGCACCCGCCCCGACGTCGTGCTCATGGACATCCGGATGCCGACGGTGGACGGCCTCACCGCCACCGAGCGGCTGCGCGCCCGCGAGGAGGGCCCGCAGGTCGTCGTCCTCACCACGTTCCACGCCGACGAACAGGTGCTGCGGGCCCTGCGCGCGGGCGCCGCCGGGTTCGTCCTGAAGGACACCCCGCCCGCCGAGATCCTCGCGGCGGTGCGCCGGGTCGCGGCCGGCGACCCGGTCCTGTCGCCCACCGTCACCCGCCAGCTGGTGCGGCACGCCGTCGGCACCGCCGCCGACACCCGCCGCACGCGCGCCCGCACGCGCATGGCCGGTCTCAACGACCGCGAGCGCGAGGTCGCCGTCGCGGTCGGCCGGGGACTGTCGAACGCCGAGATCGCCACCGGCCTGTACATGAGCGTCGCCACCGTCAAGACGCACGTCTCCCGCATCCTGGCCAGGCTCGGCCTCAACAACCGCGTGCAGATCGCCCTGCTCGCCTACGACGCCGGACTGCTGGACGAGGAGCAGGAGGAGGCCTGAGCGGCGGGGTCCTCAGGAGAACGAGGATGCCTGAGCGGCGGGGTCCTCAGGCGAACGTGGCTGCGGGCCCGCCGGGGATTTCCGCGAGCCGTACGGGCCTGCGCTCCCGGCGCGACACCTCGCACGCCTCGGCGACCCGCAGCGCCTGCAGGGCCTCCCGCCCGTCACAGGGGTTGGCCCGCTCGCCCCGGACGACCTCCACGAACGCGTTCAGCTCGGCCTCGTAGGCCGGGCCGAAGCGCTCCAGGAAGCCCGCCCAGGGCTTGTCCGCGGCCGGCGGCCCCGTCGGCTCGGTGGACGCGATCGGCGTGCGGTCGTCCAGACCCACCACGATCTGGTCGCGCTCCCCGGCCAGCTCCATGCGCACGTCGTAGCCCGCCCCGTTCATCCGGGCACCGGTGACCGTGGCGAGCGTGCCGTCGTCGAGGGTGAGCAGCGCCGCGCCGGTGTCGACGTCCCCGGCCTCGCGGAACATCGCGGGCCCGGCGTCCGAGCCGGTCGCGTACACGTCCGTCACCTCCCGGCCCGTCACCCAGCGCAGCACGTCGAAGTCGTGGATCAGCGTGTCCCGGTACAGCCCGCCGGACACCGGCAGCCACGCGGCCGGCGGCGGCGCCTGGTCGCTGGTCAGCGCCCGCACGGTGTGCAGCCGCCCCAGCCGGCCCGCGCGCACGGCCTCGCGCGCACCGGCGTAGCCCGTGTCGAAGCGGCGCTGGAAGCCCATCTGCAGCACCGTCCCGGCCGTCTCGACCTCGGCGATCGCGCTCAGCGTCCCCGGCAGGTCCAGGGCGATGGGTTTCTCGCAGAACACCGGCAGGCCCGAGCGTGCTGCCCGACCGATCAGTTCGGCGTGGGCGGACGTGGCCGTCGTGATCACCACGGCGTCGACTCCCCAGCGGAAGATCTCCTCCACGCCGGGCGCCGCCGTCTCGCCCAGACGATGCGCCAGGTCCTGGGCCCGTGCGGGGTCCGCGTCCGTGAGGATCAAGGACCCCACGTCGCGGTGCCTGCTGAGGGTGTTCGCATGGATCGTGCCGATGCGGCCCGTCCCGATGACGCCGATGCGCATGGAAACAAAGTGCGTGCCCGGCCCGCCGCTGTCAATCTGTATGTCCGGACAATCTGACTACACAACTTCCCGTCAACAACGCGCGGGGCTACGCTCAGCGCGTGCCGAAACCAGAAGTGGACCCGACCGTGCAGCTCGAGCTCAGCGTGGACCGCAGTTCCCCCGTGCCGTTGTACTTCCAGCTGTCCCAGCAGCTGGAGGCCGCGATCGAGCACGGCACGCTGACGCCCGGCAGCCTCCTGGGCAACGAGATCGAGCTCGCCGCCCGGCTCGGGCTGTCCCGGCCGACCGTCCGCCAGGCCATCCAGTCGCTCGTCGACAAGGGCCTGCTCGTCCGCCGCCGCGGCGTCGGCACCCAGGTCGTGCACAGCCAGGTCAAGCGCCCGCTGGAGCTCAGCAGCCTCTACGACGACCTGGAGGCGGCGGGCCAGCGCCCCGCCACCAAGGTGCTCGTCAACACGGTCGTGCCCGCGTCCGCCGAGGTCGCCGCCGCCCTCGGGGTCGCCGAGGACAGCGACGTCCACCGCGTGGAACGGCTCCGCCTCGCCCACGGCGAGCCCATGGCCCACCTGTGCAACTACCTGCCGCCCGGCCTGATCGACCTCGACACCGACCAGCTGGAGACGACCGGCCTCTACCGTCTGATGCGGTCGGCGGGCATCACCCTGCACAGCGCCCGCCAGTCCATCGGCGCCCGGGCGGCGACGACGGAGGAGGCGGAGCGACTGGCGGAGGAGACGGGGGCCCCGCTGCTGACCATGCAGCGGGTGACGTTCGACGACACCGGCCGGGCAGTGGAATACGGCACACACACCTACCGCCCGACGCGCTATTCGTTCGAGTTCCAGTTGCTCGTCCGGACGTGACGGTCATGCTGTTGAGGGGCGCGGGGAACCGCGCGACGAGCCCCCGGCGGCCGGCACGCGGCGATGATCCGCACCACCCCTGTGCTCCGCACCGTCGCCTCCCGTGAGGCAGAATCGGGCGCGATGAGCACCTACCGCGACTTCACCGCCCCCATCGGTTCCCGCCGTGCCACCGTGCTCCGCACCGTCGGCACCCGGGAGCGCCGCTCGCACCTCACGGCACCCCGCGTGCCCACGGTCGGCATCGACATCGGCGGTACGAAGGTGATGGCGGGCGTCGTCGACGCCGACGGCAACATCCTGGAGAAGCTCCGCACGGAGACCCCGGACAAGTCCAAGAGCCCCAAGGTCGTCGAGGACACGATCGCCGAGCTGGTCCTGGACCTCTCCGACCGGCACGACGTGCACGCCGTCGGCATCGGCGCGGCCGGCTGGGTCGACGCCGACCGCAACCGCGTGCTGTTCGCCCCCCACCTGTCCTGGCGCAACGAGCCCCTCAGGGACCGCCTCGCCAGCCGCCTGTCCGTGCCGGTGCTCGTCGACAACGACGCCAACACCGCAGCCTGGGCCGAGTGGCGCTTCGGCGCCGGCCGCGGCGAGGACCACCTGGTCATGATCACCCTCGGCACCGGCATCGGCGGCGCGATCCTGGAGGACGGCCAGGTCAAGCGCGGCAAGTACGGCGTCGCAGGCGAGTTCGGCCATATGCAGGTCGTGCCCGGCGGCCACCGCTGCCCGTGCGGCAACCGCGGCTGCTGGGAGCAGTACAGCTCCGGCAACGCCCTGGTCCGCGAGGCCCGCGAACTGGCCGCCGCCGACTCCCCGGTCGCGTACGGGATCATCGAGCACGTCAAGGGCAGCATCGGCGACATCACCGGCCCGATGATCACCGAGCTGGCCCGGGACGGCGACGCCATGTGCATCGAGCTGCTCCAGGACATCGGCCAGTGGCTCGGCGTGGGCATCGCCAACCTCGCCGCCGCCCTCGACCCGTCCTGCTTCGTCATCGGCGGCGGCGTCTCGGCCGCCGACGACCTGCTGATCGGCCCGGCCCGCGACGCCTTCAAGCGGCACCTCACCGGCCGCGGCTACCGGCCCGAGGCCCGTATCGTCCGCGCCCAGCTCGGCCCCGAGGCCGGCATGGTCGGCGCCGCCGACCTCGCGCGCCTGGTCGCCCGCCGCTTCCGCCGCGCCAAGCGCCGCCGCGTGGAGCGCTACGAGCGCTACGAGCGGTACACGCAGTCGCTGCGCAGCAGCCAGGAGACCCTGTGACCGCCTCGCTGCCCCACCAGGGTCCCTGGCCCGGCGAACCGGACCGCCCCGCCGAGGACCGCCGGCACATGATCCGCCGCAGGGCGCTCACCCTGCTGATCATCGTGCTGCTCATCGGCATCCCGGCCGGCTATCTGGTGATCTCCGCCAACCAGAGCCGGGACAGCGGCAAGGACAAGGAGGCCAAGTACTCGGCCACCGGCCTCACCGAGGGCTGGCCCTCCAAGCTCCAGCGCCGCATCTACCAGGTGCCGATCCCGCACCCGGCCTGGCACGTGGCGTACTACGAGACCAACAACTGGAAGACCAGCCGCCTGTACGCCCAGTTCGAGACCAACACGGCCGGCCTGGACGCCTATCTGACCGGCCTGGGCATGACCCGCGCGGACCTGAAGAAGGGCGACATCACCATCGGCGCCCGCGACCGCAGGATCACCGGCTGGAAGTTCCCCCAGGGCGACGGCTGGTACGGCTTCGTCCACCGGCAGAAGAACCCGGCCCCGACACACGACGTGGTCGTCGACCTGTCCAACCCGGCGTACCCCTGGGTGTACGTCGTGTCCCGCACCGTGCCCTGACCCTGCTCCCGGGGCCGATTGTCGGACCCCGCCCGTAGAGTCGGAGACGACTGATCCGGCGGACGGGCGGGAGGTGGCAGGACGTATGAGCGACACGGCGACGGTGACCGGGCGGGCGGGCGACGCGACGGCGGTGACCGGGCGGGCGGGCGACGCGACGGCGGTGACCGGGCGGGCGGGCGACGCGACGGCGGTGACCGGGCGGGCGGGCGACGCGACGGTCCCGCTCCGGCTCGCGGCCGTCTTCCTGCCCGCGCCGCTCCCACGCGAGGGCCGCATCGCGTTCTGGGACCCCGAAGGCGGACCGCTGCCCGTCGGCGCCACGGAGCCGGGCGGGGCCGGGGAGCCGGCCGGTGCGCGTGGACCGGCCGGTGCGCGTGGACCGGCCGGCGACCGGGAGCCCGCCGGTGACGCCGGGCCGGCCGACGCCCGGGAAGCGGCCGACGCCCGGGAAGTGAGCGGTGATGCCGAAGCGAGCGGTGTCACGGAGCTGACCGTCGTGCGGCGGCGCGGGGCGGCCGTTCGCCGGCATACCGCCCCGGCGCTGTCCCTGCCGCTGGAGACGGCCCTGCCGCTGCTGGTGCGTGCCCGGCACGACCCGGCGGCCCACCCCGCCACCGCCTGCTGGGGCGCGGCCGCCCTGCACGCCCTGCGGCTGACCGCGCGCGGCCGGCTGCTGCCCGGCCTCACCGCCACGGGACACGACGCCTGGCGCGCCGGCCCCCTCGACCCCGACGACATCGCGCACCTGCGCGCGGTGGCCGCCGCCCTGCCGTACGAGGGGCACGCGGTCCCGCTGCCCGGCCCGGGCCCGATCCGCCTGCCCGAGCCGGAAGCGCTCGTGCGCGCCTTCCTGGACGCGGTCGCCGACACGCTGCCGCGCACCCCGGCCGCGCCCCACGCCACCGGCCGTCCCTTCGCCGCCCGCCAGGCCACCCGGCTGCCCGGCGCCCACGACTGGGCCGCCGAGGTCGCCGCCGGCATGGACGCGGGCGTGCGGATCTCGCTCCGCCTGGACCTCTCGGCCTACGACCTGTTCGACGACACCCCCGACGGCGGCGCGCGCAGCGCCGGCGCGGCCGTCGTACAGGTGCACAGCCTCGCCGACCCCACCCTCGTGGCCGACGCGGCGGCCCTGTGGGCGGGCGAGGCCGACGACGCCTTCGGCCCCCGCGCGCGCGTCGACGCGGCCCTCGCCGTCCGCCGCGCCGCCCGCGTCTGGCCGCCGCTCGACCGGCTCTCCGAGCAGGACGTGCCCGATGTGCTGGCCCTGACGGAGGAGGAGCTGACCGACCTGCTCGGGATCGCCGCCACCCGGCTCGCCGCGGCAGGCGTCGCCGTGCACTGGCCGCGGGACCTCGCCCAGGACCTGTCCGCCACGGCGGTGGTCCGTCCCGCGCCCGGCTCGGCGACCGACGGCACCGGCTTCTTCGAGAGCGAGGACCTCCTCGGCTTCCGCTGGCAGCTCGCGCTCGGCGGCGACCCGCTCACGGACGCCGAGATGGACGCCCTCGCCGAGGCGCACCGGCCGGTCGTCCGGCTGCGGGACCGCTGGGTGCTGGTCGATCCGGCCCTCGTCCGCAAGGCCCGCAAGCGGGACCTCGGACTGCTCGACCCGGTGGACGCCCTGTCCGTCGCGCTCACCGGCACGGCCGAGGTGGACGGCGAGACCGTCGAGGCCGTGCCGGTCGGCGCCCTGGCCGCCCTGCGCGACCGCCTGACCGCCGGGATCCGCCCGGCCGACCCGCCGCCCGGCCTGCACGCCACCCTGCGCGACTACCAGCTCCGCGGCCTGGCCTGGCTGGACCTGATGACCTCCCTCGGTCTCGGCGGCTGCCTCGCCGACGACATGGGCCTCGGCAAGACCGTCACGCTCATCGCGCTGCACCTCAAGCGGGCCCGCCGCGAACCGACCCTGGTGGTCTGCCCGGCCTCGCTCCTCGGCAACTGGCAGCGTGAGATCAACCGCTTCGCCCCCGGCGTCCCCGTCCGCCGCTTCCACGGCCCGGACCGCAGCCTGACCGGCCTGGACGGCGGTTTCGTCCTCACCACCTACGGCACGATGCGCTCGGCCGCGTCCGCCCTGGCCGAGCAGGCCTGGGGCATGGTCGTCGCCGACGAGGCGCAGCACGTCAAGAACCCCTACTCGGCCACGGCCAAGGCGCTGCGCACGCTCCCCGCCCCCGCGCGGGTCGCCCTCACGGGCACGCCGGTCGAGAACAACCTCTCGGAGCTGTGGGCCCTGCTCGACTGGACGACCCCGGGCCTCCTCGGCCCGCTGAAGTCCTTCCGCGCCCGGCACGCCCGGGCCGTGGAGTCCGGCGAGGACGAGCAGGCGGTGGAGCGCCTGGCCCGTCTGGTCCGTCCCTTCCTGCTGCGCCGCAGGAAGTCCGACCCGGGCATCGTCCCCGAACTGCCGCCCAAGACCGAGACCGACCACCCCGTCCCGCTCACGCGCGAACAGGCCGCGCTGTACGAGGCGGTGGTGCGCGAGTCGATGCTCGCCATCGAGACGGCCGAGGGCATGGCGCGCCGGGGCCTGGTGCTGAAGCTGCTGACGTCGCTGAAGCAGATCTGCGACCACCCGGCGCTGTACCTGAAGGAGCAGCACGCGGGGCCGAGCGACCGGCTCGCCGCCCGCTCCGGCAAGCTCGCCCTGCTGGACGAGCTGCTGGACACGCTGCTGGCGGAGGACGGCTCCGCCCTGGTCTTCACGCAGTACGTCGGCATGGCCCGCCTGATCACCTCCCACCTGGCCGGCCGTGCCGTCCCGGTCGACCTCCTGCACGGCGGCACCCCGGTCCCGGAGCGGGAGCGTATGGTCGACCGTTTCCAGGCGGGTTCGACCCCGGTGCTGGTGCTGTCCCTCAAGGCGGCGGGCACCGGCCTGAACCTCACCCGCGCGGGCCACGTCGTGCACTTCGACCGCTGGTGGAACCCGGCCGTCGAGGAGCAGGCCACCGACCGTGCCTACCGCATCGGCCAGACCCAGCCGGTCCAGGTCCACCGCCTCATCACCGAGGGCACGGTCGAGGACCGCATCGCCGAGATGCTCCAGGCCAAGCGTGCCCTCGCCGACGCGATCCTCGGCTCCGGCGAGTCGGCCCTCACCGAACTGACCGACCGTGAGCTGTCGGACCTGGTGTCCCTGCGGAGGCCGGCATGACGCCCCGCCACCGCCCGTTCCCGGGGAGCACGCCATGAGCGGCCGTCCGGCCGACGAGGCCCGCCGCGCCCTGCGCGAGGCCAGGTCCCGGGCGGCCCAGGACCCGGGCACGGACTCCGGCACGACGGCCTCTGCGGGCGCCCCGGGTAGCTCGGGTTCTCCGGGCGGGGAGCCCGGGGGCGGACCGGCCCCGCGCCCCGGCGACGTCGCCCGCGAGGCGCTGCGGAAGGCGGTGTCGCAGCACCGGGGGAGCGGCACGGGTGACGACGACGCCAGGGCCGGCGAGGAGGGCGCGGCGCGCGACACCGGGGTGGGGCAGGACACCGGCACCGCTGCGGGCGGCGGGGAGCCGGAAGCGTCCGGCGGCCCGCAGATGGGCCCTGCCGCGCCCGGCCCGGCCGACGTGCCCACCGACGTGCCAACCGACGTGCCGACCGACGTGCCGACCGACGTGCCCACCGGGGTGGAGACCGACGGGGGGACCGAAGGAGAGACGGAGAGGGAGACCGACGGGACGGAACACGAGGAGGCTTCGAGCGCTGAGACCGGCCGGTCGGGGGCCCGCGCCGCGGATGTCGCGCGCGAGGCGCTGCGCGCGGCACGGGACGACGCGCGGCGGGCCCGGGAGGAGACCGAGCGGGAGGGTGCCCGGCGCAGGCGCCGGGCCCGGCAGAAGCTCGTGGACGACAGGGCGGCGGCAGTCCGGCGGGCCCGTGACCACGGCGCCGGCGGGGGAGACCCCGACGTACGGCGGCTGCTGTCGGACGCCTTCCGGATGCCGGACCTGCCGGACCTGCCGGAGGAGCCGGAGGCGTCGCCGTCCGAGAGCGGGGAGCGGGCCGGTCGGGGCGGTGCGCCGTCGCGCCTGACCGGGCTGCTGCACGGGGGTGCGCGATCGCAGCCGGAGGGCGGGGAAGCGGAGGACCCGACGGAGAGCCCGGCAGCGCCCCGGGGTTCCGCGGCTTCCACTGCCGGGGCCAGGAGCGGGACGCCTCAGGACCAAGCTCCGGGTTCCGAACATCCGCCGACGCCGGGAACGACGCCCGGAGTGCCCGGCACCGGTGTATCGCCGCCGCGGAGAACCATGCCGGGCGTGCCCGCCCCCGGCGTATCGCCGACCTCTCCGCCGACCGCGGAAGGGGCTCCGGGCTCGGATCACGGCCCCGGGCCGTCGCCGATCGCGGGTGGGGCGTACGAGCCTGGTGTGTCGCCGAGCCCGGCCGCAGACACAACTTCGGGCTCCGCTCTCGAACGCGGCGCCCCGATGGCGCCACCCGTGCCGCCGCACTGGGGCGTGGAAACGGCCACCCCCCGCACCGACGGTCCTGCCGCATCCACCACTCCCCGCTCCATGGCCGCACCCGGGCGGGACAGTGACCTGCGGCGTACGTTCCCCGCCTTTCCGGCCCGGGAGGGGGACCGGTTCGCCGAGAGCTGGTGGGGGAACGCCTGGGTGTCCGCGCTGGAGCAGGGCGCGCTGGACGTCAAGCGGCTGGAGCGCGGGCGGGGGTACGCCGAGCAGGGGCACGTGGACGCCATCACGGTGACGCCCGGCCTCGTGCTGGCGTACGTACAGGGCAGCCGCCCCCGGCCCTACCGCGTCCAGGTGCGGCTGCGCACGCTCGACGACTCCGACTGGGACCGCTTCCTGGAGGCCGCGGCGGACCGGCCCGGGCACATCGCCGCACTGCTCGACAAGGAGATGCCCCAGTCCCTGGCGCAGGGCGGGGTCCCCCTGCTGCCCGGCCCCGGCGACCTGGAGCCCCGGTGCAGCTGCCCCGACCGCGGTCACCCCTGCAAACACGCCGCCGCCCTCTGCTACCAGACCGCCCGGCTGCTCGACGCCGACCCGTTCGTGCTGCTCCTGCTGCGCGGCCGGGGCGAGCGGGAGCTGCTCGACGCGCTGTCCCGGCTCAGCGCCACCCGCGCCGCCCGCGCCGCGCAGGACAGGGAACCGGCGCCGCTGCCCGGCGTGCGGGCCAAGGAGGCGCTCCAGCCGCGCACCCTGCCGCCCCTCCCCGCGCCCCTGCCCCCGCCCGCGCACCCGGAGCAGCCCCCGGCCTACCCGGCGTCCCCCGGAGGTCCGGACCCCTTCGCCCTGGACCAGCTGGCCACGGACGCCGCCGCCCGCGCCCACGCCCTGCTCACCAGCGGCCGTGACCCGGTCGGGCAGCTCACGTTGTGGCAGGACGCGGTCCGCCTGGCCGCGGCCCGTCCCGGTTCGGGCCTCACCGCCGGCAGCCGGGCGTTGTACTCCTCCCTCGCCGCCGCGGCCGGCCGTACACCCGCCGACCTGGCCCGCGCGGTCGCCGCCTGGCGGCAGGGCGGACTGGAGGGCCTCGCCGTACTGGAGGAGCCCTGGGACCCGCCGGCCGGCCGGTTCGACCGGGCCCGCCCCCTGCTCCTCGCCGCCGACCTGCCCGCCTTCCGCCCCTGGCGCAACCACCTCACGCACCCTCATGGCCACCTCCAGCTCCGCCTCGGCCGCGACGGCCTGTGGTACGCGTACGAATCCGAGCCGGGCCGCGACGACTGGTGGCCGCGCGGCACCCCCGACCTCGACCCGGTCGGCGCGCTGACGGGGCTCGGCCACTCCGGCGACCTCTGACGGCGCCGCCGGACACGCCGGTCGAGCACCACCGCCCGCACCTACGGGCGGGCCGACCGCGGGACCTGTGCGGCTCCGCGGCCCACCAGGTGCCCGTCGCGAGTACGGAGAGCCGGTTCGGCTCCCGGGCGCGCTCGGCCTCGCACTGAGCGAGCGCGACGAACGCACCAGCCTGCTCAAGCGCCTGCAGCTGTCCTGCCGAGCCATCGACCGACGCGTCGGACCGGCCCTGATCGGCCGCGCGGTGCGGGACGCGCTCGGTTCGGGTCGCCGCCCGCTCGCCGAGTTCACCGACGTCAACCGCGATAACGGCGCGATAGGTGGCTCATATCCGCGGCCAGCACAGTGGATCCGATCTCGCCGGCAGCGCCGGTCGCCCCCCCGTTATGTTTTCCGCGGTCCTGCAAGAGGGCCGCTGGCCTCCGGGCCCGGCATGACTGTTCCCCCCTGTCGAACGGATGACCTGGGGGG